>NZ_JAHQCX010000003.1 GCF_019042245.1 Diplocloster modestus
CGCTTCAACCGTTAACTAACCTGAAAAAATCTGCTGCCGGACTGGAAGTAAACTTTTCATATTTTTTGAATGGGGCTAGTGGAATTTAGTTCTGCATACTGAACTCCAGCGGCCTGTTTTCTCTACCCGGAAATATGATTTTTTGCAAGTAGTTAGCCTGATTATAGCAGAAATCCTGGAAACTTGCGCAAAAAAGTCTATAATTTACTGCAACTTTTAACCGCTGGTGGAATTTAGTCTTGCACTGGAATTTACTTTTTCAAGTCAGCCTGCTTTCCATGATTAATATAATCAAATGCGTTCTCCGTCATACGCGACAGCAGTTTATCGACGGCAGCGGCCTCTTCTTTTGACATATTGCGCACCAGAATACTGTTCCATTTATGCCGCTTGCGATAGACTTCTTCGATGATCGGCTCAGCCTCATCCGTGGTAAATACATGGTGAATCCGCCGGTCCTTGGTATCTGGTTCCCAACGGATCAATCTTTGTTCTTCCAGTTTCTGTATGGCCTTGGTCACGGTCCCCTTGTCGAATTGTCCCATTTTAGCCAAATCCAGAACGCTGATACCCTGATTTTCATAAATCAGGATTAAAAACAACTGCTGTCCATAACCAACCATGGTCCCGGAAAGCTCACGGTCAAAAAATCGGCATCCCTGCCGGTACAATATGGAAATCAGCCTGCTTGTCTGGTATTTATGTTTCATTGGTATCCCTTCCCTTATGCGCATACTTTCTTGCCAGTTCCTCATATTCCAGCTGCAGAATATTGTAAATATTCAGGATTAGATTACCGGTTTCCTTTACCCTCTGCATGATCTCATCGAAATGGCTGATCATCATTTCCACACAGTAAGGGCATAGCAGGATCTGATAATCTCTTCTTCGATCTCACCTCCCACGATTTCCTCCGTGATATCCACATGGGTTCTCATGATTCTCATCGCCTGCGGACTTAACTTTCCAGGAAATTCCAGGATTTCCACCGGTATGCCGATCTTCCCAAGATCATGCGGTAATGCGCCCTGCCGGACCTTATCCACCTTTGTCTCGTCGAAACCGAACAGAACGGCCAGCTGTTTGCTGATACTGGTAGTCGTAATCGTATGTATCACCGTATACCTGCTTCTGAAATCGATGGCAAAAATAATCATTTTCAGAAAAACGTCGATCTCTTCTTCACTTAAAGGAACCTTCTCCTGCGCCTCAAAGACCTCATCCATAAAAAACCTTCCGGAAAGCTTCTCCAGAACCTGGTTTTTCTGCTCCGCCCGTTTTAAAAGATCCAGCCATTTTGGAGAGAATCTCGTCCCCCCGTATGTCTCCATAATTTGAAGCACATGTTCCCCGTTCCCCTGTCCCATATAGACATCCACCCGGTCCGCCAGGCTGATACACTCCGCCAGTTCCTTTAAGGGGACAGGCATGCCTTCCAGTTCCTCATAAGGCGTGTGGTGAAACAACACGACCGGCGCATAGGAACAAAAGGGAGAAAGATATTTCAAAAATAAATACCCATAAATAGAATGGTTCCAGCACTGTTCCACCTCAAACCGGACCATATCGTTAATCTCCTCTGTCTTATACGCCCCGATGTCATGCAGCAGAGACACAAAAGACATACTCCGGATGGTTCTGGCATCATAACTCCCCTCTTCCAGCATCATGTGCATCACAAGGTAAGCCACCCGCTCCCCGTGATCCACAAGCCTTTCATCCACCTTATTCAAAGCCCTGCGTACAATATTATGTATTTGCCTGCTGCTTAGCTCCGCCATCCGTACACCCTTCCATACATATTCGTATTCTCTGTCTGCTCAATTAGGCTTCCTATTCAACTATCATTCTTTAGTTTATTTTATCACCTTTGTCACCAGAATACAATCTTTGACTTCTAGGACTTTGGCTTTGGCTTCCATAACAGGCTGGATTCCGCTGATCAGGGGTCTCATATGAGGAAACTACAGCGTCCGGATGTATAAGAAAAGAGTAAAATCTTGTTCTGAATGGGTTCGCGTACAGTTTATTCTCCGTCATTTTCTTTGCCTCCCTGATCCCGCAGCAGATCCAGCAATTCGTCAAAAAACTCCTGCCTGCTTCCCATTTTCACGACCTCTTTAAAGATCCGGCCGTCTTTTAATACAATAACCCGGTCACAAAAGCTGGCGGCGCAGCTGTCATGGGTTACCATTAAAATCGTAGCGTTCAGCTCATCCCGTGCTTTTAAAAAGGAATCGATCACCGTACGGCATGATTTGCTGTCCAGATTACCGGTCGGTTCATCGGCCGTATGAGGAGGGAAAACCGCTGTAGTTGTAATAATCAGGGGGGGTTTTGTTATTTTTGGAATGGGCGGGATGGGGTGCGGCTCTCACTTGCTCTTACTCATTCTTGCTCATCACTTCATGTTCTTTTTTCAGTTCTCCATATAATTCTAGTGAGTTCCATTGCTGATTTGTTTCGGTAAGAATAGCTTTTAAGTGGATTTTCCCTATTTTGTTTTTGTGAAGGAGGGTCAGAAGATCGTCGATTCTGCTGCCGGACATGCCTTTCATGACCAGCATTTCTTCCGGGAATCCTTCCCCTTCGTATTGCTTTTCGCTCTTTTCGATCCCTTCTATGCCGCACAGACTGCCGACCGGCTCCAGAAAGGCTGCTTTATCCACATTTTTAATTCGGATTCCCATTTGTATCAGGACTGCCTTTAATTTTCTTCCTTTTTCGGTGTTTTGAAAATTATAGAGCAAAACCAGTTCCTGTGTCTTTTTCATATCTTCGGTTCCTTTCCTATTGGGGCTGATTTTGTCAATAAAAAGGACACCGTCCAGATGATCGATCTCATGGCAAAAGCATTTAGCCATTTCGCCTTCTCCGGTCAGTTGAATCGGCTCCCCGTACTCATTTAATGCCTGGACTGTGACACGGGCGGGACGCGTGGTCCTGCCGAACCGATCGGGTAAGCTTAGGCAGCCTTCGATGCACTCCTGCTGACCGGATGTCTCCGTAATCATGGGATTGACCAGCTTGATCAGGCCTTCTCCCATATCGATCACGACCAGCCGTTTTAAGATACCCACCTGACTTCCGGCTAAGGCAGCTCCGTTCGGAGTGTCATGAAGCGTATCCGCCATATCGCTTAACAGCATTCGGATGCGGTCATCCACCGCTGCCACTTCTCTACTTCGCTTTCTGAGTATAGGGTCATCATTTATCCGCAATTTTCTGACTGCCATTCGTATGCCCTCCTGCTGCTCGTCGCTCTCGATTTTCTTTCGCTTTGATCAAACAAAAAAACTTCTTCAATCGGACATTGAAACACCTGGGAAATATCGTGGGCCAGCCAGATCGAGGGTTCGAACTTTTCCGACTCGATCGCATGGATCGCCTGCCTGGATGTCCCCACCATTCGTCCCAGCTGCTCCTGGGTCCAGCCGTATTCCTCTCTTAGCTGCCTGACTCTGTTTTTCAAAATATCGCCTCCGTAATGTTAACCTTACATTTATTATAACACCCGGCATTTTTCTGTCAAGCGCCTAAAAAGACCACTCTGACACTAAACCCGCTGGAAATGATTGTCAATGTCAAAATACTGCTTGCCTTTTATTCTCATACGTGATAATATTATCATATTGATAACATTCATCATCAATCATTACCAAAGACCATAAACACATTGCAGTTCACACTAACGTAGCCTGCCAGAGCATGGGAGACAACCTATACCAGTGCAGGGATGAGAGGAAAGCGGCGGGGCCTTGGGAGCCGGGAGGCTTCTCTCGTGGTATCAAATCACTTGAGACCGGGCCTTAGAATGGATTACGCAGAAGACGGGAGAACCTCGCAGGGCCTGGAATACTATCCGAGCCGCTTTCCTCTCATCCCTGCCCTTATCCCGGCTCTCATCCCAGCCCTAACCACCAAAACATGAAAGAAGGATGCTGATTGATCGACAAGTTAATGGATGCGTTTGTCAACCCGGTAAAAAGCAAACTGCTGCTGGAAATCTATACACACCAGAAAATGACCACTAAGGAACTGTCCGCCGCTTTTCCCGATATTCCACAGGCCACTATGTACCGGCACTTGAACCGTATGTTAAAAGATGGGGTGATCGAGGTAGTGGAGGAAAATAAAATCCGAGGCGTCACGGAAAAGGTGTATGGGATCGCCTTTGATTTCGAATCCGTCGGCAAGCAGTTATTCGAGAAAAACCCGGGTACCACGCTGCTGCAGATGTTTACACAGTATATGATGGCGTTTTTACAGGAATTCAAGGACTATTCCAGGCGTGATCATATCAATCCGGAGCAGGAACCGTTCAGTTTTACCGTATGCCCCTGCTACGCTTCCCCTGAAGAAATCAAAGATGCCTTAACCAGGATCGGTGAGATCCTGACCCCGCTGATTCAAAATCCGTCCACACCGGACCGGAAAATGCACTCATTCGGCGTGATCCTCACTCCACCGAAGGAATTCTGAAATCATTGCATGTAAAGACCGAAGGAACTCTGAAACCATTGTCTCTAAAGGAGGTGCTTATATTGGCTACCGACATACTTACAATCCGGCATTTGACCAAAACGTATCATAAAGAAAAGAAGGCGGTTGACGACTTGAGTTTAACCGTGCAGTCCGGTGATATCTATGGGTTTATCGGGCACAACGGCGCTGGAAAAACCACGACGATCCGTGCGGTTACAGGGGTTATGGATTTTGACCAGGGTGAAATCTTCATATGCGGACATTCCATCCAAAAGGAGCCTGTCCTGTGTAAATCCATGGCCGCCTATATACCCGATAATCCGGATCTCTACGAACATTTAACCGGAATTCAGTATCTGAATTTTATCGGAGATATGTTTCAGGTACCCAGGCGGGAACGGGAAGAACGGATCCGGCATTACGCAGATTTACTGGAACTGACCTCTAATCTGGGAGATCTGATCTCCTCCTACTCCCATGGAATGAAACAGAAAACAGCCATTATATCCGCCTTTTTACATCAGCCCAGGCTGCTTGTCCTGGATGAACCTTTTGTTGGTCTGGATCCCAAGGCGTCTTTTGATCTGAAAAATATGATGCACGAACTCTGTGGGAAAGGCAGTGCCATTTTCTTCTCCACCCACGTGCTGGAGGTGGCCGAAAAACTTTGTAACAAGATAGCCATTATCAAAAGCGGAAAGCTGATCGCCAGCGGAAATACACAGGATGTCCGCGGGGACAGCAGCCTGGAAGAGGTATTTCTGGAGGTGGTGGATCATGATGCGTAAATGCGCTCTGCTCTTCAAAGTACAGCTGCTCCAGCAGTTCGGTATCAACCGTCTGCTCCATTCCGGCACTTCCAGGGAGAAAAGGCAGATGCTCCTTTTATTCATTGGCGGTGTGCTGCTGGCTCTGCTGATGGCCGGCTACAGCGTTGGAGCCGCGTACGGGTATGTCTATCTGGGACTGGAAAATTTATTGCCTTCTATGCTGATTTTAATTTCCGCCATGATTACAATGGTCACCACGTTTCTGAAAGGGAACGGCATTTTATTCGGATTCCAGGATTATGATATGATCATGTCACTGCCGGTCACCAGTTTTACCGTTGTTTTAAGCCGGATGGCCAGTGTCTATGGGATTAATCTGCTTTTTAACCTGGTCGCTTTAGTTCCCGCCGGAATTGTATACGGCATAGCAGCGAATATCTCCCTTTCCGCCTGGATCATGCTGTTTTTCCTGCTGTTTCTGGCTCCGCTGCTGCCGCTGGCTGCCGCCACACTGCTCTGTATCCTGATCACAGCCGTATCGCTGCAGTTCCGGCACCGGAACCTGGTAACCATTGTTTTAAGCCTGTCGCTCATCTTTTTGTTTCTGGCCGGCAGTATGCAGACGACACAGTGGAATTCCAATGATATTACAGCGTTGGGAAAAGCCGCCGGCGATGCGGTAAATCACTACTATCCGCCCGCTTCCCTGGTCTCAAAAGCCGTCGTCAATTCTTCCTGGGCAGACTATGGGCTGTTTGCCCTGATATCCATCGGGGGCGCCCTGCTTTTGCTGGCTGTCCTGTCACATTTTTATACCAGGCTGAACACGCTGCTGGGGGCCGTTCACACCAGGGGTGGTTATCAGTTAAAAGAACTCCGGGTGTCCACTCCTTTCCGGGCTCTGTTATCCAAAGAACTCCGCAGATATTTCTCCTGCTCCGTCTATGTGCTGAATACCGCCATGGGAGTTTTGCTTCTTCTGGCGCTCTCAATTGCTCTGCTCTTTTTTGACCCGGGGCAGATAGAAGCCGCGCTCAACCTTCCCGGGGCAGGAAAGTGGTTCTGTTCACTGGCGCCGCTGATTCCGCTGTTTTTCATCGGACTCTCCCCCACTACCAACAGTTCCATCTCTCTGGAAGGCAAGAACCGCTGGATTCTTTACTCCGCTCCTGTCGAAACCATAACGATCTTTGAATCGAAGATCGCTGTAAACTTGATTATCTATCTGCCCTGCGTACTGATCAGCAGCCTGCTGCTGGCTCTGGGTCTGAAAACTGGACTTTGGGAGACATTACTTCTGTTTGTTCTGCCAGTCGTATATACGTTTTTTATCTCAACCGCAGGTATTATGATCAATTTGAAATTTCCACTCTATGACTGGGAGAGCGAATATGCGGTGGTCAAACGCGGAACCGCCGTACTTATCTCCATGCTGTTAGGCTTTTTGACCACTCTGGCTCCAATCGCGTCCGCTATACTGCTTAAGAGCCCTTTGGCCGTTACCGCCGTATTTACTCTGCTGTACGCGGCGCTCACCTTAGGGATCTACCAAAAGCTCAAGGCCGTAAGATTATTTGTCGCCTGATCCGGCTTCATGGCTGTAAGATCAGTCCAGGAATGAGAAATTTCTCGAATAAATTCATAAATTTTTATAAGAGATTTCGGAATAACTTAAGATGTTTTCAGATTCTTTAAGATTTTCGACACACTTTGAACATATTTTATCGATATAATGTATTCAGATAGTTGATTACACACTCACTATCTCCCCCCTCATAAAGTGTACAAAAAAATGTGCCTCACGGCACATTTTTTTGTGTTGCAGGAAGGTGCTCCGATTGCGCAAAAACCCCCTGCGGTGATCGCACAGCGGCGGAACAGAAGCTGACCGCCCGACATAACTCCTCCACATTCTCAAAACAGTATGTTGGTTTAAACGGAGTATCCGCAAGGTCTTTGCGTTTCGCCTCCCCGGTCAGAAGCACGCAGGTCTCCACTCCCGCCCTGATTCCACAGGCGATATCGGTGTACAGCCGGTCACCCACCACCAGTGTTTCGGAGCCGGTGAACCCGGTCTGTTCAAGACAGATATCCACGATCTTCCGATTTGGCTTACCGATATATTCCGGCCGTCTTCCAGCAGCGTCATACAGCATATTACAGATCGCACCACAGTCCGGTATGAAACCAAAAGGAGCCGGACAGCACAAATCCGGATTTGTGGCCACATAATCGATCTCTTCCCGGAATAAAAGCTCACAGGCTTTTTCCAGTTTTCCATAATTCAGCTCATTGTCGTACCCCACTACCACGCAGGCCGTGTCCGGTTCCACCTCTTCCGTGACCCGCAGCCCCCAGCCTTTTAACTCCTGCACAAAAGAACGTGTCCCCAGCACAAACAGTTTTCTTCCGTCATAGCGTTCTTTCAGATAGAGGCACGCCGCATAGGCAGCAGTCACAAAGTGCTCTTCCGGGACAGCCAGGTCCCACTTCTCAAACTTTTTCACATAATCCTTCCGGCTTTTGGTAGAATTGTTGGTAATATAAAGGGCCTTTCCACCGATGTCGGTGATATAATCTAACAGCGCCCTGGTGCCGGGGAGCAGTTCATCCCCCAGCGCTATGGTTCCGTCGATATCGAACAAAAACAGCTTCTTTTTCTCCAGCATACGGACCTCACATTCCGAATCCGGCCGTCAGCCGGTCGGCAAATTCCTCATTTAATCCAAGGTCAAACAGGATCTGCAGTAATCCAAACCGGTTTCTCAGTTCCTTGGCATACAGCACACTGTTTTTTACCATGGCGGCATCCACTCCGATTTCCGCCGGTGTGACGGGCGCGCCCATCCCCTTGAGAACCGCGCTGATCTCTTCCGCTTTCGGCAGCATACGGATCAATGTCAGAACCTCGTCCCAATGCGCTTCCATCTGGTCAATTCTGCTGAGTACCACCTGCGGATCGTTCTTGTGTACCCTCTCTTCCAGAAGGATCACCTCCTCAGCCGCCGGATCGTATGCCTTTCGGATCTTTTCTTTCCAATTTTCCAGATCAAAGGCCCGGGCTTTTATCCTCGCCTTTTCAAAATCAACAGAAGTTTCCGCCAGCATCTCGTAGAGCTTCAGCGCACTGATGGTGCCGATTCCCACTTTGGTTCCATGAAGCACGGCAGGACGATTCTGAAATAAGAACATCATCTCCCAGTAGTGGGATAAATGATGCTCGCTTCCCGACGCAGGGCGGGAATTTCCCACATAGCTGATCGCGATCCCGGACAGGGTCAAGCCATTCATAACCGCCTCGACTGCCTTCGGATCCCTGGCGCTTACCAGGTCCGCATTTTCCATAATGACCCGAATTGAATTCTGTACCATCTCTTCCACATATCCGCAGTAATATTCTCCCTGAAGCAAGTGGGAAATCTTCCAATCCGTCAGGCAGACATATTTGCCCAGAATGTCACCGACACCTGCCGCGATCATCGGCATGGGCGCGTTGCTCAGAACCTCCACGTCGCCGATCACGCCCCTGGGCGTATGTACCTCATAAGTCGTCTTTAACTGGTTTGTAATCATGGCCGCCACATTGGAGGAGAATCCGTCCATGGAAGGCGCCGATCCCACCACATAATAGTCCAGTCCCATTTTGTAGCTGATATATTTACATAGATCATTCAGGGTACCGCTGCCGACTCCGATCACCGCATCAAAATCCGGGCCAGCCGCCACTGTCAGCCGGCCGATCACCCGCTCTTCCGGAACCAGGGCTGTATCCTGATAGACAAAGGTGTCCACGGTAAAGCCCGCAGCTTCAAGTACCGATGCCGTACAGGAGCCGGCCGCTTCCCAGGTATTGATATCCGCCACTACCAGCAGCTTTTTATAACCATATTTTTTCAGAATTCCAGGCAGCCTTTTGATTGCCCCTCTACCGATATCCAGTTCCATCAGATCTGTGTTATGGGTTCTGCCGCAGGCGCAGCCCGATCTTCCCTTTAAATACTCCTTCAACTCCATCAACCCGTTCAAGTCTACCATCCTCTCTTCCCATCGTTTTCTTGATTGTAACATAAAATGAACCGCCGTCAAGAACGGAGGCCCTGCGCAATACTATTATTAATAAAATCCATGTTAACTATTATTAATAAATCATCATTGGGGCCGGCAGTCCCTTCCCTGAGACTGTCCGAAAACCAGGGCGCAGCCCGCCAGGTGTCTGTTCTGTACGGACGTATCCTATGGGGTGCCCGCCAGGGAGAGCGGTGTCTATGGGCCTCTTCCTCATATAAGGCGCCCGTGTGAAATCTTAATGAAATCGAGCCGTCCGGTTGTGGGCGAAAGACTGCGTTCCGTGCAGTCTTTCGGTGGCTGTTGAGCCGCGAATGCATCCGGCATTCGGGGTGAATCAGCCACGTACCCGCAACCGGACGGCCCGATTTCATTTAGATTTAACCGGGTAACAGCCTTAAGTGAGGAAGAGGCCCATAGACACTGCTCTCCCTGGCGGGCGCCCCATAGGATACGTCCGTACAGAGCGGACACCTGGCGGGCTGCGCCCTGGTTTTCGGACAGTCTCCCTTTTTACCATAACAAATAAAAACAGAGTAGTATGATTGGCACATACATGAATACCAGACTTAAACGCTGCCATAAACCTTCCAATGAGAGGATGGAATCAGCATAGGCAGGCTTATCGGCCATTATAAATAAAACAAAAAAGATAACGGAGCAAAGAAAACTAATAGCTCCTGCACACATCCAGGCCAACGCATTTATTTTGTGAAAATAGACGGAAACCGTAAGGCCAGCTAAAGTTAAGATCATAAATCCAATGGCCGACCCTATGCCGTGGATTTTTGCCGGGAGAGTTTCAAGGGATTTGTCTTCACCGACGGAAAACAGACCAGATAATATGCAGCCCCCAACCGCGTATAGAATGAGGATGATCATCAGTGCGATAGCCATAGGCATAGAAACAGAGACGATAAGATTGTATAACTGTACACTGCCGGCGATTAGTATCAGACCTAAAATAACAAGCCACGTATTATATATCCTATGTAAGATAAAATGATGATTGCCTAATACACTCATAACCTGATAAAGCTGACTGTAACCTTTGTAAAACGGCCCCAGCAGGAGGGGTATTATTATATCGGCGCACAGGGCGATTGGCAGTATATAGAGAAACAACTTTGCAGTATTTTCCAATTTAGAATCTCCTTCATTTTGAGCCCGTTCTCTGTCTCTTCACTTCATACATCAATATTCCGGCAGCCATGGCTGCATTCAGGGATTCAACCTGTCCCTCCATTGGAATTCGGATGTACTGATCCGCTGCATCAGCAAGTTCTTCTGTAAGTCCGTTACCTTCATTGCCGATCAGGAAGGCGGTTCCTTTCTGATAGTCTGCGTCCGTATAGGACTCCGTGCCGCGCAGATGCGCGGCGTACGTCCGGATCCCGCGCTGATGCAGCAAGGGAATGAGGCCTGTCAGGCTGTCAGCGATGTGAACAGGAACCCGGTAAATAGAACCCATCGTGGAACGGATCGTCTTGGGGTTGTACAGATCCACGCTTTCACGGCTGATCAGGATACCGGTGACACCGGCTCCTTCCGCGGTTCTGATCATAGTCCCTAAGTTACCCGGATCCTGAAGGTTTTCGATCAGCAGAAGAAATGGGTCCGTCTGCTCCAACAGCTGGTCCGGATCAGGCTCCTGCCGCTTGATAACGGCGAGGATGCCTTGAGGTGTCTGTGTATCGGACATCTGCGTAAATACCTGGTCTTCCACAGCTTCAAAGGAAAGATCCGCAAGAAGGGCCTGACAGGATGAGTCCGCAAGTGCCGACGCACTTACATAGGCTTTCACGATACGGTCTCTTGGGGCTTCTTTTACCATCTTAAAACCTTCTACGACAAAAACCCCTTCTTCATTCCGAAGCCGGGGTTTTCTATTTAGTTGCATGACATGTTTGACTTGTTGGTTATGCGTACTTGTTATCATTATCTTGACAGCGCCTTACTGATTTCATATTGGTATGCAGGGATATCTTTTTTCATTGCCAGTGCTTCGTCGATGTCAAAGTCAACATAATCGCCGTTTTTGTAGCCGACGACGCGGTTGGTCTTTCCGGCGCACAGAAGATCCACGGCATAGGCTCCCATGATGGACGCGTACATTCTGTCTTTACAGGTCGGGCTGCCGCCGCGCTGCATGTGTCCCAGGATGGTAGCTCTCGTCTCTACCCCGGTGGCGGCTTCGATCCGTTTCGCCATGCTCTCGGAATGTCCGATTCCCTCGGCGTTGATTACGATATGGTGTTTTTTCCCACGTTTCCGGTTGCGGATAATATTGTTGATCAGTTTCTGTTCATCATAGTCATATTTCTCAGGAAGCAGGATGTCTTCCGCTCCGTTGGCGATACCGCACCACAGCGCGATATATCCGGCATTACGGCCCATTACTTCGATAATACTGCACCGCTCGTGGGACGTGGATGTGTCCCGTACTTTATCGATGGCTTCCATGGCGGTATTAACCGCGGTGTCGAATCCGATGGTGTATTCCGTGCATGCGATGTCCAGATCGATGGTTCCGGGCACACCGATCGTATTAATCCCCAGCGCAGACAGCTTCTGGGCACCCTGGAAGGAACCGTCTCCGCCGATGACGATCAGGCCCTCGATGCCGTGCTTGCGACATACTTCCGCCCCCTTCTGCTGTCCTTCCAGAGTCCGGAACTCAGCACAGCGCGCGGTGTAGAGGATCGTTCCTCCCTTTTGGATAATGTCGGACACTTTTCTTTTATCCATATCGATAATTTCTTCATTTAACAGACCATTATATCCTTTTAAAATGCCCTTGACAGTCTTTCCCTGGTCAGTTGCCCTTCTGACAACCGCACGGATCGCCGCGTTCATTCCGGGGGCGTCGCCGCCGCTGGTCAGGACACCGATTGTATTGATTTCCTTATTGCCTTCGATACCGGGCATTGCGGACCCGGAGGATAACTCTTTTGCCATGCTGAATTCCTCCCATATATTTCGAACTATCTTTCGTTAATTTGTTCACATTTCCTTTCCATTCTAAAGGATTTCTTTTTTATTTTCAATACTCATTTCAACAACTTTAATGTTATTTTCTCCATATTTTGTAGTTAAACTGCTTAGGATCTCCGGATTAATTCTGATATTCCTGGCCGGAGGCAGCCGTTTTACCGCTTTGGGATTCTCTACATAGACCACCACCCGGTCCTGTCCGTCGGAATCCCGCAGTGTATCATACAGATCCTGTTCCCCCGCTCGGAAGGCAT
The DNA here is from genome assembly GCF_019042245.1 of Diplocloster modestus. Lineage (GTDB taxonomy): Bacteria > Bacillota > Clostridia > Lachnospirales > Lachnospiraceae > Diplocloster > Diplocloster modestus. Next base: position 12,569 of record NZ_JAHQCX010000003.1, read on the forward strand.
CCAGATCGGGAAATTTCACCCAAAGCTCTCTGGGTATGGTATCAAACGGGATAATCTTCTCGCAGATCAGCTTACTTGCTTTTTCTTCCTCCGCCGAAATACGTCCTAAGACGAAAACTTTGCTGTCCTCTATGAGTATTGAGCTATATTTTTCATAATCCCTGGGAAAGATAATAACCTCCACTGTGCCCACCAGATCCTCGATCTGGATAAAAGCCATCATGGTATTCGTCCTGGTAGGCTTTACCGTTTTACCGGTAATCATACCGCCGATAATCGCTTTCGCGCCGTCCCTCACTTTGGCTGCGCCGGATTCCTCATCGGGCAGGAAATCCGTAGTAACCTGGGTAATGTTCTTTCTCCACTTCTCTTCATATTCTTCCAAGGGATGGCCGCTAATATACACGCCCAGCACTTCCTTCTCAAATCCCAGCTTCATTTCCTTGGAATATTCACCCACATCCGGCAGCTGAATCTCAAAAGCCTGTTTGTCTTCCTCCTCTACCAGATCAAACAGGGACATCTGGCCGGTCATAGAATATTTCCGTTCCTGATTGACACTGTCCAGCACCTGCACATAGATCATCATAAACTGCTTTCTGGTGCCGCCCAGGCTGTCCAGCGCGCCTGCTTTTATCAGATTTTCGATCACTCTTTTGTTCATGTCCTTTTCGGCCATCCTGGTCAAAAACTCCTTCAGGTTCGCGAAGGGCCCGCTCTGTTCCCGCTCCTCCACCAACGCGTCGATAATCGGACGGCCCACGTTCTTGATTGCAGACAGCGCATATCGGATCTTACCATTTGAAACGGAGAAATGCGTCTCCCCCGCGTTCACGTCCGGCGGCAGAATCTGGATATTCATCTGGCGGCAGGTCAGGATATACTCCGACACCTTACCTGGATTATCGATAACGGACGTCATCAGGGCCGCCATGAATTCCACCGGATAATAATATTTCAGATACGCGGTCTGATAAGCCACCACCGCGTATGCGGCCGCATGGGACTTGTTAAATGCATATTTTGCAAAATCGATCATATCGTCAAATATTTTATTGGCCGTTTTCTCCTCAATCCCGCGGTTGATACAGCCGGGAACTCCTTCTTCCTCATTTCCGTAGACGAAGTTTTTGCGCTCCTTCTCCATGACCGCCACTTTTTTCTTGGACATGGCCCGGCGCACCAGATCGCTGCGCCCCAGCGTATAGCCCGCCAGCTTCTGAACGATCTGCATAACCTGCTCCTGGTAGACGATACAGCCGTAAGTGGGTTCCAGAATGGATTCCAGCTCCGGGCAGTCGTAGGTGATACTCTCCGGCGAATTCTTTCCTTTAATATAGAGGGGGATGAAGTCCATTGGCCCGGGACGGTACAGGGAAATACCTGCGATAATGTCCTCCAGGCTCTTGGGCTTAAGTTCTTTCATAAAGCTCTTCATCCCGCCGCTTTCCAACTGGAACACTCCGTCTGTTTTACCTGTCCCCAGGGAGGCCAGCACATCCGGATCATTGTAATCTATTTTTTCCATATCTAATGGAAGATGATGGCCCTTTTCCACCATATTCACCGCGTTCTGGATCACTGTCAGGGTCCGCAGTCCGAGGAAGTCCATCTTCAGAAGCCCCAGTTCCTCCAGAGTCGTCATGGTAAACTGTGTGGTAATCGAACCGTCAGCCGCCCTGGACAGCGGTACATATTCATCCACCGACTTCTGGCTGATCACCACGCCGGCCGCATGCATGGAAGTATGGCGCGGCAGCCCCTCAAGCCTCTTGGACATATCGATCAGGCTGCGCACCTGATCATCATCCTGATACATCTTGCGCAGCTCCGGATTCATCTTCAGCGCCTTATCTATCGTAATTCCCAGTTCCATCGGGATCGCTTTGGCGATGGTATCACACAGGGCATAGGGCAGGTCCATGACCCGGCCCACATCCCGGATCACACCCCGGGCCGCCATGGTACCAAAGGTAACGATCTGCACCACCCGGTCCTTCCCGTATTTCCTGGTCACATAATCAATGACCTCCTGTCTGCGTTCAAAACAGAAGTCAATATCAATATCCGGCATGGAAACCCGTTCCGGATTCAGAAACCGTTCGAACAGAAGATTGTAGCGGATCGGATCAATATTCGTGATCTCCAGGCAATAGGACACGATACTGCCAGCCGCGCTCCCGCGCCCCGGCCCCACCATAATGTCATTTCTCTTCGCATAATTAATAAAGTCCCAAACAATCAGGAAATAATCCACATACCCCATGGTTTTGATGGTATCCAGCTCATATTCCAGTCTCTTTTTCAGGGTCCCGTCGTCGTCGGGATATCTCCTGGCAAAGCCGTCGAAGCACAGTTTATTCAGGTATTCCCATGAGGTAAATCCTTCCGGCACATCATATTTCGGCAGCTTCGTAACACCGAATTCAATCTCCACATTACAGCGCTTTGCGATCTTATGGGTATTCTCAAGCGCCTGTTTGGCATAGGGGAACAGCGCTTCCATCTCTTCCACAGACTTCACATAATACTGACCGCCCTCATAGCGCATTCTGTCCTCATCCGCCAGCTTCTTCGCAGTCTGGATGCACAATAAAATATCGTGAGGCTTTTCATCTTCCGCGTATGTATAATGCACATCATTTGTAGCGACCAGTTCGATCCCCAGTTCCTGGCTCATACGGACCAGCTGCTGATTCACCGTCTTCTGAGCCGGAATCCCATGATCCTGAAGTTCCAGGAAAAAGTTTCCTTTTCCAAAAGTATCTTCATATTTTGATGCGGTCTTTTTCGCTTCCTCGTACAGACCTTTCTGAATATACCGCTGCACCTCACCGGCCAGGCACGCGCTCAGCGCGATAATCCCTTCGTGGTACTCCCGCAGCACCTCCATGTCCACCCGGGGCCTGTAATAAAATCCTTCCACATACCCTTTGGAAACAATCTTCATCAGGTTGCTGTAGCCCTGATTATTCTCAGCCAGCAAAACGAGATGATAATACCGGTCATCCCCTCCGGTGGTCTCCTTATCAAATCTTGAATTCGGGGCCACATAGACCTCACATCCCAGAATCGGCTTGATCCCAGCTTCTCTCGCCGCCCGGTAAAATTCGATCACTCCATACATCGCCCCATGGTCCGTGATCGCCGCGCTGTCCATTCCCAGCTCCTTTACCCGGGCCACATATTCTTTTATCTTATTCGAACCGTCCAGCAGACTATACTCCGTATGGACGTGTAAATGCGTAAACTCCATAAGGCACCTCACTTTCTATTTCAGATTATAACATACTCAACTATGTTCGCCAATCGACATTTTTCTTGTTGGGGGAGATTGACTTTGGTCCGGTGTGGAATGGGCGGGTCTGCGGCGTGCGCTCCTTTGGAGGCTGGGGGTGCCGGCTCTCATTCTGGCGGGCGGGAGGCCTTGCGTTCGTTCCGGCACTTAAGGCTGTTACCCGGGGAAATCTAAATGGAATCCGGCCGGGCTGTTATGGGTTCGTGGCTTATTCACCGCGAATGCCTGATGCATTCACGGTTCAGAAGCCACCGACAGACTGCAGGGAACGCAGTCTGTCGCCCATAACAGCCCGGCCGGATTCCATTAAGATTTCACACGGGCGCCTTATGTGCCGGAACGAACGCAAGGCCTCCCGCCCGCCAGAATGAGAGCCGGCACCCCCAGCCTCCAAAGGAGCGCACGCCGCAGACCCGTCCATTCCACACCTGCTTTTGTGAAGGCTGATTGTATATAAATTTATGGGTATTTTTTGGGGGGATCATTCAGCTATTATTGACGATGACAGATAATGTGAATTATGATATATTTTAACATAAGGAATAACCGTGTTGCAGGGTGGTGTTGGCCCTTTGGGATGTTTATATTGGCGTTACTGACATTTATTTACATGATATGTTGATAGCTTAACATAGAAAAACCACCCCTAAACTTTGACCGGTTGACGGGTGGAATTTCTATCTAATATAACAGGCCAACCCAACTTGTGGGCGGTTATTCCTCTTATCTATAATATAGCATTACTCGTGCTTATATTCAAGGTTTTTATCTTTCAATACTCTCTGTCTCAGTAATCAACAACACCAGGTAAATTCTATTTATACCAAGGGAGGGAAGCGGCTGGGCCTTTTGAAAGCGGGAGGCACCTCTCGTGGGTTCAAATGACTTGAAGCCGGCCCTTAACTATCACAGCACCAAATCTCCCGTAACAATAAACCCGATCCATTGAGCCACATTCGTAGCGTGGTCGGCCATACGCTCTACGTATTTGATGATCATCAGATAGTCCGCATACTGCCGGATCTGACTGGGATTATGCTTCATCGCAGTACAGAGTTCATCCTTGATTTTTTCAAAATAATCATCCACGACATCATCGTGTTTCACTACTTCAACCGCTTTTTGTTCGTCTTCTTCAACGAAGCTGTCGATGGTCTGTTTTACCATGTATTTCATTTCCCTGATCATCTCTTCGATATGGTCGGGCATGGGGATCTCAGGACCGTCGGCGATACTTAAGATATATTCGGAGATATCACTGCAGTGGTCCGCGATCCGCTCCAGGTCGGATATGATGCGCATAAAGGAAGTGATTCTGCGCAGGTCTGTGGCGACCGGCTGCTGTTTTGCCACAATGTGGATGCACTGCTGCTCGATGCTTCGTTCCAGATCATCGGCAAAATCATCTTTCTCGATAATTTCCCGGGCCAGATCTTTGTCCATGTTTTGCAAAGCGGTTACCATATCGTCAATGGAGTTTTCCAGAAATGTCCCCATTCTGATGACGTCATTATTTAAATCTTTTAATTCTTCCAAATATACTACTCTTGTGGTCATGTCTGTTCTCTCCTATCAACCGAAACGTCCGGTAATATAGTTTTCTGTTTCCTTTTCCCTGGGATTGTTGAAGATTTGCCGGGTTTCTCCATATTCGATGACATCCCCCAACAGGAAAAACGCCGTCATGTCGGAGACACGGCTGGCCTGCTGCATGTTGTGGGTTACAACCGCTACCGTGTATTTTTCTTTTAATTCTACCATCAGATCTTCGATCTTTAATGTGGATATGGGATCCAGGGCAGAGGTGGGTTCATCCATGAGCAGAATCTCCGGCTCTACGGCCAGGGCTCTCGCTATACACAGACGCTGCTGCTGGCCTCCTGAGAGCCCTAACGCTGACTTTTTCAGCCGGTCTTTTACTTCGTCAAATATAGCTGCGCCCCGCAGGCTTCTTTCCACTATTTCGTCCAGTTCTGTCTTGGATTTGATTCCATGAATCCTGGGACCGTACGCGATATTGTCATAGATACTCATGGGAAAAGGATTCGGCTGCTGGAATACCATTCCTACTTTTTTTCTCAGTAGTGTGGTATCTACTTTGCTGTCATAGATATTTTCACCGTCCAAAAGGACCTCTCCCTCTATCCTCACACCGTCTACCAGATCGTTCATACGGTTCAGAGTTTTCAGGAATGTGGATTTGCCGCATCCGCTGGGGCCTATAAACGCAGTGATGGCGTTGGCGCTGATGTCCATATCAATATCTTTCAGGGCATGATTCTGCCCGTAATATAAATTTAATTTGTGTATACTGATCTTCGTGTTCTCCATACTTTCCTCCAGGTGCCGCATTTAACGCGACTATATTCAGGCACTCTTATTTCCGGCTGTTAACATCGAAACGTTTTGACAGATATTTTGTCAGTATATTGATGCCCAGTACGATTATAAGAAGTACCAGCGCGATTCCGAAGGCCTCCCCATACTGTGCGTTGCTCATGCACAGATACAGCTGGATGGTCAGCGTCCCTCCGGATTCTGTGATTTTTCCCAGCCACTCTCCTGCCTTGGGCAGCAGAAAACTACTCCCAGCGGTAAATAATAACGCCGCGGACTCACCTACGATTCTTCCGATCGCCAGGATAATGCCGGTTACGATCCCCGGCATGGAGGAGGGAAGGAGTATGGTCCGAATCATATACCATTTTGTGGCGCCGATTCCCAGGGAACCGCTCCGGTAGGATTCCGGTACAGTCTTTAACGCCTCCTGGGTATTTCTGGTGATCAGCGGCAATACCATAATGGTCAGTGTCAGTGCCCCGGTCAGAATGGAGTAGCCTAATTTCAGGGTAGTGCCGAAAAACACCATGCCGAAAAGACCGAATATAATAGAAGGGATACCGGATAAGGTTTCCGTCGTGAATTCGATCAGTCTTACGATCCGGCCGGGTTTTGCATATTCATTCAAGTAAACCGCAGAGCCCACCCCGATCGGGGTGGCGATCAGCAGTGTGATTATGATAATATACAGCGTGTTTACAATATTCCCCGCGATACCAAAGGTCCCCTGGGTCGGGCTCTGTACCGTGGTCAGGAATTTCCAGTTGATCTGACCGATCCCTTTGACAAATACATATCCCACGATTCCGACCAGCAGAAGAATGGACACGGAAGCACACATATAGATAATTCCTGTTAGAATGTAGTCTGACATTCGTACGCGTTTTCTGCAGATACTGTTACTCACGTTCACACGCTCCCTTCTTTAATATTTTGGTCAGAGCGATGTTGATCAGCATGATAAATGCGAACAGTACCAGACCGATGGTAAACAGTACCTGCCGATGCTCCCCGGCGGCATAGCCCATCTCCGCCACGATCGCCGTAGTCAGAAAACGTACGGAGTTAAAGGGCAGAGGGAAGTTTACCGAACTGCCGGATACCAGCGTGATCGCCATGGCTTCCCCGATCGCCCTGCCGACTCCCAGTACAATCGCCGTTATAATGCCCGATTTTGCCGTGGGCAGAATCACTTTAAAAATGGTCTGAATCCTGGACGCTCCCATGGCGAGGGACGCCGCCTTTAAGTGGTCCGGCACGGACCGCAGAGCGGATTCACTGATATTGATCACCGTGGGCAGAATCATGACCGCCAGAACCAGCACTGCGGATAACAGATTCGCTCCCCCAGTAAACTGGTGGGTCTCGGAGCCCTTAAAGAGAGCCAGTTCCCATTTATACATCAGAGGATTCAGAATCAGTATGCCCAGCAGCCCATAGATCACGGAAGGGATTCCAGCCAGCAGTTCTACCGCAGGTTTGACGATCGCTGCCAGCCTCTTCGGCGCTACTTCCGCCAGAAATACCGCTGTCATCACACCGATGGGAACCCCCAGCAGGATCGCCATAGCCGTTCCCAGAATCGAAGTCAGAATGATATAAAGAATCCCAAACTTGGGATCTGACGCCGTAGGGGCCCACTCGGATCCGAACAGGATATCGGTGAGTCCGATCTTATGCAGAGCCGGTGTACCATTCATAATCATATATAAAGTGATGGAAAAAACAGCCAGCACAGCGAAGAATGCGCAGATGGTAAATACCACCTGTGCAATCTTTTCTATCGTTTTTTTTGTTTTATAGCTTCCGATAATGGAAAAGCTACCCGTTTTTTGTTCTGCCATATTTCCTCCAGAGTCGCATTTACTGCGACTCAATTCAGGTATGCGCTCTGCGCGTTCCTCCAGAGTCGCATTTACTGCGACTCAATTCAGGTATGCACTCTGTGCGTTCCTCCAGAGTCGCATTTACTGCGACATTGATTTCTCGAACTTAATCGACGGAAATCAGTCCAACAGATTCAACTAACGCTTTTCCTTCATCTGATTTCAGGTATTCAAACAGGGACTGTACCAGCGGGCTCTGATCTGCCACCGCACCCTTGGTAGCCATTACGAAAGGTCTGCTCAGGAAATAGCTGCCGTCTTTGATTGTCTCTACCGTAGGTTCTACCCCGTCCAGTGCCACTGCTTTCACCTTGTCATCCAGTACATCCAGGGAAATATATCCGATGGCCCCGGGGGTGGAAGCCACTTTGGCCACTACTGCGCCTGTGCTGTCCAGCTCATTGGAGTAAGCACATTTTTCTTCAATACCCAGAATTTCTTCAAATGCACCTCTGGTACCGGATCCTGCTTCTCTGCCCACTACTACGATCGGCTGATCAGCACCGCCCACGTCTTTCCAGTTTTTGACCGCTCCTGTGTACACATCACTTAACTGCTGCTTGGTCAATCCGGTGACCGTATTAGCCGGATCCACAACCACAGCGATTCCGTCGATGGCTACGATGTTCTCTTGTGCTCCTGCGGTTTTTTCCTCATCCTTCAGATTTCTGGAAGAGTTACCTATGTCTACGGTACCGGCCAGGGCTGCCTCAATACCGGCGGATGATCCCGTGAATTCAGGGGTAATGGTTACATTGGGATGCGCTTTATTAAAAGCCTCCGCCAGAGCATTCGCAAATTTTTCCATAGAGGTGGAGCCTGACATGGTGATCGTTCCGGAAAGTTCATCTCCGGCTGCTCCCGACTGTGTGGCGTTAGCGTCTGCCGGTGCGGTCTGGGCGGTGGCCGCCGGAGCCTCGGTTGCTGTGTCCGGTGTGGCAGCTGCCTGTCCGGCATCGTTCGCTGCGGGTTCAGATCCGCAGGCTGTTAATCCGATCATCATGATTCCTGTCAATAAAGCCGCAATTGTCTTTTTCATTACACATATCCTCCTCAAGATATTGTTTGTCTAATTTGTTTTATTTTTGTTCTCTACGGTATCTAAATTTAATCGCTTCCTATTAAGTCCGTATTTTCCTTATGTAAATTTTATGTAAAATCGGTTTTGTTAGCACTCTATCCTGTCGAGTGCTAAATTTCACACTTTTATCACATTTATAACACAATTTATACACAATTCGGAGTTACTATATAATCGTAAAGAAAAAACAGTTATGTAAACTCTTTAGCAAGCAGTTTACAACATCATAAAAGGAGGAATTCATATGTTAAACTTAATGCCTTTTAGCCGCAGAGAAGATAATTTATTCAATTATCTGGACAATCTGGAGAAGAATTTCTTCGGAGATATGGACCAGAACCTTTCCCAGTTCCGTACCGATATTATCGATGACGGTGATCACTATACAATGAAAGCGGATCTTCCGGGCTTTACGAAAGAAGATATCCACATCGACTTAAACGACAATACACTGACGATCCATGCGGAACACAACGAAGAAAACGAAACGAAAAAAGACAACTATGTAAGACGGGAGCGCAGATACGGCTCCTTCTCCAGAAGCTTCGATGTTACGAATATTAACACCTCCGACATTGACGCTACCTATGCCAATGGTGTTCTGGAGCTGAAGCTGCCCAAACTGGAAGCGGTTGTGCCCGAACCCCGGAAAATAGAAGTAAAATAATTCCATCTTCTTTTCATTAGACAGCCTGGCCGGAGCCAAACCGGTCAGGCTGATTTTTATTATAGAATGTACCTGGATCCCTTCTTTTTATAGCCTCCTTTTAAAATGAATTGAAAAAATATTCGCACCTGCTATAATAGAACTAACATCTAAAAATAGGATAAGGGGATTCACTATGAAAATACGTAAAATAACGGCTGTTCTATTGTCAAGTCTGGTCGTGACACTGGGTTTAACCTCATGTGGCAGTACCTCTAAGTCAGAAACTCCTACCAGCGTGATCGTCTGGCACTATTATAATGGAGCTCAACAGCAGATTTTTGATGAACTGGTACAGGAATTTAATGAAACGGTCGGCGCGGAGCAGAAAATTGTGGTGGACTCCCAGAATCAGGGAACTATCTCCGAATTGACGGATAAGGTATTAAAAGCGATCCACGGGGAGATCGGCGCAGATGAGGTGCCCGATGTATTTGCGGCTTATGCAGATACGGCCTATGAGATTGACCAGCTGGATATGGCGGCAGACCTTTCTTCGTATTTGTCGCAGGAAGAGATGGATCAATATGTCGCTTCTTATCTGGAAGAAGGACGGTTCAGCGACGATGGGGATCTCAAAATCTTCCCGGTGGCCAAATCGACAGAATTGCTCATGTTAAATAATACCGCATGGCAGGAGTTCAGCAGTGCGGTTGGAATCGATACAACTTTACTGAGTACCTGGGAAGGCATTGCCAGGGCTTCGGAGGAATATTATAAATGGACAGATGCCCAGACGCCGGATGTGCCGGATGACGGGAAAGTCTTCTTTGGCCGTGATGCGTTCGCCAATTACATCATCATAGGCAGTAAGCAGCTGGGGACTGAATTGTTCCAGGTTTCCGGAGGTAAAGTGAATCTTCAGGTCAATGCGGAAGTGATGCGGAAATTGTGGGATAACTTTTATGTTCCTTATATTAATGGCTATTACGGCGCTTACGGACGTTTTCGCAGCGATGATATGAAAACCGGAGATCTGGTGGCTATGGTATGCGCGTCCAGCGGCGCCACCTATTTTCCTACCGAAGTTACTTCCTCGGACGGCACCTCCTATCCGATCGAAGGCAGCGTATATCCATTGCCTAATTTTGAAGGAACCGATAACGCTATGGCGGTCCAGCAGGGAGCCGGTATGGTAGTGACCAAATCCGACGAGGCAAGGGAAAAAGCCGCCGTCACATTTTTAAAATGGTTTACCGCTCCGGAACAGAATGTCCGGTTTGCCATGAGTTCCGGTTACCTCCCCGTCACCTACGAAGGCAATAGCCAGTCTGCCATCGATCAGGCTATCTCGGACAGTGAACAGCCGGTCTCCGATATCGTCCGGTCCAGCCTGGACATTGGAGTATCCATGACACAGAATTACACCTTCTATACCAGCAAGGCGTTCAAGAATGGCTTTGACGCCAGGAATATCGTAGAGCATTCCATGATGGATCAGGCTAACGCGGACTTAGAACAGATACGGAATCTGATGAGCCAGGGTACCTCCCGCGCGGACGCAGTGGCCCAGTATAATACTGATGAGAATTTCCAAAACTGGCTTAATTCCTTTGAAACGGCTATCAACCAGGCTATCAACAAATAATGCACGCCTTAAATTCAACAGCAAAGGGGGATGTCTGAATGAAGCAAAACACCCACAAAAAACAGGGTCACACGATTTTCAGTCAGCTGATCCTCCTGTTAGTGGCCGTGCTGTTGATTCAATTAGGAATTTATTTTGTGGTTTTTCTGGGTGGAAATATTCTGGGAGAAACCAGGGCCAACGCATTTGATATTTTAAATGAAAAGACTTCCGGAAGAAAAGTATATCTGGAAAACGAGATGATACAGCGCTGGTCCAAAACTGAGGCCTGCGCAGGCGAAGTGGGCAAGATCATCCGCAGCGAGGCGCAGCAGAACGGCATTATGGAAGAGGGAGTCCTAACAGATTCCGAACTGTGTCAGACCATCCTGACCCAGTCAGCCACGCACATCATCAGTATGCTCCGCGGCAACTCGGTGACAGGGGCATTTCTGATTCTGAACGCTCCCACGGAGGACGGGGATCTCACCTCCTATCCCGGTTTCTATGTCCGGGACTATGATCCGGCCACCTATTCGAACTCCAATGCCGATCTGTTGCTGGAGAGAGGCCTGCCGGCCATCGCCCAGTCGATGAATATCCCTATGGACAGCTTCTGGAGTTCGTCCTTCACCTTCGGCGACCCAACGGCTGATAATGCCCGTTTCTTCTATGCCCCCCTGGAGGCCGCCGAGGATGTGCCTGTCGAAAACCGGGACAGCCGGTATTTTGCCTTCTGGAGCAGCGCGTTTAACATGTCGGAAATGGACCGCAAAATTATCACCTATTCCATTCCTCTGCTCTCCGAACAGGGAGAGGTACTGGCGATTCTGGGTGTGGATATCACCCTGGATTATCTGGCCAGCCAGTTGAAATACGACGAACTGGCCTCAGACAAAGCCGGCGCTTATTTACTGGGAATCACCCGTGATGACGGCCTTACTTATGAGCCTGTAGTATCCAGCGGTCCTGTCTATCAGGCATATTTCAGCACTCCGGCGGCCATAACAACCATACCCTATGATTATAACAATATAGTGAAACTTGATGCGAGATCCAAGACGGATCTGACCATTTATGCCTCTGTGCAGCCCCTAAAGCTGTATGATGTAAATACGCCGTTTGTCAAAAACCAGTGGGTTCTGATCGGTATGCTGGATGACAGTAATCTGCTGTCCTTCTCCTACCGGGTTCAGGGGCTTTTCCTGGCCGCCCTGCTGCTGGCATTTGTCATCGGTATGGTGATGATCTTTATCGCTGCCAAAGCTACTACCTCACCGATCACCAATCTGATCGAAGATCTGCGGCAGAGCGATCCAACGAAACCCATACGTCTAAATCGTGTGAAGTTAAACGAGATCGACACGCTCACCACGGTTATCGAGGATCTGAGCAGCCGCGCGGCGGAAGCCGCTGCCCGGACTTCCAAGATTATCAACATGGCCAATCTTCCTGTGGGCGTTTATGAGTATTATGAAAAAGAAGAGCTGGTATTCTGCAGCCGCACGCTGTTTCTGGTACTGGGCTGGGAGGATGTGCCTGTAAATGATACTTATATCCTTCTGTCTGAATTCCGCAAGCGAATGGAACTCACCCTTGCCAATCCTTATGATGCCGATAAGGATATTTATCATCTGCAGAAACAGGATTCGGACGTCTATGTACGTCTGTTCTACAAAACAGAAGGGGAACTATTCTTAGGGGCTTTCATGGACGTTACCCGGAATATCAAGGCTCAGCAGCAGCTGGCCTATGAGCGTGACTATGACATACTGACCAATATCTATAACCGCCGTGCCCTGGACGGGCGCATAGAAACACTGTTCCGGGATCATAAAGATGAACTTAAAGTGGCTGCTCTTATCATGTTTGATCTGGATAACTTAAAGTTTGTCAACGACTCCTATGGCCATGATTCCGGGGATCGTTACATTAAAACATTTGCTGATCACTTAACCTGTTTCCTCAAATATAAAAACGCTTTAATCGGCCGTCGTTCCGGCGATGAGTTTAATGTCTTTCTCTATGGCTATGAGACAAAGAAAGAGATCAAGGCCTGCATCGACGAAGCCTGGTCCGTTCTGTCTGAGACCTATATCGATATGCCGGACGGCGTTACGTTAAGAGTCCGGGCATCCGGCGGAATGGCGTGGTATCCGGATGACTCCGACAACTATTCGGAACTGCTCCGTCTGTCCGACTTTGCCATGTATCACATTAAGCATACGGTAAAAGGCATGATCTATGAATTCGAAGCGGAATCCTACAAGGAAAAATCCATTCTGATCTGGGGACAGGATGACTTAAACCGTTTCCTGGAGAACCGGCTGGTGCGTTATGCCTTCCAGCCGATCATATCCGCTGTCACCGGAGAGGTGTACGGGTATGAAATGCTGATGCGCCCGCTGATCGAACAGCTGTCAAACCTGGAGACCTTATTCCGGCTGGCAAAATCCCAGTCCAAGCTCTATCAGATGGAACAGCTCACATGGTTTGAAGCCCTGGAAGCCTTCAACCATCAGATAAGGCTCGGAAAAATCGGCAGTGAGGAACATATTTTCATCAATTCCATCGGCAATCAGATCCTTACGCCAACTGATCTGGATTATCTCACGAACCAGTATCATAATCTGCTGCCCCGCATCATCATGGAGTTGACCGAGAGTGAAGAGTTCGGCTCCGACAATATCCACGCGAAGCAGAAGATCGTCAGCCAATGGGGCGCACAGATCGCCATCGATGACTTTGGCACAGGATTCAACAGTGAAACTGTGCTCATCCACGTGAGCCCTGACCTGGTGAAGGTGGATATCTCCATCATCCACGATATCGACCACGACGATGACCGCCATGCTCTTCTGACGAATCTAATCTCCTATGCCAAAGACCGGGACATCAAAGTCTTGGCAGAGGGCGTGGAGACGAAGGCAGAGCTTCTGACCCTCATAGAATGTGGTGTGGATTATCTGCAGGGCTTCTACATCGCGAAGGCTGATTTTGATATTCCGCAGATCCCGGAGCAGGTAATCCGTGAGATCCGCGAGGCATCCGGCCTTCTTTAGGCCGTTTCCATCGTTCCTTCACTAAGCATCTGTACCGATGCCTGTCAATAAGGCAGCGTCACGGTAAATATCGTCCCTTCGTTAGGCTTACTGGTGACCTGAATATTTCCGTTATACATCTCTACGATATGTTTTACGATCGAGAGTCCAAGGCCGGTCCCGCCCTGTTTGCGGGAACGGCCTTTGTCTATCCGGTAAAAACGTTCAAAAATCCTGGGGAGTGCCTCTTCCTTGATACCGATCCCGGTATCGGAAACCTCCAGATGCAGTTCATGGTCACTGCTGTAACAAGAGATCTGAACCTGACCCACTTCTGTATTTTTGATCGCGTTATCCACCAGATTGATCAGCAGCTGCTTGATCCGGTTCCGATTACAGGGGTAAGGCTTTACATAGGCCTGTGGATGGAAGATCAGCTGGGTATGCTCACTGCTCTTAGGTTCCAGCAGTTCGATTACTTCTCCGATCACTTGATTAACCTCACAGAATTCGATTTGATAGTCATTTTTTGATTCAATCTCCGAGAGCAGCAGGATATCCTGAATCAGATGATAGAGACGCTCCGATTCGATGTCGATGATATCCAGGAATTTCATGGCGATCTTTTCATTATGGATGGCCCCGTTTTTCAGTGTATCCACAAATCCCCGGATGGAGGTCAGCGGCGTTTTCAGTTCATGGGTCACATTGGAGACAAAATCGCTGCGCATATTTTCCAGCTTTTTGATCTCTGTGATATCCTCGATAATCAGCAAAACGCCCAGGTTCTTATCCTCCAGTTCGTGCAGCGGCGTTCCCATCACACGGATATATCGGTCCTGCCCGTTGCTGATCCTACCCTCCTGCACAAAGCTGTCCCCTCTTTTGCGCACTTTGTCCACCACATCAAAAATCAGCGAATTTCGGATCACACTGTAAAGAGCTTGTCCTGTCAGGTTCCGTGTACCGCTCCCCGTGAGTTTCACCAGGCCGTCGTTATAGAACAGGATTGTATTGAGATCATCGATGGCGGCTACCGCGCTGTCCATACTGCACAGCATAGCCTCCAGTTCCCGGTTCCGACGTTCCAGGCGGTCCACGTGTATCCGAAGTGTCTGGGACATCTCATTGAACGTATAGGCCAGGCGGCCGATCTCCCCATTCTGGCGGGTATGGATCTTCCCTCCGTAATTTCCATCGGCGATTTCTTCCGCCGCTTTTGTCACCTCATCCAGCGGACGGATCAGATACCGGCTGAAGCAGTCCGCCATGAGCAGGGCAACGATACAGATAAATACCAGCGCGGCCAGCACGGTCTGAAGCAGTTCAGCCGTCAGGCTGTTCAGCTCGGCCATAGGCACGGATACCCGCAATACTCCCTGGAATCCCGGCGTGGTGACGGGTACGGCGGTGTAGAAAGTCTGTATCTGCATGGTTTCGGAATACCGCCTGGCACTGGCGGTCACGCCTTTCAGCGCCTCCTGCACCTCTTCCCGGTTGTCATGATTATCCAGGCTCCCCAGAGCCTGCGAGTCCGCAGCCACAGTACCGTCCTGCTGAATCAGCGTGATCCGGACCCCGTATTCCCTGCCATAGGTATCCACGAATTCCTGATAGTCCATATGATCATATTCTTCCTGGACGGAAAAGATCTCCGCCAGCATCCGGGCCTGGCTCTCGTACTGCACAGCGCTCTGGTCATCGATAAAATTATATCCCTTGAACCAAAATACCCCGACAGCAGCGGTCAGGGTTACAACGATCAGTATCAGATATGTGATAAATATTTTTCGTCTCATACGCTCTCCCGGGCGAATTTATATCCGACGCCCCGCACGGTTATAATATATTGCGGATGATTATCATCCTTCTCGATCTTCTTTCTCAGATTCCTGATATGGACATCCACCGTCCGGGTCTCGCCCAGATAGTCATATCCCCATATTTTTTCAAGAAGCATATCTCTTGAAAGTACCCGCCCACGGTTGCGGACCAGCAGGTACAGAAGCTCGAACTCTTTCAGCGACAGCTCCACGGGCTTCCCGTCAACGGAAACCACCCGGCTGCTCTTATTGATCACGATATGATCCACCACCAGCACTTCTTCCTCCTGGGAGGACCGGTCCAGCGCTCCGCCGCTTCTTCTTAAAACCGCCTTAATTCTGGCCAGCAGTTCATGTACGCCAAACGGTTTTCCCAGATAATCGTCCGCCCCCAGCTCCAGGCCGACCACTTTGCTGATCTCATCGCTCTTGGCCGTCAGCATAATAACCGGTAGCTTCCGTCTTACCGGATCACTTCGAATCTGCTTCAGCACCTCGATTCCGTCGATTCCTGGCAGCATCAGATCCAGCAATACCAGATCCACCTTTTCCCTGTTCAGCACTTCCAGCGCCTCTTCCCCAGTCTCCGCTTTCCGCACTTCATATCCGCCGGCCTCCAGGTTATATGCGATTAATTCCAGGATATGTTCTTCATCATCTACTGCCAGGATCGTTTTCATTGTCGCACCTGCCCCCGTTCATTTTCTATGCTGTTTCTATTACTGTACCGTTTCTAATTTCATTTCTGTTGTTAAACCATATCACTCAGTTGTAAAATTTTCATAGTCCTTATGTTAAATCTATGTTAAGTCCCGGGATTTTCTACAGCAGCGGGGATAACAGCCGGCAGAACTGCTCCTTGAAGCGGATCAGCAGAGAACGGCTGGCATACACATACGGTGTGACATGTGTACACCGCTTCAGATCATTCAGGAATATCTGCTCCAGCTTATAGGCCGTATCCTGGTTGTAAATCGTAGCGTTCACCTCAAAGTTCAGCTTAAAGCTGCGGATATCCATATTGGCCGTTCCCACACAGCTGACCAGCCCGTCTACCGTCAGGGTTTTGGCATGCAGGAAACCGTCGTCATAGGTATAGCATTTGGCTCCGGCCTCCAGCAGATCTTCGATATAAGAATACGTACACCAGTATACAAACGGATGATCCGGTTTGCAGGGGATCATAACCCGCACGTCCACCCCGGACGACGCAGCGATCTTCAGAGCGTCCAGCACCGATTCATCCGGTATAAAATAGGGGGTCTGGATATAGATATGGTTCTGGGCCATATGGATCAGCCTCAGGTAATTATCCCTGACATTGGGCACTTTGGAATCAGGGCCGCTGGATATAATCTGAATCGCGTTCCTGCCCTTTACCATATCCTCCTGCTCCACAAAATATTTATCCTGAACGAACAGATTTTGTTTGGTGGCATAATTCCAATCCAGAATAAAACGAATATGGAGTGAGAGAACTGCCGAGCCGCTGATTTTTAAATGGGTATCCCGCCAGTAGCCGAACTTCTTCTGATTCAGCCCCAGATACTCCCGGCCAATATTAAACCCTCCGACAAACGCAGACTTCCCATCTATAATAATAATCTTCCTGTGATTCCGGTAGTTCAGACGCATCTGAAATTTCTTCAGAACAGCGGGAAAGAACTCTCCCGTAATGATCCCTTTGGAGCGGATCCGCTTCCAGTCCGAAGCCTTCATAGACCTGCATCCCATACTGTCGTAAAGGATTCTTACCTCGACCCCTTCTTTCACCTTCTGTTCCAGCAGATCCTCGATGGGCTTCCACATCTCATCGTTCTTAATAATATAATATTGTAGATGGACATAATGCCTGGCTTTTTTTATCTCCTCCAGCACCGCCTTTAACTTATCATTTCCATCCGTGTAAATAGAAACCTCATTATCTGTGGTATATACCGCATGGGAAGCTTCCAGATTATACAGGATCAGGTTCGAAAAACGGCTCATCTCCTCATTTTCCGGTTCAAACTCATTTTTATATATCGTTTCTTCCTGCTTTCGGATCGCATAGTTCATCTCGTCTTCGATTTCTTTCATCTTGAACATATGCTTTTTATGCAGATCTTGTCCCAGAACCAGGTAAAGTAGGAAACCCAGTATCGGTATAAAATATAACACCAGAAGCCATGCCCAGACCGTCATCGGTTCACGCCGCTGGAAAAACACAATCAAGATAGCCAGGATAATATTAATATAAATGAGATTACTCATAATCCAGTCCCAGCCTGTAACAACATAACCCCACGCTGTCTCTAGCATAGTGGAATCCTCCTTTTCGTATATGATACCACAAACATTCTTTTTTGTAGATGTTTTTTTCTGTTTTTCATCGGGGAAGGCCGGCCCCATTATTTTTTTTATTTTGCGGTTGGGAATGCTTGCGCACGGCGCAAATCAATGCTACAATATTATTTACGCGGGAAGACAAGCGATATGAAATTGTCAGGAAAGTAGGAGGGATACCGTGAATACGTTAACCATTGTTTTGTTAGTGATACTTGGAGTGCTGATCGTCGCAGTTGTTGCATTATATTTCTTTGGTAAAAGAGCGCAGAAGAAACAGGCAGCCCAAAAAGAACAGATGGACGCCATGGCTCAGAATGTCAGCATGTTGATTATTGATAAGAAACGAATGCGGATGAAGGAATCCGGCCTGCCCCAGATGGTGATTGACCAGACGCCAAAGTGGCTGCGCCGTTCCAAACTTCCGATTGTAAAAGCTAAAGTTGGTCCTAAAGTCATGTCTCTGGTCTGTGAGGAATCTATCTTTGAACTGGTTCCCGTGAAGAAGGAAGTAAAAGCTGTCGTCAGCGGTATCTACATAACCAGTGTGCGCGGAATCCGCGGCCCGCTGGAGGCGCCGAAGAAAAAACAGGGCTTCTTCAAACGGATGAGAAACAAAGCGAAGAATTATGTGGATAAGAATGCGAAATAAGTTCCATCCGCTAAATAAGGCCGCATGCCCAGACAGATCGAATCCCACACAATATTCCGGCAGACTGTTGCAGGGATAATTATGAAAGCAAAATGCATAGAAAGAATTAAATATACCAGATAGAGTAAACGGCATTACCGTATTACTGATATCTGGTATTTTTTGTCTCCATTTTCTTGTCTGTCTTGATTATCATTTCAGGAGTAAATCCGTTACTGCTGGAGCGAAAAATCCCCGGCCTCTTTGCTTTTAATATTCATCGTTATGGTGCAGTCTGCCAGGAACTCATAGTTCACTTCCAGCTGATATTCGACCTGGATATTAATATTTTTATCGCTCTCATTGACATCTACGCTGGTAGCCATCAGGCCGATCAGAAGATTGCCGTAGGGAGTGGTATAATATGTCACATTTTTCTTATTTTCTTCAAATACCATATGTACGTTAGCCAGCCCTTTTTTGGTGACTTCCAGTACATGTTCTTTTACCTTGATGATATTCTTAATCTTTCCCTCGATGCCTTCCAGTACTTCATCGTAAATCAGATAGTGGCTTTTTTCTTTCCTGTAATAATCCGCAACCGTTACCACCTCTACCGGTTCTACCCCTTCATCTTCCATAAACTGCAGGCCGGATATACTTAATAAAACTTGGTCTGTCATATGTTTCTCCTAATAGTTTTCAATGGGAATCTGCCTGATCTGACTAATTTCACAGGCCAGTATCGAATTGGCAAAATCTTTGAATTTGTCTGCCAGATCGCTGACAAAAAACCGGTGTTCGGGCCACACCTCTTCTGCAGAGCCGGAGGTACCCACTGCGGCGATTCCTTCTCTTCGTAACAGTTCCTTCAATTCCAGTGCTGTCTCATAGGCAGGATTTACAAGAGTCACCCGGCCGCCCATCACCTTGCCAACCGTAGAACGCAGCAGAGGATAATGGGTACATCCCAAAATCAATGTATCCACGTCCGCATGTTTCATATCCTCAAGATACCGTCCCGCCACTTCTTCTGTCACAGGATCCTTAAGCCATCCCTCTTCCACCAGCGGCACGAACAGAGGGCATGCCTTCCCGATCACCTGGATATCCGGATTAAGATCGTGGATAAAATCCGTATACATCTGGCTTTTTACCGTACTTTCCGTGCCGATAACCCCAATGCGCCCGTTTCTGGTAGTGTTAGCAGCCACTTTCGCTCCGGGTTTGATCACCCCGATAATCGGAAGATCCAGCTCGGGGCGGATCTCCTCCAGCGCGCAGGCACTGGCCGTGTTACAGGCTACCACGATCGCCTTTACCTTTTGGGTCCTTAAAAACCGAATGATCTGCCTGGAATATCGGATGATATTATCCTTCGACTTGTTTCCGTAGGGGACTCTGGCCGTATCCCCGAAGTACACGATCCGCTCCTGGGGAATCTGACGCATGATCTCCCGGACAACGGTCAGGCCGCCGACCCCGGAATCAAACACCCCGATCGGAGCCTGATGAATATCTATATCTTTCATGGTTGTATTACCTCATGCTCTTACTCTCTATCTATCTATAAGCCGATACAACAGTATATGTTACATAATAACCTTTCTTGCAGAATTATTCAAGTATTGTCCTTAGGGATTTTACTACTTATGGCTGGGATGTTTAAATAGTGCAGGAGCGGGAGCCGAATCGTCTCGGCTCCCGCTCCTTATATTACCCCATTTTCCAGAGACCCCTCTTACGCCCGACTGCTCCGGTCCCTAGCAACTCAGCGCCTGAAGCTCATACACTTCCTCGGACTCACTAGTAGTCTTCCCGGATGATTGGGGTAGAGAGATATACGTTTGTTACATTCTGAGATTCGTCGTAGTTAAAGGCTATATTAACATTCACCGGTTCTCCGCTCCGCATATCATAATCTTTGATTAACTTGGTGTATGCATAGATGGTGAACAGCTCTTCATCCCGATGTTCGGAGACCACCTTGCCCTCGATCTGCTCCAGCAGCTGGTCCGCCATAGTGTTGCGCTCGTTCAATGTCATCTGGCCGGGGTGGGTACCGATCAGATTCAGGGATACTTCGGTGTCTATCCGGTAGTCCTGGTAGATTTTATCGAGTATTTCTTTGTAGCCCAGGGCGCTGTCCAGATCGTACAGGGTGATATCTGTCAGGAGATATTGTTTGGCGTCGATTACATTCGCATCGTGCTTTTGTTCATTGGTGATGATCTGGATCGTAGTTTCGGCCTGTTTGGCCTTTACATGGAGAACAGTCTTGGCCTGTCCGTCTTCGTAAGTCTCCGTGAGCGTGTAGTTTTCCTGAATCCCCAGGATATTGGCTATGTCCTGAACCATCGTTTTTCTTCCGCTCAGGCTCAGATAGGTGGTGTTCAGGCGCCCGCTGCCTTCCACTACACTCTTTGTATTCATAAAGCCGGAACTGTGGAATGCTTCTACGATTTTTCCCTGATCCCGGACTCCGTACAGATTCCATAACTGGACACCGGCCAGGACCCATAGAATCAATACAAGTCCAACTAATACTTTCTTCATTTTAAAGACCTCCTAAGTGGTACTCTTTTTCTTAGTTTTGACATTTTCAGGAGGCCTTATTCATTTTCTATAGATTGCGAGGGTTCATGAAAGTGGGAACATTCGCTTTCCTCATACCTCTGTCTTTTTTTGGTTCAAATAAATTTCAAATTTTATTTCTTTACTACGGCGTCGGAGATCATTTGTTCAATATTAAACCAGTAGCGCTGAAGCGCTATATTGTATTTGGCCATATTCTTCTCATCCTCGCCGGGTTCTCCTGTATACCCCAAACAGATGCAGTACTCGGCTACCTCCTGATCCGTTATCTGATTTTCCATGATGCCCGATATCATGCTATTTCTTGCCTCGCTATAATAATAATCATAATATACGAACATATCAAATTGTTGCGGCCCATAAACCTTTCCGCCCGATTTAAGCGCCTGCTGTCTTTTATTATTTTCTTCTTTTAATTTATTTCGAAAACTTGAATAAGTGATATGATCCACAAAACCATTTTCCTTTAGATACTGCTGCTCGATCTTTGCGCGGACCACACGTTCTGAATCTGTAAGATCGCGGTGGTCAGTCCCTATTGATACTTTGCTGAGAAATGTAAACTCATCTTCATATATTTTATCGCCATTCACAATGATGGCAGGCCTTTTTCCGTGCAAAATCAGGACGCAGACCGTCAGTATAAAAATAATACCCGCTCCCAATAATATCCATTTTTTTCTTGCTTTACCGATAAAGCATCACCTTTTTCATAAGCGGACAGCCGCTTTTAGGACTGCTGTCCGCCTCCATCTGTATTTTGTTTTAACGCTTCGTTATAATATTTATAAACAGAAGCTTACATAGACATTACAGAAGCTTACTAATTGTTATATGTGATAGTCGGACTCCAGCTTACTTCGTCCGAATAATTATTTTGATTTTGATTTACAATAAAATAAATCCGATCGCCCGTCTGTACTGTAGTTGTTATATTATGTACCAATCCTGTGGTATCCGATCCACCGATTGTATTCCAATCCTGATCCGGCCATATATTGGCTGTGTTTTTCAGTATTTTTACTCTCACGCCGTCATAACCCGTATTCGCCTTTTTGGGATTCCCCTGAATCGTAATCTCACCATTATGGGGAGCCTCCCAGGCAACGACCGTATCATTTCCGTCGGGATGCAGCTGCGCCGGGGCCCAGATCAGGCTGTACTGATTCGTCCCTTTCCACCTGTTGATACTGCTGTCCCAGTTCATTTCGGAATATCCTGTGTCACTGGTTTGCAGGTAATACCAGCCGTCGGTACCCTGAACACTGGAAAAATCCGCTGTCAAATTATATTTTTCTTCTATATTATAAGTGATCAGTGGATTCCAGTATGTACCGTCGCTATAATTGTTGCTGTTTTTGTTGAGTACAAAGTACAGCATATCATCCTTGTTGACCGTTACCGTAAAATCATGGGACACACCTGCTGTATCGGATCCTCCGATATACTGCCAGCCGTTAGCAGGCCAAACCTGGTTGTCATTCTGTAAAATTTTAACATTTACACCGTCATTCCCTGTATTTGCTTTCCTTGGATTGCCGATTATCTGCACCTTGCCCGCCTTAGGCGCCTTCCACGCCAATACCGTATCATTGCTGTCCGGATGCATATTTCCCGGAGCCCAAATCAGGTTATACGTGCCGCTTCCCTGCCACTTATTCTCCGATGGATTCCACGTAAGATCCTGATAACCGTTGGCAGTTTTCTCCATATAATACCAGTTGCGGCCTCCTTGCTGTGTGCTGAAATCTCTGGTAAACACATAGGTGTCTTCG
Source organism: Diplocloster modestus (assembly GCF_019042245.1). Taxonomy (GTDB): domain Bacteria; phylum Bacillota; class Clostridia; order Lachnospirales; family Lachnospiraceae; genus Diplocloster; species Diplocloster modestus. Next base: position 35,637 of record NZ_JAHQCX010000003.1, read on the forward strand.
CTCTGTCCCGTTGTGACAGAAGTCTGATGAGCGCCAATATCATAGGAACCTTTGTCCAGATTATTTCCCCAGAAATCTTTACCGCCGTTATCCGGAAGGTAGACTCCCTTGCCAATACACATGGATGTATTGCTGATCTTATAATTGTCTGCATAACCCATTCCGTCACCTGTGACACCCGGGTTCACGAGTTCCGGATCTCCTGAAACCGCATAGCGGTCTGCCGGATTTGCCTGACAGGGATAGTACAGATTGTTCTCATAGACCGAGGACGCCCAGTCAGGGTCTGTCTGGAAATTAAATATATTATTCCAGAACTGATGATTGGTGCCGGCATTGCCAAAACATGCATCCAATTTTCCGCTGGATTTATAAAATGTATTATTATAAATTTCGGTGGGCATATCTCCCGCCCGGATAATATACTGCTCATCATCCACACTCACATTATAACGTAAAACGGTCTTAATATGGCCAGGATCTTTATTAATGCCGGCACAGTCAAGCCAGAATCCGCCCTGATTGCCATGTGTGTAATTATACTGGAAGGTCGTCACGCCGCCGGTTCCCCAGTCCGTGTCAAAAGCAGTTCCATCACTGTCAAACAGTCTGGTTCTGGCTACCTCGTTATATTGGAATAACGCATCGTCTGTACCACAGGTCCACATTCCTGCAATAATCTTGGTATCGCTTTGATTCCCCAATGCGCCGGCATCGTAACATAGGTTATACTGGATGAGCGGTGATACGCAATTCGCTACGATCATACCATCTGAACCGGTTCTGCTGATGGTATTGTTTTCGATCACTACATTTGTATGATATTGATCAACGATAAAATCCTCCCGCTGATTGATTCGAATCCCGCTTGTCAGTACATCATGCACGTAATTGTTCTTAATCAGTACTCCGTCATAATGCACACTGTTGGTGGACCTGCCCGGCATACTTACATAGATACCGGAATTCCAATACATACTCTCATAGGTGGGCATCGATCTGCGGTTTTCACCGGTTACATCATGCACTTCACAGTCTTCAATGGTAATCCCGTGAGTGATGCTATCGGTCTTCCCATTGACGAAAATCCCCTGGCGGATACCACGTTCCGCCGCTTCATTGGTAACCTCAAAGTTGCGGACCGTCCAGTACTCCTGACTATCCAGCTTGATAGCTGCCTCAGCGCCATTCCCCTGAATCAACGGTTTATTCCCTGTTCCATACATATCGAGGACAATAGGAGCCCCGGCTGTACCGGATCCCTGTGGTTGAAGCATGCCTGTCCAGGTCCCGCCTGCCTTAAAACAGATCTTATCTCCCGGCTGAAATATAGTCCCGTTTACTTTCTCAAGAGTTTTCCAGGCTGCCTGTTCACTGGTACCCGCAGCACTATCGCTTCCGCTAACATCATCGATGTAATAAGTTTTCACTGATTCGGTGTTCATGGTTTGGACATCATTTTCATCCGTCTGCGCAGCTTTGGCAGTCAATACAAGCCCCAGGCACATGGTCATTGTTAACATCACTGCAATTATTTTTTTCATACTTTCCTCCAGTGGCGCGTTTACCGCGCCATAAATTCAGGGATGGGTGAACATTTTGTTCAACCTTACCCTCCTAATATTAATTTTTCGACAGAATACAATTTCACCCGCTCTTTTAGCCATGTATTCGGCGTGTGAACCACCAGAAGCGTCCTGCCTTCCGGCCCCTCGAATATCATTCCGTGGCCACCCTCTTTTTCTAAAACAGTATTTCTCTCATGATTCCACTTCCCAATCACCCCTTTCTGTGCATGGGAGATACCGACCGCATATCCCTTCTCTCCATAACTGGACCATATCATATGAAGCCGGCTGTTTTCGTCTCTGAACAGGAATGGCCCGTCTGTCACGAAGCCTTCTGAATCAAATTCCCTGTGGATGACCGGCCACTCCGCTTCAGATGCGTGAAATAAAACCTCAGGTTCCCCGGTCAGTTTCGTCAGGTCCCCGGACATTTTCGCCGCGCAGATACAGCCGTCTCCTGTCTGGATCCATTCATGGCAAAAAACCATATACACTCCGTCATCCTCAAAGCAGAGTGTTCCGTCCAGACACTCCCAGTCAGTCGGTGTAACCGGTCCATCAGTTACCGGGACAAATGGTCCTCTGGGATCATCCGAGATCAGCACCTGTACACCTCTGCATCTCCCTTCTGCTTTAAAACTCGCTATCATATAGTATCTGCCGCGGTATTTCCAGACTTCCGGCGCCCAAAAATTCCGGTCGGCCCAAAAATTCTGAGGCGCCCGAAATACCGGATAAGGCCCCTGGAACAGCTTGAGGTCTTTACTTCGGTAGCAGTCGAAACCCTCGCCGTTTCCTTCCCAGGTATTCACATCTGTGGTCCCATATAGATAATACTCGCCGTTCTCCTTGAGGAAAAACGGATCTCTGATCCTGATATCCTGAAGCTGCCATTTCTTCATCTTAATCTCCATTCCGCCCTTTTCCATGACACGCCTATCCCTTCACCGCCCCTGCCGTCATACCCGAAATAATATATTTTTGCAGAATCAGATACACAATCGCCACCGGCAGCGTTGAGAGTACCACGTTCGCGAATACCAGCTGCCAGTCAGAGCTATGATTTCCAAAGAAATTATATATGGTAAGGGGCAGCGTATAATTTCTAGCACTGTTGAGGAAATAGATCGAAATTCCAAAATCATTCCATACCGCCATGAAATTAATGATAATCGCGGTAATAGTCGCAGGCTGAAGCAATGGAAAAATAATCCGAAAGAAAAGCTGCACCTGTCCCGCTCCGTCCAGCCAGGCAGACTCGTCGATTTCCAAAGGAATACTTTTAATAAATCCGGTATACAAAAAAACAGTAAAGGACATATTTGCCACAACCAGCACCAGCACAGCCGCCAGCACATGGGGAAGGTGGAAAAAGTTACACACAAAGTAGGTTGGGATAATTTGTACAGGCAGTACCAGGCCAAAAATGACTACCATATTAATCGCTTTGGAGAACAGGCTCTTCTTGCGCTGCAATACAAAAGCCATGGCAGAACAGAGCAAAACCAGCAGCAGCACGCAGATGACCGTGATTCCCATGCTGTTCAAAAAGCCTCTTAAGATTCCCCCCTCAATGAACATCTCTTTATAATTTTCCAACACATGCCAGGAGGAAGGCAGCTTGATATTCATCATGGCCGCTTCTTTGCGGTCCTTAAACGAATTGATGACTACCATATAGATCGGAATCAGAATGATCAGCGCACAGATACATAATACGGCATTCACAACCGAATTCGTAATTTTGCGTTTTTTCACATCTCCACCTCCCGATTGGCAATATATTTATACGTCGGCATAGCAATCGCAGCGATAATCAACGCCAGCAGGATACTGGCGGCACATCCTTCACCCAGCCTGCCCGATCCAAAGGACTTAAAGATTACCGTTCCAAACACTTCCGTAGCCGATCCGGGGCCGCCCTGAGTCGTTGCCTGAACCAGATCGAATACCTTTAATCCTCCGATAATATTCAATATCAATGCGTTGTTAAATGCAGGCAGCAGCAGCGGAAAAGTTATATATCGGAATTTTTTCCAGCCGGTAGCCCCGTCGATCTCGGCCGCTTCATAATAATCTTTCCCTATGGTCTGCATGCCGGAAAGGAGTATCACCATGGTAAAACCCGACCATTTCCATATCTCGATCGCACATACGGAAAATATAGCGATCTTCGGATCTACCAGCCAGGACTGGGCCAGGCTTCCAAGGCCCGCAAAGTTCAGAAAAGAGTTGATCAGGCCGTTGGCGGGATGCATCAGGGAGGAAAAGATCAGTCCCACCGCTACGGTATTGATAACAGCTGGCAGGAAAAAGATTGTGCGCATCGCGTTGGTCAATGCGAATTTCCGGTTGAGCGCTACGGCCAGTGCCAGACCGATTACCATTTTGAATACGGTGGTGATTAATGCGAATATAAAGGAGTTAAACATGGCTCCCCGCATATTCGGCTGGCTGAACACATCCAGATAATTCTGGATTCCCGCGAACCTTGCCGAAGCCACGTCAAAGCCCAGGATTTTAATAAAAGAGATAAACAGACCACCCAATGCCGGTACGATAAAAAACAATATGTAGAGTACGAGACCCGGGATTGCGATGGAATAGGAATATCTTTTTAATTTCGTTTTTGTCATATACCGTTCCTTCTTTAATATGGGGCTGTCTGACGACAGCCCCGCTCGATTCATTCTATCTTTCCTTTTACCAGTTCGGATCACCCTGAGCTTTTGCATTTCTCTCAGTCTCATCATCCAAAGCCTTAGCCACGTCAGCTGCATCCTTTAAGGTTCCGGTATAGTAGTTCAGCAACGGCTCGCTCAAATTACCATAGGAATACTTATTAATCTCTTCCCAGTCAGTCATGGACATTCCGCTGTCCATAATCGCCTTCAGATCCGCAGTCGCGGAAGGAATATCACTGGTGATCTTTTGATTCAGATATACACCGGGCTGGGCATCCGCGTACACCTGCTGTGCCTCTGCGGAAGCAATGAAATTCAGCGCTTTTTTACCGAGTTCCACATTTTCACACTGGGTCGTCAGGGCCAGGGAATAAGGTGTAAACATATTGATGTAATTCTTGCCATCGTCGGCAGGCATGGCAAATGCTCCGATATCATCGATCTTGTCGGGGAATTTCTGCTGGATATTATCCGCACACCAGGTGCCGTTAATATACATGGCACAGGTCCCGTCCGCCAAAGCCTGATGCGCACTGTCAACTGTATCAGACAAGTATGTCTCATTTACATAACCCAGATCGATCAGATCTTTTGTTTTCCGGATCATATCTACAAAATTTGTGCATTCGCTGTAAGTAAGCTTATGTTCATTAATCTGGTCCATCAGTCCGAAGGAATCAAGTCCTCTCTCCTCTGCGTCTAAGAGGAGTCCGCTTATGGTAGGCGGCTGGACACTCCATGCATCCTTACCGGAATAATATACCGGTGTGATCCCCTGGTCCTTTAAGGTTTTGCAGACATTCAGGAATTCATCCCAGGTCTTAGGTATCTCGACTCCAGCCTGTTCGAACACTTTTTTATTATAGAATATGCCGGATAGTACGACGGAATCGACCGGAACTGCATATAATTTATCATTGTAGATAAATGTCCCGTCCAACACTTTTTGATCATACTCGGAAGTGCATTCCAGGCCTGTCAGATCCACCAGTTTATCCAGACCCTTCACATAGGCTTCCACCCACTGAGGTTTGTATACCTGAATGATATCGGGGAGGTCATCGGTGGCAAATTTTGTCTGGAGTACCTGGTCGCCCTGGGCGCCGCCCTGAATCTTGGATATCTCCAGTTTGAATCCGAGCTCTTGTGAATTATCGTTAATATACTTTTCCAGCGCTTCCCAGCCGGATTTGTACCAGTCCGTATACATCAGAACCGTCAATGTCTCCACTTTACCCGTACTGCCGGATTCTGTCTTATCCGCATCCGGGGCTTTTGTCTCCGCCGCAGTATTGTCTCCGGCGGCATCACCTGATGTATTCTCCGATTCGGCAGCACTTTTTCCACAGCCGGCCATTCCAGCTAACATTGCAACTGACAAGCCAATGGCCAATAATTTTTTAAACTTTATCATAACAATTCCTCTCTCTTTTAAGATTTTAATAATGAAAACTTACCCGGCCAGGTTGTTTCTCTATATTCATCTTATCATGTTTACCCTTCTCCGGCATTTCACTTTTTTCGGATTTATAGGAATTTTTTACACTCTTTTTATATAACTTGACAAACAAAATGCAAATACTTATGATTTGACTATACTGTTTGTCCAAAAGAGGGGTGCTATGAAACGACATTTTACCAGTATCCGATATGAATTTATCTTCTCTATGACTGCATTGTTCCTGCTCTTTTCTTCCATTGTACTCAGTATCTGGTACAGTGAATTGAAGCATGAAGCTCAGACAACCGCGTTGCAGAATGCCGAACACGTACTGCAGGTTTCCAACACGTTATTTGAAAACCAGGTACGGGACATGATTAACGTGGCCGCTCTCACAACCGTCCGTTCCACGAATTCCTTATCCACGAATATACTCAACATATTATCTAAGAAAGATTTAAGTGACTCTGAGATTATCGGGTACCGAAAATCGGCCACGGATTATCTCATCAGCCTGTGCAGTTTTAAGAAGAATCTCAATGGCCTGATGGTTAGTGATTTTAAAGGTGATAACTCTATTTCCTACGGCATTCCCACCTCTTTCGAAATTATGCAGGAAAATCAGTGGATTGATCTAATAAAAGACAGCAATAAAAAATATATCGTGATTCCTCCTCATTATCCGCACAAATGGTTTAATACGAAAAAGGATCTGGCGTTTTCCGTTCTGGAACCTGTATTGGCTTACAGCGGAGAAAAAATAGGATTTGTATCTGTCGACATCAGCGCGCAGCTATTTCAGGAATGTTTTGATACCAGTTCTTCCTCTCCCTCTTCCCTTTATGTGATAAACAAAACAGACGGTGAAGTATTATTCAGTCCTACCCTTGACATTTTAGACATGGCACGCGGAGAATCCGCGTTACCTGCAATTATCCGGAATCTGAAATCAGAAAAAGGGTATTTTTATATCAGTGACAAAAACAGCGGTAAGCTCTTAGTAGTATACAACACTTCCGCTCTCACCGGCTGGACCACCCTGAGCGTGATTCCCGAAAAAGAGATCGTTCTGGCTTTTACAAACACCTCACACAAGATCCTGCTGATTACCCTGATCATAGGAATCGCGCTGATCCTCTGCATTTTCCTGGTGACCACATTTTTAACCCGGAAAATACGTTTGCTGACCAGCGCCGTCAAAAATATCAACGGGGACTGCCTGGACCTGCCCATAGAGATAACCTCTCAGGACGAGATCGGTTCCCTGTTTCTTCAGTTTAAGGCTATGCTGGATCGTATCAGGGGCCTGCTTAAAGCGGTTAAAACAGAAGAAGCCGCGAAACGGAAAGCGGAAATTTCTGCGCTCCAGTTTCAGATGAATCCCCATTTCTTATATAATTCCCTGAACACGATTAAATTTCTCGCGAATATACAGGGGATTCACAATATCGGAAGGGTGGCCGAATCCCTCTCCTCTCTCATGCATATCAGCATGGATGACCGGGCCTTTCTTCCGGTACAGGAAGATATTCATTTTCTCCGATCCTATCTGGAAATTCAGAATTACCGTTACACCAACTCTTTTGATTTTCAGCTGCATTATTCTGAAGAAATTATGGATTGTTACATACCCAAATTATTCATCCAGCCACTGGCTGAAAATTCTCTGAAGCATGGACTGGTGAACAGAACGGACGGTGGAATCCTGCTTGTCGAATATCTGGCGGATGAGAATAATCTCAAAGTAATTGTGGAGGACAACGGGTGCGGGATCACCGATGACCGTATCCAGGAAATCATGCATAAGAACCAGAACCGGAACGCGGGGCACATTGGAATATATAACATCCGTGAACGGATCCATCTGTATTTCGGGGAGGATTATGACCTTGAAATAATCAGCCAGCCGGGACTCTTCACGCGTTTCGAGATGACACTTCCGATCGTAGTGAAAGATGAGGTGGAGAATTATGTTTAGAATATTAATCGTCGATGACGAACTTCTGGTTCGCACGAACATCAAATTATTTCTGCAGCAAACGGCGGAGGATTTTACCGTATGCGGAGAGGCAGATAATGGAAGAACCGGTCTGGAACAGGTCCGTCTGCTGCATCCCGATATTATCTTCTCAGATATGAAAATGCCTGAGATGGATGGGGTTGAATTCTGCCGTCAGGTACATGAACAGTATCCGGGAATTTGTTTTATCGCTCTGAGTAATTACGACGAGTATTCCTACGTCCGCGGAGCATTAAAAAGCGGCGCGTCGGACTATATATTAAAGCATAAACTGAACAAAGAGTATCTTGCTCAGATTCTGAATGATCTGAAAAAAAACATGAAAACAGATAGTACATTAAATACTCTGCCGGACATAACGCTGACTGCCCTTCAGGAAAAATTCGTGCTGCATCTGCTCGGTCATATGTTCGTCACAGAAAAAGAGGTGGAAGCGAATCTCAAAGTGCTGGGTATCCGTCTGGATCTGTCCAGCCTGATCCCGATCATATTGTCTGTGGACAACTACGCGAAAATCGAACAGCAGGGAAGGATCGAACAGCGCAATATCCTGGAATTCTCAATTCTCAATATCGGCAATGAATTATTAAGCCAGCATCCTACCGGTCTGCTAACTCATATTGAGAAGGGAATCTACTGCATATTGCTCTCGTTTGCCCAGATCCCCAGCCGCAGCAAGATACAGGAACAGATTCATTCTATTCTGAATCAGATTTCCTATAACCTTAAAAATTATCTGAATATCTCAGCCAGCTTTTGTATCGGTGAATTAACGTCTAATATTCTGGATGTTGGTGTCTCATACAATAAAGCGCTGGAAGCCATGCAGTTGAAATTTTATTCTGGAAATCATTCTATCATCCACTCACAAAATATAGCCGTGTCCCGAAAAGAGTTATCGGGACTCGATTATGCTATCGAAAAGAAACTGTTGGCCCTGATCACAAATGGCAGCGGGCAGGATGCCGAGGTTATAATCCGGCAGGTCTTTCAGGGTATGGCCAAGCAAAAGGAAAACCGGTCCAATGTCCAGATGATCTGCATGGACCTGCTCAGTATTATCACTCGTCTTTCTAAAAAGAATGGGATTGCCCTGGATCTTATCATCGCCAAAAAAGTTCCGCCCGACCAGCTGTTTACACAGTTAAATACGTTAAATGAAATACAGGACTGGTTTCTCGACTGTTTTCATAACATATGCCTGCAGATACAACAGCTGCTGCCCGGTGATTCCCTGTATGTCAAATCTGCCATAACCTGTATCAACCGGGATTTTGCGAAACCTATTTCCCAGCAGACCGTGGCTGAGGATATCGGTATAAGCGGTGGATATCTGAGTACCATTTTTAAAGCGGAAACCGGTCAGGGATTCGCTGATTATCTGAATACCGTCCGCATCAGTAATGCAGCGCATATGCTGGAGCTGGGCGAAAGGGATTTCCATAAAATCGCGGAGGCCTGCGGCTATCAGGATTATGCCTACTTCTTCAAGGTATTCAAGAAAAGGATGGGTACGACACCGGGGAAATATCTGTCCTCTAAGCGGAACTAGGCGGCGTTTATGAGTACAGATCGTTACCGGCAAAACCGTATAGCGCACAAATCTACAATCCGCGGTATGGAGTTTGGACCCGGGCAAAGGCGTCTCCAATGAAATGGGGAGATTTGGATGCCTATCTCCTGACTTGTTTTGACATTACGGAATACAAAAGAATGCAGTTACAGGATTACGTAAAGCCCCCGCTGGGATAACAGAAACCAAATATCCCGGCTGGGGCCTTATTTACTGTCTGTAGGCTTTTTCTTTCCTATTACTGTCCTATTTCTGTTTTCCTTCCGCCAGCTCGATCCGCACCAGCGCTTTTCGAAGCGCCATATTCGCCCGGATCATGTTCATGCTGGAGTCAGCGGTCTCCAACCGGCGCTGCGCCCGCACACGGGCTTCCTCCGCACGGTTTAAGTCGATCTCATCGGGCCATTCGGCCAGCTCCGCCAGAATCGTCACCTTATCCTGAAGCACTTCGATAAACCCAGAATGCAGAGCCGCTTTTTTCTGGCCCTCTTCTTCGGTAATCGTAACGATCCCCGGGACAACGATCATGGTCATGGGGATATGATTCTTATAGATACCCACGTCCCCCTCGCTGGTCGTCAGCTCTACCATCGCCGCGTCGCCCTGGTAGAACACCCGGTCGGGAGATATGATCTCTAATCGAAATAATTTATCGTCTGCCATATGGTCACCCCTGTTTCACCTTGGCTAAAACGTCGTCGATGCTTCCGCAGTTCAGGAAATAACTCTCGGGAATATCGTCGTGCTTGCCCTCCAGAATCTCCCTGAATCCCTGGATCGTCTCCGCGATAGGAACATAGCGGCCTTCAAGGCCGGTAAACTGTACGGCCACATGGAACGGCTGGGACAGGAATCTTTGTACCTTTCTGGCCCTGGATACGACCAGCTTCTCCTCCTCGGACAGCTCATCCATGCCCAGGATCGCGATGATATCCTGTAATTCCTTATAGCGCTGCAGGATCTCCTGCACACCGCGGGCCACCTGATAGTGCTCCTCCCCGACGATTCTGGGATCCAGAATGCGGGAAGTGGACTCAAGCGGATCTACCGCGGGATAGATGCCCAGTTCCACGATGGAACGGGACAGTACCGTAGTCGCGTCCAGATGGGCGAAGGTAGTGGCCGGAGCCGGGTCCGTCAGGTCGTCGGCCGGCACATAGACTGCCTGCACGGAAGTGATGGAGCCGTTCTTCGTGGATGTGATCCGCTCCTGTAACGCGCCCATCTCCGTCTGCAGCGTGGGCTGATAGCCTACCGCCGAGGGCATACGCCCTAACAGCGCGGATACCTCGGAGCCCGCCTGGGTAAAACGGAAAATATTATCGATAAACAGCAGTACGTCCTTTCCGCCCTGATCACGGAAATACTCTGCCATCGTAAGGCCGGTAAGTCCCACTCTCATTCTGGCGCCCGGCGGCTCGTTCATCTGGCCGAATACCATGGTGGTTTTATTGATAACTCCCGATTCCTGCATTTCGTAATACAGGTCATTTCCCTCTCTGGTACGCTCGCCCACGCCGGTAAATACGGAATAGCCGCCGTGCTCGGTGGCCACGTTTCGGATCAGCTCCTGGATCAGCACGGTCTTCCCAACGCCGGCGCCGCCGAACAGCCCTGTCTTTCCGCCCTTCTGGTAGGGGCAGAGAAGATCCACGACCTTAATTCCGGTCTCCAGCATCTCTGTGGATGTAGCCTGCTCTTCAAAGTCCGGCGCAGGTCTGTGGATCGGTAAATATTCCACATCCGAGGGGGCCGGCTTTTCATCGATCGGCTCACCCAGCACATTGAACAGCCGTCCAAGTGTGCGCTCGCCGACCGGTACCATAATAGGGGAGCCGGTGGCCACGGCGTCCATGCCCCGGACCAGTCCGTCCGTAGGGCCCATGGAGATGCAGCGCACCGTATCGTCACCCAGATGCTGAGATACTTCCACGACCAGCTTTTCGCCGTTCGTATTGACAATATGGATTGCCTCATTAATTTCAGGAAGCTGTCCCTCACTGAACTTAATGTCAAGTACCGCACCGATGATCTGAGTGATTTTTCCGATATTTCCTCTATTGTTATCTGCCATCTTCTTTCACTCCTTTCACGGCTGCCGGCATCAGCTGATCGCCTCCGCACCCGCGATTATTTCGGTTATTTCCTGTGTAATGGAACCCTGACGGGCACGGTTATACAACAAGGATAAATGTTCTATCATTTCTTCAGCATTGCTCGTAGCGGCGTCCATGGCCTGCATTCTGGCTCCGTTTTCACTGGCCAGCGCTTCCAGCAGCGCGCCGTACAAAAGACTGGTCACATATTTCGGTATGATCATGTTCAGGGCGGTTTCTTCTTCCGGCTCATAATTCATGGGAGCCGAAGAACCGGTGTCCTCTTCCTTCACATCCCCAATCTCGATGGGCAGAAGCTTCATCATCCGCGGCTCGTGGACCACCGTATTCTTAAACCAGGTATAAGCCAGGTAAATCTCCCCGACTTCCCCGGCTGCAAAGGATTTAAGCACCTTTTTCCCGATATCCATGGCATCCCGGTAGATGGGTTCATTGATCACATCGGAGTAGTCCTCCCGGACCAGGTATCCCTTGCCGGCCAGATATTCCCGGCCTTTGTTTCCGATGGTGTAGAGCTCCACATCTTCCTTCGGGAATCCCGACCCGGTCACCAGCTTGGCAACGTTCATGTTATAACCGCCGGCCAGGCCACGGTTGGAAGTGATCACGATGACTGCCTTTTTCGAAGACTCCCCGCCTTTTAGATAGGGATGGTCGATGTTCCCCGAGCGGGCCAGCATGGAGGTCACCGTCCGGTACATGCTCTCGAAATATGCTTTGGTATTCTCCGCCTTGCCTCTGGCTTTCTGCAGCTTGACGGTGGATACCAGCTTCATGGCTTTGGTAATCTGCTGAGTACTCTGTATACTGCCTTTCCGGCGTTTGATATCCCTCATAGAGGCCATCTGTTTTCACCTCGCTTATTTACCAAAGTTCGCTTTAAACTCCTGAATTGCTTTTTCCAGCTTCTGCTGGGTTTCTTCCGACATCTGCTTATCCGTCCGGATCTGCTCGGGGATTTCCGGATACTTCGTAGCGACGAATTCAAATAATCCCTTTTCGAAATCCTGAATGCTGTCTACCGGAATGTCCAGCAGATATTTATGGACCGCCGCGAAGATAATGATGACCTGGTATTCCACGGCCATGGGTTTATATTGCGGCTGTTTTAAGATTTCTTTTAACCGTTCGCCCTGGGCCAACTTTTCCCTGGTATCATCATCAAGTTCGGAACCAAACTGGGAGAACGCCGCCAGCTCACGGTACTGGGCCAGATCCACACGGATCGGCGCCGCGATCTTTTTCATTGCCTTAATCTGAGCCGCGCCGCCCACACGGGATACGGACAGACCGGCATTAACTGCGGGGCGGAAACCGGCGTTGAACATCTCGGTTTCCAGATAAATCTGGCCATCGGTAATCGAGATCACGTTGGTAGGAATATAAGCGGATACGTCGCCTGCCTGTGTCTCGATGATCGGAAGCGCCGTCAGGGACCCGCCGCCCAGCTCGTCGGACAGCTTCGCCGCACGCTCCAGAAGCCTGGAATGCAGATAGAATACATCTCCGGGATACGCCTCACGTCCCGGCGGACGCCGAAGCAATAAGGATAGGGTACGGTATGCGGTCGCATGCTTGGACAGATCGTCGTAGACGATCAGCACATCCTCCCCGTTTTCCATCCACTCTTCACCGATCGCACATCCGGAATATGGCGCAATATATTGAAGCGGCGCCAGTTCACTGGCCGTAGATGCTACCACGGTGGTGTAATCCATGGCTCCGTATTCTTCCAGTGTTTTCACAATCGTAGCTACAGTCGAGGCCTTCTGGCCGATGGCCACATAGATACATTTTACTCCCTGCCCCTTCTGGTTGATAATCGTATCGATAGCGATGGCCGTCTTACCTGTCTGGCGGTCACCGATAATGAGCTCACGCTGTCCTCTTCCGATGGGTACCATGGAGTCAATGGCCTTGATTCCGGTCTGAAGCGGCGTGTCTACAGACTTTCTGAAGATAACGCCAGATGCCACCCGCTCGATTCTGCGGTATTTGTCGGTCTGGACCGGTCCCTTCCCATCGATGGGATGTCCCAGGGAATTGACCACCCGGCCGATCATGGCGTCGCCTACGGGCACCTCTACCACCCGGCCGGTGGTTTTCACGGTATCACCCTCGCTGATATTGCTCGTATCACCCAGTAATACGACTCCCACATTATCTTCTTCCAGGTTCAACACCATACCGTACACGTCCCCCGGGAATTCCAGCAATTCCCCCTGCATGGCGCTCTCCAGGCCATGGACACGGGCGATTCCGTCTGCTACCTGTATGACGGTTCCCACATTGGAGACGTTAAGCTGTGTGGAATATCTTTTAATTTCTTCCTTTATAACCGAACTTATTTCCTCTGGTTTAAGATTCATGGAGTGTTTTCACCCTCTTTACTTGTTATTTGTATATCATTTCTGTTGTTCAGGCAAGCTGCAGCTTCATCAGGTCCCTTGACAGATCCATGAGTTTGGATCGGACGCTGCTGTCCACCACCCGGTCTCCTACACGGATTATCATGCCGCCGATCAAAGCCGCATCCACTGAAAAATGCATCTCAAAAGTCAGATAACCGGTCGTGGTAAGCAATTTCGCCTCCACCGCTTTCTTCTGCGTCTGGCTCAATTCTACTGCCGTGGTCACGTAGGCGATACCGATTTTCTTATATTCCTTGACTTCCGACAGAAAATATTCGATGGTGGGAATCACTTCCGCATAATGATCTTTTTTCAGCAGAAGGAGCAGGAAGCCTACCATGTCATCGCTGACCCGGCCTTTGAATATGCTCTCTATTATTTTATTTTTCTCTTCTTTGACAATCTTGGGATGGTCCATCAGCTTCGAAAGCCCCGCCTCTGACTTTAAGACATGAAGCACCGCTTCCGCCTCCTCATTCAGTTCGTCCACTTTCGATTCCTCCACGGCCAGCTCAAAGAGCGCATTCCCATAGGTCGTCGCCACTAGCTTAGCCATGTCTCATCACCCATCTCATTTAACGTTTCCTCAATCAGAAGATTCTGCGCCTTCTCATCGATGGAAGCCGCCACCACTTTTCCAGCCATGAGGGTGGCGATCTGAATCATTTCCTTCTTCATTTCATCCCGCGCGCGCTTCTTCTCCAGCTCGATCTCGCCATTGGCCCGCGCTATGATTCTGGCCGCTTCTTCCTTGGCCTCATCTATAATTTTTGACTCGCTTTGCATTGCTTTCTTTCTGGCTGCGCTTAAGATCTCCTCCACTTCCCTGTCCGCATCGCGCAGTTTCGTTTCATACTCCGCTTTATAGCCAAGTGCGTCGGATTTTTCTTTGGAAGCGGTGTCCAGATCGCTCTGTATCCGGTCCTGGCGCTTCTTCAGCACATCCCGGACGGTATCGAAGAACAGATAGGACGCCAGTGTAAACAATACAAACACGGAGATCGCTGTCAGCAGGGTATCCGCGATCAGCTGCATATCAAGCCCAAATAATCGTTCCAAGGTTCGACCTCCTTTCCTCAATTTGTCCGTTTTTCAGGACATACAGGTATACCCGAAGGGTATTTCCTTTATTTGTCCGTTTCTCAGGTCAAAGGCTGTACGAACAATAACAGGAAGGCGATCAATAATCCATAGAGACCGGTGGTCTCGGCTACGGCCTGTCCCAAAAGCATGGTAGAGGTGATATCCCCTTTTGCACCCGGATTTCTTCCAACTGCCGCTGCCGCCGCGCCGGCTGCATAACCCTGGCCTACACCAGGCCCGATACCTGCGATAACTGCAAGACCCGCACCGATTGCGGAACAAGCTAAAATTAAATCCTGACCTGTAATATTCATAGTAAATTCCTCCTTAAACTTCTTTTCTTATTCGTCTGATAATTTGTCATTGACATAAACCATGGTCAGCATACAGAATACGTATGTCTGAATCGCGCCTGCAAACAAATCAAAATAAATATGCAGGAATGCGGGGATACCGACCTTTACAAAAATCGGCAGCAAACCGTAAACCAGCGCCATCATAACGGTCCCAGACAGGATGTTGCTGAACAAACGCAGGGACATGGAAATCGGCACCGCCACTTCCCCGATCAGGTTAATCGGCAGAAATAACGGAATCGGCTCCAGCAGGCTGGTAAAGGCTCCGCTCCGGTTGTGCTTGATATCATTATAATGAATCATCACAAATGTAATAAGCGCCAGAGGAAGCGTAACTCCGTAATCTGCCGTGGGCGGCCGGATACCGAATAATCCCGAAATGTTACTGATCAGGATAAAGATAAAAATGGTCCCGATGTAATTGGCAAATTTCTTTGCATTCTTGCCCATATTGGCGCTGACCAGTCCGTCCACCATCTCCACAATCAGCTCAACCGCGTTCTGGAATCCGCCCGGTACTTCATTCGGATCTTTTTTCTTCATCTTCCTGTGCACCACGATAAAGAAAATAATCAGCAGCAACATGACAATCAGAATACTGACATGAGTGGTGGTAATCCACAGATCCTGTCCGAACAGCCGGTATTTCAGCAAGCCGTGGACCATGAAGTCCACATTCTCCGAGGACGTCGCCAACAGATGGCTGACCGCCATCATATGTGCCATCTACTCACCTTCTTTCATTATTAATTTATTACCCCTTACGCCCTGATCCCCTTCAGAGCCCGCCTCTTTCATAAAAGGCAATTTATCAACAAACGGCTGCAAATAAGCCGCTGCTTTCAAACCCATCACTCCCAGGAAACAGGACCATACGCTTCCCAGGTGAAAATATACTGTAACACCGAAAATAAGCACGACGAAAGCCGTACGGATCATATAGGTCTTTCGTATGTGATTCTGCGCCCCCGCCTCTCCCAGATCCAGCGCCCGGTTCAGCGCCTTCTCCATATGAAAAGCCATGGCCCCGGCCGTCAGAAGCCCGATCAGCAGCCCAAAGGCATACTGCGGTTTATCTTTGGCAATCAACAGGCCGATCCCCATCACAATGACACCATACACCAGTATTCCGATAAAAAGTTCTTTTAACACAAGGCTCAAACGCTTCATTTCTTCTTAGCCCCTTTGTCATCCTCATATACACTCTTCGCCATGATATAGACATTCCGAAAACCAGCCAGCGCTCCCAGGAAAAAAAGCGGGATCTCCGCCGGAATCCCGAAGGTGCGGTGAATCCATATTCCTAAAAAGCCGCATAAAAAAATAGGGACAAGCATGTTAATGGTAAACTGCGTAATCATGGCAAATGCTTTCCATACGCTTCGTTTGCTCTTCTTCACATGCTTACTCCTTTCCTCGTTTTAAGAAATCGACATTCTGTACATAATTATAACATCTTTTCCAGTTTTGTCTATATTGTTAAAAAATAGATTTTCTGAGATTCTAATATTCGTTAAAATTGTGTAATCTTTTCGTAAAATTTTGGAAATTCCATTTAGCCGTCTTAATTATTTTATTCGGAATAAAAGGACTCCCTTCTCTTCTCAAGAAGTTTGTCCTTTTATCTGGAATATTATTCCTAACTGCTTATCCGAAATATTGGTTCAGGTCTTTTCGGTCATTGGAATACTGTACAGCCACATCCCGGCGTATCTTCCCCAGATTCACCAGACGCACCAGATCGCCATTCAGTGTATGCATTCCCAGTGCCGCGCCGGACTGCATCACCGAGCTCATCTGATGCCCTTTCCCCTCTCGGATCAGGTTCAGCGCCGCGTCGGTGCCGACCAGAATCTCCGTAGCCGCGCATCTTCCCTGGCCGTCCGCGGTGGGAAGCAGGCACTGGGTGACCACCCCCTGAAGGATGCTGGCCAGCTGGGTCCGGATCTGATTCTGTCCTTCCGGCGGGCAGACATCGATAATACGGTCGATGGTCTGGGCCGCCCCCGTGGTGTGCAGGGTGGACATGACCAGATGGCCGGTCTCTGCTGCTGTGACGGCAGCGGATATCGTCTCATAGTCCCGCATCTCGCCCACCAGGATCACGTCGGGGTCCTCTCGAAGCGCAGAGCGCAGAGCCGAGGCGAAACTTCCGGTATCCCTGCCTACCTCCCGCTGATGGATTACGGACAAATTCTGTTTGTAGACGTATTCAATCGGGTCTTCGATGGTCAGGATATGATCGGATCTGCTGTTGTTGATATAGTTGATCATGGCGGCCAGCGTCGTGGATTTACCGCTGCCGGTGGGGCCTGTCACCAGGATCAGCCCTCTGGGCTGGGATGCCATCTCACGCAGCACCGGAGGCAGCCCCAGTTCCTCAAGCGTGGGGATCGTGCTGTTCAGCAGACGGATCGTGGCCGCCAGCTTCCCCTGCTGCCGGAATACATTGATACGCTGCCGGTGGCCGTCGGAAGTCTGGACGGCGAAGTCGAGATCCTCCCCGGCCTCCAGCTGTGTTCTCATGGGATCAGGAATCATTGACAGAATGGCTTCTCTGGTCTCATGATCGTTTAACTGAAAGGGCGCCTGCTGAAGCTTGCCGTGGATTCTGACGGCCATGGGAAGCCCTTCCGATATATGCACATCGGAACACTTCAGGTCTCGTGCTGTTATAATAATCTGCTCTATGTCTGGCATACCGATTCCTCCTGATTCTGCTGGTTTAGCGTTACTGTCTGCTGATGTTCTGCTCCATAATAGGCCGACATCCGGGGACAGGCCCCTTTCTCCACGCAGTTGCCTTAAAATTTGGCGTTTCTGCCGAAAGATGCCAGTCCCCTCCCCGTTGGCTGTGAATTCTATCCTTCTATGAATAACATCTTTACGAGTAATAAGCAACCTTAAGAAGTTCATCTACTGTGGTGATTCCCAGTTTTACACGCTCCACAGCGCTTTCTTTCAGTGTCTTCATTCCCTGTTCCCGTACCGCATATTCCGTTATTTCCTCCATAGAAGTACGGTTGGTAATCATTTTTCTGATCTGATCGTCGATCAGCACCATTTCGTGAATAGCTGTCCGGCCACGGTATCCTGTGTTATTGCACATGTTGCACCCCTTCGCCCGACGGACCCTGGGTACAAAAGGGCCTAATAATTCCGCTTCTTCGGCAGTCGGATCCTCCTCTGTGGAACAGTACGGGCAGACCTTCCGCATCAGACGCTGGGCAACCACGCCCATCAGAGAACTGGATATCATATAGGGTTCCAGTCCCATATCCAGCAGACGCACGATGGAGGATACCGCATTGTTCGTATGAAGGGTGGAGAGCACCAGATGTCCCGTGATGGCCGCCCGGATGGAAATATTAGCCGTCTCGGAATCACGGGTCTCGCCTACCATGATGATATCCGGGTCCTGGCGCAGCAGGGCCCGCAGTCCCACATCGAAGGTAAGGCCGGCCGTGTTGTTCACCTGCATCTGATTGACTTTGGCCAGATTCTTTTCCACCGGATCTTCGATGGTGGACAGATTCACCTGTCTTCTGGAGAGATACTCCAGGATCATGTATAGCGTGGTCGTTTTGCCGGATCCGGTAGGGCCGGTCAGGTAAATGATTCCATTGGGAGAGCGCAGCAGCCGCTGGAACTTCTTGTAATTGGCCTCATCCATACCGAACTGGTCGGAGTAGTCGATGGCAGAGTTATTGGACAACAGACGCAGCACCGCTTTTTCCCCAAATACGGTCGGGATGACGGACACCCGGATGTTGATATATTCTTCATTCACCTTTGTTCGGAAATGGCCGTCCTGGGGTACCCGCTTTTCCGCGATATCCATGTCCGCCAGGATTTTAATACGAGCGATCAGGGACGGATGCAGGGACCTCTGGAGGGTGACATAATCGATGATGGTACCGTCTATTCTCATCCGGACCAGGGTTTTATCCTCGAAAGGTTCTATATGGATATCGCTGGCATTGGTATTATATGCTCTCTGGAGCAGGCTGTTTAACAGCTGTATGATTGGCGCGTCGTCATCTTCCTGCGCCACCTCCAGCTCCTCGATCTGAGGCTCGCTGCTCTGGTTCGCATTTTGGGCTGCCTGCCTGGCGTCCACCTCTGAATAATAATAATCGATGGCTTTATTCAGCGGAGCCAGCTCGCAGAGCAGGACTTCCACGTTTTTACCGGTCAGCTGGCGGATGTCTTCCAGCCCATAATAGTTGAGCGGATCATTGGTAACCAGATACAGCGTCTGCCCCTCGGTCTTTACCGCCAGCATATGGTATTTCATGGCCAGGGGACGGGGGACCAGGGCCACCGCATCAGCTTCCACCGGGTATTCGGATATATGAACGGTCTTTAAGTTCAGCCGTTTTCCCAGGGCTTCCAGAGTCTGACGCTCCGTAACGAAGCCCAGTTCCAAAAGGACCTCTCCCAGACGTCCCCGGTGCTCCTTTTGGTAGGCCAGGGCCTGCTGAAGCTGTTCTTCCGTGATATAACCAGATTCTTTTAATACTTCACCAATCGGAATATTTTTCACGATATTTTCCCTCTTACCTTTTCTATTTGTAGCACATGTATAATTCCATGGTTATGGTCAGTGTGGACATTCCCGCGTTCTCCCCGGTTTCGAAAGTGCCCGCTTCATTTGCGAAGTTATATCCGGTGATTCGGATCGAAGGCTCCTCATTTATAATGTAATCCAACAGGCTCTGCAGCTTCTCCCGGGAGCCGACCGCTTTGACGGATACATCCGAAGTGTAGATCTCCATGGCGGTTCCGGTACCCGAAGAAGATGAACCGTCCGCAGTGGCAGCTCCCTCTGCTAAAGCAGCGTCCCCGGATGAAGTCCCGTCCAATTCACTTTCCGCATTGGCCGAAGTTCCCTGGCTGATTATCTCCTCCGCCTGTCCCTGGGCCGAGGTCATGGCTTTTAACCCCATAGTCGACAGGCTGTAGGGTACGATCTGACGCATCTGGGGATCTACGGAAATGATAAAATCTTTGGCGTCCAGGCCGTAATCCAGGATCAGGTTCGTGATCATCTTATCTACCGCCTGATTCTCCATTACTGGATAGAGATCGGCGATCAGCTGGTCCCTCTGCTTTTGTTTTTCTTCCAGTTCGGTGGTGTACTGGGGGATCATCGCGATGGAAGCATCCATCCTGTCCCTAGTGCTCTGCGCTTCTTCCAGATTCGTGCTTAATTCATCCGACCTGTTCCAGGAGGGGATGATCAGAAGTGCGGTAAATCCAGTTATAATAAGAAATATGGCCAGGAAATACAGCAGTACTTTATCGCGTTTCGTTAACTTCGTTGTCATATTCTTCCCCTCACTTTCCGGCCATTTCATTCAGATAGCAGCTCACATTGATGAGGTAATTCTGGGTCTCGTTGACAAAGACATAACCGGAATACTCGACTCTCGCGAACAGCTCCGATTCCTCCAGTTTGTCTATGAAATGGTTGATCGTGGTTACATCAACCGCTTCCGCTGTAAAATTAAAACTGCCGGTGGAAGCCACATAGCTCTGAATATCAATGGTTACCTGCCCTTCCCCACACTCCTTGATCGCGTCCGTCACCGAACTATTCGGAAGCGGATACGAGTCAATGGCCTGCAGCGCGTATTCATCCTGCTCCACATAACTGCTGATCACGGATATCTGTCCGGCCAGGTCCTGAGACTGGGTATAAGCCTCGACGACAGCAGGATCTGTGATATAATCGTTAACCTCATCCAGCTGAGCCTGAAGGCTCATATTTCTGACAACCAGAACCGTGCCGGCCGCGACACACACGATCAGCGTGACCGCGATCGGAATCGCTTTCAGCCAGACCTTTTTCCCATTACCCGCAGTTTTTGGTTTCTTTTTATATTGTACATAAAAGTTCATATCTTTTCCTGCTGCGCTCATCCTTCCACCTCACCTCACCACTAAATTTCCGGCCGCGTAGATACAGTCACGCAGTGCCGGTCCGCTGATCTGACCGCCCGGTTCCAAAGAATCGTGGGCGGCAGGCGGCATAGTCACAGCTGGGGTGTCCGGGAACAGGGCCGTCTGAAGATTCGCATTCAGAGAACGGATACTTTCCACACACAGCATTTCATTTTCCCTGGAAAATCCACCTAAGAATACATCCGTAATCGCGTACTCGCTGCGTTCGGAAGCCTGGAACTGCAGAATACCGCTTACATTCCTGGCGATATCCAGCGCAAAGCCTTCGGTACCATGTTCCTGAAACAGTCTCGAACGGCTGGAATACTTATATTCTCCGTTTACGATCAAGGTGTTAACCAGATTATCCCCATCCAGCAGCTCCAGGATACAGGTTCTTCCGCGCAGCGCCGGATGGATATCCAGAATCTTTAATTCCGCGGCCAGAGCCACGTTGACATTGGTGATACTGATTTTTAACTTTTCAAACAGCTGCACGTAGCTGCCGATAAAGTCCCGCTCTGCGGCCGCGGCCAGTATCTTAAGCATCTTGCCCCGGGAATCCTTCTTCAGGATCATATAGTCGAACAGGAGCTTCTCCCTGTCGCCCAGATCGGAAAACTCCCGTTTTACCAGCTCCTGCAGCTTGTTCCCCTTCACGGCTGGCAGGGTCAGGATCTTAGTGACGAACTTGGTGCTGTCGATAACCAGCCCCACATTGGTCCTGGGAAGCCGGTATTGGCTCCAGAGCCGGCCCAGGCATTCGGCCAGTTCTCCTTCACTGGTTATGACTCCGTTGATCAGGCTGCCCTCCGGTGCCTTGGCCTGGACCATATTTTTCACGGATACCTTTGAACGGCTGCCGGAACCGGTCAGGATCTGTATGTTTTGATTTGATAAATAGATGGACGTATTCACGTTATATTACCTCCTGTAGACGGCATAGCTGCTCCACAAGATATGCCATGCTGTACTATGCTCCATAAGTTTCGATAGCGTTGTAGGACTGGAAGATGGGCAGCAGCACCGCGATCATGACAAATCCAATGACCAGGCCCATGATGATGATCAGGACCGGTTCCATCATGGTAACCATCTTGCTCAAAGCCTGATCTGCGTCGAATTCCAGCGACTCCGCGATGGAGTTCAGCATATTTTCCAGGCTTCCCGTCTCTTCTCCCACGAGAATTGTGGAGGACAGCTTAAGTTCCAGCCCGTCCACCTCCCGCAGTGCCTTCGAAAGAGGCTCGCCCCGGCGCACCTGGTCGATCACGGCGTCAAACTGGGCCTCGATGTATCTATTTCCTACCGTCCTGCGTCCGATCTGCAGCGACAGCAGCATAGGAATCCCGCTGCCATACAGGGAGCTTAAAGTTCTGGCAAAGCGGGCGGTATAGATTACCCGCAGCAGTTTACCGACCTTCGGCAGCTTTAGCTTTAACGCATCCCAGCCGTACCGCACCTTCGGCAGGCGAAGAAGCAGATGAACGGCGAATGCTGCTATCACGATAACAGCCACAATCACTGCCCAGCGGTTGATGAACGCATCGCTGCAGGCCAGCACGATTCTGGTGATGAACGGCACCTCATCCAGCATATCGAAGATCGGCTTAAACTGGGGAATGATGTATACCATGACGAAGATCATCACCACCACCAGCAGGAACAGCAGGATAGCCGGGTAAATCATGGCGTTTTTGACTTTACCGTTCATCCGGTGCTCTTTATCATAATGATCGGCCATACGAAGCGCCGTCTGATCGATGCTTCCGCTCTCTTCCGCGGAACGCATCATATGTACCAGCAGGTCGGGAAATACATTTCCCTGGGCTTCCATGGCTTCTGATAACGGAATGCCCTGGCGGATCTGGCGCAGGATCTCGTTGTAGACCTTCTTTATCTTGGGATTCAGGCCTTCCTCCTGGGCGATGATATTTAACGTCCGGACAAGCGTAACTCCGGCGTTAAGAAGCGTGCCCAGCTGCCGGCAGAAATCCGCCAGCACATCGGCTTTCATTCTTCGCTCGCTGTGTTCCCTGGTTACCTCATCACAGGAAACCAGGTATTTATTTCCTTCCCGCAGCTGTTCGTACAGCTCGTCTTCCCCGGGGGCCTCGGCCTCTCCCCGGATTGTTTTGCCGTCCAGGTCCTTGGCCGTATACTTATACCTCGGCATGTTCTCACCTATTTTCTATTTGGATTCGTGGTTTTTCATACTATTCAAATTATTATTTACAGCCTTCTGGGAGGGGACTGGCATCTTTCGGCAGTAAAGCCAAATCTTCAAGTAACTGCGTGGAGAAAGGGGCCTGTCCCCAGATGTTGACTGGAGCAGTAAAGACTCTATAAAAACTGCAGATACCAGTCAATCAGCATCTGGCCGCAAAACATGGCAAATACAACTCCCACACACAGAAACGGTCCAAATGCGAAATGATCCTTCCGGCCCTTTTTTTTGGAAAGCAGAAGATAAGCTCCGTAAGCTCCTCCTGTCAAAACTGCAGCTACAAAGGCCGTCAGGCAGAGCTTCCAGCCCAGGCAGAGGCCGCAGGCGGCCATAAACTTAATGTCCCCGCCGCCGAAGGCTCCGGGAACCAACAGCGTAATCAGGAGCAAAGGCACACTGACCGCGAATATACCGATCAGCCGCTCCAGCCAGCCTGTTTCCGGAAATACAAAAAAAGAAACGAGACCGCAGACGGCAGCAGCCAGGACAAATCCGTTGGGAATCTCCATCGTGTCCCAGTCCACAAATGCTACCACGGTCAGGACCGCCAGCAAGGCAAACGCGGTCAAAAACCGCAGGAATCCCATCCACAGATTCCCTTCCCAGTCAATATATACCGCCATGCACAGCAGGGAGGCCAATCCTCCCAGGATTTCCACAATGGGATAGCGCAGGGAAATGTGCGACTTGCAGTACCGGCATCTTCCACGCAGGAACAGGTAACTGAGTATCGGGAACATGTCCGGAGCGCCAAGCGTATGTCTGCAGTCCGGGCAGAAACTGCGGCCACCCACAAAGGATATTTTCCGCGGTACCCGGTAGATCACAACGTTCAGGAAGGAAAACAATGATGCTCCGAAGAGAAATATTAAAATGGCAATGATTGTCTGTAGTAGTAGTATCATAGGGCCTCTTTCGCAGTTAATGTCACAGGAATATCAGGGTATGGGATTTGTATTGTTGTATTGTATCGATGTATTGTTGTATTTTCATTCGGACGGATTTTCCTGTCAGTTATAATCTACCAGATAAACTCTCCATTTTTAATGGTCCAGCCCTCATTCTCTCCCTCAGGGACATGGCCCTGGGCATAATAGAATGCAGCTTTATTTCCGGACTGGTAGATTAGGCTCTCGATCTGATTCTTCTCGATCTCCAGCTCCGCCAGGGAGTCCGTTTTCATTTCCGCCAGGGCTACGATCTCTTTTGCCAGATCCGTATCTTTTTATGGATCATTGACGCGGAATTTGGAGACGGAGACGTCCTCTTCGTTTCCATAGTGCTCTGCCAGGATGGTTCTGGTCGCAGTCAGGACCATTTGACCCTCGGCCATGACACTTTTTTCCTTCGCTTTGTCGATATAGCCGGTGAGGGTCAGGACCAGGAGCGCGATCAGGATCACGATGATGACCAGAACTACGATCATCTCGGTCAGGGTGAATCCCTTCCGGGAATGGGCAGACATGCCTTTTGTTCTTATCTTGTGGTTGGGCATTTGATTATGCCTCCCTTCAAATCTGGCAGTTGTATGTTAACTTCTGATAATGGTATACCATTTCTGGCGCCCCGTAATATCAGTAATTCATGAACTATGGCGGGGGCGCAGCATAGTTGCTCTATTAGGTATACATACTGGACCTGACTGCTAGATTTTATACTTATATACAAATTCTATGGATAAAACTCTATTTTGTAATTATCTGTAGAAATTATTTTCACTTTTAGATATCATTAGCATTAGCTGCCGTTGATGAGATGATTGAGTTTCGATACATCCCATTGGTTTTCGTTGTTTACTTTCTGGTAGGTTACCATATAGCCGTTTTCTATGTAGAAAAACTGCTCGGGCTGACAGGTGTCGGCGTCCCATTTCAATAGGTAGATATCCCCCTGGCAGTCGGCTGTGGTTTTGACTTCGTTCATAATACCGGGGGCAAAACCGTAGGTTCCGTTTCCATCCTGGAATGGGGTGTTGGTGGCACGGCAGTCCAGGCCTACGGAGTACATGGAGAGTTTAACATTTTTGGCTTCCGCCAGGATGGACCTGGCGGAGGCCTTGTTGGTGTAGTGCAGGGTTATTGGGATAAGCACTGCGATTAGAACCAGGGTTACCATGAGAATGATTAACAATTCTACCAGGGTGAAGCCTTTGGTTGTGGAATTATTTAGTTTTTTTATTAGTTGTGATTTTATTCTCATAGGATCACCATTTTAACTTAGATCAAATAATATGCTTATAAATAATGCAATATACAGACTTCATTAGGGCGTAGCCGTCTTTGCAACTGTCCAGCCCGCAGAGGTATAGGTGGCTGTTTTTCCACCATTAGAATATTCAATGCTCTTTACTTTATACTCTACTATCTCTAATTTAACTATTTTACCTTTTGCTGGCATTTCCGCTAATTTAGCAATTGCGCCTTGATCTCCTCCCGTAACACTGTTATCCACATTTGTATAAGTAACTGTTCCTGGAGCTGCATCTGTAGCATCCGTTAATCCCTTACTCTCGCCGTATCTCTCAGAAGCGACAGTCTGAGCCGCAGTCAACACCATCTTCCCTTCTGCCATCACACTTTTCTCTTTTGCTTTATCAATATACCCAACCAAAGTAGGTACCAGTAAAGCGATGAGAATAACGATAATAACCAGTACAACAATCATTTCTGTTAACGTGAATCCTTTTTTGTTCTCCCTTGCATTGCGCATTTTTTGAATCATTTTCATTTGAAAATCCTCCTTAAAATAATTTTTTTAGTAATTTATTATAAAAGTGATTACTTTTTGTTACCTACTCCGATGAAGATTCCATACACACCGTAACTCCCATTCTCATCTTTACCCTTCACAAAACGCAACCACTGAACATCCTCGAACCTGTCCTGCCACACCTTCCGGCTATCCTCCGGCCTACTTCGTACCAACCGTAATCTTATCCGCCGTCAGATCCAGGCATTCCAGATACCCGGTCACAGTCCGGGAATAATAAGGGCTTGTAACAGTTAAAGTATACTTTATTTTATTGTCATTGTCTGCCCACTTTTCAAATTTCAGTTCCTTCACTTCATTCTTCTTATAGAAACCTTCCCCATAATACCAGGTAGTCGGTTCATACAGGTAATCCTCTGAGTTGGGATACTTGATCCCCTCGTAGTCGATGATCAGCCCTTTCTCTTTATCCGCCCGGAGTGTGGCCGGATTGCCGCTCTTATCGCTGTACTTAATCTGTGAAAATCCTGCCAGATCCGGGTCCTCCAGAATATACAGCCCGCCGGTATCATAACCGGCAGCGTAGGTCAGTTCATTCACGATTGTCTCCGATACGATTCTGACTTCATCTTCCACCCGGTTCATGGCGTTCAGTCTCAGATAGATCTTCGTGTAAGGCGAGATCAGCGCGGTAGCGGCAGCCATGAAGATGGCCGACAGCGCGAAGGCCACGATGACTTCCACCATGGTAACGCCCCTGTTATTCTGCTTTTTCTTCATTCCGCCACCTCCTTCGCACGCTTCGCAATGTCCGCTAATCATTTATATAATAGATCTGTCTGTCCGCGGGCTGATCTGTTTTGGTCACCCCCAGATCAGCTTCACCCATGTCCTCACCGAACATATTGACACGGACCGTCTGATGCATCCCGTCCTGCCCTGTATAATAGGCGTTGGAAGCTGCCTCCGTCTTTTTCCAGATCTCCTCGGCCTTCTGAGAGAGTTTCCCTGAGAACACCACCGACTGCCACATCATAGCCATGCAGAGCATCAGTATGGAGAAGGACACCAGGACCTCCACTAAAGTAGATCCCTCCTGATTTTTCCTCATATTCATTCCCTCCCCGACGGGCTCCATGTACCAAGCCAGTCATCCTTCGTCACAGTCTGGCCCTGTTCCGCAGCCCGGTATGTCTTCTCATATCTGCCGGTGATGCTGTATTGCTGGTCATCCACCTCGCACTTTACGATAATGACCAGTTCACAGTGCAGTTTATCCGGATCGCTGCGGTCAGTGGTCTCCCAATAAATCTGGGTTGATATATTTCCAAACTTCTCATTTACCGGGAAAGCGGGATCGTTCGGCTGCAATACCACATCCGTTTTCTTGATCGTCTCCGACGCCCCGTGTCCCACTGTCCCCGGGTCATAATCCAGCCAGGCCGGATCCTCCATCTGCTGATTGATCTTCGCGCAGAACTGACTGACCGCCGGATCTGTACCCAGCTGTTCCTTCAGCCATTCACTGAAAGTTATCGCCGAGATCCGGCTCTGTTCCTGGGCGAAGGACTGATTCGCCCTGCTGACTATCAGGGTGGCAGACAGCAGGATCGAAAGGGACAGGGCCACGAACAGGCACATCAGACACATCACCACGATCATGGTATACCCTTTTTGACTCTCCTCCCTCCCCTTTCTGTTCTTCCGCTGATTAACCATTTTCATCACCTCCGGCTTCCGCAGATCTGCTCGAAGGGACCGGCTCGTTTATGATATCATAGCCGTCGCCGGTTTTGATCCAGGTACTTCTTTCTAATACATCATACCGGCCGGCATCGTCAGGAACAGCCTGAAGTACAGCCTTCAAAGTCGGCGCGTAAGCCTGCGTATTCTCGTGAATACCGTCTTTTTCATTTCCTGAGGCATCCACCTCCCTGCCGTCCGGCAGCTGCATCTGATAGCTAATGTTCCCGGTGCTGTCCGTGGTAATATAGAGCAGCGCCTGCAGTTTTAATGTATATCGGTAAGTTCCCTGTACTGCGGTATCCGTTCCTGTCAGAGTATTTTCATACAGGCTGAATACCTGGGTCTGGGGTGCGTCGGGCTTGGGCGCTCCGTTTAAACCGGCGCCCACGGATCCGTCCTCATTTAACACATTCACTGCGGTCTTACCATCGCTGTCCACTCCGATCCGGAAACGGTAGGTCTCTTCCTGCGGCACGCTGCCGCTGCTGACGTCTCCTGCTGCTTTTTGCTGCGTAAGTTCCAGATCATACTGTTTCGCAAACCGCACCGGCTGGAATGCCAGCACCGGATGATTGACCCGGATCTTTTCCGTACTGCCGGTCCCATCCGAATCCAGAACTCTGGTTTCACTGTGTTCTATCGTCTGCACCGTCGACGTCCATGCCGGCACATCCAGAAGCCCCTTCGGCAGCTGATAGATCTGCCAACCGGTCCACTTGGAACTCACCTGTCCGTCAGATGCGCTGCGCACCCGCATCCAGAGATATCTCCCCGCATGCTCCGGGCCCAGAGCGGCCCGGTCCGCTCCCGCTGACAGGTTTCCAAAGGTAAGCTCCGATGCGGACAGCGTACCTCTCATCACCGCGGCTTCCGTATCCGTGCCGCCTGGTTCATAATCCGGTGTCTTCCCATCTAAGACCGCATACTCACATTTATAATATCCGTCTCCGGCTGTACCGGTCACGCGGAATTTGAAGCCCGGATTCTCGAATTCATTCAGCGGGATATTCGTGAAGTCCCCCACCTCCTGATCCGCTCCGGAACTATTCTGGTGGTACAGGGCAAAGCCGCTGACCGCCGGAGGCTCCATCCGGGTCGGGACGATTACCGTAACCGCATCGCTTGAGTAAGAATTCTGATACCCGGAGTTGGGCTTCGCCACCGCCGCCACACTGACCAGCAGTGTATCGCCGGCTTTGAACACGGCCAGCTCTCCGCTCTCGATCTGAACATCCTTCTGTGTCGCTGAGGCTCCTGTCGATATGGTTGCCGTGATGGAGGAATCCCCCTGTTTTGTAAAAATCAGATTATATCCCGCCAGAGCGGAGGTATCGGTAAGCCCGCTCCAGGAAATCCGGTATTTTAATTCATCCACGTCCGTCAGGGAAGCCGTTGGCCTCGTTACCGACGGCAGCCGCAGGGTCAGCGGATACACCGCGCTTCCTGTGCTGGACACGGACACTCCCTCCTGCCCGTTACGGGTCACGGTCAGCACCACTCTGCTGTAATTCCAGTTGGTACCGTCGATCTGCAGCAGATTGGTATTCAGTTTTTGCCTGGGGTAGAGGATCGTCTGTATCTCTGCTCCGGCCACACCGCTGTAGCCTGTGAGCATCACCTCATATCCGTTGGGATTCAGATTTCCCTGATCCCACCGGAAACTGTAGAGCGCCCGGCCTGCGGAATCATCTACCGTGTAATCCGCTTCGATCTGCGGCATCGGTTCCTGGCGGGCAGGAAGGCCCTTGGCCGTGTACTCTCCATAGGAACTGTAATCATTTATATGCTCCAACACGGTACTTTGCATCTGGCCGTTTTTCGGATAATAATATTTGGCAATACCGCTCTCCCATGGATAATACCGGATGATTACTTCTTCCCCGGGTTCCCGGTTCATCAGCGCACTGATCTGCTCTTCGGAGGTCAGATCCAGCCCTATATCAGCCAGCGCCCCGTTTCTCTGCAGCGACGCTATACTGCTGGCGATGACGCGTCCGCTGTCCCTGCCGGCCGTTTTATCCCGGATGATCATATCCACCCGGTACACGATGCTTCGATAAGATCCGGTATCCTGCATGCGCATCTGCATCTGGTAATTAAAGTCCTCTGCGGATGTACCGAGGAATGTTCCCTGATCCGTCACGGCCGCTCTCAGAACACTGTTCGGCGACATGATATACTGCATGGAAGAGAACTGGGAACTGTTATAGCCATCCGCACTGGCAACCGCCCGGAATGTATACTCTGACGTACCGCCCTGGGTATACAGGTGGTCATTGTTCTGATTGATGGATCTCTGCCCGGTCTTACCGTCCACCAGCGGTGTGGTGCTGTTGCCGCTGTATACCTCGATCTTCCAGTCCGGAATATCCGCATAATCTTCCGGATTCCGGATCATCAGATTTCCTTCTATCCGTCCGGCGGACTGATAGCCCAGGTATAATACCAGCTCCGGTGCCGGCAGTGTCTTTCTGGCCTTCTGATCCTTCAGGATTATGGTGTCCGACGCCGCATATCTGTCATCATCGCAGACTGCTCGGATGGAAATATCAAAAGAATCACATTCTTCGTCCAGACGGAATTCCATATGGTCCTGCATTCCGCTTGCATATATGGTCTTGGTAAATACAGGCGTGCCGTCCCCGTCCTTTTTACCGGTAATGACGATTTCATAGCGGTCCGTATATAATTGGGTCGCAGTATCCGGCTCCCAGGACACCGTATAGAAATCATCCGTTCCCGGCGTCACTTTTGCTGTCCACGGCATATTCAGCTGTTTCAGGTTCCCTGTCGGATAGGAATACTCCAGGCGATATATATCAAAATCGCCGGTATCCTCCCTGCTTATGGTACTGCTCTGGGAGAAATCCTGTTTCAGCCGTCCTGCGTCATACCCATAATCGGCAGGCAGATACAGATTTTGGAACTGAAGCTTCGCCCACTCGTAATCGTTCGCTTTCAGTGTGAGCTGGGCATGGGGTTCATTTACAGAACAGTTTTTATTATTCCAGACATTCCTTCTGTTGGTATTGTTATAGTAAGACAACTGGTAAGGCGGTCCGGAATTATTCTGTCCGGTTTCATATCCGATGTAATAGTTGTTTTTTCCGTTAACCGCTGACGCCATCTCTGTATTTACCGTATTCAGACAATAATTCATGTCAAAGGTACTGCCGGAAATATCTCCGATTCCATAATAATTTTTACCGGTGGTACCCATACCGTAATTCACGCACCGGTACAGCTTTATATTTAAATTTTTCTTGTTGCCGGCCCCCGCTGTAATCCCGGAAGCCCGTTCGCCTCTGCCGTTACCGATCATGCCGGCATTGTAAGAGTCCGCGATAAACAGGTTCAGCTTGTTCTGGTTCGTATTAAATCCCCCGCAAATCCCGGCCACGGACATATTTCCCGTGTTTCCACCGTGGACATAGCCTTCATTCCCGCAGCGGATCACATTGATCTCCATATTATTCTGATTGATCCACCCGGAACCAACGATTCCGCCGATCGATAACATGGATTTGCCGGCATCGCTGTCATTTCCATTAGTGCTGATCTCACCATAGTTGACACACTCGGCTACCGTACCGCCCAGCTCCCGCCAGTGGCCGACGATTCCGCCGCTGTCACTGTAAGTCGTATTCACGCTTCCCCGGTTGGTGCATTTGGATATCATGGTACCGCTGTTTAACCGGTTGATCTGGCCGCCGACGATACCGCCGGCTCCCCAGCCGCCGTAGACAAAGGCCCTGTTCTCACACTCCAGGATCTCATACCCGGACTGATTCACGCCGGCGATTCCTCCGGTATAATCCCCTTCGGTTTTGCTGTAATTATTGACGATCCTCCAGTCGCTTCCGGTGGAACATCCGGTCAGCC
Source organism: Diplocloster modestus (assembly GCF_019042245.1). GTDB lineage: Bacteria > Bacillota > Clostridia > Lachnospirales > Lachnospiraceae > Diplocloster > Diplocloster modestus. The sequence continues at coordinate 67,400 of NZ_JAHQCX010000003.1, forward strand.
GGCCCGTGGGCGCGTTGATCCCGGTGATTCCGCCCAGGATACCACGGCCATTTTTGTTGGACGCAGAACTGTCACCCAGCCATACCGGGTAGCTTTTATTCTCATAACCAGAAGCCCCGCTGTCAGTGATGGTTCCATAATTATCCCCTGTGATGCCCCCGGCGTAACTGTTAGCTGTCATCAGCCTCACCGTGGAATCGGCGGCACTTTTTAAACCGGAACCCCGGATCACTCCCATTTCTTTGTTTTGGCCTGTGATCCCACCCGCGAACACCGCATCCTGTCCTCTTTCCAGGAAGCCCCCGGATAATTTGCTGTCAAATGTACTGCTGGTTTTTCCGATTACCGTTCCGTCCAGATAGCAGCTTTCGATGACCGCCTCCTGTACATCGCTGCCGTTGATCCCTGCGATACCGCCGATCCCATAGGCAGTTCCTCCCGTGTATATACTCACTGTCCCCGCGAAGGAATAACCGGTGATGGCTCCCAGATTGGTACCGGCAATTCCACCGATATTCCCCTTCAGTGACTGGGTCCCCAGCTCCACCGAAGGGTCCATGACCCTGATTTGGCCGTCAAAGCTGCGGATCTGGGCGCCTGGGCTGTTATAGCCGGATACCCCGCCTATGGATGAGCCGGTCACATTGGACACGATTACCGTGTCTGTAACTTGTCTTGCATTTCCGATCCGGCCCGCGTCCTCGATTACCGCCTGATTGTATCCGGCGATTCCGCCAATATAGTTCTCCGCTTTCGCAGTGATGCTGTTCGATACATTTGTGGCGGTGTCCAGCCAGCAGCCCTTCACCATACCTTTGTTCCAGCCAACGATTCCGCCCACATAGCCAGCGCCCTGTACCTGAACGGTTTCCACGAAACTCTTGCAGCGGCTGGATTCGATCCATGCATTTTCATTATTATGGGCCGCGATACCGCCTACGTCGCCGCTGGCACGGACGATACCGGCATTCGTACAGTTGAGAATCCTCCCGTCATTTTCCGCTGTGATTCCTCCGGACAGTCCGCTGTCCGATTGAACGGTTCCGGAAATGATCCATCCCGATATCTGTCCGGTCTGGTCCTGATACCCGGCGATTCCTCCGGCTCTGCCGGACGTGGCCTGTACCTCATAGTTGATCAGTATCTGATCATCCGAATCCCGGACTCCCTGTATGTACCCCTGGTTATAACCCGCCAGGCCGCCTACGTTATCCGCTCCGGCCACGGCAGGCTTATCATCCGAATAAGCCGCCGTCTCATATATGCGTCCTTCCGGCAGATTCAGTCCTGTGATCCCACCTATATTTTCTCCGGTTCCTGATACGCCGATAAAGCTGCGGATGAAACAGGAAGTGATCGTCCCCCGGTTCTGCGCGGCGATACCGCCCACATTTTTTCCGGTTCCGCGTACCGCGCTGTCTTTGCCCCCGTAGTTCACTCCGCTGTCCCGGATCAGCCCGTCTTTATCATTATAAGCCACCAGGCCTCCCACATCACTGCCTCCGGTAACCTGTCCGGTCAGCGTACATTTCTGTACCGTGCCCTTATTAAGGCCAGCCACAGAACCAATATGATCCGAACCGCTCAGTGTTCCGATATTTCCGCAATTCTCAATCGTTCCCCGGTTTACTTCCGCCAGACCGCCGGTGTAGTATCCTTTTCCAAGTACCTTACCGTTCTCCACATTGCGGCAGTTATCGATGACCATCTTCTGCGTAACGATTCCCGCGATCCCGCCGGCATAGGAAAACGTGACGTCTTCTCTGCTGTCCAATGAGGTATCCCTCACCGCCCTCTGGGCCTGAACGATAGCGCTGTTCTGTATATTCCTGATCTCCATCCTGGTATAAGGCACATTATAGCCGACGACCCCGCCCACATAGAGGGGCGCCGTGACACCTTTCAGCCGGTTGTTATACTCATCGGCTCTTCCCTCGAAGATCAGTCTGGCATCTGTATGGTTTCCCGCAGAGTCCTCCTCCAGAATATCCTCCACCGACCCGACGGTGCTCAACCGCCGGATCATTTCCCCGATCCGGGCGGACGCCGTCTGGTCGTTCCGTGTCAGGCAGGTGTATCCTGCGTAACCGCCGACGCAGGCTCCTTTCTCAGGCTGCTCCGTATCCTGGGATACCACATCCCCCAGAAAATTATTCACGGAACAGTCTATAACGATCTCCCGGTTAGAATCTGCCGCCATGATAAGTCCGCCGAAGGCACCGCCCACATAATAGCTGCCCTCCACCAGATTCGGGTTTGATTGTATCCGGATCAGCTTCCCATCTTTATCCGTGAATAGTTCCGGAGTCGTGTTCAGGCCGATATAGCCGCCTGTAAAATTCTCCCCGCGTATGTACCCGCCGCCCAGCGCGTATCCGGTAATCCGTCCGCTGTAAGCGCTGTCGCTGCCGGACGCGGTATCCTCCGCCTGTTCATTTTCTCCAACGATTCCGCCTACATAATTCCTGCCGCCCACGATACTGCGCACATTCAGATCGCTTTCACCGCTGTCGATGTAGCCGCAGTTATATCCCGCGAGCCCTCCGGCATAGTCCCCGGTTCCTCCCAGTACGTAAGCATCGTCCACCAGATCCTTTCCGTTGTTGGCCGAGTTTACTTTGCTGTAGCAGCTTTTAAGGACCCCCGCGTTGAAGCCGGCGATTCCTCCGGCGTATCCCGGCCGCTCCACATCAGAAGCCATAGGGTCGGTTATGGTGTCATCTTCCACATATCCGCAGGCCGTTATAATTCCCTCGTTGACCCAGCCCCTGACGATCACATCCTGCGAAAAGCGCTTGAGAGGGCGAATCGCCTTCACCTGCTCTTCAAAGTCCGCTGCGGACTGATCGGGTTTGAAGTCCTCCGGAATATCCAGTTCTCCGTTTACGCCGATGATCCCGCCCACATATTCCGTGCCCACCACGTTGGCCTGGTTTTTTCTGCTTCCCGCTACCATGTATTCATCGCCGTCCGCCTCGGCTTTCCCCGCATTGTATCCGGCGATTCCCCCGACAAACCGGTTTCCTATCACATAGGCAGCAGCGTTTTTTTCATTTTCATCCCGATTCACCGTACCGCAGTTCTCGATGTAACCGTGGTCGTTATATCCGGCGATTCCCCCCACAAACATTCCGGTCAGTTTGCTGGAATCCAGGTTTCCTTCCTCATCATAGGGATTGTCGGCAGGCGCGCTGATACATTCTTTTATGGTGCCGCCCTTGTTATAACCGGTGATTCCGCCGATATAAAAGCTGTCCGCTTCCCGGCCTTTCACGGCCGCATAGTTCTCACACTTCTCCGCCCTGGCTCCGGCGCCGGTTCCTGCAGCAGCCTGCGGTTCCATATAACCGGCGATACCGCCCACATAATTACCTCCGGTCACTTTGCCTGCCACGTTGATTCCGGCCAGATTTCCAGAGTTCCGTCCGCAGACGATCCCTACATAATCTTCTCCCGCCGCGTTGGCATTCCGGAAGGTCAGATTCTCCACCGTGCCGGAATTGATCTGGAACAGCCCCAGATACCCGGCCGGTTCGGCCGTCTCCGAAGGAGCTTCATACAAGACGAGTCCGTTAATCTTATGTTTTTTCTGCAGCAGGCCCGTCTCCACTTTAACCGAAGAGTTCCTCTTTAATTCCGGGATCGGGACAAAGGCCGCCGCGGCCCCCTCCGGGAATTCCGGGCTTATGGCGATCCCCACCGGCTTCTGCCCGTTCTCATATACGTATCCGCGCTCCAGTATCCCCTTCTCTCCAGCCCAGATCAGATCTTGGCCCTGGATATAGGTGATCTTCTCGGCAGCTGTCTTTTTCGCATCTTCTGTATACCGTATGTTATTCAGATGCCTAAAATTCTTAACGGTATAAGTTACTTCGCCGCTTTCCTTCTTATCGGTCTTTTTATCTGCAAACAGCGCGTTTTCAGGTCCACTCTGTTTCCACGCACTGGTTTTATATGGTTTTCCGGAAGCCTGTATCCTGGCGTAAATATTTTCAGCCTGCAGGCCCAGTCTGGTAATGCTGAAAGTCTCTTTTTCCGTATTGGAGTCCTGATCCACCTCTGTGGCCGCCGGCGCTTTTAGAGCTGCCAGGTCCAGCGCGTCCAGCACAATGGTCAGGGAATTGTCCTCTTCCCCATACGCATAAAACGGTACGTTCGAAATCACTTTTTGAACATCATTTCCATCCGCGTCATAGAAGTGACAGGTGACATCGCAGGAGATGCGGTTCCGGGTATCTGCGGCCCCCGGCAGGCTGTCCCCATCCGGTTCATAGGCTTTGATCCAGTTATCCTTTTCCGGCTGTCCGGATACATCGGAGTTCACGGCCAGAGACAGCAGCGGCCTCTTTTCATCGCTGTCATAGATATCGATGGAGTAGCTTAAAAAGGAACTCAGATGCTCGAATTCTTTGCTCATGGCCCAATTCAGGGTTAAACGCTCATCATTGATCAGCTGTACACGATTGATCGCGGTCTTTCCCTTGCTGCCGGGAGCGGCGCTTGACATATCCACATTGTAGAATCCGATGGACTTGTCTTTCCTGATTTCTTCGGAACGGTCGGAAATGCCGGTCTCGCTGCCAGAGGATTCCCCATATGTAAAGGCCTGCTGCCTGTCGCAGTAAAGCGCTGAATACACGGTGCCGTCATAGGGATCAAACTCCAGACAGATGGAAGCATCCAGGATGGAGCTGTCGTAAATATAATCGGACAGAAGATCCAATAGCGCCTGAGACGCCTCATCATTTCTGCTCTCATCCTTCGATATCATGAGATAATAGAGACGGTTTTCATATTGATCTCCCGTTATCTCCGGATTCTTTATGCGGCTGATGTCCACCATACCCTTATTGATTCCATTTTTACTCTCATCCTCCATCAGAATCTGAAGATCCTTTAGCTGGCCGTTTGCTTTATAATGGGTTAAGGATGTCTGCGCGGCATAAAAAATCGTCTCCGCGTAATTATTATTTCTAATATAATTCGCGTGACGAATATAAGCCGTGAGCCCCAGGCCCGCGACGGATAATAATATTACCAGAATTATCAGGGTTACGATGGTTTCCACCAGGGTAAATCCGCGATTGTTTTTCGTCATAAGCTTCTTCATAACATCCCTGCTTGCTTTCCTATTCCTGCGAATTTTGTCAGAGAGTTCGCAAGGGAAACTCTCTGCCTGCGGCAATCCGCATCAGCAGTATCTCCCTTTTCGCCGCGGTGTGGTCCCCTGCGTTTTTTACACAATAGGGATACCCCTATTGAATAAAAAATAGTAGCGCTCGAAAGAACCTCGCTGACTATTTTTCATGCTTCGCACGTAAATGCCCAAAATACGGGCATTAAGTGCTCATAGCTATAAAAAAACAGTCCGGCTCATATCATTTCTCTACACCGTCCTGTTTCTCGCAAAATTTCAGTCAAGCACAGTGCAAGTAAACAGTCCCCCTTTATCCGGAAGCTGAAAAGTTGCAACTGGCCGTCATATCTTTTATAAGACGTAGACCCTATAGCTTTGCGTCACTGCCTTTCGACAGTTTTGCCTTTATGAATTTTGTTCAGTTTTGTCTTATTATACACATTCTGCAAGGATAAATCAACCATTTTACACATTCCTAATTTACATAATAATATGCTTTTGTGGTTAAAAAAAGATCCTCCCGGCAGAATGTGATTTTCCTGCCGGAAGGATCTTTTACTATTATTCATATAAATTTCTGGCGATTCTTTCATTCTCCAAATTATCTGCATTTACCCAAACAAAACCGGTGTTTATCTCCGAAGCATTGGGCATACCTGCAGCAGCCCTGGCAGCAGCGATAATTGTCGTATATCCGATAGCGTAAGGTTTCTGTGTTATAAAACCGACCTCACGTCCTTCCTTCACCGCTTCGATCTGCTCCTGCCCGGAATCAAAACCAACGATCTTCAGCTGACTGTCCGGGAGCTTTCCGGCCGCGTTCAGGATGCCGATGCTGGCCGCCTCATTGCCTCCGAAATAGCCGTCCAGCTGCGGATACTGCCGGATCACCTGCTCCGCAATCTCTTCCGCCGTCATATCCTGATCCAGCATATAAGAGACGTTCACCACTTCCACCTCCGGGTAATCCGCCTGGATTTTATCCATAAAACCGTCCCGTCTTTGGACTCCGGACTCCGAGGAATCATCCGCCAGCAGCACCGCCAGCTGCCCTTTACCGCCGATCGCGTCGCACAGCTCCTGAGCCGCCCGTGCGGCCGCTTCATAGTGATCCGTAGCGCAAGTAGCCTGTACGATGTCGCTGTTCTTACCGGAATCAAAAGCAACCACCGGTATATCATTTTCCTGCGCCTGTTCCAGCTGGAATTCACAGGACTTCATGTCTATAATCGCCAGCGCCAGTGCCGCGGGCTGATTCTCCAGTATCTCATCGAGCATATTGATCTGATCTTCCACATCATTTTCCACGTCGGGCGCTTCATAGACCAGTTTGATCTCATCCGATCCCTCATAACCAAGAGAAGCATTCAGATCCTCCACCGCATGTTCCGCGCCGTCTCTGACCGCGTTCCAATACTGGTTGGCATTCCCCTTGGCGATCATCACGATCTCGCTTCCCGGCTCCAGCGTTATGCCGAATACGGACTGGTAATCAATTCCATTGACTGCGATCGGATCGATCCGTTCAATCTCGCTTTCCTCTGCCTGTACCTGAGCCTCGGCGCAGCCGGACAGCAATCCCGCCATCATGCCAAAAGCCATCAGCAAACCTGCAAATTTCTTCATACTTTCCTCCAGTGGCGCATTTACTGCGCTCCCCTTTGAATCCAACAAACAAAATCTGTTATACCACAGGACAAGCCTGATTGTAAAGAATAGATTTATTTCTTGTAAAATTCAAGTTTATCATAGCACGCTTTCTTTGAATTACAAGAGGATTCAAAAAGTTATAAGAAAAATTTAAGAAATTAGTTATTACTGATTTGAGCAAGAACAGGCCAGATACAAACACACTTCACCTATCCAGGATTCCTTTCATTGGATACTCCTTCGCAGTCCAGATCCCCGGATTTTCATTTTGGCTTTTCAGGCACTCATATATTTTCCGGGATATTTCCGGAAAATTCTGTCGGTATGAGATCATTCTTTGCTGTTCCGATCCGGGCACCGCATCAATTACGGCGAGGATTACCGACCGGATATCCATCCGGTCGAACACTTTTGACACCGCGATGCCGATATCCTCATCTGTACACAGTATCGCATCAGGCAGCCGCCCCTGGCCTAAAAGTCCTCCGATCAGTTCCTGCGAACATCGTTCCGCTTCCCTCCTCCGGCTCCAGGGCAGCTCCAGCATCGAATCCCTCTGACACCGCGTCTGCAAGAATGCTTCTTTTCGTTTCCTGATACTGAAGATCTCTTCCCTGTCCCATCCCAGATAGCCGATACTTTCACCACCCTGTGCGCGGATAGACTTACAGAGCTCATGAATGGCTGCCTCATTATCCAGATGGATACAATCCGCATAGGGGACTGCCAGATCCGTATCAAAAAAAACCATATTCATTCCCAGCGCCCGCAGCCGCTTCAACCGCTCAAAGTCCACCTTATTGTCATCCAGCCAGACCACCGCGTTATACAGTCCTTTTTCATACAACCGGTACAGACAGTCCTCAATCGTCCCATTCTCCGCCTTCTGCGCAAACAGCACCAGCGAATCCTGAGAATCCGCATACTTCTGAAAATCCTCAATAAATTCCGAGAAAAACGGACTTCTGGCCGGAGCCGTCAGCGTAACCGTATCCATTGTTCCCCCATGCCCCGTATTCCGATACATGATCCTGGTCCCGCTTCCAACCTCGCGCAGGATCACGTTCTCTTCCTCCAGAAGCTCTAACGCCTTCCGCACGGTCACCCTGCTCACATCCCACTGATCTGCCAGGGTTCTTTCGGGAGGAATCTTCTCTCCTTCTTGATACGTTCCGTCATATATCAATCTGCATATCCTATTCTTAATCTCCACATACAAACTATCCTGATGCATCCGCCTTGTCCTTTCGAGCAACCGGCAACTTATCCACATTCCGGTCCAACTCTACTTATCATATCAACATTAAAGCAGAATATCAACAAAGCCACGACCTGGATAAAACAGTATCATAAAACTCCTTACTCAAGGTACGCTGATCCCGGGTCCAGCCTTTTTATAATATCTTCCTGGATCGCAGGAGACAAATCCAGGAAATTTACGAAAGTCCCATGAATACGCACAATATAGACCCCGCCAGGCGCATACTTCCCAGGATTGGCCAGCACCTTACGCAGCATCTCCGGTGTGGTCACATTCACATATAGATAGAAGGGGGAAATCTCTTCCGTTTTAGGATTATAGAATAAAGGCGCGACGATTTTATTTGCAAACTCCACGCCCTTTTCCTCATATGTACTGCTTCTGAAATGGGAAGGATTGACTCCAAACGAGGATGCCTCCCCACCATTCATCTTTCCATGGGGAAGTTTCATGGAGGACAGGATCCGCAGACCTAATCCTGAATTTGCCTCCCCGTACAGGGGATCGATTCCGTAATTAAGCATCTCCCGTGCCTTCCGGCCATCGGGAGTCGCACCCACCCAGTAGCCGTACAGCAAATGGGTCGACGGCGTGGCATAGTCACAGCGGAAGGGATTTCCCAGATAATTCTTCCTGGAGGCCACCAGATCGGAAACGCGGCTGGCCAGTTTCGCTGCCTCTTTATCAACCTTGTCTATATTATTTCCAAACTTAGGGCACATCAGCAGATACTGGCGCAGCTCTTCATCGTGTTGAAAATTATCAGCCAAAGCGGATAGCAGCCGTTTTGCATCCTGAGGCCGTTCCTCCAGCAGCGTGTCAATGGCCGCAAAGGAATCCGCCATCACGGTCAGTCCGTGGATCAGGCATCCGCTGCCATTATATTTCGTTCCCTGCCGTTTCGTATCCCGGGTATCAATTCCTGTTTCGATCCCACCCATCATGGAGGATAAGAACGGTACCTGCTGGATAGCGACAGCTTCCGAAGCCGCATTGGCAGAGGCCGTCATCTGATCCACCACGCTCTCCAGATTGTGGTAGAAGAGTTCCCTGATATTTTCTACTATTTCCTGCGCATTCTGACAGCCATTTTCCTCATAACTTTTTCCCAGTTTCTTACCCGTGATGGAGGATTTGCCATCATTTAAAATCAGTTCCAATACTTTGGGCATATTCAGCCAGCTATTCGTGGTATTGCCATTGTCCTTGCCCATAATCAGAGGCTCCTGGCAGCCTGCCACAGAGTAATCCTCCAGATCCTCATCAGCGACCCCATTGTTTCTCAAAATCTCAAACATGGCATCGTCATTGAACAGGGATGGGGTCAGACAGCCCGGAGTGAAGAAAAATCTCCCCAGTTCCTCATACAAGCGCTTGGGTGTATTCTTATGGATTTTCACCGATAAGATCGGCTGGGGCAGGTTCATATCATAATAGGCATCCAGCAGCGCGTAAGAGGTTTCATTGGTCATATCCCGCCCGTCATTTCCTTTGCCTCCGATGATCAGGTTCTGAGATATGGCCCAGCTGCGGTCCGCCACATTGAAAAATACCAGCAGGTGCTTGAACAGCGATGCCGCTGTGGCCCGATCTGTATTTCCCGCAGCCCGGTAGGGCTCGAAGATCCGGTCCGCATTTCCTACTGAAAAAGCGAAAGGATTCGGCGTCTGTTCCAGGCACATCGTCTGCCAGATCAGAAGGAAGGACTGGATCGCTTCATACAGATTTCCAGCTCCGTTTTTGGGAACTTTGCGAAGGGTCTCTTCCATGAGACAAAACAGTTGCCTGCTGCTGCCGGTGGCCTGGGCCGCCTTTTCATGGGCCAGTGCTGCGTATCTGTCGGCCAGGACCTCCACCGCGTCCAGAGAGATCCGCATAGCCTCATAATAGTTCTTCTTATCCGGGTCGTCGGTTTTTGCCGCATTTTGAAGAATCTGTCCTTTTAACAGCTTCGTCCCGCCTTTCAGGAACGGACGCACATCGGGGATCAGATGTCCTGTCACCTGTTCAATAAAGAAAACCGCTTCACTGGTACTGTCGCCTGCGATCTCATAAGCTTTCTGAAGCGCATTGGCATAAGCCGTATGATTATTATACTCTTTCAGATCATGGATCCGCTCCTCAGTGATATCCCCCACCGGATCAATATCACCGAATACGGCGGTTGGATCGCAGTAGCCCGAGAAGGAATCCACCGTAAAGGCTGGATTGATCAGTGCATAGGACCGGGCGAAGGAATCATCCTGGGTTCCCGCGAATACATTGTAGTCACTGATCCAAAGCGGAATTTTCTTCATAATCTCAACCTGTGTTTTTGCGATGCGTATGCAATCGGGATCCTCTTTGAATTTTTCATCACAAGCTCTTGCGATCTCTTTCGCCAGAAACCAGCCCTCCAGATGGTCTATTGCCCGTTCCTCCTGGAAGCGTTTCCTGGCCAGCCTGGTTATTTCCTCATTTTCTAAAATAGTTCGGATATCCATCTTCTTACCTCTCGTGATCCTTTCCAAATCATTAGATTTTCTGTTCAAACTGACCGGACTTCTGTTCTTTATGTAGTCTGGTAATTCAGTCCGGCGTCCCGAAACGCCTGCCTTGCCTCAGCTGCTTTCCTGCTGTCAATATGTGCATCCCCCATCTGGTAGTTCAGCCCGCACTGTTCCCATTTATTTTTTCCATATTCGTGATAAGTCAGAATCTCAAATGTCACATTCGGTCCCGCAAGCTTTCGGAAGAATCTGATAAAGTTCTGCACATCCTCCTGTGAGTCGTTCACTTTGCCGATCATAGGGACCCGGATATGAACTCTCGGATGATTGCCAGCGGCCTGTGTAAGATTCTCAAGTATCCGCACATTTGAGATTCCGGTAGCTGCCTTATGCTTATCAGGGTCGATCTGTTTGCAGTCTATAATCAGCTGATCAATAAGGGGGAACATCTCCGGTAATCCCGGATAACTTCCGTTTGTCTCGATGGCCGTATGTATATCCTCCGCCTTAACCGATGCCAGAACTTCCGCCAACGCTTCCGCCTGCATAGTCGGCTCTCCGCCTGTAAAGGTAACGCCGCCGCCATCGTAGAACATGGGGCTGGCAGACAGGATATCCTCCACCGTCTGTCTGGTTTCCTGCTGGACACAGGACAGATATATTCCCTTATTGCGATGAATGGTAAGGCACTCCCTCTGTTCACAGGTAGCGCACTTGGAACGGTTCAGCTTTTTCCCGCTAATCGCTCCATGCGGGCATACCGAATCCAGAAGCCAGTCCGGTTCCACGAACAGGGTGCCGGACGGTGACATTCCTTCTGGATTTGAGCACCAGGGGCATCTCATATTGCACCCCTGCAGATGATAAACCAGACGATTTCCCTGACCGTCCTGTGAATAATTAAATCCTTTCTGAAAAATTCTGATTTTCATATGATCCCCCATATCTTCATCCGGTTTCCGATTCTATCGTTCGTTATTGGTATTATATTATAATACCAATTTAGTGTCAAGATTTTCCTGTACGATAGATAGCATATTTATACTGGAGTCAATATTTTCCTGCGACATAGCATATTTATACTGTCAAGACCAATTACCCTGCCGAATCCGGCTGTCTTAACAGCAGGCATGCCAAGAGATACATGGATATGGCAAATGAACCGGGAAACGATCTGCCCGGATGTTTACGAAAAGGCGCTTTCCATATTTCTTATTTTAAAGGAGTATCCCCTATAGAATAAAAAGATTGAGAACCTGCCTGGCACTTCGGGCAGATTCCCAATCTCTTTTGGCTGTCGGTAGCAATCCTGAAATTCGGGGAAATACGGCAGATTAGTCCGTAACGACCCCTTTTTGCAGCATGATATTCGCATATAGAGCGCTCTCACCTGTAGCGATAATCGCATAAGCCGTTTTAGACTCATCATAGAATTCAAAGCGTTCGATCTGTCCTATGGCATCCGCTCCGCGGCTGTCATGTTTCGCCACGATCTCTTTGTAGGTCTCCCAGATCGGGGTTTCCACGGTATCACCTTTCATGACTTCCATCAGGTTCACGGGCTTTTCCACATAGGTATCCAACGGGAACACCTGCAGGATCGCGTCCAGCAGTTCCGGTACCCCATGTCCGTCACAGCGGATTACGACAGCGTCTTTTCCCATGCTCTCCGCAGGGAAATTTCCATCTGAAATAACCAGCCGGTCGCTGTGGCCCATTTCGCAAAGTACTTTCAGTAATTCGGGAGATAAGATTTTTGGTACTCCTTTTAACATGATGATTATCCTCCTCTTTTATACGATTGTAATCAAACGGGATTGTAACAGGAACCTATTCCCAATTCAGAAATCATTTTGATTCATAGAATTACCTAAATGAAATGCCCCGATGAACGGGGCATTTCGTTTATCCATGCTCAGAAACAATTTCTTAAGCAATTATACCAAATCTTATTCGTACAGGCAAGGTTTTACGTCTTCGGAATCCATGTTTTCAGCGGTGTAGAATAAGCATCCGGTGTCAACATCGTGTACTTCCTGTCCTGTTGCAGCCATGATAGCCAGCTCAACAGCTTTGTAACCGATCTGTACAGGGTTCTGTGTTACGGAACCAGCGAAGATACCATTCTTTACAGCGTCAAGCTGAACTTTACCGGAGTCAAATCCAACACCGATCACTTTGTCAGCGCCCAGAATGTTTAAGTTCTTGTTAGCGGTGATGATGTTCTTAGCCGCGAATTCATTGGAACCATAGATCGCGATCAGGTCAGACTCGTTCATAATCTTGGAAGCAGCGGTCTGGCAGTCAGCGTCTACTACGTTTGCAGGGATACCGATCTCTAAGATAACCTTAGCATCAGCAACTTCTTTTTTGAATTTGTCATGTCCGATGATGGAAACTTTGCCTTCGCCGATCAGCTCAACCATTTTGTCAAGGAATCCCTGAGTACGGTCTACGATAGACTGAGAGTTCGCTTCCTGGGAAACCACACCGATTCTTACGGTTTCAGCGGGATCTGTCACTTTATCTTTGATCAGTTTGTATAACTCATCTGCTGCCAGTCCGCCTGCTGCATAGTTGTCGGTGGAAGCGTTGGCAACGATAGCGCCTTCCGGAGCGTCCGGAACACCAGAGTCAAAACCTACGATCGGAATACCGCTGGTCTGAGCCTGTTTGATAGAATCCAGAACGGATTTGGTATCCAGAGCTGCCAGGCAGATCGCGTCGGGGCTCTTATTGATTGCGTTCTTCACCTGCTCAACCTGCTGAGCGATATCCTGCTCGCTGTTCGGTCCAACGAAGCTGTCAGCGGGATTTGCGGTTAATTTGTAATCTTCTCCAGCTTTCTGTGCGCCTAATTTAACAGCTTTCCAGAAGTCATGCTGGAAACCTTTTGCAACTACCTGCACATTCAGTGCGCTGTAATCTACGCTGGGATCGGGTTTCAGGTCGCCGGTCGCTGCTGCAGGAGCTTCGCTCTCAGCGGGAGCTTCTGTAGCTTCCGGTGCTGCGGTTGCTTCCGGTGCTTTGGTCTCTGCAGGAGCTGCAGGAGCTTCGGTTGCTGCGGGTTCTGCTGCAGGCTCTTCAGTCTTGCTTCCGCAGCCTGTTACCATAGCTGCTACCATGGCTACACATAAAAGTACGCTAATTACTTTTTTCTTCATTCTTTAAATCCTCCCTTGATTTGATAGATTTATAATAACTGCCTGCCCTATTGCAGGACAGTTAATAACACAAGTAGTAAAAAGATGATACTGTTGCTGGATTAGTTACCCTGTTTTTTTCTGTTGGCTACATCGGCAAATACTGCGATGATCAATACGAAACCGGTTATAAACAACTGATAGTGAGGCTGCAGTCCTACGAAAGGAAGGCCGGTTTTCAGGATTGCCATAATAAATACACCGATCAGGGTGCCTGCGATAGATCCAACACCACCGGAGAGAGAGGTTCCGCCGATTACAACACCGGCGATGGCATCCAGCTCAAATCCGTTTCCGGTACCAGGCATCAGGGTTACGTTGATAGCTGCATAAGAGATACCTGCCAGAGCAGCGAACAGGCCGCTGATGATAAATGCAAGGGTTTCCCATTTTACTACGTTAACACCGGATAATCTGGTTGCTTCTTTATTGCTGCCCAGAGCCAGGATATAGCGGCCGGGACGGGTCTTATTTAAAATGATCGCCATGATAATCGCCAGTACGATCAACAGGATGAAACCGGTAGGGATACCTGCCGCCATGTTCTGAGGCAGCCAGTCAGGCTGGAACTTGAAGATATTTTTAAACCATGCGCCTGCCTCATCCCCCATCGGGAAGGATACGGATGCGGTTCCTGTGACGATGGAGCCGAGCCCCCTTGTTATCATCATCGTACCCAGCGTGGCGATAAAGGCCGGCAGCCCCATCACGGATACCATAAGTCCGTTGGCCAGTCCGAACACGCCGCCGATCACGATGATCAGGATCAGGGCCAATGCCATGGGAACCCCTGCCTGGTACAGGGTACCGCCGATCAGGGAACAGCAGATACACAAGGTACCGATGGACAAGTCAATGCCGCCTGTGATAATGACAAATGTAACGCCGATTGCCATGAAACCAATGTAGTAAGCGGAGTCAAATACACTGACAATCGTACTGTATTTGAAGAATCCCTTACCAAATATACTGAAGAATATGAACAACGCTACCATTGCTACAATGGCAACTAACTTCTGTGTTCCCATTGCCCTGGTTTTCTTTTCAACACTTTTTTCCATTTTCTTTTACCCTCCTAATTTCTCAATGTTGCTGCGCGCATAATTGCTTCCTGGCTCGCTTCTTCGATAGAAAGTTCACCAGTCTTTCTGCCTTCGCACATGACAACGATCCGATCGCTCATTCTCAACACCTCTGTCAATTCAGAGGATATCATAATAATGGACTTCCCTTGTGCTACCAGTTCATTCATCAGATGGTAGATCTCACTCTTGGCACCCACATCGATGCCTCGGGTAGGTTCGTCAAAAATCAGGATATCACAATCCCGGACCAGCCATTTGGCAATAACGACTTTCTGCTGGTTACCGCCGGACAGGCTGACTACTTTCGTATCCACGGTAGGCGTTTTGGTCTTTAATTTGTCTACATATTCCACCGCAGCTTCTTTTTCTTTGTTCTTATCTATAAACAACCCATTGGTAAAGTGCTCCAGTGAAGCCATCGTGGTATTTTCCGCAACGGTCTTTTCCACGATGATACCATATCTCTTACGGTCCTCCGACAGATATCCGATACCGGCGTTAACGGCATCCTGAGGGCTCTTGATCACTACCTTTTCTCCGTTTACAAAGATCTCACCGCTGTCGATCTTATCTGCTCCGAAGATCGCCCTGGCCGTCTCTGTCCTGCCGGCGCCCATCAGTCCGGAGAATCCCAGGATCTCGCCTTTTCTCAGATCGAAACTGACGTCCCTTACCATCTTACCGGCATTTAAGTTCTTCACGCTCAGCACCACCGGCGCGTCGTCCGGTACATTGCTCTTTTCCTTCGGATCTTCGTAGATCACACGTCCGACCATCATGTTAATGATATCGTCTTTCGTGCACTTCTCGGTGATCAGTGTTCCCACATACTCACCATCACGCATAACCGTTACCCGGTCTGTTATCACCTTAATCTCATCCATACGATGGGAAATGTAAATGATCCCCAGATTCTTCGCCCGCAGGTCACGGATGATCTTAAACAGCTCGTCGATCTCCGCTTCCGTCAGAGCCGCTGAAGGCTCATCAAAAATAATCACTTTCGCATCTCTGGAAATTGCCTTTGCGATCTCGCACATCTGCTGTTTTCCAACGGTTAAGTTCCCCATCCTCTCCGCGGGATTGATCTTGATATTCAATCGCTCAAACAGCTTTGCCGCTTCCTCGTTCATCTTCTTATCATTAATCAGCTTGCCGTTCATCTTCTCGCGGCCGATGAAAATATTCTGCGCCACCGTCAGATGGTTCATCATATTCAGTTCCTGGTGCACGATGGATATTCCAATATCCTGTGCCTCTTTCGGGGTGGCAAAGTTCACTTCCTGCCCCTCAAAAGTGATTGTTCCGCTGTCCTTGGAATAAATGCCCGTCAACACTTTCATCAACGTGGATTTTCCGGCACCATTCTCGCCCATCAACGCATGAACTTCTCCCTTTCTCAGGTCAAAGTCTACTTCCTTTAGTGCATGGACACCTGGAAAGGACTTGTCTATCCCTTTCATTGTCAATATTACGTCGCCCACTATCTCACCATCCATTTCTCTTCAGAACTCGTTACTGTCTCTCTGATATGTGTCTATTATATGTCTAAATTATGAACGTTTTAATAGAGAATCTTATGGAAAAGGGTAAAAATCTTACGAAGTTGTAGAATATTTTCCCCCTGTCCTCTTTTTCGGGATCTACTTCTGTTTTATGGAGGAAATTACGATTCTTGACATTATTTTCTGCCCGGTCAGATTCTATCGAGTCCTTTAAAGCCCTGATGTACAAGAATTAAGTATTGAAGGTCTGTTATCCCTATTAAGAATTGAACCGTTCTCCTTGAGATATATGCAAGAACATAAAAAAGCAGCGCTCGAAAATACCTCGCCGAAAATTTTCATATATGGCTCATAAGCTCCCATAATACGGCTGCTAAGTTCTCATAGTAAAAAATATATATCTCAAGGAAGAACATTATTATTCGATTATCAAGAACTATTTATCAAAAAATGGGAACAAAAGCTTCTGATTCTGCTCTGTATACATATTCTCTTTCGTGATCAATTCCGAACCGGAGTCAATAACCGGTGGGACATTTTCTCCCTTCAAAACCTTTAACGCTGTTTCTACAGCCAGATAACCCATATTAAAAGATTTTTGAACCACGATAGCCTGAAAAACCCCTTTTTCCAGAAACTTAATCTGTTCTAACGAGTTATCGAATCCGATCACTTTCACCCGTTGGGATACCGCGCCCTGTATTTCGTCAACAGCCCTGGCCGCGCCTACGGCGGAATACTCGTTCAGACCCGCGATATAATCCAGATCCGGATATTTTTCCAGCAGATCCTTGGTAAGCCGGTAGGCCTTCTGATAATTCGAATCACAGTAGACGACTTCCACGATCTGATCTTCGTAAGGGCCAATTCCTGCCCGGAGGCCTCTCTCCCGGTCTATGGCCGTTGATGCGTCTTTTACGTGGCTGACGATGGCGATTTGGGAATCGTCATCCAGACTCTGCTGCATGAATTTCCCCATCTTCATGCCGGCCGCGAAATTGTCTGTGGCGATCAGGGCGTCCGCCACATCCTCGTCCACTCCAGAATCCACGAAAATAAGCTTAATACCGCTTTCTTTTACCTTTTTTACCATCTCAGTTGTATTCGTGTACGAGATCGGAGATACTGCGATCACATCGGCTTTGCTGTCGATAGCATTCTGTATCCGTCTGTTCTGGTCCTCATAGTCGGTCTCGTTGGTTCCGCCATCTATGACCAGATCGATGTCATAATCCTTAGCCGCCATGTTGGCCCCCTCGATCAACGCGGTCCAGAAATCGTTGGTCTCGTCAATGAGCTTCGGGATATACACCATATGGATCACTTTTTTCTCCTTGTGCGTCTGTATATTGTAAATAAGAAATAAAAGGAGACTAAGGCACAGGATACTGCTGACTATGATCAGCCACTTTCTATAGCTCTTCTTCATTTTCTTCCTCCCACGCAGAGTTCGGGATCCGGATCGTTACGGCAGTCCCTACATTCAGCTGGCTTTCATAGGTCAGGCCGTACTCCGGCCCGTAGTAAAGACGCAGACGCTTATTCACATTGCCGGCTCCTACTCCGTTTGACTTCCTGTTCGTTTTCTTTTCAAATACGTGGGCCAACTGTTCTTCGGTCATACCGATCCCGTTGTCCTCCACACGGATCACGATAATAGAACCCAGATTGCGCCCTGTCACCCAGATCATTCCCTTTGTTTCCTTATATTTAATTCCATGGTAAATGGCGTTTTCAACCAAAGGCTGAAGTACCAGTTTTACGATCTTAAGGTCAAGGACATCCGGATCCACATCGATAGAAAATTCCAGTCTGTCCTGATAACGCATCTTCTGGATCGTCAGATAGCTGCGGGTGTACTCTACCTCGTTTGCGATGGTCACGATCTCTTCTTCATTGCTGATGCTCTGGCGCAGAAGTTTCGCCAGCGAAGAGGTCATCAGTACAACCTCACGGTTTTTGCCGCCTTCCGCCATCCAGATAATGGAATCCAGGGTATTGTATAAGAAGTGGGGATTGATCTGGGACTGCAGTGCCATCAGCTCACTCTTCCTCTTCTGTTCCTGCTCTTCCATATTTTGGATCATCAGATGATGGATCTCCTTTGTCATAATATTGAAGGAATTTGTCAGTGCCGAGATTTCATTGTGGCCAACCGTTTTAAGCGTCACATTCTCAAACTGCCCCTGCTCCACCTTTTTCATGGACTTCACCAGGGCCTTCATAGGCTTGGTTATCATACTGGAGAGCAGAATCGCGATCAGGACCGCCGCCACAAAAAGCGCCGCGGCGATCAGCATATAGGTCAGCTGTGTCTCCTTACGGTTTCCCAACAATTCTTCCAGATAGGCTACCCCCACTACGGTCCAGTGGGTGCGGTCGGATTTTGATATGGTATATAATTTACTGTTATCCCCTTCATCCGTAATAAAGGAGTTGGTCTTAGAATTGCGGACTTCGTCCACCCTCTCGGTTTTCAATCCGCTGTACAGCAGATGCTGCTGGGGATGATAGACGATACCCCCGTTTTCCTCCACCACAAAGATATAACCCTTGCTTCCAAGGCTTATTTTTTCGCAGAGATCGTTAATGGAGCTATAGTTAAGATCCACAAAGAATACCCCTTCTACCTGATTACTCACCGGGTTCACTAACCCCCTGCTCAATGTGACCACCCATTTATAATCATTCTGAACCACATTCTGCACATGGGAGCTGGAAATAACCGCCTCTTTATCCGACAGCAGCGCCTTCTGATACCAGTCCATCTCATGATAATCCATATAAGCATTCAGATTGTCCGTTCCATCGTTAATCAGGTATGCACCGTTATTGCTGATGATCCCGATGTTATAAATGTCCTCTCTGGAATCCTTCAAGGTCTTAAATGTATTCAGAAGCCGCTGGGTAATGGCCTCTTTATTATCCTCGCTGTTGTACCGGAACAGATAATTCCTGACATCCACGCTTCCGACCATCATATCGGACAGGTTGTCCATGTAACTGATATAGGAATCAATATCCGCATTCACCTGATCAATCAGCTGCAGGGTATAATTGGAAGAATTATTCAGCACCGTGTCCGTCGTGTAGTCAAGGGACAGCAGCAAAAACACCAGCAGTCCGGATACGATTAACGCAGAGAAAGAAACCAGGATCGTCGTCCGGATACTTCGAAAATGAAACAATGGATTCAGCTTCAACCGCCACTTCTCCTTCTCATCCTGCATAGGATCTCTTCTCTCTCGCATATTCCGTTGGTGTCTTGCCTGTAGTCTTTTTAAAAATACTGCTGAAATAATGAGGGTCGCTGTAACCGACCTCTTCCGCAATCTCGTAAGCTTTCATGGAGGTATTCTCAATGAGTGTTTTTGCTTTCTCCATCCTTTTCCTGGTCAAAGCTTCAATAAAAGTTTCACCGGTAAAATTCTTAAACACGGAGCTGAAATAACTGGTGCTCATCGCCAGATGGGTGCAGACCGAGTTCAGCGACACCTTAGGGTCCTTATAATTTTTATCAATATAATCCAGAGCCCGCAGTGCCTGGCGTTTGCAGTAGCTGTCCCTCTCATCGGACAGCGCCCTGGCAGCTTCCTGGCAGAAATCCAGCAGATGGTGCCCGATATCATCCAGATGCTCTTCCCCATAGATCCGGGACATCATCTCATTTTCCGTGGTGTAAATAGGACTGTCCGCCAGATCTGAATCATCCAGAACATTCATGACAGACATAATAATATTCTGCACATAAATCATACTCCGGTTTTTCGGCACATAAACATCTTTCAAGGCCTTAATAAAATCCAGCACTTCCCTGCGCAGTTCCGACTCATGATTGGACTTCACCGCCAGAACAATACGATCCGCCCATTCATTAATATTGACATTCCCGGGTTTTGACAGATTACGCAGTTCTTTCGCATACAGTACCTGTCCGCCGCCGGCAAGGAACCGGTACTCAAGCGCCATCTTTGTTCCAGAAAACGCTTCGCTCAGGCGGCTCATGGTGCCTACGGTATTGCCAACCCCCAATGTCACTTCCAGTTTCAGCAGCCGGTAAATCGTCTCTTTGACCGTCTCGCAGAATTCTGCGGTTCTCTCTTCCAGATCGCTTTCCGACGCTCCGGCCAGTATCATGATCGTCTTGTCCTCCACATTTTGGAACGCCACACCGTTTCCAAAGCTGTTTACCAGCTCTTCGGTCACATTAAAGATCGCGAACAGGGCCAGATCATTCTTCTCCTCCGGATAATTATCCGTAAACGCGCTTAGATCATCCCCCTCAATCATAACCGTGGTAAAAGCCCGTCCCTCCAGGCAGATACCGAACTCCTCCATTTTATCCCGTATCTCTTCCTTCAGCCGTTTCCCCAGCAGAAGACTGTTCAGAAAGCGTCCTTTCAGAACCGGCAGGTTGCTCATATAAGCTCCCCGTATTTTCTTAATATTCTGGCTCTGGAGGTTCTCCTCATCCAGGCTCTCTTTAATCTTCATCAGCGTCTCTGTGAGTTCAAAAGCAGTAACCGGTTTCAATACATATTCCACCACCTGATACTTCACCGCCTGCTTCGCATATTCGAATTCATCATACCCGCTGATAATAACCACTTTGGTATCCGGATAATTCTCATACACAAATTTCGTCAGTTCCATGCCGTCCATATACGGCATATAAATATCCGTCAATAATAAATCCGGAGGATTCTTCCGGATTTCTTCCATCGCTTCACGTCCATCTTTACAAGCCCCAGCCAATTCAAACCCCAGCTGCTCCCACTTGATGTTCTCCTGAATTGCCTCACGAATCAGAACTTCATCATCCACCAATAAAACCCGGTACATGGCTATCCCTCCCAAGTTTAATCACTTGTCTCTTATTTTACCGGATATATGGAATTTGCGCAAGGGGCCGGAAAGCTTCGCTGGCTATTTCCACGGAGAGGCAGGGACAGACCGGCCCCGGCAGACGAAGAGGAGCGCCGACCAAACCGGTCGGCGCTCCTCTTTGTCTGCCGGGGGCGAGTCTGTCCCTCAGCATCATTCCTGGCACTCCAGGCTCTGCGCAGTTCTCTTACAAAGCCTCAACCTCAACCCGCTCATAAATTTCCCGCATATCCTCAGGGCGGTAATGCCCTGTTGTGGTCGTCAGCGTATTGGCAGCGGAGACCGCGACTGCGTACTTCAGGGCCTCTTCCAGACTGTATCCACGTTCAAAGCCCACCGCAAAGGCGGCTACCATCGAGTCGCCGCAGCCTACGGTGTTGATGGCGTTGACGGCCGGAGGGATCGCTTTGCGGATTCCCTTATCGGATACGCAGACGGCGCCCTCCTTCCCCAGGGAGACTACCACATAGGGAATACCCATATCATGGAGTCTGACGGCTCCCTGGATGATGTCATCCCGGTTGTTTAGGGATATGTTGAGAAGGGTTTCTATCTCATCCGCGTTGGGTTTGATCATGTCAGGCAGAGCTTTGATCCCTTCGGTCAGCGCCGCACCGCTGGTATCCAGGATCACTGTCTTTTTTCTGTCTTTGGCTATGCGGATCAGGGCGGCATAGATATCCGCCGGGGCACCTTGGGGGATACTGCCGGACAGCGTGATCACGTTACTTTTGCCGACAATGGATTCGTATTTTTTCAGGAAGGTGCCGATCTCTTCTTCGGAGACCGGTTCTCCAGGCTCCAGGAATTCGGTAGAAACTCCGTCCTGGGACAGGATGTTCAGACAGTTTCGGGTTTCTTTCGCCGTATGAACAAAGTCGTATGTGATGCCTGCTTTGTCAAGCATCTCTTCCAGGAGAGCACCGGCATGGCCGCCGCAGAAACCGGTCGCCAGTATTTCTTCTCCGCAGATTTTGATTACACGGGCTACGTTTAATCCTTTTCCGCCGGCTGTATTGTTACAGCTTTTCACCCGCATAACGGTCCCTTTTTTTACGTCCTCGACTTGATAAGCCTTGTCTATCGATGTGTTTAGTGTGACTGCTGTTATCATATGGCCTCCTATTTTTGGGTATAGCCGTCCCAGCCCGGAATCTCTCCTCCCAGGTCCCACAGGTCTTCCCAGTCGCCTGCGCCTTCCCAGAGGAATACCTGCCCTTTGATCAGACGGCAGTTTTTGTCCACACCTCTCAGAAGCTCTAATTCTTCTTCGGTCAGAGGATCTTCGAAGCTGCAGCGCAGGTTGCTTATGTATTGGTCCCGGTGAATGGAGAACGGGATCGGTGTGTGGCCTCTTTGTACCGCCCATTTCAAGCATACGATGGCCGGATGCACACCGTGGGCTTTTGCGATCGCCTGTATTTCCGGCAAATCGATGTCCGCGATATCGTCCGGGGTTGTATCTCTGTCCGGACGGGTCGGAGAACCGATGGGGCAGAAGCCGATGATCTCTATGCCGTTTTCTTTACAGAAATCGTAGAGTTCCGGCTGCTGGAAGCAGGGATGCAGTTCCATCTCGTTGACAGCCGGCTTGATACGGCAGTCTCTTAAGATTAACTGGAGTTTCGGAATCGTTACGTTGGATACGCCGATGTGTTTCACCAGTCCCATGTCAACCAAACGCTCCATCTGCCGCCAGCATTCCATAAATTCTTCATGAATGTACGGCCTGGAATTCGGATTTCTGGTGTCCACATCACATCCCGGCGGATGATAGTTGGGGAAAGGCCAGTGGACAAAGTACAGATCCAGATAATCCAGCCTCAGATCCTTTAATGTCTTGGCGCAGGAGAGCAGTACATCTCCTTTTCCATGCATATCGTTCCATAATTTGGAGGTGATAAACAGATCCTCCCTCTTGATACCGAATTTCATAGCGTTTTCCAACGCGATACCTATTTTGTCTTCGTTTCCGTAGCATGAGGCACAGTCGATCAGGCGATAGCCGTATTTTACCGCGTCTTCCACTGCATTCGCTATATCGTCCGCTCCAAACCGGTCGGACCCGAAGGTTCCGATGCCGACTCCGGGCATTTTGGCCCCGGTATACAGGATCCTTTGCGGTACTTCTGCGGGATTGACCGCATCTTCGAGAATTTCATAGTTATCCATTTTACATTACCTCTTTTCTGGTTTGAATTTTAAATAATGAGCTTTTTGCTTCTATTCTTTCGGGCAATTCCCTCATCTTAGGCCTCCGAATCAATTAAAAGCTTTCCTTTAACCTGTCCGGGTACTTTATACATCGCAAACGCCTCGTCAATCTTACTCAGGGGGATTTTCCTGTAAATCAGGGACTCGTCAAATTTAAGCTCCCCCGTTTTAAAGTAATGAGCAGTTAATTCCCACTCCCTGCCCGGGAACGGAGCGCTGTAGGACATCCAGGAACCGGTCAGGGTAAATTCCTTGCGGTTCATATTTTCCCACTCCTTCACTGTGAAGGTCAGTTCTTTCGTGGGCGTCCCGATAAAGCATACTTCCGCCTTGTTCCCGGCGGCTTCAAACGCCATATGCATGGTCGCCGTATTTCCGGCGGTTTCATATACGTAGTCGTATCCTCTTCCGCCTGTCAGAGCCAGCGCCTTATCCATATAGTTCTCGTCCAGCGTGTTGATTGCGTCATCCGCACCCAGCTTTTTGGCAAGGGCCAGACGTTCCTCACTGATATCGAACACGACTGCCTTCCTGGCGCCGAAAATCTTCGCCCACTGCATCGTGAATAGTCCGATGGTCCCGCCGCCCAGGATCGCAACTGTACCGCCTCCCTGGTAATTTACACGCAGCAAGCCGTGAAGGGCCACGGTTGATGGTTCGAAAAAAGCTCCCTGCTCAAATGTCACATTGTCCCCGAATTTCACCGCGTTGCGCTCCGGCACCACCACGTACTCCGCGAAACTTCCGTATTCTCTGGAACCGATGAAGCTGTAATTCCTGCACAGCGAATAATTTCCCTTCTGGCAATCCTCACACTGCATACAGGGAACCAGAGGTACGCCGGATACCCGGTCGCCCGGCTTCACGCTGGTAACGCCGTCGCCGATCTCTTCCACCACTCCGGAAAACTCATGACCCAGCACATTGGGGAAGAAATGGCAGGCATCCCCGTTTACTCTCGGAACATCGGATCCGCAGATACCGGTATATTTTACCTTAATCAGAACCTGACCGGCTTTTGGGGAAGGCATCTGTATCTCCTCGTAACGGATATCCTCTCTTGCATGAACAACTCCTGCTTTCATGATCTAACCTCACTTTTTCGTTTTAGTCATAATTATTAAATAGATAAAATAGGTTTCTCTTACGAAACGCTCCGCCTGGAGCGGGCCGCTTCAGTGATATTTATGGAAGGTTCCCTTCAGATCCTCATATAGTTCCAGGTAAAGCTCCATAGATTTCTGATATAGACGGTGTTTTTCCATATCCGGCTTATGTTCTCTGGTGATGACGATCGTCTCCTTTACCGCCTGCGCGAAGTTATCATACACGCCCACTCCCACGCCGGCCAGTATCGCCGCACCCAGAGTGGTCGCCGTATCCGATGTGGGCACCCGGATCGTTTTCCCGGTTACATCTGCTTTGATCTGGGTCCACAGCCGGCTGTTCGCAGCCCCTCCCATAGCAACCAGTTCCTCTACCCGCACTCCGGTTTCCGCCGCAGTGATAAGATTATGCTGAAGCGCGAACGCCGCACCTTCCAACGCAGCCCGCACCATATGTCCTCTGGTCTTGTCAAATCCCAAGCCATAGAATACACCTTTGGCATCCGGATCCCAGATCGGCGAGCGCTCCCCGGACATATAAGGCAGGAAGACCACACCGTCGCTTCCGGCCGGAATCTTCTCCGCCAGTGCGGTCAGGTCGTCAAAGGAATCACCGGCTCCCAGTTCCTGTTTAAACCAGCGAAGGACTCCGCCTCCGCCTACCGTACCACCCTGAAGAAGCCACAGGCCCGGCACCACATGGGGGCCCAGAATCAGCTTCGGGTGCGGTGTCGCCCGGTCTACACAGATGCTCATCCCTCCCGCCTGGCCGCCCTGCTCCTGCGTCTGGCCCGGCAGGTATACCCCTGCGCCCAGCGTCCCGCACGCCGCGTCCAGACCTCCCGCTACTACCCTGGTCCCGACCGCCAGGCCGGTCTGGGCCGCCGCCTTTGCACTGACTGTCCCGATCACTTCATGGCAGGCATAGAGCTGCGGTACCTTTTCCACGGAAAGCCCCATATCCTTCGCAAGTTCCGCGTCATAGCGCAGTGTATTTATATCGAAAAAATGCAATCCATATCCCTGGCAGACCTCCTGGGACATCACGCCGGTCAGCTTCATCCCGATATAACTGTTGCTCTGCAGAAATTTATCTGTTTTTTTATAGACTTCCGGCCTCTGTTCTTTGAACCAGATCATTTTAGGTGTGGTATAAGCAGGCTCGAATCCATTGCCCGACACCCCGAAAATCCGGTCAAACCCGATCTGCTGCGTCACTCGCCCGGCAATCTCTCTGGCTCTTATATCCATCCAGATAGGTGTGTTATGTAAACATTTTCCCTCTCTGTCCACCGGTATACAGGACCAGCTCTGTCCGTCGATACCGATACCGGCGATCTGTTCCGGCCGTATCCGCGCCGTCCCGATGGTCTCCCGGATTCCTTTGCAGATCGCAGCCCACCATTCCTCCGGATTCTGCTCCACCCAGCCCGGATTCGGATAATAGATCGGATATCCCTGGTTAGACTGGGCCAAAACCTTACCGGACGGTTCAAACAGCGCCACTTTACACGCTGATGTTCCAATATCAATTCCCAATAGTAACTGATCCATCCTAATCCCCCGCTATCGACTTATCTTTCAGGCTTTGCCGTTACATCCGCAGACCTTCATACGGTTCATAACCAGCTGCTTTACATTTTCACGTCCCACGGCACCGTATTTCTTCGGATCAAAAGTTTCCGGAGCTTCTGCCAGTACTTTTTTTACTCCATCGCTGTAAGCGATCCGGAGTTCTGTTGCAAAATTCACCTTGCAGATTCCTCTTTTGATACTTTCCTTTACGGCATCATCGGACAACCCGGACGCGCCGTGCAGTACCAGCGGGATTTCCACTACCTTGCGTATCTCACTTAAACGTTCCAAATCCAGCCTGGGTTCCCCGCTATATACGCCATGAGCGGTTCCGATCGCCACAGCCAGCGAGTTCACACCTGTCCTCTCAGCGAATTCTTTGGCTTCCAGCGGATCTGTATAGCCGCCATTTCCCCCATCCAGATCGTCCTCTTTTCCACCCACTTTGCCTAGTTCCGCTTCCACGGAAACCCGGGATGGCGCGCACGCATCCACCACCCGCTTTGTCACGGCGATATTCTCTTCAAATACGCTGTGGGACCCATCGATCATAATGGAAGTATATCCGACGCGAAGCGCCTGCATGGCCAGTTCAAAGCTGCTGCCATGGTCCAGGTGGATCGCAGCCGGAATCCTGGAGTTCTTCGCCGCTGCCAGCGCACTGGAATAGTAGTAATCCAGGCTGGCATATTTCACTGTGGAAGGGGTCGTCTGCATAATAACCGGAGCGCCTAACTCCTCCGCCGCCGCCAGGACTGCCTGCACCATCTCCATGTTTTCTACATTAAAGGCGCCTACCGCATATCCTCCGTCTCTTGCATCCAGTAACATTTGTTCTGTTGTAACTAATGGCATACTCTTCTCATCCTTTCTTTTTATTCTTCATTAATTTTTACAGGTATATTTATGTAGATAACTACTACGCGGAAATCTTTTTATATTGTATGATTCATATCCTTTGATTTGGTTAATCCGTTAAGCAAATCAGTTAAGCAAATGGATTTATGGCTTATCCCTTTATGCAACAATAACTTATATATAGTGTCGATTTGTATCACATTTTATTTGTTTCCTTGACCTGAATTATTTAATTTCCTTAATGGAATCACCACAGATCAGTTCTGTCTTCAGATGAACACTAACCGGTTCGCCCTCTGTGTCAAATTCCAGGCGTTTCAGCATCAATTCCGCAGCCTGCTCCGCGATCTCATCCATGGGCTGCACCACCATCCATAGTTTGGGACGGATTACCTGGGAAAGCATCATATTATCAAATCCCACAATCGAGATATCTTCCGGAAACTTAACCCCGCTCTCATTTAACGCTACAATCGCCCCCAGAGTAATCTCATAATTACTCAGGAAGACCGCCGTAGGCCGTTCTTCCCTCTCAAGCAGTTCCTTCATTCCCCGGTAACCATGCTGCACAGAAAGTTCTCCCCGCTTGATCAGCCGGTCTTCGATCTTAAGGTTGGCGCTCTCCAATGCCTCAAAGTAACCCCGAAGCCGCTCTCTTGCCGTATACTCCTGATCACCGCCGCAGATCATACCGATTCTCTGGTGGCCTTTCTCAATCAATACTGAAACCGCTCCCCTAACCGCTTCGCGGTTATCGACCAAAACTGTATCGAACATGCCGTTACCGAATGTACGGTCTATTAATACAACCGGCACTTTCCGCTCGACCGCCGGCTGTAAATATTCCGCGTTTCCCGACGTGGGCAGTGTGATAATCCCATCCACCCGTTTATTCAGAAGGAACCGGATCTCCTGCTCCTCCAGTTTCAGATCGCCCCGGCAGTCACACACGATGGTCCCATAATCGTGCTGCCTCAGAATGTCTTCTATTCTGGCTATAATCGTACTGGCAAATATATTATCCAAATGATGGATCAGTACTCCGATCGTCTTGGTCTTGTTCTTGGCCAGCCCTCTGGCCACTTCGTTGACTTCATAGTGAAGTTCACGGATCGCCTGCTCGATCAGTGCCCGGTTCTCCGGCAGTACGTTACCGCCGTTCAGATATTTGGACACTGTAGCCAGGGATAGGCCGGTCATTTTTGTAATATCTCTTATGGTAGCTGCCACCCGAAAGTCCTCCTGTTCCTTGGTTCATGAGCGAACCGGTTCGCTCTATAGGTTTATAATATACCGGGGGTATGGAAATGTCAATCATTTCTTATGGCTTTTTAGTTAACCACAGTTCTCTGTATTTTTGGATTTTCAGGTCTATAATTTGTTGTCAAACCAGAATTCAAAAACTTAATCCTTCCCCTTCACAAAAATAGGGAAGAACCCTGGGAAGCGTGCGGATCCCTTCTCCCAGGGTTCTTCCCGGCCCATAGTAATTGCCCAAGCCAGCTCCTATTTATGATTCCTCAAATGCAGATAAACCGTATTTTTAGACAATCCCAGCATCTCCGCCACCTGCCCGACTCCATCTTTCAGATTGAAGATCCCCCGTTCATTCAGCCGTGAGATAATCTCCTTATTCACATTACTGGGAGAGATATCCTTATCACTGATTACCGTAGCCTTTTCCTGAATCACAGCCTTCTCGATGACCTCGGATACATTTTCCGCAAATGTCTCGGACACACTGTCATTTTTTACATCCGGTGAGAACGCATGAATCATGGAAGACAGCGGCATATCCAGATAGAAATTCATGCACATCAGGCCGATAATCCTGCCGCCCTCGCCGCGGATCGCGATGGTGCTGGCCTTAATGGGCGCACCGTTTTTGTTTTTTGCGAAATAAGTGGCATAAGGCTTCCTCTCGTCCTGGCTTATATTCGCCAGCATATTTAACGCCAGATCCGTGATCGGAGCTCCTTCTTTGCGGCCGGTATAATGTCCGTTTATGATCTTGATAACCGACCGGTCGAGATTCTCCAGACTGTGCAAAACGATTTCATATCCCTCCCCCAGGTAGTCGGAGAGTCCTTCCACATAGGTCTTGAACGCTTCCAGTATTGCACGGTCTGTTTCCGTTAACACGATATTTTGCTCATATTTCATAATGGCTCCTCCTGCCAGATTATCCTAAAATTCATGGAAAAGAGTACAGCCAGCGAAACTCTTTTTCATGAATAAAATATTACCGTACGAAACAGCCTCTTGTCAATTCAGATCTTACCGGCAGTTACCTGTCGTGAACCGCCTGTCTATTGTCTGTAAACACTCTTCGTATACGTAAAAAGAGCTGCTGCTCTATAGATGGCGGGCAGCGGTTTTAAAATCCGCCATCTACTTTGCAACAGCCCCTAAATTTAGTATATTATGAGATGCCTTTGTGCCGCGGCCTCACACTCACTCGACTGCATTCGCGATCACGTAGAGCATATCGCCGGGTTCCACGCCGCCATGCACCACCATATTGGTCATCAGGCCATTGCACGGGCAGATATCCCGGTGTATCACATCGCCGTTCCAATCGATAGTGTAGCCTAATTCCTGGCCCTCATACACCAGATCACCGCTCTTAATGTTAATAAAATGAAGCCCGCCCCTCTGGGCAAAGAGAACGTTGCCGCCGGAGTACACCGTGGGTTCTACCACCACCGGCTCGCCTTCCAGCATACCGATGGATTTCATTACATTTTTCAGAGCGTCACAGGCAAAGTCCACATGCTCCTTCACCAGTTTGCCTTCTCCTCCGATCTCAAAGAACACGGAGGGAATCCCCCTATGATTGGCTTCCGCTACGGCGGAGCCGCGGCCGGGATAGTTGGGCATCTGCGGGATCGTACCCTGGGGTACTTCCCAGATCTTCTCGGACATGAACATTCTGGCCAGCTTCCGGGTCTTCTCATCCACCGGTTCTCCGATGGGCAGGATCTCAATATTCATATCCAGGTCCTCATGCAGCTCACCGCCGTGCATATCCACATGCCAGTCAGCGATCGAGATAAAGGTATGGAAGATCCGCTCCGCCGCTTGTTTCGTAGGTGAAATTCCAAGATGCAGCTGATCTTTGCCGGAATCCTCGCCTTTCTGCTCTCCGGTAGGGAATACCGAATTCATATTCACCCCGTCTAACGGGGAACGGTTCGCATATTTGAACTGCAGCCCCATCACATTTTCCACATGGACCAGGATCAGGGTTCCCGCCACGTCCTTCGGATCGATCTCGTTGGAGAGACGGATCGTCGCTGCCATTCCGATGAGCTCGTTGGGATGAACTCCAGCCGTGACCGCCAGAATCGGGCCGTCCTTGGCACCGTTTATGACAGTAACCGGAACTTCGATCTTGTTGACCGTCATTTCCGCGGCCAGGAAGTTCCATTTTAACTTTGTTCCCTTGGGTATTTCCCGATTATCAATAAACACGAACAATCATTCCTTTCTAAATTAAGCGTTTTACATCTGACACTTATGCGCCAAAAATGGTGCCGATCAGGATTCCGCAGACATTTCCGATCACGTTGCCCAGAGTACCTACCAGGATTCCAGGGACAACCAGGCTGTCCCATCCTTTCGCGATAGCCAGTGCTGCCGCGGTGGAAGCTCCGCCTACATTGGCATTGGATGCAACCATAGCGTCCTCGATACCGAACTTAAGCAGTTTTGTAAACACCAGCGTCACGATAATATTTACTCCAACGATGATAATACAGCATACGAAGAAGATGGGCGCGTCATTTACCAGCAGACGCAGGGAGACCGGTGCGCTCATGGTGGCAAAGAACAAATAGATAAAATAGGTTCCGAATTCCTGCGCTCCCCTGATTTCATTCAGCTGTTTATGGAAAACCGTAGCCGCCACCACCGCAATCAGCGTGATGATCAGATACTTGCTGCCCAGCAGCGCGTTACAGAAATTAAGGAAGAAATTACCGGTGGGGATCGCCGCTGAGAAGAAATCCGCCAGAGGGGTGGACACAGCCACAATGACAACAGAAATGCCCAGCGCCAGTGCGATATCCTTCAGGGAAATTTCCTTACGGGCCCAGTAATTCGCAGCGTTGGTTTTGCCGGTTGCGTTCTGTTCCTCCACGGTTGCCAGCTGATCTTCGATCGGATGGCGGAAATGGCGTTTAAAGAATGCCAGGCTGGGTATAGTCATCAGGGCAAAGAAGAAAAACATCATCGTAATAGCGTCCGCCACATTGGCAGTGGAAACCATGGTTCCGCTGGCTCCGTAGTTCTCCGCCATAGCCACAAAGTTAATTCCTCCGCCTATATAAGAACCAGTAATCATAGCCAGGAATTTACCAACTTCAGGGATAAACCGGCCAACCGTGAAAAATGCAATGACAGAGCCCAGCATGGTACCGCAGGCGCTGAGTAAAAATAAGATTAACAGCCGGCCGCTGTTTTTCGCAATTTCACGTATATTTGCCTTGAACAGCAGCAGCGGCAGAGCCATTGGAACCAGATAAGTACCCACAAATCCGTAAGCAGGCGCATCCTCCGGTATGATACGCAGGTTAGATAAAATCAGTGTCGTTAACAGGACCAGGATACAGCCGGTCAGCTTCGCCGCCCATTTGTACCTCTGTTCCAGACAGATTGCGAGCGCGACAATGCCGCACAGCACCGCCATCAAACCAATATTGTTGTCTACTGAAATCAACGTACTCATGCTTTCTCTCTCCTCCACTTCCTCATTTGCCTAAAAGCGCGTTTCCTTGTTTCACTTCTCTTTCTCCAGCAATCACGGTCATAACTTTCGCGATACGCCTAAGCGCCTGCCGGGCCGCTTCCTCGTCGCCCAGACAGCCGTGGATAATCCGCAGACAGCCTGCTCCCTGGCTGCCGTATGCTTTCCCGTCATTGACTGCCACGCCTGCTTCCCGCAGGATTCTGTCCACGATCTCGGTGGAATCCCCCAGGGCAGATACATCGAGCCAACAGTAAAACGCTGACTCGGGCCGGTACATATGTACGCCCGGCACACCGGACAGCTCTTCCCAGGCCATGTCTCTGCGCCGCTCGAATGCCCGGATATTCTCAGCCAAAAACTCAGGATGCCGAAATGCCTCTATCGCCGCAATCTGGGAGAGGGTATTCGTCGCCCCGAGAACATTTACCGCCGCTCCGTGGAACACATCCATCACCCGGTCGTCCGCAGCCAGATAACCCACACGGAACCCGCTCAGTCCCATTCCTTTGGATATCGAGCATACGGTCACGGTCCGCTCCCACATTCCGGGCAGCGCAGCGGGGGAGACATACTCTATCCCATCGAACACCGAATCCTCAAATGCCTGATCCACGATAAGCGCCAGGTCTTTCTCTACCACAAGCCTGGCCAGAGCCTCCAGCCCCTCTCTGCGGAATACGGTGGTCGTCGGGTTATTGGGATGCGTCAGGACGACAGCCTTCGTTTTCTCCGTTACAGCTCGGGCAAAAGCATCCACATCCAGCTGATATCCCCTGTCCCGGTCCAGCGGTACAGGTACCGCCACAGCACCCAGCAGCTGTACATTCAGGAAATTATTGGGATAGCTGGGATCCGGAACCAGCACTTCGTCCCCCGGCCCTATAAAAGCACTCATAGCAAAAAACAGGCCGGAATCCGATCCCGGGGTAATAATAATATTACGTCTGGGATCCGCAGAAATATGATTGAATTTCTTTAACTTCTTTGCCAATTCCTGCCGCAGTTCAAGAGAACCGATGGGCATGGTATAGTGGGCAGGAAAACCAGTTTTTACCGTATCGATCAGGACCTCTTGAATATGATCCGGAATAGCCGGGTCCGGATAAAATGGATCCGCCCACCCCATCAGCGTGACCTGACCTTCCATCGAAGCAAAGCTGTCACCCACATCAGCCTTCGTCACTTTGGAAAACAATCCGCCTTCCACTCCCCGGTACCTCTCCGCAATCTTAACTGCCATAGCGGGACCTCAGCATAGAGCGATGGCGTCAATCTCCACCAGCGCATCTTTCGGCAACCGGGACACCTCTACTACAACCCGGGCCGGTGGCTCGTCGGGGAAAAAGGTGGCGTAAACTTCATTGATCGCGGTAAACTTATCCATGTCCCGGATAAACAGGCAGCATTTTAAAATCTTTGAGCGGTCTGATCCGCTGGCCTCCAATATCGCAAGTACATTTTTCATCGACTGGGCCACCTGTTCCTCCACTGTCTGCGGCATGACTCCGGTCACGGGATCCAGCGGAAGCTGTCCCGACACACACACGACGCCCGCTCCTTTTGCCGCCTGGGAATATGGCCCGATGGCTCCCGGAGCCTGATCAGTGGATACAATTTCTTTTTCCATGATTTCCTCCTTCCGTGCGCTTTCCCGCACATTTAGGGATGGGGGAGTGAACACTTCGCTCAACTTTCCTCTCCCTTCTTTTCCTCTCTGAATCATTGCAGTGTAGCTGCTTTTATTATAGGTCCCCCTATATAAGATGTCAATTAAATACGTTATTATTTTTTATTCATTGTGCATTTTTTAATAATTTTTTTAGTTTTGCTGAATTTTTTTGCATTAGAATGTTTGATTTTTATAGAATTAATTGTTACGTTAGAATTATTTTTCCCTCAAAAAATACAATCGGAAGGGCCAGGATGGACGAATCGTCACATCCTGGCCCTCATGGGCTTTCCTTTATACAGTTATCTCATAATAAAGACTTATCCTATTAAATAAAGACTCATCTTACTAAATAAAGACTTATCTTACTAATTTGAACTGGGGACCATAGGCAGCGCAGGCTCTGAAGTCCTGTCCTTCTTTGTCCATGCCGAATGCGTTCCAGCTGGCCGGACGGAAGATCTTGTCATCCGGTACATTATGCATAGCTACCGGGATACGGAGCATGGAGCACATAGTAATCAGGTCTGCACCGATGTGTCCGTAGCTGATCGCGCCATGGTTCGCGCCCCAGTTGTTCATTACATCATAAGCGGTCTTGAACGCACCCTCGCCGGTCGTTCTGGGAGCGAACCAGGTACAAGGCCATGTATAGTCGGTTCTCTTCCACAAGATGTCGGTAACTTCTTCGGGAAGGGCTACGGTCCAGCCTTCTGCGATCTGGAGCATCGGCCCAAGGCCTTTTACCAGATTCAGACGGATCATGGTGGCAGGCATTTCCGCTTTGGTTACGAATCTGGATGAGAAGCCGCCGCCGCGGAAATATCCGTTGTCGGCCGGATTCCAGGTAGTCGCTTCCATGATCGCTTTCTGGTCTGCTTCGGTCACATCCCACCACTGTTTCATAACAGCATTGCCATTCTCATCTTTTGCTTCTCCACAGGCATCCAGGCAGGCTGCGCCGGAGTTGATCAGATGGATGAAACCGCCGGCATCTTTTGCAACACCTTCCAGATCATATCCGGTAGCCTTCTTAACCGCTTCCGGACTCCAGTAAGTACGCACGTCAGCGAATATCTGAGGACGGTTGGTCAGAAGCTTCATGAACATCATGCCAAGGCCATTGAGAACGTCATTTTCTGTTGCCAGTACATAGGGCTCTCTCGCTCCATCCCAGTCAAAGGAGGTATTTAACATAGCCTCTGCGAAATCGCAGTTGGGATAGAAATCCGTCCACTGTCTCTGTCCCTGGAAACCGGCAGCCAGAGCGTTGTGTCCGCACATCTCTTCCTCGCGGCCGGCCGGGAGGTTCGGGTTGCCGTTCATCAGGTCTTTGATGATAACCATCATCTTGACTACGAACTCCCAGGCTTCGTCTTTCTCTTCTCTGGTCTTCTGCAGGCCTTCCGGATTCTTGTCGAATCCTTCTTTGCAGTTAGCCTTTGTCCAGGCCAGAGCTTTCTGGAATTCAGCTTCGTCGTAGATACCTTCTGTCATACGGCGGATGATCTCCACCTCATCTACAGATTCTACACGCATGCCGAGATATTCTTCGATAAATGCAGGATCAATGATGGATCCGCCGATACCCATACAGATGGATCCGATCTGCAGATAGGATTTACCTCTCATGGTGGCGCAGGCTACTGCTGCACGGCCGAATCTCAGTAATTTTTCTTCAACATCAGCGGGAATACTGGTGTCGTCCGCCCCCTGCACATCATGGCCGTAGATGCCGAAAGCAGGAAGGCCTTTCTGTGCATGAGTCGCCAAAACGCTGGCCAGGTATACGGCGCCGGGTCTCTCTGTTCCGTTGAATCCCCATACGCCTTTGATGGTATTGGGATCCATGTCCATGGTCTCCGCTCCGTAGCACCAGCAAGGGGTGACAGTTAAAGTAATGTCAACGCCTGCTTTTTTAAATTTCTCAGCGCATGCTGCGGTCTCGCCCACACGGCCGATGGTTGTATCGGCGATGATAACTTTTACGGGTTCGCCGTTGGAATATCTTAAGTTCTCTTCAAACAATTTAGCGGCAGCTTTTGCCATGTTCATGGTTTGATCTTCCAGAGATTCTCTGATCTTTAATGCACCTCTGCGTCCGTCAATGGTCGGTCTGATACCAATCACAGGATAATCACCAATTAATCTGCTCTTTGCCATTTTTTCTTACCTCCATAATATTTTTCTTTCAACGTTTTCCACAATGGATATGTAGAAATCTTTAACCAGATATGCTAATTATACAACATGTCTATAAAAAACACACGTAAAAATTTGTGCGGATATAGACAATTTTTGTGATGTTACTCTGGACTTTTCTATATACTCCTGCTATAATCAAGGAAATATCACCATCAGGGGCCGACACCCGCGCCCGGGAGGTGCATCATGAAAGCATTTCACGAAGTGCGCAGATACGCCACGGAATTCATGGTTTGGCACAAATCTTACAAAGATATCAGTTTTCTGGCGCATTGGCACAAAGAAATCGAATTGATTTATATTCGCTCCGGCAGCGCAAAGTTAAGCGTTACCGATCAGAGTTTTTATGCCAAAGCCGGGGATCTGATCATCTGTGACAGCGGGGATATCCATTACAGCGACTCTTATCAGATGGACAATTGTTTGGATTTCTTGATATTTGATACAAATCTCATCAGCTCCCACTATACAAATTCACATTTTCAGCACCCGTGCGTGACCAAAGAACAGCTGGAAGCATACGGTTTATTTGACATGCTGGAACGGCTGCTGGACCTGATTGACGATGAAATGGAAAACCAGGAGCCCTATTACCAGGACGTGGTAACCGCATCGATCCGCCAGTTCTTTTATCTGCTGAAACGCAATGTCCCCACCAGCGACACCGCCATGCAGAGTCAGAACCGCCGGCTCGTCATGCTGGAAGATTTACAGCAGCTGCTCTCCTATATGGAAGAGCATTATATGGAGAACATCACTCTGGAATTCGCGGCAGGCAGGATGCATTTCAGCGAGAGCCATTTCTCAAAAATATTCAAGAAGCTTACCGGCATTAATTTTGTCATCTATCTGAACATGATCCGCGTGGAAAAAGCTGCGGACCTTCTCAGGACCTCCAACGATAAGATCACTGACATCGCATTCAACTGCGGTTTTAACAACGTCCGGACCTTCAACCGGGTCTTCAAGGAAATGACCGGATATACTCCCACCGAGTTTTCCGCAATGCCCGATAAAGGCGCTTACAACCTGGCATATTACAAACATAAATCAACGGAAAAGCAGTACATGGACAAAGAGCCCATGACCATTATCAAAAACACCGAAATCATGCAGTAAGGAGCGCTTATGGAAATGGAAACCAACCCGATTCTCTACCGGAAACGCCTCATCCCCTCGGAATGTATCGAATTAAAAGAGGATCAGATCCTCTATCGGGATGAGCGCATTATCGTAACGAAATGGAATACCATCCGTCCCAAAAAAGAGCTGGATCACGGGTATTCCTGTTATTTCATGAAAAAGGGATTCAAAGTCAGCCGCTTTTACGACCATGAAAACCAGCACATCTGCTGGTACTGTGACATCATCGATACCACCTATGAGGCGGAACTGAACGCCTATACCTTCACCGATCTGCTGGTGGATGTCATCCTAACCCCCGACGGAAGCATAAAAGTCGTGGATGTGGACGAACTGGCCGACGCCATGGAAAATAAGTTAATCTCACAAGGCATGCTGCTGCGAGCTCTGAGGCGCCTGGACTATCTGCTGTCCATCATATATCAGAACAGGTTTGACGATCTCCAGCGTGAGATCCTAACCCGTGAATAACCAAGTGACTAAAAGGGGACATGTCCAATTCGGTTTGGGACATGTCCATTCCGGTTTTGCCTAAAGGGGACATGTCCATTCCGGTTTGGGACATGTCTCAAACTGTTTGCACATGTACTTTTAACCGGATTTAATCCCGCAAATAAATCTTAAGAAATGTGAGCCTATATTATGGATTTTGAACAGTGTTTTAAGGACTCTCAGACGTTATTAATGGAAGGGGCTCTGGGCGAAAGATTAAAAAGAGAATATGGACTGCCAATCGATGGGCCTGTAGCAATGGCCGATCTCATCTATCACCATTCCGGCAAATCTGCTCTGAGAAAATTATGGACCGAATACTTATCAATTGCGGAAGAATACCATCTGCCTTTCCTTGCCACGACACCGACCAGACGCGCCAATCAATCGCAGGTACATTCCGCAGGCTATCATTCCATTCTTTTATATGATAATGTCGCCCTGCTCAAAGAGATCCAACGCACCGCAAATACTCCCATGTTTGTGGGCGGCCTCATGGGGTGTAAGGGAGACGCCTACACCGGCAAAGACAGCCTGACTTCCGCGGAAGCACACAATTTCCATGCATGGCAGGCCAATACCTTTGCCAAAGCCGGCGCAGACTTCCTGTTCGCCGGAATTATGCCGGTATTGGAAGAGGCCAAAGGCATGGCAATGGCCATGTCAGACACCGGCCTCCCCTATATTATCAGCTTTACAATCCGACAGGACGGACGTCTGATCGACGGCACAACCATAGACAGCGCTATCCGTTCCATCGACCGGCACGTCAACCACCGCCCGCTCTGCTACATGACTAACTGTGTACACCCCGATATTCTATCCCTGGCTCTATCCCACGACTTTAACCGCACCGTGAATGTTCGGTCGCGTTTTCTGGGATTACAGGCCAACGCCTCCCCTTTATCTTATGAAGAACTGGACGGCTCCCAGGATCTGAAATGTTCAGATCCAATCTCCCTGGCGCAAAGCATGTATCATGTAAAGCGCAAATTTAATCTGCGTATATTAGGAGGATGCTGCGGTACAGACGGTAACTATCTGCGAGAGATCGCCAAAACATTAACATCATCCACAAAGACCATGTAACTAACCGAATACTAACGCCGGCGGGCGGATCTTCCTCAGGTTTGGGTAAGCCCTCCGGGTATGGCCGGGGCCAGGGGACGGTATCCCACGCGCTTCCCTGTTCCGGGGGCCCTTTTGTGTCTCCCTGGGAGAGCATAGGGCGGCTGTGCATCCGCTTAGTGGAATCGGAAAGCCGGGTTCAGGATGCTCGGCGGACTTCACGTCCGACGGGCAAGAGCCTCTGAACCGGGAACACATCCTGTGTTCCTGGTGAATAGGCTCGATTCCTGAACCCGGCTTTTCGATTTCACTTAGCGGATGCCAGCGCAAGTCCTCCGCTCTCCCAGGGAGACACAAAAGGGCCCCCGGAACAGGGAAGCGCGTGGGATACCGTCCCCTGGCCCCGGCCATACCCGGAGGACTTACCCAAACCTGAGGAAGATCCGCCCACTTAATTCAAACCGAAAATCTTATCTCCCGGTTCGTTCTCTTATACTGATAATACCGCACCCCTGCCGCATCCAGCATCCGTCTGGAAGCGAGCACCGAAGGCGTATCGGCATATTTGTCACAGTCATAAACGATTGTCTTGATCCCGCTTTGAATAATCGCCTTGGCACACTCATTGCAGGGAAATAAGGATACATAAAGTTTTGCTCCCTCGAGACTGCCGCCCCGGTAATTGAGAATGGCGTTCAGCTCACTGTGCGTGGTATAGAAGTATTTGTTATCCAGCGGCTCGCCTTCCCTGGCCCAGGGGAAATCATCGTCCGAACAGCCTATGGGAAACCCGTTATATCCCATGGAAAGAATCTTATTATCCTGGCTGACGATACAGGCCCCTACCTGGGTACTCGGGTCTTTGGACCGCATCCCCGACAGAATGGCAACTCCCATAAAGTATTCATCCCAGCTTATATAATCTTCTCTTTTATCGCTCATATACCTGCTCCTTTGTCCATAACAAACACCAACGGCCAACTACTGCTTATTTCGTTCCGAATATGCGGTCCCCCGCGTCTCCCAGCCCCGGAACAATATACCCATGATCATTCAAATGGTCATCCATAGCACCGATATATACATCCACGTCCGGATGGGCTTCCTGCATCTTCTTTAATCCTTCCGGCGCTGCGATAATACACATGAACCGGATATTATTCACGCCCTTATCCTTCAGCATCTGGAGCGCTGCCACGGAGGAACCTCCGGTCGCCAGCATGGGATCTACCACGAACACTTCCCTTTCAGAACAGTCCGCAGGAAGTTTGCAGTAATATTCCACGGGGTTTAACGTCTCAGGATCGCGGTACAGGCCAATATGTCCGACTTTCGCCGCCGGAATCATAGTCAGCATACCGTCTACCATACCTAATCCTGCCCGGAGGATCGGCACGATGGCCAGTTTCTTACCCTGCAGTTCCTTTACCGTCGTTGTACAGATCGGGGTAGTGATTTCCACATCCTGCAATTTCAGGTCCCTGGTTGCCTCATAACACATCAGCATGGCGATCTCGCCGATCATCTGGCGGAAATCCTTTGAACCGGTATCCACCTTGCGGATCAAACCGATTTTGTGCTGGATCAGCGGGTGATCCATTATCATTACTTTTGACATGTGTCTCCTCCTGATTGTATATTTTTAAATTATTTTATCTGCCAATTCAATTAGATATCTTCTATCTGCCGGATTCTTCTCATATGGCGTTCATCCCCGGAAAACTCCGTGTTCAAAAACGTATCCACAATCTTAACGGCAAGACCGGGGCCGACGACCCGTCCTCCCATAGCCAGTATATTGGCATCGTTGTGAAGTCTGGTAGCTTCCGCGCTGAAGCAGTCGGAACAGAGCGCCGCCCGTATACCCTTCACCTTATTCGCCGTAATGGAAATACCGATCCCGGTTCCGCAGATCAGAATTCCTTTTTCACATTCCCCGTCCGCCACCGCGTGTGCTACTTCTTTGGCGTATACCGGATAATCGCAGGCCTCCTCATCGTAACTGCCGAAGTCCTTATATTCCAGTTTTTGTTCCTCCAGATAACGCTTAATCTCCTGTTTCAGTTCATAGCCGCCGTGGTCACTGCCCAATGCGATCATTATGGTTCCTCCTCATTCCAATTTTCTACCAACAGGGTAACCAGACGATACAGTTCCTCATAGCATTCCCCATAGTCCGTGAGCGGTCCGCCGTAAGGATCCGGAATGTCGCCGTCCCCTCCTACCAGAGATTTCAGTGTATATACATTTATCGCCTTCGAATAGCCCATTAGTACCTTCTGTTTTTGTTCTTCATCCATGGTAATGATCAGAGTATCATCACCGAAGTCCTCTTCCTCCAGCGGCGAAGACATATGCTGTTCCATCTTCAGTCCATTGCTGATCATCACGGCTTCCGCCTTCTGATTCAGCGGTTCCGGGAACAGAACCACCAGCCCCTTGGACTGGATCACCACCGGAGCCGTTACATGTTTGCTCTTCATGATCGCCTCTGCCATAGGCGCCCTGCAGGTGTCGCTGGCGCAGACAAAGACCACTTTCCGATAATTCCGCAGTTTAATCTCATTTTTTACATTGATCACATGATAGCCGGCCGCTTTTAACAGCCGGTTCATCACAGCCTGTCCCAGTTCCGGCAGATCAAATGCCTCGGAATAGATGCTGCTTACTTCTTCCCGATCAAACTCCCGCAGAATCCGATAGAGATTCCTGGATATGGAGATCTCTTCACTGCGGCTCCCGATGCTCTTTACATCCGCGCCGATATATCTGGCCTTGGTTTCGTCTGTGGCAATAACCCCGATCTTCCCGCTCTGATCCTTGCGGATCAGTTCATTGATCTTGGAGATCACGGCCGCCTCCGATCCCTCCACGATCATCATGTCCGCTTTGGGCGCGTAATGGCGGTATTTCATGCCCGGCGCCTTGGGCTTCCTGTCCTGATCATCACCAAACAGCGTCTTGTCCTCTTCCACCGGCCCGACCACGGTTTCCAGCATTTCTCTATTGATATAACCGGGCCGCAGAATCATAGGCGGCTCCACCGTCATATCCACAATGGTGGATTCGATACCGATTCCCACCGGCCCGCCGTCTATGATCAGATCAATCTTATCTCCAAGGTCCTCCATGACATGTTCCGCCATCGTGGGGCTTGGCCTGCCCGACGTATTGGCGCTGGGCGCAGCGATATAACCGCCCCCTTCCCGGATCAGGGTGAGGGCAACCGGGTGATCCGGCATCCGGACCGCCACCGTATCCAGGCCTCCTGTGGTCTCATAAGGGATCTCCCCGCTTTTATTCAGGATCATCGTCAGCGGGCCCGGCCAGAACGTCTGGGCCAGCCGCACGGCCTTTTCCGGAATATCGCTTACGATCGCCCGCAGCGCCTGAAATTCCGCGATGTGGACGATCAGCGGATTATCCGAAGGCCGCCCTTTGGCGGCATAAATCCTGGAAGCCGCATCCTTCTGTCTCGCATCGGCTCCCAGTCCGTACACCGTCTCCGTCGGAAATGCCACCAATCCGCCCATACGGATCATCGAGCCTGCCTCCCGCATGACTTCCGGATCTAAATTTTGTTTATCCACTTTTATTATCTTTGCTTCCATTCAATTACCTCTGTTTTTGTGCGTACGCCATTCGTTGGTATACGCCATCCTTCGTTATTATACCACTTCATTATCGAAAGGGAAACTATTGATTTTTCCCCAAATCTCCATCGTTACTATTCAAGGCAAAAGGGGCGGAAACATGCGCTTTTTTCCCCTAACAGGCCGGCTTCCGTCGACAGGCCCCTCCCGGTTTTTGCTTCGCTATGCTGCGCAATCCGATAGTTATTCCAAAGTTACCATACAAAGGCATACTTGGCAAGTCACGATTACAGGAGCATCTTATAATTTACAAGGTAATTCTTAAATCAAACATGCTGTCATACGAAATCAACCGAATTCAAAAAGCGCAAGCAAAAAGCACCACACGGCTTTTACTTGCGCTTTTGTTATAAAGTAAACAAATATCTTAATCGTTAAAAATCATCTTACACATCTTACAGGAACGTTACCCTCTACTTACCCGCCATATATTGCTCCGCCTGCTTTTGCATTTCCGCATAAACCTTATCTGCGCCTGCCGCTTTCATCTTCTCTCTCATTTTTTCTATGTCTTTTTCCGGATCATCGGTGAATCCCAGACAGAGCAGCTTATAATCCGTACCGAATATCTCCGTAATAGCGGCAATCTCATTTTTCACGTTTTCGTCATTGAATACGAAGGTGGAGTATTTGAGTGATTTCGCATTGTCTTCCCAGTGCTTTGTCATCTCTTCCAGCCCGGGTATACCTCCGTCTATGGTGCGCCAGTATGCGTCATTCCTTATGCCCCAGTTGCAGTTGCCGTCGTAGGGATAGTTTGCGCTTTCCTCCAGCGACTTCAGATGTTCTTCACCCACAGGCTCCCAATGTGTGCCTTCGATTCCGTAAGAGAACAGGTCATGACACTCCTCATCGTTTCTTAAGTAATCCAGAGCCATCAGCGCCCTTTCCGGATGCTTTGATTTGGAAAATATGCACATACCATTGGCAAGATAGGAATTCACGATACTCTTCGCATTGCCTTCCGCATCAAAGATTCTGATATCCCATTCGGGATGCTGTGCGCTTATATTTGCGTATTCACTTTTTGCATTGTTCACATTCATAAGTGCCAGAGCTGATTTTCCGGCGGCGAAGCTCTCTTTGTTATTCTGCGTGTTGACTGCCGCGCTCTTACTCCAGAAGCCTCTGTCCTTCCAGTCCTTTAATCTCGTAATAACCTCTGTTAATTCAGGAAATTCAGTAAGGCACCGGACTACTTCCTCCGATCCGTCCGTATTAACCCCTGCCATTGCCTGCCAGGGACCTATATTTTCTACTTTGCCCTCCGTTGCCTGCCTCCACATACGGTCGAACATAAATAACGCGTCAAAATCAGAACCGATATCCAGAGGTATCATAGACTTTTCATTCTTTGCAATGGCATCCAGATAGGTCTCCACCTCATCCAGTGAACTTACGGAGGT
Source organism: Diplocloster modestus (assembly GCF_019042245.1). Lineage (GTDB taxonomy): Bacteria > Bacillota > Clostridia > Lachnospirales > Lachnospiraceae > Diplocloster > Diplocloster modestus. The sequence continues at coordinate 110,753 of NZ_JAHQCX010000003.1, forward strand.
AATATTATATTTATCCATAAGATCACCGCGCGCGATATATACATAGGAGGTAATTTCCTTATAGTTCATGGGCAGCATATATGCCTTGCCGTTTACCTTAGACTGCTCCCATGCCTCCTCGTACATTGTTTCCGCCGTCATAGGCGCATATTTTTCAAGCGCCTCTTTTGTCACCTCCCAGAAGCCCTGCTTTGTTGCCTGAGCGTTATAAAATGCCCAGTCCGCCGAGAATATAATATCCCAGTCCTCCCCCGATGCAAATACAAGCGGGTATTTCTGCTCGTATTCGCTCCAGCTCATAAATTTAACGTCCAAAACCGCATTGATTTCTTTTTTCAGCTTCTCATTAATCTTATCAAAAACAGCATCAAAATCGGGCGTACGGTCTCCCAGCAGATACATCGTAAGCACTACCTCCTCCGATGTGTCTACGCCCTCCTCTGGCGCCGCCGCTTCCTCCTGCGGCTGTTCCTTTTCCGCGGGCGCCGCTGCCGCACTGTCTTTTACATCCGCCTCCCCCTTTGCACCGCAGCCTGCCATTCCCAGACACATCCCCACAGTCAGGACCGCCGTCATTAATAATGAAACCATTCTCTTTCTCTTCATACTGTAACCCTCCTTATTTTATTATAATTTAAATTTAATTTTTAAAAAATACCAAATTACTATTTAGCCCTTTACCGCTCCGATCGTCACACCCTTTACGAAGTATTTCTGCAAAAACGGATACAGAAGGACAATAGGCCCCGTCGCCACAACGGTCATAGCCAGCTTCATGGCCTCTGTGGGCACATCGCTTGCCGGAATACCGCTGCGCGCGGCTGCGTTGCTCAGCGCCTGCGCCTTTGTCAGTATGCTGTTTAAGTAATACTGGAGCGGATACAGATGCCTTGCGCCCTCATCCAGATACAGCATGGCATCATACCAGTCATTCCAGTAATTAAGCGCTATGAACAGTCCCACCGTTGCCATCCCCGCTTTGGAAAGCGGCAGCGCGATCTTGAAAAATAAAGTAATATCGCCCGCTCCGTCCAGCTTCGCCGATTCATATAAAGCCTCCGGCACATTTCCCATATAGCTTTTCAATATCAGCAGATAAGTCACATTTACCATAATCGGCAAAAGCAGGGATATGATATTGTTATGAAAATGCAGGTACTTTGTATTGAAAATATACCAGGGTACAAGCCCTCCCCCGAATATGGAAGTAAAATAATAAAAGAAACTGACCCCGTAACGGTATTTGAAATCTTTGCAGGACAGTACATATGCCGCCATGCTTGTAAAAAGAAGGCTCAGAAACGTTCCTGCTGCGGTAACAAAAATCGTAACCCCGTAAGCCCTGATCAGGTCACCCGGAATCTTAAAAAGCATCTGGTAGGCCTGTGTCGATATTTCACGCGGTATCAGCCGGTAGCCGTCTACCAGAATCGCATTCTGATCGGAGAATGACCCGCTGAGCACCAGCAGGAACGGAAAGAGGCAAAATAAAGACAGCGCAGTCAGCGTCACAACGGATATGATATTGAATACGATTCTGTCTTTTCCTGTTTTTCTGCCGGAAACAGCTTTTTTCCCTGTAATCATAATAATCAAGCCTTTCTTTACATTTTTCGTCCTGCCCTATGAATAAGAGTTTCGCCTGCGAAACTCTCCGCCTGCGGCGGGCCGCGCAAGCGGCATCTTCCTTTCCGCCGCTGTGCGATCCCTGCGGAGCGTTTTTATTTCATAGGAGCACTTTCCTATGAAATCAGAACAAGGCATGATCCGGGTCCGCCCTTTTCACAAGGCCATTTGCAAGCAGGATAAGCAGGAAGGAAAATACGGACTGATACAGACCTGCCGCACTGGTCATGCCAAATTCCTGCAGGGTCAGCATGGAACGTGTCACATAAGTGTCGATTACATCCGTTACATCCAGCACCATCGGGTTATTGCCCGTCACCTGCCAGAACATCTGGAAATCCCCCTTCATTATCGTTCCGATAGAAATCAGGAACAATATGATGATGGTCGGCTTGATGCCCGGAAGCGTTATGTATCTGATTTTCTGGAGCATCGTAGCTCCGTCGAGATCCGCGGATTCAAACAGCTGGCCGTCAATATTGACCACGCTTGCAAGATACATTACCGTTCCGTATCCGAGATTCTTAAAGCAGCTCGCCGCCACCAGAATAAACGGCCAGGCGGCCTTATTGGAATAGACGTCAATTCCCTCTCCCCCGAAGCTCCTGATAATGGAATTGATTGCCCCGAATTCGTAATTAAAGAGATTATACACGAACGCCCCGACCACTACCCAGGATATGAAATACGGCAGAAACATGAGCGACTGGGTGATCCGTTTAAAATATTTCCCCGCAAGCTCCGATAAAAATATGGCGCATACGATCTGTAAAAAGTTATTGACGATCAGAAACACGATATTGTAAAGCACTGTGTTCCTCGTTATGGTCCACGCCTTGCCCGAATCAAAAAAATAACGGAAGTTCTCAAATCCCACCCAGGGGCTTCCCCATATGCCGTCATGATAATTGTACTGTTTAAAAGCCAGCACAATCCCTGACATAGGGATATAGCACATTAAAATAATGATCACCGCACTGGGGACAAGCATCAGCCATTTGATACGGTTTTTTCTTACATCTGCAAGCAATCCCGGTTTTTTCAAGTCCGCCACCTCCTCTGTGTTCTTATCCTATCAGTCTGTTCCCTGTAAAACAATGCGCTAATATTATGTAATGTGTAATAAATTATGGTCTTTGTGTATATCAGCCAATGGACAGGGGATTTGTATTGATATATCGGGCGTTTTTATATATGATAGAAATGAAATAAGAAAACAGATTGGATGATTTGACGAATGGATTTAAAAATTCTGATTGTAGACGATGAGGCTGCTCCGCGGGATATCCTGGTGAATTATCTTCCCTTTGGGGAATTGGGTATCCAATCGGTAAAAGCCGCCGGGGACGGAGAATCAGCGCTGGCAGAGGTTCCGAACTTTCTCCCCGATATTATAATAAGCGATATCAAAATGCCCCGATTAAACGGCATCGAGCTTGCCAAACGGGTGCGCGGCCTGCTGCCCGAATGCAAGTTCATCTTTTTGAGCGGCTATCCCGATAAGGAATATTTAAAGGATGCCATAAAGCTTAAGGCCGCAAGCTTCGTGGAAAAGCCCATCGATCTGGAAGAAATTACGGAAACGCTGCGCGAGGTCATAAAAGAATGCCGGGAACAGGCGCCCCCTGATCCGCGGCTGCTCTTCTTCCGTGAAACCGCCGAAACGGACCGGCCGCTTAACGATGCCGTCTATAAGCTGTCCAATGAAGACCTGACCTCCCTAAGCTCCAATATCCTGGCAAAAAACAGGCAGGAGGCCATGCTTCTTCTGCACCGGATCATGAACGGACTTACCGTGTGTGAGGGAACCGAACCGGCTTACATAAGACAGATGTTCTGCCAGCTTGTCACGCCTTTTTTGACGGCGGCAAAGGACCGGCACATAACAGAATTTCTGGAAAAGGGTGATTATCTGCTGTATGAGGCGCCCTATACGGCTTACCTAAGCGAATTGAAGACGCTCCTCTACGATACCTGTTCGGAATTCTTCCGGCTATTGGAGGCGGAACGATATGACGCGGTAGAATCCGTCAACCTATATCTGAAGGAGCATTTTGCCGATCCGGAATTGAACGTACAGAAAATAGCCGCAGCGTTAGGCTTTACCCATACTTATTTATGTATGCTGTATAAAAAGAATTCCGGCATAACCATCAACCAGCAGCTAACCGCAATCCGGATCAGGCATGCCCGTACCATCCTTCCCCATACGGAACTGAAGCTGTATGAGGTGGCAAATCAAGTCGGTTATTCGGATTCCAGATATTTTGCAAAGGTATTTTTAAAAGAAACAGGACTTACGCCGAAGGAATACAGGGAGAGACACCGACATGAAGCATAACCGTATCAAGCGCCTTTTCCTGAAGCTGTCCGATATGTCACTCCGCCGGAAGCTTCTCATCACATATTTTGTGCTGGTTATCATGCCTCTGTCCATATTTACGGTGTACGCATTCCTCCGTATCAACAGAGTGATCCAGGAACAGACCTTTACCGCCGCCCAAAAAACCTTTGAGGAATCCTGTGACGGCATGGAGGAATTATTCCAGAATTCGGAAAATGTTCTGGAGAGCCTTGTCATGGACAGCCTTGTATACCAGATGGCCTCCAAAGCTCCCGGAGAAGAGGACGCTGTCTCACAGATGGAAAATACCTACCGCTTATCGGAGATTTTCAGGAAGCTGAAGCAGATGTCCGGTATAGACCAGCTGCGAATATATGTAAAAAGCGGTTTTTTGTATTCCGAGCAGAACAATGACATCTTTTCCATGCAGCATGTGGAAGAAACCGACTGGTACCGCAGAATGATGGCTTCCGACAAAAAGCAGCTCTGGTTTTCCCCGCAGGATCTCCCGCCGGGAGACGGCGCTTTTTCCTTTATGAGAACGATTTATAATCCCGACTCCCTTACGGAGCCGATGGCCATCCTGCGGGCCGACATTATGTCCGGCCGTCTGCTGGACATCATGAGCGCTTATCCGATAACGGAAAACAGCCTGACCCTGCTGGCGGATGACGAGCATCTTCTGCTTGCCTCCGGAATCCTGGATAAAAAGGAGGCAGACAGTCTCATACTACGTCTGCCGGAGATTAAAATGGATGATTGGACACTGATCGGGACTGCCGGCGGAAAAAGCTATATCCGTCCGCATACGTTTCGCCTGAACGGCCTTCACCTGATCACGCTCATTCCATGTGATGATATATACCGCGTAAGCCGTGAGCTGCGCACCGGAATGCTGTGCATCGTACTGGTTCTTGCATTGACGGCATACACGGCTGCTTATCTGATCAGCAAGTCCTTCCTCCGCCGCCTTTCCATGCTTTCCGACACAATGGCAAAGGTGGAAAAAGGGGATGTGACGGCGGAAATAACACCGCAGGGAGCTGATGAAATCGGAATGCTCATGGGCAGCTTTGTCCGCATGATGGATCACATCAGCGTTCTGATGGAAGAAAAGGTCAGAACCGGGAAACAGATAAAAAACCTGGAACTTAAGGCGCTGCAGGCACAGATTAATCCTCACTTCCTCTATAATTCCCTGGATCTGATCAACTGCACCGCCATCAGCAGCCATGTGCCCCAGATCAGCAAGATGGTGAATGCTCTTGCCCGATTCTACAAGCTATCCTTAAGCCGGGGCAGGGAGCGTATTCCCCTGTCCGATGAATTTCTGCATGCCAGACTTTATATCGACATACAGAACATGCGCTTTGAGAACCGGATTGCCGTAATATGGAATATTGATGAACAGGTATTGCCCTGTATAATCGTCAAAATCATATTACAGCCCATTATTGAAAATGCCATTATACACGGAATTTTTGAAAAACCGGAAAAAACAGGAACCTTAAATGTCCGTGCGGTAAAAATAAACGGAGATATCGTTATTACGGTTTCCGATGACGGCGTGGGCATGGATTCCAAAACCCTTTACCGCAACTTCGATCTAAGCGCCCCCGCGGTACCTGAAGCATCGGGTTACGGCATCCGTAATATCAATGAAAGGCTCCATATAGCATACGGCGGTGAATACGGGCTGACCTGCTCAAGCGGGCGGGGGAAAGGTACGACAGTGACGATACGTATTCCTGTCCAGTATCCTGACCGGTAAAATACGAAGCACATACTCTCTGCACTATTTATACATAATTAAAATATTTATTGTTTCGGAGTTATCCGGAGCCTGACTGTTCACACGCAAATTTATGCCTGCAGCCCCAAGTATACAGATTATAAGAAAGGTATGGTTACGACTATGGAATTTAAATTATTATCAGAAACCGAATGGGCTTATCCCGATACACCCCTTACTACAGAAACACCGGAAATATCTCTTGAAGCCGCGGCAGGCGGTCATACCGGTTTCCAAATCCTCGCAAAAGCCTGCGCCGGTTCCGTGTCCATCCTGTGGGATGACAAACCGCTTTCGGCGGACATATTTTCACTTCTTCCCGTAGTGGTGGATGAAAATACCGCTCCCGGACTTATGACGACTACCGATTATGAGAGCTGCAAAGGTTATGTTACAAAAAAAGCGCCCTTTGAAGTATATGACGCGCTGATGCCCTATGACAAAATGAAGACCGGAAGCAGCCGCGCATTTTACATACGGATATCCGTTTCCGAAGGAGCGGAGCCTTCCGTCTGCACCGGCAGGCTCGTTTATAAAACCGGACGGGAGGAATGCACCATACGTATCAGCTGCCGTGTTCACCCGGTAAAAATCCCCTCCCTCTTTGAAGCCTCCCTGGGAATGCTTAATTTTTTTGATTACGATAATCTTTTCTTACAGCATAATGTCCCCCGCGGCAGCGAAAGCTACTGGTCGCTGTTCCGCCAATACGTCCGTATGCAGCTTTCCCTGCGCTGTACCCATATCCTCCTTCCGCCGGGCAGTCCCCTGTACCATGACGGACAGCTTGAAGGCTTTGATTTTTCCGATGCCGAGACAGCCGGACGCATTGCCCTTGAAGAGGGCGCGCCGTTTCTCTGCGGCGGCCACATAGCCCACTGGAATGAATGGACGGAAAACGAATACTATCCCATATGGGACGCCGATACCGGAGTGACCACTTTAAACGGTTATTTCCAGCTTAAAAAATACTTTACCGGATGGGCGGATGTCATACGGCGGAATAACTGGTCCAATCAGATGTGCCAGTCTCTTGCCGATGAACCTCAGATACACAATGCGGGAACATACCGTATTCTGGCCGCCGTCTTCCGCAAATTCCTGCCGGGCATTCCCATTATAGAAGCGGTGGAAACTGCCGATCTGGGCGGCGGAGTGGATATTTGGGTTCCAAAACAGGATACCTATGAGAAAAACAGGGAGGTTTATGATCTCCTTAAGAAAAACGGAGAAGAACTGTGGTTCTATACCTGTGCCTTCCCGGCCGGACCGACTATGAACCGCAGCATGGACCTCCCCCTTACCGTTACACGTGCGGTTCTGTGGCTGGGCGCCGCTTACCGTCTCACCGGCTTCCTTCACTGGGGCTTTAACTTTTATATCGGCGAAGACATCTTTCGTAAATCATGCTGTCCGCATAAAGGCAAGCTTCTTCCGGCCGGCGACGCCCATATCGTATATCCGGGCGACGGCTTTGTCCTTCCCAGTATCCGTCTGGAGGCGCAGCGGGCCGGCGCGGAGGATTATGAGCTCCTTTGGCAGCTTATAAAGAAAGACCCGCAAAAAGCGGATAAAATAATTGCTTCGGTATGCACCAGCTTTACCAGCTATACAAGGGATGCCGGAGTCCTGTTAAAAGCCCGGCGCTCCCTGTTTCAGGCTCTTTGCTCTGACAGGGAAACCGATTTTTAACCGCATTAAGCTTAAGGGGGTACCGGCAGGCCCGGTCAGTTCGCGGCTATGTACTGCATCACGGCCATATGGACCGCCCAGGCCAGTTTCTCCTGGTAATACTCATCCTCCAGCTTAGCCGATTCCACCCAGTTTGACAGGAACCCGCATTCGACGATAACCACCGGCGTCTCGGTTCGTTTCAGCAGGTAATAACTGTCATTCGCTTTGGCCACCCGATGATTCTCAGGATCCACAGTCCCGATCAGGGAAGCCTGTATCATCTCCGCCAGTTCCTTCCCTTCGGCCGAATGTGAATAATAGAACGCCTGCGCCCCGTGCACTCCCTCTTCATGATAACTGTTCTGGTGGATGCTCACCGTACAGATCGGTTTCGCGCTGTCGATTACCGAACAGCGCCGCTGCATATCCTGCACCTTCTTATTGCTGGCGCTGGAATCATACAGCCCGCCGTCACTGTCCCGGGTCATCACTACCTTGATGTCATTTTCTTCTAAAAATTCCTTCAGCTGAAACGCAATTTTCAGATTTATATCTTTTTCCAATGTACCGCTGACGCCGACTTTACCCGGGTCCGCACCGCCGTGTCCCGCGTCTATCACCACTACCTTCTGCTGAGCCTGTGCCTGTTTCATATTTGATACCAGAACAGCGCCCTGCCTGGACAGAAACAGTACCCCCGCCAGCATCAGAACTCCCATTCCGATCTCCAGAGTCTTTCTTTTCACAAAAGCAGCTCCCACACACATTTTATATAATATATGTGGGAGCCCGCCCGATTCATGACAACAGAACGGCTGCCGTCAGTTCACATATTTCAAAATAACATCCCAGGTGCTGGGCTGCTCCAGCCCCAGCCGCCATGCGGCGATGCCGGCCAGATTATATTCCTTCACCAGACCTGCCTTCAGATCAATGGATTGATCGTCCTCGATCCACATTTTATAAGTGGAACCGTCTTTTTCGTACTCCACATAATTCTGCCCGATATCCTCCTGCCAAACCGGCTCCAGGCCGTTGACACTGACGATATCCTGCTGCGCCTGCATCCCCAGCGCCTCGCTGCTCAGATGATACGGCACGTATTCCTCGGTCAGATCCTCCGCAGCGATCTCCTCCTCTGTCTTAGGTGTCTCCTTCCAAAGCCGGCTGAAGAACGGGACGGCGTTAATGACCTTATCTGCCGGAACTTCCTCCAGCGTTTTCTCTATCCCTTCCCGAACAAATCCCATCGAGGCCACAGACCCTGATTCCTTGGAACCGCTGTAGTGTTCATCATAACCCATGATAATCACATAATCCGCCACAATTCCCTGCTCCCTGCGATCATAATGAGCCGTGTGCGCCTTTGGCACATAATTGTCGATCGACAGAACAATCCCATTAGCCCGGCATTTGATGGATAATTCCCGGATAAATTCTATGAAATGTTCCCCAGTCTCACCGGACAACTCCTCAAAATCAATATTCAGCCCGTCTAACTGATACTCGATCGCCGTTGCGATCAGCTGGTTGATCAGCGTCTCTCTCCTGGACGTATGTGACAGCACATCAAAGGTACTTACTTCTTTATTAAAATTATCCACCAGTCCCCAGACTTCCACTCCGATCTGATGGCACTGGGTCACATAACTCTTATCCGCCAGAGAAGCGATATTTCCCTCGTTATCCGACAAAGAAAACCAGGTAGGGGAAATCGTATTCACTCCCTTGGTATTGGTAATCAGCTCCAACAGCTTACCGTTGGCCTGGGCATTGGTTACCTGATGCCACACCAGATTAATCGGATAATCTTTGGAAATATTCGTATAGACCGGCTCTTCAAATTCACGGCTGGTTGCCTCCGTACGGGTCTCGCCAATCTTCTTATTCAGAATATAGCCAATATAACCGTCCCCGGTCCGCACCTTCGTCCATTCTTCGATCTGTGCTTCCTCCGGCAGAACATAGAGCTGATCCCCCTTCAGCACATCCGTCAGAATCGGGCTCTTATTCCCCGCTTTCACACGGACCTGGGTATCCCCTTTGACGTCAGCCATCTGAACCTCGCCCCACTGATAAGTAATGTGTACCCGGTTCGGCTCCTGGAACGTCTCATACTCTATATTTGTAAATTTCTGAACATAATCCAGCGCAATATACGCCTGATCTCCATCCACCTTTACGACTGCGTAACTTTCCGTATTCTTATTTTTGGAAATATAATAATCCTTGCTTCCCACTTCCGCCTTAATAATATCGGTGGGTGTCGTGTAAAGCAGAACATTTTCATTAGCATCCCAATAGAACCTGGAATTGAAGTAATTCTTAACGGTATTATAATTCAGATATACTTCCCCGTCGATCAGCTTCCCTTTATCCTCAACCACCTCATCCTGGAGCACCAGCCCCACCTGATCCTCCCCCTGCAGGTTAAAATAAGCATTCAGGTCCGCCCGTTCATCCGTAAAACTATATTTTTTAATCAAGCCGCTGGCCAATGTAATCGCTACCACGATCACAATCAGCAGCAGCGCTGCCAGTATCGGAATCAGCTTCTTCTTCATTCCGTCCTATTCCTCCTAATATAAATGTTCAATCTACAATGCACACTCCGCGCCAGGGAAAGCGCTCCGGCGCAGATATAATGTCTCTCGACATTAATCATGATTGCAAGCAATCATGCCCCCTCCGGGGCGATGCACACTCCGCGCCAAGGAAAGCGCTCCGGCGCAGATATAATGTCTCTCGACATTATATCATATAATTCAACAACTTCATCAACTTTTTTACATGTTTACAAAAAATTAAGAGAATCCCAGAAAAACATTCATCATCACTCAACCCGCTTTTTCAAAAGGGGGGATTCACCAAAGCAGGGAAGAGAGGGAAGCGGCCGGGCCTTGGAACCGGGCGGCTCATCCCGTGGGGGCAAATCATTTGAGGCCGGGCCTTAGAACAGCTTACGCAGAAGGCGGGAGAACCTCGCAGGGCCTGGAACACTGTCCGAGCCGCCCTCTGGCGAGTTTGTTCCAGGCCCTGCCAATAAGAGGTTCTCCCGTCTTCGGAGTTAGCTGTTCTTAGGTCCGGTCGAAGTGATTTGGCCCCACGAGATGAGCCGCCCGGTTCCAAGGCCCGGCCGCTTCCCTCTCTTCCCGGCCCTAACCCACACACAAGGCAGAGCGGCATAAACAGCCGCTCTGCCGTCCTGGTAAGGATATCCATATTTTGTTAATTCTATTCTTTAATCCAGGTTTCCATTCCTGATCCTGTCAAAACGGATCTCTTTTAATTCCCCCTTTTCATCGGTAACATAATCGCGCATGTAGGAATTGCAATCTTCCTCCACGGTGCACGCTTTGGCTATTTCACAGGGGCTGCTGACAGTCCCGTCAAGCCAGACCGAAATTCCGCCGTTTTCATAGCCTTCCAGCTCCAACAGCAGGCCGATCCGGTTCGGATATTCTCTTGATTCGTACATAGAAGATGCCTCCTGTTTCTGAATTTGCGGATGTCCCCTGTATGATCCTGACCGTTCAGGAGGTTTCGTGATATATTATTCAACAGGTTTCATCCTTTCTTTTTCAGTACAGCAGCTCCCGCACAAACTTCCGGCTTTCCTCATTTAAGGCAAAAGGATTTGGCGCAAACGGGACAGACCGCATTCGGATTTTCGTCAAATGCGCGATTTCCTTTAGTTCCCGGCTGCCTGCGAACTGCGCTGTATACAAAACAGAAGCGTTTCCCTTTTCATTTACCCTGTCTTCCAGGAAACCAAGATACACTTCTCTTTTCCAGGCGCACAGACTGCCTGTAACGATCTGTCTGTCACACCGTTTGAATTCATCCCGATTCGCCTCATAGTCGCATCCAAAATCGATGATTACCATCTCATAGGGCTCGTTGAGTAAATCGGTCAATTCCCTATGTGTGGCATTCCTGCAGCATGTGAATCCGAATACTGGAAACACTTTCTGCTGGCTGGCTTTTTCCGTCAGGCCCTGACAGGCGCGTTGCAGCATTCCGTAGTCCGGATTTTCATCCCTCTGAACCAACAGGGTTTTTTTATGCCGGGCTCCGGATAAATACCCCGCCGCCATAAGCGCCAGATGAGTCGTGCCGGTCCCTGAACGGCATCCCAGAACTCCGATTACCGTAGCTTTATACTCTATTTGAGGCAATTTACGATCACCGTTTCTGGTAAGATTGGACAGGGTGCTGTTTAATCCGGATATCAGAGAAGATATTCCGCCATTTTTATTTGATTGTCTTTCATACTTTGATGCGGTTTTTAGTGCTCTTTTCAACTCAGCCACCGAGTCATAACGCCCGCCAGGTTCGTGATTCAGACAGGTTTTTATGACAGACTGGAGCTTTCTGGAGATAGGAATCCCCTCTGCCTCATTTGACAGTTTCTCCTCATAGGTCCTTCCGGAAGCCATAAAAAATAAAATAGCTCCGATCGCGTAAAGATCTGTCTTTTCATCCGGCAGCTCTCCTTCATACTGTTCCGGCGCAGCGAATCCCGGAGTTCCCAGAGAATAGCTCTCACAGTCTGATTTCCGACAGACCGCGCCGAAATCGATCAGTTTCAGCTGTCCGTCGTTAACAAGCAGATGGGACGGCTTCAAATCCAGGTATAAAACGGGCTCCGGACGCATATGATGTAAGTACATGATAATTTCGCAGAGTTGAATTCCATAATCAATAATTGTAGATTCTGGTATGTATTGCTGATGCAGCATGATTGTCTGAACAGACTCACCCTCGATATATTCCTCTATAATATAGAGGTTTTCCCCCTCTTCTTCCAGATCGTAGATCAGGGGTATCCCCGGGTGCTTTAGATTTTTCAGAAGCATAGCTTCTTTTAGAAACTGACGGTACATAACGTGTTTTCTGCTGATGCATTTCACTGCACGCAGCGCCTGCAAACCGGTATGTTCTGCCAGAAATACGGTGCCGCTGTAACCTCTCCCCAGAACTCTGAGAACGCGGTAACGGCCTGCGATAATCTTATCCTCCTGTAATAGAACCACTCCTTTCCATTTTCAATGGCATAATATCTTCTCTATAGAATAGTATAGGGAAAAAGAGGAACATTTTCAAGGAAATTGTAAAATTTTATACTTTTTTACAAAATGTTTATAAAATTGAAAGATTTGTTCTATTGACTTCATATACTATATTGGATATACTTTTTACTACCAAATTATACTTATGGTAATCGCTTTACTTATCGGGCATTTTTGTTTATACTATAGGTAGGTAGTCCGACAGTTTCTAATCTCATTTTAGAATAGGAAGTGATTTTATGAAGATAGAAAAAGTCAGTGAAAACCAGATCCGTTGTACCTTAACCAGAGAAGATTTAGCAGATCGTCAAATAAAATTGAGTGAACTGGCTTACGGAACAGAAAAGGCAAAGTCCCTGTTCCGGGATCTTATGCAGCAGGCCTCCTATGAATTTGGTTTTGAAGCAGAGGATATTCCTCTGATGATAGAAGCAGTCCCTCTCTCAGCGGATTGCATAGTATTAATCGTAACGAAGGTAGAGGATCCGGAAGAGCTGGATACCAGATTTTCCAAATTCGCTCCTCTGCTTCGGGATGAAAGTGAAAGTACGCTGGATTGGGGCAGCGCCATCCGGGAAGGCGCCGACGAAATCCTGGATCTCTTCAAGAAATACCGGGAAGACCGTCAGAAGAAAGAATCACAGACCGGCACTGCCAGGGAAACTGTCGAGAATACGCCGAATGTGACGAAGCTCTACCGGTTCCGGCAGCTGGATAATCTGATTGACGCCGCTCATGTGCTGCATCATTTTTATAACGGATATAATACTTTATATAAAAATCCGGACAATGGAGAATACCTTTTAACATTAAGCCAATCCTCCCACACCCCGGTTGCATTCAATAAAGTATGTAATATATTATCCGAGTACGGCCGGAGCGACAAATTTACAACCGCCGGCGAAGCTTACTTCAAAGAACATTACGAGGTCATGATTTCTGACCAGGCATTGCAGAACCTGGCTCTGGTATAAAACGCATCTAAAAAAACCCGCCTTATCGGCGGGTTTTTTTGCGTGTGAAATTCATCGCCAGAGACGGGCTGCGCACTTTCCTATTGAATGTAAATAAGGCCCCAGAATTTGACCTGCGGAAGCGTAAACCGTACCGCCCAGCCCCGCTGTGTCCGTATGGTATCATGGGGTACCCCGGTCATACCGGACACTCCGTCTGGAGAAGCGGTCCAAACGTGCAGGGACCGCGTATCAACCTGAACCTGGAAGGTTACATTTTCCTGGGGAACCGGCGTCTCCTTCCCCTCGTTCCAACGATTATCACAGCCGCATAGGTTGACGACGCTGATCAACTTCCTCTGTCCGCTCTCACGGAGGGTAAGCCATAATCTGCCGGCCTGCCCGTCCGACAGGCGGGAATGGTCTACATAGTACCCCTGGGTGAGTATTCCATTTTTTTCACCTAATAACAGGTTCGCAGCCCCGCAGGAAGCCGTACCCGCCAGTAACAGCCGCGCCGCATTCAGCGCGCGAAGCGGCCCGTCCGTACGGAAGGGGGACAGATAGGCCGCCAGCACCACGGGCTTTTGGTCACTGCAGGTACGCCGCGCATCCAGGATGACCTGACGGAGGTGGGCATAGGTGGTATAGGGTTCCCACAGCTCTATATATACTGCCGTTTGAGGCGTATTGGCCACAGACACTACCGGCCAATTGCCTACATTGTTGAAAATCAGATGGCTTTCTGCGCCCAATGCGCCGACAGCTTCCTTTGCGTCTCTGATCAGACGGGCATAGCGCTCATCCAGACGCAGCAGCTCTCCAACCCGTGTAAAAGCTGTCTTGGGAAATCCATAGGTATCCATATGGATACCGTCGAATCCCACCTCCCTCATGGCCTTCACATACTCCGATATAATGTGTCTGTGCCATGGGCAGCTTTGTTCTATATTCATTAGGTAGAAGGTATCGATAAAAACCAGAGGATCTCCCGCGCTGGTATAAAGTCCCTGCTCCGGATGAGCTTCATGCATCCCATAATGTCTGCATGCCTCTATTTTGGCCCGCACAGCTCCCCGATCCACCACACGGCCCATCATATCGGTGTAGACCTCCTGTTCGGCCGTCAGGTCGTCATGACCGTGCGGCCCTGTCCCCCGGATACAGGCAGCCTGCCGGAGCATGCCTGCGCGTACATATGCGCCCACTACAGCGAGCCCATCAGCCTTGCTCTGGTAGCCGACTTGTTGGAAGTGACCCCCAATGAATATTTGCAAAATCATATGTAGGCCGGCCAAGAATAAAAACAAGTGTAAAGATCCGTTACAAAACAGCCTTTCCCAATAGAATAAGCGGTTCTGCGGCAATAAAAAAAGAGTTTCACTGACGAAACCCTTTTTTTGTTCCACCTATAGACGGAACCGTGACAAGCGAAACGCCGCAGTTCCGATTATTTACCTGCCAGATATTCATTAATCTGGGTCACCAGCTCGTCCGCGTCCATTCCATGTACGAATGCGGCTTCTTCCAGGCTTTCCCCCTGTGCGGACGGACAGCCGATGCAATGCATTCCGGCCCGCATAAGAATGGGAATAATATTGGTGTCAATCCCGATAATATCGGAAATAATCATGTCCTTCGTAACTTGTGCCATTTTCGTTTCCTCCTTATAGTATTCAGTTTACTCATTATAATACTTCCGCGAATATTCGTAAAGTATATTTTATACGAAATCAGGGCTTATATACCTGGTAATGGGGATTTTTACAGCTGCGGGCGTCTTATTCTACGCCGTCGTACATCTTCATCTTAACTTTTTAGGTATATATTAGAATATACATTGATCATCATTTTGATTAAGGCCGTAGGTTGTAAACTTTCTCGAATCCAAGATACTCTGTCTTACACTTTATCTTTATCTATGTTTTTTCATTATATTATTCATGGTGAAATATCAAACTTCAGATCGAAGTTTCATCGCATATACCGTGATTTCACACAAATAATTTTATGTTATTTTATATTATTTATATTTATTATACATAAACTGTTGACATGTTTGATGGAAAGTGATATTTTATGAATACAATAGTTTAATCATTAAAACGTATTGCGCAAGCAAATACAAACCAGGAGGACAAGTAATGGAAACAAAAGCTGTATCAAGATGGAAACGGATCTTTCAATTTATTGTTCTATGTTTCGGCGGTAACATAGGATATGTTGTCTATATGCGAAGCGCATATTACGATGCTTATCTGGAAGCTTTTACGATGACCAACCAGGAATTTGGCGTATTGTTCAGTGTTTATGGCACCATGACTATTTTTGCGTATTTCTTCGGCGGCGTCATCGCAGACAAATTCTCCGCCCGTAAGCTGATGTCCTTTTCTCTTGTATCAACCGGGCTGCTCAACATTTGGTTCGGCACCTTCCCTTCCTATAAGATTGCATTGCTCATCTATGCACTGATGGGAATAACCACTACCCTGACCTTCTGGTCAGCACTTATGAAAGTTACCCGCCAGTTTGGACGTTCCATCAACGGAGAGAGTACTGCCTTTGGCGGACTGGAAGGCGGCCGTGCCATCTCGCAGATGCTGATTGGTACGCTCCTGGCATTTATATTCGGACGTTTTGTATCCATGAGCACAGGTCTGCGCACCATTATATTCATGTATGGCGGACTGCTGATTCTCCTGGGAGTTCTGACATGGATGATTTTCAAGGGAGACAGTGAAGATGAGACCGCTTCCGAGACCTCGTTACAGCTGCTTAAAGAGTGTATTAAGAATCCAAGTATCTGGCTAATGGCATTTATGGTTATGGGATGCTATTCCGCCGGCAGCACCATGTCCGGTTACGCTTCCAAGGTTGCCATCTCCGGTTTCGGCGCTACCGCCGCTGCCGCTGCTTACATCGGACTGTTCGACAGCTATTTTAAGCCATTTGGCGCATTTGCAGGCGGAGTCCTGGGCGATAAATTCGGTTCCAGCAAGGCTCTGATGATCAGCGTTGGTGCAGTAGCCGTGAGCTGTATCATCATCGCGGTCTTTTCCGGCAGCGGTACCGGACTGGTCTTCTTCATGATCGTCTTCGCACTTGCCATGGTCTTCAACGGAGCCATGAGAGGGCAGTACTTTGCTCCGATTAAAGAAGCCAAAATATCCATGGCGATTTCCGGAACTGCCATCGGTCTGATTTCCACCATTGGCTACCTTCCGGACGTGTTCATCTCCCCGATTGTAGGATCAATTCTTGACAACAATGAACCGAATGTTGCCTTAAAATACTTATATCTCATGCTGGCCGGCTTCGCCGTGTTTGCTGTGATTATGGCTTTCTTATTCCGCCTGATCAACAAGAAGAACATACAGGAACTGTCCGAAGAGAGAAAGCTTGCAAAAGCTGCAAAATAACAGAATACCATAAAACGAAGAGGCGGCTGCAAAATTCATTTTTTGCAGCCGCCTCTTATTCCTTACACACCAGTTCCGTTTCGTTTTTTATACAATCTTCATTCTCTTTATAATTGACAAATCAGGTTACTTTATAAAACTGAGTTATAATTTCATTAACGGGTATACTAAGCGCGTTTTGCTTCGTTAGAAGTAATTACCCAAACTTATATCCCGCTTTCATCTGTTCCACCAGGCTGCTGACAAACGCACTTCCCGGCTTTTCCACGATTTCTTTCGGCGCCCCGTCCTGTACAATCGTCCCCTCATTCATGACCACCACCCGGGTACCAAGGGTGAGCGCCTCATGAAAATCATGAGTGATAAAAACAGCCGTAATCCCCAGCTCCTTATGCAGTCTCCGCAGTTCCTCCTGGAGCTTTCTCCGGGTCACACCATCCACGGCGCCAAGGGGTTCGTCCAAAAGCAGGATATCCGCACCGGCCGCCAGCGCCCGGGCAATTCCCACCCGCTGCTGCTGTCCGCCCGAAAGCTCTGACGGATACCGCTCCAGAAGCCCGGCATCCAGCTCCATGCAGGACACCAGATGTTCTACCGCCCGTGCGGTTCTCTGCTTATTCTTTTTGTTTAGCAGCGTTGGGACATAAGCGATATTCTGCCGCACCGTCATATGGGGGAACAGCCCTACATACTGGATTACATAGCCAATGTCCCGGCGCAGCGCTATTTTATCCGTATGTGCCACATCCACTCCCCTGACCCACACACTCCCGCTATCCGGTTCAGTCAGCCCGTTGATCATTTTCAGCATAGTGGTCTTGCCGCAGCCGGAAGGCCCGATTACGGTGAGGAATTCCCCTTTCCGGACAGACAGGTGGAACTGACCCAAAACCTGTTTGTCCCCGTAACTTTTGCTTACATTGTCAAAGCATATCACAGGCGTCTTTACACGTTCTTCTGTCTTATTCATCTGCTTCCAGAAGTCCTTTCTCAATCAGAAACTCCCGCGCTACCTCCTGTTCTGATTTTTTCTCCTCTTCCACTTCATAGTTCAGGCGGCTCATATCCTCGTTGCTGATTAAACCGTCCATCTGCATGAAAACCGGCTCCAGCTCCGGATATTTCTTCAGCGTTTCATTGCGTACAACCGTCCCACAGTAATAAGTCTTGAAAAAGTTCTGATCATCCTCGAGAATCTTCAGATTTGACACATGCAGCAATCCATCTGTAGTAAAAGAAGTCATCACATCAAGTTCTCCCGACTCTATAGCCGCGTACTTCAGTCCGATATCAATATCCAGAGTCTTTTTAAACTTCAGTCCATACGTATCACACAAGGCGTCGTACCCATCTTCCCGCTCATAGAAATCATAGCTGCTGCCAAACTGCAGCCGGCCGCTCACCCCTCCCAGCTCCGACAGCGTTGTGACACCTAATTCCTCAGCCTGTTCCTGCCTCATGGTCAGCGCGAAGGTATTGTTAAACCCATAAAGCCCGACCCATTTTAAATCATAATCCTGCATATAAATTTCTTTTAACTGTGCAAGCAGCTCCTCTTCTTCCGGTATTTCCCCGCGTTTTAAGACAAAGTTCCATGCCGTTCCGGTATACTCGGGATACAGGTCAAAATCTCCCTTCAGCAGGGCAGGATGAATGTTGGATGTACCACCCCCGATACCTTTGGTAAGTTCCACCTTAATATCCGTCTGCACCTCAATCAGCTGTTTTAACATCTCTCCCAATACAAACTGTTCCGTCATCGGTTTCGTTGCAATTGTAATCTTTCCGGTGTTTTTGGATGCACAGCCTCCCAGCATCAGAGCACATATCACAAAGAGCAGTCCCCATGCCGTCATTCTTTTTTTCATGATGGCAGCCTCCTTTTTCGCCGGTAACGTTTATCCAGTACCCCAAAAGAAAAATCAAAAATCAATGCTATCACAGCAATCAGCAGGCTGCCCGTCAGAGTCATAGCCGGGTTATTGGTGGTGATTCCACGGTAAATTGCCACACCGAGACCGCCTGCTCCGATGAACGAAGCGACTCCGGCAAGTGAGACCGTCATAACCGCCATGTTCCGGATGCCGCCTAAAATAACCGGAACCGCCAGCGGAAGTTTAATTCGGAATAATACCTCTGTATCGGTACTCCCCATCCCATAAGCCGCCTCGATCACCGGCGGGTCGATCCCCCGAATCCCCAGATAGGTATTCCTGGTCATGGGAAGAAGCCCATAGACCACCAGCGCAATCAAAGCAGTCGTATCGCCCACACCGGTAAACGGTATCAAAAAGCCAAGCAGGGCAATCGACGGAATTGTGTAGACCACGCTGATAATCCCAATGAGCAGACGTGATACCCGCGGCATCTGGGCCATCAGAATCCCCAGTCCCAATCCCAGAAACACCGCTATCATGATAGCCGCAAGGGATAGGGTCAGATGTTCCAGTGTACATTGTAAAAAAAAGTCAAAACGATCGGTATATAGTAAAAAAACATCCTTTATCATAGCGCTAGTCCGGTACTCCTTTGCTGCTGTAAAATACCAATCAGTTCAGTGCCGCTTTTAATCTTAACATGCCCTGCTCCAAAAGAGCGCGCGGGCAAGCCACATTAATTCGCTCAAATCCGACCCCCTCATGGCCAAATATGTAACCTTCATCAAAAATCAGGTGTGCCTTCTGCAGCATAAATGCTTCCTGCTCCTCCACCTGCATCCCGTAAGCACGCAGATCCAGCCATGCCAGATACGTTCCTTCAGGAATAGAGAACTTGATCAAAGGCAGCTCCTTTGCAAGGAAGTCCTTTAGATAGGTTAGATTATCATCCAGATACTGCAGCAGCGCAGCCAGCCATTCCTCACACTCATTGTATGCGGCCGCCGCGGCCGTAACTGCCAGCGGATTTGGCACTCCGATTGCTCCCTTTGTATCAATCTCCCGGAGCCATGCCCGGCGGATTGCCGGATCGTGAATGATGATATTTGACAGATGCATCCCAGCCAGGTTAAATGTCTTACTCGGCGACAGGCAGGTAATGATGCGGTCCTTATATTCCGGACAAATCTTCTCCATCGGATGATAGGTAACCTGCCCGCGAACCAGGTCACAATGGATTTCATCGGAAATAATCGTGACATCATGACGTTTGCAGATGTCCGCCACTTTTCTTAGTTCCTCCGGGTTCCACACTCTTCCGGTCGGATTATGAGGATTGCAGAAAAGCAGCAGATGGTTGTCTGGGTCAGCAGCACACCGCTCCAGCCCTTCATAATCAATCGTATAATATCCGTCCGTCTCCACCAGCGGATTCACAACAAGCTGACGTCCGTTAGCCCGGGTCTTCACCATAAACGGGTTGTATGCAGGCTGCTGTATGATCACGCCCTCTCCCGCCCGGGTAAGTACCCGCATCAGCAGCACAATCGCAGGCACAACGCCCGGTGAAAAAAAGATGGACTCACGCGGAATCGTCAATCCATGACGACGCTCAAACCAATGCTGTACCGCCTCAAAATATTCAGCATCATAAAAAGCGGTATACCCCAGAATTTTCTGGTCAATTCTCTTATGAAGAGCTTCTAAAATAGGATCCGCACAGGCAAACTCCATATCCGCAATCCAATATGGCAGACAATCCGATGGCGCATCCGGAAAATATTCTTCCAGATTCCATTTCATACTGCAGGTTCCTTCGCGGCTGATAATTTCATCGAAATTAAATGTTTTCACTCTATTATTTACCTCCTTATTCAAACGTCCACAATACGGCTACAAACAATTACAATATTTTAATCATTAAACTTTACTTTTAGAATAGCACCGCCTATGGAACTTGTCAAGAAAGGTATTTATGAGCCTAATTTTCCTCTAAAATAGAAATATATGCCTGAAGTACTTTATAAAAATGGTCGATTTCCTCCATGGAACATTTGGAAAGCAGCTTCGTTGTCGTTTCCGTAATATCCTTGGAATCATAGGCTTTATGAAGCTGGCTTAATCGTGTTCCGGACGGTGTGAGATAAAGATTTACAATCTTTCCGTTTGCAGCATTCTTCCTGCGCTCCACATATCCCAGGTCCTCAAGCTTTGTAACCACCTGCGAAATCGCCCCTTTTGTGCGGTTCCAGATGGTTGACAAGCTGGAAACCGTGGTACCGGGATTATCTCCAATCTCTGTCAGGGTATGTATTTCCAGCATATTAAACTCGTCTCCGCTTCCATAATCATATCGTTCAAACATCAAATCCCTGTACTGCAGGACAAACCGGTAAATCAAATTTCCCCTTGCATTTAGCTGGGTATACAGTTGATCAATATTTCTTATATCCATAAAATACTCCTTGTCTTAACTATACTAACAAAAGCAATTTTTGTTTTTAGTATTATCTCACACAACTGCGAAATATTCAACGGCCAGAACGAATAGCCGCCTGGCCGCACCGTGATTTCATACATATAATTTTTTGTTTTTTTATATTATTTATATTTAACAAAAACCGTTGAAGGGTTTGATGAAAAGTGATATTTTATGAACCAAATGGTTTAATCATTAAATCAAGTTGCCAGGCAAATAACAACCTATGGAGGACAAGCAATGACAGCACAAGCTAGGGAGTCTTATACTTCACTCAATGTTCGTCATCATCTTGACTTTTTAAGTTCTGTTGAATCGTGCTGCGGCTAATAAAGTGAAGTTTTGAATCCCCATATATCAGATGCGACTTTGTTCAATTCGGAAAAAACCAAAAGTGTGCTGAATAAGAGGGCACAAGGGATGCCCTCTTATTCAACCCACCTTCGGTTTTTTCCTTAGAAATTTTACAAACGGAAACGGACAAAGGCACATAGCGTCTAAGCGTTTATCCAGTCATATTCTCTCCTGAAGTGATTCGCCGAATCTGCTCCAGGTCTACTTTGGCGGCTCTGTCGTAGGTAAGAAGTCCATTGATCTCCTGTTCGATATCGGTTAGCTGGGTATAGCAGAAGCCTTGTATGTGGGGAGACTTAAGAATTGGTTCCATGACAGCGCGGTATCGTTCCAGAAAATCCCGGGCTGATCCGGCTGTAGAATATCCCCAGCCTTTTGCGCCTTCCACCGCAAAGGAAATGCCGCCGAACTCACTTACTATAATCGGTTCTCCATGGTAGCCGCTGCCTTTTGCATACAGAGGACGGCCGGCCGGCTGAGCGTTGATGATCTGTTCCATGGAAGCGTATCTTTCTTTTAACACCTCTTCTTGGGACTCGTAGTCATGGATCGTGAGAAGATCACTGTCCACATGTTCCCAGCCATCGTTGTCACTGACCGGGCGGCTTGAGTCCAGCGCTTTTGTGAACGCGGCCAGGGCTCTGCAGAACTCCCGCTGTTCGGGCCGGTTAGCGATCTCCAGCACGCCCCAGGATTCGTTCAAAGGAGTCCATGCCACGATACTGGGATGATTATAATCCCTGAGAACGATCCGGGACCATTCCTGCAGCAGGTCCTGTGCCAGACGTCTGGAATATACATAGCCGGAAGCGTTTTCCCCCCACACCAGCAGTCCCATTCGGTCCGCATGATACAAAAAGCGGGGATCCTCGGCTTTCTGATGAATCCGCACACCATTGAACCCCATCTGTTTTATCAGGGTGATATCTTTACCATAATCCTCATCCGACGGGGCGCTCATCAAACCTCCGGGCCAATAGCCCTGATCCAGAATCAGCCGCTGGTAATAGGGCCGGTTGTTCAGCAGAAATCGTCCCGAGGCGACGGAAACTTTTCGCATGCCAAAGTAGGATTTCACCACATCAACCGTCTCCTGACTCTGTTTCAGCCGGTATTCCACATCAAACAGTCTGGGGTGCTCGGGCGTCCAGGCGAAATCCTCCGTCACATTCCAGCCGCCCAGCGCCGCCTCATCCAACTGCAGGCAAAATGTCCCTTTCTTTCCAACAGGCGAGATCCGCATCTTCCCAGCGGTTTTCCCCTGAAAAGTGATTTCTGTTTCCAGTGTACAGTCCTGCCAATGGCTCAGCTCATAATCGAAACGGACCGCCTTTTCGTCAAAAAGAGGAGTGATCAGCACCTGTTCGATATGCGCAGCCTCTACCGGCTCCATCCATACACTCTGCCAGATCCCCATGGATGCAGTATAGAAAATACTTTCGGATTTCTCTTTCCAGAATTGCTTGCCTCTGGGAATATCCAGGTCGCCGGGGTAATCCTGTACCCGGATCCGCACCTGATTCCCGTTCTTTTTGATAACCGGAGTCATATCGATGCAAAATCCGGTCTGCCCGCCCACATGATGTGCCATATGCCGGCCATTCACCCAGACATCACAGCTGTAATCCACCGCTCCGATATGCAAAAGTATCTGTTTGTCTGCCCATTCCCCAGGTATCAGGAATTCCCGGCGGTACCAGATCACATCATGAAACTCGTTCACTCCGATACCGGAAAGCGGAGCTTCATAGACAAAGGGCACCCTGATTTTCCGATCGTAATTCTCTTCATCAAAAGAAAAATCCCACATTCCGTTTAATGTCATCCATTCTGTCCTCTGAAACTGGGGCCTGGGATATTCTTGTCTTAATATACTGTCCATATTTCCTCCAAATAGCTTGATCGCTTCCTCCAACCGCTTGAGAATTTTCTTCAAGCTGTTTGATCGCTATATTCTAAACCGCTTCATATTTCATCTTGTCACTCTATGATTCTTCCATATCACTTATTGTCTGATTTCCCTAAATGTGGCGTCGGCCCGATCTAAATCGGACGAAATTCCAGTAATATGCAGAACGCCGTCCATATGCCGCATGTAATTACCCGCAATGTTATAGGACTCAAAGGACACCTGTGAACTGTCCACCAGTCCCGGCCGCACCCTCCATGTGGCGTCTTCAGCCATCAAAGCGGTCTGGTCATTCTGAGACAGCTGCAGCCTGCCGTCCCTGTGCCTTAGATAGTAACCCGGCATATTCACCGATTCAAATGAGATGCAGCCCGCATCGGCAAGACCGGGTACGATACGCCATTCGGAGTCCTTAAGGGGAAGGCTCGTAAATTCCGTATCGATAATAATCCGGCCATCGGATGTATGACGGATATATCTCCCGGCAATATTGAAAGATTCCAGCCTGGCTATCTCATAGATTCGCTCCAGCTTCCATCTCTGGGTAGCGCTGCCATTTAATGGCGACTGCACCAGCGGCGTATGCAGGTCTGCAGCCTGGTTCTGGGTATCCAGATACAGACCGCCTGCCTGATTCTGAATATGGAAGGTGCCGTCCGGCTGCGCTTCCAGAATCCAGCGCTGGGCGGGCGCGTTGTTATCCTCCCACTGACGGACAATGCTTCCGTCTGCCGTAGAGCCTTCCTTATTGTCCAGTATCAGACCGCTGTAATTGCACCGGATCTTATATTGTCCGTTGGCCATATCTTCCAGATGCCAGCTCTGGGTCTTTAAGGAGTTATCCGACCACAGGATCATCTGGGTTCCCTGCTCGACGGATCCGGCTGGATCATCCATACAATATCCATTTGCAGCATTTACGAATTTATAATCGGCTCCGGATACCACCAGCTGATCCCCGCAGAGGACGCCGGTCCCGCAGCGGATTTCATTGTAACTTCCGTTATAGTAGTTGTTCAACTCGATCAGCTTATCGCCGTCGGCCACGAACGTACCGCTCCAGCTGCTGCCCACGTTTTCATTGCGGACCGCGGTCAGCGGTGCGTCGATCAGACTCCAGGTCCTGCCGTTATCCGTGCTGGTAAAGCACTGGCTGGGAGAACAGTTATCATTCATACCTCTTAAAAACAGCCTGCCATACTCACTTCCGTCGTCGATCAAAGCAATCATGGGACACTGATAGGCCGTATATTGGCCTGTCGTCACCACACTGCCGAGCGCCAGAGGATCACCCCAGGACAGTCCGTCCGCAGACCTGCGGATCGTAATGGAACCATAAGGCTCTGCGTTAATATTTTCATGAGCCATCAGATAACTGCCGTCTTTTAACTGAATCACACGGGGCATGCCGGGCCGCCAATTCCCGGGACTTACCCCGGGGATCCATCCCTCCTCGTATTCCCCTGCCACGATGGTATAATCTCCCCATGTTAAACCGCCATCGTCCGAAACTTCATAGGAAATACACTGATCATAGCCTTCCTGACGTTCATCCGAATAATAACATACCAGCCGTCCGTCCGCGCTTACCGCGAATTCCGGTTCCCAGGTCGAGCGGCCTGCCCGGGGAGCCAGCTCACTGTGCAGCTGCCAGGACTCTGCGTTGTCGGTACTCCTCCAGATATGGATTGTATAAGTGCTGTCGGTGTCCCAGTCGGATACCGCATAGAGAATCGTACCGGCGGGATAATTACCCAGCGCCTGCGGAAATACATACAGTCCCGGCATGCCTATTTTGTCTTTGGAAATGCCGTTCGCAGCCGGATTTATCTCACTGCACATATGCCAGGTCTTTCCCTGGTCCGCGCTCTTATAAAACTGCGGATCCTGCATTCCCGTCCATCCGGTATTCACCGGAAACTCCCTGAGCCAAGTTGCCAGTAAGTCTCCGTTGGGAAGTTGGACCATACGTTCATAGAAACTGTGCGGGGTCTGCTCATCCCCAAATACGGTATTTCCCTCCGCATCCTCTGCCGATGCCGTCATGGTTAATCCGCTGATCATCATTGTGAAAGTCAGTAAAAATACAAAGAATCTCCTCATACTCTTCTCCTCTCCGAAATCCTCAGTCCGGTTACCTTAATTTTGCTGTTCTTTGCCCAGACACCCGCGCATCCGTGGGTCAGAGGCTGTTTATCACAAACTCTAAGTCTTGGGGTTAACTCCTGATTCATATACACATCTATATAAGCGCCCGTTACAGTGACGGATAGGGTATAACCATCGTTCTTAACTTCCAGCGGACATTCCGCTAATATCTCCCTGTCATACCGGTGTCTGGCGATCCGGAGCCATCCATCGGATACACTCACCGTATAGCCGAGGAAAAAATCGATACCCAGTACAGGATCTTCTCCCTCCCCGCCTTCCGCCGGTTCCGTTACCCTAAGCATAATGCCCGCGCTTCCTTCCTCACCGATATCCGCAGTAAATTCGGCTTCCGCAGTATAGTCGTGCCACTGTGTATCCCCGCACAGCGCTTTGCCGTACGGGCCCACTTCTACGACCGTATCGCTTTCGTATTCCGCAGCGGCGCCCTGACGCACCAGTTCGATTCGGGCCAGTTCCGCCGTACCAGCCTGCCCGGTTATTGTAAACCGGTGCAAACCCGCAGAAAGAGCGACGGGGAATGACTGTAATATTTCTTCTCCGGAACCGGTACCGATCGGCTCCTTATCCGCCGTTACCAGAAAACCGGAGGAAGATTCCGACGGCCGGCAGATCACATTGAGCCGATAGTTCCCTTCACCCTCTGTCCGGAACCTGTATTTCATCATGTCGCCGCGGCCTATCTGCACCGCGCCATTTTCGTCCGCTGAGGTGTTGACCGCACCGTATACCGCTGCGCAGGAACAGCCGGCCGGGATTACAGTATTACTAATTTCATTGTCGTAGGTGTTATTTGTGACTGCCGTATAGCCGCAGCCGACCCGTGTGCCTGCCGCAAAATATCCCGGCCGGACTTTTTCCTTTTGCACAGCCACATCCGCTATCTGCAGGCGGTTATCGATCCAGATCTTCATCCTGCCTTTGTCCGACTGTACCCTGATGTTGTGAAGGCTGTTAAAGTCATATGCCTCCGGCAGTTGGCTCTCCCCGAGCAATACGGTCTGCTCCGGAAGGCCGGACCAGATCTGGAGAGCATGCCTATTTATACGAAAAACCAGGTAATACTTCTTTTCCCCTGCATCCAGTACGATTCCGGCAACGCTTTGATTTTGTCCGTTCTCACTATTTACGGCCTTTTTCATGCAGGAGATATTCGCTTCCCGCTCGGAACGGGAGCTATCATCCGGTCCTGCATCCGGGCAAGGAATGCTCAAATGGAATTCTGCCGTATACGAAGGTCCGAAATTCTCAACGGTCTTTACACATAACTCATTTTGCAGCGTATAGCGGACCCCGTTTTTTTCCTCCCATTTCCCCCGTTCAAATTCCCACGAGAGTGCCGCGCTGCCCTCCGGGGCAGGATCGGATGCATCGGGAAGACCCGGTGCTTCCTGCGGGGTCCGTGTCGGTCCCATCAGCTGTGTATTTGCCTGATACCACATCATACGGTCTATATTTAGATCCCTAGAGGCATCCCCGTTCAGATTATGGTACACCATATAATAGGAGACCAGATCCGGTCCCAGTACCGTGCTGCTGTGCCCCAGACCCACCGGGCCATCCTGGGTATGTACCGCGATGGGGCCGCCCGGCTCATCCTTATACCCGGTAAGCGGATGTCTGCTGGACGCAGCGTGAATCCGGTATCCCTTGCTCAGATAATGGTTCCCGGTATAAGTCATATAATAGAATCCATCCCGTTTCTGGATCATAGGCCCCTCGGTCCAGCCATGCAGATAGGCGCCGGTCAGCACCGGTTCCTGAAACTTCGTCGGTGAGTCCATCCGACAGCCCCAGATCCCCTCGTCCCCGGCCCAGTAGAAATACCAGGTTCCATCATCATCTATGAATACGGAGCCGTCGATATCGTGTCCCTCGTTCCCGCTGATCTTTTCGAAAGGCCCGGTCGGAGAATCGCTTCTTAATATGTAATGCCCAAAGCCGGACGGAGAGGTATACATATAGAACCAGCCGTTCCAGTACACCACCTCCGGCGCGAACGGCACCAGTCCCGGGAACGTGTCGGGATCTATGGCCGGCCCCGCTTCCTTCCAGTCCAGCAGGTTTTGTGAAGTAAAGACTCGCAGATCCGGATTCGTCGCATACAGATAATAGGTTCCGTTATACCTCAGCACGAACGGGTCCGCATAATCGCCATGACGGGCGATCGGGTTTTGATATAGTCTGTTCATGAAAGTACCCCCATCAGCCCTTAATGCCGCTCATTGCGAAGGACTCCGTAAAATATTTTTGACAGAATATAAATAATAGCAGTACCGGCAGTACGGCGATCAATGCGGCCGCCATCACAACAGGCACATCCGTCTGGTTCTCGTAGTAAGAGTTCAGCATAGAGATGGCTACCTGAACCGTCTGTTTCTTCGCATCATTGACAAAGACCATTGGGCCGAAGTAATCATTCCAGGTCGCCATAAAGATCATGATCACATTACTGATCACCGCCGGTTTGGATAACGGCAGGAATATTTGGTAATACGTGCGGAAATATCCGCAGCCGTCGATCTTTGCCGCCTCGATCAGCTCCGTAGGCAGCCCCGTCATATACTGGCGGAGAAAGAATATCATGGATGCGTTACCCAGCATACCGGGAACCATCAAAGGCAGCAGCGTATTGATCCACTTTATTTTTGTATAAATGATATACTGGGGTACCAGGAGCACCACGATCGGGATCATCATGGTGGACAATAGCGCCATGAAAAAATATTTCTTACCCGGAAACGTAAGCTTTGCAAAGGAAAATGCTGCCATTGTGGAAGAGACCGTGCCGACGATCACCACGCTGCCGGATACGATGACACTGTTTTTAAGGCCTGAAAGCAGGTTTGAATTCTTCCAGACTTCCACGTAATTATGCCAGTCCACCGGGTCCGGAATCCACTGCGGCGGAATCTGGTATACCAGATTCGATTCCTTAAGGGAAGTGGACAGCATCCATAGAAAGGGGATGACCATCGTGGCCGCACCCAGTACCAGAATGATAAATATAATAATTCTCACGGGATTCGTTCTGTTTTTTGCCTTCATCCTTACTCTCCTTCATAAACCCATTTATTCGAGATCTTAAACTGGAGGGCCGTCAGCAGCAGGATAAACAAGCCGAATATAACCGCAGCGGAGCACGCATAGCCCATCTGGCTGTAATCAAACGCTTTCTGCCATATGTAATAAATGATCGTGGCAACTCCATAATTCCGGCCGCCGTCGGTGGTAAACAGATTCACTTCGATGAAGGTCTGAAGGGAACCGATGATATTTACCGTTACCAGGTAAAAGAGGATCGGCGTCAGCAGCGGCAGGGTGATCCTGAAAAACTGCTGCGTCGAAGTGGCGCCGTCAATGGTGGCTGCTTCATAATAGGTCTCCGGCAGATTTTTTAAGGATGCCAGGAAATAGATGGCCGTAATCCCGATCATTTTCCAGCCGATCATAAGAATAATCATCCGCCTGGTCCATGTGGGATCGTTCAGCCAGTTTGGCCCGTCGAAGCCGAACAGACCAAGGAACTGATTCACAAGACCGAATTCCGAGTTAAAGATCCATTTCCAGATCAGCACCAGCGCAACGATCGAGGAGATATAAGGCAGATAGTACAGCACCCGGAATACCTTATTTCCCTTGATATTCTTATGGCAGGCCAGAGCAAACAAAAGACCCAGCACCATGTATGCCGGAATCGGAAGCAGCATATAGACCGTGTTGCGCATCGCGATCCAGAACTTCCTGTCCTGGAACAGCTCTGCAAAATTACCCAGCCCGATAAAGGACTTATCCCGCACCAGTACATTCCAGTCCGTAAAGGATGCCCAGATGCACAGCCCCAGCGGAAGCAGGAAGAAGAATAGAAATTGGGCCATGGATGGCACAATAAAAAGAAGCCCCGCTATCTTTTCATTGCGCTTTAAGCTTTTTTTGAACATCGAAAAGGTCATCTCCTTTGCTTAATGGATGTTCTGATATTTGTGGTCGGCGCTGCGGCGGCATATCACCGCCGCAGCGCACTGAATCTTACTTATTTAACGCCTTCTGCTGTTCTATACTCTTATCCAGAAGCTGCTGTACCTGATCCGCTACAGAATCGCAGTATTCCTGGGCCGTCATCTCACCGTCATATACCGCGTCAATCCCCGAGTTGAACTCACTCCACCACTCCTGGTTGAAGGTGCGGGACTGGGTAGCCAGGCGGCCGTAATCATCCAGAACATTTAAGAATGCCTGTTTGTTGGCAGGTGGTTTATCCATTGTAAGATATTCCCCGTTAGCCATATCTTTTAAAGTAGGGACAGACATTCCGGTCGTATAGCTGGTCCTCTGCGCATCCTCGTTAAAGGCCAGAAACGCTGCCAGGTTGCAGGCCGCTTCCTGATTTTTGGCCGCAGGAGATACCGCAAGTCCGGCACTTCCGAACCACACAGCTTTATCACCGGTATTCGGACTTACCGGCCAGTCCATCAGATCCCATTCAAAGTCACAGTTGTTCCACAGGTCTGCCGTGGCCCAGGAGCCTACGCCCATCATGCCCAGCTTGCCCTGCATAAACCGGTCATAGCTGCTTAACGATGCTTCCTCCGCCGAGGAAGGAGCCGCGTGATCCTTACACCGCAGATCCGCTACATATTGAAACGCCTCCACAAACTTCGGGTCGGTGAATGCCACCTTAGACAAACTTTCATCCAGCCAGTCCGCTCCGTTGGACCAAACCGCGGATTCCATAGAATACATCGCCGTGCCGAACACGTCCCCATTGGTCAGCTTGACCGCCGCCTCCCGGTAATCATTCCAATCCCACGGATCGTCCTGGGTGGGTGCTGTGATACCGGCAGCGTCGAACAGATCCTTATTATAGACCACGGAAAATGCGCTCACGTCCTTGGGCAGGGCATAGATCGGTCCATTTCCCAGGGAAGTGCCGTCGTATCGGTAGATGTCTATCGCGTTTTTCCAGATATTGTCTATATCGAAGATGTCATTTTCCTCCACATAGGATGTCAAATCCAGCAGGTTACCGGTTGCCGCGTATTTCATAACATAATCCACGCCGCAGTAAAAGACATCCGGCTGATCGTCAGCAGCGATCATATTCTGCAGCTTGGTGTCAAAATCGCCGGAGGGTACCACGATATACTCGACCTCCACATCCGGATATTTTTCCTCAAACTGATCAATCATGGCCTGGAAGGTGGCAACCTCAGAATCATTTCCCCAGCCCATAAACTTTAAGTGTGTCTTTTCGCCGGAAGACTCCCCGGCGGATGCCTGATCCGCCGCCGGCGCATCCGGACTGTCCGCGTTCCCGCCGTCGGATTTGGCGGCTTCTTTCCCGCACCCGCCGAGCATACAGCCTGTTAACATTACCATGAGTAAAACTGACAATAACTTTTTCATATGAAACTCCTTTCTCATCGCTATTATAATAATATTTTTAATTAATTCAGTGAATCGTTTTCTATCCCCCTTCGGTTTCACTGTCTGGCTTTGTCGGTTATTAGAACAATATTTTTGTTTCTTATTGCTGTAATCTTAGCATAATATTCCGTATTATGTCAATATATTTGTTGTTACTCCAGATCTTTTTGGTAATTTCGTCTCTTTTACAACAATATTATTGTTTATATTTACTGTTTTACGCTTTTAAGTGGACAAGAGGAATCTAAGATGTTATTCTTTAATAAGAACAATATTAATGGAGGAATACCATGTCTAAGATACTTGAACTGAATGCGGATAACGAAGAATATCTATGTGAAGTGGCCAAGGCTCTCTCTTCTCCGGCCCGTATACAGATCATAAAATTACTATATTATAACAGTTATAATATCGGTGAAATCGCGGAAAAACTGAATATCCCAGCTTCCACAGCCGCTTTACACATCCGGATATTGGAGGGGGCCGATCTGATTCATACGGAACAGCAGCCTGGATGCCGGGGCTCTATGAAACTATGCAGCCGGAAAAATGATTTCGTAAGCATCCGGCTGTTTGGAAATCCCATCGATGTAGATCAGATCTCTACGATATCCATGCCGGTGGGTGCCTATACCGACTGTCACATCCTGCCGACCTGCGGTCTTGCCGGAGAAAACGGCGGAATCGGTTATGAAGACCGCCCTTGTGACTTCTTTCTTCCTGAGCGGCTTCAGGCACAGCTGATCTGGTCCGCCGGCGGCTATGTGGAATATCGCTTTCCGAATCCTATGGCAAAAGATATCTCCTTAAAACAGCTGCTTCTGACCTTTGAAGCCTGCTCGGAAGTAGCGAATTACCGCGAAGACTGGAAATCAGATATCACCGTCTGGATCAACGGCTATGACTGCGGAACCTGGCAGTGTCCCGGAGATTTTGGAGCCAGAAGAGGCCGGTTGAATCCCCCCTGGTGGGAAAGCGGTGCGACCCAGTATGGACTCCTCACCACAGTAACTGTCACCGGCACCTCCACACTCATTAATAATGAAGTCAGCAGTTCTGTCCGTCTGTCTGATCTTTCCCTGCAGGACAACTGTTGGATTACCGTACGTATCGGAAACAAAGAGGACGCCGAGTATCCAGGCGGATTCAACCTGTTCGGCCAAAAGTTCGGAGACTATGAACAAGATATAAAATTGTCGTTTGTATATTAACGCTTCCGAACCGGAACCCGGGAAAATGAGAGGGGACTGGCACCTTTCGGTTGTTAAGTTAAAATTTTAAGTAAATATGCAGAGAAAGGGGCCTGTCCCCGGATGACGGTCGGATCGAGGATAATAACGTCTGTTTCCCCGATAGAGGGACTAATCCAGCCAGCTTCCGGGGACAGGCCCCTTTCTCCACGTTGTTACTTGAGAATTTAACTTTATAATCGAAAGGTGCCAGTCCCCTCTCATTCTTATATTCCAGATTATGGAATTTTGTATACTGTATTCAAAAAAGTACACTGGAATCTATTGACCGATACCTGTTATTTCCCTTATAATGTGGGCACAATAAGATTTAGGAATTTGGTTTTAAGTATCTGATTAATTACTCAGGTTTTGTTGGAAGGGAAGCTTCCAATGAAATTCAACAGGAACAGGAGGACAAATATATGAGTCACCACTTAGAAACGCAGTGGCAGGGTTTTCATCCCGGAGCATGGGTACGCGAAGTAGATGTCAGGGACTTTATCTTAAAAAATTATACTCCCTATGAAGGGGATGAGGGATTCCTGGCCGGACCGACCGACGCGACCGCGCAGCTGTGGGATCAGGTTATGGAATTGAGCAGGCAGGAACGGGAAGCAGGCGGGGTATTGGATATGGATACCAGGATCATATCGACCATCACCTCCCACGGCCCGGGGTACCTGGATAAGGACAACGAGAAGATCGTCGGTTTTCAGACGGACAAACCGTTTAAGCGTTCCCTGCAGCCATACGGCGGAATCCGGATGGCGCAGAAAGCTTGCAAGGATAACGGTTATGAAGTGGATCCTGAGGTCGTGGACTTCTTTGCCTCACACCGCAAGACACATAACGCAGGCGTATTTGACGCCTATACGCCGGAGATGCGCGCCGCCAGATCGAATCATATCATAACCGGTCTGCCCGACGCTTACGGACGGGGACGCATTATCGGCGATTACCGCCGGGTAGCCCTCTATGGCGTGGATAAGCTGATACAGGATAAAGAGGCGCAGAAGGACAGTACCCGTACGATTATGTATTCGGATGTGATCCGGGAACGGGAAGAGCTCTCCGAGCAGATCCGGGCGCTGCAGGACCTGAAGAAACTGGGACAGATCTATGGCCTTGATATCTCCAAACCTGCGGCTAATGTTCAGGAAGCGATCCAATGGCTGTATTTCGGTTATCTGGCCGCTGTCAAAGAACAGAACGGCGCCGCTATGAGTCTTGGCCGCACCTCTACTTTCCTGGACATCTATGCTCACAGGGATCTACAGAACGGTACGTTTACAGAAGAGGAAATTCAGGAATTTGTAGATCATTTTATTATGAAGCTGCGTCTGGTGAAGTTTGCCAGAACCCCGGAGTATAATTCTCTGTTTTCCGGTGACCCGACCTGGGTCACGGAGTCTATCGCCGGTGTCGGAATTGACGGCCGCCATATGGTAACTAAAATGTCCTACCGCTACCTGCACACGCTGGATAACCTGGGTACTGCGCCGGAACCGAACCTGACCGTTCTGTGGTCTGCAAAGCTCCCGCAGACTTTCAAACGCTACTGCGCGAAGATGTCGATCAAGTCCTCGTCGATTCAGTATGAAAATGATGACCTGATGCGGGTTACCCACGGAGATGATTACGCCATCGCCTGCTGTGTTTCTTCCATGCGTGTCGGCAAGGAAATGCAGTTCTTCGGCGCCAGAGCGAACCTGGCCAAATGCCTGCTCTATGCCATCAACGGCGGTGTGGATGAGATTTCCAAAAAGCAGGTGGGCCCGAAGTTCAGACCGATCACCTCCGAATATCTGGACTATGACGAAGTGATGGAGCGCTATTACGATATGATGAAGTGGCTGGCCCGGCTGTATGTGAATACCTTGAATGTCATCCACTATATGCACGATAAATATTGCTATGAAAAAATCCAGATGGCGTTACATGATAAGTATGTGAAACGATATTTTGCCACCGGTATCGCCGGGCTTTCCGTCGTAGCCGACTCTCTGTCCGCGATCAAATACGCTAAGGTAAAAGCCATCCGGGATGAGAATGGGGTCGTTGTGGACTATGAAGTGGAAGGCGAGTTCCCCAAATACGGCAACAACGATGACCGGGTGGATGAAATCGCAAGGGATATCGTCCATACCTTTATGCAGATGATCCGTGGGAATCACACCTACCGCGGCGGTGTTCCCACCATGTCCATTCTGACGATCACTTCGAATGTGGTCTATGGAAAGAATACCGGTTCTACACCGGACGGACGGGTACAGGGGCAGCCTTTCGCTCCCGGGGCCAATCCCATGCACGGCCGGGATTCCCACGGCGCGATCTCTTCCCTGGCCTCCGTGGCGAAACTGCCGTTTAAAGATGCGCAGGATGGTATCTCGAATACCTTCTCCATCATACCGGGAGCTCTGGGCAAAGATGATCTGATCATCTCCGGCGATCTCTCCATCGACCTGGAATCCGGCTGTGACTGCGGTCCCGATATGTCCTGCGGTATTCCGAACCTGATGGAAGGGATCGACGACAACGAAGCACTATAAAATTCAAAAGGAGGAAACTTATATGACTAATCCAAGCCAGGCACAAATCGACAATCTCGTAAATATGCTGGACGGCTATGTAGAGCAGGGCGGCCATCACTTAAACGTTAATGTATTCTCAAAGGAAACCCTGCTGGACGCCCAGCAGCATCCTGAGAAATATCCGCAGCTGACCATCCGTGTTTCCGGTTATGCGGTCAATTTCACAAAACTGACAAAAGAACAGCAGGACGACGTGATCTCCAGAACCTTCCACGAGGGTATGTAATATATAGGATATTTATAAGAGGACAGAGGCGATTAACTATGACAGGTAAAATCCATTCGATTGAAAGCTTCGGCACCGTAGACGGACCCGGCATCCGTATGGTTATCTTTTTCCAGGGATGCCCGATGCGCTGTCTGTATTGTCATAATCCTGACACCTGGAATCCGGACGGCGGCCAGGAAATGACTGTGGATGAGATTCTCAGTGAATACGACACGAACAAAGCATTTTACCGAAACGGAGGGCTCACCGCCACCGGCGGCGAGCCGCTTATCCAGATTGATTTTCTCACGGACTTGTTCCGGGAAGCACACCGGCGGGGTATCCATACCTGTCTGGATACCTCCGGCATTACCTTTCACCGTGATTCGAAGGAGCTGCTGAAAAAATTCGACCGGTTGACCCGCTATACCGATCTTGTTATGCTGGATATCAAGCATATCGACCAGGAGGCCCACCGGTCACTGACCGGGCAGCCGAATGGTCCGGCCCTCGACTTCGCCCGCTATCTGGGTGAGAGGGGGACCCCTCTTTGGATCCGTCACGTGGTCGTTCCCGGAATAACGGATGATCCCCAGTCGCTAAAGCGGCTCGGCGCATTCATCGGTACCCTTCCAACACTTAAGGCCCTGGATGTACTGCCTTACCATTCCATGGGCGCTGCCAAGTATGAAGCGCTGGGACTTGATTATCCGCTGAAGGATCTGCCGGACATGCCCAAGGAAGAAGCGAAGGCTTTAAGGTCCTATATCCTCGAGGGTATCCGTTCTGTTCGAAGACAGAATCATTAACAGATCCGAAATTTTGGAATCGATGGGTTTCTTCTTGTCCCTGGAAGCTTTATAACGGTTCCAACTTCCGGATCTGGGACCTTCAGTTTTAACCTGGACTGCCGGTACTTCTCCCAGTATTGTCCTAAATAAAATGCATATAATTTACTTGTATAATTGATATGAATGTATTAGAATAATTCTAAGCATATCGTGAGGATAAGCTAATTTAAGAAAAGTTTATAGAAGGAGGATACGCATTATGGCACATGTAATTAACGATAGCTGCATCAGCTGTGGAACCTGCGAGGGCGAATGTCCGGTTGGTGCGATCAGCGAAGGGGATGGCAAATTCGTTATTGATGCAGATACCTGCATTGATTGCGGTGCTTGTGAAGGCGCTTGCCCGACCGGCGCTATCTCAGCTGAATAATAACGAACTACCAAAGAGTCTGTTGTAACTCGTTATACATCGGGTTGCAGCAGACTCATTTTATTTTTCCGAAAATGCTTCTATAATGAATCAAAAAATCCATCCTATTTTTGATCCCTGGGAACGTCCGCCTCTTTCCTCATTAATTTTAATCCCAGGTAAACCACCGCTGACACGATCAAAACACAGCACAGAATTACCACAGTCACTTTCCATGGAGAAATCCCCGGCTGAGACTGTTTTTTTTCATGTCCCGCCTGGCTGGCTGCCTCTCCTGGATTCTGAGACGGCTTTACTAACGGCTCTGAATCCGCCGCTTTCTCTTCCTGTCCGCCCGGCTCCATGACTTCCGCTGTTACCGCCGGTTCAGGCGGAAAAGATTCCTGAATGCCCGCCTGTCCGCTGGACGTTCTGATCTTCTTCTGGGCGCTGACTGTTGCAGTGTCCGTTGGATGATCTGTTTCTTCCCCCTGGGAATGTTTCTGGCTGTTCTTATTATCATCTTCTGTGTCTGGGTTCTGTGACGGGTTATTATCGGGACCTTCTCCGGTACCTGTGTCCGGGTCCCGGTCCGGGGGTTTGACTCCTGCGCCGCCCCGATCTCCTTCACTCGATCCGGACCAGACCGGGGGGATCGTCTGCGTACTGGTGAGATCCAGCAGCCACATATCTCCCAGCTCCTCATAACTGCTCCCAGGCCCTGTCAGGAACCTGACATAAAGCTCATCCTGCTCACATGGGATTTCTATGTAAAAACTTAACAGGCCAAGCTCCGTAGGCACGCCCCCGTTCAGGAGATTACTGCTCGAATCGGAGAGGCGGTACAGACTCCAGTTTTCCTTATCCAGGCTGTATTCCATCTCAAGCGTGTCCGCCCCATAGGGATAAGGCATCAGGAAAAGTATCCCATACCTCCCGGTATCCTTGTCATTAACCTGATATGATACCGGAAACATACCCTTTTCCTCATTTTTACTTATCACTGCCATCCGGGGCGTGACATTTTCCGGATTGTGTACTGTATACGGAAGATTCTGCAGCAAATAAGTGCCCGTAATCTGTGTTACACCAAAGGCATCCGTATCTGCCTGGGAGACT
Organism: Diplocloster modestus; assembly: GCF_019042245.1. Lineage (GTDB taxonomy): Bacteria > Bacillota > Clostridia > Lachnospirales > Lachnospiraceae > Diplocloster > Diplocloster modestus. Next base: position 148,198 of record NZ_JAHQCX010000003.1, read on the forward strand.
TCCCATCGGACCGGAAGAGCCACGTCAATGAGTTCCTTCGTTCCCTTAAGCTCTAACAGGGTCAGGACCGTATCCGGCAGCATTTCCTGCGTAAGTTCCGTTCCCACCTGTACGGTCACAGGCTTCGGATTGTCGTTATTTATCATCTGATAGACTGTCATAGCCCCTTCCACCGGAGGTGTCAGGCTGCTGTTTATAATCGTCATCTGATCCAGCTGGCTGTATACGCTCACCGCATTTCCGCCCTCACCAGCAATGGCTTCTATGGTACAGTTGCTGACCGATACCTCTCTGTTGCCATAGATCCCATAGGCATCGCCAGTACTGGAGACAGTGATGTCGCAGTCCGAAAGGGAGATGTCTCCCATAAAACTAAATACTCCACGGACCTGCCCCGTCCCTGAACTACGGATGTTCAGCCCGGATAGTTCCGCAGTCTCTCCCCCGGAACAGTACACTCCTGTACAGCTTTCACCTGTTGCTTCTATTTGAAATTCCCCTTTTTGGGGATCTGTACGGATCTCACCGGATGACAACATAATTCCGGCTCCACTGGATACTGAGATTTTACCGTTATATAAAGCTACGGTTCCCCCGCTGTTCACTACCAGGGCGATACCACCGGTCTCTGTGATCAGCAGATTCTCATTATCCAGTACTAATGGGCTGGCTGCAACGATGGCATAACGTCCGCAGACGATATCGATATGGCCGGTGCCATCCAGCAGGATCGGCTGGTCCTCGGTGCCAAGGGTCAACTGCAGATCCCCCGACAGCACATACTGGGCATCCTCGTTTTTATGCTCCTCATACCATTTCAAAAACTCTTGTTCATCTTCTCTGACAGGCGGCCATACGATTGCAAAACAGTCACTGGTGTTAAGCAGCACGACTGCCAAAACAATAACGATACCTGCCCATATATGTACTTTTCTGCTTTGCGCTTTATTTCGCATCTGTATATTTCCTTCCAATTTATGTTACCCTCTTTTTTCATATTATAGGTTCAACCTGTTACAGTCAAATTATTTTTCAAATATATACATATTTTGTATGTATTTTACAATAATTAACAATAATTAACAACAAATAACAACAGATAATTATTTAGATTGCAGTTTTATTCCGTTATAATTAAAATTAGTTTTATTGTATATCTCTCACATTCTCTCAGATTTGACAGAGATACAGACAGGCAAATAGCGTATAATGAGATGATGGGCAGATAAAACATCTAAAACATCTGGACAATTACACCTGTACTGCTTAAACTATAATATAAGGTGAGGAACTATGGAACGGTTATTATTTGTGGATGACGATGCAGATTTACTGGATATGAATAAGATCTATTTTGAGAAACTCGGATATTTGGTGGATATCGCATTGGGTGCGGAAGACGCACTCCATTTTCTGTCCGAACATCATTATAAATGTATTGTGCTGGACATTCGAATGGATGATGTGAATGGTCTGGACCTTTGCAGGCTTATTCGTCAAAAATACCGGGTGCCGATTATTTTTCTGACCAGTCTGACGGAAGAGGAGATCATGATCGAAGGATTCGAATGCGGCGGTGATGATTATCTGCTGAAGCCCTATCGCATGAAGGAGCTGGAGATGAGAGTACGAGCCAGGATCCGGAATACCAATCCGCTGGCACCGGCACGGTCTTTGACCTGCGCCCTGCAGCTCAATCCGGAGGAAAAGCAGGCATACATAGGCGGCAAGTCATTAAATCTTACAGTAAATGAATATGAAATATTACAGTTCCTCGCTCAGCACAAGGGTACGCCATACCGCCAGGAGGCGATCTATCAGGCTTTGTGGGGAGAAGATTATTATAACACCCACAGTATCCAGATCCTGGTTATGCGGATACGCAGAAAAATCCAGGCACTTTCACCCGACAAAGAATATATCAAAACACAGTGGGGAAAGGGCTACATCTATACGGAGTAATCTATGACAAAAGAAGCAAAACACAATATACGGATTTCCATACTGATCCTGGCCTTTTCCTTTTTATTGGCTGGGATCTTATTTTGGGTTACCTATCACTATGATAATAAATATACTTCCCAGAGCAAACAGCTCTATCCGTTAATCGATCAATGGGAATACTATCCCGATCACCTGTATGGACCGGATGATTTTGTGTCCGGCGACGTATCTGATCCGGGATTGATCTATATCGGACAATTCGGGAATTTCTCACAGGACCGCAGCGGCGGCTCGCCTTTTGGAACTGCCACCTACCGCAAATGTCTGACACTGGCACACCAGCCCCAGGGATGGCTTCTCGAGCTTCCGGAGGTCTTTTCGGCCTGCAGGATATACATGAACGGGGAAAAGGTGCAGGAGATCGGCAATGTGGATCCGGATCACTATAAGTACGGGGTCCGCAATACATTGTTGAACCTGCCTGACGGGCACGTAGAACTGATTATACAGACCTCGAATTTCTCCCATTACTACAGCGGTGTCACCTATCCGCCTTTACTCGGCAGCAGCGATGATATTTTGAAAAATCTGACGGTCCGTTTTATATTCTATGCGCTGTTATGCTTCTTTCCACTGGGCGGCGCGGCCGCCTCCATTGCCGTCTGGGCCCACCGGCAGAAGGAACCTCTTTATCTGACTTATGGCCTGCTTTGTCTTTTCTTTTCCATCCATACCCTTTATCCTTTTATCCACTGGAGCGGGATCCGTCTGGGTGAATTGGCCTATGTTATCGAGGATTCCTCTTATTTTGCTATGCTTTCCTGTATGGCTTTGCTGACTTATTGGCTTACCCGCAGGGTTTTGCCGCGGAAGCTGCATATCGTTTTCTATCTGTTTTCGGTTCTGTTGTGCATACTGCCCCCTGTTTCCATGTACATACTGTTTCCTCTGTTTCCCCATACCATAGCATGGTATGGAACGGTTATCAGCCTGGCAAAGCTGATTATGTGTGTCTACCTGATGTCTGCCGCTCTTTATGGTGCACTGAAACGAAGTTTTTCCATCTGGCTTCTCTCCGGCAACGCGGTTTTCGGCTTTGGTATTCTATTGGATTATGTTACTGGCGGACAGTTTGAGCCGATCCGATTCGGCTGGCAGAATGAGTATTGCGGTTTTATTATGGTTATGCTGTTTACCGGTCTGATCATCCGGTATAACCGTAAAATTATATCGGAAAATCAGCGTCTGACCGAGCATCTGCAGGAAGAAGTCTCGCTTAAGACCGCATCCTTAACCAGTATGCTGAACGAACGTAAAAAATTCCTGTCTGCCGTGGCCCACGATCTGAAGGGACCGGCTGCCGTTATTCAGACCTATATTGATTTTATCCGGGAAAGCGGAGTCGATATGGATGAGGAAATGGAGCGGTATCTGACGGTGATCGACAATAAGTCTGCCCAGCTGCGGGATAATATTCAGACGCTGCAGGTCTTTAACGCCCAGGACCGGATACAGGAAACGTCCGAGCGTTTAAGCTGCCTTGATTTTTTCAGATTAGTCTACATGGAAACACGCGCATACACGGATGCCAATGGGATTTATTATGATCTGTCCCTCCCAGACCAGGATGCCGTTCTCTATTGCCAGCAGAACCGGCTCTTCCGGGTATTTGAAAACATTATCCTGAATGCGGTGGAGCACACGCCTCTGGGCGGCAGAATCACCATCGGTATCAACTATTTACAGGAAACAGTAGAAGTATCGATCATGGATACCGGCGAAGGAATTTCACCCGATCATATGGACCATATCTTTGACTATCAGTTTAGCACTAAGAATCATCAGGGGGTACGGGGACTGGGGCTCTATTTTGTTAAAACCACAGTGGAGGAAATGGGCGGCTCCATAACGGCCGAATCGGATCCGGGTATTTTTACACGCTTTACGATTATCCTGCCGCTTAATTCACAGGGATAGCATATACCTGGTATAGCGTTTATTTCTGACTGATCAGGTATCGATAGTAAATATCCCGGATCTGGCGTACCTGCCCTCTGCGGATCGGGATCGATACGCCATTGCGCAGCAGGAACTTTGTATTTACCTCTTTTACATGTTCCATGTTAATCAGGAAACTCTGCTGGCAGCGCAGAAACCGGGAATCCCTCAGTACCTGTTCCACATGATTCAGCTTATCGTAGATCTGATACACGGCACCGTCGAACTGATGAATCATCACAATACGGTTCTGGCTTTCCAGATATAAAATATCATGATACGGAATCCGGCAGCGTTCCTTTTTCGTCTTAATCTCGAAGCTCTTATCCGTCTGCGGGAATTCCCTTCGGATCAGCCTGTACAGCAGTGCTTCCGCTTTTGGCTGCTCAAACGGCAGCAGCAGATAACCGGAAGCGAAGACTTCCTGGCTTTTCAACGCGAATTTCCTGCTGTCCGAAAAAAAGACTATACATTGGTCGTCATCCAGTGCCCGCAGCTTTTCGGCCGCCTGGACTTTTTCAGGCTTATCTGCATGAAAACCCAGAAAAATAATTTGATATTCCTCTTTTTCATACTGCTCCAGAAAATTATTTACTTCCTGATATTCCCTGATCGTAAAGTGCATACGATACTTACTCAATAAATCAGTCAGAAGGGCATACAGTTCCCTTCTGCTGTTCTCCCACTCATCACAGATCGCAATTCTCAACATGATGCTTATGTCACCCTCTCTATAACTCTGTCCCTTCAATTATAAAATAGATTCGGCGACTGTAGGGGGGCAACACAAAATGTTGTTATTTGTTGTTAAAGCGCAGAAAGGGACATGTCCAATCCGGTTTGGGACATGTACATTCTGAATGTACATGTCCCAAACCGATTTGGACATGTCCCCATTTACCTAAATCAGTTCGCTGCGCAGTGCTCTTTTTTTGCGCTTGGCCATTTTCATGCGGTGTCTTCTCTGCTTTTTCTCCTCAGATTTGGCAGCGGCCACTTCCCGCCGGGATCTCTGCACATTCCGGATAGACTCGTCCAGTTTTTTGAACCGCTCCTCTTCCCGGTCTTCCTTCATACGCAGCAGATAATCCATCTCTTTGATCACGTTATCGCTGACCTGGGTGCTGACTTCTTTCCCCAATTCCTTGTTGTTTTCTCTCAGGACGTCGGTGATCATGCTGCCCAGAATCATACGGAACTGGTTCATCTTCTGACCCTTGTCCATATTTTTTACAGCGGAGGACTGCTCTACCACCACGATCTCCTTTTCCACCGGTTCCGGTTCTTTTTTTACTTCCGTTTTTGGTGTGGAGGCGGCCACTTCTTTCATCGCCGTTTCTTTCAGCGTCTGCTCCATCACCTGGCGGTTTAGTTCCTCTTTCAGGATGATCAAGCTGTCCATATTTTTTCCACCGTTGGAGATTAATTCGGGTATCAGCATTTTAATCGCCTTCAGCTGGAACCCCTGATTTTTCAGTTCCTTTATATTCTTAAACAATTGAATGTCTTTATCCGTATAGTATCGATGACCCATTTCATTTCTGGCGATGGCGATTTCCAGCTCTTCTTCCCAGTACCGAAGAACATGAGCTTCTACCGACACCTTCTTGGCCGCGTCAGAAATCATGTAGCGTGTACCTCGTTCATTACTCATACTTGTCCCTCCAGGATTGTAAAAATTTTACAATTTTTTCTCTTTCCAATTATAACATACCCGCTATTTGGCGCAATAAAATTCGCTCGACATAATTTTCCCGGCAAGTGCGCTGAATTCGTCGTTTTTTCACAGGTGCCGCGTCTCCCCGGGGAAGGTCTTAAACCGTAAGGATCGGAACCCGCACGATCCCATTCCAACCGGAAATCCATACGTTATGCTTTTCCATGACGTCGTCTGAATGCCCGCATACCGGCAGTCCCGCCGCCGCGCCGGCGGTTATCTGCATCTTTCAGAAACCGTCCGCTGCCTTATCCCCCGGCAGCCTGAGTTTCCGGAAAAAATTTCTTATATTCAAAAGTCGAGGCGTCTGTATTTTACTTCGAAGAAAGTAAAATCGCCCCGATTGATGCGGTATTTCATGTTATAAGAAATAGCATCTGATTGTAAAATGTTACGTTTATCCCCGCATATAGCAACGCTTACCTGCCCGCTCCGTCCGTATATCCCCATCAGCAGGTAAAACGGCAAAAACGTGAAGTCTAATTGCGATTGGTATTTTGAGTAAATTGCATAACTAATTATACCCAAAAACCGCTGAAGTCTCACGACCTCAGCGATTTTCCTTTTTTCTTCCCCGTAAAATTTCTACTTTGGCTGCCGCAGGCTGCTAAGCTGTGAGCATGGATTCCACCATCTTCACAATCAGCAGTTTATCTCCCGGTTTTATCTCATCGCTGGTAAGCTCATTGGCTGCCATGATCTTTTCCACTGTGGTATAGTATTGCTTCGCGATACTCCAGAGGCTGTCACCGGGCTGCACACAGTAGCCCACGATTCCCGGCAGACCCTGCAGCTTATTTATATCCAGCGGTTCCACTTCCACATCCACGATATTGTTTCTCTTCAGTTTGCGCAGTACCAGCGTGTTCAGGTTAATCGTCAGTTTGACTTCGATCTCCTCACTGTCGATCATGGTCGTGGACAGCTGTTCAATATCTGTCCGCAGGTTATATTCGCAGTTGGCGTCAATTCCAGGCGCCTCTATGGTGTGATGGAACGGCACCATCCCCTTCATGGAATTAAACGGCATGGTATCGTCTGAGGTCACATACAATAACTGCACCTCCACGGCCCCTTCGATCTCGATTCCATTTTCCACCACCTGGATGTCGTCGATCTTGACATCTCCCTCGCTGTGGCAGACCTGCAGGATTCTCGAATCATTGCTCCCGATGCGGATACGCTCCGAGGCCCGGCATTTTGAAAAATTCTTAATCAAGAGCGTGTCAAAGACAGCTGGCTGAACCACAGGTTTTAACTCCTTGCTGGGCATGTAGACATCATCCAGAAGGCCCACCTGCTCTTCCTCGTAGAGCTTCATATCCAGTTCCAGCACCACGTCCACATTTAACAGCCGTTCTTCTCCGTCGTAATCCGGTTTCGGCTCCAGTTCTATATGGGGTACCGCCACTTCGATATCACCGATCATCTCGGCATTGCAGCCATAACACTCCAGTTCCCCGTGAAACGGGACACTGGTTTCCAGCCACTGTATCTGGTTTTCCTCATCCTCTCCCGTATAGAGCACAAACAGCAGCAATTCTCCTTTTATACTGACCATATTCTCTGCCAGCCGCAGATCCAGTCCTCTTACCTGCACGCTGTTCCAGAGCATTTCATAGATATTCGGCTTATTGGAAGGAAGCACTACTTCGTCTTTGATACGATAGGTATCTTTTTTGCTGACCGCCAGCTGGAGAACATCCATTCCCACATTCCGGAAAGCAACCGTCTCGTCATCGTGTACCTCAACCGCGGTTTCCTCATCATAGAGCTCTTCCAGCGCCATCATAAATGTCACCAGCGTTTTGACGCTTAATTTTCTGGAATTAATCAGGTTGGTGCTTAAATCCTCCAGATCCCATTTCAGACGGATATTATCGCCATCCGCCGCCCCTTCCAGGTTCATAACTTCCTCAAAGGGCAGTTTGCCATCCAGGCTATGTACCAGCTTATCCTCGGTATCACTCATATAGAGAATCCTAAACGTGAGATTCCCCTTGATACCGACATGATCGGCAGTAGGCTTGACTTCGTCAATGTTAACCTCGCCTTTTTGCTGTATAATTTTCCCAATATCGGGTTTACTGTCCGGTACATTATAATCGTCATCCAGGGTCAGCTGACTGACGGCTTTATTTTTGAGTTTATTCATATGAATATTTTTCTTTATCAACTCCATAGCTATACCTCCGCACGAGTATCCTTCTTTTTATTGTATTCCCGTCCACATCTATTTATGCTTACTGAAACACCACCGATTTGTCTAAATATTCCGTCTTGATCACGATATAAGGATAACTGGCCGCTTCCGTGATTTTCTCATCCTTGGACGGGCCGATCAGATTCGTATCAATATAAATGGCATTGCTGGTCAGAAACAGTTCATTTACCGCGATACTGTACCCTCCTGTATTCTGTTCCCCATAGCCCGCCACAATATACAAATAGCCGCCGTCCTCGTAGGTCAGCTTAAAATTAGCCGCTTTTTTTTCTTCGATGATTGTCAGAAGCTCTTCCGGAACCTCCGCGTTTTCCACAACAGTGAACTCCAGATCCTTAAGCTTGACCGGATCTGTATTTTCCACACTGCATCCGGTCAGAAGGCCGGCAACGGCCAGCAATATGCATACATGAACGGTCAGCGAATGCTGCGAGCCCGCCCGCAGGGCATGCATTACAGGGTACCAAAAATGGTATACTTTATATTGTTTTTTCATAGCAACATTCCTATCACCTTTTTAACCATTTTATTAAGCGACTGGAAAATTTATACACCATTTGCTTGTAATTTCCTAAGGGGTTTTCTATAATAAGACTGTATGCACATTAGAAAAGAAGAGGTATGAGATATGTTCCGATTTATCTTGATCGTAATCACCGTGGTAGGCTTTCTGATCCTGTCGATTCCCATCATGATCGTAGAATGGATTCTGGGAAAATTCAACCCGCGCGCCAGAGATATCAGCTCTCTGCGCATCGTGCAGGGGGTATTCCGTTTCATCCTGCTGTTAACCGGGCTTAAGCTGACCGTCATCGGGGAGGAAAATGTTCCGAAAGACCAGCCGGTTCTCTATGTCCCCAATCACAACAGTTTCTTCGATATCCTGATCACCTACTCCAGGTGTCCGCGGCTGACCGGATATGTGGCCAAGAAATCGATGGAGAAGATTCCGCTTCTGTCCAACTGGATGAAGCTTCTCTATTGCCTGTTCCTGGATCGTGACGATATCAAGGCCGGTTTAAAAACCATATTAAAAGGCATCGATCAGATCAAATCCGGGATTTCCATGTGTATTTTCCCGGAAGGTACCCGGAACAAGTCCGGCGAAAAGCTGCTTCCCTTCAAAGAAGGCAGTATGAAGATGGCGGAAAAGACTGGCTGTCCCATCATCCCGGTCACTTTGAATAACACCGCCAACATCTTTGAAAACCAGTTTCCGAAGATCCGCCCTGTCCACGTGATTCTGGAATACGGCGCCCCCATAGACATTAAGGCCTTATCCAAAGAAGACCGAAAGCATGCAGGAGCTTATACCAGAGATATCATTCTGGCAACCTTTGAAAAGAATGAACAACTGATATAAATTCAGGGGGCCAAGAGGCCAATCTGGCGCTGACAAAAAACAGGGCATCTGCAAAAGCAGTGCCCTGTTACGTTTTTTATCTATATTTTTAATTTAAATCCGTGCATCCCGCTTTGAATTCCCATCATAGACGTTACCTTTACAGTTAACTCGGCCCAGGCGCCCTCACGGCACACAGGAGTTTCTACTTAGTGCTGCTTCATTCCTGACCTGACACGGTTCATAGATTCCTGTTGCGTAAGACCCAGACGTCAACGCCACTTATAAAGGGCTGCTCTACAAGAAGGAACCCTGGGCGGGATATCACCCCTGCTGTAGCGGATTGCAGGTACAGGGCACCGCTAACTCCCCGGCTGCACGGAAACTTTATAACATTATTCATCCATTCTCAATCAGAATGCGAATTTTAGTATACCTTGTTTTGCCCGGTTTGTCAATCATCGCGTTTGTCATTATTGACTTAGTCAGGGAACACCGCTATTATTAAATTGTAACCGATCGTACAGCATCAGCTATTTATTTTGTCCATGGGGAGGCATGCGGTATGAAACAAAGAGACCTGAAGGGTACGCTGGTCGAAAAAAGAGACGGCGTAGGTATCGTTTTTCTGAACAGACCTGACAAATTGAACGCTTTGAATTCCGACATCATTGAGGACCTATTATATCTAATGGATGCATTCGAGGAAGACCCGGAGGTACGGGCCGTCATACTGACAGGCGTGGGAAAAGCTTTTTGCGCCGGCGGCGATATCGGCTCAGAAGCACAGATGGATACCATCGGTGCTTTTCACGGGGGAATTACCGGGAATAAGCTCATGAGCCGGATAGAGACTTGTCGTCTTCCGGTAATCGCCGCGATTAACGGTTACTGCCTCGGCGGTGGTTTTGAGATGGCTCTGGCCTGTGATATTCGGCTCGCCGCGGACACCGCAAAAATCGGCCTTACAGAAGTTACCCTGGGCGTGATTCCCGGAAGCGGCGGAACGCAGCGTTTACCCCGCCTGATCGGTAACAGCAAAGCCAAAATGGTCATGTTCTCCGGTGAAAAATACAAAGGTGAACGCGCGCTCCAAATGGGCCTGGTCGATCAGCTGTTCCCTGCCGGCTGCTTACTGGATGAAGCCGTAGCCTATGCCTCGAAAATAGCGAAAATGCCCCCTCTGGCTCTGGAATACATCAAGATCGCGGTAGACCAGGGATCCCAAATGGATCTGGATCGCGGCCTGCTCCTGGAATCCTCCCTGTTCGCCCACCTCTACGGAACCGAGGATCAAACAGAAGCCATGAACGCTTTCCTGGAAAAACGGGAACATAAGCCATTCCAGGGAAAATAACTAATTATAAAAAGATACCATTACTGCCCTGTCTATTCAGACCAAAACATCCGAATAAGCCAGGGCAGTCTTCTATTCTGCCTCCTATCCTTTTACCCGCTATACTTCCGCCTTCACGATCATCTTCTTAAACTCTGCCTGCTCCCCGTGGTCCAAAAGAGGCTTGTGGGCATCCTCCTCAAAACAAATCATGAACTCCCCTTCCTTAAGTGTAACATCCCACTCGCAACTTCCATTAAGCCACTCCACGTCCTTTCCCTCATCATACGCAGCAACACTGGAAAGATTATGTATCGAAGCCCCCTTGATCCTCTCCCGGCCGCCCAGGCAGATATGCACATCGATATATTTCCTGTGTGCCTCAAACAAAGCCTCTTCCTCGTCTCTGGTCCTCAGCAGTTCGCATTTAAAATAAACCCGCTCCCCATCTATCCGTACTTCTTCCGTCGGAATCCCCTCCACATCCAACCGGCTGATTTCATCAATTGCCCTGTCCAGATTCCGGTTCAACCCCGTATACTTTTTCAAATTCTGCAATCTATCAACAATCATAACCCATAACATTTCCTTTCTTAACATAAGCTCAACCAGCCAATAACAAATTAAAAATACCGAATCATCTCCTTTAATCAAACCATTCAACATCTTCATAAGTATTAACAGATTCTTTTGCCGCCAGGAATTCTTCTATAGCAGCTTTAGCTCTGGCTTTCTCCTGTTTTACGGCATCTTCATCCCGGTACAGGGACGCACCTTCTTCCAGAAGCCGTCTTTGTAATTTCGTAATGTCCACATTCCGCACCTCTACCTGGTCGTCGACCGCCAGCTTGGCCGCGATACCGGCCGCCTGCCCTTCCGCCATAACCAGAGGCATCAGTCTGGTGCTGCCGTGGGCGATGTGGGATACGGATATGCATCTGCCGATAACGATCAGACCGTCCATAGTCTTCGGGATCAGGCAGCGGTAAGGAAGATCATAGGCATCATCATTCTCAATCCACAGCCCTTCCACGGTACGGGTCTCTTTGTCAGGATCATCCCAGTAAGAACCTTTCGTCTCTTTGTGGACATCACAGGGGAATCCATATCGGGCGATCACATCGTCGAAATGGCGGCCCCTCTGTACATCCTCCGCCTGCATCGTATATTCCCCCACGATATGGCGGGACTCCCGGAAGCCGATCTCGATACCCGAATCCGCCAGATAGGATTTCTCGAATCCGGGCACATTCCGGATCAGAAAGCGGGCTATGCTCTCCGCCTGACGGTGGCCGTCCAGCTCCGCCTCGGTGCGTGATTCCGCGTCCGTAGGATCGAAATGGCAGCGGGTCGAATTCAGGCTGATGACACCGGGCAGGGCGGTTGTGGTAAAGAGGATGCTTTCCTTTGCGGAATAGACTTCTCCTTTCATCGCCTTTTCACGGAACAGGCTGTAGAAGCCCTGCGCTACAAACTGCCGCTGCTGCAGATTCGGCGGAATGGGCCGATCCACAGGGATCTGTTCTGTTTTTACATCGTAATCCTCCAGGGTAGACATTACATAATCGTGCAGCCGTTCAATGTCTACATTACCCATATCAAACATCAGGCTGCCCGGCTGGATTACACCGGCCCCATCCCCCATTACCCACTCGGCTCCAGCCCGTACGGCTACATCCGCGTCCCCGGTGGCGTCGATGATCACATCCGCATAGTAGGTGCTTCGGCCCGATTTGTTTTCCACTACCACACCCTTTACTTTATTGTCCTCTGTAACCACATCGGCCAGATACGTGTGCAGCATCAGCTCCACACCCGCCTCGCAGACCATTTCCATGGAGATCCATTTGTAAAGTTCCCTGTTATAGAGGGAAGCGTAGTAACCCGAACCGTAGGATTTTAGCGCCCTCAGATGGGGAGTGGCGCCGCCGCAGGCTACCAGGCGATCCATGAATTCCTGGGGAAGGCCCCGGATTACCTGCTCATCCTGATAGAAAAAGGAAGCCATGTTACACAGGCCGCCAGCCGTGGCTGTTCCGCCCAGGAAACCATACTGTTCGATCAGCAGCGTTTTCGCTCCTTCCCTGCCCGCCGCTATGGCCGCCATCACACCTCCGGTGCCTCCGCCCACTATAATTACATCATATTTATCCTTATAACCCATTGTATTCTTTTCCTCCATCCCTGTAATTTTATATATCCCTAATCCTTCACATTTAACCTTTACCTCACAGCGCCAGCGTGAAAACCAGATCATGCCCTACTGATAGTTTGACACCACTTCATCCAGAGTTGCTTTTACATCACCGCCGTTGATAATCAATTCCTGCACTGCTTCCGCAACTGCTGTAGAGAATTCCGCGTTGTAATCCGGCTCAAAGAAAAAGTTATCCAGCCCGCTTTCCCAGATTTTGGACCATTCGGACATGGTGTCATACATAGCGGATCCTTTTACGGATTCCATGTCGTATACGCTGGTTCTGACCGGCATACAGGATGCTTCATAGTAGTAGGAGCTGGCCTCGGCGGTCAGATTCGCGGTAATAAAATCAAAAGCGATCTCCGGATATTTACACTCTTTTCCAATACCCAGCGTCTGGGAAGTATCATAGGCCGGAGCCACACTCCCGTCTGCCACGCCGGGAATCGCACAGGTTCTGATATTTTCACCGACGCCTTCCGCGCCAGCCAGGGCACCGTACCGGTGGGATCCCAGAATAATGGAATAAGCCGTACCCGCTTTCATGGCGTTGAAGGTGTCCTCGATATTCATCTGTACCGCCGCGTTGTCCATGACACCCGCGTTGTACAGGTCTCGGAGCCATTCGATGGCCGCTGCTCCCTCATCGCTGTTCAGTACAATGTTCATGTCCTTGTCATAGACACTGGCGCCAAAGGCGTATAGTACCGGCGTCAGCTGCTGCAGGAAGCCGTCATCCCCGTGGCATCCCAGCACGAAACCGTAATTACCGTTTCCGGTAAATTCACCGGCTTTATCCACTATATCCTGAAGGCTTTGAAAGGGGGCTTCCTCGCCATAGATATCAGCACGGTAATATAACAGCATGCATCTGGTTTCCCAGGGAAGGCTGTAGATCTCGCCGTCGGTTTTCGTCAGGGCCTTTGCGGTGTAAATATAATCATCGGTTTCATTGATCCATTTGGTGGCATACTCGGTCATGGGCTGGAGCCCGCCAGCCGCTATGTACTGATCCAGGTTCGTGGAAAAGGCGCACACCACGTCCGGCGCATTTCCGGCGGCCGCAGCCTGTGTAAACTGCGTATGCAGGTCGGCCCAGTTTACGCTGACAACCGTCATTTTCGCTCCATACTCATTATTGGCGTTCCAGTCATCCAATATCTTCTTAAATGCCACATTCCTGGGATCGGCGTCTGATTCGGGATTCAGAATGGTCCAGCAGATCAGTTCTCTGCCTTCCCCGGATGCATCCGCAGGTGTTTCTGTCTGCGCGGAAGAATCCGCCGCGGGAGTTTGTGTCCCTTCCCCGCCTGATTCGCCGGAACTTCCACAGCCGGTCATAGACATAAGTAATGTTGCCGCCAGCAATAATGCCCATAATTTTCTTTGCTTCATAGATACCTCTCCTTTTTTTGCTCTTGTTGATAGTTTCCCTCATGCATCCACGATATGGATTCACCCCTTCACCGCGCCGGCCGTCAGGCCTGCCACGAACTGCTTCTGCAGGCAGATAAACAGGATCACGATCGGCACGATAGCCATGCATACACCTCCCATCAGCTGTCCATACATCGTACCGTAAGCAGTGACATAATTGTAAATTCCAATGGACAGCATTCTGTTCTGTTCACTGCTGACGAAGGAAGAAGATACCAGATAATCATTCCAGACAAATACCGCGGACAGAAGCGCTACGGAAGCGATTCCGGGTTTTGACATGGGAAGCACCATCTGATAGAAAATTTTAATTCTGCTGCACCCGTCCATAACTGCAGCCTCTTCGATCTCTTTGGGCGTCTGTTCGAAAAAGCCTTTCAACAGCCAGGTCATGATCGGTGTCCGCCAGGCCGCGTAGATCAGGATCAAAACCAGCTTGGTATTGTACAGCCCGGTCTTAACCGACAGGACATACAGTGGGCTTAACTGCGCCACCGCCGGTATCATAGCGGTCATCAGAACCGCGAACATGATAGCGTCACTGAACCGGAACTTCAGTCTGGCGAACGCATACGCCGCGTGGCTGGAGATCATTACCGCGGCCAGCATTGTAATTGCGGTAACCAGTATGGTGTTACAAAAATAAACCGGATAGTTTGACTGGAACAGGACCTTATAATAGTTCTCAAATGTCAGCGTCAGCGGTATAAAGCTGGGCGGATACATCAGCACCTCGCTCTCAGGCTTTAAGGACGTGGATACGGCCCAAAGGATGGGAAACATAGTAAAACATGCTGCGGCCGCCAGTATAAGATAAGTACAGGTGCGCGTCACAGTACGTTTTATGGTTCTGCTGCCCCTTTCATTCTGTACTGCCATTTCCCTCTCCCCTTTCTAGCTCTCTTTGCTGCTCATCAGCTTGATGTACAGGACACTGAAAATCATATTTAACAGCAGGATCAGTATACTGATAGCCGATGATGTACCCACATGCCAGTATATGAATCCTTCCCGGTATGCATAGACGCTCAGAGTCATGGTGCTCTTAAACGGCCCGCCGTCGGTCATGGTATTGAGCAGAGTCACCATGTTGAAATATTCCATGCTCTGCATGACCAAAGTGATGGCAATCGTGGGTTTTAGCAGAGGCAGCGTAATTTTCCTGAAGGTCTGCCAAGCGTTACTTCCATCCACCTTCGCCGCCTCGTACAGGTCTGCGGATATCCCCTGCAGAGCCGCCAGCATCATAATAATTACAATGGGGGCCGTGTTCCAGAAATTCGCCACCAGCACGGAGAGCCGGGCCGGAAGTATTTCCGTAAGGAATTCCACTCTTGTGCCGAATAGCTCCTGGAAGATATAGGTCAAGAGTCCGTAACTGCTGTTATAAATCCACCGCCATAACATGGCCGTTATGGTCTGGGAGATAACCCAGGGAATAATAATGAAGGTCCGGAATACCGCCTGCCCTTTCAGCTTCTGATTCAGAAGGACAGCCAGGACGATTCCCACCGGAAATACCAATAACAGGGAACCGAATACATACCACAAAGAATTCCATATACTTTTCCACGCGTTGCCATTGGCAAATATTTCCCTATAATTGTCCAGCCCGACGAATTCCTGAAGAGTAAGATAGTTGGTATCATGCAGACTCCATTTGACCGCTGTTCCGATCGGAATAAACGTAACCGCAACCGTTAACAGTACCAGCGGAGCGATAAACAACAGGGCTACCAGAAATTCTTTCCGCTTTCGCTTATTATGGTGTACCGCGGCAGCTTTATGCTTACCCAAGACATCCCCTCCTTTCCGGTCTGCGTATTATGCCTGCTGTAATTTGTGTGCTTTGGTAAGGTTTCTAAGAGCTTTTTGTGCCCCATACAGAAGGTAATCCGTATCCGCTCCCGCCGAGATCATGTGGATACCCATACCGCTGAAATACCGGATCGTTTCTTCCCGGAAGTCCCCTGTAGAAACCCCGATATATTTGTTGCGGGCTTTCAGCTTCTGAATGGTCTCTTTCATGAGCCGGGCCGTAGGCTCATCGTACGGATGGCACAACTGCCCGATGGAGCCGGCCAGGTCACAGGGCCCGAAGATAAAGCCGTCGATCCCGTCTACCTCCGCCAGATTTTCCACACATTTTACCGCTTCTACATGCTCGATCTGGATAAACCTGCACATGTCCAGGGACCCGTTTTCGATATATTCGTTCACATCGCCCAGTCCGTATTTAATAGGTTTTCGAGGTCCAAATCCCCTGCTGCCCCGGGGCGGATAGAAAGTCCCGTCTATAGCCTTCTCCGCCTCCGCCACGGTGCGGATCATCGGAAATACGACCCCGTCCACTCCCATCTCCATGACACGTTTCAGCGTAATAAAGTCATTCTGTGGAATACGGACGATCACACTGGCTCCCACTGCCCTGGCCGCATTCAAATGTATGTATAACTGTTCGCAGTCAATGTAGGTATGCTCCATATCCACCCATATGTAATCAAAATTCAGGCATCCCAGTATTTCACAGATACTGGGATCACTGAGAGATACATGGGTGCCGATAACCGGCTCTTTGCTTTTGATCTTTTCTCTCAGACTATTCATATCGACTCTCCTCCGCTTGTTTGCTGTACATCTTCATCACCAGTCTACCTTTCTAGCTGTCTTACAGCTTGATAGGTGTATATTACCATTAATGTTTTTATTTGTCAATATATCCATTGACTATTTTTGCTAAATTTAAATGCTTTTTAGAGATGTTTTTCGTGTTTTTTATCTATGCTCCGGAACGCAAAAAGGCGCTGCAGCCGGTTATCAACTTAAACCCGGCTGCAGCGCCCTCTCATTCCACTCTCTTTCAATTCTGCGCATCATGCAACATTTGAACTTCCGATTCACTGCCTGTTTTCCTCGTGGGAAAGCGCCAATATGTAATTCCGCTGGGAACTCTCCAGATGAAGGCGGATCACTTTCTTTGCCTCCGGCACATTCCTGGTGCGCAGCACCTCGATAATCCGGTCGTGGTAGTCGATCCCCTCTTCATTCCCTACCTTGTAATCCAGCGTGTACTTTACCACCTGCGTGACCAGGGATGCCATAGATTCCACGAAAACCTCCAGCAGCAGATTCCCGCTTAACTGTGCGATTTTCCTGTGAAACAGTACATCATCCTGTGCCCGCTTGTCCACGTTCAGCATATATTCCCGCATATGGTTGTTAATCTTCTGAAGTTCATCAAAACCCTCATCAGAAGCCTTCATCGCTGCCTGGGCGGCAGCCATTGTCTCCAGATTGATGCGGACACTGAAAATATCATCCACATCAATCTTTCTCAGATGGATGATCCGGTTAATCGTATCGGTTACCAATTCAGAATCCGGCTCACAGATAAAGGTCCCTTCCCCGTTTTTCTGAATGATCAGCCCACGCTCTTTTAGAATTTTCATAGATTCCCTGATTACAGGACGGCTCACGCCAAAGTCACCTGCCAGCGACTGTTCGGACGGAAGCTTCTGCTCCATGACAAATTTTCCGTTTATAATCATCTCTTCCAGCTTATTGGCGATAATCTCCGGGAATGATTCTCTTGGCAGTATCAGATCTGTATCCATACCCATACCCCATCAACCTCCCTTTCATTAATTAATAACACATAAGCCGGCAGTTTTCAATCAAAATAATGTTATTCCGGGTTTAACACCGTTTCCAGGCTGCTGTCCTGGAAAAAGGTATTCGCATTGTACAGGAATAACAGATCCGAATAATTCCCGGACTGCATCAGCTCCTCGATGTTCCCCGTATAGTACCTGGGATCCAGCATGGTGATCTCCCCGAAATACGGCGCCAGAAACGGTACAAAACAGTTGGCATAAGAGTCCTTGATCACCAGCAGGCTTCTGTTTGGATCCGCCGTACTCTCTATCTGCACCAGCGGATGATTTCCTCCGAAGAAAACCTCGTACTTATCCTTGTTCTCCAGTTTGGATTCCTCATAAAACGTAGCGGTTTTCTGCTTCTCCTCCACATAGGTCACCACGTAGTCCAGAGGCACTTGGGGCAGGAACACACTGATCGTATCCCCGTTGTTCAGATAATATCCGCTTTTGGAAGCCAGGGACCCCACGAATTCATTGGTTACCGGATAGCTGTCGTAAGCCACCGCGTCCGGATCCAGGGACAGGACAGGCGCCAGCTGCCGGAATGCGTCGTAGGCCCCCTGCGTCGTCCAGTGGTGATCCGTCTTATAGTACATCGGGTTCACGGAATCCCGCTGCAGTGCTTCCTTTACATCCACGAAGGTAAGAGGCGGGGCCAGGGAATCCCGCACCTGTCCGATATAGGCATCCTGATCCTTAACCGGGGCATAAGACGGGAGATAATCCCGCAGCACATTGGCGGCGTCAGGAACCAGTATGACCGCAGAACGCATCTGGGGATAGCGGGCAGCGAACGCGTTCATCGCGTTTATTTTTTTTACAAGGCTGTCCTGGTCGGGAACCGCGATATCTTCCAGCAGATACTGCTGATCTCCGTAATAGACACCGTTGGAATAGTTTTTGCCGACCAGGCGGTCTACCGTGGTCTTGATCTCCACCCAGAAAGACCGGAATGCAAATTGGTCTGTCGTGTACTTTTCATATTTCTTCGGATACCTGCCGTCCAGGAACCCGGCGGCTGTAAAGGCCGGACGTTCTGTCAGCATACGGTTTTCCGTTTCCGAATAGGTCTGATCCGGAATAAACAGGTTTATTGCCGTGATGGCTGTCAGTACCAGAAGGAAACTGATGAACAGTAATTTATAAAAACGTTGATTTTCTCGCTTCATAGATCGTCTTACTCCAATGTCAGAATCTGAAATAAAGGAATGGATTATAGGTTTCCGTTACAAGGAATGCGATACACAATACAAAAATCAGTAAATGCAGGACCACAGCCGTTTTGGAACGCCCTTTGCGGCCCTCAAACATCAGCCATTGGAACAGACGCTGCACTGCATTGGTGGAGCAGACTGCCGCCAGCGCAAACAGCACCGCATTGGTGAGCAGATAGTAGATACCGGCGGTATCGGTCAGCGGCACGCCGTTTTGGCCAAACATGGCGGCCAGATACTGACCGGCATAGTGAAGATCCGGGCTTGCGAACAAAACCCAGCCGATCACCACAAAAAACATCGTATACACATGGATCAAAACAGCCGGGAGTTTATCCAGGAATTTCCGCAGAACGAATTTTTCAATCAGCAGCAGAATGCCGTAATAAAGGCCCCAGACCACAAAATTCCAACTGGCCCCATGCCAGAGCCCGGTCAGCAGCCAGACAACGAAAATATTGCGGATCGTCCGCAGAACCCCCTTCCGGTTGCCTCCCAGAGGAATATAGACATACTCCCGAAACCAGGTGCTCAGTGAGATATGCCATCTTCTCCAGAAATCCGTGATCCCTCTGGCTACATAAGGATGATTAAAGTTCTCCTGAAATTCGAAGCCAAACATCTGCCCTAAGCCGATGGCCATGTCCGAATATCCGCTGAAGTCAAAATAGATCTGAAAGGTAAAGGCCAGAATCCCCACCCAGGAGCTCAGAACGGAAAGCTGTTCCAGGCCCAGATTCGTGATGCTCTGGTAGACACTCCCGATCGTGTTGGCGATCAAGACTTTCTTAGCCAGTCCCTGCAGGAATCTGGATATTCCATAACCGAACTTGCTGAAGCATTCCCTTCTGTCCTTCAGCTGCTCCGCGATATCCTTGTATTTTACGATCGGTCCTGCGATCAGCTGGGGAAACATGGAGACATAGAGTCCAAAGTCAACGATATTCTTCTGCGCGTCCACAACACCCCGGTATACATCAATGATATAGGACATGGTCTGAAAAGTATAGAAGGAAATTCCGATCGGCAGTGCCAGATCCTGGATCGGGATATGAAGACCAAAAATCCCGTTCACATTTTCCACAGCGAACCCATAATACTTGAAAAATCCCAGGATAAAAAGGTTCACCACTACCGCGAAGACCAAGTTAACGGCGGCGGCCGTCTTTCGGCCGCGGCACCGCTGGATATCCATACCGCACACATAGTTAAAGCAGATGGAAAAGATCATCAGGAAAATATAGACCGGTTCTCCCCATGCGTAGAAGATAAGGCTTCCGGCCAGCAATACAAAATTCTTGAATTTTCTGGGGACAATATAATAAACCAGCAGCATGGCCGGCAAAAATGTAAAAATAAAAAAGACACTGCTGAATATCATTCCTGCTTCCTCATTCTTTCTTACTGTTGTCGCTGATCAGGCTATCCAGAAACGCCTTCTTCATAGACTCCGCGCCCGGTGAGATCGCGAAGAAGACATAGTTTCCCTTGACCAGAGTTTCTGCGTCTCCGATCAGTTTCATCTGCTCCACGCCATAACCGTCAAAGTTCTGTCTCTGTGCCTCGATCCGCTTCGTTATGGCCTGTTCCACAGCATCCGCCTGACTATCATTTTCTGTTTTGACCAGCAGGATTTCTTTTACATCCATACTATCAGTGGAGGTGTACAGCACAAACTCCTCATAGGTTCCCTTGTCCAGCCCATAGAGTCTTTTCAGTGTCCTGGCATCGGCCGCCTGCATAGTACTTAGATCGGCCGCCTGTAAGATATTCTGTTCCACTTCCCGTATCGGTTTGGAGCTATATGCGTTATAATGCAGCATGGCCGTTATGAACAGGGCCAGAATCAGCACCAACCCGATTTTTATAATATTATAAAGATATTTCATATCTCAGATTCCTGCTTTCGATGCCATATTTTCCAGCCATTTGGGGTAATAGTGAGGCTTGGGATGAATTCCGTCCTCCTGATAGATATCCTCCTGCTGCATCAACTCACTGTTGTCAATAAAGGGGATCCCCAGGCGTGTACACATTTCCATCAAAGCCTGATTATATGCGTCCACATTGCCATACAGAGGTTTCTTATCGATTGCCTTTTGCTGAATCGGCAGGATACCGTTTATGTAAATCTTCGTATCCGGCAGGCTCTGCTGGAGAGTGCGGACCGCGTTCTCGTATAGTTCTACGAACTTCTGGGGATTTCCCCACAGGTATTCAAGGTCATTCATCCCGTATGACATGAAGATGTTCTTCGGGTTCAGCGCAACAGCCTGCTCCAGTTCCGGCTGGACGTGGGGCAGGTTAATCCCGTTTTTCGCCACTACGCTGGTGCTGTCCAGGAATTCATAATCCTCCAGCGCCTTAGTGATCGAATCACCCATCACCACAGAACTGGCAAACCGTGTCTTCATATCCCCCAGCGGCTCCGTTTCCGCCGACGTTTCCGCCGCTTCAGGCTGCTGCCCGGAAGCCACCCTGCTGTTCTGAATCGTACTTTCCACCACAGCCACATCCCTGGCTGCCAGCTCGTCTAATTTATGTATACCGGCCATGTCTGTAATCCCTGCCCGCAATTCCTGCTGATATGATAGAATCATTAATCCAAACCATACCACACAGGCAACCACGGCTACAGTTGACATAATCCGAATTCCGTTTGCCAATACCTGCTTCATAAGGTCTGCCCCTTTATCTGATAAAATACAACAATAAACTAACATAATCATAACATAATATATATTTCTTTTGGTTTAAATAATATTAAATTATAGTTACAATTACTGGAATTTACCCTAAACAAAAACAGCTGCCTTTCATATATTAGAAATAAAAGGAGTTTTCTAATGTATTATATCACCACCAGCGACCATGTTAAAATAGCCGTCTATGATCTGAATCCCGGTTCCGATAAAGCTATTCTCCTGATACACGGCTGGCCCTTAAACGAAAAGATGTATGAATATCAGAAAAGTATGCTGCTGTGCGCCGGTTACCGGGTTATCACCATGGATCTGCGGGGGTTCGGCAATTCGGATGCCCCCGCCTGCCCATATGATTATAACCGGATGGCCGATGATATCTATACGGTTGTCTGCAAGCTAAACCTCCGCTCGTTTACCCTCGTCGGTTTCTCCATGGGCGGTGCCATCGTCAGCCGTTATATGGGACGCTATCAGGGGCATGGCGTGAAAAAATTATGCCTGCTGGCTACCGCTGCCCCCCGCTTCACCCAGACAGCAGATTTCCCTTATGGGGAAACCTTTTCGGAAGTAAACCGTCTGATCTGCCTGGCTGAAACCGACCGGGCTCAGCTCAGTGATAATTTCAGCCAGATGCTGCTGTATTCACCGCACAGCGAATCCATCAAAAAGTGGTTCGCTGACCTGTCTTTAAGCGCCTCCGGGATTGCTACGGTTCAGACGGGATACGCCTTGCGGGATGAAGACCTGCGGGAAGATCTGAGCCGCATTAAAGTACCGACCGGTATCTTCCATGGCACCCGGGATCAGGTCGTCCCTTACTCCCTGGCCCTGCAGCAGCAGGAACGCATCGCTGATTCCACTCTGTTTACCTTCCATAATAGCGGCCATGGTATATTCTATGATGAACTGGATTGCTTTAATCAATCTTTTTTATCTTATTTAAAAGGCAGCCGGTAATCAGCTTTATACCGGCTATTTACCAATAAACAGGTAACCCTCTAAACCGGATCAGGCCATGGCGCAGAATATTTTTGTATTCTCCCTCATGGCCTGATCTTATTATAAAGCCCAACTGTAACTAATTTGTAAATACCGCTGATCCAGGCTGCTATCCGATAAACAGGATAGAAGAGAAATCCGACCAAAAATGGATAAAAGCGGCCGGCAGAATGGGAAGCTCATACATTCAGGTATGGTTGAACATCTTTTTGTTCAACTTTTCCGGTACGTCTCCTCTTTTTGATGTTTCCTAATAGTCTAGCCTCTATCCGGACGGTTGTCAATTTTATACAGACCGTCTTAAGGATTTCTTCCGATTCTTAAGAACTCGTCAGATTTTGCTCATAATATTTTTGAATTTTCTTCACAAACTGTTGACAATTCATTCACACGTTTTTCACAGCTGTCCTGTATATTAATAATCAAACAAGGCAATAACCTTTTCATATAAAACTTCTTTTTCATAGAGCCGGTATCTGCTAGATACCGGCCCCTCCTTTTTTCAGACGGTTTTCCTTTTACACCATCTTCCTTATCTGATCCCTCCGCCGCATTGTACCATATCTGCTTTTAATTTTCTACGGTTATGGGATTCCTCTTTTAAGTACGCCCCCGCATTTATGCTTCTCCCAACAATTGCTTTAAGTCTGCCTCCGGAGTGGTAATTGGTGCGATTCCGTAATTTTCAACCAGATAATTCAATACATTTTCAGAGATAAAGGCAGGAAGCGTCGGGCCAAGGCGAATGTTTTTAATGCCCAGGTGGAGCAGGGTCAGCAGAATACATACGGCCTTCTGTTCATACCAGGATAAAACCATGGACAATGGCAGGTCATTGACTTCACATCCGAAGGCTTCTGACAGCGCTGCCGCGACGCGGATCGCGCTATAGGCATCATTACACTGCCCCATATCCATCAGCCGCGGCAGACCTTTGATGCAGCCAAGATCCAGATCGTGGAAGCGGTATTTCCCGCAGGCCAGGGTCAGTATGACTGTGTCCGGCGGGGCCTGTTTCACGAACTCGGTATAATAGTTCCTGCCGGGGCGGGCTCCGTCACATCCTGCTACCAGGAAGAAGTGCCGGATGGCTCCCGATTTCACGGCCTCCACAACCTGGTCCGCCACGCTCAGAATCGTTCCGTGGCCGAAACCGGTAGTCACCTGGGTGCCTCCGTTTATGCCGCGAAAGACCGTATCCTCCCGAAACCCGCCCAGAGCCAGCGCTTTTTTGATCACCGGGGTAAAATCCTTATCCTCCCCTATATGCAGAATCCCGGGGTAAGCGACCACTTCGGTGGTAAATACCCGGTCTGCGTAACTTTCTTTTGGCGGCATCAGACAGTTGGTAGTAAATAACACCGGAGCCGGCAGATCCGCGAATTCCTTCTGCTGATTCTGCCATGCGGTTCCGAAATTTCCCTTCAGATGAGGATAGGCCTTAAGTTCCGGATACGCATGGGCCGGCAGCATTTCTCCATGGGTGTATATATTGATTCCCTTATCTTTCGTCTGCTCTAAAAGCAGCTTTAAGTCCTTAAGATCGTGGCCTGAGATCACGATGAAGGGGCCTTTTTCTACGGTCAGCGGTACCACTGTGGGTTTTGGAACCCCATAAGTCTTTGTGTTTGCCTCATCCAGCAGCGCCATGCACTTCAGATTTATTTCCCCTGTTTTCAACACGACCGGCAGGAGTTCTTCCATACTCCAGTCCTCTCCCACCGCGAAAAGCCCCTGATAGAAAAACTGGTTCACCTCTTCGTCCATATATCCCAGCACCAGCGCGTGATAGGCATATGCGGCCATCCCCCGCAGGCCGAACAGAATCAGGGATTTTAAGGACCGTACGTCTTCCTGATCCGTCCAGAGCATCCTCATGTCATAATCTTCATTCCGGCCGCAGCGGGATTCGCAGCTTCCGCAGCGCGGGATCAGCGCTTCTTTTTCCTGATGGACGATCCTGATCTGCCTTTGCAGCGCTTCGTTGTCAAAACTAACATTGGTCACTGTCGTAAAGAGTCCCTCAATCATGGCCCGGTGTGTCGTGCCGGTCGGATGGTTTCCGTCCGCCGCCCTGGCCAGGCCGATCAGCGCCCCTGTCAGTTCATCCTGCAGATGGGCGGTATCGGCTTTTTTCCCACAGACACCGGCATTTCCTGTGCAGCCTGCACACCCGGCCGTCTGTTCACATTGGTAGCAAAACATTTTCTGATCCATTTTTTATCCTCCTCTATTTCTGCTTATGATGGGTTACCATTGCCTGTTCTCTATCCTTACCTGTTCTCTATCCTTCCAGAATATTTCCGTCCACGGACAAGGTGATGATACTCCATGGGATAAACCGGCCGCTGTCCTGCAGCGCTTTTTTTACTGCCTGCTCGATTCCGCCGCAGCAGGGGACCTCCATCCTTACGACCGTGACGCTTTTTATTTCATTTAATTTTATGATCTGCGTGAGCTTTTCGCTGTAATCCACGGGATCCAGCTTCGGGCATCCGATCAGGGTGATCTTCCCCCGCATGAACTCACTGTGGAAATTACCATAAGCGTAAGCCGAACAGTCCGCAGCGACCAGCAGATGTGCCTGGTCAAAATACGGAGCCTGTACGGGCGCCAGTTGTATCTGAACCGGCCACTGTCTGAGCTCAGTTTCCGGCTGTACCCTGCCTGCTGCTTTTGCCGTTTCCTTCGCTGCTGGACTTTCTTCCCGCTTTGACAGCTGTCTGGCTCTGGAACCGGGGCAGCCGGTTAGTTCTGGGGCCGTTTTCTTCCGTTTCGCTTCCTTCATGTTTGTTTCCACCGCTTCCCGATCATACTCGGCAGCTTCCCTTTCCTCAAAGGTAATGGCGCCGGTGGGACAGACCGGCAGGCAATCCCCCAGGCCGTCGCAGTAGTCATCCCGGAGCAGCTTTGCCTTGCCGTCCACCATCCCGATCGCGCCTTCATGGCAGGCGTCTGCACACAGGCCGCAGCCATTGCATTTTTTCTCATCGATATGAATTATTTTTCTGATCATATTTGTAACCTCCCGAATTTGAATTTACTTTGTATCAGGTTCTTCCCGCTTATAAGCGGTATCCTTTGTCTTTATGGGTTCATCTTAATCTATAATCCTTTATAAGTCTGTTGTTTTTACAACATAAATTTAATTTATCCAAAAAGGACATGCCTCTAAACTGAATTGGACATGTCCCAAACCGAATTGGACATGTCCCAAACTGAACTGGACATGTCCCTATTCGTAATATATATTATGACCAGCAGCTGTGCATCAAC
Source organism: Diplocloster modestus (assembly GCF_019042245.1). Taxonomy (GTDB): domain Bacteria; phylum Bacillota; class Clostridia; order Lachnospirales; family Lachnospiraceae; genus Diplocloster; species Diplocloster modestus. Next base: position 174,249 of record NZ_JAHQCX010000003.1, read on the forward strand.
GCTCCCACATGCATGCCATCCAGCGCCAGCACTTTTTCAAATTCCACACCGGCCTCCTGTACCTGACCCAGACCCAACAATCCAAGCCCCATCAGGAACCGGCAGTGGATTTCATTTTTCCGGTTCAGGTCTTCATCAAAGATCTGAAGATCCGGAAGGCTGACGGCAAAATAGTCTATTTTGACATCGTCAAATATGTGTTTCTGCCCATAATTAAACAGTTTGTGGAATCTGCTTCTGGCTTCCTTTTCCCTGCCGAGCTTGCGAAGGGCCATCCCCTGGTAGAAGATCATTTCCGGCGGCTGGTCATTGTAATACATCATACCGGCAGGCTCACTGATCCCCACCGAAGCCCTTTCGTAGCAGGCAGCCGCTTTGTCCGGCTGATTCGCTCCCTCGTATGCGCATCCCAGATAATAGTAAATATTGTTCTCCTGCGCACCTGCCAGTTTGCCTTCCCCCAGATGAAACGGATAGGAACCGGCAGCCTGCTCCAGAATTTTTACCGCTTCTTCAAATTTCTCCTGGCTCAGATACTTCCTGCCGATCTCCACCAGGCTGAACAGATACTGTGCGGGCACCTTACCTTCGCCGCCCTCCCAAGGGTGGAAGTTTCTGCGGCTTATGTACTGCAGCGCCTCTTCGAACCGGCCGCAGGTGTTCAGAAGGGTTACGTACTCCAGATACAGGTCATCTCTGTTCTCCACTAATTCCATATGGTTCTGCAGTTCATTCAACCGGTCGTCTTTGGACATACCGGTCTTTTTGCGCAGTTGATCCAGCTCCATGAAGACTCTGGCGTCCGTGGTGTCCAGTTGGAACGCTTTCTCCAGTTCTGTTCTTGCTCTTTTTGTGTCATGATATTTATTATAGTAGGCCAATGCCAGGTTCCTGTGAACGGTAGCAAAGTCATCACAGACCGCAGCGGACCGTTCAAAGCAGCTGACGGCTTCGCTGTACTGCTTTTTGTCATACCATAAGTTCCCCAAATAATACGAAGCGCGGGAATCCCCGGGGTTTTTGGTAATCGCCGCCGATAGGATGCCGATATCCTCCAGCCGGTGCGGAAAGCAATAACTGCTGTCTGCCGAAGCCGCCTGCCTAAGCGCTGTCTCCTGCATTTTGGGTTGGTTCAGCTTCCTATAGCAGTCCGCTAAATAGTAATACACTAACGGGTAGATCTCATCTTCCTTTTTCCCCTTCTGCACTTCACCGGCGATAAACACCTCTAGCAATTCTGCCGCTTCCTGGAACAGTCCCGCCTCTATTTTATCGATAGCCAGTTCGATCGCCGTGTTGAAGTTGCCGCGAAGCCTTCGGATCAGCTCTTGCAGCATATCTTCGCCGCACTGGCCGCCTTCTTTTTTGCGTCCTTCTTTTTGGCGTCCCTCTTTTAACAGGGCTTCTTCATAGATAGTCCCAAGATCCAGCGGATCGATCTTTATATTTTCTTTCAGCAGATTACCGCACGCTTCCCAATTTTCTAATTTCCTTAAAATAGAAGCTTTTAAATTTCTAGCCTTCATATTGTGATAGTTCCTCACCAAAGATCTCTCAATATGGGACATTGCGGTATCCAGTTCATCCTTCGCCATACAGATACAGGCCATCTGGTAAAAAGCAGCATCCTGCCATGCAGCACTCCAGGCCGCTTTATAAAAACGGTCGTAAGCCTCTGAATCTTTTCCCACGTACCGCAGCGCCAGGCCCAGCTGGAAATAGGCTTCCCCGTCATAGGGATTCGGATTGGACCGCGTCAGTTTTCCGATCGCCGCCTCAAAAAAAGGAATACTTTGCGCAAACCGTCCTCGGGACATCAGCAGCTTTCCATAAGCAGTATTGATGCGGGAATCGGTTGGATCTCTGCGAAGCCCCTCCAGATAATAGTCCGCAGGCTCATAAGTCGCATGCCGGTATTGTTCCAGATGCAGGCCGTAGAGATAGAGATCTTCATTGGTTTTCACTTCCGCAGGCAGCGGTACCGGGCTGGCCGGGTCGGGTGTCTTATGAATCGTCTGTTTTTCCGGCCTGTAGGCAACCAGTATAGTTCCATCCTGATCCCGAACCGATACTTCCAGGCGGGTCTCATCCCGATCGCTGTCCCCGCCGGTCTCTATCCTTGCCTCAAACGCCTGCTCCGGCGATAGATCCAGTACTTTGCTGAAGAGAATTTCCTCATCCCCCGTCAACCGGATCTCAGCCTTCGGATATTCTCCCGTCACATATGCTCTTATGGTAATTCCGTCTTCTTCCGCTTCCAGGCCGACAGCCGCGTGAACGGTCGCGTTTTTAATCTGACCCACGCCTTTATACGGCATGAAATACTGTGTAAATACCTTTTCTTCATAGGGCGCCATCCAGGTAAAGTCCGGCTGATTATCCGTATAGCACCCCGTCATCAGCTCCACGTAGGGACCGTCTTCGTCCGTCAGATTCCGGTCCCAGGCCTTGCCGAACTCTCCGCATCCCCAGGTCCACTGCTTCTTTCCCGGAGCCACATGGTGGTCGGCCACATGCAGAATCCCCGCCTTCTCATTATAGTCATAGCCGCCTACAAAATCATAATCAGAATGGTCCGCCATATAGGAAGTAGGCACCGGAATATTTTTATACCTGGAAATGTCTACGCCTTCCGAGTAGTCCATTTTATAGTATACACCGGTTGCGATGGGGAAATTAGACACATCTCTTTTCCCGTGGTCCATCACCGCGTGGACATCCGGCGGGAAAATGGACTGGGTGTGATCATTGACCGGTACAGCCGGATTCGCCCACCACAGAAACGTCTGCGGCCGGTTGGTACGGTTATATAACTGTGCGGAAATCTCCAGATACGCCTTGTCGGGATATAAGGTAAACGCCGCCATCCCCTTTGTGCGGAACATATTTTCAATCTCTCCCACCAGAACCGTGCAGCTGCCGTCGGAATTTTCCATAATCCGGAAGTCCACAGGGTCAAACGTACTGGGCCTGTGATGCTGCGGCCAGTTGAATTCAATCCCGCCGGAGATCCACGGCCCGGTCAGCCCTACCAGTGCCGGTTTGATTACATGGTTATAGTACACAAAATCATAATGGTTGGTCTTGTCCGTGGCCCTCTGGATTCTTCCGCCCAGTTCCGGCAGAACCATTATTTTCAGATATTTATTTTCCAGATAAATCGCATGGTAGGTCTTATTTACTTTCTCATCGTAAATTTTGTCGATGACACTGTGGGGATATACCTTACCGGAACTTCCCTGATACACTCTTTTTTCCAGAAACATGGGATTCTTGTCCGGTTTCCCTACTTCATAGGTTGGAATTTCAATATCCTGCTCCCATACCTGAACTTTTCCCTCCATTACATCCATTGTGATTCCTCCTTGCAAACTTGGTTTAATCCTTGATATAATGCAATTATATAAGAAGAACAGAGAAATTACATTCCTTTAACCTGCCCACTTATTTCGAAATCTTGCTCTATTAATCATACAAATTAATATTATCTGGAGGTGTACCCATGAAATGCCTGGAACCAGGAGTTTTAGACTGCTCGGATTATTATTTCAGTACACCCAGCGGAATAGCGAAAAAGTTATTTTTTTATGGAATCTGCTGCGGGGAATTCAGCTGTAAAGTGCCCTACCATGTAAACAGGGACAGTTATAACAGTTATCTGTTAATCCAGATCTTAGACGGGAGCCTGACCATTAAGCTGCCCGGAGAGAAACGCTATGAAACTGCGGAACAAGGGGATCTTATTTGGATCAACTGTTACCAGCATCATGAGTATTATACGAAGCGGGACGTCCGGTTTCGTTTTATTCATTTTGACGGCAATACTTCCGGGGATTTTTACCGGGAAATATTACATTCCTGCGGAACCATATTACGGCCGGCGGATATCGGACCTTACGATGAGGCTTTCCGCCGCCTGGTTTTCCATTACCGCAAGGAGAAGATTCTGACTGAGAGCGAAATTTCCCTTCTGCTTCACACTCTGCTGGGCCTTCCCTTCCAGATGTCCGGTTCGACGGCCGACTCCGGCCAGGACCGGCAGATGATCCAGCAAATACTGGATTATATCAAAGAGCACTATAGGGAGGACCTGGACGTGAAAACCCTGGCCGGCACCGTGAACCTGAGTATCTTCTATTTCTCACGGATGTTCAAAAAGGAAACCGGCTATTCGCCTTATGAATATCTGATGCACTACCGGCTGGACCGTGCGAAGAGGCTTTTGAAGAATACTGCGATGACAATCAGGGAGGTTGGGTTTACCACCGGATTTAAAAGTGAATCGAACTTCGTCTCCTGTTTCCACAAAAACGAGGGAATGTCCCCGGGAAAATTCCGGAAGCTGCCGTTCTAACCTGCGATCCACAGCACGAGCAAAAGTAAGGCTGTGTCATCTGTCCACTTGAGGATGGGGTGTGGATAGGCTGCAATAAACTGGACAATTATTTTAAGGTCATATAAAATAATATCATTATTAAAGGAGTAAGTGATTATGAGCGAACCAAAGCAAAGAAGAAAACCACGTAAGTATACTGATGAATTTAAAAATCAGTTGATTGATCTGTAGCATTCGGGTAAGCGCAGATGCGATATTTGCGGTGAATATGATATGCTGCCACATCCCTATTTGACAAATGGCTGAAACAGGCTGAAAATTCCGACTCGTTCCATGAGAAAGATAATCGTACTCCCGAACAGGAGGAACTGCTGAAACTGAAAAAAGAAAATCAGCAGCTTCGGATGGAGAACGACATTTTAAAACAAGCGGCGCTGATCTTAGGACGAAAGTAAATGTGATTCGTGCGAACGCTCACAAACACTCTGTATCAGCAATGTGCCGTGTCCTAAAAGTAAACAGAAGCATCTATTATTATGAAACCAGGCAAAAGCCGGAGGATTCCGGGCTGGTTTCTGACATCAATGATATCTTTACAGGAAGCCATATTCACGGTTGAGTTTAAATCTGGTACGAGCGTGGATGTGGAAAGATAAGCGAATGCGAATAAACAGCACCTTGCAGAAATGCAGGGTGTTTTGCTTTTGAATCGAAAAAATAACTTATATCTATTTAAAAGTCAACTCACGCATATTGACTTTTGAATTGATATTTGATAAAATATCATTCAAAAGTCAACAATGGAGGTGGAAGGATGAATATCAACCAGACGATTTATGATGAAATCAAAAAGAATAATAATATGATAACCACATCTCAAGTTCTTTCATTAGGATATTCAAAACAACTGCTGACGAATTACGTAAAAGAAGGACTGTTGGAACGATGCAGACATGGTGTTTATACACTTCCAACTGCTGTGCATGATGATATGTACACATTGATGCTGCGTTCTGATAAAATTGTTTTTTCACATGACACCGCACTGTTCCTAAATGAATTGTCAGAACGAACACCCTTTATGCATACAGTTACAATTCCAAGCAATGCAGCACTGCCAAATTCACTAAAAGGCGAATGCCTTTGCTTTTATGTGAAACCAGAACTGCATGATATCGGAATCATAGAAAAAAGCACTACATTTGGAAACACAGTCAGATGTTATAATATTGAAAGAACAATTTGTGATTTTTTGAGATGTCGTAACCGCTGTGATGAAGAAACAGTGATCAGCGCTATTAAGAATTATGCCATATATGATAAAAAACATTTGAATCTTCTGTCTGTGTATGCAAAACAGTTCAAAGTGGGAAAAGAATTGAAAAAATATCTGGAGGTGTTGTTATGAGTTCAAAGGCGATGAGCATGAAAGCAAAAATAAAAAATTATGCTAAGAGCAGCAATATCGCTGCACAGTTAGTCCTCCAGAATTATATGTTCGAGCGGTTCTTGGCAAGAATGTCAAAATCGGAGTACAGCGAAAAATTCATAATAAAGGGTGGAATGCTGATTGCGGCCATTGTGGGATTAGATACCAGATCTACGATGGATTTGGACACCACATTAAAAAATCTGCCACTGACGGAAGAAAAAGTTGTGGAAGCAGTAAAGAGCATATGCAGTATCAGCCTTGGAGATGATGTGGCTTTTGAAATGGTATCCATCGCACCGATTCGCAAGGATGACAGATACGGTGGATTTTGTGTGAGACTCAATGCAGTCTATGATACGATAGTTACTCTGCTTTCAATAGATGTGTCTACAGGCGATGTGATAACCCCGTCTGCTGTGCAGTATGAATTTGGCGGGATTTTTGATGATAACGTTCGCATTAAACTTTGGGGTTATAATATTGAAACAGTAATGGCTGAGAAGGTGGAAACGATTCTGAGTCGTGGCATTTTCAGTACAAGACCGAGAGATTATTATGATATTTACATTCTTGGTACGACGCAAAAGTACGATAAGAAGGTGTTCCAAGAAGCACTTGCAGCTACGGCAGTACATAGAGGAAGCACAGAAAATATTGCAGATACAAAAGCAATAATTACACTAATAGCCAGCAGTGAAGAATTGCAGGATACGTGGACAAAATATCAGAAAAAATTTGTGTATGCTCAAGATGTATCTTACGAGCAAATTATGGAGGTTTTGAAGCGGCTGATGCGGGACTCTTAAAAGAAAAGGCAAGAATTAATGAGATGACTGGAGGTGACCACAGTGGCTGATATGAATCAGATACATGAGTTCGCTGTGAAGTGGATGGATAAATTCAGAGACCAGAAAATAAATTACATAGAACTTTCTGACCATTATATGACAGATGATTGTACTGCACTCGGTTTTGAGATGGACTGCGGTCATGCCTTTGGGCGTGTCTACGGAAAGGCTGTCAAGATGGCAATAATAACCCCAATATGATTAACCGAATAGTACTGGATTATCGCAGGCTGACGAAAATCAAACCAAAGGAAGTTTTGGAAGGTGCTACATGGGAGTTTGTAACTTAGGATTATATAGGGCAACTGATTATTGACAGGGAAACAGAAAGACTTGAGCATATTCAGAATATTGGCATGGGATGTAAGGTTTCTCGAAAGTATGAAATTGAAGGCGGCATAGAGAGCCTGTTGGATGATTTCGAGAAATTTGCAGATACAGTATATGACTTCATCCGTTTTTACGGTTTGGGAGAAATACTTGATCCATCTGTGTATGGCAAAGCAAAGCGCCGTACTACAGATTATATTTTTTGCAGTGTAATCTTCGATGAAGGACAGAAATCCTACTATTATTTAACGGAGGATGACAGCATCGAGGTTGATGATTATGTCATAGCCCCTGCAGGAAAAGATAATCACGAAGCAATCGTAAAAGTAGTTGACATTGAGTATTTTGCTGAGGATGCTACTCCGCTACCCGTAGAAAAAACAAAGCAGATTATAAGAAAATGTACGGACAAAGACTTTGGTTTACCTGAACCGGAATAATATCATTACGCAAAATAGAAATGTGAGGTATAAGAATATGGCCGAAAAGAAGAATACTGTACATCTTGGCGAAAACGTAGCCGACGATGTTAAATTAGCAGTCAATGAAGAAATGAAGGCTATCATGAAAATGGTAATAACAACATTTTCTCAGTCTTTAAAAGCTAAAATTCCTGAATTGCCGGAGAAAATAGAGAAGAAAATAAAAGAGATAGTAGACAAGCCTGAAACAGTGGATGAGATAGCAGAAGTATGGTCAAGAGAACTGTATAAAAAAGGACTCGTTCCCAAAGGGTATAATGGACTTCCAGATGAACTTTTGATTGCAAATTTCCATCAAGATGGATATTTGGATGGTTTATATGCAGGTTATGTTCTTGCTATGATGGCCTTGGTGGATAATGAGGCAGAGAAAGAATTAATCCTATCGGTAAGAGATGATATCCGACCTAATTTAGTGGGGCATCACTATGATAATAGAGATGAATTTTATAAGAGATTCAAAGGCGAAACATATAGTTGGATTGAAAGTCCATCAAGAATAGGAGATAAATGACCATGAGCGATTATTCATATGAGTTGCCGTTCTCAAATGACAAATTTCTGAAAGGCATTATCGTGATGCTGAAAAAAGAGAATAAATATGACCTTGCTAATCTATTGAGGAGAACAAATGTACAAATTGAAAAAGGTGGCTATTCATATTATGACGGTAAGTGGGGACGAAGCGATGCTTTAGCGGCATATGTGACTGGGCGAAATTCTGCCAGAAGATATCAGAACAAAAGGTTATCTAATGGCTGAGGCATATACATATCTTTATTCAGAGGAAAATTCATTCAGGCTGTTTATTGAGAAAGTGCTTTTAATGGGTCATGAAGATATCGAAACCACCCGGATTTATCTTCATCATGCGAACCAGATTATAGTCTCTAAAATGAACATATCGCACCTGGATAAAGTGTTCCTCCGGGAAAACTGATTTTTTCAAAACCGGCAGTTTCAGAACATGAAAAAAGTACCGTCCCCGTAGCTCTATGTCTACAAAAACAGTACCCAGATGCGCCGCCAGGGGCTCGAACCCTGCACACCCTGATTAAGAGTCAGGTGCTCTACCAAATGAGCTAGCAGCGCGAATATTCACAACGCAAGAGTTATTATATCTGAAAGCTTTTTAAAATGCAAGTATTTTTTCCAAATTTCTTAAATTTTCTAAGAAATTCGTTACTATTCACAGCCAATTGGGAGGGGACAGGCCCCTCCCAGTTAGCCGCGCTGCCTGATACCGCTCTCTGTATAATCTGCTTTCAGCTAATCATTCCCTACTGGATCGTGTCTTTGGTCAGTACGGAAACGCCGGTATCTACCTGTGTTTCTGCTATCGGCTCGCCTTTTACGGCTGCAACTGCCGCGTCCATACCCATTTTACCCATTACATCAGGATTCTGAGCCATGCAGGCTACCAGGGAACCATCTTTGATTAAGCCGAGAATCGCGTCGGATTTATCAAAACCAACACCAATCACACCGCCGCCTGCTCCTTTGATGGCATTGCCGACACCTACAGTCGCGCCCTCGTTGCATCCGAAGATACCTACACAGCCGTCTGTGATATAGTTGTCTGCGATATCCTGGGATTTTGCGGCGTCACCCTCGCCGTACTGGGTCTCAAGGATTTCATAAGCGGAACCTTCGAAGGCTTCCCTGAATCCAGCTTCCCGGTTGGCGGTAGAATCCGTGGAGGCGCTGATGTTCACGATACCGATCTTGCCGTCTTTCTTGCCTGCTGCTTCCAATGCTTTTAACATCTCTTCTCCTGCGGTCTTGCCGGCAGCTTTGTTGTCTGTAGAGAACGTTGCTTCCGCTTCTGTGTTAGCCGGAGAGTCCACATATATGATCTTCACGCCCTGGGACTTTGCATCTTCCAGAACCGCGGTGATGGCGTCTGGTCCGTTGGCGGCGATCATGATTGCATCCGCTCCGTCCGCTACCGCGTTATTAACACGCTCGATCTGCTGCGCATCGTCCTTTTTATCGGGAGCCATCCACTTATAGTCCACGTTGCCAAGAACTTCCGCTTCTTCTTTTGCCCCTTTGTCAACCGATACCCAGTGCTGGTCGGAGCTGTCCATGGTGATCAGAATTACTTTTACTTTTTCTCCGGAATCCGCGGCAGGAGCTGCGGCATCATCACTGGCCGCTGCGTCAGCCGCCGGGCTTTCCTTTGCAGTGGAATCGTCAGCCGCAGGCGCAGCAGCCTCCTCATTCTTCTGGCCGCAGCCCGCAAGCATAGTCGCGATCATTCCTGCACATAACAGTACGGATAATACTTTTCGTTTCATATTTGAAACCTCCCTTTTCAATTTTATAATCAAAGCATCCTGTGCTTTAATCATCCCATGAGTCATCCTGCAAATCCCCTGAAACTACCTGGCTTTTTTAATTTGCCTTTTTTCTCGGTTTCCTTCCCGTGCGTATAATGACATCCAGCAATACCGAAACAATGACTATAATACCGATCACTACATTTCTCATACCGACCGGTGCTCCCACAAATTGAAGCCCGTTTTGCAGTACGCCCCAGATGGAAGCGCCGATCACGGTACCGAACAGCAGTCCCTGTCCGCCCAGGGTAGACACACCCCCGATAACCGAAGCCGCAACTGCATACATTTCGTACATATTTCCGGCATCCATGGTTCCCATCCCGGCAGTGGCACAGGTAATCAGACCGACCACACAGGCGCAGAAGGAACTGACCAGATATACCTTTAACACGGTGCCGAACACATTGACACCGGACAGCTTGGCTGCCTCTATATTGCTTCCGACCGCGTATGTATGACGTCCGGTCCTGGTTCTGCTGAGTATAAAGTTAAAGATCAGGAACAGTATAATAGCGATCCAAACCGGATTGTATATTCCTAAGGTTTTCCCGTAATAGAAGAAATCCCGGAATCCCTGCGCGGCATCGCCGATGGCGTCCGTGTTATAATTATTATTTACAATCTGGGCAATACCCCGGGCCACTGTCATGGTACCCAGGGTGGCAATGAAGGGCGGCAGATTGAATTTTGCCACCAACGTACCGTTGACGACACCTACCACCAGACAGGCTGCCATCGTAATCACTACCGCGACCCAGGGATTTACCCCTCTGGTCATCAAGGTGGCGGAGGTCATAGTGCTCATTCCGATCACGGACCCAATAGACAGGTCGATATTTCCCGTAATCAGCACATAGGACTGTCCGATGCCTACCAGCAGGATCGGAGCCACCTGACGCAGAAGATTGGTTACGTTTCTTCCCGAGAAAAAGGTGGGGCTCATAATGCCGAATACAATACACAATACAATCAGACCGACGGTAACCGTAATGACCTGCCCGATTCCGCGGATGGCCATAAAGCTTTTAAAAAAATTATTCTTTTCTTTCTTTTCCATTGTTTTTATCTCCTTAGCTCCTCTAATTATTTACCGCAGCGTGATTGTCTAATTTATTATCAAATCTGGTCGCAAACTTCAGAATCAGGTCCTGGGTCGCTTCCTCCCGGTTCAGTTCACCGGTTACCCGCCCGTCACACATGACAATAATGCGGTCGCTGATCCCCATAACCTCCGGCATCTCCGAGGATACAAACAGAACACCAATTCCCTGCTGCTTCAGCTGATTCATCAGATTATAAATTTCAACCTTTGCCGCTACGTCAATTCCTCTAGTCGGCTCATCGAAAATAACTACTCTGGAATTTCTGGCCAGCCACTTGGCCACCACTACCTTCTGCTGATTCCCTCCGGAAAGCGTCGCCGCGTTTACCTCGGCATTGGGCAGCTTGATCTTCAGATCCACCACCGCTTTTTCCGTCATGGTCCGCTCTTTTCTCCGGTTCACCACCCCAGCCTTGTTGCAGAGAATATCCAGGTTGGGAAGCGCGATGTTTTCCCGGATACTGAGCTTGGTACACAGGCCGTCTTTTTTCCGGTCTTCGGGGGCAAGAACGATGCCTGCCTTTATCGCATCCATGGGATTGTGTATATCCACTTTGCTGCCATCCAGGATAATCTCACCGCTCTCCTTTTGATCCACCCCGAAGATGGCTCTTGTCGTTTCGGTACGTCCCGCGCCCATCAATCCCGCGACTCCTACGATCTCACCTTCGTACAGCTCTATATCTACATCCCGGACCATCTTACCCGCATTCAATCCCCGGACTTCGAAGATTTTCTTTCCCCGTTTGCACTGTACCCGGGGGAACTTTTCCTTAATCTCACGGCCGACCATCAGGGAAATGATGTCTTCCAGCCTCGTATCCGCATAGTTCATCTCCGTGATATATTTACCGTCCCTCATAATGGTGACCCGGTCCACAATGTGCTGCAATTCCTCCAGGCGGTGGGAGATATAGACAATCCCGCATCCTTCTTCTTTCAGCTTGTGGATGATCACAAATAAATCATCGATTTCCTTAGAGGTCAGCGCAGATGTAGGCTCATCCATAATCAGGATCCTGGCGTTTGTAGCAAGCGCTTTTGCGATCTCCACCATCTGCTGTTTGGACACCTGCAGGTCCCCCACGATCATATTCGGATCGATGTCAATATTCAGACGTTCCAGCACTTCCCGGGCCTTTTTGCACATCTGGCGGTTTGCCAGCACGCCGGTATGTATCTCTTCCCGCCCCAGGAAGATGTTCTCTGCCACCGACAGATGGGCACACATATTCAGCTCCTGGTGAATGATAGCGACTCCCAGCTCCTGGGCCAGCTTCGGCGTCAGATCCCCCTGGGGCCTGCCGAATATCTTTACTTCACCGCAGTCTCTTGTATACACACCGCTCAGTACCTTCATCAGTGTGGATTTTCCGGCGCCGTTCTCACCCAGCAGCGCCATAACCTCTCCCGCACGCAAATGAAAGGAAACGTCATCCAACGCTTTTACACCGGGGAATGTTTTACTCACATGGCTAATCTCAACTATATAATCCTGCATCCTTCTATCACCCGACCTTACACTTTCTCTTGTTCTGTGATATCAGTATAGCAAACGGATTAAAGCCCGTTAAGGGGGATGGTTTTTGAATTGTAGGGCTTTTTTTCAGATATTTTTGTACTTCATGTACAAATTAGACAATTTCTTCAGATGATTTTTAGTACTATTCACATATTTCATCGTTCAGATAACCGTTGCGTCCTGGCTGAAGTGATGGAACTGGGCCCGGTCAAATTCCTGGCTTAATTTTCCATTTTCCACCTGGAGCATCCGGTCCGCCACCATCAGCGAATCGGAAAAACTGGTCGCCAGGATTACCACCGCAATCCCTTTCTTTTTCAACTGCTGAAGCAGCAGGATGATCTGCGAGCGCAGCGGCATATCCGCATCCGCAAAGGGCTGGACACAGAATAAGATTTTGGGGTGATAGACGTGAACCCGGTAATAGACGAGATTATAGAGAGAGCTCAGACTTAGCTCCGTGATATTTTTAGCATGGATATCCGGTCCAATAAGCGGTTCATATTCCCTGATTACACTTTTTAAGACACGCCTGTCAAACCAGATCCTCTTCGACTTTTCACTCAGAAGAAAACACAGATTTTCAATATAACTCATATCTTCAAACAGCATACCCGGTATGGGATATTGTCCGATAAAGGCAATACCCGCCCGCAGCGCCTCCCTGGAGGATTTTATCCGGTACGGTTTTTCCTCCAGCCGGACTTCTCCGGATATGACATCCATTTCCCCGTTCATCACCCGGACAATGTCGTCCGCCACTGTATGGTTGATATCCAGAAGGATAACACACTCCCCTTTTTCGATCTGGAAGCTTAGTCCGTCCATATTATTGGTCACCACATCCTGGAACCGCAGCACGCCATTTCCCTCTTTGTAAGGGATTTCTTCTCTGTGAAAGGCGTTGTCATAGTACGGCTTAATCAATTCACGCCGGAAATTTGCCCTCTCTAAAACCCTCAGTATTTTCCCGTTTTCCATCAGGGAAATCCGATCACAGATCTTAAAAGCCTCTTCATGATGGTTACAGACATATAAAAAAGAAACCCCCTGGGCTGCATACATCCGTATCAGCCTCTGGAATTTCGGCAGGTCGGCCGTACTGATAAAATTACTGATATCCCTCACTACTATCAGTTTGACGCCCATGGTCACCGCCTTTAACAGTTCCACCACGCATTTTTCAAAGGGGGACAGCACCTCCACCTGGGTTTTCCCGTCAATCTGGATCCCCAGCTCATCCATAAGCATTTTTAACTGCCGGTTCAGCACATGGGATTTGATCACATAATTTCGAAAGCCTCTGCGCAGCACGAATACATTGTCCGCCACTGACAGATCTTTGACCAGCTTCGTGGGATCTTCGATCACATAGACCTTGTTCAGCGTATTCGAACTGTGGGCATAGTTGTTGACCAGCTCTTCATGAAAATAAATCCGTCCGTAGAGAATGGGCAGATTCTGACCAATCAGTTCGATTAAGCTCTCCTGCCCATACCCGTTCAGGCAGACTACACCCATGATTTCACCGCAAAAGATATGCAGGTTCAGCTTGTCCAGAAGAACCACATCATCCACAACCCGGGTGACATTCTCCAGTCTCAGAATTTCTTCTCTCATAGGATTTCCTTCATATCTTTTTTAATCAGAGGAAGTGTGATCTCCACATCCGTGCCTATATTCTGGGTACTGTAGATGCAAATACCATATTCTTCCCCGAACAGCAGCTTGATCCTGCTGTTCACATTGACAATAGCGATTCCGCCCTTGGCGTCCGTATCCGCTTTCACCGTGTCCACGGAGCTGCTGCTCAACTTGGCGTTCAGTTCGTCCAAAGACTTGCGTTCTATCCCCAGCCCATCATCCGACACAGTGATAATCAGTCGCTTCGGTGTTGTCTCGATCCCGATCTCCAGATTCCCCCTGCCGATCTTGCGCTCGATCCCATGGAAGATGGAGTTCTCCACGATAGGCTGAAGCGTCAGTTTCGGAAGCCGGTACTGCATGGCTTCTTCCTCCTCCTCAGTACGGTCACGTATCTGAAGGGACAGCCGCTCTCCGAAGCGGTACTGCTGGATAATGTAGTAGTTCTGCACATTTTTCAGTTCATCTTCCAACGTTACCAGATGTTCCACATTGGATATGGTGTACTGAAAGAACGTTGCCAGCGCTTCCGTCATTTTCGCCACATTTTCCAGCCCGGCTTTCATCGTCTCCCCACGGATCCCCTCCAGGGTGTTGTACAGGAAATGCGGATTGATCTGATTCTGCAAAGCCAGATACTGCGCCTGCTTTTTGGAGGCGCTGATCAGTTCGTTGGTTTTAATCATATCCCGGAACTTATCCATGGCCTGAGCCGTCTCGGGATTGATATCCACCCTCTGGTTAAAAACCCCCTCAAACAGGTATCCGGTCACAAACAGATGCAATACCTTTGTATTTTCTTTGTAAGGCCGGTACAGCCATTTCACACAGCCATATCCCAACGCGAAGCACCCGATCCAGGAAAGGACTGACGGTATCACAAAGGATCTGTCCCGGAACGCGGCGGCAGACAGGGTCCAGAGCATCAGCAGGAGAATCACTGCCATGATGGCAACCATGATTTTCATACGGCAGGACAGGTAATGGGTCTGTTTCCTCTTCATATGGATATCTCCTAAGAATACAATTTGCGATATTCTCCCGGTTTGATGCCGGTGGCCTTCTTAAAGCTTTTGGTAAAATGTTTCAAATCATTATAACCCACTGCTTCACAGACAGCGGCAATGCTCATATTCGTCTCTTTCAGCAGATCCTTTGCCCGGTTCATCCGTATCTCCGACAAATACTCGACAAAGTTACTGCCGGTCTCCTTTTTGAACAGTGAGCTAAAATAAGTGGCATTGAATCCTGCCACACTGCTCACATCCTCAAGCGATATCGACTTCATAAAATTTTGTTGTATGTACTGCTTCGCCAGCCGGATGGGCCGGATGTTTTCCTCTTTCTTTTCTTTTAGCATGAACTCCAGGGACAGAGAAACCAGATCGGAAAAATAGTAAAATATTTCATCCACACTTCCGCACCGCTGTGCGTATTTTTTAAATTTCTTCAGAATATCGCCTTCCGGAAGCGGCAGCTGGTTCTTGCGCACCAGCATAGCATAAGTACCGCACGCCTCCAGGGCCAGATTCAAGATATCTATCCCGTTCATATCACGGACGCTTCCCACAGCTGCCCTAAGATCCGCAATCGTCTTTAAGGCCGCGTCTTTATTCAGAATCTCCAGCGCCTGATCCATGGCTTTGTTGAAACCGGCCAGAAGGACGTCCACCTGCTCCTTCTGGTCATGTCTCTGCACATGATCAATCAGCCGGCCAGTCCCCTCGATCAGCTGCTGCGCGATGGCCTCGCGGGCGCCTTCGTAGGAAGAGGCGATCTTTCCGATCTG
Source organism: Diplocloster modestus (assembly GCF_019042245.1). GTDB lineage: Bacteria > Bacillota > Clostridia > Lachnospirales > Lachnospiraceae > Diplocloster > Diplocloster modestus. Next base: position 190,079 of record NZ_JAHQCX010000003.1, read on the forward strand.
CTCCACTGTTTCACCGGCCCCGATGGTAAATTCCACATAACCAAAGGCACTCTTCTGGACGCTCAGCTCATCCAGCACTTCTTTCAGCTGTTTTCTGATCAGCTTTTTATTATCCGCCTTATAATTCAACAGATAGTAGCTGCTGTTCTCAAGGCCAAAGTGCTCCATATCAAAACATTCGCCGCCAAGCAGCCGGTTCATAATCTGAACGACTTTCTCCTCCAACACCTTGATGCTGCTGTCATACTGCTCATCCGCACCGCAGTCATATTTCACGACAGCCACCTGAAAACAGCCCTCCCGGAAGTGGTAGTGGTAATCTTCGTTCACCTGAGCAAGAGCCAAATACTCCTGTTCCGGCTTCATCATGATCTCCAGGAACAGGTTTGCCCTGAGTCTGTCTATGTCACTTTGGAGCCGCATTTTCAATCGCTCCTCGTTGCTTATACGCTCCGTCCGCAGCATATGTTTTTCCGCGATCTGTTCCAGGGTATGGGTCAGTTCTTCTTTTTTGATCGGTTTCAGCAGGTAGTCTCCCACCCCGTATTTAATCGCATGCTGCGCGTACTCAAAATGCCGGAAACCACTGATTATGATAAATTCCAGTGTATCGCTGATTTCTTTTGAGCGTTCGATCAATTCTAAACCATCGTATCCGGGCATTCTTATATCCGTGATCATCAGATCCGGCTCCAGGGTTTTCACCATTTCCAGCGCTTCAAGGCCGTTATGGGCGATCCCGATCACTTCCATCCCCAGTGATTCCCAGTCTATCAGTCCATATATGAGCTGGCATACTTTATCCTCGTCATCTGCGATGATTACTTTTAACAGCATCCATTTTACCCCTTTTTGTTTAAATAAATACCCTTATACATATTATGGTAAAACAACTTTACTAAATTTATTGTATTGGGATTCGTTCTAATTGTCAACTTAAACCCAGGGAATTTAATAGGGTAAAATACGTAAAAAATCATGAAATTGTTATCAAATAGGCACGTTTTGCAGGATTTTTTCCAGTTCTTCCATGGTATCCACTGTCATTTCACCCTCATCTAACGGCTGTTGATTCCGGCCTCCGTCTGTATACCGGATGCAGTGGATTCCGGCACTTCTGGCGGCACGGCTTCCCGATAAGGAGTCCTCCACAGCCACCGCCTCCTTTGCCGGAATTCCGGCCTGTTTAAGCAAAACAAGATAGATATCTGGGGCGGGTTTCAGTTTCGGGATTCCATCCCCGCCCTGGACGTGATCAAAGTGCAGATCCAATTTCCAGTCTTTTAGAATCGCTCTCACAAAATCTTCGTCCGAACCCGAACAGACGGCCAGAAGATATCCGGACGCCTTCAGGTTCTGAAGCAGGCCCTTAAGGCCGCCTGGCAGCTGCTGCCGCTTTTCCCGCAATTTTCGGTATGTCCGCTGAAACTGGCTGCGGGCCAGTTCTTCCACCAGAGAATCCGTCCGCTTCTCTCCCAATATATGTGACCAGGAATCCCGGACGCTGTGTCCCACTGCAAATGCCAGATTATCCGGGCAGGGAATCTTACGCTCCCGGCACATCTCTCTTTTTACTTCTTCGTGGGCCCATTCCGTATCCATAATGACTCCGTCAAAATCAAATATCACTAATTGTCTCTCTCTCAATGTATCCGCTCCTTATGTATATTTCCGGAAAGTTTTTGCTCCGCATCCCAAAGAGCATCCCCTTCGGCAGGAAGGTATTCCACGGGATAACCAAGATTTTCCTCTGTTTTGGGATCAAAGAAGCTGATCTTGTCCGGCGGGATCACCAGGAATATCCTGCCCGTGAAGGACAGACCGCTGCCTTGTTCGACACTGGCAATGCACTCCGCATCCCCCAGCATACAATAGACTCCAAGCCGGTTTCCGTAGTTCTCTATATATTTCGGCGTCACCCTCAGGCCCTCACTGTCCGCATTCATAGTCAGCCGCATCTCTTCGGGCCGTATGCCCAGCAAAAGCTCCTGTCCCTGATATCTTTCCAGGCGTTTTAGCCATGGATCTGTCAATGGGATATGAAAATCACCGGCCAGCACTTCCCTGCCCGTTAATCTTCCAGGTACGATGTTCATCGGAGGCGAACCAATGAAACGGGCGGTAAACACGTTGGCCGGCCGGTAATAAATATTGTACGGGGTGTCTGCCATCTGGATATCTCCCCGGTACATTAACACCACCTTCTGTCCGATTGTCATGGCCTCTATCTGGTCATGTGTTACATAGACGAAGGTCGGATGGTACATCTCATGCAGCCGTACCAGTTCTTTTCTGGCCTGGACTCTCAGCTGGGCGTCCAGATTGGACAGCGGTTCGTCCAGCAGAAAGTAATCGGCCTGCTTCACCGCTGCTCTGGCAAGCGCCACCCTCTGGCGCTGTCCCCCGGACAGTTCTCTGGGCAGCCGGTCCTGCAAACCATCCAGTTCCAGCACATGCATGATACGGGACACCTTTTCCCGTACGGCGTCTTTTTTAAGCTTATAGGTTCTCAAACCGAACGCGATATTTTTATACACGCTCATATGAGGAAACAGCGCGTAATTCTGGAACACCATAGCAACATTGCGGTCCCCGCTGTCCACATCATTTACCACTTCACCGCCCATATACAGATTGCCGGAAGTAACGCTTTCCAGGCCGCTGATCATACGCAGTGTCGTGGTCTTTCCGCAGCCGGAAGGCCCCAGCAGGATCACCCGTTCTCCTGACCGGATCTCAAGGTTCAGGTCCCGGATCACCGTATTCTTTCCGTAACTCTTTTCTATATGTTCAAAACGTATTGATTTCATCCTATCGTCTATCCTTTCATTCCTGAGCTGGCAAAGGTGCTCATGATGTATTTCTGGCAGCAGGCGAACAGAATCAGCGGGATAATCATGGTCGCGGTGGCCATTGCCATGGAGATCGCCATGTCCGGGCTTCCTTCCGCCCCCACAAACTTCTGGAGCGCCAGGGATAAGGTATATACTTCCTCAGACTTCAGGATTAGTCTGGGCCACACATACTCGTTCCAGGAATTAATGAAAAATATAATTGCTGTGGAAACTACCGCCGGCCGGATCACCGGGAGCACGATGGATGCCATGATTTTCCGGTGGGGCGTCTTCTCGAGCCTGGCCACTTCGATCATGGCCGGAGGGATGGACCGCATCTGCTGTCTCAGCAAAAAAATACCCATCGCATCGCTGAGCTGAGGTAACAGCACCCCATACACACTGTCCAGCATCCCCATCCCGGATATGGTGATGTAGTTTGGAATCATCGTGACCGTAAAGGGAATAAACATGGTACTGATAAAAATAAAATACAAAAGCTTCTTTCCGGGGAAATTCAGATAAACAAATGCATACGCGGCGATGAAGCCGGTAAACACCTTAAATACCATTACAATCACCGCGATGAATAAAGTATTGGCTACGATTCGAAAGTATGGGATTTTCGTTGTAATCGTTATGTAATTTTCGATGGTCGGCGCTTTCGGAAGCAGGGAAAGAACATTTCCGTAGATTTCCTTCTGCGTCTTAAAGGAATTGGCCACGGCGAACAGGATCGGATAGAACATGACCGCCACCAGTATAATCAGCAGCAGATGGGCCAGAAAAGCGGATTTTTTTGATTTAATTCTCATAGTAGATCCCTTTCTCCACAAACCGTATTTCCAAAAAAAGAAGCAGGCCGAAAAAGAGCATGGTCAATATCGCCAGGGCTGAGGCCGAACCCGTTTGGAACACGTTGAACGCCTCCTTGTAAACCGCGTAGATAATATTGGAGCTTCCATTGTTGGGCCCGCCCTGCGTGATTACATTGATGGGAGTATAGACCCACTGAAGCCCCCAGACGACCGTGATCAGCAGCACATAGATGCCGGTGGACGCGCTCATGGGAACCACGATTTTCAAAAAAATCTGCCAGTTCGGGGTTTTTTCAAGCCTGGCTGTCTCGATCAGTTCCATGGGTACGCTGGCCACTCCCGCTAAAAGTACGATAATGTTATACCCGAAGATCTTCCAGGAAGTGATCAGGCTTAGGACCACGATGACCAGTCCGCTGGTCTGAGACCAGACGGGAAACTCTATTCCAAAGCTTTTTCCGATCGAGGCAAGCGGGCCGGACAGCGGATTAAAGATCCAGGACATAATGATTGCGCCTACGACCAGCGAGATCAGGCTGGGCATGAACAGGGAGGTCTTATAAAAGGCATTTCCTTTTTTGATCACGAAGGAGAGCAGATAGGAGATCAGATAAGGCAGTACAAAATCGATGAGTATAAATAGCAGGATATACCACAGCGTATTCGCCAGCACTTTACCGATAACCGGTGAAGTCAATACCTTTAGATAATTATCCAGACCTACGAACTTTTTATCCGGACTGGACATGTTCCATTTATAAAAACTAAGTTCCACCGTCCGGATCAGCGGCCAGAACATGAAGATCGAAAAGACAATGAGAGTCGGCGCCAGCAGCAGCGCGGCCAGACCTTTTTCTCTTTGCAGCCTCTGTTTCTTAGTATCTCTTCTTTGCTTTTTATTACCCTCTGTTTTCATCTCGTCCGCTCCTCACGAATGAATTTCTTCCAGAATATGAAGGAGCTGTGTCACCTCGCTGATCATGAGTTCTCTGGTAATATGCGGCCCCGGCGCGTATTCCAGGATCCAGTCGCTGTGCGGTGTCTCCCTCTCCATACATGCGAAAAGCCGGCGGATGCCGTCCAGGGACAGTTTCCTCCCAGGCTCGAACAGCGGTCTGTGGATATCCGTTATCCCGTCATTATTGTGCAGGTGGTAGGCCCTGATCTTTTTTCGCAGTACCCGGATGACATGTTCTAAGTCCCAATTATTGATAACCGCGTGTCCGATATCGATCAGACAGCCCACATTGGACGGGAGTTCCCAGAACAGGGAGATGAATTCATCTTCATCAAACAGCAGATTTCCGCAGTCTGACTCCCCCACATTCTCTACCAGCAGATTGACCTGCAGGTCTTCCGCCATTTGAGCGATCCGGGTGATATTCTGAACCGCGTTCCTCTGAAGTTCTTCTTTATTATACGGAGTGATCGTTCTCTGGTTCGTATGCATCACGATCGAGCGTGCGGAAAACTCACGGCAGATTGGGAACGCCTCCCGATAGGCCTGTAATATTTTGCAGCTGCCGGGCGTATCCTGCGGTTCGGTTGCTTCCACCTCCAGATAGGGGCCATGAAAGGTGACCGGGAATGCCCGGAAATGTTCCCGCTGTCCTTTCAGACAGCGGGTGTATTCTGTATTGTCCGGAAACATGGATAGCTCCACACCGGCATTTGCAAATCTGAGATGATCGACAATATCGTACAGGTGATCATAACCGTCAAAGTTGGATCCATAGCATGCGATGTTTAATTGTTCCATATTGTTTCCTTCCTATTCTCCCATTAACTCATTGGCCTGATCCTGCGCCGCAGTCAATGCCTCCTGCGCGGTCTGGTCTCCGTTCATAATCGAATCCCTGGTATCCAGCAGGCTTTGCTCGATCTCCAGTCCGGAATCGCCGGGGAAGGATACGAAGGGCACCAAATTTTCCATCTGATCCAGGCAGGCCTGGAGCTGGGGCGCCTCTTTTAGATAATCCTGGAATTCCGGCATGTCCGACACATCTTTTCTGGGAGGTACATAGCCCGTTGCTTTGGTCCAGTCCACATGTGCTTCCTGTGTGGTTATGTATTGAATCCACTCCCAGGCCCCCTGCTGCTCTTCCGGTGTAGGAGCCGTGATTGCCAGGAAATTCCCGCCAACCGGCACTCTGGGCTGGTTATCCCCATATACCGGCATAGGGCCTGTCACAAAATCGAAGTTCGCTCCATCCTTAATTCCGGTGCTCCAGCCGATGGTAGCGCCGATCATAGCGATTTTACCGCTGGTAAACGCTTCTTTGATCGCCTCGCCCAGTACATAGGCGGCCGCCTTGTCTTTGTTGATCAGATCCGACATATCCTGAAGTGCCTGGATTCCCTGCTCCGACGCGAAGGCGGCTTTTACCGTGCCGTCGCTCTGTGTCTCCAGCATCCGGCCGCCGTTTGATTCGATCTCCCACTGCTCCAGCCAGAAATCACTGGCCGCCGCCATGGCAAGGCCGTATTCGCCGGACTTTTCTTTCACCGTCCGCGCCCAATCATACAGCTCGTCCACGGTTTTCGGTAGATTTTCCGTGTCCAGTCCGGCTTTTGCCAGCAGCTCTTTGTTGTAATACATGACCGGCGTGCTTAAGGAGTACGGAATCCCCGCAACCTTACCGTCGGATGTAGTGCAGAGTTCTACGATATTCGGGAGATAATTATCCAGGTACCCGGCATCCAGCGTATTGATATCCACAAACTGATGGTTATCTGCCAGATAGTTGATCCAGTAGTATCCCACCTGAATCACGCCCGGAGCGTTTCCCGCCGCCGCTTCCGCCTGGAGCTGCTGCATAATGCCTTTATAATCCTCTGTCATGAAGACCGGTTTAATCGTGTATTTGTCCTGGCTTTCATTAAACTGCTTCGCGTATTCCTCGATAGTGGGGCCGCCTGCTGTCTCCGAGTTCTTATGCCAGTATTCGATTTCGATTCTCCCTTCGTTTCCTGTCATGGACGCCGATCCCGCGTCTGCGGCAGGAGTCACATCAGCTGCCTGGTCCGCGGCTTTAGGCTGCTCCGAAGCCGTCGGGTTATCCTGCTGTCCGCAGCCAAACATCGACATTACCATTCCCGCGATCAATAATCCGGCGAGTAATTTTTTCATTTTTTAATTCCTCCTCATTCATACTGTTGTTTTTTTGAGATTACTCATTTCCCAGGTGTCATTGTTAAAATACCCGGTCCGTTCGTACTTAGGCCCGGCTGTATTTTATATGGCTATTATATCCTGGGTTTCTTCGCCTACTATCGAATCCTGGTAAAGCTTATGTAAACTTTTGCGCATCTTGTTGACTTTCTATCTTCACATGAGATACTCTCTAGGAAACGCAGGAAACAGATTTACTATTTTGGGAATTTTCTCAAAAACACAGTTTTCAAGGAGGTATGCACGCTATGAAAAATAAAAGGGAACTGCGTCTGGAGCTGATTCTGGAATATCTGGAGACTAATCACAGCGCAACGGTCATAGGGTTGTCCGAAGCTTTCCGGGTATCCAAAACCACGATCCGGCAGGATCTGGATGAACTGTACGGCCGGGGCCGGCTGATCCGCACCCACGGCGGGGCTGTCCCTGTATCTTCAAATCCCCTCGCTGCACTGCCCCTCTGCCCCATGCCCCGGGACGAGGATATCCCTCATCTGTCCGCGAAAAAAGCGCTTGCCCGGGAAGCCGTCAAGCTGATCCGTGAGGATGATTCCATCTTCTTAGGCGGAGGAAGCACTTTTTATATTTTGGCCAGATATCTGAAACCCTACCGGAATCTGAATGTTGTTACTACAAACATCAGTGCGGTCTACGAGCTGGCGCCTTATCTGGATCACATTTATTTTATCGGGGGAGAGTTGGTGGAGATGGATGGGATCTATTATACGGGCGGCCCGAAGCTGCCCCTGGAGCTGGATAAGGTGTTTGTCAATAAAGCCTTTGTGGGGGTAAGCGGCATTGATTTAAACGCTGGTCTTACGATCTATGACCTGACCCAGTTCAGCATGTATACTTCCGTGCGCAGTATTGCCAATGAGATTATCCTTCTATGCGACTGGAGCAAATTCGGACACCAAAGCGCCCATCGGATCGGTACGATCCAGGGCTTCGCCGGTACGGTCATCACAAACCGCAAGACCGCTCCGGAATATACCGACGCCCTCAAAAAAATGGGCATCCGGTTACTCACCGCGTAACGGAGGTTCCATCATGCTGCCTGAACAGAGAATACAAATTATCCGGGAAAAATTAGGAAATAAAAAAAGAATGAAGGTTAAAAAATTAGAAGAGCTTCTTCAGGTCTCCAGAGCCACTATATACCGGGATCTTTCTTCCTTATGCCAGGAAGGATTTTTGATGGTCAGCCGCGGTGAAGCCGTTCTGCTCTATACGCCTCCCGATCCCAAGCATCAGGAAAAATCTCCGGACTTTGCCAGTGTCCGCAATCTAAGCCAGCTCACATCCATCGCCCATGCCGCCGTGCTGCTGATCGAAAAAGCGGACAGTATTTTTTTAGGCGAGGGACTGTTGTGTTTTCTTCTGGCCCGGCAGATCACAGCCTCGCCGGATCTCAAAAATATTACCATCGTAACCAACAATTTTCCGGCAGCCCTCACACTGTCTTCCTACACAAAATATGTCTACATGACAGGCGGAGAGGTTCTTCAGAATACGGAGAATTATTACACCGGGGGGCCAAAATTTGCCGGGAACTTAAGTTCCATATACGTGAATAAAGCCTTCGCCGCGGTGGACGGCGTGGATCTTCGCGCCGGTTACACCGTGCAGAGCCTGTCCCAGCTGAACATCCTGTCACACCTGCCGGAATTCTCCGCCAACACGATCATCCTGGCCCCCTCCTCCCGCTTCGGCTGCCGCTCCATCCATCAGCTGGCGCCGCTGGAATTCGGCCGCATTCTCATTACGGATTCCGGCATCGACCGCTCCTATTCAGATGTCTTTTCGAAAAGGGAAAGGCCCCGGCTGCTGACAGCCGGGGCCGGGCTATAACCTGGTCATCCGGATAAATTCCCAAACATATTGAAACCGGCAGCCCCTATGCTTCTGAACCCGGCACTCCGCCGCCGTACTCCGTTACTTGATCTGGCTGAAGTATTCGTCGATTACTTCCTTCCAGTCGCCCTTGCAGATAATATGATGATTGCTGATCGGACGGCTGGAAAAATATCCGGTTCCGTCTGTGAGATGCAGACGCATCTGCGAACGGCACAGATCGCTTTTGTGCATGGTCTCAAGTAATTCGGCGCGTCCGGCGTAATATCTGTGGAGCGTATCGTCACATTTGAATACGGTCATGGGCCGGGGCGCAATATCGCAAGTCACCGCCACGCCTATTCCAGATTCAAAATGCGTAGTCAGACCGTAGGAGTCGGGCATATCCATAGGGAGCGTGCAGTGAGCAAAGATAATCTCGCTCCTGCCCGGGTCCATGCAGCTGGGATTTGCCATAAATCCGGACTCACCTGTCAATGCATGAAGCACCGCCATACTCACGAGGCTCTTCTGATCACCCTCACAGGCGGCCGGTATACCCTCTGCGTTTAGTATAGCCAAAGCAAGACATCCCGTTGTATGGATCATATCTAAAAGGTCAAAGCATTTTACGGTAACTCCTTGTAAATCATACTTCTCAATCAGACGTTTGAGCGCTCCATAGACATTCAGCGCCTTCTCCATTTCCTCCGCGCGGTATCCTTTTTTCTTCAACTCTTCTGTGTATGTATTTTCGGGATATCCGCCTTTTTCATATTCTGCTACCAGCTCATCCAGCTCAAAGAGAATGAGCTCCATGCCGCTTACTTTTTTCAGCACACCGAAATCTGCATCGCTGGCAATCAGGCCTCCAGGAGTTCCAAAGCATCCAAGCTTCATATGACTTAATGTTTCCTTTGCATCCGCCACTCTTTTCAGAATTTTTAAGCGCGCCGCTATCTCTTCCGCAGAGCCGTGGAGAATTTCTCCCTTTAAACCGTGTTCCTGAAGGAATCCCAGGATTTCCATAGATGCAGCCAGGGAATTATATCCGGGCGTAGTCAATAAGATATAAGGCTCCTCTGTCTCTTTGTACAATGCCTTAAAGCCCTGCTCCGCTCCGCCGGAAGCAATAAAATAGACCGGGAGCGGCTGGGCTTTCACCTCATCCATCTCAGCACATTTCACCTCCACGCCCATGGCTTTGCTAAGCCCCTGTAAAAATTCCTGACTGTAGGCGGGAATATAACGGTCATTGCATTCCGCCGGTCCCATTAAAAACTTTACTTTTAATTCTCCCATGGCTTTTTCCTCCTTATCAGACGGACGGATGATTTCATCCGCCCGGTCCATTTACCGTATGGTTACTGTATCTTCAGCGTTCTGTAGATGTAATCTTTATATTTGTCCGCATGCAGTTTACTGCAGATATATACATTCGGTTCTTTTCCCGAAAAGTGATTGACATCTACCAGTACAGCCCCGTAGCTCGGACCATTGGTAACATCTACTTCACAGTAGTATTTTTCACACTTATCGATACATTCCGGATATAAAGCCGCCGCCATAGCGGACGGGTCCGCCATATCCAGATAATCATCTCCGAATCGTTCCCGGTTCATGATCAGCAGTCTTTTGTTGCAGTCAATGGCAAATTTGCCAAGTTCGCTGCCGTTACGTATTTTTTTAATCTCCTGGGGATTCAGCATGCTATCCCCGAGGCAGGCATCCCACCCTACATAGATAATTTCACCAAGGCCGGATTCCGTGACGATCTTGGCCGCTTCCGCGTCCTGCCAGATGTTAAACTCAGCTACAGGGCTCACATTGCCTGCGCCAAGTCCGGCTGTCCCCATGATGACGATGCGGCCGGCTTTTTTCATAGCTTCATAATCGAGTCTGATTGCCAATGCCAGATTGGTGAGAGGTCCTAATGCCACGATGTCAATCTCACCCGCCTCACTTTCCCTGAGCGTATCCAGCATTTTTAAAATACCGTTTTCGCTTTGTACCTTCAGGCGCTTTGGCGCAAGTCCAATATCTCCCATCCCGTCATTGCCGTGGGTCTCATGAGCAAATACCAGCTCCCGCAGAAGCATTTTTTCCGCCCCCATATATACCGGAGGCTCGTAAGTCCCTGCATATTCAATGGTCGTCAGTGTATTGGCTGCGGCCTGCTTTACGTCCACATTTCCTGAGACCGTTGTAATCAGTACAATCTCATATGCCGGATCATTAAGCGCCATCGCAATCGCCATCGCATCATCGGAACCGCAGTCGGTGTCAATGATTATTTTTTTCTTACTTGTTGTATTCATTACTACTCCTCTGCCATAGTAAATTTTGTGGGGAAAATGTGGTCCAGCGGCCACGTCGTCATATTGTGATACATGTCCTGCCATTGCAGAATCTCATAATTACAGCTGACAGCGAAAATTTCCAGAAGCTTTGCCTGTTCTCTTTCCGATTTATTCCGGCAAAGCCTGTTTACAATCCGGATTTCATTGTCTGTTTTACTGAGATATGCCTCACTGACATAAAATGCAAGCCATTGGTAGTACATATTATCCTCCGGCAGCGTACACCCGGGCAGCAGATCCTCCCCGAAATAACGGTATAATATGTTACAGGGGAATAACGCCATCATGCATTCGGCCAGACCTCCCTGCTCTGCGCACATCAATTGAAACGCCGTGTAGGAACGCTTTGCCGGAGCTTCTATAACGGCATCCATCTCTTCCAGGTCCACCCCCACCTGCTCCGCCCAGAAATCCCGGTTCACCATTACCGTTCCTTCCATGGTGTTTTTCACGATCTGATACCATTCTTCCATCTCGGCAAAACAGCTGCATTTTGAAAAACCGACAGCCCAGCACCTTGTATAATCCATCAAATACTGATAATTCTGTTTTATCTGAAACCGAAATTTTTCATAGGGCATGGTTCCCTTCACTATATCCTGCATATGCGGTGTCTCTTCTATTACTCCACACACCTCACGGATAACAGGGACCAGCTTTTCTTCATAGAATCCCATACCTGCCAGCTCCTTTTTGCACCATGTGCCGGTCTTTTACTTTTTATCTCTTTCTATCAGAATCCTGACCGCATCACAGGCAAGCTCAATGGTGTGGTCGTTCATACTGCCGTATGCCATAATCGCACCGGCTCTTACGCCTCTGATCGAGGATACGATAAACAGCGCCGCCGTCTCCATCTCTGACGCCATTACCCCGCTCTTCTCCCATGCCTCCCAGCGCTGATGAAGCCTGCCGCTGTTAGGCATGCTGTCCGGGTCATGCTGTCCATAAAACGAATCCTTGGACTGCGCGATTCCCTCTGCAAAGTTATAACCCTTATCCCGGCATGCCTTTGCCAGTGCGTCGATCACATGGCGGTCCGCAATGGCCGGATATTCAATCGGAACATAATGAACGGTGGTTCCCTCATCTCTGACTGCTCCGGTGATGATCACGCCTTCCAGGCTTTCATCATAGCTCTCCGGGCACACCCTGCCGCAGGTTCCCACCCGGATAAATGTATCGGCGCCGCAATGAATAAGCTCTTCCAACGCGATGGCCGTCGACGGGCATCCCATACCTGTACTGCTGACGGTTACCCTCTCTCCGTTTAGTGTACCGGTCCAGGTCTTATGCTCTCTATTATGCGCCACAAGTTTCGGATCTTTCAGGTATCGGGCAATCATGTCTGTTCGGAACGGGTCACCCGGAAGCAGCACATATCTGCCTATATCTTCCTTCCTGCAGCAGATATGGTATTGCTGCCCCTTGTCATTGATTACTTCTTTACTCTGTATCGACATACTTCTGTACCTCCTGCTGTTTTTCGCTTGTATTTAATCGTAGAACCGCCGCAGCCACGATACATACCGCTATCATAATCATTGCATATTTAAAAGAAAAACCCACACCCAGCCGCCCTACGAGAAACCCTGTTACAACAGGCGTAAGAATATCCGACAGGCCGCTGGCAGTCGCTACCAGAGAGCTGGCTATACTGATGCGCTCATAGCCGATTCTGGTCGCAACCGCAACGATAACGCTGAACAAAACTCCCAGGAAAAATCCGGCTGTAAACATTCCAATAAAATAAGCCGCCACCGTATTGATAACAAGTGCTGCCCCAATTGCAGCCAAGGCGCATATGTTGTTGACCAGCAGTACAATCTGGGCTTTTATTTTTTTCAGAACAATTACAAATACGAAGGAGCCGATTACACATCCCACATTATAGACAGTCAGCATAAATGCAGATGTGGACTGTGCTATCCCTATATTTTCGGCAAAGCTTGAGAGGTAGAGTCCCAGCGTATTCACCACCGCACTGTAAGCCGCGCATATAATCAGGATGGCCCCGTAGGCCAGCAGCTTGTGCTTCACATGAATCGGTTTTACATTCTGTTCCTGATTCTGTACATGCTCCTTCATATCCAGCTTTACAAACGGCATACAGATCAGCATCACTACAGGCACAATCAATAATATGTAGTAGGCATAGTAGAAGAACCTGCCGTTTGCCAACAATACCCCCACCAAAAACGGGGTGGCAAAGCTCCCGAGACCAAACAAGGCCTGCCCCGCGCTCAGCGAACCGGCATAATTCTTCCGGAAAGCCACACTTAAGAGTACCGGACATACGGTATCCTGCGCCCCCATCCCAATGCCTCCGAGGGCGGCAAAGAAAAGCCCTGCATAGTAATTCGCAATGGTCGGAAGTCCGAAAAGAAAAACTGCTATCAGGGTAACTCCCCCCGCCAGCACTTTGACCGGCCCCAATTTTTCCACAAGCCTTCCTGTTGTGTAGACGGTAAGTACACGCCCGAACGCATAGGCCGATCCTAAAAGCACCACCTGATCCAGCTGCATATCATACATTTTCACCAGATGGGGAAGGCCGCTTCCCACCACGATACAGGCCGCTCCCGTTAAAAAATACATGGCAAATGCCAAAAACGCTATAAGACTATCATTTTTCCGCATGTTTTACCTACTTATGATTTCTTCTATGGCATCCTCGATACGGATACTCCCGCCTTTAAAACCCAATGCCCTGCACACTCTGCTTACATAAGGCTGTTTCAGCATCGCTTTCTCCAGTGTTTCAAAATCCCAAAAAATCTCTTCCGGCGTTCCGCTGCGGACAATTTTTTTCTTGGCCATAACGATCATCTTTTTAAAATTTTCTGCAACGAACTCCATATCATGGGATATCGTAATTACTGTTTTCCCCTTCTCGTGAAGAGTCCTAAGAATATCGCTCAGTCTTTTGTTCCCTTCAATATCCTGTCCCGCTGTCGGTTCATCGAAGATCAGAATGTCTGTCTCCATGGCAATTACCGCCGCAATGGTCACAAATTTACGCGTGGACAGCGGCAGGTTATAGGGATTTTCATCTTTATAACAATCCATCCCTGTCATTTTCAGCGCCGTCTCCACTCTCCGGTTTTCCTCCTCCAAAGAAAGCCTCATCATCTTGGGGCCGAATCTCACCTCGCTCTCTACCGACGAGTGAAAAATCTGGTCGTCCGGATTCTGGAATACATATCCCACCACTTTGGATATCTGTGCGGTGGTATAATCTTTGGTATTCATTTCGCCTATCAGGACCTGACCTTCTGTGGGCCGCAGAAGGCCGTTCATCATCTTTACCGTAGTTGTCTTTCCGGCTCCGTTCTGTCCTACTATGGCCACATTTTCACCGGCCTTGATTTCCATGTTGATATGATCCACCGCCAGAAAACCGCCCGGATATGAAAAGCTTACGTCTTTTAATACTAAATCCGTCATTTCTTATCCCTTTCCCTGAGTGCTCCGGCAATGACCTCTATCGCCTGTTTTTCTGTTACGGGTATCCTGGAAACGGGCAGTCCCCGCTCTCTTAGCCTGCTCCCTAAAACCGCCACCTGCGGAAGCGCCGCCCCCTGCTCCAAAAGGGAAAGATCCGACAATAGTTCCTGTTTATCCCCTGAAGCAATCAAGCGGCCTTCTTTAAACACAAGGACCTCATCCGCATATTCCGCGATCAGGTCGATCTTATGCTCAACCAAAATGATCGTCTTATGTTTTTCCTTTAGTGTTTTAATAATCGCAAAGACACTCTCGGTGCCTTCCGGGTCCAGCTGGCTGGTAGGTTCATCGATGATGAGGATATCGGGTTCCAGAACGATGACGGAAGCCAATGCCACTCTCTGCATTTGTCCCCCTGATAAATCAAAAGGATTTTTCTCAGCCAGCGATTCAATATCTGTCATTTGCATGACATCCACCACGCGCCTTTCGATCTCTTCCACCGGTACGCCGAAATTCTCCAGTCCATAAGCCACTTCCTCAAATACCGTCTCTTTTACGCCGCTTATCTGGGTGAAGGGATTCTGGAATACATATCCGATTTTAGCAGATAACTCCCCGCCGTAATCCGTTGTCTTTTTTCCTTCCACAAGGACTTCACCCTGAAGCTCCCCCTTATAAAAATCCGGTATAAATCCTCTAAGCAGCGCGCAGAATGTGGTTTTTCCCGAACCATTCTCTCCGATCACTCCATAGAATTTTCCCCGCTCAATGGACACATTCAAGTCCCGAATAGCCGGTATCTCTGCCAATGGATAGGAATACGTGACATTTTTACATTCGATTATATAATCCATAGAGCGATCCTCCCCGCCAGTACCAGGACCGTGATGACAATAGCGGCAGCAGCCGTTTTCCTTTCACATCCCGACTTTTCAAGATTAAATAAATGTGTCTTTTCTCCCTGTATGGAGAATCCTCTCGCCTCCAGGGTAAGCACCCGCTCTTCCGAGCTGATGACTGCCCCCAGAATCAAAGGAACAAGGGATGGAAAGAACGCTTTCGCTCTCACGAAAATATTCCCCTCTGTCTCTACCCCCCTTGCCTTTTGCGCATTCATGATGGTTTTACTGTTTTTACTCAAAATTTCTATCATCTGCAAAGTGGACGTAAATACATAGGCCGCCTTATAGTTCATCCCTGAAGCTTCCATAGCCCTTGCGATCTCTCTGTTTTCTGTTGTCTGGAAAAGCCATACGAAGATCCCTGCGATATTCATAATCATAAAGGATAAGGATACGGCAGTTTTCAACCCTTTTTCATAAATAGTGATAAATCCGAATCTCATCAGGAGTTCTCCGCCCGGAACCAGAAATGTCTGTACCACAATGATAATAGCCGCAACAACGGCAACTGCTTTCAGTGCTTTGATACACTTTCTGAAAGCACCGCTTGCTATGCACAAGACAGGTACTGCAATAAACCATGGAATCAGAAGCAGGGATAGTCCCACACTTGTCACATGGACGGTTCCAATAATAAAGGTACATACAATATATAAGCAGACTACCAGCAGCTTCGTTGACGGATAGAGCGCTGCCAGTTTATTACCCTTGTGTATTTGTATTTTTTCCGTATAAGATTTTTCCATATATGACCTCTTTTACTATAAGGTTATCGTTTGATTCTCTGAAGAGCTGCCGGAGGGCATTTGCATTACTTCTTTTCTTTAATATAATTACTTCCGCATCCGAATTTAACTAAAGTACGTTCCGGGATAACCTTGATCACAAGCCAGCAGATGACAAACGAAATGACTCGGTCAAGTACCGTGAAGATACCTTCTGTCCCGAAAAATGCCGCCCAGATATTCGCGCCTGCGGCCATTGCCGCCGCGGTAATGATGGACGTACCGCCGCCGGTCACTCCTCCGTATACAAGAACAACGATCGGTGCGGATGAAATGATAGATACGGCCGCCATAATAAGCATGGAAAGTATCCATTTCCACCAAACGCCGAACATCTGCTTTCTCGCAAGGAAACCGGTTACCAGACCGGCGATCACATTGACCGGAATAAATGCGAAGTTAACCGGGTTGGCTATGCCCGTAACGACGTTGGTCAGGCCGCCTGTCACCGCGCCTACCCATGGCCCGCAAAGCATAGCGGCAAAGATCGTCCCGATTGTATCAAGGTACATCGGCAGTTTCAAAAGTGATGCCAATTGCCCCCCCACGAAGTTAACCGCCACACCTACAGGAATTACCAGAATTGCCAGCATTGAAAAATCATCCTTGATTGAGTATTTCTTTTTTCCCATATCTCATTTCCTCCTTCATAAATATTCTGCTGTTATTTTTTTTACCCTCCAGGCATCTCCAACTCAGCAGTGTCGTATCTATTGTTGCTGTTTGTCAAAGTCCTACAACTCACCTTCCAAGCTTGACTTTACATTAGCATACATGTAAAATATGTAAAATGACATTTGTCAGTTTTTATTGTTATTATTCACAACAGAAAGGGGGGATTTAAAGATTTTATGTATAATAATACCATCAAGGCGTTAGAAATAATTTTTAAAGGCGAATACGATCTCAAGAACCCTGCTGTCACTCTGCGGGGAATAGCGGCTAAGAATCAATTGATTACAGCCGCGAGGAATGATACGATTATCAATCAAAAAGACCCCGTCAGATATTTCTATCTTCTGTTAAAGGGGCGCGCCTGTGTTCTGAACCACATTACCTGGAGTAATGACAACGTAGTAGATTTTCTGGAGCCTCTTGACATTTTAGGTATGGTCGAATACCTGAACAACGTGGATGCCTACACTGCCTTTGTTATAGCAGCGACAGATTGTGTTCTGTTCCGTATTCCTGTGGAGATCTTTGTCCATATTATCCAGCAGAACGCCTTTCTCTGCTATCAGACCCTGCTGGTACTTGGAAAGGTTCTGGAATCCAATATGAACCGGGCAGAGACGAATTCCCTGTTCCACCCAAAGGATATTCTGGGACATTATCTGTACCTTCAGGCGGAACATGTTCTCCCCTATGTCTGTCCGCTGACACGGCAGGTGCTGGCAGAAAAATTGCATATCAATCTGCGCACCCTATACCGGCTTATCGACTCCATGAATGAAAATGGCTACCTCACACGGCGGAAAGGAAAAATCGTTATAGAGGCTGAACATTTTGAACGTCTGAAAGTACGATACGGGGATGTTGTCCTCTGAACATCCAAGCTTTACTTTTCTGATTTCCTGTGCTACATTCTTCATATCAACGCCTGGCAGAGGCATATGCGGGCGGCACTATGGTTACACTCAGGAGGAATTAAGATATGCAAAAGATACTATTTACCGCTCACTGTATTCTTAATACCGCTTCCAAAGTCGTTCTATACAATCAGGAAGAGATCGATGCAGAGGAGGCACTTCGCAAAACATTTATGAGAGGTGTGATAGACAATGAGATTCAGGTGATCCAGCTTCCATGCCCTGAGTTTACTTTGTATGGCGCCAAACGCTGGGGACATGTGAGTGATCAGTTTGACAATGTATTCTTCCGCACTCATTGCAGGAAGATACTTACTCCGGTTCTGGATCAGTTGAAGGAGTATCTGGCCAACGGCCAGCGCTTTGAGGTATTGGGATTTGTGGGTGTTGACGGAAGCCCGAGCTGCGGGGTTGATTACACCTGCCGGGCCAACTGGTACGGTTCCTTTGACTGCCGCACGGACCTGCCCGAGACTCTCTCAGAATGCCGGCTGGCGCGCGGATCCGGAGTATTCATGTCTGTATTGAAAGATATGCTGAAAGAGGAAGGGCTGGAGGATGGGATTGTGATTACCTCACTATTTGCGCCTGAGCCCGATAAATGCCTGAATTTAGTGAGATAGCCCTGTCCTTAGGTGCCTGTTTGAAAACTACATGAAATCGGACCAGCCATGTAACCACAACCGGGCCGGCCCGATTTCATTTCGTTTACACCGGGTAACGGCTTATTTTTCATAAGCCCGAATATTATAGTCAGCAGATTTTGACGACTGATTTTACAATCGTGGCCTTTTCTTTCACGCTGGCGTCCATCGCATGCTGCATATCATCAAAATCAAAGACGTTTGTCACGATTCCCTTTAGATTCACCTTCCCGCCGGCTACTGCGTCGATCGCCATCGGATAGATATGCCGGTAGCGGAAGATAGTTTTAAAGGTAAGTTCCTTGTCCAGGGCCAGGCCGCTGGGCATAGTGAGCATCCCGTCAAAGCTGTAACCTACCAGCACGATATTGGAGCCTTTTTTTGAGGCCCGGATCAGCTGTTCCGTGGTTATGTTTGTGCCTGCGGTTTCGAAGGAGATGTCACAGCCTTTTCCGTCGGTCAGACGCAGGATCTCCTGAACCGTGTCCTGCTCTTTTCCGTTGATCACTGCGGTTGCCCCAAGCTCCAGGGCTTTATCCAGGCGGTTCTGCATGATATCTACCACGATGAGATTGGTAAGTCCCATGGCCTTTAACGCCAGCAGCGTCACCAGGCCGATACAGCCTGCCCCTGTGATTACCGCGGTCTGGCCGATATGGGCGCCGCCCTCCATGGCCGCGTGGAAGCCTACCGCCAGCGGTTCGATCAAAGCACCCTCCATGGTATCCACGTTATCGGGAAGTTTAAAGCAGAGCCCGGCTTCATGGGCCGCATACTCCTGAAATACTCCGTTGACCGGAGGGGTGGCGAAAAAGATCACGTCCGGGCACAGGTTATATTTTCCCTGTTTGCAGAATTCACAGTGGCCGCAGGTCTTTCCCGGTTCCAGGGCTACCCGGTCTCCCGGCTTCAGGTGGGTGACATTTTTTCCGGTCTCCACCACAACACCCGCCGGTTCGTGGCCCAGCACGAACGGAGGTTTTACGATACAGTCGCCCATTCTGCCCACTTCATAATAGTGAAGGTCTGAACCACAGATACCCACATACTGAAGTTTTACTAATACTTCATCATCCTTCGGTACCGGGATGTCCCGCTCCAGATATCCCATCTTGCCGATTCCTTCCATTACCGCTACTTTCATTTTACCTTCCATGTTAAAATCCCCTTTCCTTGTTTTGCTGTTTTTTTCACACAGCGTCATTTCCTTATGGCACTGCTGTTTCTGTTTTCAGGAAATTTTGTCAAATTATTTAACAATATCATTGACAAAGAAAACCCGTCATGCTAAAATACTCTTGATAAAACGTTTTATCATTCTCAAATTAGATTATACATGATTTCACAGTTTTTGTAAATGATATAGTAATTAAAAAATAAATCGTTTTATCACGTCATATAGCAATTTTAAAAAGGAGGAGCGAAATGAAAGCATTAGTGTACGACAAGCCCGGGAGACAGTACTCTGGCATCCGGGAAGTGCCCTATCCGGACTGCGGCAGTGATGATGTTATCATTAAGGTAATGTCTGCCAGTATTTGTAAGGGTGTGGAACATGACCATGATCAGGAAGGTGTTGGTACCGACCTGGCCGTCTACCCAGTCACTCCCGGCCACGAGTTTTCCGGCTATGTCGAAGAAGTGGGAAGCGGCGTGACCCGGTTTAAAAAAGGGGACCGGGTGTGTGCCGATAATACGGAGTATTGCGGGGACTGTTATTACTGCCGGAAAGAAGAATCCAACTACTGCCCGACGTTTGGTTCTCTGGGCCATAACATCAACGGCGGTTTCGCGGAATATGTCCGGGTAAAAAAAGAGAAGGTATTTCCCATTCCCGATTCCCTGTCCTTCAACTCTGCCGCTCTGGGCGAGCCTGTGGCCTGCTGCCTCCACGCGGTGGACCGCTGTGAGGTCAAATACGGTGATACCGTGGTGGTATTCGGCGCCGGACCCATGGGGCTTATCCTGGCCCAGCTGTTGAATCACTCCAACGCAAGCGAAGTGATCCTGATCGCGTCCACCCAGAGTAAACTGGATCTGGCAGAAAAAATGGGTATCAAAACCATCCTGATGGACCGGAAGGATTATTCCGTACATACCGAAAAATTCAGGGCCGCCCATCCCTACGGAGCGGATGTGGTGGTCGACGCTACCGGCAGCGTGCCTGTGATTCAGCACGGCATGACCCTGCTAAAGAAAGGCGGCCGCCTGGTCCAGTACGCGCTGGTGCACAGCGCCGAACAGCTGACCCTGGATCCCCGGCTGATGTTCAACAATGAACTGACCTATACCTGCAGTTTCTGTCAGTCCCACAACTTCGGCCGGGCCGTGGAAGCCCTGTCTGACGGACGGGTCGACGGTGATCTGCTGGTAACACACGAATATACGCTGGACCAGTTCTACGAGGCCCTGGATGAAAATGTTAACAATCATGATTCTATTAAGGTAGTGATCCATCCGAACCAGGAGTAAACCGGCAGATGTCAGAAATAGACAGGCAACGATCGGGTAGCCTGTTGGTGGGAGGTTATGAATGAATGGGAGAACATACTGACTATATAGTGGAAATGAAAAACTGCAGGAAAGTGTTTCCCGGAGTTGTTGCAGTCAATGATGTTTCCTTATGTCTGAAACGCGGAGAAGTACATGCCCTGATCGGGGAAAATGGGGCCGGTAAATCCACGATTATGAAAATACTGGCTGGTATCCTGCCTCTGGATGAAGGAGAGATTTTATATGAGGGAGAACCATTCTCCCCCAAGAATCCTCTCCAGGTACTGGAAAAGGGAATCTCCATGATCCCGCAGGAACTGGATCTAGTCCCCGAGATGTCCGTATGGGAAAATATCTACTGCGGTCAGGAAAAAACAACGAAGCTCGGTGTTATCAGTAAAAAAGAGATGATCACCGAGACACAAAAAATATTTGACGAGCTGGGGATCCGGATCAGCCCTCTTTCAAAGATCTACAAATTAAGCGTTGCCCAGATGCAGATGGTAACCATCGTCAAGGCCATCGCATTCGACGCGGATGTCATTATCATGGATGAGCCCACGTCGGCCATCACCGACCGGGAGGTCGCCCATCTGTTTGAAGTCATCGCCAAGTTAAAAAAACAGCAGAAAGCGATCGTATACATATCCCACAAAATGGATGAAATCTTCCAGATCTCCGATATGATCACCGTCATGCGGGACGGCTGCCATATCGTTACCAAAAAGGCTTCCGAACTGACCCGGGAAGAAGTGATCCACCACATGGTCGGCCGCGATCTGTCCAACATGTATACCAAGGACGGCGTACAGACGGAAGCATTTGATCCGGAGGAAGTTCTGCTGGAAGTAAGCGGGCTCTCAAAAGAAGGCCAGTTTGAAAACATCAGTTTTGACCTGAAACGGGGGGAGATCCTGGGGATCTCCGGTCTGATGGGCGCCGGCCGGACCGAGGTGATGGAGACCATCTTCGGCCTTCGCAAAGCGGACAAAGGCTCCATCCGTATCAAAGGCAGGGACGTCCGGGTAAAAAACCCCGGTATCGCCATAAGAAAAGGCCTTGCCTTTGTCTCAGAGGATCGAAAGCTATACGGCCTGAACTTAACCGGAACGATTAAGACCAATATCACGATGGCTTATCTGGCCCATATTCTGATCTGCCGGCTGATCATTAATTTCAAAAAAGAACGGTCCGTGGCAGACGATCTGATGGAGCAGTTAAAGGTAAAAGCCACATCCCGTGAAACGGTTGTAAACAACTTAAGCGGCGGGAACCAGCAGAAGGTGATCATCGCCAAATGGCTGATGGGCGAACCTGACATCTTTATCATGGATGAGCCCACCCGGGGGATCGATATCGGTGCCAAGGCCGAGATCTATAAAATCATGGATACCCTGGCCAAACGGGGAAAATCCATCATTATGATCTCTTCGGAGATGCCCGAATTATTAGGGATGAGTGACCGGGTCATCGTCATGCACGAGGGCCGGATCACCGGTAAATTTACAAGAAAAGAGTGTAACCAGGAAATATTAATGACTTGTTCGGTTGGAGGAAATGTGGATGGAAACTAGCAAAATAAGTATTGGAAGGATTTTAAGCAAATATGGTATGTATATTGCCTTTGGGGTCTTGTTCATCGCATTGTCCGTATTTTCTCCGGTATTTTTGACAGCGACCAATATCATTAATATTCTGCGTCAGATTTCCGTCATCGGGATAATGGCCGTGGGCATGACTTTCGTAATCGCGACCGGAGGAATCGACTTATCCGTCGGAGCGGTCATGGCGCTCTCCGGTGTCATCAGCACCAGCCTGGTGAAAGGGGACTCCACGGTGCCGCTGATCGTATCCCTTTTGGCAGGTATCGCTGTGGGAATCGCCTGCGGCGCATTCAGCGGTATCTTTATTTCCAAGTTAAACGTACCGGAATTTATCGCCACCCTGGCCACCATGACCATGACCCGCGGGATCTGCTATGTGTATACGGACGGGCGGCCCATCACCGGCTTCCGCGATGATTATAAATTCATCGGTACCGGCTCCCTGGGTGTGATCCCGATTCCGATTATTATCTATCTGTGCATTGTATTATTGGGTATCTTCTTCCTGAATTTTACCAAGTTCGGCAGACACGTGCTGGCTGTTGGGGGAAATGAAAAAGCCTCGATCGTGTCCGGTATCAATTCAGCGAGAATCAAATTCGTCTGTTACGTAATATCTGGATTTACCAGCGCCATCGCCGGTATCGTGCTGGCGGCCAGAACCCAGACCGGGCAGCCGGTGGCGGGGGAAGGCTATGAGCTGGATGCGATCACAGCCGTGGTCATCGGCGGCGCCAGCCTGTCCGGCGGTTCCGGAAGTGTGCTGGGCGCCGTGGTCGGTATGCTGATTATCGGCGTTATGACCAACGGCCTGGATCTTTTAAATGTTTCTTCTTATTACCAGAAGGTGATCAAGGGTATTATCATTCTGGTCGCCGTATTATCCGACCGGGCTAAGAAAAAGTAAGCGGCGCGAATCGCTGCCGGTACTTAGATCAGCCATTTTACTGTGTGCGGTAAGGGACGATCCGTCCGTTAAAGCAAAAACTATAAACCAAGGTATTTAAAAGGAGGAAAAAGAATGAAGAAACTACTCAGTGTGCTTTTATGCACGGCAATGACGGCAACTCTGTTAATCGGATGCGGAAGCAAAGCGGAAGAACCCGCTGCAGAACCTGCTGACGCGAAACCCGCTGCCACCGCTGCTCCGGAAGCGACACCGGCCCCTGCGGCAGATGCCGACGCCAAAGGCTCCGGCGACAAGATCGTGATCGGCTGGACCGATGCCAACTTATCCAATGAGTCCAACGCCATCTGCGCAAACTCCGCCATCGAGTACGCGAAACAGTTCGACAATGTAGAACTGATCGTCAATGACGGGGAAGGGACCGCAGACAAACAGATCGCGCAATGCGAGTCCTTCGTATCCCAGGGTGTGGACTGTGTCATTATCAGCCCTTACGACTTCGACGCATGCGTAACCGCCGCGAAAGTCTGTGTGGACGCCGGAATCCCGGTATTCGTGGCAAAAGGCCTGATCGCGGATATGTCCGTAGTAGAAACCTACGTAGGCTCCAATGACTTCAACGCCGGTGTGATGGAAATGGAATACATCGCCGACAAGCTGGACGGCAAAGGCAATATCGTCATTATCGAAGGACCTACCGGCGTAACCGGCGCTGTTCTTAGGAATGATGGAATCAATTCCGTACTGGAGCAGTATCCCGACATCAAAGTATTATACAGCAAACCCGCAGACTGGTACCGTGACAAAGCCATGGAACTGATGGAAAACTGGCTGCAGCTGGGCACCGATATCGACGCTGTTGTATCCCACAACGACGAAATGGCACTGGGCGCTTATGATGCCCTGGAAGCTGCCGGTATCACCGACATCCCGGTAATCGGTATCGATGGAATCGAAGCGGCTGTCGTATCCGTAGGCGAAGGCAAGCTTTCCGCCTCTATCCTACAGGATTCCAAGACCATCGGCGAGAAGGCCATCGATGTGGCCATCGACCTGGCCAATGGTAAAACCGTGGAAAAAGAATATGACATTCCTTACCAGCTGATCCTGCAGGATAACTATAAAGATTTCTTAAACGAGTAAGACAGGTAATTCTTCGGGGGCGGGAGGTTTGTCCTCCCGCCCCCTTTTTCAGCAAATTTGAGACGTGTTCAGTATATATAAAAAAGGAGAACTGGATTATGGCGCTTGTATCGATGAAGGAAATGCTGGCTAAGGCAAATGAAGGGCATTATGCGGTCGGGAATTTTGATGTATTTAATGTGGAGATGGTGACGGGAGTGATCGATGCGGCAGAGGAAACCCGCTCGCCCATTATATTGGCTTTTGGAGGAGAATTTGAGAAACTGGTAGATATCGGCGATATCGGCGCTTATATACGAAGTGCGGCGGGAAAGGCCTCGGTGCCGGTTGCTCTGCATCTGGATCATGCCACAGAGTTTTCTCTGGTAATGCGGGCGTTAAAGGCGGGATTTACTTCGGTGATGGTGGACGCTTCTTTTAAGAGCCTGGAGGATAATATTGCCACGACACAGGAGATCGTCAGGATCTGCCGGGAATATGGCGTGTCAGTGGAGGCGGAACTCGGGCATGTGGGCGGATTAGGGTTTTATGATGAGGATCAGGATACGGAATGTTATACGGTCGTTAAGGAAG
Organism: Diplocloster modestus; assembly: GCF_019042245.1. Taxonomy (GTDB): domain Bacteria; phylum Bacillota; class Clostridia; order Lachnospirales; family Lachnospiraceae; genus Diplocloster; species Diplocloster modestus. The sequence goes on from NZ_JAHQCX010000003.1 coordinate 215,186, forward strand.
CGGTCCGGTTCGTCAAGGAGACGCAGATCGACGCGCTGGCTGTGGCGGTCGGAACTGTGCACGGGGTCTATAAGAGGGAGCCGAAACTGAATATCAACCGGCTTCACGAACTAAAAGAAGCCCTTCAGATGCCGCTGGTTCTGCATGGGGGATCCGGTCTTTCCGACGAGGATCTGACCAGATGTGTTGCGAATGGGATCAATAAGATTAATATTTTTACGGATCTGACTCTGGCCGCGATGGACCGGATGAAGGCTGACGCCGATACCGATTTGAACTATCTGGGGAAATGCACGAATGTAAGGGATGCGGTCCACAAGGTGGCGAGGGACCGGATGCAGGTACTGCGGTCGGCCGGAAAGGCCTGAGATAAGAGCTTTTGAAATCAGAACGCGGGGGTATTGTCTATGCTATATGATGTAGTTTGTGTTGGTTTTGTAAATCAGGACATTGTACTGAAGGGAATCGCGAAAGATGCCCTGGAACGGGATTCTACCCATGCGGAGTCCACGCTGACAGCGGTGGGGGGAGACGCGGCTAACCAGGCGGTGGTTCTGTCGAAGCTGGGGAACCGGGTGGCGCTGATCGCCAATATGGGAAAGGATCCCATTGGGGAGCAGATCTTCCGCTCACTGGAACAGGACGGTGTGGATATGCGCTACGCTATCCGGGACAAAATTCTGCGCTCGAACCTGTCCGTCGCTGTGATTAAACCCGACGGCGAGCGCAGCTTCCTGTTCGGAAAAGGCGAGGGAAATATGGATGTGTCTATGAATACCATCGATCTGTCCGTTCTTGACCATACCAGGGCAGTCAGCCTGGGAAGCCTGTATTTTCTTAAAGAGATGGATCAGGGCGGGGCAGCGTCCCTGTTTCGGCTGGCGCAGGAGAAGAAAGTACTGACCTTCGCTGATATGACCGGGGATGCCTACGGGATCGGGCCGGATGGGATCGCTTCTGTCTATCCTTATACGGACTATCTGATGCCCAGCTATGAGGAGGCTTTCTATACCTGCCGCAAAGAGGACGTGGATGATATCGCCGACTTTTTCCTGGAAAGAGGGGTTCAGAATGTGGTCCTGAAATTAGGAGCCGGCGGCTGTTTTGTGAAAAACAGCGGGGACCGTTTTTTTATAGACCCTTATAAAATTCAGCCGGTTGATACCACTGGCTGCGGTGACAATTTCTGCGGCGGATTTATCTCCAGCATCCTGGCCGGGATGTCCCTGCGGGACAGCGCCCGTTTTGCCTGCGCCGCCGGTGCCATCAACGCCTGCCATCTGGGCGCCCACGAATCTATTCAAAGCCGGGATCAGGTAACAGAATTCATGATGTCCACTCCCCAAAGCCACCCGAAACGATAATCCATAAAAGCCCTCCATTGACCTGCCCGCTCTTTGTTCCTAAGGAAAACAGCAGCAAATTTGCCGCTTTATGTACATCCGATTAATTGACGAAATTTCTAAAATGAATTAAAATTATGAATAGAATAAGAGTAAAATTTTAATATTTTTTACCGGAATGATTAGATGAGGAACGAAGTATATGAAAGCGACAATCAAGAGTATCGCACAGGAGTGCAATCTATCCACTACCGCCGTGTCCCTGGTGTTGAACGGAAAGCCAAACCGGATCTCCGAAGAATCGAGGGCACTGATTCTGGATACTGCCAAGCGGCTGAATTATAGTCCGAATCAGATCGCCGTTGGACTGGTTAAGGGGAAAACCCGTACCATCGGCCTGATCCTGTCGGATATCAGCAATGTCTTTCTGGCTGAGATCGCCAAAATTATTGAGGAAGAGATTAAAAAGTATAACTATACGGTGATCTTTGGCAACACAGGGGATGACGGGCACAGGGAACTGGAGTATATCAGAGAATTTCTCGGTAAAAATGTGGACGGCATTATCTTACTCCATTCCTCCGATACCACCGAAGAGGAACAGCAGACGATCAAAGAGGTCATTCGAAAGAGCGACGTGCCATTTGTTATGCTGGATAATGACCTGGAGGAACTGGATATCGCCAGATGCATCCTGAACAATCAGGAGGGAGGCTACATCGCCGTCACCCACCTGCTGGAACTGGGCCACCGCCGGATCGGAAGTCTGTTAGGCCCCATGGGCCAGTGCAGTGTGCGTGACCGTCTGAAGGGATATAAACAGGCCCTTACGGACTGGGACGTTCCTTTTGATGAGGATCTGCTGTACCAGGGGGATTTCACCATACAGTCCGGCATCGCGGCCATGCCCTATTTTATGGAAAGAAATGTACATGCCGTCTTCAGCTATAATGATATGATGGCTTATGGACTGTACACCTATGCCAGAGATCATAATATCAAAATAGGGCGGGACGTATCCCTGATCGGCTATGATGACGGTTTTATTAATAATCTTCTGGATGTACCGCTCACTTCCATCAAACAGCCCCGGGTAGACATGGCGAAGAAGGCCACCGCCTGCCTGCTGAAAATGATAGCCAGCGGGACGAGACATATGGATCCTATCGTGTATCATCCGGAGCTGATCGTACGGAAAAGCACCTGCCCAAGGCAGTGAATCCTGGTGTGCTGTTAGTTAGGATATGAGCATGTCAGTGCACCAGCAGCCTCACGAATCCAGGTGGGCAGTAAATACTATATTGGCGGCTGATATGATATCATAGTTTTCCCGGGTGTCGGAGGCCATGACCGCCAGCGGAGCCAGGTCTTTAAGCAGTGTCCGCTGCGGCAGCTTTTCTCTGAGCGCGCACTCCATGAGCGGAAAATGGCTCAGGATGTCACCCGCCAGCACGATGGTATCGATATAAAACAGATTGATGACACTGGTGATACCGGCTACCAGATAGCCGGCTTCTGTGTCCAGTATCCGGCACGCGTCCTCCTCACCGTTTTGGGCCGCCTCCATGACCGCTTCCCAGGAGGGATAGATCCCGCCAAATTCAGCCAGCAGGTTAGGGATAGCGGCGTACATTTCCAGGCATCCGATATTACCGCAGCTGCAGGGTTTTCCCGTATGCCGGATCGTAATATGTCCGATCTCCGGGGACATCCCGAACACGCCCCGGTGTAATTTCCCATTTGAAATAATACCGGACCCGATACCGCTGTCTACCAGCAGCAGCATAAAATCCGAATTCTTTTTCATGTGTCCGTAACGCATATTGTAGATCGCCAGTGCGTCTGCATTGTCCGACATATAGATTGGATAGTGCAGCCTTTTTTTAAATTCCTCGCAGATAGCTACATGGTGCCATTGTTCAAAGTTGGGCGGATTCACGATCCGGCCGCTTTGCACATTGACTGGTCCCGGTGTGCTGACACCGATACCCAGCAATTCCTTTTCCGCTGCCGGATGGCTGCACAGTATGCGGCGGATCTGCCCGGCTGCCTCATCCAGGACTTCTGATACCGGTTCTTCGGGATAAATGGGTATGGTCCGTGTTACCAGACATTTTCCATAGATATCCACCAGTCCGATCTGACAGCTCCTGCGGTTCAGGTAGACCCCAACCGCGCAGAATCGATCCGGGTTCAATGACAAGGGAGCCGGACTGCGCCCTCTTTTCTGGGCAACCGCTTCATGTTCAATCAGTATCTGGTACCCGAGCAGCTCGTCTACAATAATAGAAATCGCAGATCTGGTCAATCCAGTCCTTCTGGCCAGTTCCGCACGGGACAGGCATTCTATGCTCAACAGGCTTAGAATTTTCTTTCGGTTATACTGTTTGATATATTCGGCGTTGCGGGTGGTTTTATTCATTTTTTCCTCCAGTGGCGCTTTCGCTGCTTGATAGATTTCCCCTGAGCCTATCATTTATACAGCGGTTTTTCCCATTTTAGCATTGAAAAATAACCTATGCAAGGCATTCTTATGTGGAGGTTTTCCTATGAAATCGATTGGCATTGATATTGGCACTACTACCATATGCGGCATTGTACTGGACATACAAACAGGCCGTGTACTGCAAAGCAAGACTATTTCGAACAGCGCATCCCTGCCAGGCTCCTGCTCCTATGAGCGGCTGCAGGATCCGGAGCTCATCATCCGCGCGGTATTCCGGATCTATGAAGGCTTTACCGCCAAATACCAGGATATCGTCAGCCTGGGGCTGACCGGACAGATGCACGGGATCGTCTACACCGACCAGGCCGGTCAGGCCGCAAGTCCTTTGTATACCTGGCTGGATGAACGGGGCAATCAAGCGATGGAGGACGGACAGACCTATGCGGAGACGCTCAGCGCTAAGACCGGTTATCCCATGGCTACCGGTTTCGGCATGGCAACCCATTACTGGCATACGCTTCATCACAGCATTCCGTCAAACGCGGTATCTTTCTGCACGATTCAGGATTATGCCGCTATGCGGCTGACTTCCTTGGCCGCTCCTCTGGTTCACGTATCGGATGCGGCCAGCTTTGGCTGCTGCCGTATGGATCATCACGGCTTTGACACGCAGGTCCTTCAGGCGGCCGGTATCGACACCGGCCTACTTCCGGCAGTCACAGCCGATATGCGCATCATGGGTGTTACCGCTGATCAGATCCCGGTCAGCGTATCGATTGGGGATAATCAGGCCAGCTTCATCGGTTCGGTTCAGGACATGGAGCATACCGTACTGGTCAATGTAGGTACCGGCAGCCAGATCTCCCTCGGCACTGATCAGATAACCCCCTGCAGCGGTATTGAACTGCGCCCCTGCGCTGGCGGCACTTACCTGTTCGCAGGGTCCTGCCTGTGCGGCGGACGGGCTTATGCCGCTCTGGAGCAATTCTTCAGAGAGTGCGCCGAAATGGTTACCGGCAGCCCTGCCGAACGCGTATATTCTCAAATGGATCAGCTGCTGTGCACGCGGCGGCCGTCCGGAAAGCTTAAGGTAGACACCCGGTTCGCAGGGACAAGAGAAGCCCCTTCCCTGACCGGCAGTGTCTCCTCCCTGACACTGGAGACTTTTCATCCGGCAGATTTTATCTACGGCGTGCTGGATGGAATCGCCGGAGAGCTCTTTGATTATTATCAGCTAATCTGCAGGTCCAAGGGCATGCCCGCGCAAAAGATGGTGGGAAGCGGCAATGGAATCCGTATGAACCGGAACCTGCAGCGAATTCTGCGGGAAAAATTTCAAATGGATCTCTCAATCCCCTGTCATCAGGAGGAAGCCTCTTACGGTGCCGCTCTTTTTTCCGTGGTTAGCGCCGGGTATTATCCATCTCTTGCGGATGCCCAGAAGATTATACGGTACATAGATGTTAATTTTTAGTTAGAATTTTCATTCCCCCTTGTTTCGTCTTTCTCCAGCAAGTATAATCAACTATAGGAACTAATGAAATTAATGGAGAAAACTACATGAATCCTTTGAGAAACAACAAGTTTGAATCTAACAAAAAATACTTTACGATCTGTATTTACGCGCTCTTTGTGATATTGATCGGAGCCCTGATTGTCAAAATCGTCATGGACTGGGATAAGGCCAAAGCCCTGTTCAACAATTTTGTGGTAATCCTGTCTCCGTTCCTGATCGGCGCATTTATGGCCTACCTTTTGAATCCTCTGGTAAAACGCCTGGACGGCCTGCTGAAAAAGCTGTTTCAAGAAAAAACACCCCGTTTACGCAAATTTTTATCCATTTTAATTTCCTATATTATTGTCGTGGGAATTATAATTATCGCGCTGTTTAGGATACTTCCCCAGATCGTCGCCAGCCTGACCGATCTGATCGCCCTGATCCCCAGCACATACACACGCCTGCTGACATTCATGGAAACCTTTGAGGAAAGTTACCCGGATTTTGATTTCCGGTTTATTAACCAGATACTGGAAAGCCTCGGCCCGGATCTTCTGAATTACCTGAAAAACCTGGTGACCAATGTGATCCCTGTGATCTACACTACTTCCGTATCGGTCATCAAATGGATGATCAACATCCTGATCGCCATCATCGTATCCGCCTACATGCTGTCTGATCAGGGAACGCTCAAACTGAATTTTAAGCGTCTGCTCTACGCGTACATCCCCCAGGGACGGGTGGACCGCTTCCTGGAAACCCTGAAACAGTGCAACAGTATATTCGGTGGGTTTATTATCGGTAAAACCATAGATTCCACGATCATCGGCATCCTGTGCTTTGTCCTTATGACCCTTTTGAGGCTGCCCTATGCGCTGCTGATCAGTGTAATTGTAGGTGTGACGAACATGATCCCCTATTTCGGACCTTTTATCGGTGCGGTTCCGGGCCTGTTCATCCTGCTGCTGATCGATCCCATCAAGGCTCTGGTCTTCGGTGTGCTGATTCTGGCCCTTCAGCAGTTCGACGGACTGATTCTGGGACCGAAGATCCTGGGGGACTCCACCGGGCTGAAACCGCTGTGGATCATCTTCGCCATTACCATAGGAGGATATATCTGGGGGCCTCTGGGGATGTTCTTTGGGGTTCCTGTGGTCGCTGTTATCGCTTACCTGTCTAAGAGGGCGATCGATCACCGGCTGAAGGATAAAGATCTGCATATTAATTAAATTGACCGGCCGCTGCCCATATGAGCCCGTATTTTCTGATCGGGCTCAAGCCTTTTCCGGGTATGGATGTCTTTGAGGGGATCGCCGTTTTGTATAATAAGGTGAGTTGCATTGTCCATCAGGAGGAGACGATTTGGATGGATACAAAAGATGTTGATAAGTATTGTGAAAAAATAGATGCCTGTTATAAAAATGCTTATAAAGTAATAAATAGTTTGATATTGTATTCTAAGTGATTCTGTGAAAATTTGGCTACACCAGATGGACTCAATGAATATTTGGCTATGAGCGAAAACATTATTAATGAATCTTCTAATGATATTATTAAATGTTATGACGAGAAGTCCGAACGATTTGTCAGAAACTATCCCCATCTCCAACGTCAAAATTTTAAGCAAACGCCTAGCCATAAAAGGGATCCGTAAGGCCGCCAGTCCCGGCCGGGCGGATGCGGCTTGCGGGTTGCTCCGGGAGATTGCAGCCGACGACGGGGCTGTGGATGAGGATTGCTTCTCTTGCGGCGGCCGGCCGCTGTATTGGTTTGGTTAGACATAAAATACCGTTATTAGTTACATTTACGGAGGGGTATGGAAATCCCCATTTTTCAGGGCACTGTTTGAGCCGTTCTTTGGCGAGTTTGCCCTGAAAAATGTAATAAGGGATTTCCATACCCCGTAGTTAATGTAACTTATAACGGTTTCTTTGTCTAACCAAACCAATACAGCGGCCGGCCGCCGCAAGAGAAGCAGTCCTCATCCACAGCCCCGTCGGCTGCAATCTCCCGGAGCAACCCGCAAGCCGCATCCGCCCGGCCGGGACTGGCGGCCTTACGGATCGCCTCCATCCTAAAGTGCATTTAATTTTGACTCGATCATCTCTTTCGGCACTGCGCCCTGGATGGTGTCCACGGCCTGCCCGTCCTTGAAAATAATAAAGGTGGGTATGGACATTACCCGGTACTTTCCGGCTGTCTCCATACTGTTATCCACATTCAGCTTTCCGACCTTTACCTTACCGGAATATGCGTCCGCCAGCTTCTCCACCACCGGTCCCATCATTTTGCAGGGGCCGCACCAGTCCGCGTAAAAATCCACCAGCACCGGAATCTCCGATTTTAATACTTCCTGTTCAAAATTTTCATCATTAAATGTAAGTGCCATCTTCTGATCATCCTTTCTTCTTTTTCTTCGTAATTTTTGCTGTTTTGTCTAAAATCTTGTTTACCTCATTCATGGAATTCTTCATATCGCGTAACGACCGGTCGAGGCTCGGCTTATTATAAAGCATCTGGTTTACACGGTCCGACATGTTCCGCTTCGCTGCCATAGACATCACTTTACTTCTTTTTTTTAGCTTATGTAGGAAAACCGCCTTTTATACAGGCAGCTTGCGGACTGCTGTTAATTTATGGATTGGATTGCCCATGGATGAGAATTTTTCCTCATATTCCGTCATGACATTTCCCTCATTTAATACGGGGTCATGATGCAGATCGAAGGTGGATGCCTTTAGGCACCATCCGGCTTCTATCACTTCTTCCAGTGAAAATTCAAATAAAACCCTGTTATCCGTTTTGAACTCCACACGGCCCTCAGGAGCCAGAATCTGATCATAGCGGGCGAAGAACTCCCGGCTGGTCAGCCTGCGTTTGGCATGTCTGTCCTTTGGCCAGGGATCGGAAAAATTCAGATAGATCCGGTCCACTTCACCCTCCGCAAACACATCCGGAAGATATTCCGCTTCCATCCGGATGAATTTTATGTTCCGCAATCCCTCTTCCTGCTGCTTTTCCAAAGCCCTGAGCAATACGCTGGAATATTTTTCTATCCCAATATAATTGATTTCCGGATGCTCCTTCGCCAGTGTCATGAGGAACTGGCCCTTCCCCATTCCGATCTCTATGTGGATCTTATTATGGTTCCCGAAGACCTCATTCCACTTTCCCTTTACGCTCATCTCTTCGTGAACCACGTATGGACTATTTTGGATAATTTCTCTGGAACCTTTTATATTTCTCAATCTCAAATTTTAACACTTCCTTTATTCTTTACGTTATTTTACACTATTCTACTAAAAATTGAAAGACGTTTTTTGTTATATTCGCTAATGTCAAAATATAAAAAAAGGAGTATGATAATAATGTTTATGAGATACTTACAAAGCATAGGTTTTACCTATTTTAGAAGGAGGCTGCTATATGGAGCTGATCATCAATCAATTGTCTGAGATCGAAACCGCATCGGTTAAAATCATCGAACATGCTACAGAACAGAAAAAGGAAGTTGCTGAGCACTTCAAACAGTTGACACAGGATTTTGACGAGCAGGTTGACCTGGACACACAGAAGCGGCTGTCGGATCTGAATATAAAGTTAACAAAAGAAAAAGAGCAAGAACTGGTTAAGTTAAAGGATGATACGGAAAATCTGATGATGACTTTAGACAAAGCTTATGAAGATCATCACACGGAGCTGGCCAAATATGTAGTGGACCAAATCATAAAGGAGTAGCACTATGGGCAATATATTAACCTACGGCGGAATCGCAACAAAGATCCGTGCCATGCAGAAAAATTTAATAAAACCCGACGATTACCGGGAACTGGTTCTGCTTGGCAGTGTGCCCGAGGCTGTCAATTATCTCCGGTCAAAGCCCGCCTACCAGCATCTGCTGGAACCCATCGATGAGGCGCATCTGCATCGTGGAGACGTGGAAGCCGTACTGGTACGTTCCCTCTATAAAGACTTTTCCAAGCTCTACCGGTTTTCAGGATTGAAGCAGCGCCGTTTTCTGGATATGTATTTTCGGCAGTATGATATCATTCTCATGAAATATTTTCTGCGGACGATCTTTAATCCTACGGATGAGACATGGAATCCACAGATGGCGGGAGAATTTTTCCGTAAGCATTCCACCCTGGATTTGGAGAAGCTGGTCACGGCAAAGACTGTCGATGAATTCGTCAATGACCTTTCGGGAACCGAGTACCATAAGCCGTTGATGCACTTGGCACAGATGGAGCATCCAACTTTGTTTGACTATGAAATGACACTGGATCTGTTCTATTTCTCCTACCTCTGGAAAACATACCATAAGATGTTCAAAGGAAAGGAATTAACGACACTCAGGGAAACCTATGGAAGTATGATCGATTTGTTGAATATCCAATGGATTTACCGGTCAAAGAAATATTACCGGATTACCAACGCCGATATTTACGCCCTGCTCATACCGATCCGGTTCAAACTGAAACAGGTTCAGATTGCGCAGCTGGTGGAGGCGGCGGACATGAATGAATTCGACCATGTTCTGCTTACTACTTATTACGTGAAACGGGCGGATGAATTAAACGGGGCGCAGTTAGAATCCCTGTATAATAATCTGATCTATAAAATGCATCAGCTGGCGAAACGGAGGAATCCATATTCCATCGCCTGTATCAACTCCTATCTCTTTGAAAAGGGACAGGAGATCGACAATCTGACCACAATACTGGAATCTATCCGCTATGGCTTACAGCCGGCTGATATCATGAAGTACATTATCATTTAAGTAAGAGGAGGTAACACCGGTGATAGTGAAAATGAAATTCATCACCATTACGGGCCCAAGAGCTTCCATCGACAGGGTCACGGACGAATACCTGGCCAAGTATGAAGTCCAACTGGAGAATGCCCTTTCGGAGTTGAAGACTGTTAAGGATCTGGGTCCTTACGTCGAGGTGAACCCCTACAAGGACCTGATGAAAAAATCGGAAGAATATTTAAGTCTCATCGACTCCAAAAATTTGCAGCCGGACTCATCCATGAGCCTGGATGAAGCGCAGAAAGTGATCTGTCACATCGATGAAAAAATTACAGATCTGCAGGCCAGGCGCAACGCTGCATCTGAAAACTGGAAAAATCTGCATACTTCGCTGGATATGATCGAACCTTTCCGGGAACTGACCTATAACGTCCACCAGCTACTGAATTTCCGGTTTGTTAAATACCGGTTTGGTAAAATTTCGCAGGAATACTTCCACAAGTTTGAAAAATACGTATACGAGAGTCTTGATACCATATTTTACAAATGTCATGTGGACCAGGATTATGTATGGGGCGTATACTTTGTTCCGGCCAAGATAAAGGAAAAGATCGACGCGGTCTATTCCTCCCTGCATTTTGAGCGCATCTTCCTTCCGGATGATTATCAGGGTACGCCGGAAGAGGCTTATCAGGATATCCTCAGAAAGATCTCAGACTGTGAAAAAGAGGTCGCTGATATCAACGAGCAGATCAGCGCAGAACTGAGCAAATCCAGACAGGAACTGGTCAGCGCCGCGGACAAAATCGCACATGCGTCCAAAAACTTTGATATCCGTAAACTGGCCGCCTGTACCAGTGAGAAGGGGCAGGTGTTCTTTATCCTCTGTGGATGGATGTCGGAGAAGGATGCCTACGATTTTATCAAAGATGTGGAAAAGGACGAGGAGCTCTTCGTGCTGATCGAGGACGATCACAACGAGACATTCAGTAAACCTCCCACGAAGCTTAAGAATCCCAAAGTATTCCGCCCTTTTGAAATGTTTATAAAAATGTATGGTCTCCCTGTCTACGACGAGTTTGACCCCACCGTATTCTTAGCGATTACTTATACATTCATCTTCGGCTGTATGTTCGGAGATGCAGGACAGGGTATCCTGCTGGTGATCGGAGGTTTCCTTCTCTACAAATTCAAGAAGTCGAACCTGGCCGCGATCATCGGTACCGCCGGAATCTTCTCGACGGTCTTCGGCGTCCTTTACGGCAGTTTCTTTGGTTTTGAGGATATCATACCGGCTCTGTGGTTAAAGCCCATGGAACAGGTGATTACACTTCCGATTGTCGGAACGCTCAATACCGTTTTAGTATTGGCTGTCGCATTTGGTATGGCAATGATACTGATTGCCATGCTGATTAACATATATAACGGCATTAAGCAGCACAATGTCGGCAAGATATTTTTTGACAGCAATGGACTATCCGGATTCATTTTCTACGGTGCTCTGGTTTTAACCGTAGTGCTCCTGATGACCGGAAACACATTACCCGCAGCGATCCTTCTGATCCTTATGTTTGTTCTGCCGCTGGTACTGATTCTTTTCAAAGAGCCTCTTACGGCTCTGATTACCAGACACGCGGAACTCATGCCGAAGGAAAAGGGAATGTTCCTCGTTCAGTCCGTTTTCGAACTGTTTGAAGTGGTCTTAAGTTATCTGACCAACACCATTTCCTTCGTCCGTATCGGAGCCTTTGCTTTAAGCCACGCCGGTATGATGCAGGTTGTACTGATGTTAGCTAACGCGGAAAACGGGGGAAGCCCCAACTGGCCAGTAGTCGTGATCGGAAACCTGTTTGTCATGGGTATGGAGGGCCTGATCGTAGGAATCCATGTTCTGCGTCTGGAATACTACGAGATGTTCAGCCGTTTCTTCACAGGAAGCGGCAGGGAATTTATTCCCTACACGGAAGTAAAATCTAAAAAATAATAATTTGAGGAGGAAATGTATCATGTCATTATTATTGAAAGTTGTTATCATTGCAGCACTGTTATTAAGTATTATTATTCCTTTCGGAGCATTTCTGCTTGGTGAAAAAAATAAGGGCCGTTTCAAAAAATCCCTTGGCATCAATGTGTTTTTCTTCTTTGGTACGGTTATCTGTGTCAGTGTCGCCATGTTCGGAGGCCAGGCCTACGCTGCGGACGGTGCCGCAGTGGCATCTACCGCTTCCGGTCTTGGTTATCTGGCCGCTGCATTAGCTACGGGCCTTTCCTGTATCGGCGCCGGTATCGCCGTTGCATCTTCCGCAAGTGCAGCACTGGGTGCGATCAGCGAAGATTCCAGTATCCTGGGTAAATCCCTGATCTTCGTTGCTCTGGCAGAAGGAGTTGCTCTGTACGGCCTGATCGTATCTATCATGATCTTAGGAAAGCTGTAAACTGTCATGAAGTGTTTTCTGATCAGTGATAATGTGGACACCCAGACAGGTATGCGACTGGCAGGGGTGGATGGTGTCGTGGTTCATGAGAGGGCCGAGTTAAAAGCGGCTCTGGAAGGAGTCCTAAAAGACAAAGAAATCGGCATCGTCCTGCTGACCGAAAAATTCGGCCGGGAATTTCCGGAGATCATCGACGATATTAAGTTGAACCGGAAGCTCCCGCTTATCGTGGAAATACCTGACCGGCACGGAACCGGCCGTAAGCCAGACTTTATCACTGCCTACGTAAATGAGGCCATTGGGATTAAATTGTAATGAAAAGAAGGTGAGTCCTATGACAACAGAAGAAAAGCTTCAGCACTTTCAGGCTTCGGCCATGGAAGATGCGAGACAGCAAAGCCGGCAGATGCTGGATGATTACACGAAAGCCCTGGAAAAAGAGCTGGAAGAGCATAAACAGGACAAATTGCGGCAGGCGAAGCTTCAGATAGAGATGCAGACAGCGGATCTGGAACGTAACAAGAATAAAGAACTTTCCCGTGAGCAGCTTCATATTAAGAGAAAGTTGACAAGGCAACAATCTGCGCTGACCGATAAGCTCTTTGTGGAGATCGGCGATATGCTGACCAACTTCACCTCAACGCATGAATATAACGATATGCTGATACGGCAGATCCGGGAGGCCAAGGAATTCGCGAAAGAGGATGAGATCATTATCTATATAGATCCTTCCGATTCTTCCCGCCTGGCAGGCCTTGAGATGGCTACGGGAGTCGGTCTTACCATCAGCCAGTATTCCTTTTTGGGCGGAACCCGAGCGGTGATCCCCTCTAAGAATATTCTGATCGACAATTCCTTCCAGACCAAGCTTGCAGAAGCCAAAGAAGCATTCACATGGAGGTAAAGACAGGTGACAAGTAAAGGTGTTATATACGGAATCAACGGCCCGGTCGTCTATGTGAAAGGCCGGACTGAATTTAAAATGGCAGAGATGGTTTACGTCGGGAACGAGAGGCTTGTCGGTGAAGTAATCCGTCTTTCCTCCGAGCGGACCACCATCCAGGTATATGAGGAGACCACCGGCGTCAAACCCGGCGAACCCGTGGTGGGAACCGGCGCGCCTATCTCCGTCACACTGGCGCCGGGTATTCTGGACAATATCTTTGACGGGATCGAGCGTCCGCTGGCAAAAATAGCGGAGCGTTCCGGCTCTTACATTTCCCGCGGTATCAGCGTGGATTCCCTGGACGGCGAGAAGCTGTGGGATGCCCATATTACCGTCCGCGAGGGCCAGGAGGTCCTGGGCGGTTCGATTATCTGCGAAGTCCAGGAAACGCATGCCATTGTACACAAATGTATGGTTCCTCCCGATATGGAGGGAACGATTATCAGCGCAGTAACTGACGGTAAATATACCATTCACGATACCATCGCCGTACTTCAGCTGGAGGACGGCACCGAGGTAAATCTAACCATGGTCCAGAAATGGCCGATCCGTGTGCCCAGGCCGGTACATAAGCGTTTCCCGGCTTCCAGGCCCCTGATCACCGGCCAGCGTATCCTGGACACCCTGTTCCCCATAGCCAAGGGCGGAACCGCTGCCGTGCCCGGAGGGTTCGGCACCGGAAAAACCATGACCCAGCACCAGATCGCCAAATGGTCAGATGCCGACATTATTATCTACATCGGCTGCGGAGAGCGTGGAAATGAAATGACACAGGTACTGGAGGATTTCTCAAAGCTTACGGACCCCCGCACCGGAAATAAACTGATGGCCCGTACCACTCTGATCGCCAACACATCCAACATGCCCGTGGCGGCCCGTGAAGCCAGTATCTACACTGGTATCACCCTGGCCGAATACTACCGGGACATGGGATATGATGTGGCTATCATGGCGGATTCCACTTCCCGCTGGGCGGAGGCTCTGCGTGAGCTGTCCGGACGTCTGGAGGAGATGCCCGCTGAGGAAGGTTTCCCGGCCTACCTGGCTTCCCGGCTCTCGGAGTTCTATGAGCGTGCCGGTATGATGCATAATATGAACGGAACGGAAGGCAGCGTATCCATTATCGGTGCCGTATCGCCCCAGGGCGGTGACTTCTCCGAGCCGGTTACCCAGAATACGAAGCGTTTCGTCCGCTGTTTCTGGGGCTTGGATAAATCCCTGGCCTACGCCAGACATTTCCCTGCCATCCACTGGCTTACCAGCTACAGTGAATACCTGCAGGATCTGGCCCCCTGGTACAAGGACAATGTTTCACCCAATTTCGTGGACTACCGGAACCAGCTGATGGCGATCCTGAACCAGGAAAGCTCACTTATGGAGATCGTGAAGCTGATCGGCAGTGATGTCCTCCCCGACGACCAGAAGCTGGTGTTAGAGATCGCCAGGGTCATCCGCCTGGGCTTCCTGCAGCAGAACGCCTTCCATCAGGAAGATACCTGTGTACCCATGGAAAAACAGTTCCGGATGATGGAGATCATCCTCTACCTATACCGCAAGTGCAGATCGCTGATCACGATGGGAATGCCCATCTCCGTACTGCGGGAGGAAAACATTTTTGAAAAAATAATCTCCGTCAAATATGATATCGCCAATGACGAGATGTATAAATTTGATGAATATGAAAAAGATATCGATGCTTTCTATAACCGTGTTATGGAAAAGAATGCGTAAGGAGGCCTGAAGCGGCATGTCTATCGAATATTTAGGATTAAGTGAGATTAATGGCCCTCTGATCGCTCTGGAAGGTGTAAAAAACGCCGCCTACGAGGAAATCGTAGAATTAACGGTTGAGGGCAAAGAAAAGAAATTAGGGCGTATTGTGGAGGTCTACGACGACAAAGCCGTTATTCAGGTGTTCGCCGGCTCGGAAAATATGTCCTTACACAACACCCATACAAAACTGACCGGGCATCCCATGGAAATATCCCTGTCCCCGAAAATGCTGGGACGTACCTTTGACGGTCTGGGACGCCCCATAGACCGGCTGGGCAGAATCGTCTCCGATATTAAGCGGAACGTCAACGGCCTGCCTCTGAATCCGGTAACCCGTGAGTATCCCAGGAACTACATCCGTACCGGCATCTCCGCCATCGACGGCCTGACCACCCTGATCCGCGGCCAGAAGCTGCCGATCTTCTCCGGGAACGGACTTCCCCACAATGAGCTGGCCGCCCAGATCGTGCGCCAGGCTTCCCTGGGTGACGCCGAAGCGGACAAAAACTTCGCCATCGTATTCGCCGCCATGGGCGTCAAGTACGATGTGGCCGATTTCTTCCGAAGAACCTTCCAGGAGAGCGGGGCATCCGACCATGTGGTCATGTTCTTAAACCTGGCCAACGACCCGGTGGTGGAGCGTCTGATCACACCCAAGGTAGCTTTAACAGTGGCCGAATATCTGGCCTTTGACTGCAACATGCATGTGCTGGTCATCTTAACAGATATGACCTCCTTCGCTGAGGCTATGCGTGAAGTCTCCTCCTCCAAGGGCGAGATCCCTTCCAGAAAGGGTTATCCCGGCTACCTGTACAGCGAACTGGCGACTATCTATGAGCGCGCCGGTATCGTGGAGGGCGTAAACGGGTCTGTCACACAGATCCCGATTCTGACCATGCCCAACGATGACATCACGCACCCCATCCCCGACCTGACCGGTTACATTACCGAAGGCCAGATCGTGCTGGACCGGAACCTGCACGGCCAGTCCGTGTATCCGCCGATCAATATCCTTCCTTCCCTGTCCCGTCTGATGAAGGACGGTATCGGCGAAGGCTTTACCAGAGCCGATCATCAGGATGTGGCCAATCAGCTGTTCTCCTGCTACGCAAAAGTGGGAGACGCCAGAGCTTTAGCCTCCGTTATCGGCGAAGACGAACTGTCCCCTCTGGACAAAAAATATCTGGAATTCGGGAAAGCTTTCGAGATAGAATTCCTGGGCCAGAGAGCCGACGAAAACCGGACCATCGAAACGACACTGGACATCGGCTGGCACCTGCTGCGTATGCTGCCCAGAGAAGAACTTGACCGAATCGATACAAAGGTACTGGATGTATATTATAATAAAGAAGAATCTGAGCTGCCTTCCGAAGAGGACAGCACAGATGGACCTTCCAACGCAGAATAAGAGGTGATTTCATGGATCCCAGAACATTTCCCACTAAAGGAAATCTGATGTTAGCCAAAAACTCCCTGGTTCTATCCAGGCAGGGTTTCGATCTGATGGACAAAAAACGGAATATTCTGATACGGGAAATCATGAATCTGATCGATCAGGCAAAGGAAATCCAGACCCAGATCGATTCCACCTTCACAGCGGCTTATATCGCCCTCCAGAAGGCCAATATCGAGATGGGGATCCATTATGTCTACGATCTGGCCAGGACCATCCCCATCGAGTCCTCCATCGAGATCAAGTCCCGAAGTGTCATGGGGACAGAAATCCCCCTGGTCCGGTATGAAAGCCAGACCAATGCTCCGGCCTACGATTTCATGTCCACCAAGGAGTCATTAGATAAAGCCAAAACCTGTTTTGAAAAAGTGAAGGACCTGACGATTCAGCTGGCCATGATTGAAAATGCCGCCTACCGGCTGGCAGCCAATATCAAGAAAACCCAAAAACGCGCCAACGCGCTTAAGAATATTACGATCCCCCACTATACGGAGCTGGTCACATCGATCACCAACGCTCTGGAAGAAAAAGAACGGGAAGAATTTACCCGTCTGAAAGTAATAAAACGAATGCAGTCCAAGCGGTAAGAAAGAGAAAACAGAGGAGCCCTGCCGTCATGGACAGCAGGGCTCCTCTGTTTTTCGTTTTACTATTATCGGGAAATCAGCGTTCTGTGGTATCCCTCAGATGCTTTGCAAGCTCGGCTTCTTTATAACGCTCTTCTTCCAGGGAGGTTTCCAAGCGTCTGTAGTATTGGGAGGGAGGCACCTTTTCCAATTTTTTAAATACTCTGGAGTAGACCCGGTAATCTTTAAATCCAACACTTCCAGCGATTTCAGCTATGGACTTTTGGCTTGTCATGAGCAGTATCTTTGACTTTTCGATCCGTAAATGAGTAAGATATGACAAAAAGTTCACACCCATTTTATTCCGAAACATCTGGCTGACATATACGGGACTAAGATAAAATTTATCGGCAAGGACCTTCAGTGTGATTTCTTCCTGAAGATTTTCCTGTATATATTTTGTCATTTCAAATATCATTTTGTCTTCTCTTTCAATCTTGTCTGTCTCCTGTCTTTCACAAAACGTTTTTTCCTGATACAACGCAATCTTCAGATTGTCAATAACATCGCCGAATTCTTCATAGTCCACGGGTTTTCGTATATAATCGACAATTTTCAGCTTTATGGCTTCTTTACAGTAATGAAAATCGTCATACCCGCTTACCACGATAAAGGCAATCCCGGGATCTTTGGCCTTCAATATGCGGATCACATCCAGGCCGTTGATAATCGGGATGTTGATATCCATAATTACCACATCGGGCTTCAGCAAAGCAGCCTGATTGATGGCCTCCACACCGTCGCTGGCCTCCCCGACAACTTCGCAGTCATGCTCTTCCCATGAAAACAGTTTCTTGAAGCCTTCCCGGATCATATGTTCATCATCTACAAGCAATACCTTCCATCTTTTCATATTGCCTCCCTGCATGTTACTGTTACGGCTGCCGTCTGTAATTGGTTAACAGCTTACTGGTTACCCCGCATCAGAACTGCTGTCACCGTGCCGTTGGAATGGCGTCCTATGAGGGAAACGCTGATTGAGATCTCCAGTTTTCCGCCCTCATATCCATCGGCATTCAGTTCAAATTCCGTCTCGGCAGCAGAACCGCTTAAGTTGTTTAGCGGCAACTGCACACATTTGCTGCTGAGCATTTCTACCCCGGCGGGAACATAAGCTTTTATTTCGATCCACTGCTGCTGATTCAGATAGAATGCATTAAAGACTTTCACTTTTATTTTTTTATTTTCCCCTTTTTTGAAAAAAATTGAGCCCTCATAGTCGAGCAGCATCCGAAAAGCAGGGAACTCATATTTTACTACATAGGGGGATAGGGAGATTAATTCTTTGATATTTATATCTCCGTCTTTACACTGGGAGTTAAGTTCCGGCAAATATTCCGGGACATCCGGTGCATAGAGATCTTCTTCTTTCCCACAGATGATCTCCATTTGCTCTCCCTTCAGAATATCGCAGTACTTCAGCCCAAGAAAAGCAGGCATCACACGGATAACCCTGTCTGTCAGTTCACTGGCCGTATCCGGCACCCAGATTCCCGCACTTGTTTTGTCTATACACATGGTTGCTATCTTATCATTGAGCGGCGCCTTCCAGCGTTCCGGCAGTCTCTCATCTCCCAGAATAATTCCAAGCGTCGCCCCAAGTGTCGCACAGGTACAGTCCGTATCCTCTCCCATGGAATTGGCGATGATCAGGCTTTCTCCAAAATCACCATTCCCGTAAAGCCATCCTGCTATGACAAAGGCTACGTTTTCCGGAGCGTCGAAACCGGGTGCCCCCAGCTCCATCCCCTCATTTCCTTCGGTCTTTATGTCTTTAAGCCGCTGTCCCTGGATGCCAAAAGTCCCCGGTGCGGTATTATGAATCTGTTTTCTGGCCTCCTTAATTTCCACCTGGCGGTCATAACAGTCCACCGCTTTTCGAATCGCCCGGCTCATCATTGAATCATCCGGAATATAAGATAAGCCAATATTAATCAGGGTTCTGCAGTCGCTGATTATAAAAGCCGCACTCTGTAACGCGGCGAAAAAAATCTCTCCATACATCCCCTCGCCTTCATGATCCACCACTGCATCCTCATAAGCGTAGCGAACGGCGATATCGGGGTGCCCGGGCGCCAGACAAGCCCATATCTCCGATCGTATAAAGCATCCGCAGCTGTCCTTGTACGGATTATTAACTACACCGCTAAGCGGCGGCCTAAGACCCGCCCTCAGGTTCGCCTTACTGGTACCGTACTCGGCCCAGTTCGGTATGACATAGGCTAACCAGTACTCACCCAGTATGGAGGCATTCACATTTCGTCCGTACTTTTCTACTGCTGCAAGCCATATGATCTGTAGATCCAGATCGTCGTTGGGCGGAGGCCCCATGGATAAATCCTGTGTGTAAAACTCTACATCATTCACCTGTCTCATACACTCGAACGGCGCCCCCAAAACACCGCCGATATTCTTGCCGGCCCAGCAGCCCAATACTTTGTCCCGATAACTTTTAAAGGTCAGTTCCATAATCTTCTCCTTTTATTCCATTTAAGAAATTTCATATCTTTCTTTTATAATAATATGAGCTGTAACTCCTCCATCCTTATTCTCTGTGTAATGCAGGCCGCATTCCTCTCCATAAAACATTTTCAGGCGTCTCTGGACATTAACGATTCCGATACTGGTCCGTCTGTTCAGATCGCTTTGATCCTCATATTTATCCAGCAAGCCGCATATATGATCCCTGTCCAGCTGATCAAAACCCCTTCCGTCATCCATAATGGAAATCTCAATCTGTCCCCCGTTCGCCCTGCGGTGTGCTTCTATAAGAAGCTTTCCCTTATAGCCTTTATCACGTAAGCCATGTACCAGACTGTTTTCCACCAGAGGTTGAAGTATAAAGTTCGGCACCATTACCCCTAAAAGTGTTTGATCGATATTATAGTGATACCCGATCTGCTCATAGCGGTAACACATCAGTTTCAGATAGGAATCGATCAGGCTGAATTCATGGTCCAGAGTTACAAACTGATGACCAGCTTTCACGTTCAGGCGAAAAAACTTCACCAGTTCCATCAGCATGTAGCAAACCTCCGTATCTCCGTTGATCTGCGCCCTGATCCGTATATTATCCAGTGTGTTATATAAAAAATGAGGATTCACCTGACTTTTTAGATACAGCATGGAAAGCTTCTGCTCATTCAGCTTTATTTCATTGATTCTCATTTGATCCTTATATTGTGTTTCCATCAGTTGATCCAGCATATCCACCATACCCCGGAACGCTTTTACTAATTGTCTTATTTCATCACTTCTGGCCTCCGGGTAATGTATCTTACCGCTGTCGCCGTCAAAATCCGTCATCTCCTTTACCAGGAATTTCAGAGGTTTTAAATTTCTTCCTACATTCCGAAATGTCAGTATAATGATAATTACCGCCACTCCAAGGCCGATACCCACGCTATACCATACAAATCCGGTCGCCTCCTTAGCCAACAGACGGACAGGCTTTCCGGTGATTAACCTCAGACTGCTGTACTCAGACTGCAAAGACATGATTTTGCAGATTTCTCCATCCCATTTTGCTTCCATGCTCCCCTTCGTACTGAGGGCGGCAGCGATATCCCCGGAGATACTTTCCAAGTCCATCCCAATTAGATTCCCATCCCGACAGCATACGATCTTATTGGTCGGTGTCAGCAGAATATAAAACATCTCTTCCCCAATGCTGTCCTCCAGAATCTCCCTTAATTTTTCCGCCTGTATGGTCAGGGCGACACTTCCGACCACTTTATGAGGTGAAAAACTGTAGATATCTCTCAACATCCAGATACAGTTCCCTTGAAAAGGATTCTCTATATAATTCTGTGAATACCTCATAAATCCGGGCAGCTGTTCCGCCGCCAGATAACAGTTTGCCTGCTGCAGGTTCGTGGCCTTTTGCTTTACCCCCGCCATCAGGCTGAAAGCGTTTAAATTTCTGCGCAGAGAGGGATTCATGCTGTCATGATAGAATATCAGGGATTCCATATCATAGATATAGATACCACTGATATCATCTCTTATCCCAACCAGAGAAGTATAGTATTCATCCAGATATTCTTCATCCTGTATCTGCTCGTAGATATTCCGGTTTTGATTATTAAGCAGGATATCCTGGAACCTGTCCCCGGATGTGCTCATTAAAGATACCCTGCTCATATCTTTTAACTTATTGTCCACCGATATCAGAGAGTTTGTCAGATAGGCCCGGAATGCCTGTTCTTCCTTTCTGATAATCGTCTTATAATTCATCACGCTGACAATTGCCAGAATTACCGTCAGGGCGGCCAAAAAAAACACGCTGTTTAACATGCTTATTTTGAACCTCAGCCCTTTTTTCAGATTATTTAATCTTTTTAATAAGCGCTCTGCGTGATTTTTCAAAATAACCTACCCTTTCACCGCTCCCTGCGTTAAGCCGGAAATCAGGGATTTTGATGCAAAAATATAAAAAACCGCTATGGGAAAAAGACAAATGGTCAACGCGGCAAACATTACCTGCGTCGGAAATTTTGTGGAGGTAGCAGAGGCTGCGAATCTGATCGGTATCACCGATATTGGCAGCCTGCTCTGATCGCTGATAAAAATCATGGCCATCTGCAGTTCGTTCCATGCATTTAAAAATGTCTGGATCAATACAAATGCAAGTCCGGGCTTGGCGATCGGCATCATAATCGAGGAAAATATCCGCAGCATACCCGCTCCGTCTATATATGCCGCCTCCATCAGCTGATCGGGCAGCGAATCAAAATAATTCTTAAACATCATCAGACTAAAACAGCAGTTTAACGTGACATACGGCAGCACCACCGAAAGTCTGGAACCCAACATACCCATGCTCTTTACTGTATGAAACAGCGGGAAAATAAGTGCCGAGACAGGTATCATCAGTCCCATAAGTATAACATAATACAGCGTCTTTTTTAAGGGAAATTCCAATTTGGAAAAGGCAAAAGCCGCAAGGGAAATTACGACAGCCACCAATACCAAAGTGCATCCCACGATCAGGACACTGCTGGCAAAATTTTCCATCAGGTTAAAAGAATCAAAAACCAGCTTGTAATTCTCAATACCATCCACTGAAAATGATTTTACCAGCATGAGAACAATTGGAAAAACAAATAGTGCAGATGCCGCAATACAAAACACCTGCAGTAAGGTTCTTTTGAATTTTAAGATTGTCATCTAACACAGCTCCTTATCCTTATCGCCTTTATAATAAAAGTAGAGTTGGACAGCCGTTATAATCATTGCTATCAGGAACATAACCATCACAATCGCAGACGCCTCCCCCTGTTTAAACAGGTCGAAAGACATCGAATAGATGTAGGTGGAAAAGAACTCCGTCGCGTGATTCGGGCCTGCCGCAGTCAGAACATAGGGGATATCAAAAGTCTTCAGCGATCCGATCATACCCATGATAAATATTGTATAATGCGTTCCCCGAAGCAGCGGAAACGTAATCTTCGTAAACTGTGTCCATCCCCCGGCGCCATCTATCTTCGCAGCTTCATAGAGTTCCCCCGGTATATTCAGCATATTCGTGTAATACAGCAGCATGCTGTATCCGGTCCACTGCCATATATTTACAAAAATCACACAGCCCAGAGCTATCTTCGGCTCTGCCAGCCACTGCCGGCAGAGCCCATCCAGATGCACCGCCCGCAAAATACCGTTGAGATAGCCCCGGTTGGTTTCAAAGATCTTGGAAAATATCTGTCCTACAACGGCCGGCGTCGCGATGATGGGAAGATAGATCAGTGTCCGGTAAATCTGTGCAAATCTCATCTTGTTCCTGAGAATCACAGCAAAAAGCAATCCCATCAGTGCCTGGACCAGGATGGTCACCAACGCAAATATGCAAAAATTCCTGACGGCTATCCACATTACCGGATCGTTCAGTACCTCTATGTAATTTTGGATCCCGATAAAGGCTTTCTCCCGATCGATACCGTTCCATTCATAAAAGCCGATCCACAAATTATAAACAATCGGATATACGATAAATATCAAAAACAGGCCCAGTATTGGTGCGATAAACATATAACCTATATAATTCTGCCTTTTCATCTCTCATACCTTTCCTGCTTGCCACGGAGCTGCAGAAATAAAGAATTTATCCCGGCAGCTCCATCTGTATCAATAGGGCAATCGTTTTTATCTCTGGGTCGTCCCGGAGACGGATTCGATCTGCTCCGCTGCCTTCTGAGGAGTTACCTGCCCCACAGCAAGTGCCTGAAGCATATCTCCTATGCTGTTATTCAGCTCCGGATAAGGGATGATTCTGTCCCCCGCCACATTACCTGCTGCGTTATCCAGAACAACCTGCAGCGCCTCCTGACCGTCTTCGCTGAGTCCTTCCACATTTAATTCCATATCGGCGCGCGACGGCATATACTCCAAATATTTATTAACCAGCAGATCCTGGCCTTCATTTACCAGGTAGTCCATAAACCGGAAGGCTTCCTCCTTAACCTTAGAATCCTTATTCATACAAAGTACCACATCGGTTGCTGATGTTACCGGGCTAACCTTGCCGTCATTGTTCCAGTCGATCAGAAATATCTCATGATCTGCTCCGTCGGAGTTGAATACCTGATGTGTTTCCGTATCCCCCAGCGTATACATGTTCATCGCCCATGAACCATTGAGAATCATCGGGATGCTTCCTTCCTTCTGAAACTGGTCATTGACATCATTATACAGTGTCATACCCACGGCTCCGTCCTGGAATATCCCTTCCGTAAAACAGTTCTGCCAGATGGTAAACGATTCCACCAGTTCCGGGTCCGTAAAGGGGGTTTTTCCCTCAATGGCAGAGTAAAGTTTATCACTGTTCAAATCATTTGCCATACTCATCCAGACATCCACATTCAGCCAGGCATCCTTTGCGCCAATTGACAGCGGGAGCTGACCGTTTTCACGCAGCACTTTACTGTCTGCCAACAGCTCTTCATAGGAGGACGGAACATCCAGTCCGTATTCCTTCAGCATATTTTTATCTGCCCAGGCATAGCCGGCGTAGGTAACTCCCAGAGGTATTCCGTAGTAATTTCCATCCGACTCAAGTGAGCTCATACAGCTGTCGTAGAATTTGGATAACCATTCATCTCCCCAGGCACTGCTGCAATAAGATGACAGCTCTTCCTCAAAATCCCGGAACTCCTGATAATTAGCTCCCGTACTCATACCGTAAATATCCGGCCCCTCTCCTCCTATTAATCGAACCTTCAGCTGTTCGTGATGACTCCCGGGATCCACATATACATAGTTGATTTCAATATCCGGATTCTCCTGCTCGAAGGCTGAAATAATCTGATGAATCGCACAGTCCTCACCGGTATCTGCCGGATTCCAGGTCTGGAATGTGACAATTGTCTTTTCTTCCGATACCGCCGCATCTTCCTTCCCGGCTTCTGTGGCTGCCGGCTTATCTGTTTCGCCGCTCTGTGCAGCCTTTTCACTACCTCCCTGTGCACCGCAGCCGGTCACAAACATCGCAACCGTCAAAAGCACGGCAAATATTCTGTACCATTTCATCTTCCTTGTCATTTTGCATCCCTCCCATTTCATTCAGGTCAACAGTGTCAATAAATGCGTTTCACTCTGCAGAGCAAATAGGATATCAGCGGCTGCTACGGTCCTTACCGCTTACAAGTAAATTATACCGCTTGCCGACCGTTCTCAATAGTTCCATTATTACACTAAATGTGATAATACTTTAGATTTATTTCTCATTGAGCCACTGAAACATCAATGCAGTCCATTCCTGACAGGACGAATTTATCTCCTCCGGCCTGCCGGCTGTAAATTCATTGGCCAGTGCCAATCCATGTACTCCCCGCTCAAACACATGCAACTCATAGGGTATTTGGTGGCGCGATAATTGCAGGGCATATTCCAACGCGTTTTCCACGGATATCATTTCGTCCTCCGCTGTATGCCAGATAAAAGCTGGTCTTGTATTCTCATTCACCTGGCAGACCGGGCTTAACTTTTCTAATGTTAATATGCCTGGACTCTTATCTTTGCAGATAACCTCAATAGACCGTTCCAAAAACGCTTTTACCTCAATGTTCATACTGTCATCGTCTGTAAGGAACCTGCTTAAAATCCGTAAGTCACATAAGGGGTATCCTAATACTACTGCTCTGATCTTCAGCCTGGCACTTACGGTATCCAGCGTCTTCGCCATCTCCGAATCGGACCAGCAATTACTGTAGAAAGCCGCCAGATGAGCTCCTGCAGAAAATCCCACAAGAATAATTGAAGACGTATCCACATGCCACTGTTCTTCCTTCTCATATAATGTTCGAACGGTTATCCCCACTTCCCTCAGCGCCCTGAAAAAAATATCTGATCTCACGTCCTGTGCGGTAGCTATACTATAATGCAACACGATAGCATGGTACCCCTTCTGTAAAAATGTCAGCGCTACCGGCTCCCCTTCTCTTTCCGATAATTTCATAAACCCTCCCCCCGGGCATATAAGCACCACCGGTCTTTTCACCCCCTGCTGATACTCCTTATAATCGTCTATAAGATAAGCAGTAAAATAAGCCTGACTATCTGCCTTCGATAAATAATGTTTCCGTACTTTCATAACGTCCCCCTTTCCCATATAATATATTTCATGACCAATATACCAGACAAATCGTTTAAGCAATATACAGATAATCAAGGACTATGTATCTATTTTTATTAAGCCTTACAAATAATGCAACGCTTAACTGTATGGATACCGGCAAAATATTATCTTATAAATCGTTTGTTTCGGTGTTGTTATCAGACAATTTTCGACATTTCAGACTATCGTTCAGACGATAAAAAAGTCAATACTTTTTTCAACATATTTTTTATAAAACGTCGATTTATGAGGATTAAACAAAACTTCTGTTCGTTTTTTATCCACTCACATTCCCTCGTTTTATGTGATTTAATGTGGATAATGTGCATAACTTAGTGTATAACTCGATTTCACCTACTTTTTTCGAGTTTTCGATGTGGATAACTTTTTGCATAATACATCCTTTTTATGTTAAGCGCTATCGACGAAATTTGACATTTTTGTGCAAAATGCATACTTCCCACTTTGTCAATACCGCGGCCCCATGTACACAATTAAATACAATTTCATAACGCTACTATTCACCACCTGCAAGTAAGTAACCCTAACCCTTTTACCAAAGATCTCAGTCCGCCAGAACCAGGATATGGAAGGGTAAGCCCTCCGCTTAAGGCCAGGGATCGTGAGGGGGGCCGGGGACGCTTGCGGCGGCCGGGTTCTTTTGTGTCACCTTGAGAGCGCATAGGGCGGCTGTGCATCCGCTTAGTGAAATCGGAAAGCCGGGTTCAGGATGACCGGCGGACTTCACGTCCGACGGGCAAGAGCCTCTGAACCGGGAACACATCCTGTGTTCCTGGTGAATAGGCTCGGTTCCTGAACACGGCTTTCCGATTCCACTTAGCGGATGCCAGCACAAGCCCTCCGCGCTCCCAAGGTGACACAAAAGAACCCGGCCGCTGCAAGCGTCCCCGGCCCCCCTCACGATCCCTGGCCTTAAGCGGAGGGCTTACCCCAGCCCGAGCATGAGCCCGTCCATGGCGGGCAACCTAAAAAAGACCTCTGCATCCGCAGAGGTCCTAATTTTACTAATTCAGATAACTAACAGCCTTAACCGGTGAACGGTAATTGTAATTCGATACTTTAATGCCGCCCTGAGGGGTACTGGCATGGACTACCTGGCCATTTCCGATATACAAAGCCACATGATTGATGCTTCCGCCGTTAGAGTAGAACAACAGGTCTCCAGGCTGGATCGAATCCATAGAAACCTCTCTTCCGCCTGCTGCCTGGGATCTGGAATCTCTCGGGATTCCTACCCCATTATTCGCGAATACCGCCATGGTGAACCCGGAACAATCCGCTCCGTTTGTCAGGCTGGTGCCGCCGGCTACATAGGGATTACCCACTACGCTGAGTGCTGTATTGATGATAGCCGCTCTGCTGCCGGATGCTTCTCCGCCGGAGGAAGGTACTGAGCTTTCCTCTGACTTGGAACTCTTTGACTTAGAATTCGCATCTGCCTGTCTCGCGGCGTTTTGTGCCGCCTGCTTAGCTGCCTCTTCTTTTTCCAGTCTGGCCTGCTCTTCTTCTATCGATTCTGCCTGTACAAAATCTGTTCTGATATCTACATATTCGCTGGATACGAATCCGACTACGTCGGCGTCTAAGGATACCTTAACCCAGCCGTCCAGCTCTTCCACTACATCCAATTCTTCGTCGATGGGTACCAGCGTCAGGATGGTGGATTCCGTGTTCATGTCCTGGCGTACATACAGGGTCGTTGTATTTACCTTCGCTACCCTGTGCCCAACCTGCTTGGCCAGTTCTTCGCCCGCTTCCCCGGTCACTACATATTCTCCTTTTACATATCCGGTAACGGAACCTGAGGTGATCTGATACCAGTCTCCCTCCGAGCCCTGAACGGTAGCTGCCGAGTTATTATATAATTTACCGAGAACCTGGCCCTCTTCACTGGCGCTGTCTCTGATGTTCACGTAATTATCTACCTGCGCTATAGCGATGTCCGAATATTCGGACTTCACGGTGGGGACCAGATACTCCTTTATCTGAGCGTCCACATTTGGATTCGCGGTTTCTGCTTCTGTAAGTATTGTGCCGATTCCTGCTGTGACTCCTGCTGTTCCTGCTGCCGCGCTCATTGTCATTCCGCTGAATGTGATCGCGCCGACCAGACAGCCTGTTGCAATTCTCAGGTACTTGCTTTTCATGTGAATCCTCCGAACTATTAGTTATTTCAGATATATTATTAATTATTACAAATTTGTTACAAATGTTAAATTCAGTATACTGCAAGCACAGAGCCTTGTCAATACACTGGATAAATTTAACATTTTGTTCAGAATTCACATTTTGTTAATATATAAGGGGCTTTCAGAGCTTACTTCAGGGTCAGTAAATACTTCTGAACCGAGGTTACCGCGTTCGCCCCATCGGATACCGCCGTAACAATTTGCCGTAACATTTTCGTTCTCACATCCCCGGCCGCAAATACACCCGGGATGTTCGTAATGCCTTCTTCCCCTGCGATCAGGTATTTTCCTTCATCCATCTCGACCGGGTGTTCAAATTCATCGGAATTCGGAAGGATTCCCACCGCAATGAAAATGCCGTCTACCGCAAGCTCACTGGCCTCGCCGGTTTTCTTATTGTGAACCTTAAGTTTTTCCACCTGCTGATCCCCGCTGATCTCATCCACAACTGTATCCCAGACCATTTCCGCATTGTCCAGTTCGAATAGATTATGCTGCAGTATGTTTGCCGCACGCAGCTCATCCCTGCGGTGGATCACATATACTTTTTTGCAGATTCTGGCCAGAAAGATCGCGTCTTCCACGGCTACGTCCCCGCCGCCTGCCACCGCTACCGTCTTACCGCGGAAAAATGCGCCGTCACAGGTCGCGCAGTAGGAAACGCCCATACCTGACAGTTCTTCTTCCCCCGGTACTCCCAGCTTCCTGTGGCGGGCGCCGGTGGCGATAATTACCGATTTCGCTTCGTAGGTTTCCTGATCCGTGATCACCCTCTTAACCGCGCCGCCATCCACCAGCTTGCGCACTTCCGCCTCGGCAAATACCGCGCCCAGTTCATCCGCATGCTCCCGGAACTTGGTTCCCATGTCAAAACCATTGATTCCTTTTAAGCCCGGGTAGTTATCCACTTCGTAAGTATTCAGAACCTGACCGCCGCTGGCGTAGTTCTTCTCCATTACCAGGGTATCCAGTTTTGCCCGCTGCGCATAGATCGCCGCAGACAGTCCGGCCGGCCCGCTTCCTATTATAATAAGATCATATTTATGTCCCATATCATGATACTCCTTTTCTTCCATTTTTCTTGTAGTCAGATCCGTACCTATAGATTCATTTAGCAGCTATATACCAAATCTATTCCACTCATCAATTAGTATTCCCCTGTTTAAGAAAAAATCCGCCGATCCATGTAAACCTCGACGGATTTTTTATTGAACTTTTTATCATCAAACTTCCCGACTGGAACTGGCCGTTCTGATTGGACATGTCCCAATTCTCAATTCTATGCACTAACTGCTCTTAGTAATTTTCAACTTTTCTTTCAAAATATGCACGGGGATGGGAACATACCGGGCAGATCTCGGGAGCTTCCTCTGCCATATGCACGTAACCGCAGTTTCTGCATTTCCATCCCAGAGGGGCATCGGTCTTGAAAGTCTTGTCTGCCTTATAGCTGTCTAATAACTTCAGGTAACGTTTTTCGTGAGCAGCTTCCACACGGGCAACGCCTTCGAACTTAACCGCAAGCTCTTCAAAGCCCTCTTCTCTGGCTTCTCTGGCCATCCTGGCATACATATCGGTCCACTCGTAGTTTTCTCCCTCAGCAGCGCTTAAAAGGTTCTCATCTACGCTGCCGATCCCGTACAGCTCTTTGAACCACATTTTTGCATGTTCTTTTTCCTGATCCGCTGTCTCCAGATACAGAGCCGCCATCTGCTCAAAGCCCGCTTTCTTGGCTGCGGAAGCGAAATATGTATACTTGTTTCTTGCCATAGATTCTCCGGCAAATGCGTCGGCCAAATTTTGGGCTGTCTTTGTTCCATCGTACTTTGACATGTGTTTATCCTCCTTCGTTTCCAACATGGACAAAAGTGCCTGTTGAATAAGTAAAGGCAGGCATTATCTTTGCCTGCCCCGTTATCAATGCCTATATTTAATTATCCTATTATGCGAAGTATCTGTCAAGTAAACCTTTGAAAGCTTTACCGTGACGGGCCTCGTCTCTGGCCATTTCATGAACAGTGTCATGGATTGCATCCAGGTTAGCCGCTTTCGCACGTTTTGCCAGGTCGAATTTACCAGCGGTAGCGCCGTTCTCAGCTTCCACACGCATCTCCAGGTTTTTCTTGGTGCTGGCGGTAACCACTTCGCCTAAAAGCTCTGCAAATTTCGCAGCATGCTCTGCTTCTTCGTAAGCAGCTTTTTCATAGTAAAGGCCTACTTCCGGATATCCTTCTCTGTGGGCTACTCTCGCCATAGCCAGGTACATACCAACTTCTGAACATTCCCCTTCGAAATTCATTCTCAGGTCTTTGATAATATCTTCGCTGACACCCTGAGCTACTCCTACCACATGCTCAGCTGCCCACTGCATCTCACCGGACTGCTCGATAAACTTCTCAGCAGGTGCTTTACAGATCGGACAGAACTCCGGTGCAGAATCTCCCTCATGAACATAACCACATACAGAACATACAAATTTTTTCATCTTACTTATCTCCTTTTCTTTTTTATATTTTATTTTTAATATTAGTAACGATTACTGATATTAACTTACCACAAATTTCCATTCTCGTCAATAGGTTTTCAAAAATTTTTTAAGATTTTTTTATGCAGTCACCACAGACTCCGTAGAAATATGTCATATGCCCCTTGATCTCACCGTCAAAATTCTGACCGGCAATTACATTGATATGATCGATGCTTTCCATCTTAAGATCAAGGACGTTCTGACACTCCGTGCAAATAAAGTGATAATGTGGTTCCGTGTTACCATCAAAGCGGTCCGGGCCATCCCCTACCGAAAGCTTCAACACTTCACCCATATCCACCAGCAGAGATAAATTCCTGTAAACCGTTCCGAGACTGATGTTCGGATACAGGGCCCTCATATTCGCATATATCAAATCAGCAGTTGGGTGATCATAGCGATTAGCCAGAAACTCTTTGATTGATTCCCTCTGACGGCTGTATTTTAGAGCTGACAAAAGCATTCTCCTTTCTTTAAATAATAATAATTATTACTGTTTTCATTATAATAAGTTCAGCTGTCTGTGTCAACTAATTTTTTAATATTTTTTTATTTCAGTTGCTTTTTTTACAGAATGCGTGTAATATATGAATATCTTATTATGTAGTATTTATTACTATGTTATGAAATAATAAAAACACCATCTGGAGGTATTGCTATGAAATTGAAAATAAAAGATCCCGGCAGTACAGTCACCCATTTTATCGGAGTCCTGTTCGCACTCATAGGGGCGATCCCCCTTCTGATGAAAGCCTCTCAACACTCCAATCCCGTCTATCTAATTTCAATGGCAATTTTTATGTTAAGTATGGCCCTGCTGTATGCCGCCAGCACCACCTACCACTCTCTGGATCTGTCGGAACGCGCCAACCGGATCCTGAGGAAAATAGATCATATGATGATCTTCATACTCATCGCCGGGACTTATACTCCCATCTGCCTGATCGTCCTTCAGGGATCTACGGGATACAGGCTTCTGACTGTCGTTTGGGGAATCGCTCTTGGCGGAATCATCATTAAAGCCTGCTGGATTACCTGTCCGAAATGGTTTTCTTCTATATTATATATAGCCATGGGCTGGGTCTGTGTCCTGGCTTTTGCCAAAATTGTCCGGGCTCTGCCAACCGCGGCCTTTGTCTGGCTTCTGGCGGGAGGCATCATTTACACGGTGGGTGGAATTATCTATGCGTTAAAATTAAAAATATTTAACTCGCGGCATAAGAATTTCGGATCGCATGAAATCTTTCACCTGTTCGTCATGGCCGGCAGCGTCTGCCATTACATTGTCATGTATTATGTATTGGGGCTTTAAAGCACTGTCATTTAATTTATGCGGATACCGGCAATTTTATTCTGTGAAAAAGAGTTTCGCAAGCGAAACTTTCCACCGCAGTGCGATCCCCGCGGAGCGTTTTTTATTTCATAGGAGCACTTTCCTATGAAACAAGAAAGACCTTTGAATCTGGATTACCGCTTGCGCTTTCCGATTCAAAGGTCCTATGGGCACTGCGCTGATTTGATCAGCTGCAGCTTTTTTTTACGATCCATTCTTTTGATCTGCGCCTCTCTGGACATAGCCTCTTCCTTTGTATTAAAAGTCTCCAAATGAACCAAAGTAACGGGGCCCCGGCTTCTGGTGTATTTCGCGCCTCTGCCGCTGTTGTGGTCGGCGATCCTTTTTTCGATATTGTTTGTCCAGCCGGTGTACAGGCTGCCATCTTTACATTTGACTATATACGTATAATTCATAGCTGC
Organism: Diplocloster modestus; assembly: GCF_019042245.1. Lineage (GTDB taxonomy): Bacteria > Bacillota > Clostridia > Lachnospirales > Lachnospiraceae > Diplocloster > Diplocloster modestus. Next base: position 247,562 of record NZ_JAHQCX010000003.1, read on the forward strand.
TCCATATGTAAAGCGCACATACTAAAACGAAAGTATGCACGCCGTCTATTTTAAGCAATCGACCAAACAGTATATTACCCATAATAGAACGAGAAACGGAAAGTAAAGTATTTCGATTGCGTGATGTGCTGCTCGTTCCGTAATCCGTCGATTAATATATTATACTCCACTTTCCGGTTTTTGTGTATGGATTTTTCAATTACTCAAGATAGTTCATAGGGTCTACGGGCGCGCCATCCTTACGCATTTCAAAAAAGAGATTGCTTCCTTCTACGCTGTAATACTTCGTAGGCTCGCTGATATAACCGATAATCTCTCCTTCTTTTACGTTGCTGCCCTCTTCTACCGGCACTTCTTTTAACTGTCCGTAGATGGCTTCAAATCCATTTCCAAGATCTACGGTCACCGTGGTTCCGGTTTCTTCACTGACAACTACGGATGTAACGGTTCCGGGTGCCGCTGAAAATACCTGTGAATTCACATCGCCCTGTATAATCAGTGCGGGGTTATATTTATACTGATCCAGTGTGGAAAAATAAATGCTTTTATCCATGCTATAGTCCATCAGTACATTTCCGGTTACCGGCCATGCGATCTTATCTTCCTCGCTAAAGCTGGGACTGGGATTCACTTTGGCATTTGTCTGCGCTACAGGTTCTTCTTCCGGTTCCTGTTCCGTTTCTTCTGCTTCTGCTACCGTCTCTTCCGCCTCCGGGGTGGGAGTCGGTGTTGCCTCAGGTATTACTTCTTCATTTACAACGTGGTTGGTTGTCGCTTCAGCGGTATCCGGCGCCGGTGTCTGCTGTGCCAGCTGTTCCTCTGCTGTATCACTTAAATCAACCAGATCCTGTGTATCATCTTTTGATCTGTTTCCGGCCCAATACATACCAACTAATGCAACGGCAGCTACGAAACACAGACTCAAGGTTACTACCGTTGCCCGTGATTTCAGAAAATTTACTGCCTTCTTTCTCCTCATAATCATCACCTCGCATATATCTTTGCCGGATTCCAGAAAAGATATACTTATTTTGGCAGATTACTGAGGGAATTCCTGGCTTATTTCCCTTATTTTTTCAAATATAATTTTGGCTTATTTGGCACCGTCATAGGCCTTGACTTCAATATTCGGATAGAAATAGGCCAGGATTTCCTGACAGCCTTTTCCTTCTTTGGCCAGTTCGTTGGCCTGGTATTGGCTGACTCCCAGTCCGTGTCCCAATCCTTTGGTGGTAATCCTGATCTCATCCCCTGTCATGCCAAAGGACAGGCAGCTGGAATTCAGATCAAACAGCGTTCGGAACTCTTCACCGGACATGGTTACATTTCCTATCTGTAATTGGTTTACATATTCCGCACTGTCGGCACTTGCGATCTGAATCTGTGACAGCAGATCGTCTTCTGTGACTTCCATCTGGGGATATTTCTCCCGCAGCCGGTCCAGGATCTCGTCCGGCCTGTATGTACGGATCTCCAGGAACTGCTTTGATTCCAGATCCTTCGGACATTCCACACTGGCCAGATAGGGAAACTGATCACTCCCCAGAGCCTCCGCTGCGCTTCTGGTCTTACCGGCGCTGACAGCGTGGAAGGACGCTTCGATCAGTCCTCCCTGCCAGGTGGCTACCTGTCCCGCCGTCGATTGGACCAGTGTTTTCAGCCTGTCGTAATTTTCTGAAAAATTTTCAAACCCCCACAGCTTTTCAAGATCTTCTGTACCGGCTGCCGCCGACGGGTCCTTTCCCTCTTCGATCTCCTTATATGCCTCTGTCCTGGCTATGACAGCCTGGGTCTTTATGGCCTCATCTTCGTATGTCATGGGAATCTGCTTTGCAACCAGATGCATGACCCGGTCTTCCATATCGATACCGTCCGCTTTGCCATAACCTCCTGCCTGGCTCTCTGTCTGGCTCTTATCCTGGCTTTGGTTCCGGACCTTTGGCGCTGTGATAGAACTTTCATCCCTCCCAGAGATAAAGAGAGTCAATACATAAGGCAGCAGCAGTATTACAACCGCCACTGCCACTAAATTCTTTAATTTTTCTTTCAAAGGATCACCGCGTATACTTTGTCCTTATATCTATATGCGCGGAGTAAGGATTCCATTCTTACCGTCTTATTTTTTATTGTTACAGTCTGTCACAAACAAAAAATACTGCCTCCCAAACTTCACCAAAGCAGGAGCGGACAGGCGCAGGGCGCAGTTCCGGGGGAAGCGGCTGCCTGGAACGGGCGCCGGCCGGCCGCCTGAGGGAAGCGGGTATCCGTCTGTTCCGTCACATAAGGCGCCCGTGTGAAATCTTAATGAAATCCGGCCGGGCTGTTAAGGGCGAAGGGCTGCATTCCCTGCAGCCCTTCGGTGGCTTCTGAGCTGCGAATGCATCAGCATTCGGTGCGAATAAGCCACGTTCCCATAACAGCCCGGCCGGATTTCATTTAGATTTCACCGGGAGAAAGCCTTAAGTGACGGAACAGACGGATACCCGCTTCCCTCAGGCGGCCGTCCGGTGCCCGTTCCAGGCATCCGCTTCCCCCGGAACCGCGCCCTGCGTCTGTCCGCTCCGGCCCTAAGTTCTACAAGTTAGGAACCACCTACCCCTCCGTCACGATCTGCACTTTATCCAAATGCCAGATCTCATCCACATACTGCTGTATCGTACGGTCCGAAGTAAATTTTCCACAGCTGGCGGTGTTCAGGATAGCCATCTTCGCCCAGCGCTTCTCATCCCGGTAAGCCGCCTCCACCTGCCTGTGCGCCTCGGCGTAAGGTTTGAAGTCTTTGAGGATAAAATACGTATCAGCCCGTTCCGAGCTCTTGGTGTTCAGCAGCGAATCGTAGATATCCCGGAACATTTCCATGTCGCCGTTTGCGTAGGTTCCGTTGATCAGCTGCATCAGCACTTTCCGGATATCCTGGTCATTGTTGAAGATATCCATCGGATAGTAGCCGCCATTCTTTTCATACTGTATGACTTCATCGGACCGGAGGCCGAAGATAAAGGCATTCTCCTCACCCACTTCCTCTACAATCTCCACATTGGCCCCGTCCATGGTGCCAAGGGTGATGGCTCCGTTCAGCATGAATTTCATATTGCTGGTACCGGAAGCTTCCTTGGACGCGGTGGAGATCTGCTCGCTGACATCCGCGGCCGCGAAGATCATCTCCGCGTTGGATACCCGGTAGTCCTCGATGAATACCACTTTGATCTTACCGCCTATGGATGTATCGTTATTTACTACGTCCGCCACGGCGTTGATCAGCTTGATGGTCAGTTTCGCCCTCCGGTAGCCGGCCGCAGCCTTGGCTCCGAAGATAAAGGTTCTGGGATAGAATTCCATATCCGGATGCTCTTTGATCTGGTTGTACAGATACATGACATGCAGGATGTTCAGCAGCTGCCGCTTGTATTCGTGCAGGCGCTTCACCTGTACGTCGAAAATGGATCTGGGATCCACTTCGATGCCGTTGTGCTCGTATATATATTTGGCCAGGCGCAGTTTGTTCTGGTATTTGATATTCATGAATTCCTGCTGGGCCTTTTCATCATCCGCATAGACCTTAAGCCTTGAGATCTGCGGCAGGTCGGTGATCCACTCTTTTCCGATGTGGTCCGTCACCCAGGATGCCAGCGGCTGATTGCCGTGCAGCAGGAATCTTCTCTGGGTAATACCGTTGGTTTTATTGTTGAATTTCCATGGCATCATCTCATAGAAATCTTTCAGCTCCTGGTTTTTCAGGATCTCCGTGTGCAGCTTCGCCACACCGTTGACCGAATATCCGGAGGCGATGGCCAGATGCGCCATTTTCACCTGACCATCGTAGATAATGGCCATTTTCTTGATTTTTTCCTGGTTACCGGGATATTTCTGCTGTATTTCCATGATAAATCTGCGGTTAATTTCCTCGATAATCTGGTAGATTCTGGGCAGTAACTTGGAGAACAGCTCGATCGGCCATTTTTCCAGTGCTTCCGCCATAATCGTGTGGTTGGTGTAAGCGCATGTCTTCGTGGTAATCTCCCACGCCTCATCCCACTCCAGGCCTTCTTCGTCCATCAGGATACGCATCAGCTCGGCGATGGCCACGGTGGGATGGGTGTCATTCAGCTGGAACGTCACTTTTTCGTAGAATTTGTGGATATCACTGTGTTTCTTTTTATATTTTTCAATGGCCGCCTGCACACTGGCTGATATGAAGAAATACTGCTGTTTCAGTCTCAGCTCTTTTCCGGCGTAGTGGTTGTCGTTGGGATACAGCACCTCCACGATGGTCTTTGCCAGATTCTCCTGTTCCACCGCCTGATGGTATTCTCCCTTGTCGAATTTGTCCAGCTGGAAATTGTTGATCGCTTCCGCATCCCAGATCCGCAGCGTATTTACCACATGGTTGTTATAGCCGACGATTGGCATATCGAAGGGGATCGCCAATACAGACTGGTAATTTTCCTGGATAAATTTCATTTTGCCGTTTGGCTCCATCTCCACACGCACATAGCCGCCGAATTTCACTTCCTTGGCATATTCGGGTCTGCGAAGCTCAAAGGGATATCCATCTTTCAGCCACTGATCCGGCACCTCTATCTGATAGCCGTTTTCGATCTTCTGCTTAAACATTCCGTAACGGTAGCGGATTCCGCACCCATACGCCGAGTATCCCAGGGTTGCCAGGGAGTCCAGGAAGCAGGCTGCCAGACGGCCAAGGCCGCCGTTACCGAGGGCTGGATCGGGTTCCTGGTCCTCGATGGCATTCAGGTCGAATCCCAGCTCTTCCAGGGCTTCCCGCACCTGGTCATAGGCCATCAGGTTCAGCAGGTTGTTGCCCAGGGCCCGGCCCATCAGGAACTCCATTGACATATAGTATACGGTCTTCGGGTCTTCCTGCTCATAGGTCTTCTGCGTAGCCAGCCAGTCATCGATAATGACGTCTTTTACCGCATAGGACACCGCCTGAAATACCTGCTGGGGCGTGGCCTCCTCCAGGGTTCTGCGGTAGAGCGTTTTTACATTATCTTTTACACTCTTCTTAAAAGTTTCTTTATTAAACATTTGATTGGTCAATAATCATTACCTCCTTGTTTTGGCAGAAGTCTATTGTTTCTCCACCCCGAACACTACCTTCTCCCCATTGATATTCCATTCTTTGGTATATCCCAGTACAGCCTCCTGGCTCAGGGATACGGCCAGTACTTCTGATTTTATCTCATCCGCGTGTTCTGTCATAAGCTCCGCGATTTTTTTATTCTGCCCGTAAGTAACCCTGATCTTATCGGTCACTTCGAATCCGGCTTCTTTTCTCATAGTCTGGATCTTACTGATGATCTCACGGATAAATCCTTCTTCCAGCAGTTCCGGTGTCAGGTTTGTATCCAGAACTACCGTCACATCGCCGTCCTGTTCCGATACATAGCCTTCCATCTGCGCCGTGTCGATCAAAAGGTCCTCTTTCAATAATACGACATCCTGACCGCTAATATTCAATTTCAGACTGCCGCTTTCGTTTAACTCATCCATTGCGGCATTCCCATCCACATCGGCCAGCGCCTGCTTAATGCCCCCTAAAAGCTTGCCGTACTTAGGTCCAACCGTTTTTAACTGCGGTTTGAAACTGTAGGAAGTAAAGCTTCTGACGTCCTGCGTAAAGCTTAATTTTTTCACATTCAGCTCATCTTCGATGATCTCCTGATAGAATTCAGGCAGGGTAAAGGAAGCCTTGATAAACATCTGCCCTATGGGCTGGCGGTTCTTGATATTGGCGGAATTACGGCAGGCACGTCCCATAACCACCACTTTTAACACCGCGTCCATGTTGTTTTCCAGCTCTTTATCGATCCAGGCTTCATTGGCCTTGGGGAAATCACACAGGTGTACGCTTTCCGGCGCGGCCGGATCAATATTGCATACCAGATTCCGGTAGATATCCTCCGTCATAAAAGGAATCATGGGCGCAGCGGCCTTTGACACGGTTACCAGGGCGGTATACAGCGTCATATAGGCGTTAATCTTATCCTGCTCCATTCCCTTCGCCCAGAATCTCTCACGGCTTCTTCTGACATACCAGTTGCTCATATCGTCCACAAATTCCTGCAGTGCTCTGGCTGCTTCCGGGATCCGGTAGCTGGACAGATTGTCATCCACTGTCTGCACCAGCGTGTTCAGTTTGGACAAAAGCCACTTATCCATTACCGGCAGCTTCTCATATTCCAGTTTATATTTTGTCGCATCAAACTGGTCGATGTTGGCGTACAGCACGAAGAACGCATAGGTGTTCCACAGCGTACCCATGAACTTTCTCTGTCCTTCGGTTACCGCTTTTCCATGGAAGCGGTTCGGCAGCCAGGGCGCGCTGTTGATATAGAAATACCAGCGGGTCGCATCCGCCCCGTAGGTATTGAGAGCGTCGAAGGGATCCACCGCGTTTCCTTTGGATTTACTCATCTTCTGTCCGTTTTCATCCTGGACATGTCCCAGAACGATCACGTTCTTGTAGGGCGCCTTGTTAAAGATCAGCGTGGAGATAGCCAGCAGGGAATAGAACCATCCTCTGGTCTGATCCACAGCTTCTGATATGAAGTCCGCGGGGAACTGCTGCTCGAACAGATCCTTATTTTCAAACGGATAGTGGTGCTGCGCAAAAGGCATGGCCCCGGAATCAAACCAGCAGTCGATCACTTCCGGCACCCGGTGCATTTCTTTCCCGCATTTCGGACACCGGATGGTCACGTTGTCGATGAACGGACGGTGGAGCTCGATGTCATCCGGACAGTTGCCGGACATTTCTTTTAATTCCGCGATGCTGCCGATGGAGTGCATATGGCCGCATTCACATTCCCAGATATTTAAAGGTGTCCCCCAGTAACGGTTCCGGCTGATGCCCCAGTCCTGTACATTCTCCAGCCAGTCTCCAAACCGGCCTTTTCCGATGCTTTCGGGAATCCAGTTGATGGTGTTGTTGTTCCGGATCAGGTCCTCTTTCACATCCGTCATCTTGATGAACCAGGACTCTCTGGCATAATAGATCAGAGGGGTATCACATCTCCAGCAGTGAGGATAGCTATGCTCAAAACTGGGTGCGGAAAACAGAAGGCCTCTGTCTTCCAGATCCTTTAACACCAGCGGGTCGGCTTTTTTACAGAACGTCCCCTCCCAGGGAGTCTCCTTCGTCATCTCGCCTTTGCTGTCCACCAGTTGAACGAAGGGAAGATCATATTTTCTCCCCACGTTGGAGTCATCTTCACCAAACGCCGGAGCAATATGAACGATACCCGTACCATCGGTCAGAGTGACATAATTATCACAGGTAACATAGTACGCTTTCTTATTGGGCTTCACAAACGGGAAGAGAGGCTCATATTCCTTATATTCCAGATCCTTCCCCGCATAGGTTTCCAGCACTTCCACATCGCCTTCCAGCACGCTGTCTGTCAGGGCCTGTGCCAGATAATAGATTTCGCCGTTATTTTTTACCTTTACATAAGTCTCAGACGGGTTTACACATAACGCCACGTTGGACGGCAGCGTCCAGGGCGTGGTGGTCCAGGCCAGGATATAGGCATCCTCACCTTTCACCCTGAACTTTGCGATGGCTGATTTCTCTTTGACATCCTTATAGCCCTGTGCCACCTCGTGGCTGGACAGCGGGGTCCCGCAGCGGGGGCAATAGGGCACGATCTTAAAGCCTTTATATAACAGGCCTTTCTCCCAGATCTGTTTTAGCGCCCACCACTCAGATTCGATATAGTCGTTGTGATAGGTTACATAAGGGTGCTCCATATCCGCCCAGAAACCAACGGTAGCGGAGAAATCCTCCCACATGCCCTTATATTTCCAGACACTCTCCTTACAATGACCGATAAAAGGCTCCAGGCCATATTCCTCGATCTGCTCCTTTCCATCCAGCCCCAGCTGTTTCTCCACTTCCAGCTCCACCGGCAGTCCATGTGTATCCCAGCCTGCCTTCCGGGGAACCATGTGTCCTTTCATCGTCTGGAAACGGGGAATCATATCTTTGATGACACGTGTCAGCACGTGTCCGATATGGGGTTTTCCATTTGCTGTCGGCGGTCCGTCATAGAATGTATAAGTATCACATCCTTCTCTGTCCTGCATACTCTTCTCAAAGATGTGATGATCTGCCCAAAATTTTTCTGTCTTTTTCTCCCGTTCCACAAAATTCAGGTCGGTTGATACTTTGTCGTACAATTGAATTCCCTCCTTTAGTAATTTAAAAACTGACTTTTTTAATAGGATGCGACTATAGGATGCATCTTTTCTACTGAACAACTTTATTTCATAGGAGCACTCCCCAATGAAATAAAAAAACCTCCCTCCTGCGAACAGGACGAAGGCATTGACTCCGTTGTACCACCTATCACCGCATACCATCATACGCGTTCCCGGTAACGGCGGAATGCCGTCAGTCCCTACTGGCCGCCGGGCGGTTTTCAGGCTGAAACTCAGGAGTGATCTTCGGAATATTCCGACTGGCACCGGGCTTTCACCCTCCCCGGCTCGCTGCTGCGTTTGGAATATCTTACTGTCTCCGTCTGCGTTTTTTCATATCAACATATAGTAGCTATACGTTAACATATTATAAGTCCGAAATCCGCATTCTGTCAAGGAAAACCCTTTTTTTCAGGGCATTTTCAGGCCTGAATCCTTTCTTTTTCCTTAGACGATGATTTCTCTTTAGCCGGATAGGAGCTTCCGACAGAAAAGCTGTCCACAGGGAGAGACAGCCTTTAGTAGAATAAATTCTTGGAAAAATGATGTTCTGGAATCAGCTATGAACTCTTTTCTTCTTCCATATGTATGTTATGATCACGCCTGCGAAGATAAGCATCAGAATCGGAAAAAGAAAATGAGATTCATCGCCTGTAAGGGGGGCCTGCAGGTTATCCCCGGAATTTTGCTCCTTAGATATGGTTCCGCCACTTTCCCTGGTCTTGAGGTTGTTTATCGACGTTTGCAAATCGGAGAATGCCGTATCTACTTGCCCCTGGACGGCCTTGGGATTTTCCAATACTTCTTTCGCTTTTTTAAGAGCGCTCTGGAAGGATTCCCAGCTGGCGGCCGTATAATTATCATTACTCTTATCCTTATTCGCCTGATATAGCTGTAATAATCTATTTTTCTCGACGCGAATCACTTTCAGGCCGTCAGCTGCCGACGTAAGATCGCCATATGCTGTATCCACCTGTCCCTGGGTCGCTTCTGCATTCTCCAATACTTCTTTTGCTTTTTTAAGCGCTGTCAGGAAAGATTCCCAGCTGGCGACCGTATAATTATCGTTACTTTTATCTTGATTCGCAAAATATAGATCTCTCAGACTTTTGATCACTACCAATCCGTCGGCAGCCTCTGATAACATTCCTTCTGCTTTATCCAACACTGTTTGTCCGCTATATTCATTGTTAAGAGCTGATTTCGCATCTAACAGCGCTGCCTGTAACCGGCTCCAGCTCCCTGCAGTATAAGAATCCTTCTCAAGCCTATCTGTTTTACTTACCAGTTGATTCAGCCTGGCGGCGTTAACCATTTGCGCGGGTACGTCATAAAACGCCAGCATCGGCTCATTTCTTTGATTCCATACACTTGGCGATGGTTTCACCGCAGCCAGTCCATCTATTTTCACCACTCCTGAAAGTTCCCGGCCCACTTTCAATCTGACATGACAGCCGTCTATCTGCGCATTTATGATAGGCACAGTACCGTTGTCGTCCCGCACAGTAAAATCAGTAATGGCGCCGTTTGCCTTCAGCCCGTCATCCGCGTAACGAAAGGTCAGAAGAATCGTACGATCTTTGATAACTCCATAGCTAAGATTCGGCTGTTCCCATGGGATCTCATCCCCATATGCCAGGGCTAATGCGGCTTTCGCCATACGTTTTGCCAAAATGACGTTACTGTTAGCGCTGTTATGGATTCCGTCGCTCAGCTTTAAACCAGAGGTAGAAATTACAGCTGTATTAGGAATATAAATTTCACTTTGCGGATCACCTAATTGGCGCTGAATCTCTTTCATCTGATACCAGAGTGATGCCGGCGGATGCCTGTGATCACGGTCGGCATGACTATTGAGCTGCGCCGTAATTACAGTCAGGCTGGGATTATGCAAATCCGAGCGCAAATCCTCTATCAATTGAGTAAAACGTCCGGCATAAGCGTCTACATTCTCCTGGGGTACAGACCCATCGGAAGTAGACAGTGTTTCAGCCTCGCCCTGATACCAAAACATGCCTTTCGCTTTTCGGTTCTCAGGATCGAAACAGTCTAAAATACGGTCATAATAGGTTCCGCCCTTTAGCCATTCTGAAATACTGCTGCCTCCTACCGCGACCTGCATAATACCTACGGGAACATTTTCCATTCGTCTGATCTCTTTTGCAAAAGCCAGTCCCGGTGCGTGGTTTGCCGGAGACTGTACCTCCCCGATCGGCTGGGACGCCAGACTCCAGGACCCGCTTGCCCAACGGTAAAGGTGTACACCCTCCATGGAAGGGTCATCCCCGGCGCTGTTTACGTCTTCTTCCGGCAGATAGAGGCCGTAACCGGCCGCATTGCTCTGACCAGCGATTATCCATAAATCCCCGATTCCTACCGGAGCCAGTGTGCTTTGGAAAATTGTCGTTCCATCACTTTTTCCAGTTACCTGAATTCTATATAGTCCCGTGGGGACTTTTTGTATTACTGCATGAAATGTTTCTTGATCGACTTCAGCCTGCACCGGTTCCATACCCTCTATTTTTTCACCTGCAGAATCCAACAGTGTAATTTCCACATCGGCGGCTTGATTCCCTAACATTTTCCCGTTAACCGGAATGGCGGCTGTTCCATCCTCCTCTCTCTGTATAATCTGATAGCTCTTCGGCGTTTCTATTTCAGCTCTGTTTATTTTAGCTAGTCCTTGGATCTCTTCCCCGGATAAGGACCGATCATAAACTTTTAAATCATCTATGGCTCCCTTAAACATATGTCCCGTAAAAGGTGCGGTAGCCTGCGTGTTCCATCCTCCACCGATTAGTAGAGGTACATCCCATTGGTCTGCCGGACCTTCCGAAATTGTCTCTGCCTTCACCGGAGCGCCATTTAAATACAATATTTGTGTAGTCCCATCATTGGTTACCGCTACGTGCTGCCACTGACCCAGGGATACCGTACCCGCATCTGCCGCTGTCCAACTGCTACTGGATATCTGCGCTTCTAAAGCACCATTGTTTCGAATATACAAAGATAAATCCTTTTCCCCCATTACCGGCGTACGGGAACGGCAAATAATCCGGCTTAAACCATTTGGATTGAGATCCACCTTAACCCAGGCGGCAATGGTAACTTTTCCGCTGGCCACCTGGTAGTCTGTTCCCAAATTAATATAATTGGTGCCGCCGTCAAATTGCAGAGCTTTACCGAGGTCATCTTTGCCTTCCACAAGGACCGGCGAATTCCCTTGTACAGCAAACGCCCGGTTATCTACCGAGTTGGTCACAGATCCATTTTCTATAGAATCCATATTAAAATCTAAGAGTAAACCATTTTCTACAGACAGCTCTTCCGCAGACGGTACCTCTCCCGATGGTTCCGCGGCCTGTACAAACATACCGCCGGTACAGAAACATACGGTTAGTATGACTGCCAGCGCCATTTTACACCTTTTCCACATAAAATTCCCTCCCGATTTTCATCAGCCATGCCCCATACAGGTCTGAATATTTGGTATCAGTATAGCAAACATAGGGAATTTAATATTTAGAATAAATTTGGATCTATTGTGTACTTTTTTTACAAATGAAGAATCTGTAACAAAATATTAAATAGAGTTACTCGGTAAGCTTTCATGAATTGTCGAAACTTCGCATAATTTTTGACATTGTGGTCATCCTATTCGAAAAGTTGTCAATTTTCAGAACGGTTATGCTTTCGTTCCAATCTGTCATTTCATTCGTTTTTTGTTTCCATTTTCAACCATATTTGTAATCTTGCCATCTGTCATAAAATGACATATAATGTAAATATTACAAAATTGTTAATTAAGGAGTTTATCTTATTATGAAATATAGATTACGATCCCTATTTGCTTTGGGACTTTCTGTCCTGCTCTCTTTTTCGACCTTCCTGACTGCGTTTGCCACGGAAACGGACAATTCTGGTGATTCCTCCGGTCAGGCATCTTCTGATCAGACGTCGCAGGAATCTACCGGAGACATATCCTGGCCTCAGGGACCGGGTATCGAAGGGGAATCCGGAATCGTCATGGAAGTATCCACAGGTACCGTATTATATGATAAAAATATGCATGACCAGCACTACCCGGCCAGCATTACAAAAATACTGACTGTTCTTTTGGCTCTGGAAAACTGTTCCCTGGACGAGATGGTGACCGTCCCCTATGAAGCGGCGCATATGCCGGAAAAAGGGTCCCATATTGCGCTGGATGCCGATGAACAGCTTACTATGAAAGACTGCCTCTATGCCATGATGCTGGCGTCCGCCAATGATGCCGCCTATGCGGTAGCGATCCATATCGGCGGCACGATCGAAAACTTCGCCGACATGATGAACCGGCGCGCGCAGGAATTGGGATGTACCGATTCACACTTTACTAACTGCAACGGACTCTTTGATGAAAATCACGTATCCAGCGCTTATGACATGGCGCTCATCACCAGAGAAGCGTTAAAACACGAAACATTCCGCGAGGTATCCGGAACGGTATTCTATGAAATCCCTCCCAGCGACACACAGCCAGACCTGATACCCATGTACAACCATCACAAAATGCTGACCAGCTCTAAATATCACTATGACGGTGCATTCTCCGGAAAAACGGGATATACCAATATAGCCAGAAATACTCTGGTAACCTGCGCCTCCCGGGGCGGTATGGAACTGATCTGTGTGACTATGAAAACCGAAGGCAGACAGGTATATGTAGATACGGCATCACTGTTAGATTTTGGTTTTGATCATTTTCAAAAAATAAATATTGCCCAAAACGAATCTATCTACAGCCAATCATCCGTTTACCGGGAATCCTCACTGATTAAGGACAAATCCATGCTCCATGTCTCACAGGATGGTTATGTCATAATTCCAAACCAGGCTTCTTTTTCAGATCTGACAGAAGAACTGGTCTACGGGCCCAGCAAATACAAAGATTCCTCCGTCGGTCTTCTCAACTTCCGGTACGGCAGCCGTTTCGTCGGATCGACCAGCCTGGAATTGACCGCCCCGTCACTCCCCAGCTATACCTTTCAGTCTGTCAGCGCCTCCGTCTCTTCCGAAAACAGCACCGGCAGTACCACTCAAGCCCCGGAACCGGAGAAAAAAAGCGCAGGAAAAACAGCGGTCTATATAATAGCCGCCGTCATTCTTTTCCTTGCCCTCCTTTTCGCCATATGGGTCTGCGTAGTCAAATGGCAGCGTTGTAAACGGCTGCGCGCGCGATGCAAATGGAAAAAAGAATTCTATTCTAATTTAGATGACCAGGATGATTAAAACATAAATAACCGCCGGTTTTGTACCGTATTTCTGCTCCCCCCCATAGGATACGTCCGTACAGAGCGGACACCTGGCGGGCTGCGCCCTGGTTTTCGGACAGTCTCCCCAAGTATCAGGAGCGGGCCGTCCTTGCGCCTGCCCGCTCTACTTTCATATATTACAAATCCACAACCATATGCTGGTTCCTGGCTTTTTCTGCCGCGAAGCACATCAGATGGGCCTGCAGGCTCTGGGCCGCCGTCGTCTTGTTCTGAGCGGTTTCGTCCGCCTGCACTGCGCGCACGAAATCCCGGATCAGAAAGAAATCCCCGCCTCCGTGATTGTAGCTGTTTTTTACCTTCGGCATCTCCACCGTGATGTGGACGGGATCAGGAGCCCCGAACACCTGATAGACGATCTCGTTCTTCTCCATATCCCCGATTAACTCGCCCCTGGTACCCATTATTTTTAATGTCCGGTTACAGTCCTGCGTGAATGCAGTCATCACAAAACTGGCCGTGCCGGTGTTTTCAAATTCCAGATTTACCACCTGATGATCCACCACATTATTGTCACAGTGGTAGACACAGCGGCCGTAGGGGCCTGATTCCAGCGCTTCCAGAATCCCCTTTCTCGTGGTATCCGTAGTGATCGCGCTCACAAAGCCGTCCTTCTCCGCCCGGGGATGCTCCAGATAAAAGCGCGGCGCGTAATAGGGGCAGATGCCAGCAGCCGGACATCCGTCCAGGCATCGCGCCGGCGCTTTGCGGGGCGCGTTTTCGGGTTTGAAATGTGTCAGGCTGCCAAAGGAGGATACCCTGCTGCAGCGTGAATCCATAAGCCAGGATATAATGTCCATATCATGGCAGCTCTTCTGCAGCAGCATCGGGCTTGTGGTCTCACTGTTGTTCCAGTTGCCCCGCACGAAGCTGTGGGCCTGATGCCAGTAACCTACATTTTCGATCTGCTGTATACACAGCATCTGGCCCAGTACCCCTTCGTCCAGCAGCTGTTTGATTTTAGAGTAAAAGGGGGTATACCGTAGCACATGGCAGACACTCAGCACCAATCCGCTTCCGGACGCCGCCTGTTCGATCTGGCGGCACTCGGCTTCTGTGCTCGCCATCGGTTTTTCCAGAAGTACATGGTATCCCATGGTGAGGGCCTGAACCGCTGGTTTTGTGTGCATGTCGTCCAGTGTGCAGACCAGGCAGGCGTCGGCAAATTTAGGCTGGTCCAGAAGCTGTTCCCAGCTCTCGCAGGCGTGTTCTGGGGCGATCCCGTACTCTTCCACAAACTGTTCCCGCCGTGCCCGGTCCGGTTCGGCCACTCCCACGATTTGAAATTCTTCGGGGCATTCCCTGGCGTAATGGGCATAGATATTGCCGCGGGCGCCCGCTCCTAATAAAATTGCAGTTATTTTTTTCATGTTTACCTCCATATAGGCACACCTATGTCACGATCTTCGTCCGCAGCTGTCTGCGCAGATCAGTATAGGACGTCTCCACCAGTCCCATGTTCCAGGAGCTGTCACTCTTCTTTTTTCCGCCGTACCAGAGTTTCAGCTTATCGCCCGGTTCATCCAGCAGAAAAGATGCCCGGTAGATGCAGAAGTCATCCCATGCGCCTTTTGGCCCCGGATCCAGCACAGCATCGCTATAGGTTTCCCAGTCCTGCCCCGGGTCTTTGCGGGCATAGAACAGAC
The DNA here is from genome assembly GCF_019042245.1 of Diplocloster modestus. Classification (GTDB taxonomy): domain Bacteria; phylum Bacillota; class Clostridia; order Lachnospirales; family Lachnospiraceae; genus Diplocloster; species Diplocloster modestus. The sequence continues at coordinate 262,740 of NZ_JAHQCX010000003.1, forward strand.
TGCAGTAATCGCAGTTTGTACCGTCCGGATACGCGGGGTAAAACGCGTGCAGTACGTCCGTGGCCGGATCTCTCCACACACTGATATGCCAGATCTGGTGGCCGGGCTGTGCCAGGTCATTACACGTGGTTTCCTCTCCCCATAGCAGTCCGTCCAAAGAGATACGGCTGCGCACCTTATTGTTCTGATTTTCAAATCCGGTATTCCCGGAATCCACATACCACATCTGCCAGCTGCCATCCTTCCTCTGCTGAATCGCCGGTGACAATATACTGTACATCTGGCCGGGGTCTTCCAGTACGACCTGCGGTCCCTCCCAATGGCTGCCGTCCCGGGAGCGCAGAAGCTTTACCCAGGATCTCCTGATATCATCCGCCTCCACGTAGTACAGACGCAGTTCCTTAAGCTTTGGTTCATAGCATAGTTCCACATCACAGTTATGGCCTACGGCCGGGCGCGGCACCAGCGGATTGGTGACGCCCACAGGCTCCTGCCAGGAACGCCCGTCGCGGGATACCAGTACCGACGGATCTTCATATCCTCCGTCGTTGAAAGGATAAGGGGTCATGGCCATCCAATATTCATATCCCTGAAAGCCGTCGGGAAAGTATAATACCGATGGGTGGGTCGTCTGGTTCGAGCCGTCATAAGACGGGATCAATTCGGGTGTAATTGCATTTTTCAGTATCGCCATAGAAAAACCTCCTTGTTATTTATTGTGGATCAAGCCTACTCCTATTCAAGCGCATTCAGGAACTCTGTAAAATCCCGCTGGGCCAGCCCGATATGCCAGGAGGAATCCTCCTGCTTTTTAGCGCCGTACCATACCTTCAGCGTGTTACCTTCCATCAGCATGGAGGACCGGTAGATGCAGTAGTCATCCCATGTACCGCTGTTGCCGGATTTTAAGATAGGTTTGCTGAAGAATTCCCACTTATTCCCTGTCCGATTCACTGCGAAGAACAGTTTGCAGGAATCACAGTCCGTACCGTTGGGGTAAGCCGGGAATACCGCATAATAGCTGCCGCTGGCCGCATCATAATGAACGTCGATATGCCAGACCTGGTATCCGGGCTGGACAAAATCCGTACAGGTGGCCGCTCCCGACCAGGAGATTCCATCTGAGGAAGTGCGGTATTTTACCGTATTGCTCTGGTTGTTCCAGCCTGTATTTCCCGCATCCACATACCACATCATATAGGTGCCGTCCGGAAGAATCTCAATCGACGGGGACAGCATACTATATTTTTTGATCAGGTCCTTTAAGACGGTCACAGGCGCCGACCAGTTCACACCGTCTGTGGTACGGATCATTTTTATCCTGGAGCTGATGATGTCATCGGCATCCACGTAATACATGCGCAGTTCATCGGCATTCGGTACATAGACCAGATCTACATCACAGTTATGGCCCTTGCTGGGCGTATCAATCAGAGGATTGGTGACTCCCTGGGGTACCTCCCAGTTAATTCCGTCATTGGAAGCGACGATGGAAGGATTCTCCAATGCACCATTGTTAAATGGATACGGAGTCATTGCCATCCAATAGGTATAACCGTTCCAGGGCTGGTCAAACCGGACTACCGAAGGATGGGTCGGCTGGTCAGTTCCCTCATAGGTAGGAATGCTAAGAGGCGCGGCTGCGTTCTGCAGAGGCTCATAGCTGCTAAGATCCGTGACTTTTTCTAAGGTAACGTCATCCAGATATCCGTCGCCGGAGCCGCTGTTCTGCCGGAAACCGAAAATAGTTGCATTATGATTTGACTCCCCTGTGTTGAATGTGACTGTGATTTGTCTGTACTGCGTATCTGTGGTAGTGGAGAAGATCTCGCTCCCCCCAAAGTTTTTTACCCCCAGTGTCATCACGGAACCTGCGTTTGCTACTTTCACCCAGGCACGCAGTACGTATTTACTGTTGGGTTCTACGGATATATTCTGCTCATAGCTGCTATTCTTCGCCAGCTTTGCAGCATAATTTCCGGAGTGCTGGTTTTGATTTACGATGGAAGCGCTGTTGTAAGGTCCCCACGGATAAGCGGCTCCGCTCTCGAATCCCGCATTATCCACCAGGTTCGGTGCGGTACTGCTCGTATATAATATACTGTCTACATCGATAAAGTTATCCTGAGAAGATGCATTCTTCTGTCCTTTGCACACGATGCGCAGCGTATGTTCCCCAGGCGTCAGATCCACCGCGCAAAACAGCACCTGCTGGTAAATATTCCGGGCATCGTAACAGTCCACGGTTTCCTTCAAAACACCGTCCAGGTAGACTTCCGCCATTCCATAGTTGACGTCCTTCTGGCCAATCCAGGACACTGCGGTCCCTTTGAATGAAATGGCCGCTGCGGCTCCCGCGCTGTTCGTGTAATGGGAGTCGCCGGAATAACCGCCGGTACATGCGGTGTCATAGGTCCAGCTCCCCTGATAAGCGATTTTCTCATCATTATCATTAATCTGCAGCTGTACGCCCTGATCCGGCGTCGCATAAGCGCTCTCATGGGCCCCGATATCCGGCTGTCCATCATATAGCGCGTTGCCCCAGAAATCCAGGCCTCCGTTTCCGGACATTGCCTCGCCTGTATTAATGCAGGGTGATGCTGACGTCAGCTGATAGCCGGACAGACGGCCGGCGCTTAAAAAGTCTATGCCCGTTCCTCCGGTTCCCGGAGAGACAAGCGCAGGATCGGCTATCATATTCCCTGATCCGCCGGGCTTGTTACCGTTTCCATAAAAGCAGTTGTTGGCAAAGACAGCGTTCCCCGGATTATAGGCACCGGATCCCAGATTATAGAATATATTGTTGGTGTATTTTACATTGCTGCCGGCCGATGCAAAATGGCTGTCCTGAATTTCCGTGGAAAGACCCTCGCCAATATAAAATGTATTATTATAAGCGTTGACATGGAGCTTGGAATTACTGGAGAACATAAACAACCGGCTCAGGTCATTCTGGCTGATATTATAGCGCACTACTGTGTTGACAGCGTCTCCCATATCCAGGAAGAACCCGCCTTCATTATCGTGGCTGTAGTTGTATTCAAATGTAACATTCTCACACTTAATATCCGCATCAAAGGCCATTCCGTCATTATTGCCGGGCAGGAACCTGTGGGTATTATACACTTCATTGTACCGGAATACGGAGTTTTTACAGAACGCGCCCCAGATACCGGCGTAACAGCCGTATTGGGCACTGCTGCCGGCTCCCCCGTTGGCAGCTCCGTCACACACATTGTATTCAATTACCGCCCCATCCACATTTTTGGCCACAATACCGTCGCCCTTCACATTGCGGACCGTGTTACCGGCGATATACACATTCGTGGAATAACCAAAGGCCGCATCCCACACATTCCGGTCCTCATTAAATGTATAGGTAGTAATGCCGCCTTTACACAAGTCATGCACGTAATTGCCCTCTATGCGCACATCATTGTACTTGGAGGAAGAACCATATCCGGTGATGCTGATTCCCCCGAAGAGGCATTCCACATCACTATTGGTATCTTTGGAAGGAATATTGAACACTTCACAGTTTTTTATGTAAATATGTTCGATCGTACCCTGGTTTTTATTTTCCACCCAGATGCCGGTGCGGCGGTCGTTGTTGTGGGTCACGCTGCTGCTGATGCGCAGGTTATTGATCTCCCAGTAACCCTGGTTAATCAGGGATACCACTTTCTTATCCGCTTCCCCTCCGAGAATCAGCGGTTTTTCACCCTGTCCGTAGCTATCCAGTTGAATGGGTGCTCCGGCGCTGCCGGATCCTTTGGGCGCGAGCCCGCCGTTCCAGGTACATCCGGCTTTGAACAGAATCCGGTCACCCGGCTGAAAAACTGTGCTGTTCACTTTGTCAAGAGTCTTCCAGGCGGCAGTCTCGGATAAGCCTGTGTTGGTATCGTCACCGGCGGCTTGATCTACATAGTAGACAGCGGGACCAGCGTCTTCTTCTGCAAAAGAAACGGAACTGAAGGATATACATAGACAAACCGTTAATAATAAAGCCAGAATTTTTCTTAAATGGTTCATAGTAACCTCCCCTTTTTCTTTCATATAATCTGAACTGTGTTACCGATATGATCCTCTGTTACCCCTTCACCGCGCCGGCCGTCAGGCTTTTGATAAAGACTTTCGAACAGGCACAGAACAAGAGTATCGTAGGCAGCACGGAAACCACGATGGCTGAGAACATACCGTTGCGGTCCATGGAATAAGTGCCTTTAAACTGGCCCAGCAGGGCCGGAATTGTCATTTTGCTTTTACTGGTGAGCAGCAGGGACGCAAAATAAAACTCATTCCAGTTGTTCAGGAACGCCAGGATCGCACCGGTGGCGATACCTGGTTTTGCCAGCGGGAATATGATACGCCAGAACGTCTGGGAATAACCGCATCCGTCAATCTGGGCCGCCTCCTCCATTTCCCGGGGAATGGTCAGGAAATAGCTGCGGATTACAAAATAGGTGATCGCGATATTCAGGCCGCTGTATACGAAGATAACCGCCGAGCGGGTGTCCTGCAGATGGAAGGAACTCATCATCCGGTAAATCGGAAAACTGATGGAGATCGAGGGCACATATAAGGTCGACGCGAACATCAGCGTCACCAGCCCCTTTCCACGGAAATTCATTCTCGCAGAGACATAAGCTGCCATAGTGACCGCCACCGTGCTGACAGCTGTTGACAGTGTCGTTATGAACAGTGAGTTTGCAAAATAGGCCCCAATATTCAGTTTTGTAAATATAGAGATATAGCCGTCAAATTTCCATGGGTGCGGCAGTCCCAGCCCTCCCGGCACTTCTTTGAAGGATGAGATAAAAACCCATATAAGTGGATAAAGGGAAACCACCAGCACAAGGAACATGACCATATAGCATAGAATCGTCCCGGCTGCTCCATGGCGGTGTATATTTCTGTTTAATTTACTCATATTTTCCTCCATGCGTACGTTTGTACGTTTTCCCGCGCATATAGGTATACCTGACAGGTACTCTTAATACATGCCCTTCGGGCCCCCTATAAATCCGATTCACCGGTACGCAGCAGTTTATTGATGCTTAGTACCAGTACAAGACCGATGATTACCTGAATCACGCCCGCCGCGTTCCCAAGCGCAAAGTTTAGTTTTGTACTGCCCATGGATGTCTGGTATACATATAGGCTCAGACTGTAAGTGGCGCCGTCAGGCCCTCCTTTGGTCAGCAGGAACAGTTCATTGTAGAGCAGAAGGCCGTAATTACACGCTAACACCAGCACCGTACCGATCATAGGCCGAAGTAACGGCAGTGTAATCCTCCAGTCGGTCTGGAAGTCAGACGCGCCGTCGATCCGGGCCGCCTCGTACAGTTCCTGTGGGATGGCCGATATCTGCGACATCAGCAGCAGGCAGTTGGTCCCTCCGAACAGAATATAAGAAAAGGTAACGCCCCAGAACGCCGTTCCCGGTTTTGCCAGGATATTTAACGGCAGGTCCGGGTCAATCAGGTGGACCAGATCCGTAATCAACCCATTGGCCGGATCATACAGATTTAGAAAAATCAGGCCAATGGCAGCTGTGGAAATGATATTGGGTATTAAAAAGGCATTCCGCGTCAGTGCCCAGCCTTTTCGCTTTTTACTTAACACCAGAGCCACAAGGATCGAAAACGGCACCTGAATGACGGCGGTGAGCCCGATCCACTTTAAGGAGTTGATAAGAGCCGTTTTGAAATGAGTATCTTTTGTAAACAATCGGATAAAGTTGTCAAATAGATGATTCCATCCCAGGAATTCCGGATGCAGAAGATTCTTGTAGTTCCACTCGCAGAATGAGCTTCCAAATATATTCACCAGCGGATAGGCATAGATTGCAAAAAACAAAAACATCCCCGGCAGCAAAAAAGCAAAGATAAATACGCTCCTGCGCCAATTTTTCTTTTTGCGCGTATTAAGCACGGCAGACTCCCTCCTTTGATACCGGTCAGCTTTAATTCAGCAGGGCTTGAGGCCAAGCCCTGCTGTTATTCTGCCAAGACTAATTCAAAGTCTCATCCAGTTCAGCCACGATCTGATCTGCTGTCTTACTCCCATCGTGCATGGCCGCATACTTTCCGCCGATTTCCATTTCCACATCACTGCCCCACAGGGAACTCATGGCACAGGTCTGATAATCTGCCTGGGCACACTGCTTGCACGCTTCTGCTAACTTGCGCACTACCGGATCCGCGCTTTCGTCATTGATATACTGATCATAATCCAGACCCAGATATGCGGGCATCGCCAGAACTTCGGTAAAAATACGTTCGGACACTTCAGGGCTGCACATGTATTTCACAAACGCTACGGCTGCATCCTTCTGCGCATCACTTAACTTATCACTGATGACATAGCCGCAGGAAGCGGACATGATTGCCGCATGTTTTCCGTTCTCACTGGCAGGGAACACGGCTGGTTTTACCACTGCGGGATCGATCTTAAGTCCGTCGCCCACAAAGCTGCTGGCTTCCCACACTCCATTGAACAGCATGGCTGCGTCACCGTTTAAAAAGTCGTCGCGGTAGGATTCGGAGTCGGCCGCTCCGAAATAAGCGGTGTCGATCTGGCTGAGCGCATGTTTCTCAACAAAATCAACCGTACCCTTGAACGCGTCATTGTCAAATGTGGTAAGAGGTGTGTCGATAAAATCCCGGCCCTCCTGGGTACCCAGAAGATGTGCCATAAACATAATATTGGTAGGCCATCCCTGATTCAGTGAAACCGGTGTCTTAACATCGGGTGACGCTTTCAATTTATCAAACGCCGCTACAAAATCGTCCCAGGACTGCCATTGATCCGGAGTATCCGCGCCGGCTTTGCTGAACAGATCTTCGTTATACCAGAAGCCCATGGTTTCCAGCTGTTCCCGCACCGTATAGATTTTACCGTCTACCAGGTTTTGGTCATAGTTAACGCCTACTCCGGCCTTAAAGTCGGCATCCGCGTCTATGTAAGGCTTCAGATCCATAATCAGTCCCGCTTCGCTGGCTGCCGGCACTACATTCCAGCCGCCGGTCTCCACGATATCCGGGAAACTGCCGCTGGCTATTTCCTGTATACATTTGTTGTATACTGCTTCCGGATCTCCCTCCACGGGAACTGGTTTGAAGATAAACTCGTCTTTGTGCAGCTCGGCAAATTCGTCAAACAATGCGCGCATAGCTTTGGCATCCACCGCGTCATCCTGGTAGTAATGATGATAGAAGGTGATGGTGGGCAGATCGCCGCTCTCTTTTTCGTCTGCGGCTGCAGGCTCTGTGTTATCTTTACTTTCCCCGGATTCCGCCGGTTTGCTCTGACAGCCGGTCATCAGACCGCATACAAGCATCAGTGACAGAATACTTGCTAACATTCGTTTCATAAATAAAACCCTCCTTTAATGTATTTCAGTAACCTAATGGTACCTTTATTCCTACATTTTTGGGAGGGTTTTCCTTGACGGGAAATTGCAGTTTTTTGTTATATTATTTCATAATACCCTTAAAACCGGTTCCGTATTTGTGAAGTTTTTCAAAACTTGTGATTTATTGATCTGATTTTTCCATATCCTGCTGTGCTTTTAGCGCCAGATCCGTCATCTGCTGTGCCATTTCCACAGGGCTTATTTTCCCGTACATTAACTGTGGGTATAGCTTCGAACCTTCATTGTAAACCGCGGGATACCACATGGCCTGATAATCCTTTATCTTTATCTTAGCTCCTTTCGCGGCTTCCAGCATGGCGTACATCAACGGGTTTTCCTGTTTGAGCTGCCCCTGCAGATCAACCTCGGGATTCACCGGAACCGCCTTGATCTCCACAGCGATGCGCTCCTGTACTTTCGGGCTGCACATGAATTTAATGAATTCAGCGGCTGCCTCGATCCGTTCAGGACTGTTGTTTCCAACTACATATCCGGGGGATGCGGATGAGTATACCGTGGCATTGGGATATATGGCGGCCCCTACCTGGTCCGTGAAACCCGGAGGTACCTTTTCAGCATCGGACAGATCCAGCGCAAGCCATGCCCCATTGAATAGCATAGCCGCGTTGCCGGAAAAGAATTCGCTCTCCGCAATGCCGTAGTTGGCCGTGATAGCACTCTCCGGGGCGTAGCGTCTGAAACAGGTCTGTATCTGTCCCAGAGCTTCCACCATACCGGGGCTTTCGTAATCCGTGGGATGAAACGTCTGCATGAATTCCGTACCTCCCGCGCCGTCACTTCCGACTATCGCTCCCAGCAAAATATTGGTGGGCCAGGCGCTCTGACGCGTATCCAACGCCATGGGATGAATACCGCAGCTCACCAGTTTTTCACAGTTGTCCCAGAATTGAGGCCAGGTTTTAGCCGGTTCGATCCCCGCTTGTTTGAATAGTTCTTTGTTATACCAGTAACCGATCACATTTTTCTGTGCGGTGATGGAGCTTAGTTTTCCATCCACTACGTTATCCCTGAGGTTCTCTTCCCCTATCCAGCTCTTGAATTCCGGATCTGCTTCCACATAAGGCATGAGATCCGCCACTTTATCCGCGTCTTTCACCAGTGAGGAGAGTTCATAGCCGGACGTGTCGATGAGATCCGGCATTTCGCCGGAGGATATTTTAATGCGCACATGACTGATCAGATTCTCCAGGCCCGGCACCACTTCCACACGCAGAGTAATCTTCCCCGCATACTGTTCCTGAAACTCTTCGATCAGCTGTGTCATAATTTCATTATTCTGGTCCATATTATTCCAGCGGCAAAGTAAAATTTCAACCGGTTGATTCTCTTTATCCACCGGTGTCGTATTTGCTGCGCCAGCACTTTTCTGCCCACACCCCATAAGCAAAAGAAGCGCCAGGGATATCACAGCTATCCACAGCCGTCTCTTCATATCATCACCATCCTCCTTATCTATCTTAGCACATTCCCGCTAAAAGGACAAAAACCTTTGCGTTTTGGACGGGGGCTTTTTCTGTCTATCTTTTTTCTGTCTTTTTTCATTTCTGGAAATCTATCCGAAAAAGTAAATCTGTGATACAATTTTGGTATGTACCGTTAATTATAGGAAATGAGATCCGGCCTTGGCAGATGAGAAAATTTAACGGTTTATAGAATCGGGAGAGGAGAAGCCGCCATGAAAAAAAAAGAAAAAACCAGGTTTCCGCTTTTATCCTCTTACCGCGGTAAAATGCTGATTGCCGCCATGTTTCCTGTCCTGCTGCTGATGATCGCTTCCCTGGGCTACATGAGTGTAACTGTACGCAATATATTACAGCAGAACTTTGAAAAAGATCTGGGACTTTATCTGAGCCAGGTAGATGATAACTTTTCAAAACAATTAAGCACCCTCTATAATTTGAACATGCTTCTGGTTTCCGACGAACAGCTCACAGCAGATCTGAAGGCGGATCCCCTGGCACCCGGCACTTATGAAGCAGCCACACAGCGGATACGGCTGGAAGAACAGCTTGAGAATTCGGCAATCGTGACTACGTATTCCCTCGCCACGGTAGACAGCGGCTCACTCCTGGAACGCTTTTACCTGTTCCGGGATCAGAACACCTGCTTTAAAGCCATGTTCCGGAACCGCGGCGCCTACGAAAATGAATTTGACAACTTTTTTCTGGAGCGCTACCGGGAACACATCTCAGAGGGTGAAAACAGCCAGATGGGTCTAAACGACGGAATCCTGTGGTATGCCTTTGATTTTACGGACCCGGACAACGACCGGGTACTGGGCACCCTCCTCTACCACATCAATGCGGACGTGCTCAGTGAAATTCCGGAAAGTATTATGGAATATGAGGGGGCTGTCTGGCAGATCAGCACGGATGATGGGGAAGTACTGCTCTCCAACCATGACTCTGTCCTGATACCGGCAGCTTCCAATGACGGAACGATCTCAGAGCAGACCGTAGGAAAAACCCGTTATCTCGCCAGTCATTATCACATCTCTCAGTTTGGCCTTACACTTTCCCTGCTGGTTCCACAGGCCCAGACACAGCGCGCCGCCGCCCGCAGCACCACTTTATACGTACTTATCCTGCTGGCCCTGGCTGTCTTAGTCCTGGCCATATGTGCCGCTATCGTCTACAAGGTGACCACCCCGTTTAATGATCTGGTCCGAAGTATCGGCCGGATCGAGCAGGGCGATCTGCAGGCGAAACTTCCGCAATACAAAGACATGGAGTTTCAGGAACTCAGTCATGTGTTCAACTCCATGACCACAAAGATCGATCACCTGGTGAATGATGTTTATCAAAAACAGCTGCTGGTCACGGAGGCAGAGTTAAAATCCCTGCAGGCACAGATGAATCCTCATTTTATGTTCAATGTACTTAACACGATCTCCATACAGGCACAGATGGACGGCAATGAAAATATCAGCCAAATGGTCTGTACGCTGAGTCAGCTCATGCAGGCCAGTATTTCCAAAAAAGGCGCGGAAAAAGTAACTCTCTCCCAGGAGCTTCAGTATGCCAAGTTTTACGTGGCTCTTCAGAACGCCCGTTTCGACGGGAAAATAGATTATCAGGTAAACTGCGCGGTACCCTCTCTGCTGGATTGCTGCATACCGAAGCTCACTTTGCAGCCGCTGATCGAAAATGCGGTGGTACATGGACTGGAGCCAAAGTATGGGGAAGGACATTTGGCGGTAAATATCTACGCGGACCAATCCTCCATCTATATAGATGTATTGGATGACGGTGTTGGTTTTACACCGGATCAGGTGGATCTGGAGCTGAGTGAAGATACGCCGGCGCAGCCGGGGCATAAAAGGATCGGCCTGGTGAATTCCCATAAAATTATCCGGCATTTTTATGGACTGGGATATGGGATTAACGTGGTATCATCACCCGGAAACGGATGCCGGGTGTCCCTGCATATCCCCATAGACCGGCCGGTGAAAGGAGCAAAAAACGCATGTACAGAATCGCCATTGTAGATGATGAAGCCATTGTCCGAAAAGGGATGATGAATCTGGTATCCTGGGCAAACCTGGGATGTAAAGTTGTCTGTGAGGCTGCGGATGGACAGGATCTGCTGGATGTAATCGACCGGGTACAGCCGGATATCGTGATTACGGATATTAAAATGCCGCGTATGGATGGCCTTGCGCTGTGTGCCTGGCTGCACGAACACAGGCCGGAGACACAGATTATCATGCTGACCGCTTACGCGGACTTTGAATATGCCCGGCAGAGCATGAAATATGGAGTAACCGACTATGTGACGAAAAGCGGAGGTATGAAAGAAGTAACAAATGCGGTACAGCATGCGATTGAACAGATGGAAGAGCGCCGCCTGCTTCAATCTAAGGCGGAACTTCACAAAGAGAATCTGGAGACGCTCCAGCAGACATTTCTTAAAAATTTATTTGACGGCCTCTGGACCGAACAGAACGCCCTTTACAGCCGCGCGGCACAGCTGCATCTCGATCTTTCCACTCATTGCGTGCTGTGTATGGAGTTTGATATGGATACGGAATCCCCGGAATCCGATGGGCTTAAAACCCTGGAGCCGGTATGTGATTTTTTGATTCTGGCCTTCAAGGACTACCAGTGCTGGTGTGTTCCTCTCAGCAGTACCCAGCTGGCCGTAGTGCTGGCGTCCCGGTCAGAGGCTGATCTGACTGTGAATAATCTGGAAAGCATCTGCCGAAAACTGCTTCAGGTCTTACATAATATGCTCAGCTGCCCCATATTCATAGGGGCAGGACCCATCGGCAGCCGTCTGCCGGAACTGGCACAGACCTATCAGCATGCGCGCGAAGCGCTGAACCGCCGCTTTCTGGAGGATGAAAGCCATCTCTATTTTTATGCAGACGATGAGCGTGTGTCCACGGAAGGTTTCACTCCGGTCAATGAAGCCATGGACCGGCTGATCACGGCCATTGGCAGCGGCGACCTGCAGGAGACGGAATTAAAGCTTCAGGAGCTGTTCGATCTGCAAAAGCAAAACCATATTCCGGCAGAGGTCTTAAAAAGCCAGGCCATGACGATCAACGCCGGCTGCGGCCGGCTGCATGCCGAGCACAAACTGGCCCCTGATAATATATATCAAAAGGAGGTACAATTCTATCAGTCTGTAACCGCCTGCCGCTCCCTGGAAGAATATAAGCGACTGCTTACCCCGGTCGTGATGGAGACCTGCCGCCAGCTGCAGGCTTCGGCGGAAAAAGGCGATCCCGTATTTCTTGCCAGGGAGTACATCCAGAAGAACTATAACCGGGATATTAATCTGAATGATATCGCGGAACAGATTCATGTGACTCCCAGTTATCTATGCCGGCTGTATAAAGAATCCACAGGCGGCACTGTAATGGCCGATGTGAATGCGCTGAAAATCGATCGCGCAAAACATTTGCTGCGCCAGCCGGGTGAAACGGTGCAAAGTGTAGCCCTGGCCATTGGCATGGAGGATCCGGCTTATTTCTCCCATTTTTTTAAAAAGCATGTGGGGATGTCTCCCAGAAAATTTCAGCAGAGGTAAGACTGGTTTTCCAGACCAGTTTATAATACGAAGTGTTAGATCAATATGGTATATACCGCGCTTTCGTATGCGTGCAGAACATGGTGGTTCACTGGCCCGCTGTAATTTCCAATAATCAATCGCCCGATATTAACGTGCAGATCCGATATGCTTAACTCCCTATCCGAAAAATTACACAGGACCAGATATCCTTCCTTTCCGTAATTTCTTGTATATGCAAATAAATCTTCATCGTCCGGCCGCAACAGCCTGAAATCCCCCTGCTGAACAATGGGATTCCCTTTACGAAGCTGTAAAACCTTTTGATAAAAATAATAAACCGAATCAGGATCCGAAAGTTCTCTTTTTGCATTTACCGCTCTCCAATTCGCCCCAACACTGATCCATGGCGTTCCCTGGGTAAATCCGGCACCTGCATTATTCTCCCACTGCATCGGCGTCCGGGCATTGTCCCGGCTGACATGCGCCAGATAATCCAGCATGGTACGTTTATCCAAAGTTCCTGCGTCCACAAAGCTATGATATGCGTTAAGGCTCTCTATATCCCTATACTGACCAATGTCAAAGAAGCCTGCATTCGCCATTCCAAGCTCTTCCCCCTGATAAATATAGGGGGTTCCCTGCATAAAATATAAGCATATGCACAACATTTTAGCAGAGAGATCCCTGTATTCCGGAAGATCGCACCCGAATTTGGAAACCGCCCTGGGCTGATCATGATTTCCCCAGAAGAGACAGTTCCAGGCCTCTTCCTTCATTTGTATCTGCCATTTTTGGAATACCGCCTTTAAGTCCGGCAAATAGGGGGATTGATTTGTCCATTTTCCATAAATTCCATCTGTCAGGCCGGTATGTTCAAACTGAAATACCATATTCAGCTCCTTACGATCAAAACCGGCATACTTTTTTGCGGTTTCTACCGTAAGTCCCGGACATTCGCCTACTGTCATAATATCGAAATGAGCTGTCACTTGACGGTTCATCTCTTTCAGATATTGATGTACTTTAGGTCCGTTTATGCAAAAGGGCGACAAATCTCCATTGATCCCATCCGGCATTTGTTCCGGTTTGGAAATCAAATTGATCACGTCCATCCGAAAGCCATCCACACCTTTTTTTAACCACCACTCCATCATTTTATAAATTTCTGCTCGAACAGAGGGATTATCCCAATTTAAGTCCGGCTGCTTTCTGTGAAATATATGCAGATAATACAATCCAGTAGCAGAATCCTTTTCCCAGGCGGATCCCCCAAACCAGGAACTCCAGTTATTGGGCTCATGGCCGTCCTTCGCTTCCCTCCAGATATAATAATCCCAATATGGATTATCCTTTCCTTTTCTGCTTTCCTGAAACCATTTATGTTCATCCGACGTATGATTAACCACAAGATCCATGATTAATCTCATGCCCCGTAGATGAATCTCCTCCAACAGACGGTCAAAATCTTCCATTTTCCCGTAATCTGCATGAATCGAGTAGTAGTCCCTGATATCATATCCATTATCTGCGTTTGGGGAATCGTATATTGGGCTCAGCCAGATCACGTCCGCTCCCAATGCCTTAATATAGTCTAACCGCCGTATAATCCCCTGCAGATCCCCAATGCCGTCCCCATTGCTGTCTTGAAAACTTTTTGGGTAAATCTGATATACAACCGCGTCCTTCCACCATTTTACGTTATTCATTCTGCGTATCCCCCTTAAAATATTTATGATATGCCGTGCTGAAATAATAGACATTCTGATATCCAACCATAGATGCAGCTTCTTTTTCATCAAAATGATACTGTTCTATTAATTTTCTGGCCTTTTCCATCCGCGTTTTCTGCAAAAACTCGGTAAAGGTGTATCCCGTAGCAGACTTAAATTGCCTGCTCAAATAGATGTAATTAATAAAATATGTTTGCGAAAAATTCATAAGGCTCAATTCTTCCATATATTTTTCCTTTACCATCGAAATAATTTCCTCAATGATCTCTTTTGTCGTAAGACTTCTCTTCAAATTTACGATATCCCAGGTCGAATCCAATAGACGGCTTAAAAAGAGCTCTATTTCTCCATACCATTCGAGATTATGAATGCACTCATTACATTCCCCTTCAATCGCTTCACTAACATTCATGATTATCCCATTATCCTGACAGCAGCGTTCCAGATAAAAGGTAAAATCCCGAATTGCATTTTGCAGGGCAGGAATATATACATAATCCATATCTTTGATCGGCCGGCAAAAGGCAGAAAGAATCTGGTCTCTTAGATCCTTTTTAGATACGATCATATCCAACAAGCCTTTTTTACATGCTGACAGGTTTATTTCTGAATGGGTTATTCTTTCAATATTTTCAAACCAGACTATCTCTCCTCTTCCATGCACCAGATATTCCACGGATCGCGCCGCATGATTTAAAGCATGGGCAAACAGCCCGATCTCTGAAATGAAATGTGTGGTTCCTATTCTTACTTGTTCCCCATATTCTTTTTTTATTTTTCTGAAATACTCTTTTAACCATTCATGATAGAGGTGGGTAACTCCCGCTGTTACCGGCAATGGAACTAATATTAATAAGCCAAACATACCCCTGCTTTCATTATATGGACGGACCCGTGCTTTAAAAGGGGCTTGAAAACACATATCATTCAAGTTTTTCTGTATCCCGACATCATAAATCTCCCCCTGGCCCTTCCCGAGGCAGATCATCGAAATCCATAATCCGTTTTGGGGGAATAGACGATTATACATACAAAACAGCTCTCTCATCTGATTAGAAGGTGTTTTTTTGATTGCCCCTACGAAGATTCTGTCAATTGGATCTTTTATATTTAACTCCAAACGCCTTTTTTCTTCTACACGCCTGCATGTCTTTCTTAAAATATCTTCTAATTTGGAAGGATCTATCGGCTTTAACAGGTAATCCGCCACATGTGCATGGATAGCCTGCTGCATATATTCAAAATTAGTATATTCGCTTAATACAATAATCTCACATTCATATCCTTTCTCCTCTATCAACTTTAATAATTCCCTGCCGTCACATACAGGCATACGCATATCTGTTATAACAATATCTACCGGCCTGTTTTCTAATATAAGAATGGCCTCTTTTCCGTTTCCGGCTTCACCGGTAAGCATTGGTCCAAACGGCAGTCTATGTATTTCCTCTACGATACTTTGGCGAATAATCTCTTCATCCTCTACCACCAATATCTGATACATCCCTATTCCTCCATAAAAACAATAACTCTTATCACAGTACCTTCATGGACATCACTGTCTATTTCCAATCTGGCGTTTTTAAATAATAGTTTAAGCCGCGCATTTAAGTTAGACAAACCAATATGTTCCGCCGGTGTTAACATCGTAATATCCGGCACGGATAATTCATTCTGAAGATTTTTCAGGCTTCCTTTTTCGATTCCGTTACCGTCATCCATAACTTCAATAATCAGACAGCTTTCACGCATATAGGCAGTAACATAAATATGCCCCGTTTCTGTTTTGTCTGCAAATCCATGAACGATCGCATTCTCTACCATGGGCTGAAGTGTAACCCTCGGAATCTGTTCATTCATTAAATATTCAGGAATAAAGATTTGATAATCAAGCCTGCTTCCAAACCGGATTTTTTGTATCGCCAGATAATTTTCCACATGATCGGCTTCTTCTCTTAAAGTGGCGCGAAAATCAGAACCCCGTATATTGTACCGCAGGATATTTCCTAAGGCATTTGACATAGTTACAACATCTGAGATACCATGCAAGGCCGCCATACTGCTGATCGACTGCAGGACATTATAAAGAAAATGAGGATTGATCTGTTCCTGCAATGCTTTAATAATCGTGTCCCGCTGCTTAATTGCCATCAAATATTCTTTTTCTATGGAATTCTTTAAATTATCCATTAAAGAGTTAAAAGTCTGTCCGATCTGAGCGGTCTCGTCCTGCCCGTTTATTTCTACCCGGTTATTTAAATTTTTTATTCCGGATGTTTTCATGACGGCCGCCAGTTGCTCAATCGGTTTGCTGATCGTCCCGGAAACATAGACGGTAATCACTACTGCCACTAAAATAATAATCACTGCCGCCAGCATAATGCCTGTCGAAACCGAAAGCGCATCTGCCGCATATACAGAATCCGGAATAAGCATGATAATAGAACAATCCATTTCTTCTGCTTTTTGAAAAATCCCTACATAACGCTCTTCTTTCCATTCCAAGTCCCATGCGGAATTTTCTGTTCCTGCCGGTGGCTTCAAATCATCAGGAAGATGAATCCCCGTTAATTGCTGAGCCGTATCATAGATAACACAGTTATTTGCGTCACAAATCACAGTTCTGGCGGAGGGATCCGGTTTCATCATTTCAGCCAAATGCTTTATTCTTGAGAGGTCAACGGTTATAAACATGGTTCCTTCCTCTTCAAAATGATACTGGGTATTGATAATATTTCTTGCAATCGCGTATACATCAGATGGATGCGCATTATTACGCAATGGCATATGTTTATGTGTCGGGATAAGTATCTGATTTTGATTCCAATCACTTCTATTTTTAATCAATTCCATATATTCTTCCGGAAGCAGCACATCCTCATAAAACTGATAATGCCCCGCCTCATCTCTGGTTGTATAGGTTAAGTATCCCTTTTTATCCACATAGATAATACTGTATACATCTGAACGGCTGCTTATACACGATAAAAAAACACTTTTCAATACTTCAAAATAACTTCTGCTGCCTGAAAAAGAAGCATTTGACCGCTGCTGCAGAAAATATTGAAAATTCTCGTTCAGATAAATAGATAAGAACAGATTGCTTAACTGATCATAAGAGGTCTCCATGTTTTCAACTCCCACCTGCATCAAACTTACCGTCGTCCGCAATGATTGTTCCCTTATTTTCTTCTGCGCCTGATACTGCGCGATCACAGCAACGAAACTCAGAGACAGAATCATAAGAATCAGAACAGCAAAGAGCATTTTATACCTTATTTTTTTAAATTGAATTCTTTTTAAGGTCATATAATCGATTCCTTCCTGATTTGGAACCATAGATTTTATAATCGTATTATAACAAAACGCCTCTGTATTTTGGGCATTTTGCTGAACAAAGCTAAATATTTTCATAGGAAAGCTAAATAATTTTATTGTATACTGCTTATCAGGCTCTTATAATTAGGGCATCTTAGACAAAGGAGGTTGTGAAATGAAAAGAAAATTTGCTGCTTTTTTATCAATCCTATTGGTTATGGGGTACCTGGCAGGCTGTGGAAACGCCAAAGGCACAGAGGATGCCTCACAATCAAAACCAAAAGAGGCAGACACTTCATCTGCAGAGTCTGCGGCGAAAGAAGTGTCTGAAGCGGAAAAAGGTTCCACAGATCAGAATTCCAAGGAACCTGTGACGATCCATCTGTTTCACCAGAAACAGGAGGCGCAAGAAACCTTTGCTCAAATCATCGACGCATTTCAAGAGGAATACCCTTATGTCACGGTGGAACAGGAAATCGTGACAAATGACCCGGCGTCTATACTAAGGGCGCGTGTTGCAACCGATGAAACACCTGATATCTTTCAGGGAGCCCTTGATACCATGGACATAGCAAGCGGCGGATATATTATGGATCTTGCCGGAGAACCATTTCTGGACAATATTAATAAAGAGGTCCTGAACGATTCTTCTTTTACAGATGGTGACGGACATGTCTGGGCTTTGCCCATAGACGGCAGCTGCGAAGGGATTTTTTATAACAAAGATATTTTTAACCAATTGGACCTGACTCCTCCCACGACCTTATCCGAACTGGATCATGTAATTGAGGTATTGGAAAAAAATAAAATTACGCCCTTTGCTCTTGGCTTTAAGGATTCCTGGACCATCAAACCAATCACTCTTGTGGTTGTATCACCGGCAATCTACGCAAAACAAGATGATTGGAACGATCTGAAAACAAGCGGCCAGACTACCTTTGCTGATACACCAGAATGGAAAACCACCTTTGATATCCTGAAAAAAGTCTATGAACATGGCAACACAAAAACTGCCTTTGATACAGATTATAACGGCGCCTGCAATATGATAGCCCAGGGTGAAGCTGCCATGATGGTTCAGGGGCTCTGGGCACTTGAGCCGATCAAAAGTATGAATGCGGACATCAATCTGGGAATGATGGCCATGCCTGTTTCAGAAAATCCTGAGGATACAAAACTTTTCCAATTTCCTGATTTTGGGTTATCCATCTCATCCAATACCAAACATCCCGAAGAGTGCAATCTATTTTTGGAATATCTGACCCGGCAGGATACAGCCGCGTTATGGTGCAGTTCCTCAATGTTGTTCTCAGCCATTAAAAATGTATCGGTTGATTTTGATCCGTTAGCCGCGGATGTAAACTCTTATATCGACTCCGGCATGATCTGTACGCAGGCAGACCGGGGATGGCCTACTGCTTTTCAGACCGAATATGAATCTTCCTTATCGGAATTTATATTAGGCCATGACAGTTTAGAAAACATATTGGCAAGGTTGGATACTGCATGGGATACCGCTGTTAAGGCTGCACAATGAAAAAGAGTTTCGCTTGCGAAACTCTCCGCCTGCGGCGGGCCCGGTTAGCGGCATCTTCCTTTCCGCCGCAGCGCGATCCACAGGGGGAGGGGATTGGGAAGGTGCCAGTTTCCTCCCTTTTGCCTATATGTTGAAACGAATCCATGGAGGAGATCATGAGATTTACAAAACGGAAAAATAGCATCCTTTATTTTCTTTTTATATTACCTGCATTATTTTTCTTTTCCCTATTTTTCTTATATCCTTTTTTCAGAAGCCTTTGGATTTCCTTAACAGACGCATACGGCTTCAATCCGGAAATACATTTTATCGGCTTGGAAAACTATTGGGAAGCCTTAACAACCAAAGGGTTCCTGAATTCAATATGGGTTACGGTAAAGTATACTGCTTTCGTTACTGTCTTTGCCAATGTCTGCGCGCTTTTATTTGCTTTGCTTCTTGATGGTAAATGTGCATTTAAAAAGTTTTTTCGAGCTGTTTTTTTTCTTCCAAACCTTATGAGTCTTATCATCGTTGGTTTTATTTGGGTGTTCTTATACGGAAGTGTATACCGCTCTTTTGTCTCCGCTTTTTCCATACCGGAAATGTGGCAGATCAGTTGGCTTGGAAATGAAAAAATGGCTCTTGTTTCCATGGGGATAACTGCCATATGGCAATGTGCCGGCTACTATATGCTGATTTATATTGCATCCCTGCAAAATATTTCTGCCGAGCTTATTGAGGCTGCAGAGATTGACGGCGCTTCCAAAATGCAGATCATTCGCAAGATTAAACTTCCGCTTTTAATACCTACCATTATTATAAACAATATTTTATTGATCACAGCCGGCTTTAAGACCTTTGATATACCCCTGGCCATGACTTCCGGAGGCCCAGCAGGAGCTACCACGACAATTGCCCTTCAAATATATAATACCGGATTTCGTTCAAACCGCACGGGATATGCAGCTGCTCAATCTGTCGTTTTATTCCTGCTTATTTCTATTATTACCGCTATTCTATACTTATTTCAAAACCGGAAAGGAGGCAGTCAGCCATAATGAAGAAAAAAATACAAAAAAATACAGGAGTTACTCTTGCTACTTTTTTCGCTGCTTTGATTTATTTCTTTCCGGTTTTTATAGCAGTTATTAATTCCTTCAAAACAAAGGGAGAGATACTTTCCTCCGCAATCTCTTTTCCCAAGGCTTTCAGTTTAGAAAATTATAAGGTTGTCATAGAAACCGCCGATTTTATACATGTATTTTTTAACTCATGCCTCGTTACCGGAGGTAGTATCTTGCTGAATCTTCTGGTAAGCAGTCTTGCCGGATACGCGCTTGCCCGTTGGAACTCAAGATGGTCGAAGTTTATAACTTTACTGTTCCTCTCTTCTATGTTCGTACCCTTTCACACGATAATGATCACTTTGTTGACAACTGCTAAATTACTGAATCTGGTGGGGCATATTTACGGATTAATTTTCATTTATTGTGGATTACAATGTTCCATTCCCATTTTTCTTATTCAAGGTTTTGTCAAGGCCTTACCGATCGAACTTGAAGAAGCCGCAAAAATAGATGGATGCGGAATGATTAAGCTTTTCGGCATTATTGCAATCCCTTTAATCAAACCGATTCTAGCCACAATCTCTATATTAAATGCTCTCTGGACATGGAATGATTACCTATTACCCTATTTAATCCTGGGAAAGCCAATTACAATTCCATTGAGTCAAATGTATTTTTATGGTCAATATAATCAGCAATGGCATTTGATTATGGCAGGTTTTGTGGTTTCGACCATACCGATCATTATTTTCTTTTTAATCATGCAAAAACATATTGTAAACGGCATTTCCGCCGGAGCAGTTAAGGGATAAGGGAGAAACAACATGGTGACGAAAAATAAAATGGGATTCGCAGCCTTTTCCATCGATGAAAGTGATAGAATTTATATGATCGTCACAGATCGTTTCTATGACGGCAATCCGAAAAACAACGGCATCTTAGGTCAGGAGTATCGTCCGGGTAATCTTTCTTTTTATCAAGGGGGAGACTGGAATGGAATCATGCAAAAACTCCCTTATATTAAAAAACTGGGCTTTACTGCTATATGGATCTCTGCGCCGCAGGATAATGAATTATTCAGCCGTTCCGGAGATGAAGCGGGCTATCATGGTTATTACACGAGAGACTTCAGCAATGTAAATCCTCATTTTGGAACAGCTGCTGACCTTGCCGACTTAATTCTCGCATCTGCAGATCTTCATATAAAAGTGATCTTGGACGTACAGTTAAATCATACGGCCGATTATTTGCAGTATCCGTCATTGACTTATGATCCTCCGGAATATTATCCGGCTCCTCCCTTTAATAATCCTAGTTGGTATCATAACTATCCTAACATAGTTGATTTTTCGAACCCAGAAGAAATGCAAAATTTTAGTCTTGGTGGATTGGACGATCTCGCTCAGGAAAATCCTGAATGCTTCCGGGCTTTAAAAGAAGCCTATTGGAATCCTGATACTCAGGATGGATGGTTTAGTTATGGTTTTGCAGGTTCCAGAATCGATGCCGTTTTAGAAATCCCTCCCCAATATTTGGAGGAATTCCAAAATTTTACATGCAAACCCGCCTTTGGAGAAGCTTTAACCGGATCTGTGGATGAAAATGCCGCTTTGGCAAAAACCTTATGGGGCATGCTGGATTATCCCCTTTATTTTCAAATGAATAAAGTTTTTTGCCAGGATAGTTTCTGGGAAGGTATTCATTGGATATTTTCACAGGATTACAAATATCCCTTTTCCAATCGTCTTTTTACCTTTTTGGATAATCATGACCGGGCCCGTTTTCTGGCCAATGCCGGTGACAGCTTTTCAAAATTACGGCTGGCTCTTACTTTTCTTTATGCTGTCCGCGGAATCCCGGTCATTTATTATGGCACGGAACAAAATATGGCAGGAGATTATAAATATTCAGATGAGAATCTGAACCGGGTGAATCGGGAATCTATGACTAGCTTTTCGACAGAAACCACAACCTTCGTTTATCTGGAACATTTAAATCATATACGGAGTCTGTACACCGATTTGTTTTCCAACGGAATGCAAATTGAGCAATATTTTAATTCTGATGACCGAGTGTATGCTTTTAGCCGGGAACTATTCCATAAGACCGAAGCCGTCCTTTGCATATTTAATAATTCTCCCGTTAGGCAAGAACGGCAAATATTGATAAATAGTACTTCGACGGTATTTATTCCAGGCAGATTTTTGGTCGATCTGCTAAATTCTAATAACAGGGTAAAAATTCAAGATTCCGGTCAAGCACCTATCGTTGCCATTTCCATTCCAGCCTACGGCGCTATGCTATTAAGCAACGAATATACCGGAGAATATATTCCTCCCGTATACCGTCAAACGACAATCCGCATTCATTACGATGCCGGATGGGGCAACCGTTTGACAATTCGCGGGAACTCCGTCCCTCTCAATTGGGAATGGGGCCAACCCTGCGATAACATCAATTGTAATCTTTGGCAATATGTTCTGGAACGTCCCTTAAGAGATCCTTTCTTATTTAAAATACTTCTCAACGATTCCGTATGGGAAGCTGGGGAGAATCATTGTATTCGGGAAGGAGAAACGAAAGATCTCTATATTTCTTTTCATGATAAAATATAGTTACAAAACTACGCCGAAATAAAGAAAGCCGAAAACCTTGATAAATTAAGGTTTTCGGCATTACATTCTGGCGTTCCCGAGGTGATTCGAACACCCGACCTACCGCTTAGGAGAACAAATAACTCTTTGTCCTACGATTCCCTTACACTACATTCCGCTTCGTTTTGTGTCAATTTAGCCCAATGAATTTTTGATTTCTCACGCCGTTTTGTGTCATTCTGCACAGTTTCAAGGCGCTGGAATACCTTTCGCGCAATTAGCAAAAAATTAGCAGACGGCATTTTTGAGCTTTTGTAAAAACGCAAATTAGCAGATTATTAGCAGAGCGGCCCGCCCGGGGTGTGTTATTTTTATACGCATCCCGGGCTATTTTATCATTTTTATGCAATAGAATCAATCTTAAAATAGGAGGTTTCCATGCCGGCTTATCAATTACAGATCAAACAGGTCGTGGATTACCCACGATGCCGGATTTATCGGCAATTCGTCCATCGGCTGATGGCAGACCGGAGCATTCGCACAAGCGGAGGCTCTGGTCTTTTTTATTTTACCGTGCTTTGCAGTTACGCAAACTTCCGCACTTCATACCGCCGCATAGATGGTATTAGCTATACCATCTATCCGGGCGAATGGGTCTGCACACTCAAGGAAGTGTCCCAATGGTTTCGCACACGGTTTCAATGCCAGGCGTTGACAGTGCTGGAACAACTGCAGAAACAGCACTTTATCACTTTTCAGACACTGGATCGCGGCAATGTGATCCGCTATAAAATTTGCGACTGGGCGCGGCATAACACGGTGCTTGAATATAATGCTCCCTGCCAAAAGGATACCGGCTTTTTCTTTCTACCCGTTTCCGTTGTCACAGATCTCATCAGCACAAGCCGATGCTCCGAAATGGATATTATTCTGGACCTCTGGGTTTCAGCCGTCTACAACGATAATCAGGTACAGGGGTCAGACCTGGGGCCAGTAGTCTATTTCCGCAACGGCACCGGCAATCCTCTTGTTGCCTACACTGAACTGGCTGTCCGCTGGGGGTTGTCCCGGGCGACAGTCGGCCGCGTCCTCAAAAAGCTGGCCGCGCTGGACTATATCTCCCTTATGTCCTTCCCGGGCCGACACGGCAGCGTGGTCTATTTGAAAAATTACCTGTCCACCATGTTTGAAATATCGGATGTTATGGTGGACAAAGAGGAGGTCGCTATGACGCTCAACATCCATTTGGAACTCCCCGATGAATCAGGCTCCAGCCAAAACACACCAAGTATAGAGCATGAGGTTATCGTTTCAAACGAACTCAATAGCGTTTCAAAATCGCACATTGAAATTATCATCCAAAAGATGGCTCAAATCCTGATGGCACAAGGGATTTCGTGCTTTGGTTGTCCCCTCTCCCGCTATAAGTTATATCCCTTATCGGGCGACTGCCGGGAAGATTTACTACCCCGCGCACGGGAACAGTCAACGCTCTGTTTTGGCTTGTCCATCCTGTGCGGGAACAGACAGGTCACCACTTTTGAACTTACACTCTCTCCCGTTGCGGAGAATTGAATAAGGAGGTCTTACCATGAAGAAATTTGTTGAAAAAGATGTCGCAGAAAACCCGCTGTACCATGATACCTGGAAACTGTTGAAAAAATACCGCGATGTGGTGTGGAGCCTGGAAATTTCTGTCCAGCATGTGCGTTCCAAGTTTGAGATCGAATACGGCACATCCATCGAGGAATTTCTGGATTCCATCTATCTGGCCGGCGCCGATCTGAATGGGAGCGATATTGAACACCATGCCAAGTGCATTGAGCGCAGCCACAAAATGCTGAAACTTTTGGATTCAGCAGTCGAATTGCTTCGTACCCGCCACAAGAACGGCGAGGCCTATTACTGGCTGCTTTACTACTCCTTCCTCTCCCCGCAGCAACTCAAAAATGTGGAGGAGATCATCGAGAATTTGCGTCCGCATATCCGGGACATCTCATTCCGTACTTACTACCGCAGGCGCAGGGAAGCCATTGACGCACTCAGTTCCGTACTATGGGGGTACACCTCCAAAGACAGTTTGGATATGCTGGAACAGTTCTTTCCAGCGCCAAAACCAGATGAAAAGGCCAAGGGCAAATAATTGGCAGAATACGGGAATGAAATTGGCGCATTCCTGCCCTTGAGCCGTAAATCCTGGTGTGCTAAACTGAATATGCTCAAACTTGCACCCAAAACTGAATGCAGGCAGTGAACGGCACCTTTTTCAAGGTGCTTTTTTGCTGCCCTAATGACCGGCCGATTGGGGAGGGAGCCCGCATCTATTACAAGAGCTGCGGGCTCCTCTTTTGTTTGAGTCCCGCATATTACATTTGGATTGGAGGTCCGAAAATTGAAAAAACGCAAGATTCCTCACCAAAAGCGAAACGGCGATACCAGCCCTCCGCGCCGTTTTTCCATTGGCAGAATCGCTTATATGGCGTTTCTGTGTCCCACCGTCTCATTGATGTTCAGCCAGCCGGCCTTTGCCGCAACCGATGTTTGGACAAAGGCCACAGAAATCATGCAGGATGTCTACACGCAGATCCTCGCTATCTCCACGATTGCGGCCATTGTGACCGCTTCGGTAGCATTGCTGCTCATGAATTTCTCCCGTTCTGGTAAAACGGTGGATGAAAGCAGAGCTTGGCTCAAACGAATTGTTATCACCTGGGCCATCTTAAACAGTCTGGGCTTTATCATGTCCTATATCGTCCCCTTCTTTGAGGGTGGTCAGTGGGCAGGTTGATCGGCATCACATTGATACCCGACGAAAGGAGGCATGACCTATGGGTATTCTGGACGGCATTGTTGAATGGATTGCAGAGCAGGTCATGGCGGGCCTTGACTTGATAACCACCTCGGTTTTGGGGGCACTGGGCTGCGATATGGCGGTATTTCTGCGCTACTTTCCCGCAGCCGAAACGATGTACAGCGTTTTTGTGGCACTGGGCATCGGTATCATTCTCCTTAACTGGGTGTGGCAGCTGTTCAAGAACTTTGGCCTGGGAGCCGGCATTGAAGCGGAAGACCCGCTCAAATTGAGCATCCGGTCCGTCATTTTTATTCTTTTAGCGTTCTTCTCCAATGAGATTGTCAGCATGATCCTGACCATCGGCGGCACACCGTATAACTGGATTATGGATTCGGAGCTGCCGGCACTCAGTTTTGCAGATTTCAATTCTGTCATGCTGGTCATCATCGGGGTGTGCGCCAATGGGGCTGTGGCCCTTATCACTCTGATTTTAGTCATCATTCTGGCGTGGAACTACCTGAAGTTGCTGCTGGAAGCGGCAGAGCGATATGTATTGCTCGGCGTGCTGGTCTATACGGCTCCAGTAGCCTTTTCCATGGGGGCAAGCCAGACAACATCAAACATCTGGAAATCCTGGTGCCGGATGCTGGGCGGTCAGATTTTTCTTCTGCTGATGAACGCCTGGTGCCTGCGCCTGTTCACGAGCATGGTTGGTTCGTTTATCTCCAACCCGCTCTCTTTGTAAGGAGGGCCATTTTGAAAAGACTCAAGAAAATTTTGTTCCTTGCGCTGATGGTCGCAGCTCTCTCCTGTCTGTTCTGCCAGCCTGCTTTCGCCATTTCGGAGGAAGAAGTCCAGGCACAAGTGGACGCCGTAGGCAAAGAAGCCGTTTCGGGGAATGTGCTGATCTGGTTTATGTGCGCAATCGGATTTCTTAAAGTATCACAGAAGGTTGATTCTTTTATGGCGAGTCTGGGCGTCAATGTCGGCCATACCGGCGGCAGTATGTTGGCGGAGGCTATGATTGCGGCCAGAGGATTCAGCGGATTTAAGAGCTTTGCCAGCAATCACTTTGCGGGCGGCCGCAGCAGCCATTCCTCCCATGTCAATGCAAGCGGTGGCGGAAAAGGCGGCACTGGATTCGGCGCTGGTTTTGCCAGCGGCGGTTTGGCTGGTGTGATTAAAAGGAATGTTACCAACAATGCGGTCAAAACAGCTACAACGCCACCAGATGCCAAACCCTCCGGGTTAAGCGGGTTGGTCGGCGGTGCTGCAGGCGGCATCGGCGGCCATATCTACGCTTCATCCGTAAGCAAGGGAGGCAATTTTGCCAACAATGTCATAGGATCGGTTGCTACCGGGAGTATCACCCAGATGGGAACTATGACCGGGGATAAAGCTGTAGAAGCTCTGCATTCCTACATGGGTCATGCGGCATTGGAGCCCGGGGCCGAGAATATTCCCACTTATCAGAATGTGGAGATCGGCGGTGGCCGCATTACCGGCACAGAAGTCACTCCGGAACATCCAGAAGGCATCGCTTTTGGTATGTATCATGCAGACCAGTATGTGGCACCGGAAGGCCAGTACACAACCGTTCACGCCGTAGATGGTACCGCCTGGTATAAGCAGTATGCTGCGGATACGGTTGAAAAATCTCCCTATATGGCACCGGACGGCTCGATTGCCTATCACGAATCCATCGTGAAGAAACTGCCGCCTACTCCCAAAAGAAAGGACAAACTCTAATGGCTGAAGAACAAAAAAACAGCTCCGCCGAAACAGTAGATGCTGCGGCCTCTGCCGCACATACGGTCAAAGGCGCTATCAAAGCTGGCAAGGCCATCTCTGGAGCAGCGAAAGGCGCTGCCGCCGGCGGCCCCTATGGGGCTGTGGCTGGGGCCGTCTGGGCCGGCCGAAAGCACATCGGCAAAATCATTGCTATCATTGCGATTCTGCTTTTGCTGCCTGTCCTTTTCCTCTTGATGCTGCCCGGCTTGATTTTTGGCGGGCTGGTCAATGCCTTTTCACCAGCTGATCCTGATACGCCTATCCTCAACAGCGAAACTGCTATCGTGGAAAACGCCAATGACATCACTTTTACCATCAACGCCATCTTGGGTGAGGCCCTGGATGATGTGATCGCCCGCATCGAGGAGGATTTTGCTTCTTCTGGGGCTGACCAGATGGAGATCAAAAATCCCTATTCCTCCGGCCCTGTCTACAACGCCAACCTCATCATCTCGCAGTATTGTGCTGCCCGGGATGAAGACTTTGAGAGCATTTCACTGGATGGCCTGGCCTCTGCCCTGCGAGAGCATAAAGAACATCTTTACTCCTATACCAGCGTACAGGAAAGCCGTGAGGTCACGGCTGAGGACCCGGAAACCGGGGAAGAAATCACAACTACGGAAACTTGGATGGTTTACACCATCCGTTACAATGGTGAGTCATATCTTGCTGATACTGTCTTTGCTCTTACCGATGAACAAAAGGAGCTGGCCGCTGATTATGCCTCCAACCTCAGTTTGTTTCTTGGTGACGGACTTCTGCAAAATCTGGTTGAATGGACCGGCAACAGCATTCCCTCGCTGGGAGATGTGACCTTTACCGACGGCGGGACCCCGGTTGTTTATTACAATCAGTTGGATGAACGCTATGCCAGTCAACCCTATGGTACCGATAACATTGGCGGCTATGGGTGCGGCCCCACCGCCATGGCAATCGTGGTTTCCTCCCTCACGGACGATATGGTGGACCCGGTGGAAATGGCAAAGTGGTCATATGATAATGGCTATTGGTGCAAAAGCAGCGGCTCTTATCACGCATTGATTCCCGCTGCTGCAGAGGAATGGGGGCTTCCGGTGTCCGGCTGCACGACTTCCGAGCCCCAGCGGATTCTGGATGCTCTTGCTGACGGCAAGCTGGTTGTGGCAATTATGTCCGAGGGGCATTTCACTTCATCCGGCCATTTCATCGTTCTTCGCGGCGTGAAGGATGGTCAGATCATGGTGGCAGACCCGGCCAGTTATAAGCGCAGTGAACAACTCTGGGATTTATCCATCATCTTAAACGAAGCAAGCCGCCGTGCGGCAGCAGGCGGTCCTTTCTGGATTATTGGCTGACTGTATCGCACCCCGGCATCAGAAACGAGGTAATACATGAGCAACAAGAATGACCATGATATTTATATCATACCGCCGAACTTTATAGAAACAGGCACTTTTTTTGGCGGTATGTTCCGTGCGCGGAATGTGATTGAAGCCGGCATCCTGGCATTTGCCATCGGGACGCCGGTTTTTTTGTTCCTTCCATTTGGATTGACTGCCCGCATTATTGCTTTATGCCTGACTGCGCTCCCGGTGGCATTGGTTGCCCTCATTGGCATTTCAGGAGAAAGCCTATCGCAGTTTCTGGTCACTTTTCTGAAATACCTGCGGAATCGCCGCATTGTCGGCGGTGACGGTGAACAGCCCGGCGAAAAAACGGTGACCTCCAAATCAGCCGGCAAGCATCTCAAACAGAAGCCTCCAAAGGAGAGAAAGCCCAAGGCGCCGAAGCGCCGGCGGTCTGGTGATGCAGATTTCCCAGCTGAGTTTGATGAAGTCCGTGGATATGAGATCCGCGAAAAGCTCCGGCCCAAGAAAAACACCAGGAAGGAACGGCCTGTCAAGGCCAATAAGACGAAAAAGAAAGCAAAGAAGCGGCCTGAAAAAGAGCGGATGCCTAAACGCCCAGCCCATATCAAGGAGGAAAAGCCTCCCTGCGTCAATCCGGTGGCAGACTATCTGCCCATTGAGAAGATCGCCAACGGCATTATCTACACGAAAGACCACCGATTTGTCAAGGTGGTTGAGGTGGTCCCCATCAACTTCATGCTGCGGAGCGCACGGGAACAGAGAAATATTATCTACTCTTTCGTCTCATACCTAAAAATCAGTCCTGTTAAATTGCAGATCAAAGTGCTTACCCGGCGTGCCGACATCAACCGCCACCTGGACACAGTACGCCGTGAAATGGCGCAGGAGGACAATGAGCAGTGCCGCTTGATGCAAGAGGACTACTTGGACTTTGTTCAACAGGTCGGCTCCCATGAGGCGGTTACACGACGCTTCTTTTTGATTTTTGAGTATGAGCCTTGGAACAACACACGGCGCTCCGAACAGGAAGATGAGGCAATCCAATCTCTCCAAAGTGCTGTCCACACGGCATCCAATTACCTGCGTCAATGCGGCAACGAGGTCGTTGTCCACGAAAATGAGGACGAATTTACCGTAGATGTTTTCTATAATTTGTTGTGCCGAAATGAAAGTGCGGTCAAGCCCCTGTCGGTACGGGCACAGGAAATTGCGGCACAGTATCTCGAAAAGGGGCGGGAGGGTGAGATTGACCGCATCCCGGCAGTTGAATTTGCCGCGCCCAAAAGCATCGACTTCACCCATGGACGGTATCTCTGCATAGACGGGCTGTACTATACTTATCTGCTCGTCCCATCAGATGGTTACAAAACCCAGGTGCCCGCAGGCTGGCTGAGTTTGATCGTCAATGCCGGTGACGGCATTGACCTCGATATGTTTCTTTCGCGGCAACCCAAAGAGCGCATTATTCAGCGGGTCGGCCAGCAGCTCCGCATCAACCGGTCAAAAATTAAGGATGCCAGCGACACGAACACGGACTTCGATGATATAGACGGCGCTATTCGGAGCGGCTATTTTCTGAAGGAGGGCCTTGCGAACAACGAAGATTTCTATTATCTCAACTTGTTGATTACTGTGACTGCCCCTTCTGTGGAGGACCTGGAGTGGAAGGTCAGCGAAATAAAAAAGCTCCTGCTTTCACAGGATATGGATGTCTGCAACTGCCATTTTCGGGAGGAGCAGGCATTTTGTTCTGCCCTCCCGCTGGTTTCCATGGAGAAGGGACTGTTCGAGCGTGGTAAGCGCAACCTGTTGACTGGAGGCGCGGCCAGCTGCTATCCGTTCACTTCGTTTGAGATGTGCGACGACAATGGAATCCTTCTGGGTGTCAACAAATATAACAGTTCCCTCATCATCGTGGATATTTTCAACTCTGCGATTTACAAGAACGCCAATATGGCGATCCTGGGTACCAGCGGCGCAGGCAAGACCTTTACGATGCAGCTCATGGCGTTAAGAATGAGGCGGAAAAACATTCCCGTTTTCATCATTGCGCCGCTGAAAGGGCACGAATTCCACCGTGCCTGTGCCAATGTAGGCGGGGAGTTTATCCAGATTTCCCCGGCCAGCCCGCACTGCATCAATGTGATGGAGATCCGCAAGGTGGATCGGTCGGTCAGTGAGCTTCTGGACGGGCCGGGAATCCAGCTCTCCGAACTGGCCGCCAAAATCCAGCAACTCCACATATTCTTCAGTCTGTTGATACCCGATATGTCTCACGAGGAACGACAGCTGTTGGATGAGGCTCTGATCCGCACCTACAATTCCAAAGGTATCACTCATGACAACGCCTCATTGGAAGACCCGGCCAATCCGGGCTGCTACCGGGAGATGCCGGTGCTGGGCGATTTATATGAGATTTTGAAGGCCGCCCCGGAAACCACTCGCATGGCCCATATCCTCAACCGTCTTGTGAATGGCTCCGCCAGTACCTTTAACAAGCAGACCAATGTGCGGCTGGATAATAAGTACACCGTACTGGATATTTCCTCGCTTACTGGTGATTTGCTGACTGTGGGGATGTTCGTGGCCCTTGATTTCGTTTGGGACCGCGCCAAAGCTGACCGCACCGAGGAAAAAGCCATTTTTATTGATGAATGCTGGCAGCTCCTTTCCGGCGCAGGCGCCACGGGTACCCGACTGGCCGGCGATTTCGTTTTGGAAATTTTCAAGACGATTCGCGGCTTCGGTGGATCAGCGATCTGTGCCAGCCAGGATCTTAACGACTTTTTCAATCTGGACGAAGGCCGTTTCGGGAAAGGCATCATCAACAACAGCAAGACTAAGATCATTCTCAATCTGGAGGATGACGAAGCGGAGCGTGTCCAGGACACCCTCCATCTCTCTGACGCAGAAACGATGGAGGTCACACACTTTGAGCGCGGCAGCGGCCTTATTTCCACCAATAATAACAATATCATGGTGGAGTTCAAGGCCAGTCCATTGGAAAAAGATCTCATAACCACAGACCGCAGGGAGCTGCGGGAGCTTTTGGAGCGCAAGCGCCAAGAACAAGCTGATTCCGCTTAAAAGGCATTTTCTCTGGGAGGTGCGGAAGCACCTCCCTTTATTGCGCGGAGTAGTGTAAAGAACATGGTTGGATGCTTTACCAACAGACGGCGGGGCAGTACCGTCCTCCGCAACCATTTAGAATTTTATATGAGGTGAGTCCAATGTATCCAACAATAAAGTAATCAAACAATGAATTTAGAGGTGATATAAAGCGAGTTTAAGAGTTTCTTTAAGCAAGTTGGAGGCAATGAAGGCGACAAATGCAAATATAACACCCGTTTAGATACTTACGGTTGCGGCTGTCAACACAACTGTAACTACTGCTATGCCCGTTCATTGCTTCATTTTCGTGGATTATGGGATGCGGCGCATCCTCGTGTTGCAGACATTGAAAAGGTCCGGCGGAAAATCCGCAGTCTCCCATCCGGCAGCATCATCAGGCTTGGAGGCATGACAGACTGTTTTCAGCCCTGTGAACTCCAGTACCGCACTACCTACCAGACCATCCAGGAGATGAATCTATGCAGGGTAAGCTATCTCATCGTCACGAAGTCTGCACTTCCCGCTGCCCCGGAGTATTTAGAGATCTTGGACAAGGAACTGGCCCATATTCAAATTACCGTGACCTGCCTGGACGATGCACAAACCGCCCAATTTGAAAAGGCCAGTCCTCCCAGCCAGCGCATCCGCGCAATTCAGGCTCTGCAAGCGGAAGGGTATGATGTAGCAATCCGATTAAGCCCCATCGTTGAGGAATACATGGATTTCGACAAGCTGAATGATTTGGGAATTGAGCGGTGTGTGGTTGAATTTCTGCGCGTCAATTCGTGGATCAGGCAGTGGTTTCGGGGTGTTGATTTCTCTAAATATACCGTGCGGCAAGGAGGCTACTATCATCTTCCTTTGAAAGAAAAGCAGCGGATCGTGGAAAAAATCCATATTCCGCAGAAGACAATCTGTGAAGATGTAACGGAACACTATCAATTCTGGAGGGATTTTGTAAATCCCAATAAAGAGGATTGCTGTAATCTCCGGAAAACGCATCATTGACAGTTCCAATACGCCTATAAGACGCCTTTTTTCCTACTATTCTCGAAAAACGCCGGATTGACGCTCTAATGGCGTCTTTCCACAATTCCTATTTAACAATGCGCTTTGAAGGCGTCTGATTGGCGCCTTTAATAAAGGAGGTGAGCCCCATGAAGACCAGGGCTGAAATCTATGGGAACGAGGCTACGGACTTGCTACGGATCGTGACGATGTACCCCGGCCTCTGTGAACACCAGCTTCTTTGTTTTCACCCTGGCAAAGAAGATACTGCAAAGGCCCTGCTCTCTCATTTGGAGAGGCAGGGCCGCATTTTTCAAACGGACAACGGCGGTTATTTCCTGGCAGGGCAAACACCAAAAACTGACCATGCGCTTGTCCGGGCAGTGTGGGTCCTGCTGGACTTCATCCGGCAGGTAGATTACCACGCTCCGGCTGATTTTCCCGTTAAACTCGTGTTTTTTGCCGACGGTGAATTATATGAGATTGCTTATATTGCCGCCGGGCAGGAGGCACTTGTCTGCCATGCTCTGCGGGGCAACAAAGGGGGAAGCCGCCGTATCATGCTGGTCGATACTCCGGCGCAAATCGCCCAAATCGACTGTCCGGGCATATCCGGATTTTGTACTGTAGACGAGGAAGGCCAGACAAATTATTTCAAGAAAGCAGGAGGCACATGATTGGATCGAAAACTAATATCCCACCGCATTGGAAGCATTCTCGACGATATATCCCGTCTGAGTAATGCGCTGTACGCGCTGGACACCACTGACATCCAGCGTTACCCCGACAACTATGAAACACTTTCCATAGATGCCGCTTTACGGGCAGAGCGGATTGCCTGCCGGCTGCGGCATCTGATTTATTCCAGCACAACCATCCGCAAAGGTGACTATCTCAAATCCGCCGGTGCAACGCACGGCATCACTGTCAACTGCGAGGACAGGGTGCTGGAGGTGACGCTGCCCTGTTTGCTGCCAAAGCGCAAACAGCGGCAAAGCGATGAGTTCCTGTTGGACCCGCTCTATTTTGTCCTTGATCAATACGCAAGAGAACACCCACTTCCGTATTACCGCGATTGCGTTGTCTGTTTCGCCCAGGTCTATGACCGGGCACTTCCCGACAGGCGGATACGCGATTACGATAATTTGTCGGAAAAGCAATTACTGGATCTTCTCTCTTCCTTTGTGATGGCTGATGATACCGGCCTGTTGTGCGACGCCTATAACACGGCTGAACTGGGCGACCAGGATTGCACAAAAATCTACATCATGGAGAAGCAGCGTTTTCCGCAATGGCTGACAGAGCATAAAACGAGTCTAAAATCCATCTCGGATTTTTGACCATTTTGGACCTTCGCCAGCCCGACATCCAGCGAAGCGGCTGAAACGCCCGATTTTCCGGGCTTTTTTCCCTCATAGGGAGGCCTATTTTTACCGAAGTCCTCAGTCATTACGGTAAAAATCCTGTGCTTTCAAGGGAGGTGACTACTTGGGAAAAGCACCAACTATTTTCCACAGCCGGATACGCTTCCGTTCCGGCTTTTATCGCTGACCGCTATTTCGGGAGAGTTCCCCACCAGCCAGCTCAACCGCCTTCCCGCCAGTCCTTACTACTTGGAGGCGGTCGTGACTGCGCTCAAAAAGGCCGGACTGCTGCGCACCTACTACCGGGACCGGCTCCGGGGCTATCGGCTGGGGGCCAAAGCCAAGTTAGTTCTGCTGGACGGATGGCCCGAGCGTTTTACATTCTGCCTTACAGGAGACGCAGAAACCAACCGGCTCAAAAGCGAAGCAAACCGGAGGTTTCGGCTCCACCGCCTCGCGGAAACCTATATCACTATGGGCAATGCCGGGGTACTGCTCTACCCGGATGAAAAGCCGAAGGTCTTTGCCCAGACCGGTTTTGGCGGCGAAGCTGTAACATATCCCGTGTTTTACAGTTCACGCGAAGTCAAGGAATTGGGGGCTGATGCCACCCAGATCCGAAGCTCCCGCTTCGCAGGGGTGCTGCTGGTCCCCACCGGCATCTTTGTGACCTACAATAGCGGGGGCGCTCTGATGAAGTGGCGCTACAAATCCGAACTGCGGGTAAAAACGCTCCTCTGGAACATTCTATGCCAGCAGCGTCTGGCCCAGCAGTACCGTGTCGAGCAGGTACATGGACTGGTATTGGGGGACAGCATGGATCTGGCCTACCAGATACTCACCAGTACCGGCGGGGCCAAGCATGACTACTTCATGCTGGACGGCAGCTACGACCACTTTTATTTCCTAACCAATGACCATCAGGGAGAGGTGATACTGGCGTTACTGTGTGACCCTGTGAAAACCGCGGAACTTGACCGCATTCTGTCACAGGGCCTCTCCGCCGGCAATCCCGGCAGGGCCATGGAGCAGGATGCCGCAGAGCCGGATGGAACGCCGGTGCTGTTCGGTTACTTCTGCGATCTGCCCCGGATCGTGCGCTTCAACACCGCCCTCGAACTGATGGAACGCCCCGGTACGCTGATCTGCTTTGATTTTCAAGCGGATGTGCTGCGCCGCTACTGCGGTGACCGGGTGTGCCTGCAAACCATTGACTTTACAAAATTCGAGGGGAGGTTGTTCCCATAAACAAAAAGAAACTGATCATAGGCCTGGCAGCAGCGCCGGCCGCCGTATTTGCGATCCTATACGCAGGCGGTTTCCTGGCACAGCTGTTTGGCAATTACGCGGCGTGGAAACAGGGCGGCGGCATCCCCGGAGACGGAACTTCTCCGGCGATGGCGTCGCCTGATTTTTTTACCTGTCTGGCCTCCGTGTTTCATCCGCCCTATGGAGTGTACGGTGTCCTGATCTGCATCGGCCTGTTGGCAATTTTGCTGCTCATGGTCATGCGCATGGGCTACAGCGATACCGGCGAATATGATACTGACCGGAATTTCATTTACTCGGCCAAGGGCACCTACGGTACTTCCGGCTGGATGAGCCGCAAGGAGATGGCCGGTGTGTTGGATCTGGTGCCTGACCTGCGCAAGCATAAAGGCGTTGTACTGGGAATGCTGGACAACAAGGCTGTCTGTATTCCCGAAAATCCCCATATCAACGGCAATCTGGCTGTGTATGGCTCCAGCGGCAGCATGAAAACCCGGTCCTTTTGCATGAATCGTATCCTTCAGGCGGCGGTCCGCGGAGAATCCCTGATTATTTCAGATCCGAAAAGTGAGCTCTACGAAAAATCCAGCGAGTATCTGCGGGATCAGGGGTACTGTGTCAAGGTGTTCAATTTGGTCAATCCGGAAAACTCGGACAGTTGGAACTGCCTTTCCGAAGTGGAGGGGCAGGAACTGATGGCGCAGCTTTTTGTAGATGTCATCATTAAGAACACCATCAACAACGGCAAGGGCGACCATTTCTGGGATTCCTGCGAGATGAACTTGCTGAAAGCCCTCGTCCTCTATGTGGACCAGAGTTATGCAGAGCAAAACCGCAATATCGGAGAGGTGTACCGGCTGCTGACTTTAAGCGGCGAGTCCGATTTGGACAGCCTGTTTGAGAACTTGCCGCCCACCCATCCGGCCAAAGCGCCATACAGCTTGTATAAGCAGGCCAGCGATACAGTCCGCAGCGGCGTCATCATCGGCCTCGGCTCCCGTCTGCAGGTGTTCCAGTCGGAGCTGATTAAGAAGATCACCACCCGGGATGAAATTGACTTGGAGCTGCCCGGCCAGGAGCGGTGCGCCTACTTCCTTGTTACCAGCGACCAGGACAGCACCTTTGACTTTCTGGCAAGCCTGTTCCTGTCCTTCTGCTTCATCAAGCTGGTGCGGTATGCAGACAAGAACTGCGAAGGAGGCAAACTGCCGGTACCGGTGCATGTCCTGGGTGAAGAATTAACAGCCTGCGGCACCATTCCGGACCTCTCCCGCCGGTTAAGCGTCATTCGTTCAAGAAATATCTCTATGAGCTGTGTGTTTCAGAACTTGGCGGGCTTGCAGAATCGGTATCCTCTCAATCTCTGGCAGGAAATTCTGGGCAACTGCGACGCGCAGTTGTTCCTGGGCTGCACAGATGAATTGACGGCGGAGTTTATTTCTTCCCGCACGGGGCTGGCTTCTG
Source organism: Diplocloster modestus (assembly GCF_019042245.1). GTDB lineage: Bacteria > Bacillota > Clostridia > Lachnospirales > Lachnospiraceae > Diplocloster > Diplocloster modestus. The sequence continues at coordinate 299,572 of NZ_JAHQCX010000003.1, forward strand.
TATCGGTATCCAGCAAATCCAAGCAGTTGGGCACCTGGCGTATCTCTAATTACACACCAGAATTCAGGGAGACCTCCGGCGTCGGCAAGCGGCCTGTCCTCACCCCAGACGAAGTTCTGCGGCTGCCTATCAAGCAGGCGCTGGTCATCATCCGGGGACAAAAAGTTCTCAAGGTAGACAAAATGGACTATTCCAAACATCCGGAGGCATCCAAGCTCCGTTCCTGCAAGGCATCCGCCCATATCCCCGAATGGCGCAGGCTGGAACAGGAACAGCCAAAGCCCTCTGCGGCACAGCCAAAGCCGCAGACCCCCGCACCTAAAAAGCCAGTGAAGAAAAAGCCGAAAGCGGCCAGCACATCTACCGGCACCAAGCAGACCGCAGCCGTTCCAACCGCAGAGGCTCCGAATGGCATCATCACGACAGATAAGGACTCGATCCTTTCTTAATACAAAACATAGGAGGTTAATTTTATGGCAACCAAGAAAAAAGTATTGCTGGAGCAGGAAACTCCTGTTCCTGAAAACACCGCCCCCGCGGACGGTACCATTTCTTCCGCTGGCCCCCCGGCTGATGCGGCGGCGCCGCCTGACAGTGACGATTTGAGTGCGCTGCTGGCCTCTATGGATCAGACCAATGACAGCGCCTCTACGGATCAACCTGATGGCGACGCCACTTTGGAAGGCTCTGACCCTCCCCTTGAGTTTATGGAAACGGAGGCGTCTGATGAAGCTGCCCCCGAGGGTGACGGCACGGCCTCTGGCGCCCCTTCCGATTCGGATGAGCCTGCCGGATCGGCGGCCGGTGAGGATGGCGACGGTGAGGAAGAGACTCCTTCCAATTTGTCTGCTGAAGGTGCAGATGGCATCCCGGCGGAGACGGTTTCCGAAACTGCTGGGGAGCCGGCTCCCCCCAAGCCCAAGCGGGCACCCCGGCGGAAAAAGGCGGCGCCTGTGGAAGATCCCGTACATGGCGAGAATGAGGACTCTGCGGAGGCTCCGGCTGCTGAAGAGCAGGCTGTGGAATCTTTCGCCTCTGTTGAGAATACGGCGCCGCCTGATGAGGGAGAAACACCCATTTCAGAGGATACCACTCCCCAAGAGGAGGCGCCGGTAGATACTGCGTCTGCTCTGCGCCGGACCGCCGTAACACACCGCAGTGACGCCTCTATCCTGACCATCCGCAGTCGTGAAGAGGTGGAAACACAGGAAGACCGCGAGGATGTCATTTGGCACGAGATCCACAACGCCTACCGCACCCGCCGCATCCTCACAGGTCAGCTGGGCGGCATTGAGCAGCTGGACAACCGCAAAACTGTGGCCGTAGTGGATTACAAGGGATTCCGCATCATTATCCCCATTAAGGAGATGATGATCAATCTGGGCCGCAGTCCTTCCGGCCAGGAGTATGCCGACCTGATGCTGCGTCAAAACAAGATTTTGGGGAATATGCTGGGGGCGGACATTGACTTTGTGGTGCGCGGCATCGACTCCAAGACCCGCAGCGTTGTCGCAAGCCGCCGTGAGGCTATGATGCGGAAGCGTCAGACCTTTTATTTCGATTTGGACGCCGAGGGGAAGTACCGCATCTACGAGGGGCGTATTGTTCAGGCCCGGGTCATCGCTGTTGCGGAGAAGGTCATCCGCGTCGAGGTATTCGGCGTTGAAACCTCAATTCTGGCCCGTGATTTGGCTTGGGACTGGATCGGCGATGCTCACGAGCGTTTCTCCGTGGGCGATGAAGTGCTGGTCCGCATTCTCAATGTGCGGCGCAACAGCCTTGAAGACCTCGGAATCCGTGCCGACATCAAGAGCACATCTGAAAATACCGACCGGGACAATCTCCAGAAGTGCCGAATCCAGGGTAAATACGCCGGAAAAGTGACCGATGTACACAAGGGTGTGGTTTATGTCCGGCTTGCCAATGGCGTCAATGCGGTAGCTCATTCCTGCTATGATTACCGGATGCCCGGAAAGAAGGATGATGTATCCTTTGCCGTCACCCATTTGGATGTGGAGCGCGGCATCGCTCTTGGAATCATCACCCGGATCATCCGGCAGAATCTGTAAACCGAAAACCGCCTGGGAAGTATCAAATAACTGCTTCTCGGGCGGTTATTTTATTATTTCAATCCTAACGCATATACAGCCTTCCAACCCTCTCTATTTTTAATTTTATTTTCCGTTTGCGTTGATTTTTCACAAAATGCGGGATATAATATATAAAAACGCTGAATTAGGAGGTTGTTTATGCTGATTCAATTTAGTGTAGAGAACTATCTGTCTATCAAAGATAAAGTTGTCTTATCCCTGCTGTCCAGTAGGGACAATGAGCATCCAGAGCATCTCATCGCAGATGGAAACAAAAACTATCTGAAATCCGCTGTTATCTATGGAGCCAATGCTTCTGGGAAGTCTAATGTCTTGAACGCATTCTGGTTTATGGTAAACTATGTGCTGACTTCTCATAACCAGCAGCTCCATAAAACGATTGCGCGTTCACCATTTAAGTTCGATCCTGAAACACCTGCTCGCCCCAGTAGTTTTGAGGTCATCTTTACCACAGAAGGCGTTCGATATGCGTATGGCTTTTCTGTAACAGATAAGGCTGTCACGGAGGAATACCTATACTACTATCCCAACGGCAGACAGGCGCTTATTTTCGAGAGAAAAAACACCAAGGATTTCCGTTTTACGGTCGATGTTGATGAGCAAAACACACTCAAGGAGCGCACCTCTGCAAACAAGCTCTACTTGTCAGTTGCATCAAACTGGAGTTACGCCAAAGTGATCCCTGTCCTGGAGTGGTTTGCCTCCTGTCAAATCATCACGAAGAATTCCGTGGCGGATGCCTATGGAATCGAAGCGGAGCAGTTGAAAGATGATGACTACCGGCGTGTAATCGCATCTATGCTGCGTGTTGCAGATTTGGGAATACAGGCGCTCCAAATGCGCGATTCAGACCCTGCGCCTTCTCAACGCAGTGACATTTTTGCAAATATTGATGCCATTCATACGGTACATGACGCCAACGGAAATGCGTGTTCCTATGCCTTGAATATGGCAGAGGAATCTGACGGCACCAACAGTTATTTCAAGCTGATCGGTGTTGTGAAAAAGGCTTTAGACCTGGGGACGCTTCTTGTGGCTGATGAAATGGACGCACACCTCCATCCACTTCTGACCAAGCATCTGGTGTCCCTTTTCGACAGCACAGAATTTAATCCCAAGGGTGCTCAGTTGATCTTCACATCACACAGCACCAACCTTCTTGATTTGGATTTCTTGAGAAGAGATCAGATTTGGTTTACAGAAAAAGATGAGCAGACCGCAGCCACAGACTTGTTCTCCCTTTATGATTTTTCCATTCGCAAGGACACCAAAGTAGAAAAGGGATATTTGATCGGCCGTTTTGGTGCAATTCCTTTTATCAAGGGAGGGCTGTAAAATGGCACGGGGACAGATTGAAAAGCGTGGACAGCGACGCAGGAAATTAAAACCCGTCATTCTGATTGTGACGGAGGGTTCGCAAACCGAGCCAAAGTATTTTGAACATTATCGCAGCCGCCAGACCAACATTGATATTCGCGTGGTCGGCAGCCACACCAAAGGGGGCGAAACCGATTACCTCGCTCTGATTCGGAAAGCTGTGGAATACCAAAGCAAAAATCAGCTTTCTGTATCCAATGGCGATGCTGTATGGGTCGTTGCAGACGGTGATGTGAACTATAATACCCCTGATCCTATCGCGGCCAAAGACAAATTGCTCTCCAAAGCACAGAAAATGGCTGATGCAAAGGGCATTCATATTGCGCTCTCTAATCCTTGTTTTGAATTTTGGTATCTGCTTCACTTTCAGTACACCACTAAGTTTTTCAAGGATTATCCTGCAGTAAAGAATGCCTTGACCACTTACCTTCCGGATTATGAGAAAACCGGCGATGTGTATTCCCAGTTGTCTGCTCATACAACCAATGCTCTCCAGAATGCCAAGCGTGTAGAGCAATATCATCTTCAAAATGGCAGCAGCAAACCGTTTGGAATCGCCGTCAATCCATTCACCGATATTTATCAACTGGTGGAATCGCTGCTGTAATTGGCACAGGATTGTCTTTGCATTGGCACAGCCTTGCCCTTGAGCCGTAAATCCATATCTGTTATACTTGGTACAGTCAAAAATTTGTAATGCAGCCGCTCCGGCCGGGAGCGGCTGTTTTTATTTCTGAGTAAAGGTGGTGGTTTTTATCCATAGCATACTGCAAAAGCTCCGCAGTGCATTAAAAAATGAGCGGGGCGAGGCCAACTACTTTTCCACGGTGGTGTTTATCTTCATTGCCGTTGTTTTGCTGGCCTTTATCATCGACTTGTTCGGCATTATCTCTACAAAACAGGAACTTGACCATGCAGCCGATCAGATGGTCAAGCAGATCCAGTTGTCCGGCGGCATCAACAGCGAGACGGATGCTCTCTTCGATTTCCTCTGTTCGGAGATCGAGGGGGCCGACAATATCACCTATTCGATTGACGCCACATATAAATCTCCCACACCTTCCGGGATGTCCCGGGCCATCCAGTTGGGAACGCCCTTCTATATTACCATTGAGGGGGATGCCAAGCTGGGCGGCTTCTGGAATCTGGATCTGGTCAACATCACGGTGGTGGCCCGCGGCTCCGGCGTTAGCGAACATTACTGGAAGTGAGGTGGCCTATGAAGCGTTTATTCTCACAGCTGCACCGGCCGCTCCGCAACGAGCGGGGGGAGATCACCTTCTTCGCCTGCTTCTTTGTGGTTGGAGTTGTCATGCTCATTTCTTTCCTGCTACTGTATGCTTCGGTGAGAATTACTTGCATCAACATCCGCAACGGGGCTAAAATGGAGCTGAACAATCTGAGCGCCACCATCTACGCAGATACTTACCGCTCCCAGAGGGAAACCAATTTTGAAGAGTATTTACGCACCCTCTACTCCAGCCGGGACTACACAGAAATGCTGGAGGCCACAGTTGCCGGCGGCCTTGCTGAAAAGGTCCCTCTCTCTACCGATGACTACACGGTTTCCGACATCAGCCTTGAATTCAATGTGGTGGGCGACCGTGTGGAGTACATCTTTTACTGTGATGTTGACTTCTATGTGCGGATGTTTGGACACAGTTACCCCACCATTACCCAGCGGGTAGAACTGACCGGCTACCACAACACCAAATTTTAGCCGTGCTGTTGAAAATTCAGCCAGAACTACAGTATAGGCTTTATATAACAGCAAAAAAGGAGTGTATCACACATGAAGAAGTTTTTCCAATCCAAAGGCTTTATCGTTACTTCGCTGGCCGTCCTCTGTGTTGCCATCCTGGGTGTCTGCTGGTTTGCCAGCCGGGATCGCACAGAAGATTTCAAGCCGGAAGAATCCCCGCCCAGCAGCACGACCAGCGATTGGTCGGATGGCGGCACACAGACAGACGGTGAGAGCGGCGCCGGAGCCTATGCGCCCGGCCAGTCCTCCAGTCCTGAAGAGGAGTACCCCAAGGTGACCTCCGAAACTGAGGATGAAGTCGTGATCGACTTCACGGACACGGAGAAACCGGAAACAACGCCTCCGGCCGCGCCAGAAGGGAAAACCGAGCGGGAAGACCCCGGTGAAGATCATCCGGTCAATCCTGACCCGGAAGTGCCCAAGGTCACCAATCCACCTGCTGAAAAGGAGCCGGCCAATAACGAGCCGGCCCCCGGAGCCAGCAATGGCAACGGCGCTGTGTATGATCCAGTGTTTGGGTGGGTAGTTCCCGGCGATGTTCAACAGTCTGTCGGTGATAGCGATGGAGACATCAACAAGCAGGTTGGCAATATGGGCTGACCAATCTACAACTGAATATACCCCTGATTGGCCGTCACAGAACTGTGGCGGCCTTTCTATATTTAAGAAGAACGGAGTGTGATGTATTTGAAGCGACTTCTCGCCCTCCTGTGCAGCCTTGCCCTGGTATTTTGTTTGCTCCCTTCCACCGCGTTTGCAGAGGGCGGTAACGGAAATATTGACGGCGGTGGCGGCAGCATGGGCCAAGGCACATCCTCTAATTTCTGGAATCCTGGAAATGATGGTGTGCGAATTACCGTTGTGGATGCCGATAGCGGTACGGCAATATCTTCCCCCGTAGACTTCTCCAACCGGGTACAAAAAAACAGCGTCCTGCACTTTGGGAAAGTCAACAAGTTACAGTATCTGGGTGGCACCGCACTCTCCCTCCAGTCTGGCGTGGCATACTCCTGCATCAAACCAGCGCAGTCTATGCCCACCATCGTCAGCAGTAAGGGGCAGAGCAATATTGAGGCCATCAAGCGGTATTTTTGTTCGGAATATGCCTGCCAGATGGTTGCCCAGGCGGCCAGTGTGGACTATGAGCGGATGATCGCTGGCGACTATAAGCTGCTGATCGAGCCCATTGCATACTTTACGCATAACGGCCAGTATTACTGTATGACCGCTACAGAGGCGGCGCTGTATGACCAAAAATCTGGCGGGGCGCTTCGGAAAACCATGACTTCCCTCACCCACAAGAATCTGCCTCTGTCGATGTTTTTGGAATTTAGCGATCTCGGCCTGCCCGCATGGACAGGCAGCACCACAAGCAAGCAGAGCAACGCTGACATCATCAGCAGTCTGGGCGTCGGCATTGTCTGGTTTGATGAGCGCCCGCCCGAAGGGGAAATTGAAGCGCCCGATGTAGAATATCGGGTAGACACGGATGTGATCACATCCGTTACTCTGCGGACGGATACAGATTTAACACCGGACAATCCGGCCTCGGTGACCTTCCATATTCTCGGCACCACCTACCGGGTCAACGATATAGTCATCCCGGCAGGCGACAGCCAGGTGGTCTGGGTCAAATGGCACACGCCCTCCACTCCACAGTCGGTAACCATCACGGTTTCCGTCAGCGGGGCCTATACCGCACAAGATACCTTTGTTGCGGAGATCGTGGACTTGAACGAACATATCCCTCCAGATCCGACAGCAACGGATACCAACCCCAACTACACCGTGCCCTCACTCCCCAATGAGCCGCAGAAGCTCACTGCCAACTGGGGTGTATGGAGCTGCTACTGGGTACCGGTTTGGGTTTGGTGTGACCACGATGACTGGGGGCACTGGGTCGATGAAGGCTATTGGGAGTACGAGTACACCGGCTATTCTGCCTCCATCAGCGGTGTGATGTCCCTGATGCCGGATGATATTGTGCCCACGGCCTCCGGGAAGTCAATGAAAAGCGGGTATGGCGTCAAGCAGGATGTGACAGCCACCCTTTCCACCGACGCGCCCACCAGCCACATCACCCATCCACAGACGGCATTTTCCGTGTTTCCCGAGTTCCAGTACGAAACATACTTACGCCTTCTGCAGCGGGTGTCCAGCGGTCGGAGTGCCAAATTCACCTTCCAGCCCAATGAGTTCTCTACCTATAACCGGACTGTGCATTTCAGTCCGCTATGGTTCCCGGATTCCACAGATTATACCGTCTTCACCCAGGTCTGGGACACCTGGACCCCTGATGGAATGTTAAGCATCAACCTGAACGACTATGTTTCAATCGATGGGAGCCTTTATGATGATTGGTACACCAACCGCGAGTAGCCTGTGGCCGGCATACCTGCTCACCGTTTTCTCTGTTGTGGCTGGTTTTGCTGTTTACGATATTCTATATAGGCGGGTGCCGGATCGGGCGCTCGCCCTTTTTATGCCCTTCGCCGCTCTGGCTCCGCTGCTCAAGGTCTGTTTCACTGGGGACTGCGGGCAGCTCTGGCCCACCGTTGCCGAGGCTTTGGCGGGGGCATTGCTTGGCTTTTGCATCCCTCTGGCTGCTGCCATGGCAACGGGTGGAACTGGGCTTGGGGGAGGCGACATTAAATTCTGTGGGATACTCGGGCTGATTTACGGTCCTTCCGGGATGGCTCTGGTTTTCTTTGTGGCCGCAGTCTTTGCCATGCCGATGGTCCTTCTGTTCCGAAGGCTTTCCCGGCTCCGCCAGCCCATCGCCATCCCGTTCTTACCTTTTCTTGCCTGCGGCTGCTCGATTGCAACGCTGGCTGAACTATTTTTATGACAGGAGAATATGCTTATGAAACTCAACAACCGATTTATTTTCGGTATTTTGTCTCTGGTATTGGCAGCGGTCATCGCTTTTGTGGCGCTGCCCACCATTGCCCGGCAGACCAACGGGAAAACGGAAATTGTCCGTATCACCCAGCCCGTGCTCAAAGGCGAGCAGGTCACAAAAGAAAACGCTGAGGTTGTGGAGGTCGGCGGCTACAACCTTCCCGCCAATGTGGCTCACAGTCTTGATGATGTGGAGGGCCTGTATGTGACGGCGGATCTGGCTGCGGGCGACTATATTCTCACCAGTAAGGTGAGCAGCGTCCCGATTTCCTCCGATGTGGCGCTCAATGACATCCCCTCTGGTAAGGTTGCTATCTCTCTGACCGTAAAAACACTGGCCTCCGGGCTGTCGGATAAGCTCCAGCCCAATGATATTGTCCGCATCTATCACTTCCTGGAGACTGCGGAAGAAGTACCCGAACTGCGTTTTGTCAAGGTCCTTTCCGTCACGGATTCTGATGGCATCAATGTGGACAATACCAAGGAGCCCACAGAAGATGAAGAGCCGCAGCAGTCTGCTACCATCACAGTGCTGGCAAGCCCGGAGCAGGCCCGCATCATCACTGAGCTGGAGAACGACGGCGTAGCTCATGTGGCCCTGATCTCCCGCAACAATGACCAGCTGGCTGAAGAACTGCTGGCCGAACAGGACAAGACGCTCCAGGAAATTTACTTCCCGGAAACGCTGACAGAGGATGGCGAGAACGAAGGGACAGATGCAACTGGTGATCCCGCCTCTGCAGAAGATTCGGGTGAGAATACCCAATCGACACCTACCAGTAATACACCGGAAAGCGGTGAATGAAACCAGTTTGATAATTTTGATTATGATAATCGAAATTATATTACCGCACAATCAAGGGCATTCCGCCCTTGGGAAAGGAGTTTCCTATGGGAAAAGTCATTACCGTCTGGGGCAGCCCAGGGAGCGGAAAAAGTATGTTTTCCTGCATTCTGGCAAAAGCCCTGACCCGCGACAAGCGGAAAGCGATCATCATCAATGCGGAAATCAGTGTTCCTATGCTTCCGGTGTGGCTGCCGGAGCAGATCATTCAGACCAATGCCTCTGTAGGGCAGGTACTGAGCAGCGTGGAAATCGATACCTCTTTGGTGGCAGGGCATGTTACCGTGCTCAAAAGTTATCCCTTCATTGGAGTGATGGGCTATGCTGCCGGTGAAAATCCGTTGAGTTACCCGGAAGTCAAGTACGCCATGGTACTCCAGCTGGTCAACGCCGCCGCAAGGCTTGTGGATTTCGTCATTCTGGACTGCAGTTCCAATATGACGAATGTGTTCACGCCTGCCGCCATTGAGTCAGGGGATCTGGTCATTCGCATCCTGACGCCTGATCTCAAGGGCGTTAATTACTTAAAGGCCCATCAGCCCTTGTTGGGAGATGGGCGTTTCCACTACGATCAGCACATGACCTTTGCCGGCATGGCCCGCCCTTTCCACGCGCTGGATGAGATGGGCCATATCATCGGCGGATGGGATGGCCTTCTGCCCTATGGCAAGGAGATCGACCGCTGCGCCACCGAAGGCGGGATGTTCCAGGCCATCAAATACTGCAATCCCAAATACACAGCTTCGCTCAACAAAGTTTTGGATGCGCTGGAGCAGATGGAGCTGGCTGACCATGCCGCAGAGGATGATGGAAACGAAACCGAGCATTTTGAGGAGGAAACTGCCGATGAATAATCTCAATGACATTTTCTTCGCTCCTGCGGCCAATCAGGACCTTACCTATGAACAGATTCTGGAAGATGTACAGCGGTATTTTGCGGAAAACCACGCCGCCACGATTGCAGAGGCCGGCGATGGAAATACCGACCGCGCCTCCTCCCTTTTGAAAGAACTGATGGTGCAGTACATCGTCAAGCGAAAATACGCCATCGAGGGGCTGACCACGGAGGAACTGTGCGAGAAGCTCTATGAGGACATGGCCGGGTACTCCTTCCTGAAAAAGTGGATCTACAAACCCGGTATTGAGGAGGTCAACATCAATGCCTACAACGATATTGAGGTGATTGAAGCCGGCGGGCGCAGCGTTAAAATCCCGGACAAGTTTTCCTCTCCACAGCACGCTATTGATGTGGTCCGGCGTATGCTCAACGCCTGCGGCATGGTCATAGACGATACCATGCCCAGCGTGATCGGATTCCTGGATAAGAATGTGCGTATCTCTGTGGATAAGACGCCGATTGTTGACCCGGAGGTGGGGATCAACGCTTCCATCCGTATCGTAAATCAACAAACGGTTTCTGCACAGAAGCTGTTGGACTCCGGCAGTGCAACAGCGGAAATGCTTCATTTTCTGACCGCCTGCATCCGCTATGGCGTATCCGTCTGCATTGCCGGGGCCACCGGCTCCGGCAAAACTACCATCATGGCATGGCTGTTGTCCCAGGTCCCTGACAACCGGCGCCTCATCACGATTGAGGAGGGCAGCCGCGAATTTGATCTGGTTAAGCGGGACGAAAATGGAAACATTCTGAATTCCGTAGTCCATCTGCTCACCCGGCCCAGCGAAAATCCTTCCTTGAACATCAACCAGGACTTCCTGCTGGAGCGGGTCCTTCGTAAGCACCCGGATGTGATCGGCGTCGGTGAGATGCGGTCTGCGGCAGAAAGCCTGTCCGCTGCAGAAAGCTCCCGTACCGGCCATACTGTCTGCACCACAATCCACTCTAACAGCTGCGCTTCTACTTATCGGCGCATGATGACGCTCGCAAAGCGAAAATATATGATGGGCGATGATGTTTTGATGCAGATCATGGTCGAAGCCTATCCAATCATCGTGTTCACAAAGCAGCTGGAGGACCGAAGCCGTAAAATCATGGAGATCATCGAGGGGGAAGGCTGTGAGGGCGAACGGCTGATTTACCGCACCCTCTACTCTTACAATGTGCTGGACAACACTGTTGATGCAGATGGACGGCCCCTTGTGGTCGGCCGCCACAAAAAAGTTTCCGAGATGTCCAGCTCATTGCAGAAGCGTCTCCTGGACAATGGGATTTCCCATAAGGAGCTGGATGAATTTCTTGAGCACGACAAGGAGGTGTTGAACGGATGCCGTGGGTTTACATCATATGCTTCGCCCTCATCGCCGCTGGACTCCTAACGCTGTTTGGTGTGCGGCCGGGCGATTTCATTGATGCGCTTTTCCGGTCACAGCGCAAGTCGGCCACTCTGACCGATGAATTGAATGTTCTGATGGGTACTCCGGCCAAAGGCTTCTTTAATCAGGACTTTGAATTAAAGCAAATCCTCAAAGGCACCGGGCGGGCTGACCGGTATGAAGCAGTCAAACGGCTGTCTCTGATCCTGTTCGCGGTGGGCGGCGCCCTGGCGCTGCTGATTGGCAATGTGTACATGGTCCCGATTTTAGGGATCGGATTTTCACTCGCTCCTATTTGGTATCTGCGCAGCACCGCAGCCAGTTATAAAAAGCATTTGAACGAAGAACTGGAAACGGCCATCTCCATCATCACCACTTCCTACCTGCGCACAGAGGACCTGATCCGGGCAGTCAAGGAAAACCTGCCCTACATCAATGAGCCGGTGAAGGCCAATTTTGAGGCATTTGTCTATGAGGCAGAGTTGATTAACGCAAATACTACGAGTGCCATCAATTCGCTCAAAATGAAGATTCCAAACCGTGTTTTCCATGAGTGGGCTAACATCCTCATTCAGTGCCAGTCTGACCGGGCCATGAAAAATACATTGCCTACCATCGCCCAGAAGTTTTCTGATGTTCGTGTGGTGCAGTCGGAGCTGGAGGCTATGATGCAGGGGCCGCGCCGGGAGGCGATCACGATGATGTTCCTTGTGATCGCCAATGTACCGCTGCTTTATTTCCTGAATGAAGATTGGTTTCACACGCTGCTCTTCACCACGCCGGGCAAAATCGCTTTGGCAATCTGCGCAGCCATTATCCTGTTTGCCCTGACCCAGATCATGAAACTGAGCAGGCCCATTGAATATGGAGGTGACAGCGCATGACGCTTTTAGCTCTCACAGCAGTGATTTGTTTCGGCTTTGCTGTCTATAACCTGACTTGTGCCTTTGCAGACATTCCCACGAAGCGTACCTCCCGTATGATGCTTCTGGCCCGCAAGCAGCAGGGCGTAAAGGCCGAGAAACTGCTGGATGTCTATCTCACCAAAATCGCCGGCCTGATCGCTCCGTACCTGAAGCTGGACAAGCTCAAGCGGAATAAACTGCAGCGGGCGCTGGACATTGCCGCCATGGAGCTGACACCGGAAGTCTACACCGCCCGGGCCTGGGTCACAGCCGGGGCAGTCGGCCTCAGTTCTTTGCTGATGGCGTTTTTGATACCGCTTATGGTGCCTGTTCTGATTGGTCTGGCCGTGGCGCTGTGGTTTTCAACCTATTATAAGGTTTTTGACTTTGTGAAAAAGCGGCGCAAGCTCATTGAGAATGAGATCCCTCGCTTTGCCCTTACCATCGGGCAGAATTTGGAAAATGACCGGGATGTGTTGAAGATCCTTACTTCCTACCGCCGGGTGGCAGGCAAGGACTTCGGCGCGGAGCTGGACCAGACGATTGCCGATATGAAGACCGGCAACTATGAAAACGCCCTCATCCATTTTGAAACCCGCATCGGCAGCCCCATGCTGTCCGATGTGATCCGGGGACTGATTGGCGTATTGCGAGGCGACGATCAGAGGATGTACTTTAAAATGATCTGTTTTGACATGAGACAGATTGAGCAGAACAACTTAAAAAAGGAAGCGGCCAAGCGCCCCAAGAAGATCCAGCGTTACTCCATGATGATGCTCATCTGCATCATGATCATCTACCTGGTGGTCCTCTGTACCGAGGTTATGGGCTCCTTGGGCGCTTTCTTTGGATAATCGGACTGCGAATGGAACGGCCCCACATCTGGATGTGAGGGCCGTTTCCTATAAGAGCTCTATGGTTTTCTCTGCAAGATACATCGGAAGATTCGTGATAAATGATGATGCACATTCGAGGTGTCCACATTTTTCTTTGTTTTGCAATTCATTTTTTCACATTTTTCTGAATGTATGAAGCAGAAAAAACACATTTTTCTACCTCTTGCAGTGTAAAGGAGGTAAGTGCTTGTTCTATAGCGGATTTTTGTAGCGGTAGTCAGCTGCCGTCATTTATTTCTGGGCCAGCCTGTCATATACAGGTCGGCCCTTGTTTTAAGGAGACTTTTATGCCTAAGAAAAAATTTTCCCCGTCTGGCGGCGCACGGGAAGAAAAGCGCCGTTTCCGCTGGCTTCTGTATCAAAAGCCGAAAGCCTATCCCAGCCGGCCCATTTCCAATAAAAAGGACATGCTCAAACCGATTCGTCGTTCTTGAGCGGTGAGCAGTCTTTTTATAAAACCATCAACATCAAAACAATAAAATTTCAGGAGGTCTTACCATGAGAAACTTTACCACCCGTATCCAGAACAAGGCGAATGCACTGGCCCTTCGTGCCCGTATGGCGCTTTCCAACCAGCGCGGTGATTTTTACATTTCGGACGCTGTTAAGATCATCATCGCCGTGGTGCTGGGCGCCCTTCTTCTGGCGGCCCTGACCCTCATTTTCAACGACACGGTGATTCCGCGTATCACCAGCGAGATCGAGGGCCTGTTTGGCTAAAATCACCGGCGGGGATCGGTCTGTGGACTTCCACAGCCGGTCCCCGCTTTTTTAGTTTTTGAAATATAGGATAACGGAGGTACAGGATGAACATTTCCTGCAAAATTTATTCTTTCCTGCGGGCTGTTCGCGGCAACTGGCGCAACGCTATCTTTGTAAGCTGCGATTGCGGCCACTGCATGTGCGGCCGGACAACGCCCTGTTCCGGTTTTCTTCTGGCTGTGGATGAGTGCGGACAGGTTATGCTGCTTTCTGCCGAGGACATCCAAAGACTATCCGGGGAAACTGTAGATTCGTCTGAGTGCATTGCCATTTTGTCCCGGCGCGCCTTTGACGCCGCCTTTTCCAAGTACATCGAATGGCACACACCGGAGCCTTCCGCCTGTGCGCTCAGACAACTTTCTCTGGACCCGGGCTACAATTAACACTGTTTTTTCACACTGAAAGACGCCTTTGCGCCGTCATCTATACGCATTTGGAGGTGATGATTTTTATGACGAAGCAAAAACATATCCAATGCCCTTATTGCCATGCTAACGCCTCTCTTCGCCCCGCCAGCACAGTCTATGGCTGTAACCGCCGTTCCCAGGGCAAATATATCTATCTCTGTGATCGCTGGCCGGCTTGTGATGCCTATGTGAGTGCCCATGACCGGACACACCGGCCTATGGGGACTCTGGCAAATGGGGATCTCCGGCACAAACGAATCCTGGCTCACCGGGCGCTGGAGCATCTGCAGCAGAGCCGGCACATGGAAAAATGGGAGGTCTACATCTGGCTCCAGGCCAAACTGGGACTAAATGACCAGCAGGCACATATTGGCATGTTTTCTGACGGGATGTGCGATGAGGTAATTCGCCTCTGTTACAAAGCCGCTGCTCCTTTGGGCAATCTGCATTCGGCCGCTTAAAGGGGGGTGAAACGATGACCAGTTTAACAGAACAGCAGCAGGAACTTGTTGCCCGGAATCTTTTTATCGTACATTGGGTCATTTGTGACTACATCCATGTTAATCCGACTATTTGCGGTATGGAATATGGAGACCTGTTCCAAGAGGGGTGCCTTTGGCTCTGTAAAGCCGCGTCTACTTATAAGAATGACGGACGGGCCCAGTTTTCTACCTACGCCAAAACGGTCGTTAAAAACGGGCTTCTGTCCTATTGCCGGGCGATCTGCAACAGGAAGAAAAAATTCAGCAGGCTTATTATTGGAGAACATGGAGAACTGGCTGCAGACGGAGAGGCCCTGGAGTCCCGGCCCGACGCCTTTGACACCCAAGTATCTCTGATAGAAACTCTGTCATTGCTGGACGCCTGTAAAAAAGATTACGATGGTGTAACCCGGCTTGGCATTGAGGCGCTTGCCCTCAAACTTCAAGGGATGCGGGTCACAGACATCGCGGAGCTTTATCAGGTGCCGCCCTCCCATGTGGGGGCATGGATCTCGCGTTCCACCGCAAAACTGCGCAGAGACTCCAAGTTCCTGAAAAGCCTGCTCTGAATTTGTTGAAAACCGCGGCCTTTCCGCAGTAAAGGATATATAAAAGAAGGAGGTACTGATGAATGGAACAGAAAACCCTATATACTGCAATCGGCCGTCTGGACCGGGAAACGAATGGCTGTGGCCGGTCCTGCCCGGTCATCCGCCTGAGCGGGCAAACTTACATGGTGGATATGCAGGAAATGGTCGTTTGGACCGCCCTAAACTGGCGAATTTCTAAACGAGAGGATATTTCCCTCCAGTGTGACAAGCTGGTGTCCTCTCTGGGAGATTGTATTTCCCGCTCTTGGGATGCCTGCGTAAATCGGCTGCTCACCCGAGGTCTGCTGGTATCTGGCTGCGGTGAAACGGAATACGATGCTCTGTATGATTTGTTGAGTTCTCTCGGCATTATTCCAGTCAGCGGATCAATGCTGATGAGGAGCATCTCATTTGTCAAACTGGTGGCAGGCCGCCGAGTCCCTATTCAACAGGCGCTAAAATTATTCCAAAAAGACCGGCGTACCGACTATGAGACCCGTGTTATGAGGCTGGCCCAGCAAGCTCTGCTGTCCACCGCTGAGATCATCAAGTGTGTAGAGCAGGATGTTGCCTATCTTCCCAATGAGCAGTTCTTGATGGAGGCCGTGTACGGCGACGACGAAACCACCTGCTATAATATCGCCGGCATAATGAAAAACAGCCGGAGCAGTCAGGCAGTAACGCTGGCCGTTGCCAACCTCTACCTGCGCCAGCAAATCATTTTTGAGAGGATTACCACATGAAGAATCAATGGAACCAATTCCCGTTCGTGCTGCGGCGAAAGATTTTGTTGACCTTTTTGGCTGGGCTCGCAAGCATTGCCCTCAGCCTAATCATCTTCATTATTACCACAGACCATATCCTGCTGGTACTGGGCAGCATAATCTTTCTTGCCTCTCTGGTACTGGTTAGGAGCTTATGGAGCACCATCGCCCGGGGCCAGTATGAGATCGTAGAAGGCGTCTGCTCCAGCGTTATCTCTCCTGTGATAAGGCGGTATCGCAAAATCCAACTGATAGATGGACAAGGCGCGGAGCGCACTTTACTGTTAAGTAAGTCCGCCAAGTTTCAGATTGGCGCCCGGTATCGTTTCTACTTTCAAACCGGCAGCCGCCCTGTGGTCGGGAATGACTATTTGGACGCAGCTCTCTCCACCAACAGCTTCCTGGGATATGAGGCCCTTGGTGAGCCGGCTGTCCCAGAGGAACAGGCTAAGGAGAACGGCTAAACCTACGGCAAAATAGGAAAGAGATACGGTGCAGGCTCCACAACCACAGCATCGTATCTCTTTTTCTTACTCTTCTATCCGCTATTTTTACAAAGTCTGATTTTGCTGCAGAAAAACGGAGGATTTTCCCTATTTAATAGGTAGAATCTAAAAAGGAGGTCTACCCCCATGTACAAGCCACACACGATTGAGCAATACAAAATCCAACAGTTTCTGGATCATACCTTTGCTATGGAACACTTTCTGGTCTCTCCATTATCCCGCTCCGCACTCATGCTGGAGGACAGATGCGGTGAGCGGATTGCCTTTTCCTTCTCAGACAACGAAGTGCGTGAAATCCCGATCCCTTCTGCGCCATCCCCGGACAAGGTGAAATCGTTCATCCGCAGCTTTCGGGCGCTTGGAACTAAACCGCATCTGCGCACCTTTGAAGATGTTACCCGCTGGTGGCTGAATCACCCAAATCCGCTGACCTACCAACAGGCTCTCGGCCTGCCGGATGAACTTTACCGCCGTTTTCTTTCCTCCACCCTGATTGAAGACGAAGACGCCCAGCGTCTGGCCGCATCAGGGCTTGTTTCGGAAGATGCTTACCAGGACATTCAGCTCTGGTATCTCAACGGCAACACTGCTAACTGCTGGCTCGGCCCCCTCGGTATAGATGGAACAGGCAATCTCTATGCGCTGACCTTCAACTATGGTACACCCCGGGCCAAGGAACTGAAATTCTACCTGTTGGATGATTACTACCGCCACATGAACCACATATTGTAACTCGCCGGGCCAAAATATCTATATATAGTATTATATCACTTGACAAATACAAGATATGGTGTTAAACTTAATTTGTAATTGATTTTTGTGCGTTCCCCATGTGGGATACAGATGAAACATCTGTACCGCAAGGCCAAAAGCCCTGCATTGCACACGCAGTTAAGTTTGTATGCTGTATCAAGTGTCAGTGGTATTGCCACGCCCTTTTCGGGTTGGTATCCGCTGGCACTTTTTATATATAGATAGTAACGCCGATGGCGAAGAAAGGAGTGTTATGGCACAAATCTATGTATTTGGCCGAGTCATGCACGAGCTTACTCCCAAAGAGAGCCAGTCAAAGCAGCCGTATGTTTGTTTTGATTTGATGGAACGCTCCGGAGGTGAACATCCGAACTTCTATCAAGTATGGGCCCGCGGCGACCAGGTTGCCCGGCTCACACGGCTCAAGGTCAAAAAGGGAAGCATGATCTGGCTCACTGGATCGCAGAAACTGGTGGATGTACGGCAAAAGGACGGGGCCACAGTCAAAAAGTTGAAAGTATGGCTGACGGACTTTGGTTTTCTTCCTGGGCAATCTTCCAGAGCAAAAGCGGAACATGAGCAGCATGACTCTGACGCGGCGGCAACCGCTCCAGCCCCCTCCGAGGTAATGGACGGCGACCGCGAATCCCTGCCGGAATAAAATCCGGCACTGCAAGAGGGACCGTATCAAGTTTTCAGAATGAACTGAAGCTTGGTGCGGTCCCTTTTTTTGTTTTCAAGCAAAACTTAAAAGGAAGGACGGTAACAACATGAGTAACGACAAAGGACTTTTGAGCGGCAGCATCACAATCCTGATCGGTGCTGTCATCGCCATCATGGCTTTGGTACGCGGACCCTGGCAAGCGTGGCTTCTGATAGGGGTATTTACCCTCTGGGGGCTTTGGGTCGTGCTGATCCTCCTGCTCCCCTATATGCAGCAGGCCAAGCGCCGCCGTCAGCGTCAGCAGAGGGAACGCCAGCTCCATGCCGAGGGTATCGCGCAGAACACCTTTACGGTGCCGGAGCTTGAAGGGCCTGTACCAGACGATCTGCTGCTCCGCTATGCCAACCACCGGATTTTGACTTATCTGCGTTCCTCTTTTCCCAACGCCTGCTTTGAGTGGTGTGAAAAGAGACCGGCGGATTTGATCCGCAGCAACGGCACAGGGCGTATCCGCCTTTACAATGTGGAGGCGTTCGACCATGCGGACATCACCTTCGGCAAGGATGCGACGATCCGCTGTGACCTGCTCAAAATCGTCCCTCTGTCCAAAGCAGGGACAGAGCAGGAAGATCAGGCCGACATCCCACCCAACAAGCAGCCC
This sequence comes from Diplocloster modestus, assembly GCF_019042245.1. GTDB lineage: Bacteria > Bacillota > Clostridia > Lachnospirales > Lachnospiraceae > Diplocloster > Diplocloster modestus. The sequence goes on from NZ_JAHQCX010000003.1 coordinate 318,231, forward strand.
ATCGACCCGCGTATCTGGTACGAGAATAACGGGCGCACAGTCATGGAGACGCTGATTGCCGACCTGAACTCACGCGGCCACAGCAAACTCACACTGAAAGAGAACGGGGACATCTGCATCCAGCAGGGTGAAGAGCTTGTCCCGCAGGAACATCTTTCCAACTTTCCGGCAAAGGTCTACTGGCCTCGTCTGGTGGAAGTGTTTGAGAGCAACGGTCTGGCTGCTGAAACAACAGCGCAGGGCATCCAGGTCTCCTGGTGACCGCCATCGTCATGAGAAGGGAGTGAAATAACATGAAATCAGGGATCAGTCTTGTGGAAATGGCACAGGAAATCCAGCGGCAGAACGATTTGAAGGCCGATTATATGCTGGACACCCGGAGTCTCCGGTTGGAGCCTTTTGGTGGCGGGCTGTATCTCAACGCTTACGACCAATCCGGTGATTATGCTGTGGAGCCGCTGGAGGTCAACGCCATCGCACACAGGCAGATCGGAACGCACCTCAAGATCCCGGCAGCCTATTATGACAAGATGCTGGAGGAATACCCCGAGCTGCTGGCGCAGAATGTGAATGCCTGGTTCCAGCGGGAGCCAGCTGTGCGTATGGTTCGCACCATAGACGGCACAGCGCGGGCGTTTCTCAGCAACCGCTACCGGCGTATCGACAACCTCGATATTGCCGGGATTGTCCTTCCAGTCCTTCAGGAGATGGAAGGGATGCACTTCGAGAGCTGCCAGCTCACCGACAGCCGTATGTACATCAAGGTTGTCAACACCCGTTTGGAGGCAGAGGTCGTACCCGGTGACATCGTGCAGTCCGGTATTATTATCAGCAATAGCGAGGTAGGCCTGGGCTCGGTGAGCATCCAGCCGCTGGTCTATCGTCTGGTGTGCAGCAACGGTATGGTGGTAAACGACGCCCAGACGCGCCGCAACCATGTAGGCCGTGTCAATGAGGCTTCGGAGAACTACCAGCTGTATTCGGAAAAGACGCTGGAGGCCGATGACAAAGCCTTCGCCATGAAGATCCAGGACACGGTGCGGGCCGTAGTAGACGAGGTGCGCTTTACCCGTGTGGTCAACATGATGCGGGAAGCCAAGGACGCCCCCATGAATACTGCCGCTGTCCCTGGCATTGTGAAGCTCGTCAGCAAGGATTTTCACATCACGGACGATGAAAGCTCCGGTGTGCTGCAGCGGTTGATTGAAGGCAACGATCTGACCTTATATGGTCTGTCCAACGCCGTAACGCGCCACAGCCAGGATGTTAAGGACTATGACCGGGCAACCGCGCTGGAAGGCATCGGCTACAACATTCTCTCCATGCCGGCACGGCAGTGGAGCCGAATTAACCAGATGGCCGCTTAAATGGCTGCCATCCATCAAAAAATTAACAGGAGGAATGAACTATGTACGAACAGAACACTTCTATGGTGGCCGCAAACGAGCAGAACAAATTCTTGCTTCCGGCGATGGTGGAGGGCGACTTCAGCCGCGATGAGATCGCAGAAGATGCGGATGGGCTTCAGATGATGAGCTTCCAGCGGGTGAAGATTCCCGCCGGCGGCGCCCTGCAGTTTGAAGTTCCCACGGAAGATCCCGACAATCCGGATTATACCCGGACGCTGGAGGGCATCATCCTCTACAACCACTCTGCCTATACTCTGTGGCCGGAAGGCAGCGAGTATGACGAAGACACCAAACCGCTCTGCTCCTCTGTAGATGGCAAAACAGGGATCGGCGTACCGGGAGGTGCGTGTGCTACCTGCCCCATGAATGCGTATGGATCGGCCAAGGATGGCGGCCGCGGCAAGGCGTGCAAGAATATGAGGCATCTCTATCTGCTGCGCAGTGGTGAATATATGCCTCTGCTGGTCTCCCTGCCGCCCACCAGCATCAGGCCGTTCAAGGAGTTCCTGAACAGGGCTTTTGTCTATCGCCAGCGTGCCACCTATGGCAGTCTGGTCCAGATCGGCCTCAAGAAAGATAGCAACGGCAGCAATGATTACAGCGTTGCAACTTTCCGCCTTTTGCGTGATTTCCAGGGGGAAGAGCTGGCCCAGATCCGCGCCTATGCCAATGTCTTCAAGGGGCAAATCAAAACTATCAACATTCAGCGGGCGCTGATCAATGAGGAACAGCGGGCCAACGATTGCGACTATGAGATCCCGGAATCTGCCACTGCGGCCCCGGCCTCGGATGGAAGCTATGTGGTCGGCGAGATCAACGGCGACTATGAACAGTTGCCGGCGTAACTGTTTTTGTTGCGGCAATGCCGCATGATACATCATCAAGGGACACCTCCGGCGCAAGTCGGAGGTATCCCTTTTTTATTTAGAACGGAGGAAAATTTATGTTGTGTGAAGTACCGTTGACAAAGGAGCAGCAGGATTTTGCCGCTGAACACCATGGCCTGGTCTATAAATTTCTCAATGACAACCATCTTCCAGAGGATGAATTCTATGATGTAGTTATCTTTGGTTACTTAAAGGCTGTCCAAGACTATTTTTCAAGGGAAATGTTGCGACAATATTCTTTTTCGACGATTGCTTGGAAGATAATGTATCGCAATCTGTCGAACTATTATCTAAGTCAAACACGCTGCAAGCGTAATGCAGAAGTCATCAGCATCCATCTGGGCCTATACCCGGATGGCGTTCCGCTGGAAGATGTGCTGCCGGGCCAGGACCGTCTCATGCAGGAATTTGAAATGCAGCAGATGCTCCATGATCTGGCTTCCCATGTTTCTGAACAACAGATGAAAATTGTCCGCATGAAGGGTTACGGCTATGGAATCAGGGAGATTTCCAGCCACGAAAAAATACCGATGAAACGCATCCAGGAACTTCTTGATGAGGTCCATACTGTGTTTTTGAGGTTATGCCGCGAGTAACCCTCTATCTACCACAAACAGAATGGAGGTCGAAGTATATGACGAAATCAAAAAAATCTATTGTGATGCGCGGAGCACTTCTGCGTCCGCTGGTGATTGGACAGGGCGCACTTCTTCATGCAGGCGGTAAGATCTATCATACCTCCCGTGTGGTAGCCATCCACGATCAGTCGGATGATATGGTACGCTTTGAAACGCTCAACTCCAATTACTGCCTCTCAATGGCCCCTTTTCCGCTGGCGGCCTGCAACCCGCTCCCGATGGTGAGTCTGGCCGCATGCGCGTAAAGCGGTTGTAAGAAGATACCGGGACAACAGAGCTTGTCCTATATGTTTTGGGCCGTGACGGATTTCCCGCCACGGCCCTTTTTTCGGAGGATTGTCATGGATGATCAAAAAACAATAGTAGTGTCCGTTCATGCCAAAGACTGTGTGGACTACCAGTGCCGCAGGTGTGGACAATGCTGCCGTCATATCAAGGATAGTTTGATGGTGGAGAGCCTGGATGCCTACCGGTTGGCAAACTATTTGCGTGGCTGTGATCCCAACATCTGCACTATAGACGATGTGTTGACCCGATACTGCGAGCCTATGCCGCTGACCCAAGAGTGCTTTCCCATCTTCATGCTGAAAACCACGGGGCCGGACGATTCCTGTATTTTCCTGAAGGATGGGTTGTGCAGCATCTACGAGGCACGCCCACGGACCTGCCGGCTCTATCCCTTTTCTGTAGGACCCGGCGAGCGGGGCCGTGATTTTGAATACTGCCTCTGCTTTGACCGCAATCAGCAGTATCATTTCAACGGCGGAAAGGTTTCTGTTAAGGACTGGTTTTATCGCAATTTCCCCAGAGTGGAGAAAGAATATTTGAAACAGGAATATGCCGCTATCACGGAAATCGGTAAGCGGATGCGCTCGATCTCTCCGGAACTATGCAAACAGATGACCTTCCAAGTGCTGTTTTACCGATATTATAACTTCGATTTGGATCAGCCGTTCCTTGAGCAATACGAGCAGAACACCCGCCTGCTGTTAGAAAAGCTTCGGCAATTCGAGTTGGAAAGGTAAGGTGCTGTTATGATGTATGCCTTGGAGCACCTGACCCGTCAAGGGTCAGAGCCTCAGTGGAAGCAATATGCCGTCTGTGCGAATAAAGACCTTTTAGAACGGATTCGCCACAGTCAGCCCCGTCCAGAAGAATGGCGTGTCAGGCTATCTGTACAGCAGAGGAAAAAGGAGGCCGCATAATATGAAAAATCAATATCAGGAGCTGCGGAATCGCCAGCAGGAGGAAGTCAACGCTTTTCCCATGTTTTTTGCGTTCGATAAACAGCAGTTCGCAGAGGGAATGCGCCGGCTCGGCCTGCGCCCTTCCGACATGAATCAGGTGTATGCTATTGCTGGCACCGGTGGATTTTACCGCAAAAGCGATGCGCCGAAGCTGCATGAAATGTTTGCCCGGCACCGCAAGGAGCTTGAGGAGGCCATCGCCGCTGATACAGCTGGAGACAATTTCATTTATGAAATGTTCCTGACTGAACTTTCCAACCACGAATACGGCTATACCGGCGATGTTCAAGACACGCTTGATGCCCTAGGTATCACTCCCCAATACATGGAGGCCATGCCTCAGCTGAAAGCTGGTTTGGACTTGGCCTGCCAAAAAGTAATGCAGAATGACTGTTTTTAAGGAGGCCATGTGATGGAGCAGCAACACTATTTCCCACCGCTTCATGGCGCTGTGGATTGTGAAAAATGCGAGGTGCGGGATTGCTGGTGCCGGGGAAAATTCCAACGAAACCGGCGTGATATGACCCCCGCATCTGGAAGGTGCCCCAGGCTGCCTGACCTCTGTGGTTTTGTAGAAAAGGAAGAACGCGAGCTGTATAAAGCGACTTTTATGCTCGTTCATGCAGAGTATGGCGTCGGCGGTCTGCATTTGACGCTCACGATTCCCGGTCACAAGAGAAATCGGAAGGTCTACCAGACCAAAAGCGGGTACTGGTACTGCAACCTGACCAGCGAGAAGGGGTGTCCAGAACGGCAGGTGTTGAATTTGGAGGGCTACCAGTCCAAAGAAGATATTCTGCGGCACATGAAAAGCCTTCGGACCGACTACTGCATTCTTCGCTGCAGTATGGAAGGTTTCACTGTCTAAACTGTACCAAACCACATAAATGGAGGATACCCATGAGTAAGCTGACCAAAAGAGAAATTCAGCTCCACGATCAGGCGGTTTGTCTCCTGCAGAAAGAACACCTTTCCCACGAAGATAAGCTTTTTATCTTTGAAAATTTCCGGGAAGACGCGGAGCACATCAATAGCAAGTCCGGTGCATTTTTTACTCCTTTTGGACTTGCCAACGATTTTACTCTCCAGATTCCGTGCCTATACGGAAAGACGATCAGAATTATCGACCTGTGTGCTGGAATCGGCGTACTGAGCTATGCGGCACAGCTGGAATGCAGTGACCGCAGCCGCTGCTATGCCGATATTACCTGTGTAGAACTGAATCCGCACTATGTTGAGGTTGGTAAAAAAGTTGTGCCAGAGGCCACATGGATATGCGCGGATGTTCTTGATCCCTTTCTGCCTGACCTCTTGGGCCAATTTGACTTCGCGATTGCAAATCCGCCGTTTGGCCGAATTGCAAACAATTACCGCAAAAGCTACATGAGCGGCGAATTTGAATACATGGTAATAGAGGCGGCCTCCCGTATTGCAAAGGAAGGTGCGTTCATAATACCGCAAATGAGCGCGCCATTCGTATATAGCGGAACGGAAGACCATCGCTGGCTTCAGGAAGGGCGTGCCAGAACATTTGAAAAAAGGACTGGGATTTTATTGGAGTTTAACCAAGGGATCGACACGGCCTACTATAAAAATGACTGGCATTGCACCGCGCCAATATGCGAAATCGTATGTTGTGACTTTGCAGGGACAGATACCTCTGCCGCCTAAAGGAGCAGGCGGTTTGTCCTCATGAACAACCAAGAAGCCGGTCCCTGTTCTGGGACCTCACATAAACCGCTACAGGCCCGAAGGCACTGGCGGTTTTTCTCTATATGGAGGTGACGAATTTTGAATTTGCACGAAACAGAATATGGCCGCAGATTTTTTAATTCCCAGCTGCCCAGTCTCATCAAGGCTCTGGAACGAATCGCCGAAAGTCTGTCTGCGCCCAAGCAGTCCTTATCAGCCGATTTTGTCGCTGACCCTGATTTTCTTCATGATCTCTACTATGGAGATTATGAGCCGAGCGTGTTCAAAACACAAAGCGAGCACCAGAAGCAGCTTAACCATAATGCTTCAATGGCAGAGGAACTCCTGCGCCAGAAAATGGGCAATTCCCCGGAAGCCATAGCCGCCTTGGAAGCGTACCAGCTTGCCGCCGGTGAGTGCAGCAGCATTGTGGCCGAGCAGGCTTTTGAGTCCGGTTTTCAGACCGCAGTACAAATGCTGGTAGCTGGGCTTATACCGCCTGAAAACAAATTTGCCGCTGAAGTTCCCCTTACCACGCAAGAGCTCCGGAAGATGGACGGGGAACAAGTATTTTGTCTTGACATGAATGAGGAGGTCAGGGTTGTGGCCCGCAAAAAAGGATTCATTCAAGTCACTAATGACAAAGAGATCCATCTCATAACAGGCTTGACCTTATACCGGCATCGGCCAAGTTGGTGCCAATAAAATTTTAAGAAATGCAATGGAGGACACAATATGAAACTTTCTGAAGACGAAGCAAAGAGATTTCTTGAGCGTCTTTGCCCTCTGCAGGAGACGGAACAGCAACTTCTCTGCCCGCGGTGCGGCCACAACGAATTATACTCCGGGCTGTATTTTTTCCTGAACAGTTTGAGCAGATACGCTCATGTATATATCTGCGAAAAGTGCTGGATGGATGAGGCTCTGCGGGAAATAGACGGCAATCCAGTTCCCCTGACCAGCTGGAACGCAGTTCTTCCTTTTGTTTTGAGAGGCGAGATTCCTCCATCGGATAGCCCCTGCCAAGACACCAATGCGTCTGCTGGCCCCGCGCAAACCGGAGAGATTCACAATAGCGTTCAGACTGTGTAAAGCAAAGTCTGACCGTTGTGAAAATTATGAGGCACTGAAAACTATGAAATATGAAGACTATCATCTACCCAGCGGAGTAGACCTTTCTTCCATCACCTATGAGGATATTCGCTGGCAATACGGCGTATTCCGCTGTAACAGCACGGGCTCCGGCCGGTATAAAAAGCGTTTTCCGTGGGACGGTGTAAAAACCAATCTTGGGGAGATTGAAGAAAAGGACTGGTGCAGGCTGGCGGAGGCTGTCATCGAACGCGATGGGGAGGCACATCTGCTAAAGCATCTGATCCAATGGTGCAGCGAACACAATTATATCGGGGCATCAGCCGCTGAACTGCGAAAAGAAGCCCTTCAGCTACACATTGACCGGGTTTTCGACAATCCGCAATGGGGCGGCTACCTTCCTTTCAATAAGAGATACCGTCCAGAAGTCTGGCGAGCCGCTCATATCGTATATGTGCGGAACGAATGCTGCCATAAGATTTCCCCCGTTACACAAGAGCAGATCGACCATGCGTACAACGGGACAATCCCCTGCCCACACTGCGGAAGATGGAGTGAATTCATCGTTTTGGGAATCCGGCTTCAGCCGGAGCCACTGGTTCCCTGCTTGAATTGTGATTGTCATGATCCTGATATGGGCTGTACCATGCCCAGCATTGATAAAAGTTACGCTTGCCCTTTGGTAAGCTGTGATGATGAGCAAACGGAGGTGCTGGATGAGTAGGTATCTGAAGCCGCGGGATCACGGCTATTTGATGGAGGCAGCAGCCTGTGTGAAGGTGCTTGGCGATCTGCAGCGCATCGAGGCAAAATTTGCCCGTGCGGTGGAGAGAGAAAGCGCCGCCCGGCAGGCTGAATTTGAGAAAGTGATGCAATACCACAGCGAGCGGGAACTCCAGGATGACTTCGGATGGGGTTTCATCACCGAGGCTCAATACGACCGGTACCGGCTTCTTTTTCAACAGGGGCAGGCTGCCATGGAGCAGCTGCCGCCGACAAAGAGCGAACTGGCTCTGCGCCTGGTGCGCCGCATCATGGCGGATATTGACGCAGATCGCCGGGAGTGGGAGTTTTCTGCACTCTCCCCGGAAGATCAACGAGCGGAACGGGCGCGGGCCGAGCAGTCGCAGAAAGAGTGGAAGCGAAAAGTCGCGGAGTTGAAACGGAAGCGCGGTATCATCGAGGCCGGCGAGGACATGGAGGAAGGGTGATCACCATTTCGCGTACAGTCTATCAAGGAGGATATGGATGATGAAAATCTTCAAAAGCCAAAAGCCTGCAGTTTGCGGTACTGCCAAGCGGCCCATCCGCCGTTGGCTGCTGCCGCCTAAAAAGCAGCAGGCATATCGCTTTTATTCCACTGCTCATTTTCATGTTTACGAGCGGTGCCGTCATTTTCGACGCGGATAATAAAGGCACATTTATTGATGAATCAAGGGGACTTGCTTTTTCCCCATCAAGGGAGGAATGGACTATGATTTATAAGAAACCGGGTGAGAAATTCTCACATGAGAACATCACCTACACAGTAGGCAGCCGCGTCCTCGCCAATGAAGCGAGTGAGTACAGCGGGCTCTTCGGGCGCATCCTTGAAATTCGCACGGATGATGACCGGGAAACTGAAAATGATACGCCGGACATCTATTGTAAATTTGACCCGCCGTGCCTTTCCGCTGCCCGCCGCGCACTGGAGCAGACTTTTTCTGAACTCTATGATGCGCCAAAGCGTGTGGAGGATTTAGGGCTGGAACTGGTCATCATGGCGCCTGAAATGTTGACGCCTCTGGCCGTTCCCGAGCAGGCGTATCCCCAAGGTACGCTTTATGTCGTCGTCTCGCACTGGGCCACTGACGGGGAATTTGGCTCTTATGAGGCTCCGTTCACTAATTTAATGGATGCCCAGCGGCAATTTCATGACGATCTGAAAAACGAACTGGAGAGCGGCTGCATTGAGAAATGGCGTGAAAAGAGTCAGTTTGCAGAGGAAGAAACCGCAGAAAGCTATGAGTGCTATCTGGATGGAGAATACTGCGAAAACCACTTTTACCTCTCCATTGAAAAACGGCCTCTGCCGCTGGCTCCTGAATTTATACGCACCGTGGCGGCAGCCTATGAAGATGAGTGCGCACGGGAGGATTTTCTTGATAAAGCTCAAGCTTTGCCGGAGTATCTGGCTCTGACAGAAGATCAGAAAAAACAACTGCTGCACAATGCGGACATCAAAGGGCGCATCAGCCACTACCTGGATCTCTGCGATACCTATTGGGAGTGTTACTGGGATGCAGTATCCAAGGCCGCACAGGATATTTTACAGGATGATCAGCAGGCATCCTCACAAAAATAGGACGCTGGTGATTTCTGTTGTGAAATGGAGGAAAAAACTATGGACGAAAAAGAATTACGCAAGGCACTTGAAATTCATTTGGATACCCTTCGGAGAAATCTGGAAGTCGTATCGCTGGAAGTGCTGAAAACAAAGTACCAAAAACCTTATGAAGAACTGCGGGGGCAAATCTGCAAAGCGGCCACCGAATACACCCGTCATGTAGCTCTATGTGATATTCGTATCCGGCGCAGCCTGTTTGACGAGGCCAAAACCTACATTGATGCAGCAATTCAGCAAACACAGTGCCTGAAAAAGATTTCCGAGGCTGCTTTTCAGCGGCAGGATATGGACGAAATTGCAGCCCTGGCCCATACCTTACGAGAGGAAATTGAAAAATCTCTTCACTATTTCTATCTCGATCACATGTGCCTGCTCGTTACCCGCGAGTGCATCGACGATCCCAATAAGGTCCCGGAGATTTACAACAAGGCAACTTCTTGTGTTTGGCGCGATGGTGCGTGGCTGTTAATGGAAGATACCGAAACGGCCATTTTACTTTCCGCGCCCATCATCAATGAGCTGCCTCCCACGGAAGCTGCCGCATAGATGATGCAGCACTCCTTCCAAGACATTGGTTCCCGTGGCCTTCTTCAATAAAGCATCCTACTCGTTGCATTTGCACATAATATGTAGTATAATTGTAGTGCAAGGAGGTCGATTATATGGATACCAATATGACATTTAGAATAGATAGCCAGGTCAAAGCGCAAATGGCCGCCATCTGCGAGCAGCTGGGCATATCCACATCCACCGCGTTCAACATTTTTGCAAATGCCTTTGTCCGCAATAATGGAATGCCGTTTCCTTTAACTCTTAACACACCATCTGCAGAAATTTCAAGGGAGCAGATGTTGGCGGATACCGATGCGGTTTTAAGTTCTTTCGCTGATGACTATAAGAGGATGGCGGAATGATTTGGGTGACGGTTGAAGATGTTATCGCCATCCATAGCAGGATCATCAAAGCTTCAGGTGGGTTGGACGGTATTCGGGACCGAAATAGTCTGGAAGCCGCAGTCAATGCTCCGTTGCAAACCTTTGCCGGTTTTGATCTTTTTGAAACGGACCTTGCGAAAATAGCCAGAATAGGGTTTGGACTGGCCTCCAATCATGCTTTTCTTGATGGTAACAAACGGATTGGCGCAATGATGACGCAGTTGCTGCTGAAATGGAACGGCTATGCTCTTGAACTGAAGCCCGGCGAACTTGCAGATATGTTTATCTCTATTGCAAATGGCAGTGCGGGAGAGCACGAGCTGCAAGCATGGATCATTCAGCACCTAAAAGATTTTTCTGATTGATCTGCCAGTATTGTATCATTGATACTTTCAATGTTGCTCCACAGAAATAAAACTCTACACTTTTTCTTATTTGACAAATGCCTTGCTATTTGGCAAGGGACACTATCACAAAGGGATCGACAAACAGCGCATTTGCTGTTTGCCGGTCCCTTGTTTTTTAAGGAGGTTACCCTGATGAAACAAGAACAACAGGTGCATATTCAAAAATCCAAAGACGCCCTCTCCTACTATCGCCAAATGCAGAGATTATATGCTGTCAGCTGCGGCGGCTATCTCGGTATCCGCGAATGTGACGATACCTACAACGACTGGAACCGCAAAATAATTGATGCCTACCGTGAACGCTATGGCGCCGCCTATTTAGGCCGTATCAACTACAGTGGGAACCAGAGACAGCGGATTGCTGATGGTACTGAAAGCGTCTTTGAAGCCTATACCGGGCAGCCGCTCTATAACTTTTGCTGTGATTTCTGTGTGTCGGCGCCAGACCGCACACTGGAAGAATTGATTCGGCACTGGAATAATGCAGCTGTTCCCCTCTCCGAAAAGAAAGTTGATGCCATTATGGACCGTATTCAGGTATTATGCGGCCAGACTTTCATCTGGTATTAACAGAAAGGGCGGGAAGCGATGAACTATATCGTCTATGGGAAGAAAATTGGAGCCCGCTGTTATGGCGCTATAAATTTGCATGAAGGAAAAGTTGGAGTCGGCCTGGTTTATGCTACGCTGATCCCAGATTGTGGCCGCGCCAAAATGTATGCTGACAAGCTGGCTGAGATGGTGCCCGGTTTTATCTTCCAAGTTCGCGGCGCCGGCACTCGCAAGGTCTACTATGAAAAGGCCGGCAAGCCGGAGGAACCGGTATGAGTTCTGGGGCGCCTTCTTTTCTTCTCTGGCTCCGGGAGGTCGTTCAGCCGCAAGCAGACCCCCGTTCCGGGAATGCCGCGGCGCTGGATGATTTCTCGCCGGATGGAATGCGGGAGTATTGCTATCCCAAGGAGTTTACGGTGTCCGGCGACGCCTATATGTGGTCGGTTTCAAGCGCCCACACAAAAGGGCGGCATCTCTGCACCCACTACGAAATTTGGTTTTTCGGGCCAGCGTTTGGCTCTGGTCAGAGAATCGCCACCGGCAGTCCTACCAAAGCCAAAATACGGTGCGGTCTAAGAAAAATCTATGATTATTACTACGGAGGGAACTCGAATGAAAACGATCCAGCTCACTTTTCTGTTTGAAGACACAGGCTTCTGCAAGGATGTGTTCCAATCTGTAAACCAGCCCTATTACTACTGCAACCGTGATACGGTTGATGGCACATGGTACACTTCTACCCCGGATGATTATCAAAATGATTGCCGCATCCGAAAGGATGTTATCATCGAGATCATCTCGGATGGGCAGGTGATCGCTCTGGATGGAAACGGGGACTTCGAGGGAAAAAAGCCATTCATCCCCTTCTATACCTTTAGGGAACAACTGGCACAAGCGTTCTTGAATAAACACCCGGGGGTCCACAGTTATGAAGATATGAAACAAAAGCTTCTGTTCCTGCCGGGCGGGGAGCCTTACTCTGACCCGAGCAGCTGTCAGGATAACTGGATTTTTGCCCTTGATTTTGGGAATGAAACCGAACAGGTCATGGAATCTGCCGACTGGATGGGCCGGGAGTATCACATTCTTGCCGTCCAGTACACGCACAAACCCACTGGCTTTGTATTTACGAATTATCGTTTTCGGGCGGCAGTCCTCCAGCCGAATGCCTCCAGCCATGACCTTTTGCTTTATGATTGGCACGAGGACCGTTGAAGGAGGATCGTTTATGGGAGTATTGCTGATCCGAGAATTGAATGTTGATGGCTGCGGCGATTTTGCCGATGTGCTGGTCCAAACTGACCAGCCGGTAACGCCAGAGCAGATGAAAGAGCTGCACCACGAGCTGACACGCCTTAACAACGAACAGGAGTGCCCAGATACGGATGATGTGGTGGAAGAAGCCGTGAAAAACACTTTGGGCGAGACGGCCCGGTGTATCGGCTATGCCCTGCTGGAATATGGCGGGGCCGGCCGTCACTGCGATAAAAATTTTCATTGACTGCCTTCGCCGAGTTATCGACAAGCATTTACATCAAATCAAAAAGGAGAATCACCATGAATATATTGCATGACAAATCTTCTGTCAAAAGTTCCAGCGCAAAATGGATTGACCGGGGTTATGCCCGGGAAGATGTCCATTCGCTCAGACTCCAATATGTCTACACCCCAGAGCAGCGGGAGGCAAACCGTCAGATTTGCGATGCCGGCCCTGACGAGGCGCACCGTAGCATCAAACAGGCAGCTGAGTCAAAAAACGCTGTGATGGCCTCTGTCATGGCGGCCATTGCCAGGGAGTTTATCTGCTATCAGTATGAATCCGAAGATCCGGCGCCTTATGGAAGTTCCCGTTGGGAATTGTTTTTCTGGTGCAACGACTTCAGCAATACACTTCACGGCTATGGGTTGTCCGGGCGTGACTATTCGTATTTCACGCTGTCCTTTAATTTAGCCCAAACCGTCGAACAGCGGGCGGCAGTCTGCGGGCGTGTCCTGCAGTTTTTAGAAACCCGCTTTCATTCAAACCCTAATCTTGAGGTTGCGGTGCAGTACACCACATGGTACGACAAAGGAAAGATCAAAGCGGACGCCAAAAAGGTGCAACATCTTCTGGATGGCCGCCAGTACACCTATGGCACCAAGGAAGGCAAATTTGTTGTGGAGAACGGTCAGCTTCTCTTCCACCCCAAGTATGCCAAAAAATATAACTACCGTGTGGACGATTCTGATATTCTCGCTATATGCTGGGAACTGGATCTGACACCCAACATCAGTACAGTTCCAGCCCAAAGGCCAATGCCGGCCATGGGTAGGCAAGGGCCTCTTACTTTCCCTTATGAAAAGTATGGCTCTGTCCATCCTATCCAGTTAAAGGTATCCGCCTATATGGACGGCAACCTGGCGATTGCCATGCACACATGGGAAAATGGCTATGCGGAGCCCTGGGCCTCTCTGACGGTCAATCTGGACGGGGAACGGGGGAAAGACTGCGCGTTCATCGATACCAATGGCGACGCCGATTTCCCGGTCTGGCTGATCCGCCACGGATTGGCTATCCCTACCGGAGCAACGCAGCGCAGTGGTTACTGTGAGTATCCAGAGTACCGCTTCCGGGCAGACCGCCTGCGTGAACTGGACCCAGAGGGGTACGCTGAATATCTATCATTGCAGGAAGGGAGGCGCAGCGCATGAAGTACAAGGAAGTCTATTTGGTGCTAAACCAACGCAAATTAGATGCTCCAGGCTTCCACTACTCTGATTACAGCGGGTGGCGGGCTGCCAACCAGTCTTATATGACCCGCCAGTGCCCGCTCTGGATTGTGGCAGAAGACCCGGCTGCTGGCAGACGGATGTGGATCTGCCACGACGGCTCTGCGTTGAGTGTCACCATCTGCAAAATGAATTCAGAAGGGCATAACTGTGGCGTCAGTCATCGCCTCCCCTGCAAAAACCGCACGGAACTGGCTGCAACTCTGCGAACTCTTTTTTCGATGAGCGAATCTGTTGCATAGATTGAACAATTTATGAAGCAGGGGGGAAGACCTCGATATAATTTTGAACATAAATTCAAAGTCAGGAGACATTACCATGAAAATCAAATTATACCCCAAAGAATTACTGGAAGCCGCTTGGAAGCAAGACAAAAAGCTTTATGCTCATGGCGATGCAGCGGCCCCTCCCAAATGCCTGCGGTGTGGCTCTCCTCTGGCAGCCCACCTGATGGTCAATGCCCTCAGCCGCTATGCGGATGTGCAGATCTGTGAAGCCTGCGGCATGGATGAGGCCCTTCGGGATGCCGCCCATACGCCCCTGCCCCTTGCGGAGTGGGATGCCGTCAAGTCTGGACATCTGAAGAAAAGCGCAGAAAAGTCCACCTGTTATCTGGTGCAGACCTGCACTTTTTCAGAAGTGTTCAAGCACACCTACAAGCCTCCGATGCAGCTCATCGAACGCCCCGTCAGCGAGCTTGCTTATTCCCGTTCGGATTATGATGGATACCGCTGGTGGACAACCTGGCACAATGAGAGCGGCAAAAAGACACCGCCAGAGTTGGTAAAAGAAATCGATGAGTTTCAAAATGCCCTATTCAAGTTGCCGGCCTTTAAGACGCTGGAGACCATGAAACGCTTCTGCCGATATGCCGGGACTACCAGTGATCCGACTGAATTTAACCTCTATTCTGAAACGGCACATTTGTACATCCGGATTCGGCTGATCACTCGGTTTCGGGATTACAACGCCTATATCTACTACTATGATAAGGCTGCCGCTGGAGAGGAGCAATAAAATTGCAATAAGCATTTTGCAGAGATTCTTTTCGGAGCGATCTGGCAAAAAGGAAATCGTGGTAGGGTAAGTTTTATCGCGGTGTGGCCTCACCCGTAAAGGTGAGGCCCATAGGTTATATCGGAATAAGCGCACAGCAGCATCCAACTACTGCTGTGCGCTTATTTTTTTCTCTTAGTACATCCTGCTTGAATCCACGGGAAAGGCCCCGAGATCAAAAGGTCTCGGAGCCTTTCTCATAAATTCAAATTCGGAACAGTTTGATGGCTCGCATCAATGTAATGCACTGCTCCTGGTATAGATCCTCATCCAGCCGGCCGTCAATTACAGAATATTTGAGCAGTAAGGGTCGATACATATTCAAAATATCGGTAATTGACTCCAGATCACCTTCCTTTGCCTGAAACAACAGTTGTTCAAATATCATGTTTTTCCACCCCCTCAATACTTTTTCTCAACTTTTGAACAGCACGGTAATAGACTGCGGCTGCACCTTTATAAGTCAGGCCCAGTCTTACACCAATCAAGTCAAAAGGGCAGTTGTCCAAAACATGCGACAGGAACACATACCGCTCGCGTTCATTCAACCGCTTGAGTGCATAGAAGAGCGCATTACTTTCGATCACATCCCATAGAGGAAGGTGCTCTGTAATCTCTTGTTCCAAAGTCTGTCCTGTGGTATAGGTTGTATCGGTCAGTATTTCACTGTTGCTGTATTGGTTGAGCATGTTCAGGTAATCGCGCCGTGTGCGTTTTACTGCCTGGATTAAGTAACCTGTAAATCTGATTTGCAGTTCTTCCTCTATTTGTCCATTATTTCGATACCGCATGGTCTTGTCCTCCAAATGTTCAAGAATTTTTGGAAATCTTGAACATTTGGAGGGGACCGGCACCGAACTAATGGGCGTCTTCGTGTTCTATATAAAACAACACAGCCGACCACACACCACAAAGGTGAGCAATCGGCTGTGTGATACACATAAAGAAGTCCGTCACGACTTCCGACGCCCGCAGGAGGAGGCTTGTCACTTGTCTTGTGATGTTCCCGCCCTGTCCTCCGAAAAGGGCGGCAGAAGGACCATATTCGATAGTAAACTGTGTGTCGAAATGTAAGCAGATGGGCGACGAACCTTTTTATGTGCATGGCTTTCAAATTTTCCATGCGCATTTGGCTCCTTGCCATCTGAACCGCACTTTGCACACGAACCTGCATTTCCCATTAGAGCGGGCAGCAGGTCTGCCAATGATCCAGGTTCAGTAATTTGATTTTTTTGTAGAATTTTGTCGGGAATTAAAAGGAAAGGCGGCCTCATTCATTTAAGAATAAGACCGCCTAACGCAACTTGAAATTCCCTCTGCTATTTTGATTTTTAACTTTCATACACATTCCTCCCGTTTTTCAAAGTCGCCTATATGGTTAGAATTTATCTCCATTGTATTCGGTAAATCTGACCAAATTCTGACTGAGTTTTCACTTTTTCCATTTTAATTCCAATTTTCAACATGGCAAAAGGGAGCAACCTTCATTGATCAACAAAGGCCGCTCCCTTTTACTTCTACTTCTCAAAGCGATAACCGTATCCGTGTACCGTTTGAATCGCATTGATATTTAGTTTTTTTCGTATCTTGTAGATCCGGCTGGTGACGCTTTCGAGGCCGGAAGCAAAGTCATCAGACATTGCATATTGGTAAAGCTGCTCCCGGGTAAAGGTCCAGCCGGGGTGTAAGGCCAGATAATATAAAATGTTGAACTCCATTGTAGTCAACTCCACAACTTGTTCATTTACATAGACCCTGCGTTGGTTTGGGTCAATACGCAAATTCCCATATTGCAGTACAGCTACCCCCGTCAACAGCTTCACCTCCCGCGACTATTTCTTTTTGTCCATACTTTGCTTTAGATGCCGAAAGCTATTCTCGCTGATCACATGCTCCATGCGGCAGGCGTCCTGTTCGGCTGTCTTTAGATCAACACCTGCCTCCGTCAACAAGCGGGTAAAGAAGCAGTGTTTCTCATAGGTCTGCTCGGCTACCTCCCGGCCTACATCGGTCAGGCGGAGGAAGAAGTCCCCGTCCATGGTGAGAAAGCCGCCCTCTTTCAAGGTAGCTACCGCATGGCACACACTGGGCTTGGACACTCCCATGTGCCGGGCCACATCTACGGAGCGTACCATCCCTCTTTCCTTTTGGAGTACCAACACGGCCTCCAGATAGTCCTCGCCCGACGCATGGAGTTTCATTGGAATACCTCCCTTATTTCAGATGGATCGCCGCAACATCCACATGGTTTGGAATACTGTTGAAAGTATAAGATTCAATTACTTCGTTGTTAAATACGGCATACTCGTTTCTGTAATTGAGCGGAATCACCACACTGCTCTCATTGGCGGAGTCCAGCGCCGCAGTATAGATCTCCTGAACGACTGCGGGATCATCTGTGTTGTAAAGCCCGCCAATCAGTTCCTTGGCCTCCTCGTCGCTCATGGTAGCCAGGGCCTTTGCGACCTGCGGATCGGTAGAGTAGATACCGCTGGGGTCAGCATAGTCAGTAGACGGATACATATTTGCCACGAAGGTGTATGGGTCATAAGGGAACCAGTAGCTCATGTAGGCGGTCATCTCGTAGTTGTCCTCCATGAACACCTGCTGCATGAAGGCCATCAGGTCGATGGGATTGGTCTTGATCTCAATTCCCAGTTCAGCCATAGAGCTCTGGAAAAAGAGCACCATGTTGTCATAAACGCCCGTAGAGGGGTAGGTGATCGTAAAGGAAAGCACCGTTCCGTCCTTCTCCCGGATGCCGTCCCCATCGGAATCGACCCAGCCGGAGTCCTCCAGCAAGGCAATCGCCCCATCCATATCGTAGTCCGGGGTGGACACCGTGGCGGTGCAGTAGGGCATATCCGCAGGCATCACCGAGTCCGCCTTTGTGCGCAGACCGGAGTAAATATTCTGCGCGATAGATTCCTTGTCAATCGCCATCTGGATGGCTGTGCGGACATTCAGATCATCCAGCGGCGCCACCTCATCGTTCAGCGCGATAAATTCCGTCACAAAGTCAAAGTCAGAGATCACGCCGGTGATTCCCTCCACCTGGGACAGTTCCAGATAGGAATTGGCGTCCAGCGTATCAGACCCCATGATAAAGTCAACCTCGCCGGCCCGCATGGCGGCAACCTTGGACTCTGGAATCACCTTTACGGTAAAGCGGTCCACATCTGGTTCCTCGCCCCAATAGTTCGGGTTTTTCACAAAGGTGTATTCCGTTGCGGTTTCATTCACGCTCTCAAACATATATGGGCCGGTGCCTGGAGTGTGGGTCATCAGGTATTCGGTATTCAGAGAGCCGTCCTCATGGAAGGCTGCTGCGGAAAGGATACCACGGGGCATCACCATGGAAAGATCGTTCAGGACATTGTAATAAGGCCGGCTCAGGTGGAAGGAGACGGTGTACTCGTCATCCACTGTGATTTCAGTGGTCAGCATGTCAAGCTGACCATAATTGGCACTGGTGCCAATTACCGGCTTCATATTGTCGAAATAGAGCTTGACCGCCTCAGCATTGAAGGCGGTGCCGTCATTGAACTGCACATCGTCCCGCAGATGGAAAGTATAGGTGAGGCCGTCATCCGAGGCAGCCCAGTCTGTCGCCAGGCAGGGCAGGTACTCACCGTCCCGGTATTCGACCAGTCCCTCATAAAAATTGTTCATGTAATAGGTGGCCTCATAGGACTGCACGCCGGGGGCAAATCCCATGGAGAAATTGGCGCTTTGCGCAATGGTGATGGACCGTTCCTCCTCGACGGCAGGCGGTGTTGAGGAAGAAGCGGGGTCTGGATCATTTGAAGTGGTTCCGCAACCGGCAAGAAGCATGGCGCTCATAACGCCGGTCAGCAGAAGGGACAAGAACTTTTTCATGCTGTTATTCTCCTTTTTTGATTTATTGCAAGGCCCTCCGCTTGGAGCGGACTGCCTTTACAAGCTCTTGTGAATAGGGCTCCTGAAAATCAGAGAAGCTCCTGGGGTGCTCAAGTGTTTCGATGATTTTGCCCCTGCGCATGACATGAATCGTGCCAGCCATATACATGGCGGTGTCCAGATCGTGGGTAATCACCAGAAAGCTGATCTGGAGCTCCGTTTGAAGCTCCTTTAGAAAATCCAGCACCTGCTTTTTCAGCGTGACATCCAATCCGCTGAAGGACTCGTCAAAGATAATGTGTTGGGGCTGGGCGGCCAGAGCGCGGGCAATACACAGCCGTTTTTGCTGTCCGCCGGAGAGTTCATCCGGCCGGCGGCGGAGTGTGTCCCGTTCCAGCCGTGCCATGTCCAGCAGTTCAAGACACCGCTGTTTTCGTTCCTCCGCCCCCATGTGGAACAGCAGCCGCAGGGGCTCCTCCAGAATAGACCCCACGCTCTGGTGAGGGTCTAAAGACCCCAAAGCGTTCTGCATCACAAGCTGGACCTTCCCTCTTACAGCGCGGAGTTCCTTTCTTCTGCAGGCGGACACCTCCAGACCATCCAGAAACACCCGCCCACCGTCCGGCCGCTCCACATAGGACAGCACTCTGGCTAAAGTGCTCTTGCCGCTCCCGCTTTCTCCCACGATGGCGGCCACGCCTCCATCTCCAAGCTCTATGGAGACATCCGAAACCGCATCGAACACGGTATGCCCGCCGCCTGGGATCTGATATTGTTTTGTGATATGTTCCGCTTTCAGCATAGTCCCTCCTGAAAGAGTACGCTTGCCTGCACAAGCTGCCTGGTATATTCGTGCTGTGGATCAGAAAATACCTCCCGCGTTTTTCCTTCCTCGATGATCTCGCCGGCTTTCATAACGGCTACGCGGTCGCACAGTCTCGCCGCCACGCCAAAGTCATGGGTCACCACAATCATGGAGACGCCGGCCCGCCTCAGCTTCTCCAATTCATTTAGAATGAGGTATTCGCTGGCCGCGTCAACAGCGGTGGTAATTTCGTCTGCAATGATCAGTTCCGGGCGCTGCAGAATCGTCAGGGCAATCATCACGCGCTGCAGCGTGCCGCCGGACAACTCATGGGGATAGCTGTTGATGATTTTTTCCGCATCAGGCAAATTGACATCCGCAAGCGCGGCAGCCAGCCGCCCCCGGAACTGTGTCCGTTCCCTGCGTCCTTTCAGCGAAAAGCCCAGTTCCATCTGTTTCCCCAGCTTGAGCATGGGCGCAAAGGCGGTCATGGGATTTTGCGGAATCATACTAATCTGCTTGCCCCGATAGCCGTCCAGCTCATTCAGCTTCACCGCAAGCATTTCTTTCCCGTTCCATTGTACGCTTCCGCGCAGGTCAAAAAGCCGTGGATTCAACAGCCGCATAATGCACTTGCTGGTCATGCTCTTTCCGCTGCCGCTCTCCCCGATCAGGCCAAGGGCCTCTCCGCTTTTTACGGAGAAGCTAACGGAGCGCACAAGGGTTTCTTTTGTCTGCTTTGTACGGATGGATAGATTGGTAACTGTCAGCATGGCTATCCCTCCCTCGGTGCGCAGATGTCCCGCAGGGCCTCCCCGAACAGGTTAAACCCTGCCGCGGCAAACAGAATGCAGAGCCCCGGATAGACCAGGAACTGCGGATGGCTGAACATCAGTTTATTGGCATTTACAAACATGGCGCCCCACTCCGCCGTCCCTGTTTCCAGCCCCAAGCCGAGAAAAGCATAACTGGAGATCATAATGATGACAGAGGACAGCCCTGTGCTGTACAAAACCAGAAGGTGCGGCAAAATATTGGGGATGATATGCCGGAATACAATACGCAGCTCCGAACAGCCGGACATCCGGCAGGTGATCACATAGGGCTGATTCCGCTCCCGAAGCACATGGGTGCGGACCACCCTCGCGTTCCAGACCCACATGGCGATTACAATAGACAGGACGATGCTGGCCGCTTTTGACTCAAAGAGCCCCACCAGGGTGATGGCAACGAGGAAAGGGGGAAAGGCCATAAAAATATTGGAGACCACTTCAAATATGCGGTCCAGCGCCCCGCCGATATAGGCGCACAGGGTAGCCACCACGGTGCTGATAACCGCCAGTAACAGCAGTGTGGGCAGCGCGATACTCAGGGAAGCCCTGGCTCCGTAAATCAGGCGGGAGAGGATGCAGCGTCCAAGTTCATCCGTTCCAAGGGGGTACTGTGCGTCCGGCGGGGCGAAGCTGTGGGCCACATTCAGCTGCATCGGGTCATTGGGCGCAAAGACTGGGGCCAGCAGCATCACAAGAAACACGAGAAGCATCATGGCAAGGCCGAGGACGGCCTGCGGGCGGTGCATGATTTTGCGGATCATAGGCCGCCTCCCTTCTGACTCTGCGGGTTTAGAAATGCGTTCACGCAGTCCGCGATAAAATTGACCAGGACGAAAATGACGGCGGTGAGCAGTACACACGCATTGATGGTAATGGTGTCTCTGGCTCCCAATGCAGTGACCAGCATGGACCCCAGCCCCGGGATGGAGAACACGCTTTCCACCATGGCGCTGCCCGCAATCATAAAGCCGAAGCTCTGCGCCAGCATGGTGATCAGCGGCGGCAGCGCAAACCGGCTCACCAGATTGGCGATTTTCCACTCCGATACGCCCCGGGCCCTGGCATACAGGACAAAATCGCTGTTATACCCATCCAGGAGCGAGGACCGAAACACACGGATGTTGCCGGCGGCCATAGGAATAGCCAGCGCCAGGGCCGGAAGAATGAAATCCTTCAGGCTATCCGCTCCCATAATGCTGAAAATAGGGATATAAACCGCGAAGGCGAGCAGGAGCATGAAGCCAATCCAATAATTCGGCAGAGACATACAGATGATGCCGAACAGGTAGATGCTCCGATCCGCCAAGCCGCCTTTTCTGCTGGCGGACAACACCCCCAGCGGAATACTGAGCAGAGTGGCAAACAGGAGCGCCATGGCAGCCATAACCAGGGTGGGCCGGATGGAAGCCGACAGTTCTTCCACAATTGGCCGCCCGGTGTTATAGGAGTTTCCAAAATCCCCATGCAGGGCGTTCCACAGCCAGGAGCCGTACTGCTGGAGAATCGGCTGGTCGAGCCCAAGTTCTTCCCGCACCAGTTCAACCTGCTGCGGGGTGGGACGGTTGTAACGGCGCACTGCCAGCGCCTCGGCCGCATCTACTGGGGACAGGTTGGTATAAAAGAAAGTCAGGATCGTGACGCCAAACAGGACAATCACCAGCAGGCCGATCCGGGCCAATAGTTTCTTGCTCATACCTCCGCTTTAACCTCGTTACTTTTCCGCTCCGCAATACGCCACGATTCTGCGGATCTCCGGGAGCAGACAAAATCCGCATAGATACCGCCCTGCTGCATCAGTTCCGCATGGCGGCCCCGCTGCACAATCCGCCCTTGATCCAGTACAAGAATCTGATCCGCCTCCTGGACAGTTTTCATCCGGTGTGCGATCATAACCAGAGTTTTCCCGGCGGTCAGGGCCTTGACTGCCTCCTGCAGCTCCGCCTCGTTCTCGGGGTCAACATTGGCTGTGGCCTCGTCCAAAATGATGATCGGCGCGTCCTTGAGCATGGCCCGTGCGATGGAGAGCCGCTGGCGCTCTCCGCCGGAGATCGTGGCGCCGCTCTCACCGATGATGGTATCGTAGCCATCCGGCAGGGCCGTGATAAAGTCATGGCACCGGGCCGTCTTTGCCGCAGCCACCACCTCCTCATGGGTGGCGTCCGGCTTGCCGAACTTGATGTTGTTCTCAATGCTGTCGTTGAACAGGTACACGCGCTGAAAGACCATGCTGAAATTGTGCATCAAACTATCCAGCGCATAGTCCTTCACATCAATGCCGCCCAGCTTGACCGCACCGCTGTCCACATCCCAAAACCTTGCCATAAGACTGGTGAGGGTGGTCTTGCCGGAGCCGGAGGGCCCCACGATGGCAGTGGTTGTCCCTTCCGGTATGGTAAAGCTGACATCGCGGATGATTTTTCGCTCTCCATAGGAGAAGTCCACATGCTCGAAGGAAATATCGCAGTGTTTCGGCGTCTGTACGGAGCCGCCCTCGTCCATCCGGGGAGCGCGGTCGATTTCCTCCACCCGGTCGATGGAGGCGTCGATCATGGGCAGCATAAAGAACATCTCGCCGGCAGACTCCAGCTCGCTATATACCAGGAAAGCGGAAACCACCACCATCAGGCAGGTAAAGAGGGTCATACTGCCTTGCAGGAAAAACCAGATTGAGAGCAGAATCGCCGCCACCGCCGTGACACGCAGGACGATCTGCTCCAACACATTGTAGGGAATACGCTTGCGCTCCAGCTTGAAATTCTGCTGCTCCGTCTCCTCAATCGTGCGGTTCAGCGTCTGATTGGCCGCTTTGTCTCCATGGAAAGCGCGCACCACGCTCATGCCCTGTATGTATTCCAGCACAGCGTCCACCAGCCTTGTCTGGGCTGCCAGCCGCCCCGGAGATAACTCTCTGGATTTCTTCAGCAAAAGTGAGTTGACCCAGAGGAACAGAAGCATACCAAGCAGGAATACCAGCCCAATGCGCCAATCAAAGCACAGGATCGCCAAAGAGAAGATGGTGGTCCGAATCATACCCACCACCGTCCGGGCGATCACCGCAAAGGACATGCTCTCCAGGTCCTCCATGGTGGAGGTGGCCGCCGCGGTGAGGCTGCCCAGGCTCTGGGCGTTGAAGTAGCCCATGGGCATATACTTCATGCGCTCCCCGATATGGATGCGCTTTTCCGCGCACATCCGGTAATTGGCGTGCCCCTCGCTGTTGTGGGCCAGATACCAGCACAGGGCGGCTCCGGCCACGCTGACCGCCATGATCCCAAAGGCCATCCATGGGGTGGCCCCGGTCATGTTCTGCTCTACCAGGGCGCGGAGCACGACCAGCAGCGCCACAAACTGCAAAGCCTCAAAAATGCTCCGTAACAGTTCAAAGGCCATTCCCTTATACCAGGTGCCTTTCTGCTCCCCGGCAAAGCGGAAAAACCGTTTATATGCGTCAAACATGCTTGCCACCTCCTTCTCTCCTGTCCGCATCTTTCGCCTGCGTGTGGGCCGCCCACATCTGCGCGTAGAGGGGACACCGCTTCAGCAGTTCATCATGCGTTCCCGCGTCCAGGATTTTTCCCTGTTCCACCACGGCGATTTGGTCTGCATCGGTGATGGTGCTCAGGCGGTGGGCGATGACGATGAGCGTCTTTCCACGGGTCAGCCTGCCGATGGCGTCCTGAAGCACCGCCTCGTTCTCGGGGTCCGTGTAGGAAGTCGCCTCGTCCAAAATCACAATCGGGGCGTTTTTCATCATGGCCCGCGCAATGGCGACCCGCTGGCGCTCCCCGCCGGAGAGGTGTCCGCCTGCGCCGCCCACCACAGTGTCATATCCATGATCCAGACCCATGATGAAATCATGACAGCCGGACGCCTTTGCCACGGCCTCCACTTCATCGTCGGTGGCCTCCGGCCGTCCCATACGAATATTTTCCCGGACAGAGACATTGAACAGGAAATTATCCTGGGAGACATAGCCGATAAGATCCATTACCTGTTCCGGCGGCAGGTTTTTCACATTCACCCCGCCGATGGTGATACTCCCGCCGCCTGCGTCCCAATAGGAGGCGATGAGTTTGGCGATGGTGGATTTGCCGGAGCCGGACGGCCCCACCAGCGCGGTGGTCGTGCCTTGCCGGATGTTCAGCGTGACGCCGTTCAAAACCTGCTTATCTTTGTAAGCGAATGTCACATCCCGCAGGTCAATGTCCAGCCCATGCAGTTCTTTCCTCTGCGCAGGCCGCTCCAGATCCGGCTCGGACAGCACAGCGCCAATTTCCCCGGTGATGGTCGCAATTTTGGAGAAATCATCGGTCAAAAAGATCGCCGCTACCAATGGCCCCACGATACCGAGGGACAGGATTGCAATCGTGATAAAATCCGGGGCGGTCAGACTGCCATTCCTATAAAAGACACACCCAATGGGCAGAACGCCGATCAGCACAGCGGGCCAAATGGTCATCATCAGGGCGGAGTAGCCCTGCGTGGACTTCATCCAGTCCAGCATGAGGTCTGCGCTCTGCCGCACAGCCTGCGTGAACTTGCCATAAGAGGCCGCGCTCTGATTAAACGCCTTGATGACTTCAATGCCGCCTATGTACTCCACCGTGGTGGCGCTCATGTGTTTACTGGCTTGAACAACCGCACCATATTTTTTCGGGTACTCTTTCATCTGGGCCATATAGCAAAGCATCCCGATGGGGATGGTGATAAGCGACACCAACGCCATGCGCCAGTCCAGGAGAAAGAGGTAGACCACAATAGCGACAGGGACCAGCAGATTAGAGGTCATTTCCGGAATGATGTGGGCCAGCGGGACCTCCATCTGTTCCACACGCTCCACCATGGTTGTTTTCAGGCGGCCCGATGGCGTATTGGTCAGATAGCCCATGGAAACGCGGGTCAGCTTATCCGCCACAGCCCGCCGCAGTTCCGACAGCACATGGAAAGTGGCTTCATGGGAGCATCGGGTGGAGATGCCGTGAAGAACAGACTTGAGCAGATAGGCAATCAGGGCAACTGCTCCCCAGGTCAGATAAATCGAAAAGTTCTTTTCACCAGAAATAAGCAGGTTGACCATTCTTGCCACAGCAAAGTATGGTATCATCCCGCTGGTCACGCTGAGAACAGCAAGAACAGTGGAGGTAATAAAACCCGCTCGGTGCGGTCTGATAAATGCCATCAAACTAAATGGCTTCCTTTGTTTCTGCATCGTATCCCTCCTACAAGTTAGCGACTTCTAACCAATCAACAAAGAAAAAGGCCGACAACCCACAGGATTATCCTGTAAATCATCGGCTCTGCGTCTTTGCGTCTGGCTCTGACAATATGATGTTTTGTCCCTGCACATCAACGATGTGTTCCTTTCCGCATTTGGGACAGAAAAGCGGAAAACGCTTTAGAACGGTGTCTGGATTCACCTTGGTGCGGGTCTTGTTGCCGCAGGTAGGGCAGTGAATCCAGCCGCTTCGGTCAATCCACCCGCTCAATGGTTTTCACCTCCATCTCCGAAGAAGATGGTTTTCCAGCCGGCGGTGTAAAAACGCCGCATCCTCTGGATATGCTCGACCGCCTGATCCTTTGGCATATCGTGGATGACCACCTCGAACATCCCGGTATAAAAGGCGCTGGACAGCAGATGGCCCAGCTCCGGTGTAAGGCGGCCGCTGGAAATTGCGTCGTTCCCGGACGCCTGAATATAGCGCATGGTACATTGGTTGTCCAGTTCCACGATCCGGTGGAGGAATTCCTGATATGTACTGTTCTCTCCACTGGTTAAAAGCAGCTTGAACTCATCGAAATGATCGTAGATATAGTCCACAGAGGCCCAAAAACCGTGGTCGGAGAAGGAATACATTTGACTGGTCTGTTCGACTCCGGGCAACTGGTTAAACTGCTCTAAGGTTGATTGAATCAGACCACAAAAATCATCCATGGCAGGCTGTACGAGGGAACGGTACAGGCTCTCTTTGTCCGGATAGCGGATGTAGATCGCCCCTTTGCTGGAGCCAGCCTTTTCTGCAATCGTCTGTAAGGAAGCCCGCTCATATCCGTTTTTTAGGAACTCCTGCTTGGCTGCTTCCATCAACTTTTCTGTTACTCCTGCTACACGCTTTGCCATGTGTCACCCCCAAAGTTCAAAACCATTGGTTTCAATCTAACGGTTTTAATATAGCACAAATTGATTTATTCGTCAATAGCGAGAACTCTTTCGGCAACGCTTTCCTTATATGCAAGCACTATAAAAAGGGGTGGTACACCTACGATTTGATGCACCAACCCCTTTTTTACTTTTCAAAGCGATAACCATACCCATGCACAGTTTGAATCGCATTGATATTTAGTTTTTTCCGTATCTTGTAGATCCTGCTGGTAACGCTTTCAGGGCCAGAGGCAAAATCATCGGACATCGCATATCGGTAAAGCTGTTCCCGGGTAAAGGTCCAGCCAGGATGTAAGGCCAGACAGTATAAGATATTGAACTCCATTGTGGTCAACTCCACAAATTGTTCATTTATATAGACCCTGCGTTCATTGGGGTCAATACGCAAATTCCCATATTGCAGTACAGCTACCCCCGTCAACAGCTTCACCTCCCGCGACTATTTCTTTTTGTCCATACTTTGCTTTAGATGCCGAAAGCTATTCTCGCTAATCACATGCTCCATGCAGCAGGCCTCCTGTTCGGCGGTTTTGGGCTCTACACCGGCTTCCACCAGCAGGCGAGTGAAGAAGCAATGTTTCTCGTAGGTCTGCTCCGCTACTTCGCGGCCTATATCGGTCAAGCGGAGGAAGAAATCCTCATCCATGGTGAGGAAGCCACCCGCCTTCAAGGTAGCTACCGCATGGCACACGCTGGGCTTAGACACCTCCATATACCGGGCCACATCCACAGAGCGTACCATGCCTTTCTTTTTCTGGAGTACCAACACAGCCTCCAGATAGTCCTCGCCGGAAGCGTGCAGTTTTTTATCAGGAAGCATTGACCGCACCTGTTTCTTGCTCGTGGGAGAAGAAAGTCCGCAAGAGCTCTACAGCTTTCCCATCCATCGGCCGATGCCACAGCACCTTGCTCCCCTGAATGAACAACAGGTAGGTGCAGCATTTATAAATGAGCTCCGGGTCATGCGTGATCAGAAACAGACTCTTTCCCATCTCTTTCAGGCGGTTTAAGTTGTCCGAGACCTCCAGCATATGCCGGTAATCCAATCCGCTGGTAGGCTCGTCAAATATCAGGATCTTTTTGTCCGAGGCTACCGCACTGCCAATCGCCACCCTCTGTTTTTCACCGCCGGACAGGGACATGGGGTGCAGCTTTACTTTGTCCAGCAGGTCAAGGCTGTCCAGAATCTCACTGGCACGGGCCGTGTCCGCTTTCTCGTCCTCGCCATCCATACTGAGTAGCAGTTCGTCCAGCACATCTTCCGTAAACAACTGGTGGTTAACATCCTGCATGACCATGTAGGAAATGTGCCTGCGCTGCTTCGCATTATAGGAGGCCTCATCCATTTCAAGCACGCCTTTCGCCTTCTTGTCCAGACCGCACAGACACCGGGCGAAGGTAGATTTTCCCGCGCCGTTGTTTCCGATGATGCCGATGATCTCCCCTTGGGGCAAGGTCAGGTCTGGAATATCCACATTGAGAGGGCCGTGCTTTTCATAGGAGAACTGGAAGCCCTTGATATGTAATTGCGGAGCGGCCGGTTTGGGAACGGCCTCCGGGGACAGGTGGAATGGGTCCAGTGCCCGCAGCCCCATTCCCTGCAATTCATCGGACGGTAGTTTTTGAAACTCCGATTCGGTAAATTCCCGTACAATACTTCCGCGCTTCATGTAGAGAATCCGATCCGCATAGGGAACGAGATAATAAAGCCGGTGTTCTGCGACAATCACAGTCTTTTTCTCAGACTGCCAGTGCCGGATCACACCAATCAAATCTTCGATGGTGGCAATATCCAAGTTGGAGGATGGTTCGTCCAGTACAAAGATGTCCGGGTGGATTGCATCGGCAGAGGCGCAGGCGATTTTCTGTTTTTCCCCGCCGGATAGGGCAAACAAGCTCCGGTTCAGCAGTTTTTCCAGCTTGAGGCTGTGGGCAGTCTCCTCCAGACGCTTCCGCATCTCCGGGACTGGCAGGGCCATGTTTTCACACCCAAAAACAATCTCGCTGGTGGTATCTACATTGTAGAATTGTGTCCTTGGGTTTTGGAATACAGACCCCACCCGCTGTCCGATTTGATAAAGGGGATAGTCTTTTAGCTCTTTCCCATCTAAGAGGACTTGCCCGGTCAGTTTCCCACCGTAGTAATGCGGGATCAAACCGTTGATCAGCCGGGTCAGTGTTGTCTTGCCGCAGCCAGACTCTCCACAGAGCAGGATAGTTTCACCGTCCTGGATTGTCAGATTGATATGGCTTAGGTTGTTCTCGGTTTCCCCACTCTCATAGGTAAAGGAAACATCTTTCAATTCAATCACGGTATCACCTCCTTACCACGGACTGAAAAAGTATGTAGAGAGCAGTGCAGTTCCGGCAATCAGCACCGCCAGCAGATCCCAGCCGGTAAACCCGACCTTTGTGATATTGGTGCGCCGGACCGGGTTATCGAGGCCGCGGGTCAAGGCCGCCGCAGAGAGATCATCCCCGATTTTGACCACCGAGATCATCAGGGGAATAAAACGGTATTCAATCAGGGCGGCGGGGTTTTGCCAGAACTTCTTTGTCCCGAACTGGACCTCCCGCATCCGCATGGCGTCCTTGATGGCCGCCGACTCCTCCTGCATGGTAGGGATAAAACGAAACAGGACAGAGAGAGGAATGGTGATCTGCCGCCCAATGTGCATCCGGCCAAGTGCGGTAATGCACTCGCTGGCCGTGGTGGATTTGATAATATAGGCTCCCATCACAAAAGCCGGAAACAGCCGCAGAACCAACCCCACCAACAGGACTACCAGCATATTGACGATCATGGGAAACTGGACGGAGTTCTGGATAGCCTGCACAAACAGCCCCGCTGCGAACAGGCAGAAGAACACCGTTGCCGTCTTATACTGCCGATTAGTCAGCAACAGGACAAAGGGTATCATAGCCACCGCAATCATAAAGGCGGTATGGCTATATAGAAATTCTGCGGTAGCGACAACAGCCATCAGCAATAACTTGGTTCGTGGGTCCAAGCAAAAACCTGTTCTGTTTTCAACAACCGCTTGAAGCTGCTCCATTACACAATGCCCGCTCTCTCAAAGTGTTTTTTCAGCATTTTATGGCCCAGAAGCGCGCCCAGAATACCGCCCACAAACAGCAGCGCAAAGCCCACATACATCATCCAGGAGGGCATCAGGGATTGCAAGGTGTTTGCGTACTGATCACCCATGGAGGTGTGGATGTTTTCCCAATATGCTTCACCGGCAAACCAGAGATTGGCGGGGCAGCCCATGATGCCAAGGCAAAAGCAGGCGTAGCTCAGAACAGTGACCTTGAATTTCTGATAGCCGCCGATTTTGAGCACAACATCACTCAGGATGCCGCCGAGCACCCAGCCGAGCAGGCCGATCCAGCCATAGCCGATCAGATAGAAAAAGATGCCGCCGATGATACCTGTGATGGTCAGCATACCAAACTTCTGAATCTTGGTATAGTAGAGCATCATAGGAATGCCGCAGACGATAGGCCAAATTATGAACAGGAACGGGTAGACCACCGGCAGCGCAGTAAGCAGGCCGACAACAAAGAAAATAACGAGGGTCATGGCTGTGTAAATGCCGACATTGATTAGGTCTTTACCTGTGAGCTTCTTTGTGTTTTCCATTTTTGAATATGTCCTTTCTGAAAAGAATTAAGTGTTGCAAAACCCCGTGCAAAGGGGACGCTGCGGTTCCACCTCCACATCACTTGGTTAGTAGATGCTAACTATTGTGCAAAAATTTTGGGGATCAGATCCCCAAAACTGTCTGCCATCCGGAGTTGAAAAAAGAGACAAGCGTGTGAACATATCTCAGCGCGGCCTCCTTGGGGAAGTTGTGCATGACCACTTCAGCCAGGGACGCAAAATACGCATGGAGCAGAATATGCCACTCCTCTTCCGCCAATTCGCGGACCTGGATGCCCCGAGATTTCAATTCTGCAAAGAACTTCAGCGTGACCCGGGTTTCCAGACAGACAACATCATCCAAAAAGGAGGAATACCGCGTGCCCTCCGCCCGCATAAGAAGCAGCCGGAATACATCAAAATGCTCATAGATGTATTCGATAATGACCGACAGCGTTTCCTCCGACAGTTTCCAGAGGGATTTCAAGTCGTCCGTCTTTGCCAGTTCCATGTGCTCATTTACCGACGCCTCATAGATGGCCTTGACCTCCTGAACAACAGGCTCCACCAGCGCGCCAAACAGAGCTTCCTTATCGTCAAAGTGGTTATAAAAAGCTCCGTTAGTCACATGGGCGTCCTTGCAGATCTCCCGGATGCTGGCCCGCTCAAAGCCATATTCCAGAAAGTGCTTTTGGGCGCAGAGCAAAAGATTTTCGTGTGTCTGCTGAAAGTCTCTTGACATTCGCTGTCCCTCCGTCCTATACTAAAATTACACTGTAATATTACGATGTAATTCAAATTTTAGCACAGGGCACTTGAAATTGCAATACCCTCCTTGTATTTTTTGTGGCCTGAAAGGAGGCTGGTTATGAAGTCGAAAGAACCGGGAACGATTCGGCAGCTATTCGCTTTCGTGGGAGAGAGCAACGGTAAAATGCGCCTCTCCATCTTCCTGGCCGTCTTGGGAGAACTGTTTGGCATGGGCCCATTTTTAATGGTG
Source organism: Diplocloster modestus (assembly GCF_019042245.1). GTDB lineage: Bacteria > Bacillota > Clostridia > Lachnospirales > Lachnospiraceae > Diplocloster > Diplocloster modestus. The sequence continues at coordinate 349,621 of NZ_JAHQCX010000003.1, forward strand.
GCTGTCCTCGCGGACGCCTTGTACCGGGGGACTGCAACGCCCACGCTGGTATTGTTTCTCTGCGGAGGCGCCGCAGTTTGCCAGATCATAAAAATGCTGCTTACCTGGCGGTCCTCCCTGATGTCCCACAAAATTTCCTTTACCATACTGAAAAATATCCGGGAGGCCATTACAGATCGGATGGCGAAGGTCCCCATGGGCGTCATGCTGGAAACACCTACCGGGGCTTTCAAAAATCTGATCGTGGACAATGTGGCGAAGTTGGAGGACTCCATGGCCCATTTCATGCCGGAACTGCCATCCAACATCGCCGCACCCCTATGCAGTATTCTTCTGATTTTCCTGCTGGACTGGCGGATGGGGCTGGCCGCACTGGTGACAATTCCGCTGGGCACCCTCTTTTTTGCCGCCATGATGCGGGGATATGGGCCTCGCATGGAGAACTATATGCGATCTGCCAACGAGATGAACAGTGCCTTGGTGGAGTATGTCAACGGTATTCAGGTCATTAAGGCGTTCAACCGATCCGCAGCTTCCTATGGAAAGTATGCCGATTCTGTCCGCTATTTCCACGATTCCACCATGGCATGGTGGAGCCAGTGCTGGCTTTGGAACGCAGCGGCCCGGGCGGTCCTCCCTTCTACGCTTCTGGGGACCCTTCCAGTGGGAGCGTGGCTCTACATGGAGGGAAGCCTTTCTCTCCCTGTCTTTCTGGTAGCCTTGGTGGTACCTCTGGGGTTTATTGCGCCTCTGATGAAGGTATCCGAAGCCATGGAGCAGGTCAGCATGATCAAGGGCAATCTGGAACAGGTCACGGCTTTTTTGAAAACGCCGGAACTTGTCCGCCCCACAGAGCCCGCAGAGCTTGGGGAGCGGTGTTATCAATTCGAGGATGTCCATTTTGCGTACAACGGAGCCGAAGTTCTCCACGGTATCTCATTTCAGACACAGCCCGGTACCATGACCGCCATTGTTGGACCATCCGGCTCCGGGAAGTCTACGATTGCCAAGCTGATGGCCGGCTTTTGGGATGTGACCTCCGGTACAGTCCGCTTTGGCGGGCAGGATATTCGCAGCATTCCGTTTGGACAGCTCATGGGTGAGATCAGCTATGTGGCCCAGGACAATTTTCTCTTTGATAAATCCATTCGGGAAAACATCCGCATGGGAAACCCTGATGCCAGCGACGGGGAAGTAGAGGCTGCGGCCAGAGCCGCCAACTGCCACGACTTTATCATGCAGTTAGAGCAGGGCTATGATACCATGGCCGGTGATGCCGGGGACCGCCTCTCCGGCGGAGAGCGGCAGCGCATCACCATTGCGCGGGCCATGCTCAAGCAGGCGTCCGTCATCATTTTGGACGAGGCAACCGCCTATGCCGACCCCGAGAACGAGGCGCTGATCCAGCAGGCTATCAGCAAGCTGGTGGCGGGAAAGTCTCTGATTGTCGTGGCCCACCGACTGAATACAATCCGCAATGCCGACCAGATATTGGTTGTTGCCAATGGCGAGATTGTGGGCCGGGGCATTCAGGAAGAGCTTCTGGAGAACTGCCCCCTTTACCGGAAAATGTGGCAGGACTACGCCGGCTCTACGGAAGGAGGTGCAGAAGATGTTTGAAATGATTCGCCGTATCTTTAAAATTGCGGGAAACAGCCGGGGAAAAATCGTGGCAGGGATCGTCTGCAATATTCTGAAATCATTCTTCAACGGGTTTATGATGTTCGGTGTATTCTGGATTCTGCTCCATCTGGATGGACTCTCTCCGGTCATCATCGGGCAGGCTTTTGGCGTAATTCTGGGCAGTGTACTGGGCCGCTTCTTTTTCCAGTGGATGTATGACCGTACCATGAGCGGGGCCGGCTATGACATTTTCCGGGACTACCGTCTGGAGATTGGAGAACGGCTGAAACAGGCACCCATGGGATATTTCTCAGAACAAAATCTGGGCACCATTCAGGCCATGCTCACCACCACGATTGCCGATTTGGAGGGGTACTCCATGCTGGCGATTGAGCAGATGACCAGCGGTGTGGCTATGGCTGTACTGATGTCTGTGATGATGTTCTTTTTCAGCCCGGTGATTGCGGGATTGAGCCTTGTGGGGCTGGCGCTTGGGATGCTGGTTCTCCGCTGGGTGAGGCTTCGTGCCGCCCAATATGCCCCTATTTACCAAGAGGCCCAAGAGCATCTGGTCGGTAAGGTGATGGAATACATACGGGGTATTTCGGTGCTGCGTTCTTTCTCTAAAGGTGACGAAGGACAGCGGGAAGTCCGCGCTGCGTTCCAGGAAAAATGGGATGCGGACTACGGCCAGGAAAAGGCTACGGCTGGCGTCCTCCGTTTCTATGGGGTGACCTTTAAGCTCATGAGCTGTGTGCTGATTGCGGCGGCGGCTCTGCTGTATCTGGCAGGGCAGATCAGCCTGCCTTATTGCTTGACTTTCCTGTTCTGCGCTTTCACAGTCTATTCCGACTTGGAGACGATGGGCAACAGCGCCTTTTTGAGCAAGAAGATCAATACGGAACTGGACCGGCTGGAGGAAGTCACCGACATTCCAAAGATGGATGCCAGCTCGGAGAAACTGGTTGTGTCCCACTATGATATTTCTCTGGAACATATCTCATTTGGCTATGGGGACCGCCGGGTGATCCATGATATTTCGCTGGAAATCCCGGAGCACACCACCTGCGCGATTGTAGGACCCTCCGGCAGCGGCAAGACCACACTCTGCAATCTGATTGCCCGCTTTTGGGATGTGCAGGAAGGGACCGTTCGGATTGGCGGAAAAGATGTGCGGGATTATACTGCGGACAGCGTGCTGGAATACATCAGCATGGTCTTTCAGAATGTGTACCTCTTTCACGACTCTGTGGAAAACAACATCCGGTTTGGCCGGCCGGAAGCCACCCATGAGCAGGTGGTAGCGGCCGCAAAACGGGCCTGCTGCCACGACTTCATTTTGTCCCTCCCTGAAGGATACGACACAATCATCGGAGAGGGCGGCTCCACTCTCTCCGGAGGAGAAAAGCAGCGTATTTCCATCGCCAGGGCCATTTTGAAAGATGCTCCCATCATCATTCTGGACGAAGCGACTTCCAGCGTGGACCCGGAGAATGAGCAGGCGCTTTTATCTGCCATCCAGGAGCTGACAAAGGATAAGACGCTGATCTCGATTGCCCACCGTCTGAGCACTGTCCGAAACGCCGACCAGATTATTGTAATAGACCAAGGGCGAGTTGTTCAACAAGGGAAACATAACGAATTACTACAAAAGGATGGGATATATCGAAAATTTTTATCTCTACGCACAAGGGCAACTGGCTGGCATCTATAACTGATGAATATAGAATAATGGCTGTGATTAGAGGCAATCTATTCACAGCCATTATTTTTATTTTTGAAAGCGATAACCGTATCCATGTACAGTTTGAATCGCATTGATATTTAGTTTTTTCCGTATCTTGTAGATCCGGCTGGTGACGCTTTCGAGGCCGGAAGCAAAATCATCAGGCATCGCATATCGGTAAAGCTGCTCCCGGGTAAAGGTCCAGCCGGGATGCAAAGCCAGATAGTATAAGATATTGAACTCCATCGTGGTCAACTCCACAACTTGTTCATTTACATAGACCCTGCGTTGATTTGGGTCAATACACAAATTCCCATATTGCAGCACAGCCATCCCGGTCACCAGCTTCACCTCCCGCGACTATTTCTTTTTGTCCATATTCTGCTTCAGATGCCGAAAGCTACTCTCGCTGATCACATGCTCCATGCGGCAGGCATCCCGCTCGGCGGTCTTTGGCTCTACGCCTGCATCCACCAGAAGACGGGTGAAAAAGCAGTGTTTCTCATAGGTCTGCTCGGCTACCTCGCGACCCACATTAGTCAGGCGGAGGAAGAAATCCTCATCCATACTGAGGAAGCCACCTTCTTTCAAGGTAGCTACCGCATGGCACACGCTGGGCTTGGACACCCCCATATACCGGGCCACATCCACGGAGCGCACCATCCCTCTTTCCTTTTGGAGTACCAACACGGCCTCCAGATAGTCCTCGCCCGACGCATGGAGTTTTTTCATAGACGCGACCTCTCATTTATACAGTGATTTTCTGTTCTGCGTTCCACATGGCCGCATATTTTCCATTCTCGGCCAGCAGCTCCTCGTGGGTGCCGGACTCCTTGATTGTTCCGTCTGCCACTACCAGGATCTGATCCGCATTCTTGACGATGGACAGGGTATGGGCGATCATTACCACGGTCTTTTTCGCCTTGAGCAGATTGGCGATGGCCTGCTTGACCGCCAGTTCGTTCTCGATGTCCAGGGAGGCCGTGGCCTCGTCCAACAGCAGAATCGGGCTGCCCTTCAGAATGGCACGGGCGATAGACAACCGCTGGCGCTCCCCACCGGAGAGAAGATTACCGTTCTCGCCGGTAGGGGTATCGTAGCCCTTTTCCATCCTGCGGATAAATCCGTCACAGTTGGCCTCCCGGCAGGCTGCCTCAATCTCAGCGTCTGATGCGCCGGGGCGGGCGTGGCGGATGTTGTCTCGGATGGTGTCGTCAAAGAGGAACACATCCTGATCTACCATGGAAACCTGCTCCAGCACGCGCTCCGCCGCCACATGATTGATGGGCTTCCCTCCGATGGAGATGACACCGCCGGCCGGCTCATAATATTTTGCAATCAAATTCAGGATGGTGGATTTGCCGGAGCCGGAATCGCCCACAATGGCGGTCAGCTTCTGATCCGGCACCGTAAAGGACGCCTGCTTCAGCACCGGCTCTCCGGGAACATAGGCAAAGTCCACATGGTCAAAGATGATCTCATGGGTAGCGGGCCGCAGCGCCTCCATGCTGCCGCTTTCCTCCGGCTCATCCATCACGCCCAAGATCTTTCCTTTGGAGATCATCAGGTTTTTGTAACTGGTGAGGTCCACAAAAATGGCGTTGGCAAGCTTGGAACAGAACAGCGGCAACATGCAGACCAGCAGATAGGAAACCGTGTCGATGGCCCCGGCTGCCCACGGCGCGTAGGCGGTCCAGATGACCAGCGGGCAGGACAGCCAGATCAGGATGCCCAGGCCGGCTCCCACAGGGAGCACCTTGGCCTCATATACAAAGCTGATGCGGCAGAAGTCCCGCATGGCGCTGATGACCGTCTTGTTTTTCAAGCCGCCCACACCATAAGCCCGGAAGGTCTGGATGCCAGATACATACTCCACGATGCTGCTGACATTCTCCGCACAGATGTCATTCTTTTCTTTGCCGTACTTCTTCACCATACGGAAAGAAAGCCACAAACCGGGAATCAGCAGCAGATCCGCCGCCAGCAGGATCAGTCCGGCGGGGACATAGATCGTCATGACAAACACAATCAGCATGATGGACAAGGCAAAGTTTTTCGCCAGGTCCCCGATTTTGTGGGTCAGGATCTTTTCATAGTTATTGACATCGCTGGTGATGGTGTTGATGTAGTCGCCGGTCTGCCCCTGGGTAAACCGGGACAGAGGGATACGCTTGAGATGATCCCCCATAAACAGCCGGATATTTTGGCTGACTTCCGCGCCGCCGATCTGGGCTTTGGTGTAGCCATAGCTGTAAATCAAGATACGGAGCAGGAAGATGCCGGCAATCGCCCCGGTCAGCATCAGCACCCGGTCCAGGTCAAACTGCCCCGCCCACAAAAACTGCATGACCGAGTAAAGCAGCAGGAACAGGCTGCCGGAGAGCAGGCCCTCCAAAACAGTTCCCCCAACGCCAATATAAAAATTTTTATTCTTTTTCAAGACATCGTGTTCTCTCATTCTCCTCGCCCCCCTTCCAACTGATAGGTGATGTTCCGGGCCTTTTCATAGTCCTCCCAGGCTTTCCGGTAGTAAGCGTTATCCCTGCGGACTTCCTCATGGGTGCCGACGCAGGTGATGGTGTGGTCCTCCACCACTGCGACCCGCTCACACATCTTCAGGGCGCTGAGGCGGTGGGCAACCACAATGACGGTCTTGCCTTTACAAAGATTTTGGATGGCCCTGTCAATCTCCATCTGGTTTTCCGGGTCGGAGGCGCTGGTGGCCTCATCTAAAATCAGGATCGGGGCATTTTTCAAAATGGCGCGGGCAATGGCGATCCGCTGCTTCTCTCCGCCTGAAAACCGGGAGACGAAACTCCCCGCCCTGGTATCGTAGCCATCCGGCAGAGACATGATGAAGTCATCGATCTGGGCTTCCTTTGCGGCGGCCCTCACTTGCTCCAGACTGGCGCTGCTCCCCATGCGGATGTTCTCCAGTACACTGTCGCGGGTGAGGAAGGTCTTTTGAAATACGATAGCCACATTGCTCAAGATGGTGTCGTAGTCCAGCTCCTTGACATTTTTCCCGCCGATCAATACCTCGCCCTCCTGCACATCATAGAAGCGGGAAATCAGTTCGATAATGGTGCTCTTACCGGCGCCGGACTGCCCCACCAAGGCCAGCCTCTCTCCGTCCCTGATCTTGAGATTGACGCCTTGCAGCACATCGGTTTTGCCATCGTAGGAAAACCGTACATTCCGCAGTTCAATATCATGGCATTGGGGGAAATCCGTACCGCCCTCATAGATGGGGACATCCAGGATCTCCTTCGCTTTGGTGACCGCGTTCAGCACATTGGCGAAATTGGTCCCCAGCTCCTGCAGCGGACGGATCTCCGTCAGGTACATGGACCCCACATAGAGGAACAGCAGGAATGCGCTGGCTGTCAGGGAGCCTTTCAGGAAAAACATCCCGCCCAGCGGCACCATGAGCAGCATTCCGCACTCAATGATGACCACGAAGGCCGCATAGGGTGGCCCCATGCGGCGGGAGGTCTCGTTCCACATGGCGTTTTCCTCATGGATGGCGGAGGAGAATTTCTGGAAGGATTTGCTCCCCATGTTGTATGCCTTGATGAGCTTCATGCCGCTGATATACTCGATCATGACCGAGTTCAGCGCGGTGATGGAACGGTTAGCCCGGTCCATCAGGTCGTCCGTGTTGCGGAACATGACCGCCATCACCACAACCGCAAGCACCAGCGGCACCAGGGAAATCAGAGCCAGCGGGATATTGACGGTCATCAGGTAGGCAAAAACCACCACCGGCCCCACCAGATAGCACACCAGATCCGGCAGGTTGTGGGCCAGAAACAGCTCCAGCTTCTCGATGTCCTCATTCAGTACGGTTTTGATGTCTCCGGTCCGCCGCTCGTTCAGCGCCCCCAGCGGCACCTTAGCCATGTGCTCCGCTACCATGCAGCGTACCTTGAACAGCGCGCCGTAGGCTCCCTTGTGAGATACTACCCCAGACGCACCGAACAGCACAAAGCGGAGCACCACCGCCGCAGCCACAGCAGCCACGACCCGCACCACCAGTTCTTCGGTACAGGTCCCGCCAAAGGCGGCGTCCATCAGCCGGTAAATTTCAATATAGGGCACCACAATGCACAGGCCCCCAGCCATCGCCAGAAGCACGGCCAGGAACAGCCATACCTTTTGCTCCCCGGCCCAGTGGAGCAGCAGGGCTACACGATTGGTTTTCTTCTGTTTCATAGACTACCTCTCCTTTCCATCTGAATGGCCCAGGCCACCCTCTCTGTCTCCTTCTGAGCCATTCACCTTGACAGAGAACAGCTCTCTCAGTTTCGGGAGAGCGTCCATCACAACGGGTATATCGTCGGGCATCTCGCCCTCGTCAAAATGCAGGACACGGGAGCAGGTACGGCAGACAAATTCAAAATCATGGGTGACAATGAAAATGACCTTTCCAAGCTCAGACAGCCGCCGGATCAGTCCCGCCACCTGGGTCATGCTGTCAAAGTCCAAGCCGCTGGTGGGCTCGTCGAACACCAGCAGGTCTTTTCCGCAGATCATGCTGACCGCTACGGCCACCCGTTGCTTCTGCCCGCCGGACAGCGTGTTGGGGTGGCGCTCCCGATAGGGAGCCAGCCCCAATTCCTCCAGAGTTGAGGCGGCCAGGGTCAAGTCCGGATTGCGGATGCCGAAAGAGCACTCCGCCTCCACGCTCTCGGCAAATAATTCGTAGTTCACATCCTGCATCACCATGTAGGAGCGTTTCAGCCTGTTCTTCCGCTCCATCGCCTGTCCATCCCACAGAAACTGCCCCTCGCAGTCCTTGTGGAGCCCGCACAGGGCGCGGGAAAAGGTCGTTTTCCCAGCCCCGTTGTGGCCCACCACGCCGATGACCTCACCCTTTGCGGCGGCAAGGCTGATGCGGTGCAGGACCGTCCGCTTTTTATACCGGAGCGTGACATCCCGAAGCTCCAGGACAGGGGAAGATGCCGGCGGGTGGACTTGCGGAGGCCGCACCTCCGCTAAATCCGCCGCCCGCAATCCCATGCGTTCCCGGGCCTCCTTCGGCAATCTGTGGAACTCTTCCGGCGTAAAAATCTTCTCAATCCGGCCCTGCTCCAAGTACACGATCCGGTCCGCCAGATCCATCAGATAATAAAGCCGGTGCTCCGCGATCAGGATGGTCTTGCCCTGCTTTTGAAGCAACCGCAGATGTCCTTTTAACTCCTGGATAGATGTCATATCCAGATTGGAGGACGGCTCATCCAGCAGGTAAATCTCCGGATTCATGGCATAGACCGAGGCGAAGGCGATCTTCTGCTTTTCGCCCCCGGACAATTCAAAGATATTGCGGTTTCGGAGCGGGCGGATATGCAGGTCGTCGGTAGCCTGCTCCACCCGCTCCGCCAGCTCCACGGGCGGCCGGGCCTCATTTTCAATCCCAAAGGCGATTTCGCTGTCCGTGTCCACATTGAAAAACTGCGTCCTGGGGTTTTGGAACACAGAGCCGACTTTAGCAGCGATCTGGTACATGGGCAGCTTGCTGATCTCCTGTCCATCCACCAGTACGCTGCCCGTCAATTTTCCCGCATAGAATTGTGGGATCAGGCCGTTGACCAGCCTTGTGATGGTGGTCTTGCCGCATCCGCTCCGGCCGCAGAACAGGACGCACTCTCCGTCCGCAATCGTCAGATTGATGTCGTGCAGGCCGTCATGCTCCTGCCCCTGGTAGGCAAACGACACATGCTTCAGTTCAATCATCCGAACACCCCCTTCCAGTACAGCCCCACAGCGAGGTACGCCGCGAAGCAGACGCCCGCCAGAAGATCCGCGGGCCCTATGTGAATCTGCACCAGACAGGTCCGTGGCTTCGGGTTTTCGATCCCGCGGGTAATGGAGGCAATGGACAGTTCATCCGCCGCCTTGGATGCCGCCATCATCAGCGGAACATAAATGCACTCCACCGTCATGGCCGGGTGCGTCAGCAGTCCCTTGGGAGACGGCGACACATCCCGCATCCGCATGGCGTCCTTGATAAACCGCCAGTCCTCCTGGATGGTGGGGACATAGCGGAGCATAACGGCCAGCGGGATCACCAGCTTTTTCGGTGCGTGGATGCGGTTCATGGCGGATAAGAATTCGCTGACCTTCGTGGTAGAGAGGACAATGCCGGACAGCATCCCACAGGGATAGACCTTATGGAACAGCCCCAAAAAGGCGATAAACATGGTGCGCCAGGTGCCCGTCATGGTGTCCATAATCCAGAGGGTGAGCAGAACAATCAGCGCATAGAACAGTACACCCTTCCAAGCATATTTCCACTTCCCGAAGCAGACGCCGAGCAGCCCGATCAGCACCACAAGGCCCAGTTCATAGAAAAGGGACGGGGCCATCATAGCGGAAAGGATGCAGAACAACAGCAGCAATATCTTCGTCCTGGGGTCCAGCCACAGCCCGCGCCGGGATGACGCTCCGCCCATCATGCGGTGATCCCAGCCTTTTCAAACTGCTTTTTCAGCATCTTGCCGCCGACCCAGCCGCTGAAAGCCGCCACCGCCAATGTGCCGGCGATGATGACCACGAGGAGCCAGGAGGGGGCGGAGGCGTTCATGGTGTCGATGTAGGACTGTTCCGTACCATTTTTCAGCATGGTGCTGGCCCAGCCGTCCGGGTCAAGAAAGAACACCACATAAGTATAGATGCCTCCCAGGGAAATCAGCATATAAGACAGCAGATTGATGGCCTTGTTGCGGTAGTGACCGGCGCCGGCTACCAAGTCCGCAATGAGTCCCATCCCGATATAGCCCAGGGAAAACGCCCAGTGCATTCCGGTGGCAAACCAGATGATCCCCATGATGATGCCGAGGATTGTGACGCTCCACCGCTTCTGCACCTTAGCCACCATCAGCAGATAAATAGGGCCGCACAGCAGCGCCGCCCCCATCGGCATATAGAAGGTCAGGACTGGATTCGGGGCGAACGGAAGTCCGCCGACCAGGGTAAACACAAAAAAGATGGCACTGAAAATACCCGTTGTCACAAGATCCTTGACCGTAAGGCCCTTCTTCAGTGAATTGACTTGATTACTCATTTTGCTCCTCCTGTTTTTGCGTCATGTTGACTTTTTCTTTGTGATATGCTACTCTTTGGTTAGAGTTCGCTAACCGTCACCTATAACATACACTCGATTGGGGCGGCTTTCAATGATTTGAAACGAGGTTCGTCTTTTCGTTTCAAAAGTTCGTCCAATCGTTGTAAAGAGGAGGCGAGTCTTTTGTCATGCCCGAAATCATTGAGCAATACTATGCGCCGCTGTTAAAAGGGCACGGCTTTATTCCCGACCCGGATAATCAGCAGTATGGTTCTTTAGGGATCTCGTGGAAGCTATCGCCCGAAATCGGAGAGGGGTCCTACTGGACCTATGGGCAAAAGGATCTGTACGACATCAAGATCCATAACTTTTCCTTTCACGAGGACTCTCTGCTGGAGTTCTCCCTGCCAGAGTGTCTGAGCATCACCCGCTATGATTCCATATCCGGCGAGGAATTGGCTCCGTACCGCCGGCTGTCCGCCGGGTGTATCAAAACCTATATTGGCGGCTATTCACCCTACCGGGTGCTGATCCACAAAAATATTCCCATTCGCTCCATCGGCATTGAGATCATGCCGGCCTACTATGAGGATTATCTCAAAAAGCAGTATCCGGATGAATACCGCAATCCGGTGGAGGCATTCCGAAAGATCGACCAGACAACAGACTTTCCGGAAATGTCCAGGCTCCTTACAGAACTTCAAAATTACCGCGGAGATGGGATCGCCGCCAAACTGTTTTATGAGAGCAAGGTAGCCGAAGCGTTGTCGCTGGTGGTGGAGTATCAGAAAAAGCGTCCGGCGGCCACTGGGCGGCTGACAGTCCAGGACATTGAGCGTATTCAGACAGTCGCTACCTACCTGAGCGATCATTACGCCGCGGAAGCTCCTATGGAGCGTCTGACCCAGATTGCCTGCATGGGGACAACAAAACTCAAGAGCAGTTTCAAAAAAGTCTATGACTGCACCATCACCGAGTACATCCAGCAGCGCCGCATGAGCCAGGCGGAGTACCTTCTCACCAATACTGATTTGTCCATTGGACAGATTGCGCAGACTGTGGGCTATTCTACCTCCAGCCGCTTTGCGGAGCTGTTCCGAAAGAGCACTGGACTGTTACCGGGAGAGTTTAGGAAGGTAGGAAAGAAGTAGAATAGAAAGCGTGCAGCTCCACTTTAGTTTTGGAACTGCACGCTTTCTTTATAGCGTTCCCCATATCTGCGCATGGCGATTTTTTTGCTGCAAATGCCATAGCCACCCAAAAATCACAGTGCAAATATCTGTACTGCAGTTTTGTCTTTTTCGATCAATCAAAGTGTCCATCGGCTGGACTCCGTGCGCTCGGACACGAAATCCCGGTAGATGCCCGCCTGCTGGATCAGTTCGTCGTGGGTACCCTTTTGGACGACGCTGCCCTGGTCCAGCACCAGAATCTGATCCGCACCCCGTACGGTCTTGAGCCGGTGGGCGATCATCAGCACGGTCTTCTCCCTCGTCAGGGCTTCCATAGCCCTTTGGAGCTGATCCTCATTCTCGGGGTCCACATTGGCCGTGGCCTCGTCGAAGATGACGATGGGCGCGTCCTTCAAGAGACACCGGGCGATGGAGATGCGCTGCTTCTCTCCGCCAGAGAGCGTGGCTCCTCCCTCGCCAATTACCGTATTATATCCATCCGGCAGGGCGGAGATAAAGTCGTGGCAGCACGCCTTTTTTGCAGCCTCCACCACCTGCTCATGGGTGGCGTCCGGGCAGCCGAACTTGATGTTGTTCTCCACCGTGTCGGCAAAAAGGTACACCCGCTGGAACACCATGCTCACCTGTTCCATCAGGGACTCCAGCGTGTACTCCCGCACATCCCGGCCGCCGATGGTCACACGGCCGCCGTCCACATCCCAAAACCGGGCGATCAGGTTGCAGAGAGTGGTCTTGCCCGAGCCGGAGGGTCCTACAATGGCGGTGGTCGTTCGATCTGGGATGGTCAGAGACACATCCTTGAGGATGGGGCGGCTTCCATAGGAGAAGTTCACATGGTCGAATACAATCTCGTGGTCCTCTGGACGGATTACCGTGCCGCGCTGATCCATCTCCGGGATGTCGTCCACCTGGTTTGCATGGTCGATGGAGCTGCCCACCAGACGCAGGGCGGACACGCCGCTGCCCGCGGACTGGATCTGGGAGAAAATCAGGAAGGAGACGATGACCGCCATCAGCGCATTGGCGAGGGACATGGCTCCTGTCAGGCACAGCCCCACCGACGCGGCCAGGATCAGAACGCTGAACAGGTGGAGAACCATCTCCTGGCCCCAGATATAGGGAGTGAACAGCTTCTCTACCGCCAGATTGTTCGCCCGGCTGTCCTCCAGAGCCTGCCGCACCCGCTTGTCACCCTTTCCGGTCAGGTTAAAGGACTTGATGACGCTCATGCCCTGGAGCTGTTCCAGCACCGCCTCCACCAGCCGGGCCTCGTCCCGCTGGCGCTTGGGGGCGATTTTGGCGGACTGTTTCTCCATTCCGGAGAGAAGGGCCAGATACACCAGCATCCCCGCCAGGGCCAGCAGACCGATCCGCCAGTCCCAGAACAGGATGCACAGCAGCATGACGGCAGAATTGATCAGGCCGCCCAGGATACCAACCAGTACCATAGGGCCGGTGCTCTCCACCTCGTCCAGAACGGTGGTGGTGATGCCGGTGAGCTCTCCCAAACTCTGGTCGTTGAAATAGCCCATGGGGACCCGCTTGAGTTTGTCGCCGATGGAGATACGCTTATTCGCCACCATGAAGTAGCCGGCGTGGGTCTGTTGGAGCTGGCTGAAGCGGTTGAGGACCGCCCGGCCCAGAATGCTGGCCAGCAGAAGCCCCAGCGCCTGCCATGCCGGGGCGGGGTCTGTGGAGCCGCCCACCAGGGCCAGCACCACCACATAGATGGCCGCGATCTGGAACATGTGGAACACCGCGTAAAAGAAGCCTAAAATCATGGACTTTCGGATATTGCCCTGTTCCTCGCCGGCAAAGTGCCAGATTTTTTTCAGAACGCCGATCATGCCTGCTCTCCCTCCTTTGCGCCCATGTGAGCCCGCCACATCTCTTGATACAGCGGGCAGTTTTTCAAAAGTTCTTCGTGGGTGCCCGCATCTTGGATGCGGCCGCCATTGACTACCACGATCTGATCCGCTCCCGTGATGGTGCTGAGGCGGTGGGCGATGACCAGAACGGTCTTTCCCGCCACCAGCTTACCCACGGCCTGCTGAACAACAGCTTCGTTCTCGGGGTCTATGTAGGCGGTCGCCTCGTCCAGCACCACAATGGGCGCGTCTTTGAGCATGGCCCGGGCGATGGCGATGCGCTGGCGTTCGCCGCCGGACAGATGGGCGCCGCCTCCGCCCACCACGGTGTCGTAGCCGCGTTCCAGGCCCCGGATAAAGGCGTCGCACCCGGCGGCCTTTGCCACGGCCTCCACCTCGGCGTCGGTGGCCGCCGGGCGGCCCATGCGGATATTTTCCCGGATGCTCTCGTCAAAGAGGTAGTTGTCCTGGGAGACAAAGGCCACCTGGTCATAGAGCTGCTTCAGTGGGACCCGCTTCAAGTCTTGTCCGCCCAAGGTGATGGAGCCGGAGGTTACATCCCAAAAGCCGGCGATCAGCTTGGCGATGGTGGACTTGCCCGAGCCAGAGGGCCCCACAAAGGCGGTCATGCTCCCGGCGGGAATGGTGAGGGACACATCGTGGAGCACCTCCTTGTCCGCGTGGTAGCCGAAAGACACATGGGAGAGCTTGATGTCCCGGCCCCGGAACTCCACCGACGCTTCCCCGTGATCCTGCTCCGCCCCGTTCAGGATGGCGTCCACCGAGCCCACGATGGTGCCCACTTTGGCAAGGCTGTCCACAAAGTCCATAGCGGCCAGCAGAGGCCCGGCAATGCCCAGGGACAGGACGATGGTGGTGATAAAGGTCTCGATGGGCAGACTCCCTCCGGTGTAGAGAAGCCAGCCCACCGGCAGAATAGTAATCATGGTGGTAGGTGAGATGGCACGGGCCAGAGAGACCGGCATCTGGCAGCTCTTCATCCAGTGGTAGAAGTAGGAGGCGTTGGCCTTTACGCTGTCGGAGAAGCGGGCATAGGACTGCTTGCCCTGGTTGAACGCCTTGATGACCTCAATGCCGCCGATGTACTCCACAATGGCGCTGTTCATGGCCTGGGTGGTCTTGACCGAGCCCTCATACTGCTTGCCGTAGCCAGCCATCACCGCCATCATGAAAGCCATGCCCACCGGGATGGACACCAGGCTTAAAAGGGCCATCCGCCAGTCCAGTACGAACAGGTAGATCAGGATGCACACTGGCCCCAGCACATTGGCGGTCATCTCCGGCAGAAGATGGGCCAGGGGCCGTTCCATGCTCTCCACCTGGTCCACAATGATCTGCTTCATCTGGCCGCTGGAGGTGTCCAGAATCGTACCCAGAGGCATCTTTGGCAGCTTCTCCAGCACCCGCTCCCGGATGGATTTCAGGATGGCAAAGGTGGCCTTGTGGGATTGGGACAGGGCCAGGGAATACAGGGTGGCCCGGAGCAGGAAGCCCACGAGCGCCACAACACACCATATCAGGTAGTATTGCATACTCTGCTCCCCTTTCAGCAGGCCCAGGATGATCTGCGCCGCGGCGAAGTAAGGGAGCATCCCAAACAGTACCCCCACCACAGCGGACAGGACCGCCCGCTTCAGGCCGCCCTGCTGTCCCTCTCCCAGCTCCCACAAACGGAGCATGGGGCTTTGTTGTTTCATGATATAAATTCCTCCTTTTGGTTAGTAAGTGCTAACTTTTGTGCAAACAGGAGGGCTGCACCCAAGGGCACAGCCTCTTTTGTCAGGGCTGAGGGTCAAACACGGTGCCGAAACCTGCCATGTGGTAGCGGTTGAGCATCTTGACATAGCGGTGGGCGGCGGCGCGGTCCATGTTGTGCCGCACCACCTCGAACATGCCGTTGAAGTAGGCGGTGACGATGATATGGATGAACTCCTCCGTCACCAGGCCGGATTTGACGCTCTCGCAACCGATGACCTCCATGTACTTGTAGGTGTACTCCACCTCGATGTCCACCAGTTCGTCCAGGAAGCGCGAAAACCGGGTACCATGGGCCCCGTCCAGCAGCAGGCGGAATACATCAAAGTGGTCGTAGATGTAGTCCAACAGGTCTTCCTGATGGCGGGCAGTGTACTGGCCCATCTCGGCCCTCTGCTCCTCCTCCGGGAATTGGTGAAAGTCCTCCTGGACCTTGCGGAACATGGCCTTAAATTCATCCACCACCGGCTCCGCGAGGGCGCGGAACAGCCCCTCTTTGTCCCCAAAGCGGGTGTAGATTGACCCGGTGCTGGTCTCCGCTTCCTGGGCGATGGTACGCAAGGAAGCGTCCAGAAATCCCCTGGACAAAAACTCCTCCTTGGCGCACTCCAGCACCCGGTCATAGACGCCCACCTTTTGTTTTGCCACTGCCATTCCTCCTCATTCAAAACAATGTTTTATAACGCTGTTTTGAATATAGCACTACGGTTTTCATTTGTCAAGAGGGGAGCTCAGAATAAGAGAGCGAAAGCCCCCGCAGACCGAATCTGCGGGGGCTTTTCATGTTATTCTATTTCTGCATCCTCTTGAATAGTCGGATAGATCATCTGCCACGCCGGGAGAAAGTCCAGTTGAACCAGCGCGTTGCGGAAGGCCCTCGATAGTGGGTCTACAAATTCCCTTCGGCTGTGAAGCAGTTCCACGATATAAAGCTCCCATGTGTAGTGGGGTCCCCGCTGTTTCTTCCACAGCGGATAATACGCCCTCTCTGCTCGGAACATCAGAAACTCTACGATTGAGATACAGTTCTCGAAGGAATAGAGCTTTGCCATATGGAGCATCCCGGCGCTGTCATAACGCGCTACGGGAAAGTCCACTTCTGCCTCTGACAATGTAAAGTCAAATGCGGAGGCCGGGAAAGCCATCACAGTGTTGAACAGCACCCTTTGAGCTGCCAGGAGCAATGTTTTTTCTCGCCGCAAAAAGGAGATATATTCCTCCCATGTGAGGTCGGCCCAAAACCCGTCCACATCGCTTTTCTTTTTCCAAGTGAACAGCGTGTCCTCCACCCGGTAGGTTAAATAGGTCAGGTACCCGTATGTTGTTTCTTCATCATACAGCTTTGCGTACATGCCGGTACGAAGGATTTGTTCTACCAGCTCTTCATTTTGATCCCAGTCCATTGTTCCACCTGATCTGTCATTTTTAGCCCAATTAAAAATTCAGGAAATCAAGCCCGGCGGCCGTTGACATTGCAATTACTTCATTTGGGTTGTTCTGCAATTCCACCTCCGTCCCCAGTGCGCTCATCAACAGGCCGAAGGTATCGTGCATCCCCAGCTGATTCTGCATATTGTATGTGGCGGCGTACTCCGGAAAATAGGCCCAGATATAGTTCATCAATGCGGGGTAGTTGATTAGGCCGCCAGTCCTTAACTCCTCGTACTGCCCCCATAGTTCAAACAAGGCGAGACTGCTGGCCCGCTTGGAAAAGAACAGATACCCCAAGGTATTGTCAATTCCTTCCCGTACATCCTCTTCGGACTGCTCCGATTGCTTCAATACGGTTTCCGAGAAGTCGCAGTTCCAAATAGGATAGCAGACAGCGAGGACTTCCTCTCCTGTACCTGTTTCGATCCAGAAGACGCCGTTCATCAGCGGCTTGTAGCGTGCAGTACGGCCCCGCGGCGTGGCAAGGGGCGCCGGGTAGGGCCCAAAGTATTCCGGATGATACTCCATATTGAAAAAAGCAACATCACGAAGCGAGGTTTGTCCGTCTGCGTACATTCCGTGCCGGACCTGATACCGATAGATCTCATACTCAATAATTTTATACCCATGTCGTTCCTTCGCAAACGGATAGAGCAGCACACGGGAGTCCTCTTCCGACATTCTTCCGTATGCCATAGCCTCTTTTGATATGGCTGGCGAGGAGCGTTCCACCACATAGTATTCGTCCGCTAAAAACCTGCCGTCCTGTTTCCGGGCCGCGATATAGTAGACGCCGGGGCACTCCTGACATGCCCTTACTATTTCACCAACTGTGTCGTCCAAACAGAACGGCAGCCTCTCCGGGGGTGATTCTCTTTCTCGATCCATGCGTTTCTCTCTTTTCCCGTGTGGCGTTTTACTCAATTATAACACCATTAAAGTGCTATTGCATAAAAAAGCACACCACGCGCACCCTAATGTCACACCACAAAAGTGTACCATGAGGGAAATGGTGGTGGAGGAATCGTATATGGAGATGGACTTTATTAGAAACCGTATTACAGAGTTACGGGTAAAAAAGGGGATTTCCGAGTATCAGTTAAGCTATGATTTAGGGCATAGCAAGAACTATATTCATAACATTGTAACGGGGTATTCCCAGCCATCTGTGAAAGAACTGCTCTATTTGATTGACACGCTCGGTATCACGCCCCGTTTGTTTTTCGATGAGGAAACAGAATACCGAAATCCAATTTTAGTTCAGGAGATTATAGATGGCATCAAGTCGATGAACGATCAGGATTTAGAAGCTGTTCTGCTGATGGTCAGGCGCTTGAATGAGAAAAATTGATGGACATGAAATCATGTAATTAAGATATTATACCCGACATACCGGGAATATTCAAGATGCAACATGTCAAATATAATAGGAATCACAAAGGGGTGGTCTCTATTATTACTTACGATCCGCTCTGGGATACCATGCGTCGAAAAGGAATTACGACCTATTCTTTAATAAAGGATTATTCCTTCAGCAAGGGGACATTGGATTCTTTGAAACAAAACCGGAATATCTCAACCGCAACACTGAATGACCTTTGCAACATTCTTTCTTGCAGGGTAGAAGATGTTCTTCGCCACATTCCAGACAAAATATAAACGACGCTTTGAGGGCATTACTGCTCACACCAAAGCGTCGTTTTTTATATCTGCTTGCTGGCTGGCGTTACTCTAATCTTGTCGATTTACTCCATGTATAAAGTATTACTTACCTAAAATTCGGCCTTTCTATTGTCTTGTCTTTAATGGTCAACAGTGTTACGGTGGCAAGAATTTATAGCCCTTCCCATACACGGTTTGGATAAAGTCAGCGTTCAGCTTATGGCGCAGCTTGTAAATGATGCTGGAAATCCCCGTCCAACTGCTGTCAAACGAATCAGGGGCGGCGAACTCATAGATCTCCCTTTTTGAAAATACCCGTCCGGGCCGCCGGGCAAGCAAATGAAACACATCGAACTCCATAGGAGTCAGCTCTATGAATTTGCCCTGCCAAAACACTTGACGGCACGCAGCGTCGATACATAAAGCCTTGTAGCGCAGAGGGGCAGAGGAAAGATCCGTACACATGACCAGTTCTGTTGACTCTATGAAGGCCATGATTTTCTCTGCGGTTTCAAGATCATCTTCTTCGACTGATAATATGAACAGTTTTCCCACTACATCACCTCCGATAACCTCGACTGCCAGACCACTTTTACTTGTCCTTTAGCCCTGATTTAATTTTTTGAAAACTGTCATCGCTGATTGCGTGCTCCATGCGGCAGGCATCCTGCTCGGCAGTCTTTGGCTCTACACCTGCATCCACCAGCAGACGGGTGAAAAAGCAGTGCTTCTCATAAGTTCTTTCGGCAACCTCTCGGCCCACATCGGTCAGGTGCAGGAAAGAGTCTTCGTCCATGGTGAGAAACCCGCCCTCTTTCAAGGTGGCTACCGCATGACACACGCTGGGTTTCGATACATCAGGGTGCCGGGCCACATCTACGGAGCGCACCATACCTTTCTTCCTCTTTAAGACAAGGATTGCTTCCAGATAATCTTCGCCAGATGCGTGTAATTGTTTCATGGGGAGCTCCTCTCCATCAAGACAGGCTCCAACCGGCAGAGTTCATACGGATACGGACGAAATCCTGATAAATACCGGGTTGTTCCATCAATTCCTCATGTGTGCCATGCTGCGAGATATGTCCGTCACTGATGACCAAAATCTGGTCGGCGTTCTGGATGGTATTCAAACGGTGGGCAATGACCAGCAGGGTCTTACCCTTTACCAGTTCGGAGATAGCCTCCTGAATATAGCTCTCATTGTCAGTGTCCACGCTGGCGGTCGCCTCGTCCAAAATTACAATGGGAGCGTCTTTCAGAATACACCGGGCGATGGAAATGCGCTGTTTCTCACCGCCGGAGAGGGTTGCGCCGCCCTCTCCCACCACAGTCTGAAATCCATCGGGCAGAGCCATGATGAAATCGTAGCAGCGGGCTTTCCTCGCCGCCGCATAGACCTCCTCCTCGGTGGCGTCTGGCTTGCCCATACTGATGTTGTTATAGATCGTGTCCTGGAAGAGATACACGCGCTGGAAGACCATGCTGATGTGATCCATCAGTTCCGCGAGGGGGACTTGCCGGGTGTCCACGCCACGGATGGCAACACTGCCGCTTTTCACATCCCACAGCCGGGCCAGCAGATTGGCAATGGTGGATTTGCCGCCGCCAGAGGGCCCCACAAGAGCGGTCATGCTATTTGGGCGCATAGAGAAGCTGATGTGGTGCAGCACCTCCTTGTCCTGATAGGCAAAGGCCACATCATTGAACTGCACCTCCGGCTGGCCTGGCTGCGCTTGAGCCGGGATGTGCTGTTTCCCTGTGTCCGGGAGCTCCGGCTCTTCCAATACAGCCTCAATGCGGTCCAGGGCGGCGTTCATCACGGTCAGGCGGGACGCCTCGCCATAGAGCGCCTTGAGCGGCCCGAACAGGTCAAAGACGAACAGGAGGACGCCCAGCACATAGGCCAGAGAAAGAACTCCGCTCCGCTCCAGAAAGACCGACAGGCCAAAAATCGCGGCAATCCCGATTCCATAAAGGATATTCAGCCCCATGGTCCACGGAGTCATCTTCCGCTCAAAGGCAAGGGATGTATTTCTGGACCGCTTGAAATTGCCGGTCAGTTCTTCCGACTTCTCGCCCAGCAGGTTATAGCTCTTGATGACCCCGATGCCCTCTACAAAGGACAGCACCGCGTCCGTCAGCCGTTCGCTCTGCTCCTGACGGCCAGCGGCTTCCCGCAGGGAAACTTTGTTCATCCCTCTGGAAACCAGCCACGCCAGGATGGTCACAAGGGCCGCGATCAGGCCCAGCTGCCAATTCAGATAGCACATAAACGCCAGCAGAACCAGGGAGGACAGCAGATAGCTCATCATGTTGCCCAGCGTGCTCATGGCGACTTCTTCGATAAACACCATGTCGGTGCTGAGGACAGAACTGATTTTGCCGATATTGCCGGAGGTGAAGTAGCCCATGGGCAGTTTCCGCAGGTGTCCGCCCAGCTCCATGCGCTTCTCGGCAAACATCAGGTAGCCCGCCGCACTCTGGAGGCTGTCGCTGAGATAGTGGACCAGCATCTGCACCAACACGGCCGCCGCGAGGCCAAGGCCCACATAGAGGCAGGTCTGCCCGGTCAGTGTTCCGGCGGCAAAGCCGCTCAATACCACAAAGGCCAGGAAGATTGGCATTTTGGACAAGATTGATTCCACAAATGCACAAACAAATGCTCCTTGAATCCGTCCTTTATATGGACCGGCAAGTTTCAAAATCCTTGAAAACAGTGCAAACATTTAGTTCCCCTCCTTTGCGGTATGTATGTTCCATTCGGCGCTGTCCTGGGCCGCCTTCCACAGCTTTTGATATTCCGGGCAGGACTGGATCAGGTCCTGATGCTTTCCTGCCGCAACCAGTTTGCCGTGGTCTACGACGCAGATTTGGTCGGCGTTCATAATAGCAGGCAGCTTATGGGCGATAACAACCAGAGTCTTGCCCTTCACCAGCTCCGCAATCGCCGCCTCCATCTTCTCCTCGTTCTCGGGGTCAGCGTAGGCGGTGGCCTCGTCAAGCACCACAATAGGGGCGTCCTTCAGGATGGCACGGGCCAGAGAAATACGCTGGCGCTGACCGCCGGAGAGCATCTTGCCCGCATCCCCCGCCATGGAGTGGATACCTTGGGGCAGCTTCTCCAAAAACTCCATACACTGGGCTTTTCGCGCCGCCTCCAGGACCTCCTCATCGGTAGCGTTCAACCGTCCAATGCGGATATTCTCCAGCAGAGAGGTGTTGAACAGGTATTGATCCTGCGCCACATAGGAAATACGGCTGTTCAGCGCCTCCAGGCTCATGTCACACAGTTTCTGTCCGCCGATGGAGATGCTGCCTTTCTGCGGGTCATAGTAGTGGATCAACAGCTTTGCCAGAGTGCTCTTGCCCGAGCCGGACTCTCCCACCAGGGCCGTTTTCTGTCCGGCCTTGGCCGTAAAGCTGATGTCGTGGAGCACTTCATCCTCCACCACCATGGGCTTTCCGTCCGGGCCGGGCTGTGTCTTGGTGTAGCCAAAGGAAACATGGTCATAAACGATGGTATCATCCTTGCCGTGGAAGCTGTCCGGCGTCTGCTGAAGCTCCGGCGCATCCAAAACCTGCTCCAGCGCAGAAATCTTGTAGTTGAGCTGGGGCATGGTGGGCAGGAAGCCCAGGGATTTGAGGAGCGGCATCCCGATGCTCAGGGAGAGGCACAGCACCAAAATCAGGTCTGGCAGAGCCGACCAGCCGGCGAAGACAAACCACGCCCCCAGCGGCAGAGTCAAAATCACAGTGCAGGGAAGGAGGCTGCTGTAAATTGCCATCCAGGGCCATGCCGCCTTGTACCAAGCCAAGGTGTAATCCCGGTAATCCGAAACATCCTTGCGAAACCGCTCATAGGAGTCCGCGTCCTTGTTGAATACCTTGACGACCTCCATGCCGTTGATGTACTCAATGATGGTGTTGTTCATCTTCTGGCCGGCCATATAGTAGGGGCCCATTTTCTTCATGCCCACCGAGTACATGGTCATCATGGCGATCAGGCTGATGGGGATGGAGGCCAGGGACAGCAGCGCCAGCTTCCAGTCCACAAAAAACATAGCCACATAGACCGCGATTGGGACCATCAGGTTTGCGATCCCCTCCGGCATGGAGTGGGCCAGCAGGACCTCCAAACTGTCCACATCATCGACAAACAGCTTTTTGACCGTGCCGGTGCCCTTGTCCTGGATCACGCCCAGGGGCAGCTTCTCAAACCGTTTTTGCAGGGCAGTCCGCAGCCGGAGCAGCGTGTCATAGGCGGCCTTGTGCGAAAGATTGAGCCCCCAGCCATAGAGAACAGCCTGCAAGACCAGGCACACCAGCACCAAAACCACCCGCAGGATGAGAAAAGAAGCGTCAAGTTCCGCCCCCATCACCAGCGGAGCAATTACCTGGTAGGCCAGCACAAAGGGCAGGACGCCCATCAAAACGCTGACCAGCACTACCGCTGTGGCCGCATAGAGGCCCTTTTTATGCGGCCCCGCGTATTCAAATACCTTTTGAAACATGATAACAACCTCCCATCAATGAAAATACTGCTCCGACAGAGCTTTCAATATCTGCGGCGTGAGCCGGTGATTTTGAACGGCCCCCTGGTCGTCCAGCTGGACCACCTCCGTACAGGTCCGGACGATAAACTCAAAGTCGTGAGAGACCACAAACACGATCACGCCGGAAGCGGACAACTGCTCAATCAGGCGGCTGACCCGCACCATGGAGTCATAGTCCAGGCCGCTGGTGGGCTCGTCAAAATAGATCACTGGGCTGTCCTTGACGATGGCCGCGCCAATGGTGACCCGCTGTTTCTGCCCGCCGGAGAGGGCCGCCGGGTGCTGCTCCCGGTATTCGGACAGCTCCAGCGCCTCCAGCGCGGCGTCCACCTTCTCTTTGCAGTCCTCCCGAATCCCAAGAGAGAGTTCTTCCTCCACACTGCTGGCAAAGAGCTGGTAATCCGTGTCCTGCATGACCAAATAGGACAGCGCCCGGCGCTGGCGTGGGGTGAGCTTTCTGCCGTCAAAGGTGATCTCGCCGTTCCGCTGCTTCAAGAGGCCGGTCAGGATGGACAAGAGGGTGGTCTTGCCCGCTCCGTTGTGGCCCAGGATGCCGATCACATCCCCGGCGTGAGCTTCAAAGCTGACATTCCGAAACACCTCCTGCTCTTTGGGGTAGGCGAAGGAAAGGCCCTGTACGCACAGCAGGTGTTTCCCTGTGGGGCGGCGTTCTTTCTCCTGATAATGCTCCGCATCTCGCTCCGGATATGCAGTTCGCAGCCCATAGGATATGCGCGTTTCCTCCGGTAAGGAACAGAACTGCTCCCTTGTAAATTCCTGTTCGATTTTCCCGTTTTGTATGAGAAATACCCGGTCGATGAAATCACGCAGATAGTAAAAGCGGTGCTCCACCACAAAGATGGTGTATCCGTCCCGCTTCAATTTTCCCATAATCTCCGCAAGCCGTTTGGTGGCCGCATAATCCAGATTTGCGGAGGGCTCGTCGAAGATATAGACCTTCGGTGAAAGCGCATAGACCGAGCCCACGGCGATCTGCTGCTTCTCTCCGCTGGACAGGGCAAAGATACTCCGGTTTAGGTAGTCCGCCAGTTCCAGATCCTTTGCGGCTTTTGCGATGCGGTCAATGGTTTCCTCACGGGGGAGGCCCACATTTTCACAGCCAAAGGCCAGCTCCCGCGTGGTGTCCGTCATGAAGAACTGGGAGCGCGGGTCCTGAAATACCGTCCCCACCTGCCCGGCCAGCTGTGCGGGCTTCATTTCCAGCAGAGAATGTCCATCCATCACAAGGTCGCCCTGTATCTCACCGGGATAAAAGTGCGGGATCAGGCCGTTGAGGGAGCGGATCAGCGTGGTCTTGCCACAGCCGCTTCGCCCGGTCAGGAGGACAAATTCGCCGGTCTGTACCGTCATATCAATGCCCCGGAGGGTAAAGTCCTTGCTCTCCTCATAGCGAAAGCTGAAATTCTGAAACGAGATCATGTCATACCCTCCACAAGATGATTTCCCCGATTCGGGTCTGGTCCAGGAACAGCAGCGCCGCCAGAAAGACAACGCCCAGCAGGGACACCAGGACCTCCGGCCAGGAGAAGCGGATGGGGCGCAGGGCGTACCGTTTGCACTCCAGCTCCAGCCCCCGGGTGGTGCCGGAGGCCGCCAGCTCGTCCGTGACCTTCAGGCACCGCATCAGCAGGGGAATTAAAATATACTCAATGGTGGCAAGAGGATGAGATACCCGTTTCCACAAGGTATCGCTGATCCCCCGGATGTCCATGGTGCTGCGGATCTGCCTGTATTCAATCCGCAGGGTGGGGATATAGCGGAACATGACCACCAGCGGGATCGTCACCGCCTGGGGAAGCCGCATCCGCTGGAGCGCCACCATCAGGTCGTCCATATAGGTGGTCCGCAAAATCCAAAGGCCCATCATCACAATGGGAATCAGCTTCAAAAGCGTCACGCCGAACACGCTCATAATCACGCTCAGTACCGGCACCTGCACATAGCGGAGCAGGGCGTTGAGATAGGCAACGATGATGTAGACCACAATCATCTTCAAGGCCCACTTTCCGCCGTTCCCCACGGCAATAAACAGGCCATACACCAGCATGAGCGCAAGGCTGACCACCTCCCCAGCCAAAAAGTAACTGACAAACCCGATACAGACCAGAAGTAAAATCTTGCAGCGGGGATCTAACAGTGCCGATCCATGAAGGGGCTGCTGTTCAATGATTTGTTTGATTTGTGATTCTTCCATTCCAATGCCTCCCTATCCAAATCAAAGCGCGGGGCCATTTTCAGCCCCGCGCCCTGAGATCAGGCAGCCCGCTTGCCTGCGCTTGTCTGATTGACTGCCGAGGGGCTGTGCCTTGTTATTTGACTGAAACGAGCCCTGCCTTTATAAAGTGCTTCTTCAAAGCCTTCTGCCCAATCACGGCGCCAATCAGTCCACCTACCAAACCGGCCGCAACGATGACCACCAGCATGGGGACGGAGGTGATATTCAGCATCCCGTCTATGTATTCCTGGGCAATGTTGTTCTTCTCCATGGCTCCCACAAAGGCGCTCTGGAGGAACTTGATGGGGCAGATGGCGCTGAAGGCAAAAATGGCGCTGAACAGGGCGTAGGCCACGGTCATGGACTTCATGGTGATTTCTTTCCGGCCCATGACCAGGAAATCGCAGATCACACCGCCAATCACCAAGCCGATGGGGATAAACCAGAAAGCGCCCACCAGCAGGAACAGGATAGCCTGGATTGCGGAGCAGATGGTGAAAACGCCCTTTTTCGGTACCTTTGCCAGTAAGAGCATCATCACGATGCCATTGGGGATCGCGACAACGGATGGATAGAACACATTGGTCACTGGGCCGGCCACACTCATAATGGTGCTGATAATCATGCAGATGATCCACATGAGGGCGGTCAGGACGCCAATCAGGATAAAATCTTTCGCATTCAACTTCTGTTTCATGCTTTCCCTCCTCTAAACAACAATATGCGTTGAGGTTAGCACTTACTAACCTCAACGCATATTGTATCAGTTATGTCTTTCTAATTCGACCCAAAACCTGCCCATTTTCACCCAAAAGCAGTTAAAGGTCACTGCTTTGTATGGTTGAAGCGTGTCTCCCTGTAATGTTTGGGTGCAACACCGTATTTTTTCTTGAAGGCCGCCGCAAAGTTGCTCGGTTTTCCATACCCTACAATCGCAGCGACCTCCCCCACATTCCAGTCTCCGTCCAGCAGCAGCTGCGCCGCCTGTGTCAACCGCTGCTCAATAACATATTGATGGATCGGCATACCGTAGAAGGAAGAAAATCCCCGTGTCAGCTTGGTCAGACTCAGATGTACCTGTTGAGACAATTCTTCACAAGAGGGGGCAAAGGCGAGCTGGCTGTCGATGATCCGTTTCGCTTCCATGATGGCAGTCCGCTCCGTCCGGGACATGGAAATATTTTTGCCCATCAGAATGTCCAATTCCAAAACTTCTCCCAGATAGATGGACAGCAGCTCCAACAGTTTGCCGTCCAAATAGAGATAGCCCAGCCCCCCGCGGTATTGAGAAAATTTGCTTGTTTCCGACAGTATTTGCTCCATAATTGGTGTGACAGAGACTTTGGCAATACCATTCAGGAGCTTCTTTTCATAGACTGTAATTTCCTGTCCGTCAAAGTAATCAGCAAGGAGTTGTGAAAAGTAGGGAATTGGGATTTTAATGCTTTTGAATGAGAAGTTACTGTCTTTTTTGTAGCAGATATATTCTGTGCCATCATGTCCAGCATAGATACAAGACTCATTTTTCTGTATAGTAATAGAACGATTCTCATTCATTATCCCCCATGAAATTCCATCATTCAGGCAGAAAATGATTTGCATATATTCTCCACTAACAGGACCCTGCACATTCATATCGGATTGATAGCACATTTTCCAGTCTGAGAGGATAACGCCGTGCTTGATTTTTGTTTGAGAAATTTGGCCTTGCCCGACTTCTGAAGGAATGTCCATAGTGATTGTCTGAGGGGTATTGGTTATCAAATCGTTATAAAGATTGGTAAGATATAGACTGCTATGTGACATAACCCACCTCTTTCTAACTCGTTCAAGTTAGCTATCGCTAATCAGATGATACCCGATTTTTCCTCGACAGTCAAGGTGGCTTCGTATTACCAAAACCGCACACCTTTTTAGTTTTTTGGAGAAACAGTAACATATTTTGCCTAATCCGTATGCCTCTCTCTGTAATGATCTACTATGTTTATAATTCCTGTGTCTGGATGAATCAACACTATTGACAAGTTTCTTTTTTCAGCGATCCCTATCGCTGTCTCCACTCCGCTGTAATGTTTCGGATCATTATCATAAACAGCTACAACATAGTCGGCCTGCCCCATCATATATTCCGTGCGTTTTTTATACCCTTCGGCTCCTGGGTGTTCTGATCCCACCAGCACCTTGGCACAGCCCTCTCGGAGTTTTCGTTGCCGTGCCTGGCTCTTTGGGTCCCATCGGACATCATGTCCGGGGAAGGGGCAGATCATCACAACATCCAATTCCCGATATTCTACCTGGTGCTGCATATCCAACAGGATTTCGCCTGCCCACATGTCTACTCCCAGAGCGCCCCCAACGAAAAAGCAGCGCACACCGCGCTGGTAAAGTGACACAAATACATCATGCATCCGCTTTTTTATGCGCTTGCATGAGGTCATATATTCATTGTATTTGAATTTGAAGCGGGTAGGGTGTTGACCAATCACCGCACACGAACATATTTTCACTTGTTTTTCCTCCAAATTTTTCGTCTTACGATCATTATATATGCTATGGTTGATTAAACTCAACCATAGTCGCTTAATTTTTCATGCTATAGTGGATAAAATGTAACTATAGTATGGAGGATTGCGAATGAGTGAGCTTTTGAAAGAAATGGGCCAGCGGATTCTAGAGCGAAGAAAACAATTAAATATGACACAGGAGACTTTGGCAAATTTGACGCATCTCACATCGCAAACCATCTCGTATGCGGAAATGGGGCAAAAAGCGATGCGCCCGGAAACCATGCTGAAGATCTGTGAAGCACTTGGCATCAGCGCAGACTATTTACTGCGTGGTAAAATTCTTGAAGCAGACACTTCGTTGCTCCAGCAGAAGATTTCCACATTGACACCCAGCCAATACCGCCACTTGGAACAGATTATCGATCACTTTATTGCTGCCATACAGGAAAAGGAAGAGGTATGAGAGTCGGCACAGCTTCGCTCCCATACCTCTTTTTTAGCCATTTCTACGGAAAGCCGCCATGGTGCTGGCGATCAGATTACGGGTCATATCATCAACTTCGGATGCTCCCTCTGATGGCTCTGTCGTCTGTTCCTGCGGCGGCAGGGCTATTTTATTTTTCTTTGGAGGAGAGGATTCCCCGGTCGAAACTGCCTTATCCGAAGCCTGCTCATCCTGACGCATAATTTCTCGCACTATCGCTTCAATGGCCGCACGGTCAATGGCTGGCACTTTTAACGGCTGCGGATCGTCAGAAAAATGAGTGTTATAGTACACAAGCGCATTTGCAATATACTGGGCTTTACTGTGGGGCGGTTGTAGTTCCAGCAGTTCAACTGCGGCCCGCTGCACTGGGTCACCGATATTGAACCGCAGGGAGAAGCGCCCCCTTTCTTTTTTGGCCGTCATAATTGTCACCTGCCCACTGTTTCAAGTCGGTACAGGTATTCAAATCCAGCTGCATTGGCGTTGATGTTTGTGACGAACAGAGGCGTTCCCACCTTGCCAGAATCCTCGATCTGCCGGCGCAGCAGGATAGCACCGCCGCCCACAAACACCACTTTACAATAGCGCAAATCCAACATCCGCTCTCGTAGAGTGCTGAACAGGTCGTTGACAAACTCCTGCGCCAGTCGTTCCACGAGCTGTACGGCCTCGGCCGGGTACTGTGTCCGTCTGCCCATGAGGATGGCATCCACATCGCCCTCATCCAACAGCAAATCCAACTCTGCATTTCCTCTGGACCTGATTTTATTGTATAACAGGATAACGCCGTTTTCCAGCGAATCGCAGGAAGCGAGGTCGGCTTTTCCGTTTTTCAACAACAGATAATCCGCTGTAAAGCCTCCAATATCCAATACGACTGCCTTTGGGTCATCCAACAGGGCGTGCAGCATTGTGGCCGCAGCTGCGTATGCCTGGGGATAGCAGGCCACATCCTCAATGCTGATGGTGTAGTGTTTGTCTCCATACATAAACTCAACAAGCCCGCGGCCTTGAAAGTAGGCGGTGAATTTCTCTGCTTGAGAGCCAAAATGTGCCGGGGGCAGACCAACAGCCAACTGGATGTGCTGCTGTTCTTTTTCACCAATTCCCCGGGCGGTTATCTCTTCTGCAATAGCAATCAGTGTAAGGACAAAAAATCGGTCATCCTCCGTCTTATCCTTGTGGAACGGAATACGCTCATTGGACAGTGTGTAATAAGTACCACAGTATTGCAGGCTCTGGCCGAACGGCCGGGTCAGACTCTGCTGCAGTCCAGACACAAAGGGCTCGCCATGAACGGTTTTGATTTGTTTGTTGCCATGATCGACACCAATTAACATAGATAATTGCCTCCTTTTTTGCTTTATACATATCCTTTACGCCTGTATGACGCCTTTCTCAACAAAAAAGCAGGAAAGTTTTTATCTACAACGGTATCATCGAAAAATCAGGGGCGTGGAATAGTCGGCCTGCACCATAAAAAGCAGCATCGTCCTGATACATTCGAGGCGATGCTGCTTTTCTATCAAAACTGTTTAGCTTTCAACTTCCACATGGAGCTGGCTGGCGACTTCCTCTACCGACATACCATTTTTCATTGCCAGCTTCACAATCTCTTGAATTTTCTGCTTTTTCGTCTTACGGGGCTTTCGGGGAGCCTTGGGAGCAAGGATCTCCTGCTTTTTTGCCTCCAGAGATTTGATGCGTTCCTTTGCTGCGGTGATCTTCGCATCGTACTCTTCTACAACAGTTTTCTTTTTCTCCTCCAGCTCATTGATGGACTGATTTATCTTCGTGATTTTTTCATCCAGTTCATTCGCTCTCTCTTGCGGGGTACGGCGCTGACGCTTGTTCTCGGCTTCTGCCATTTTAAGATCACCTTTCCTTTGTGCATAAATAAGATGTGCGTATGGTAAAAGAGTACCACACAGCATATCAAAACACAAGAAGATGAGGTCGAAGTATAATAGAAAATTGAGACCAAAAGAGCATACGGCCGTCCGATTATGAAATACCGTAAAATGATTTCGCTTGATTTGACACGGGCCATGTCAGCCCCAAAAAGAAGGGCCGGGTAGAGGAATTTTCCTCCGCCCGGCCCTGTTACGAATTTACACGGATTCTGCCCTATGCTTTTAATAAGGGCAGACAAAGCACTTTTCAGTCATCCGTCTTAATCAGGATATAAAAACTGTCGCCGGCATCGCGGGCTTCTTCTCTGCGCCAGTCCTCTCTATAGGGAAGACTATAGAAGCCGCATATATAGCGAACATCATCGTTATTCACTCCCGTTTGGCCCAAAGAGCCGAAACAGTGGATCACACAATCTCCATCCTCATTTCGACGCTCCGGAAGCCTGAAGCGGCCAGCGAGTTTCCTGTGGACTTTGCTCCAATCCATTGTTAAACCTCCCATTGGCCGCGGCCGATAAGCACCGCTTTCTTTCCTGCCTTTTCCGGGATCGGAAGTTCAATGCGCATATTTGCGCCGTCACCTTCGACTTTCCCCTTCGGCAGAACATATCGCGCAAAACACTCCCACTGGGGTTGTCTATAACGGCCAGTCAGTCCGCAGAGCCCGCTGGCAGCCGACCACTGGTTGCACTCGCTGCACGGGAAGCAGACTTTCCTCTCGTCCTGGTATGCCTGTGTGGCCTTGTTGTCCGCCACCAGGCGCTCAAAACGCTGGATCAGTTCTTCCTCATCGGTGACAATATAGAAAAAGTTCCCATAATGCAGAAACCGCCCCGAAATTACCGTGCAGCCCTGATAAGCCTGACGATCTTCTGACCGCTGCCACTCCGGCTTCCGATTTACAAAATTCCCGTACCACTCATAGATCGGGTCCAATGTGTACTGCTCAAACAGCGGATAAAGCCGTTCCAGCGTCTCTATTGGCTCCCATCCCCAGAAGCCGCCATTTATTTTAATGATCGTCATGGTATGTACCTCCCTGTTATAATTAGGTGTGGACGCTGTACTGGGCTTTCTGCAGGTTATCCGCACCATGCAGGATGATGCCGCCGCAGATTCCCGTGCCCCGGGGCGTGACCTCTTCAAAGAAGAAGCTGTACGGCGCACCGTCATCATAAATGAGGATCTTCTCCGCATCCCGCCACTGGAAATGGTGTTCCAGAGTTTTCCCCAGCTTGTGCCGCAGGAGCGGCCGCTGGGCGATTTGATGGAGATTCTGCCTGCTGTGAAATTCAAAGCGGCGGGTCACCTTCTCCGGCACGGAGAGCTGGCTCCAGTTCCATCCGGCCATATCCGTCCCGGCCTCCACACACTCGTGGAAGCGGCGGTAGGGCAGCCGCACCCACTCCTCATAGCCGCGCAGGCTGTCCGCACCGGCGCTTTGCAGCCAGGAAAAGCGGATCACCAGCATCTCGCCGTCCAGTGCCCGTGTGAGCCGAAGGGCGGCATAGCAGCCGCAGTCAGCCACGATAATCTGACGCCCCGGCTCCCGCTCCAACTGCTCCAGCGTATCACGCAGGATTGCAAAGCGGTACGGGGATTTATGCCTCCGGGATATGGTGTGGAGATACAGCAGTTCTTCACTGCAGGATACTTTTACCAAAACACTGTCAAACATCATAAAGAAACCTCCTGTCATGCCGCATGGGCTCGGTCCAGTGCGGCCCGTTCTACCAAAAACGATTCTTGCTTATACTGTTCCTCTGCCAAAGTCACTGCAGCGCCTCCCAGAGAATCAAGATACTGGCGCCCATTTTTGGACTTTGAGATGTAGATATAGATTGGGGCGCTGACATACCGCCCACTGGGATAGCATCCGCGATACTGATTTGACAGCACCGCAACTGCGTCGAGTTCTTCCGCTTTCTGCGTTGCCAGTGCCACTACCATTTCTTTTGCCGCCGTCTCTTCACTTTTCTTCAATCCAGAGGTATAAATGTGTTCCAGAAACAGCACCAGCTTCTCACTGTATGCGTGACTGCCTGTGGGAACATCTTCTTTGGACAGATCAGCAAATTCAAAATTGAGCGTTGATGGCTGCTGGAAAGAGCCTTTCGTCAGCCGGAGACACGCCCGTGCTACTACGCTCTCGTCTTTGTAAACCAGAATGATTTTTTTGTTGCTATCGAATGCGGCCAAAAGGCAGTCCCTCTGGCTGCCCTGATAGCAGGATAAGCAGGTAAAGTGCGGAAGCTCGCCCATGCGGATTGTGTGGTAAAAATCATCCACCTCTTTCGCCATAAGGCCCAGTCTGGTCAAAGAGAGATTCTGTTTCCAGACATCTTCCCGCGCCTCTTGAATTGGGTAATGGATTTCCTGCTTCAAATCACCAGCAAAGTATTTCAGTTTATAGAACTGGCCCATCAGCTCTGCCTGTACAATACGCCGGAGCGCCTCGCAGTTTTTTTCACTTTCGTTCCTATACTGCAATTCGTTATACAGCGGGCGGACCATCGAGCTGCCGCCCCGGAGCAGGAAATTCACAATCCCCGGCTGATACTCGCGGACGAACTCCTCGGAAAATCCCATGTTTTCTTTCAGATAGGCCCAATTCTGATCGGTAACCAGTATTGAGCCGCACACCTGACTCCAGTTTGAAAAGCCTGTGATCTTGGAAGCGTTGCTGACCGCGAAAACCGCATCCGCCTCTGCCCGAAATTCCGGGATAAATGCCTGAATCTCCGGATAGTGCTGCAGCATAAGCATTGCAGTCTGCCGCGTCAGTCCCCGGATGTGTCCGAAATCTTTCTCATACCAAGCTCCAAACGGCTTTTCCAGCAAGCATTGAGTTACCTGTTCCAGCGCCTCGTCTCCGATATTCTGGCTGACAAGATCCCGCTTTATCAGCTGCCGGATCGTGAGCATCCTCTGGTCCACGGAGAGCGGGGAGAGTTTGGCGTACAGTCTTACATATACTTCCTCTTGGTGCCACAACAGGCGCAGCTCCTCAAAGGTATATTGCTGGCCCTCTTCCAAAAGTTCAAAGTAGCTGGTTGTCCGTTCAATAGAATCACTGTCCTTTAAGTTCTTAACCGTCAGTGAATTGAGATTACAGCGTTCGCAGAAGCCACTCACAAATAAGAGCGAATACCGCCCCAGCGAGAAAAATAGTTCGCTGTTCTGATTCACCAGATTCAAAAAATGCTTTTTCTTGTGCTCCACCGCATAGATAAGGAGCTGGACTTGAAAATACTCTACTTGTTCAAAATTGATGTGAAGGCAGCCAGCGTAAAGGGCATTGAGATAACTCAGCCTGCTTTGCAGGATTTTCTGCCGCCGCTCTTTGCTGATGGGCAACAGCTGACTCAGCCACCATTCGACATCATATTGTCCGGCCCGGTTTTCCAGCCAGAGCGTCCAGAATTCCGATAAATCTTCCGCATCATACTCGAAGGCTTCCATCAGCCGGCGGAATTTTTCTACATCCGGCATTTGCAGCCATTTGAGATTTTTCAGACTGTCCGCATCCAGAAACAACTCCACTCCCCACACATAGTTCATCATCAGGATTTTCTGAAGGGGCAGATTCTGCTCCAACAGCTCTACAGCCTTCCGCTCATGGTCGTGCCAGTTGAATAGATAAGTGCCAAGAAACGGCAGACGCATCATTGAACGCTGATGTTCCGTCAGCGGAGAGATTTCCTGCCACTCCAGAACAGGGAAGGTATCCAGGTTGTCTGCGACGGCCTGCTCCTCTTCTTCATACCGCACCAGCGGCTGGTAGTGCTTCATGTACTCAAATTTCAGGGAAGGCTTGAGATTCAACTCCGCCGCCTCCAGCACCTGTTCCTTCGGATATTGGGACAAGTGCTCCTGATAGCTTCTTGCCGATTGGAGCATCGTATGGATGACAGATACCTCTACTCCATGTGCGCACAGGGCCTGATACAATTCTGCAAATTCTGGAACTTGAATCAATTCCCTCTGGATCTGCGTGGCTTCTTCCTTGCGGAGCTTCTCTTGCAGGCCCATATCTTCGATTTTTTTACAGGTTTGATCCAGTATTTCTTCTGGAAATTCTCCAGTGAAACGCAGCTGCAGCCCATCGCGCCCCATTCGGGACAACAAAGATAAATGCTTTTCCGCATAGATCATGCCGCAAGACCTCCCATCATTGTTCTTGCCATATTCAAAATTTTCTGTTCGTCTCCTGGATTGTATCGTGCCAAATCACCGCACAACTTGAAAAATTGTTCTAATTCGTCCGCTGCAAATGCCGCCGCGCAGCCCGCAGGCTGTTCCCGCAGCTTTTCGTACACCATATCCAGGGCTTCTTTCACATCCCTATCGTAATAGAAACTTTTTGTAAACTCTTTTAGAGAAGACATCGTACCGTCATAGGTCTGCTCCAACCGTTCGCATTTCTTCTGGTGCTCCTGCTCCCGGCGAAGGCGTTCCTCCCGTTCCGCTTTTTCAGCGTCGGCTTTTTGATCGGCTTCCAGCTCTTCCTTACTGTAGAATTTTTCCTTTAGATGGTCCGCACGGCCACCTGTGTACTTCCCGCTGGATAAAAGGCTTCGCAAAACGGACGCAAGCAGCCGCCTGTCGTATAGCCGCTGCACATCCGAATCTTGTAAAGCGCACCAGATAAACTCTTGATAGCATTTCGGCTCCATTTGGAAAAAAGAAGCCTCGATCCATTCAAAGAGCTGCCGATGCTGCTCTTCTGTCAGGAAAGAGCGTTTGATAAAAAGCTCATAATCTCTGCTGCTGTATCGATTACCCCTTACAAAAAGTTCATGAAAGAAAAACCGCTCCCCAAAAAACTTCTGGAGCTGCACTGGGGTGTATTTCTGCAGCAGACGCCGTACAAAACGGAAGCCCTGCCAGCTGGAGATATTCATGGCATACCCCAAGAGCAGTTTCATCGGCTGCGCAGAGGGGCCGTCTCCCTGATGCTGTTCAAAAAATTGCCACAGCCGGATTTCTTTTCTCTCTACCAGCAGGGCAAAAGCTCTATCGGAGGAACGATGCCATTCCTGAAAGCCATCACAGTAATCGACGCCCGTTAATTTCCGGTATCTCGCCAGCCATTGAACGATTGGCGTTTTTCCGCAAGAGCAGAGCATCTGATCTGTAAACAGCTCCCAGTAATCGCCTTGCGGCACTTCTTTTGCCAGAATATCGTACTGGGGGGCAAAGGCGTCAAAGCGATACGGGAATTCCTTTTTGATGGTTTTCAGCATCCAGATTATTGTCTGTGGTGCGGATGGTGTGAGTTCTTTTTTGACCGCCTCCCAGAGATTTGGATACCCATTGTATTGGACAGCAAACCTTTCATAGCGGCCAAACAACCATCCAACATAGGCATAGAGCCCTTCCGACAGCCCATCCGGTTGGTTTAAGAGCATTTGGCAGCACGCCGATGCGATTTTTTCTGCGGTGGTCCCGTTCCAGGAGATCCTGTCCCGGATTCTGTCTGCCCACACACAAAGGGAATTGGTCAGTATAATTTCCTCACCGCTGTAGCCGGCATCTGTCAGGATTGAAAACTCCCGGCTGTCCGGTTTCATGTTCATTCTGAAAAACTTCGTCAGTGTTCGCAAAACAAGATCTGACTTTCCGCGATACGACTTGATATACGGAGCATAATGCTGGACCAACCATTCCAGTACGCCGCAGTTTTCAGGCAGGGAAAGCGTGCGTTCTTTCCCCAGCAATCGGAGAAGCTGGCTGTGCATAGTGCGGTACCCTTCCTCCTGATCATCGAACAGAGACAGGACAAACAAGGCATCCTCGGTCTTGGCATATTCTGTGGCAGCCAGTTTATCCAGCAGGGCGTGTCGGCGGGGCATATCTGTTTCCAACAGATAAAGAGCCCCTTGCAGGTACACATCTCCATTGGAAGTCCGCCGGATCATCTGGAGAAAACTGCCGCGCTGATTTCCAACAAACATATTGTCTGACTGAAGCGCACGGGTTTTCCCCAGCGCCAGCGCCAACGCACGAATAATGCGGACATCTTTTCCCAGCTTCTCTTCAAACCGTTCCAGGACCTCGCCGGGGTAACGGAGGTTATATGCTTCAAAATAATTCTGTCCTTCTGCCTTTTGTTGCCAGATTTGCGTGTCCACAATATTTCGATAGATCTCCCAGGCTTTTTCTTCTTGAGAGGTGTGTACGACAAGATCTACAAACGCATAATACAGTTCAAGATCAATGACCTGTTGATATACCTTGTAGGCTGGCAGAAATTCGTTATTCATCTTCGCTCCCTCCTCACTTTGATTCGCTCCATCTACCTCCAGTAGAGTAATTCCACTCAATCGTTCCATCTTCATAACGGATAAGACCATGAGCCGTCAGAGTCCATCCATCAGAAGTTCTCTGCATCTGTGCGGTGGTATCGTTTAATAAGGACCTTTTTTCCACAGACAGACACAGATAACTCCTGTCATTTCGGTTTTGATAAACCTGCCCCACCTGCGGAACAAAGTAACTGCCTTTCATGCTGAACATCTCCTTTATTGATAAAGAAGGGGGAGGACCGCACCCGCAGCCCTCTCCCTTGTTATTTTTTGACCTGTTTCCTTTTAAGCCACACCAGCCATATTGAAAAACTCATTCGGCGTCAGCACCCGAATGCCCAGTTCCTGTGCCTTGGACAGTTTGCTGCCGGCCTTCTCGCCGCAGACCAGATAATCGGTCTTGTGGCTCACCGAACTGCCGGCCACAGCGCCCAGAGAGGCGATCAGGCTGTTCATCTCATCGCGGGTATAGGGCTCTACTTTGCCTGTCACCACAATGTTCTTCCCGGCAAATGGAGTGTCCTGGCCGACTGCCTGATTGTTGGCCGCGGCCGGCTTCTGGATGTTCATCATCATCTGTAATTCCTCCCAAATACAAAAATTTTCTTCATTGCAGAACCATTCATGGATATTGTTGTGCAGCGTCTCTCCAAAATCCGGGAGCTGGCGGAAGTCATAGCCCGTATAAACCGCGTCCCGAAATTCTTCAAGACTGCCATGGAACTCCCGGCAGAGAACACCGCTGGCTGTGTTGCCGATCATGGGAATGTCCATGGCAATCACATACCGTTCAAAGGTGGTGTTGCGGCTCTGCTGGACAGCATCCCACAGGCGCTGCCAGGACTTTACGCCAAAGCCCTCCATGCGGATAATTTCATCCCGGTGCTGATCCAGCCGGTATAGATCCAGATAGCTGTGAATCCATCCACGGCCAATCAGTTTTTCCAGCGTCGCCTCGGACAGCCCCTCAATGTTCATCGCCTTCTTGCTGACAAAATGG
Source organism: Diplocloster modestus (assembly GCF_019042245.1). Taxonomy (GTDB): domain Bacteria; phylum Bacillota; class Clostridia; order Lachnospirales; family Lachnospiraceae; genus Diplocloster; species Diplocloster modestus. The sequence goes on from NZ_JAHQCX010000003.1 coordinate 386,970, forward strand.
ACAAACTTTTTGAGTTTCCGTGTCTCGCAGGTGGCATTGTCGCAGAACAGAGTCTTGATGATCCGCTCCTTGCCGTTTTCATCCCGCCCTTTGGTTTCATGAACGCGGGTCGGCTGGCCGCAGCAGGGGCACTGGTGCGGGAACGCCGCTTCCAGATTGAAACCGCCCCTGTCCATGTTTTCCTCCACATGCGGAATGATCATATTCCGCTTGCTGACCAGTATGCGGTTGCCCGGCATCAGCTCCAGGTCCTCAATGAAGGACAGATTGTGCAGGCTGGCCCGTGTCACTTCGCATCCTTCGATTTCTACTGGAGCAAAGATGGCTACAGGCGCAATCTCACCAGTCCGTCCCGGCGTCCACTCGATGGAACGAAGTGTTGTCTTAAACAGCTCGTCCTCAAATTTGAACGCCAGACCGTCCTTATAGTGATGTCCTGTGCGCCCGCATCTTTTGGAAAAGGCAATATCATTGTAGGTTACAACGATGCCATCGATGGGAATATCGCTGTCTTTTGCATACTGCTGCAGCTGCTTGATGCCGTCCTCGGTTTCCGCCTGTGTCAATGGCCGCTTCGTCACCAGATATTTGCACGGGGTAAAGCCCAGCGGCCGAAGCTCTTTGAGGCGTTCTGACTTGCGAGGCAGGTCATCAAAACCCTCCAGAACATTGAAGGGCATGAAGGTCACGCACCGTTCCATGCACTCGCCGGCATCCCGCAGGCGCACCGAGCCAGCCGCCAGATTACGGCCATTCTTGTAGGTTTCACCATTCTCATCCACTATCGAAGTATTCAGACGCTCAAAATCACTGGGACGGATAAACGCCTCGCCGGTGACTACCAGACGCCCCGGGTACTGAATATGGGCTGGAATCCCACTGATTGCTCTGGCGTTGTGAGTGACAATCTCACCCTCATCACCATCGCCCCGTGTGGCCGCTTCCACCAGTTCGCCGTTCTCATAGGTCAGTTTGATGGTAAGGCCGTCCAATTTGAGCATGAACATCACCTGATGCTCGCCCATAAACCGGCACAAATCCACGCTGCTTTTTACTTTATCCAGAGAAAGGAGCGGGATTTTATGGGCGGTTTTCTCCAACTTGCCTACCACGGGATAGCCCACGGTAACAGTGGGAGAGTCCGACATCTGGATACCCGTTTCCTGCTCCAGTTTGTGAAGTTCGTCAAAGAGCCGGTCATAGACCTCATCACTGACGCTGGGATTGTTGTAGTTATAGTATTCGTTGCAGTAGCGGTTGAGCCGGTCGGTCAACTCCCGTTGCTTTCTCAAAGTATTCTGTTCCATCAGGCCGCCTCCTTATCCAAAACGCGGAACGCCATAATCAGAGTTTCCGCCGTCTTCCTTTGATTCGTATATGAACTGCACACACCGTCCTCAAATGACCAGGTGCTGGCTGCACCCCACCACATTATGGAGCCCCGCCCATCGTTTGCCGCATTGATGCGAGGATCGGGCGGATTGAGAATTTTGGTGTAAACACCCTGGGTATTGACCCATGTGACCTCCCGCAGTTGGCCGATGCATCCGGGCCGGCAGTGGCCGGTAACCTCCAAGCGTGTGCCCGGCCGCAACCTGCGTTTGAGCTGATTCAAATTTTTAATCATGCTGCACCTTCTTCCTTCTTCCGTGGATGGGCGGCATAGCGCCCAAAGTTTAATTCCCTGATCATGTCCTGAATGGCGTCGTCATCCTCCCACGCAGTGGAGAGGGTGGCCCGCTCCGGCCCTTCGCCCACATGGATGCTCACGGTCCCACCGTAAATCTGCATCAACACATCAGGCCGCTGGGCGCAGACGATTGCTAAATTTCCAATCTGTTTCATTTTCTTCTCCTTCTATCTGATATTCAGCCAGACCACAATGGGCCGGTCAAAGTCCGCAGTCACATAATTCTTTCGCGTATGGATAGGGCGGTAACGCCCATCCAGTTCGCACTCCACGCTCTGCTCAATACAGCCTCCGCTCTGGGCCAGATGCTCCCGGAATGCGCGCAGGGTCTGCAGGCGCACCGTCGGCGGGTCGTTCTCCCTGCATCGCAGGTCCGCACAGTACACATAACTGCGCGGGTTTTCTTTGAGCATAAAGCCGTAGGTCATATACAGGCGGCACTTGCGTTCCCGCTCCCGCTCGATATGCTTCACATAGTCTACGGCGCTCTTGATGCCCTGCGTCAGATAAAGATACCCCATCTGATAACGCTGCTCATCCGACAGGGGGAGCTCCGTCTTTTCCTGCCCCGGCAGTCCTTTATAGATGCGGAAGCTCTCCGGTGCATAGCGGTAACCGTGGATGTGGTACTCAAAAGAAGTTTTTCTCATAAAGCCTCCTTGCAACAGTTGGCCGGACGCCCTCAAAGGACGCCCGGCCATTGTACTTACATCATGCCGCCGCAGGGAGTTCCTGCTGCTGCACGACTTCTTTGTTTTCCATCAGGTCAGCCAAAAGCACATCTGCCAGCAAATGGCCGGCAAGATGCCCGGTATGGATGACCACCCGATCTTTCTTCATCTGGATAAACTCCTCGTTGCGCAAGACGCGGCTCTGTGCGGCCAGCTTCAAGTCTTGGCCTGTGAGCCGTGCCGCAATGACTTTTTGCCACTTCTGCAGAAATTCCGTCGCCTGCTCAATGTCCTCGTGCTGGCGGTCAAACAGCGTGCGTTTTTGCCGCACAGTGCCGTCCGGCTCAATCTCCAGTGTGTAATAGGGATCTTCTGGTTCCTCCGCTCGGCGCAAAAACATGATGAAGCTCTCCCGGCGCTCGATGCGGTCATAGTACCGCTCGCCGGCGCCGTCATTCCCGACACAATGGTGAAGCATCCGCCCTTCTTTGATAATATCGAAAGTATTTTGAGGGGCAATGACCAGATAATCCTCATCTGCATAGGCATACTTTTTCTGCAATTCCTCGCAGATGGAGCGAACATGGGGGTACTTCTTGTCCATGTTCTCTGCTTGAAGCTCCAGGCTTCCAGCCTCACACTGGATAACCAGTTCATCATGCCGCTGACGCAATTTACGCGCACGATAGATAATTTCATCGCTGGTGTCGATATGCAGACGCTCTGCCATAGCAAGGTAGTCCTGCCATGTAGTCAACGCCTGCCGACAGCTTCCGTCAAAATACGGCTTCTGTTTTTGCAGATAGTTTCGGATCTGAATCGGACTCATGCGGTCCGCGATGAACAGAATATCTTTGGCGCTGATCCGCTCTTTTTTAAACCAGCGAAACAGTTCATCCGGTATGCATTGATTGGTCCGCTTTTCAAGCTGCAGCCATGCCAGGTCTTCCGTATCGCCATTCATCTGCCGCAGACGGCGGAATTTGGGACCGTCTAATCCCAAGGCCCGAATCAAGCGCGGCTCATTCGGATAGAGTATCCGTTCCCGCACAGAATCACAATGTTCAAAGCATTCTTTTGTCAGCCTCGGCAAGTCTGCCTTCCAAATCTGCTCCATCTTCGGCATCCGCTTCCAAACAGCCAAATACTTTTCCGGATCAGTCACCGGATGGGTGCGTACCCACTGCACAAGGCCAGTGCCGAACAGCTCCTTTTGTTCCATGCAGGGAAGGCTCTTGCCATAAACCCTGCCTGTCTGATCGCCACAGTAACCATAGTAACAGGGGTTACCGGCAATCCATCGCGTTTCCCGCTGGCAATACACGCCCCAATAGTAAGAGCGTATTTCTCCGCTGCGGTCATAAATCGAACGGCGAAACTCATGCCAGTAAGGCTTTCCAGAGGGCAGACTGTCTTTCCAGTAAGTCCTCTCTGCCCAGAATTCACGGAGAACAAAGCCATCCTTGCACCGCTGAATCAGATAAGCATAGTCCTTTTCTGTCCGAATATACCCGGCGCGCCCCAGGGCTTTGAATACAATGGGATGCCGACAGCAGGCACAGCGTCCTTTCTTATTGTGATATGGATGCCCGGATATAGGGACCTCTTTCCCACAAAAGGTACAATAACCGTTTTGGGCTCCGCCGCGTTTATAGCGATAGAAGATGAAATTTTCCCGCACAGCCACCTTATCAATCCAGCGCGTCCAATCCTTGGGCAGTTCAGGCACCTGAGCCAGATCCTGATCCCACGCGCCGGTAATTCGTTTATGCCTCTGCTCCAACTGTTCGTCCCGTACATTTCTCTGAAAATCAAGGATACCGAGATCACCGCCGCGTTCCCCACAAAGATAGTCCTGTACTACGGCAGCATCTTTCTCACTGGCCCAGCAGGTGGCATAATAGTTTCTCCCCGGCCAATTCAGCCTGTCCAGTTTGGCGTCCCGCCATTTTTTCTCTAAATGGTCGTAAGTCAGAAACTGGTGCGCTTTCTTGTCAAGGAACACTTCATAAGCAGGATTGTTGCCATCCAGCCGCAGATGTTCCGGCAGATAAAAAGCCGCTTTGAGGATGCCATCCTGAACGACGCAGTTCATATATGGATAGTAGGTCCGTTCAACATAGCGATAGCCATAGGGGCCTTCATGCTGTTTCGGCTCATCCGCTATTGCTGCCTGTTTCATCTCCGGCGTTGCCGTCAATTTCGGCATTGCCAGAAGTGCAGATTTCTTCAATTTAGTTCACCATCCTTTTTTCAAGCTCCACTCCATACCAAATTCCTGGTTGGAGCGTTTTCCCGTCAATCTCCGCCACCACGATCTGCTGGATGCCGCCGGTAGTGCCGTCCTCTTTTGCAAAAGCAAGTACATCTCCGTTCCGAGTCCCTTTTGCAATAGGGTCGGCGCCGCGCACCGCTGCATAGCCATTCCACGCTTCAGCTTTGTCCGCCTTTATATTGCTGTTCCACTTCCGCTTCGGGTGGTCTGCCATAAAAGCAAGGCCATGGAGGAAAAGTTCTTTTTTTGTTAGCCGTTTCAAAATTGTCAACTCTGTACAGGAAATTTTGGAATCGACATCATCCTCGTCAATGTCTCCACCAGCATCGACAATATAGTATTCTGCGTGGTTTATATCTCCGTAATAGCTCAAGCAATCCAATGGGTCCTCAGCACAGTGAAACCCATTATGAGCACAGTTGGCCTTTTCTGTTACATTGAGTCCCATCTTAAACTGGTAGTCTCGGCAAATCAGGCCAGGAAGAAATCCTTTATATGCAATCATGTTGCACCCCCTTAACCTGCCTTTGCCATGCCGAGATCCAGCAGCGACAGCTGACCATCGTTGGCAGGCTTTTCCTTCTGCACAGGCTTCGGTTTGGCTTCTGCCTTTTTCTTTTCCTTCTGCTTCTTTTTGGTGGTTCTGGCGAAATCTTTTCCATAGTAGGGGTTCGGTACAAACTTTTCTTCTTTCTCATGATCCTCTTTGGCGTCTGGGTCGCGGAAATAATCCTCTGCCCACTGGTAGCACAGATCGTCCGGAACATCACAACCATACCCTTGGCTGCCCGGACCTGGCTGAATGCCGCTTGCTTTGAGTTCATCCTGAATGTAGTCCCACGCCTTGCGGCTGATGTACTGGAAACAGTGGATCATTGACTTGCGCGGGTGCATGGTGAGGCGTGCGAAAGCAATATCCTCCAGGCACTTGGTCTGGATAAATTCTGCCACACACTCTTTCATGTTGCGCCGGGTCAGTTTTTCTGTATCTGCGCTGACCCGCTGCATGGAGGCGTTCACCACCTCGTCGTCGCTCATCGCGGCCAGACGCTCCAGCTGCTCCTGCTCGGCCTTTTTCTTTTCAGCCTGCCGGGCTTCCCATTCTGCTTTACGCTTGGCTTCAGCCGCCTCATGCTCGGCACGGCGTTTTTCCTCGTCCGCATCGGTGGCTGCATCGGCCTTGGCGGGCGCCTCCTGCTCTTTACCGGCATCGTCCCCATCCGTGTCCGCTGCCTCGGAAGCATTGTCTCCGTTCATGTCTTCCAATTCCTCGGCCTCATCGTCTGCATCAAATGCGGGCGATGGCGGCGTTTCCACGACAGGGGAAGTCGCTGAACGGCTGTCCGACGGCACCGGCAGCTCGTCAAAAGTTTCCTCATCCTCAAAGGCGTCTCCAGCCGGTACTTGTTCTGCGGGAAGCCCGAGCTCCTCCTGCTTGTTCAGCGCCATTTCTGAAAAATATCCCATAGTGATCTCCTTTCCGTCGTTTCATAAAAAAGGCACGGAACAGGCCAATGCCCATCCCATGCCTTTGCCACATTGTTTTACAGCACATAAACCAATGTACTGTAGCTGTCAAAGCAGTAACACACCACATTCGGATATTGCTTTGACCATTCCTTGATTTGATCCTGCACTGCTTGAGCCGCCCTGCGCGCCGGACCGTTCCACGGCGGCGGAACCGTCACCGTAAAAAAGCCTTTTTCTGTACGGGGCCGCACATCAGCGTCCAGATGGACGCATTGCTCCAGGAGCGCCAAAAGCTGGCTCTCCTTTGTCTCACTCACGACAACCATCAAAACCTCTCTTGTGTCTTTTCTGGAATTTCCTTCTTTGCGAGCATAGGGGAAAACTTTACTTGTCTAAACTGGTCTTGTCCGCTTACATAATAATACGCCCGCTTGGTACCATGATTCAGTTCCACTACATCGGAAATCGCCATCGGCCGCCCGCGGCAGCCTTCAGGCAGCCGCTCCCGGCAGTCGGCAAACAGGCGCTTCAAAAATGCGTCATCCGATTCCTCCGCTGGACAGTAGATTTCTCCACTTCCTGCCACATAGTACATCGCCGCAGGCGGCTGTTCATAACCAGCCGCTTTTAACGCTGTAATATCCTTGAAAGCAAATGGGATCGCGTTCTCTTCGTCCAGTTGAAGTTGATAAAGTACAAACCTTTGTTTTCGCCGCTGTGGCTCCAACAGGGCGGCAAGAGCGTCCCGGCCGCCGCACAGGAAGGTTTTATGTTCCTCCCCCGTCAGCCCCAGATACTCTGTCAGTCCGATGTCTTGCTCGGCCCGGTGCTGCCACTGTTCCACGCAGTCCTCAATGTGGGCCAGCTCGCACAGCCCGCGCAGATACTGCTCTTTGAAACTCAACTTTTCAATTTCCTTTTGCCGCTGACTGCCCTGGCGCAAAGCCAGCTGCCAGTCATCAAACCCTTTATAATTGGGATTCCAAGTCAACCGCCGGCAATTCATGCCGTGCTTTTGCGCCATTAAGTAAATTTTGGATGCCCCGGCCATGGTCATTTTGTTGTTGTACTTGTCCATGTCATGGGCTTCGATAATCTCTTCTGTACCACTCTGCGCCAGCAACGCGAACATAGCGTCCAACGGACTGGTGTTATTGGCGCCGGCAATCGCGGCGAAAGTGCGCCCGGTCAGACAATGGGAGATGTCTGCCTTCAAAAGACCTTCAATCACATAAACGACACGGGCAGATGGATTTCCTGCCAGATGTACCGGGCTGCCCGATCCTGTCCCGCCCTTTTTTGAGGAAGACGAAAACCAGATATATTTTGCTCCCGGCTTTTCCGGCGGATCATCCTTGTTTTTCAGCGGTATATCCAGTTTGATCTGGAATCCCTGCAACATGCCGTCAAAGCCGATGGCAGGGATCAGGATGCCGGCTGTCTTTTGATAAAAAGCCATAGTCCAATGTCCACCGTTATCCTGGTAAAAGCCCGGCACTCCCTGCACCTTGCATCCCTGCTTGATCAGCCGTTCTGTAATAGACCGGCATAGAAAAGGCGGTGGGGTGCTCTTAAATCCCAGTGCGTCAATCTGTTCATCAGACAGCCCGCGTTTTGGGGAGCGCAGATGTTCCCGATGTGCCGGCCGCAGCGTAAGTTGAGCAAGCAGCAGGGATAGCGTCTGGTGGATCTCCGCTGGACTGGCCTTATTCGACTGTGGTACTGTTTTTCGCTCGGAAGAAGAATGACCGGCAGGGGCAGCCCAGGCCTCCGAAGTTGAAGGGCATGGGCTGGCCGGCCGTTGTTGGGCTTCATTCCCGGAGCGTGCGTGTTCCTCTTGGATATTGTCACACAGAGCTTCTGCAATCTCCCAGTAGGCATCGGATGTAGTCGTATGGTTAAGTTTAGCATACAGCGCCAGCATTCCGCCATGTGCATCGCAGTGGTTGCACCGCCAGACATTCTTGACGAAATTGACATTCATCCGTCCCCGGCGGTCACCGCAGAACGGGCAGTCCACATAGACGCTGTTCGCCTGTTGACGCCTGATGCGCAGGTTTAATAGATTGACAACTTCCATGATGCCGAAAGGAAATTCATCCGGGTATGAGCCCATTTGTCATTCCTCCCTTCATACCCGAGCTGGGGCTTTGCATCAACCGGCCTTCTGAAGTGAATTGAGGACCAGTTGAGCGGCGGCCCGAACGATGTTGTCCTTGCTTTTGTTGCCCGGAGTCAAATAGAAACGCAGATTGACAGGCCGCTTCTTCGCCACTTCTGCAATAGTCAGCCCCCGGCACACACCGCTGTCCACAACGACCTCCTGTGCCTGTTCCAGCGTCATCACCTTCAGAATATCCTCTACAGGCATATCCGGGGTATATGCAGGGGCCTCTTGCACGATTTCGGCTTCCGGGACCTCCTGTGCCTCCTTGGTGGCCGTCAGATCCTCTGCAGGGCGCTGAACTGGCAGTTCCTCCGCAGGGAGATGAATTGGTAATTCCTCCGCCGCCTTACTGTTTTCCGGCTGTTCTTCCGTTGGTGCGAATCCCGCTGGCAGTGTATCCGTGTTTGTAGTAGGGCTTACCGGCAAACTCTGCTCATGGGCCGGAGTTGCTGCAGGCTGAATCTTCGTTCTTGCTGTTTCTGCGTTTTCAGATGCCCTCTGTGGCGTTTGTGTGCCCCCGGAAACGGAATTACCCTCGGAAAGAACAGCGGCCTTCTGCGAGGCGCTGGAGGGCTCCTGCGGCAACACAGTGTTCACAGGCGGAGTAATGGCAGAGGGCTGCGTTTTACTCACAGGCGCCGCTTTCTGTACGGAAGCGGCATGAGTGTCGGCGCTCACAAGCTGGATGCCAAATCCAGCGTCCGAAAGGGCCTGGCTCAACGCCTCATTTTGAGCTGCCTTCACAAAGTCCCTGCTATCCTGCATGGTCTGCTGGGCAACGCTCACGCTGAACGGCTCCGCGTCACTGCGGTCCAGAAATACCTTGGCCTCGAAAATCGCCATCTGCTCTGTGATCCTCATGGCCGTCAGACGCATACGCCCGTTGGGGTGTGCCATTCGGAACCAGAGTTTCTGATAGGGTAAGTCCAATTTCATGGAGTCCCCGGCACGCCGGAGGAACTTCAGCGGATCAAACCCCGGTACCTTGTTCAGTTCCGCAGCGGCAGGAACGGCCTCGTACATCGTTTTTGCATTATTGTTGTTGTCACTCATCTTCATAAACTCCTTCCTGTATAATAAATAGGGGACGCTGGGCATTTTTCTGCACCTTGCGTCACATTTTTAGCCTGCGTGCTTCAATTCTTTTTCCAAGTCCGCCGGAACGGGAATACCGGCCCGCCGGGCGTACGCCTTATAGTACAGGTGGATGCGCTCACCCAGAAGCGTGTTGCGTTTGCCGATCTCGTTGCGATGGATTGCCATGAACAGTACCTGCTTTTGACCGATGAGCACCACACGCTTTTTTGCGCGGGTAATGCCAGTGTAGAGCAGATTTCGATAGAGCATGACAGTATGTGCCTTTAAGAGCGGCATAATGACCGTATCGTACTCGCTGCCCATTGCTTTATGAATCGTGGTGGCATAGGCGAGGTCCAGATTGACCATATCCTCTATGCCGTACTCCAACTCACGGCCCACACCGAAGTCAAGTCCAACGCGAGTTCCATCTTCATCATTTTTGATATAGCGGATGAATCCCAGGTCGCCATTGGATACCTTGGCAGTGTTTTTGGTCTGCATGATCCGGTCATTGACCCTGAATACCTTGACACCGATTTTGATTTCTTCCTCGGCGGAACGGAACGGGTTAACCACTTCGCGGATCGCTTCGTTGAGCTGTTCCGCAGAGGCCGCGCCATCCGAGCGGAAAGGCGACAGGATCTGCACCCGGTCAATCCCACTTTCCTCGATCTCCCGGCAGTAGCGGGCAACAATTCGTTCAGCGGCTTCCGCCTGATTGTTGCTTGCCATGAAAACGAAATCCTGGCCGTAGTACAGCTTGGTGTTGCCTTCGTTAATGAATTTGGCGTTGTAGGCGATCAGGCTGTCCTTGGACTGACGGAAAATCTGATCCAGCACCGTCACGGTGATAAGGCCGCAGTCAATCAGTTCGCGGAACACATTCCCGGCGCCTACACTGGGAAGCTGATCCGGGTCTCCGACAAGAATGACCCGTGCTCCACCTTTGATGCGTGAGAAAAATTTATTTGCCAGCCACATGTCCACCATGGAAAACTCGTCCACAATGATCAAATCGGCCGAAAGCGGCTCTTGGGTGTTGTTGCGTTTTATTTCATCTTCCTCGCTGGCGAGCCCCAAAATGCTGTGCAGCGTTTTGGCCTTATCAACCCCGGTGCTTTCCGCCATACGCCGGCTGGCTCGGCCTGTCGGCGCCATCAAGGCGATCTCTCCCTGGGGATGCAGGCGGCGGTAGACCTCCAAAATTGTTTTCAGCACGGTTGTCTTGCCGGTGCCCGGGGAGCCTGTGATGATGGAAAGATTGTGGCGATAGGCTGCATACACAGCCGCTTCCTGTTTTGAGGACAGCGCCAATCCAATTTCTCGTTTGACCTGCTCCAAAATTTGTTCGATCTTCTCCGGAGCAGGAGGCTCCACCACACGCATCGCAATCCGGCGGGCGGTTTCATCCTCTTGTGCAAACACACGGGGAAGATAAATGTCTCCTTTGACGGATACGACCTCTCCATGCAGGATCATATCTTCGAGGACATCGCTGACCTCTTGTGCATGGAGCCGAAGCGAAGGAATAGGGATTTTAGCGTTGAGTAATTGGAGCGCCTCTTTTTGCAAAGCCTCACTGGTCAAAAACAAATGTCCGTTTTTCCCCTTGCTATCCTCCAACGCCCAGAACAAGGCGCCTTTGATTCGCATAGGGGCGCGCAGGTCGCCTCCGTTTTTCTGAACGATGGCATCCACCCTTAAAAAGCCAAAACCGGATATTTGGCAAAGCTCAAACGGACTCTTTTTCAAAATGTCCACGCTGGCCGGGCCGAAAAACTGATAAATCTTCTGCGCTGTTTTCGGTGTAATCTTGAACGGGGAGAGCAGCGTCATCAGGTCTTGCAACATCCGGCTCTCTGCATATGAGGTCTTGATGGCCTCCAGCTTGTTCTCCGTGATGCCCTTGATCTCCAGTAGCCGCTCCGGGCGATTTTGCAGAATGTCCAGTGTCTCCACGCCGAAGCGTGATACGATCTGTTTGGCGAGCGCCGGCCCAATGCCTTTGATAAGACCAGAGGCCAGATAGCCTTCCACTCCACTCTTGGTTTGAGGGACAATTTCATGCCACTGCTCCACCTGAAGCTGCATCCCATACTTTCCTTTTTTCCATTCGCCATCCAGTTCCAGTTCTACCGCATCTGTGCGGGGCAGTTCGTAGCCGGTTGCCACAAACCGAATCAGATGATCCTTGCGTCGGCGGGTAGACCTGGCTTCTTCGGGTACATCCTTCTCCGCGGTTTTTACACTGATGATGCAGAACTTATTTGCAGGATTATAGTAAATTGTCCCATCATAAGTTCCTCTATGGATCAAATCATTTTCCTCCTTTCTCATGCCGTCTTGGTATCAATTTTCACACTGAACCTTCGGGATTCTGAAACGGTTACATACTGCTCGTAAATATCAGGGTGGTCCAGCTTCAGCCGTATCAGATTGTCTTTGTCAATGCCGGGCGTTCTCACTGGATTGTAGGTGACAATATAGTTCACCCCATCCTGTTGGCAAACGGCCTTGCAGCTCTTGCCCATTTCCGCAACCAGCGCCGCCTTCAGCCGCTTCATATCCGCCTCGATCTCTTTGCTGCCTGCTTCCGTGAGTTTCTTCTGCTCTTGGAGCTGGAGATAGCGCATCAATTTGGCTGTCAGGCTCAAATCAAGCGTTACAACGGGGGCATCCTGATCCGCGGAGCCCGTATGCCGGCGCACGCTTTCAAGCACCAGATCACCATCTTCGGTATAAGGCGGCGGCGTCCTGGTAAGAACATGGTTTTCCCAGAAATACTGCTCCAGGAAAATCATCTCCTCCTCATAGGACTCATCCCGCCGGATTTCACGAATAATGGTTTCTTCCTCGTTGTTGCCATACAGGCAGCAGAAGAAACAGCGGTCCACATTCATGACAGCCATATAGTGCCGCCCTTGGGTTTCATAATAGACGGGAACAGTTTCTTCACCGTTTAGCCACCAGTTATCCCTTGCGTTATAATTTGTCGTTTTAATCTCCAGAATTGCGGTACTGCCATCCGGCAATTCCACAAAATAGTCCACATCGGCCAGCATCCACGAATACTGTGGGTGCTGGAACATTTTTTTGATCTGATAGACCTTGTACCCTGTGCGGTGTTGGAATATCTTCGCCACCAACGGCTCCAACAGGTGCCCCATTTCCAGAGCAACCCAGTTGTCCTCATTATCTTCGACCGCTACGATATTCAACTTGTCAAAGTAGAGGTCTCTTGCCGTCCGCCAGGGTGAAATTCCCAGCAGAGCCGCCACATCACTGCCGCCAATCCCTTTCCGGCGGTATGCAAGCCATTCCTCTTCGGACAGGCCCGCCGTTTCCACCAAAATTTGGGGTTGACTTCGCTTTTCGGCGGCTACATTGCTCGCCGGCATCTTTAGCACCCCCTCCGTGTTCGGCGGGGAATAGCGTGTACTCGAATCATTGGACTATGGACTTGGCTGGATTTGGGCACCTTCTGATGCTGCCAGTTCTCCAAAGGCCATTTCCTTTTTGCCATAGGCTCCTGCCTTCGCTTTTTTACATTCATGCGTGTTACCTGCCTTTCTGTAGTTTGATATATCCTCAAAGCCGTTTCCGGCATTTGGGCGACAAAAAAGCGAGCATGACAAAGGGCAAAACGCCTGTTGTCCATAGTTGCCTATGAACCAATGTCATCCTCGCTGATGGGGAAACCCCGAAAAATAAAAAAAGCCAGTAATATACTGGCCCGAATGGGCGCAGCAATACTACTGGCACAAATACAATCTTAACTGCGTGTGCAATGCAGGGCTTTGAGCCTTGCCGTACAGATACAAGATCTGTATCCCACATGGGGAACGCACAAAAATCAATTACAAGTACAGGATAGCACAATATATTGATTTAGTCAAGAATGAATATCTATATTTAGTGTTTCGGGCGAGTGCTTTTACTTTCTCAAAAGTTTTTGAGAAAGCATGTAATGTGTGCAGAAATTCCTGCACCATTTTCCTATTTATAGGGCGTACAGATATAGCAGGATGTTCCATGCTGATCTGTACGCCTTTGTACTTTGAAAAAAGAATAACTCTGTTTCAGGGGTTATACAGGGAGCGCGGATAGTGTGCGGAGACTTTGTGTGCTCACCCACGGTTGAAATACTGCATAGCAGGCCCTGGCAATACGCGGCGGAAAGCCCCGGCGCAGGAAGTGACCTGGGACAGCTTACTTAAATATTTGGAATCGAACGCCTTGTTTTTTACTTTTTTGTTGATGTGGCGGCAGAGAAAGCGTATATGATATATGTAGGGAATCGTAGGCTTCTTTGTCGGCCACACAGAAAGGAGGCTATTCGTGGCTGATAAACAATTTCTTGAAAACACAGATCGGAATAATGCAGAAAAACGGAGCTATTCCGTTTCAGAGGCTGCTGAGATCCTGGGCGTCAGCAAACGCTCCATTTATAACCTGTGCGCCAGCGGAGCATTCAAATCTGTACGCATAGGGACTAAATTGAGGATTTCCAGAAAGTCCTTTGACGAATGGCTTGATGGTTCCGATTGATTTGGAAGGGAGCCTACAACTATGGCATCAATACAGAAACGCGGTAAGAAATATGCTGTTGTCTACACCTATGATGACTCAAAAGGTGAGAAGAAACAGAAGTGGGAAACTTTTATAACCAAAAAAGAGGCGTTGAAGCGGAAAGCCGCGGTGGAAAATGAGATCAATAACGGCACTTTTATTCCGCCCAGTGAACTGACCGTAAAAGATTTTCTGCGAGACTTTGTAGAACTATATGGAACCAAAAGATGGGGACTGTCTGTTTATGCTTCTAATAATGGCTTAATCAGCAATTACATTAACCCGTTGATTGGGGACGAAATTGTGCAGGACATCAATCGCAGGTCAGTGGACCAATTCATCCAGAAGCTGCAGAAAACGCCTCCAATCGAAACTCCATACAGACATGCACGGACAGACTTTGTTACGCCATGCACCATTGAAAAGATTATTAAGCTGATGCGCTGTGCATTTCATCAGGCTGTCCGCTGGGACATTATTGGTAAAAATCCGTTCGAGGATGCAATCTTGCCCAAGCGGGAGAAAAAGGTCAGAGCCATCTGGACTGCCGATATTATTCGAGATGCTCTCAACCACTGCTCGGATGGAAAGCTGTATGTCGCAATCAACCTGGCCTTTGCCTGCTCCATGCGGATGGGCGAAATCACCGGCCTTACATGGGACTGTGTTCATATATCAGATGAAGAAATCGCTCGGGATGATGCCTTCGTCTGGATTGAAAAAGAGCTGGCCCGTGTTGACCAGAAGGCTATCAACGCAGTTGGCGAAAAGGACATCCTCTTTGTATTCCCGCGCTTGATGGGCGGGAAGTCTTCTACGCGGCTCGTTTTGAAAAAGCCTAAAACAGAAAGCAGCATTCGTAAGGTTTGGATTCCGCGAACTCTTGCCTTTATCTTGCGGGAATGGAAAGAGAAGCAGGACAAGCTCAAGGAGTTTATGGGCGATGACTATATCGACTACAATCTGGTTTTGGCGCAGGAAACGGGCCGCCCCTGTGAAGATCGGATTATTGGAAATCAGTTTGAACGATTGAAAAAATCCGCTGGTCTTCCAAATGTTGTTTTTCATTCTCTCCGTCACTCCAGCACAACTTATAAGCTGAAAATCAATAAGGGAGATGTTAAGGCAACGCAGGGTGATACCGGTCATGCACAAAGCGACATGGTTACCCAGGTTTACGCACACATCTTGGATGAGGATCGGAAGGTCAACGCCCAGAAATTCGAAATGGCCTTTTATGCGAACGCGGATTTGCGCGGCGTTGAGCAAAGGCTTCGCGCAGAAAGCGCCGCTGCTGAACCTGACTCTGAAATTCTGCTGAAGCAGTTGGATGCTAAACCCGAACTCATGGATGCCTTCACGAAAAAGTTTGTTGAGCAGTATGGAGAACAGATTATGAACCAGTTAGCAAAAAAACTGATTGGTGCATAAATACACAGGAAGGCATGAGACGACACAAAACGCTGCGGCAGTGCTCATTAGCAAAATGAGCAATTTTTTCAAGTTTGGCATAAAAATCGTTCGAGTCCTGTGATGGAAATTTGAGCAGATGGGAGTAAGAAGTCTCCACTCTAACCAATGATAAAAAGGAAATCTGTTCTAATCCTCGTAGCGAAAAAAGATAAGGAAAATGCCGCAACCTCTTGCGGTTACGGCATTTATGGCGTCCCCGGGCAGATTTGAACTGCCGGCCCCACGCTTAGGAGGCGTGTGCTCTATCCAACTGAGCTACGGAGACATATTCGATTTTTCATGGTCAAGGATGGAGCGATCCGCCTCCCAGGACTTTGATGACCTGATTATTAGGAGGCGGTCGCTCTATCCAGCTGAGCTACGGAAACAATTATAGGCCGATAATTACCGGCAACTTATATTTTACTGTTAATTTATGATTTAGTCAACCTTCGAATTTTATTTTTATAAAATTTGTAAAAACCTTGAACCATAAATTCATGATACCACTTCTTGATGCTGCTGAAATATCTAACGTTCTATCTTATCTACTCTTCATAATTAATACTGCCCTGCAGCCAGATCGTTCCTCGGAACCTGCGCCCACTCTCCGGCTCGCCCACCAGATCATCCTTATTGATACATATATCGAACGTCAGTTCATTGCAATCCAATGTTAGAATATAGATCTCCTCTTTTGTAATAGAGTTCTCCACCAGCTGATAATTCAGTATTTCACCCATGATTGAATACTGATCGCATTCCACTCCATATGGCATAAAGTAAGTATCCACGATAGAGAGAACATCTTCATACATAATTCTTCTGGAGATCATGGAGTACATATCCATATCCTCCAGTGTGAGACTCTCGATGGCGTCCTCATCTCCATTTCTGGCCGCGGCGATCAGTTTATTCCTGTTGATACTGGCTTCCCTGTCATTTTTGATCTGGGATTCGTTCTTGCTGATAGGAAGCAATATTTTCCCACTGTTAGAAAGACCCGACAGTGTGACTGTATAACTTCTATTCAGACTGTGATCGCCAATATGATTCAAATACTCTGCAATATTTTGCAGATAAAAAATCAGGGTGACACCGATCTTCACATCATCACATACTCCGGAATAGGCATCCCCGTCTGCATGACGCTCCACAGTCACTTCTTCTGTGGATGTGATTCCCTCACCCTTAAAATATGGATAATAATACTCCCACTCAAACTCATCTTCACTTGTGTACTCGCCTCTGATGGCGATTCCCATCTGTTCCGCAAACGGTTTGGAAACTTCAGCGAAATTCATACTCTCGCCTTCATTTACTATCTCATGATATTCAAAATGGTCCCATGTATCTTTCACCAGGGTTTCCATATCCTGCTTTGTAACATCACTGAATCCGATTGCCCTTAAATATTGATGCATATGCTACCTCCCGC
Source organism: Diplocloster modestus (assembly GCF_019042245.1). Lineage (GTDB taxonomy): Bacteria > Bacillota > Clostridia > Lachnospirales > Lachnospiraceae > Diplocloster > Diplocloster modestus. Next base: position 403,782 of record NZ_JAHQCX010000003.1, read on the forward strand.
ATCATGCTTTCTTAATTTCTATTATTATAGGGGCTGCTTTAAAATGTTTCGTTAAAAAAATTCTCTCTCCTATCATCAATAGTCGAAAGAACATCCGCCAAACAAAGATTTTCATATTCTTTATTTCATTCATTATATAATAGGATCTTTTATTTTACAAGTAAAATCTAAATAGCTTGTTTTTCTTGTTTGACCCGGGACTCTATCTGAGTATTTCCATCTAAATTTTGTCCCGGGCCCTTGATTGGACGTTGTATCCTTTCCTAATTACCCATTATCTGATTGGCTGATGCCGGCTTGCTTTTGTTACTTTTTGCCTGCTTTTGAACGTCTACCTCAGAATCTGACCATGTACGGACTAGTCTGACTTGAAGTTAACATAATTTTTACTTTTTCATTAGATCAGCCTGCAATGCCATATCTAACGCCTGTTTTTCCTCTTCTCCCAGTACAATGAAGGATTCTCCGTTCACGATTTCTTTCGCATAAGTATAACAGCCATCACTGCTGTGCATCGCATTTAAAATAAACCCATCGTTTTTTTGGTTCAACATCGCTATGGCGAAACTGAGCTTTCCACCCATTTCGCTAAACGCATTATATTTTATGACTCCTAATTTTTGATAAGTTAATTTCATATTTTCCACGATTTTATGAATTTCTTCTTCGTGCTTCAGATCGGTTACTTTTAATTCATCGATTTCTCCAAAGCGTTTCAGAAAATAGCTTTCCAGTGATTTTCCATTTTCTCCCTGCATAAATGCTTCATAATTCATCTTTAGTTTTTTTAACTTTTTATTGGTAGTAATTAGTATAATAAATAGTACGATTATAAGTATCAATAAAAAAGCCGCTATGCCTGCAACTAAATAAAACGGATCTATTCCGTACATTTCAAGTATGTCCATTATGTTCCTCCTTTAGTCTATTGAATAGATTCAAACAACTCCATTATTCGTTCCAGTTCTTCGCTGGAATAATATTCAATCTCTATCCTTCCTTTGTTGTTATCCTTACGATTAATGGAAACCTTTGTACCAATGATTGATTTCATTTTCTCCTCTATATTCTTATAGATAACCTCATCCCGCAATGGTTCCACTGCGATCTTTTGCTTTTGGTTCTGATATTGTTTGACAAGTTTCTCAGTTTCCCTTACACTCAGCTTTTTATCAAATACCTCGTTTGCCACTGCCAATTGCTGTTCCGGATCTTCAAATGCAAGCAGAGTTCTGGCATGACCTGTAGTAATCTTTTCTTCTATGATCATCTGCTGAACTCTCTCATCTAATTTCAGTAAACGCATGGAATTCGTGACCGCTGTTCTACTCTTGGAGACGCGTTCTGCCACTTCGTCCTGTTTTAAATGAAATTCTTCTAACAGACGCTTAAATGCCATCGCCTCTTCGATTGGATTCAGGTTCTCACGCTGAATATTCTCTATTAGGGATATTTCTACTACTTCTTTATCATTATATTTACAGATTATAACAGGCACTTCTTTTAATCCCGCGATTTTTGCTGCCCGCCATCTTCGTTCACCTGCTATTATTTCATAATAATCCGGCTTTTCTTGTACTAACAGCGGCTGTAATACCCCAAACTGTTTTATAGATTCTGACAATTCCAGCAAAGCATCCTCGTCGAAATTTTTTCTCGGCTGACTGCGGTTTGGCTCTACTTTATTTATCTTAACCCGAACTGCTCCATCACCGTTTCCCTTTTGTTTTGCATCTGTTTTGATAATTGTTTCCGGAATTAAACTGTCCAGGCCTTTTCCCAATGCTCCTCTTTTTACTGCCATTCTTCCTCTCCCCTATGTATCACTTCTTCTGCTAAAAAACGATAACTTTCTGCACCAGCCGACTTGCTGTCATATAAGTTTATCGGTAATCCATGGCTTGGTGCTTCTGCCAGTCTTATATTTCTGGGTATAATGGTTTTGTATATTGTCTGATGTAAGTTACTTTTTACGTTTTCCACTACCTGCAAAGACAGATTCGTTCTGGCGTCGTACATAGTGAACACAACCCCTTCCATCTCTAACTCGGGATTTAATCTTTCTTTTACAAGATTAATAGTATGAATAAGCTGGGTTAATCCCTCCAAGGCATAGTATTCACACTGGATCGGAACCAACACCGTATCAGCTGTAGTCATTGCATTGATAGTCAGCATATTTAGTGAAGGAGGACAATCAATTATTATAAAATCATATTCATCCCTGATCTTTTCGATTGATTCCTTGATAATAAATTCTTTGTTTTGGACACCGATTAATTCGATTTCCGCTGCTGCCAAATCAATGTCTGACGGTAGAAGAGCTAAATTTTCCAATACCTCTTTTTTAATACAATCCTCTATATCAGCTTCTCCTAAAAACAAATCATATATTGTGTTCTCAATATTGGTTTTATCAAGGCCTAAGCCACTTGTTGTATTACCTTGGGGGTCGATATCTATGGTCAAAATTTTTTTGCCCATTTCCGCCAGACAAGCAGAAAGATTAATAGCTGTGGTGGTCTTTCCAACTCCACCTTTTTGGTTAGCGATAGCAATTGCCCTACCCATAATAATCCTCCTTTGTCCGTAAATATGAATCACTGTCGACATTATATCATGATTGCACAGCAATCATGATACCTCCGGGGGATGCACACTCCGCACTAAGGAAAGTGCTCCGGCGCAGATATAATGTCTGTCGACATTATATCATGTTTTTTTCACTTAGGCTATAAAATGTTTCACGTGAAACATTTTCAATCCTAATTTTGTAGAATGTTTCACGTGAAACATTATTATTCCAATTCTTTTAGTGATTTTAACAAACTTTTCAACTCTAATTTACATCTAACAGGATCGACATCAATCAATTTCAAACAATACTCAAGTTTATTTATTATATCTCCTCTATTTTTTACTTTTAAATCATTTGTCTCTACGGTCCACTGTTGCTGTACTTCCCGCAAAGATTCTAATTTATGATTCCAATTTAAAACTTCGATTTCCAATTCTTTTATCTTATTTAATACTCCAGACTCTTCTTCCTCTAATTTTTTATAATTTTCCTGATTAAAACAATCCTCTTCATAGGGAGAAAATATCCTATTGTCATTATCTTCCTGAGTTTTTTCAAATTCCATCATTTTACGAATATCTTCTAATTGGCGTTTATACTGATTTAACATTTCCAATTGTCTATCATATTCTATTTCACACTCATCATAAGTTCGATCGAAATATTCGTTTACCATATGTATAATCCTTATCTATTAAGACATAATGTATAAGATAACCTTTTTTATGTATAAGACTTTTAATGTAAAAGACTAATCAAATTCTAAATATATAAAATAATACATATTATTTTTTTAAACAAGCTTTTCTCTATCATATACCAATACGAAATTTAAAGGAAGCTTATTTTCCAATTTTTCTAAAAACTATCTTAATTTTTGAAAATATATTTGTAAGTGAGCTGCATTTAGATTATAATAAACAGAGATAGAAACAGATAAAGGAGGCTCGAGTGATGAACAAGCAAATTAAAACAATAGCCCTCACGACAGCTGCTGCTACTGGAGCACTGTTCTGCATAAATAAACTAATAAATACTCTTTCTATATCAGATAATATATTGGGTAAAACTAGAGGTTATTATTATGACTGGCGTTTTGGAAAGATCTATTATACAAAACAGGGTTCTGGAAAACCATTATTATTAATTCACGACCTGAATGAAACCTCATCAGCATATGAATGGAAACACATGATACAGTTATTAGCAAAAGACTATACTGTATATGCTTTAGATCTGCTCGGCTGCGGAAGATCAGATAAACCAAATTTAACATATACCAATTATCTCTACGTACAGATGGTAACTGATTTTATAAAGAATATTATCTGCCGAAAAACAGATATCATAGTTACAGGTACATCAGGTTCTTTTATTATCATGGCCTGCCATAATGATCCTGAGCTTATACAAAAAATTATCATTATAAATCCGGACAGCCTTGCATCATTAAACCAAATTCCAACCAAGAAATCTAAGGCCTGGAAATTTTATTTAGAACTGCCGATTCTGGGTATGTTTACTTACAATATGCTTCATTCAAAAGATAAAATCGGAGGATATTTTCGGAACAAGTATTACTACAATATCTCTTCCATAAATGAAAAGGATATTTTTGCATATCATGAAGCATGCCATCTCGGTAAATCCACTTCCAGGCATTTATTCGCCAGCATGGAGGGAAAATACACTAATATTAATATTCTTCACGCGTTAAAAGAATTAGATAACAGCATTTATCTGATTGGGGGAGAAGAAGAAGCGGACATTGATCAAATACTGAAAGAATACACGTACTACAATCCCGCCATAGAAACAACCCAAATCAGAAACACCCGGCACTTACCTCACTTAGAGAATCCTGTTGCCCTTTATAATCAAGCAAAAATTTTTCTGGAATAATATGCATTTATAACATAAGCTGATTTAGATACTGCTGGCGCCTTAAAAAAATAGTAGGTCTGGATCCCTGGCGTATACTATGAACCTAAGTAAGCACAGAAAGTAAAGTGCCTGTTCCCCGGATGTCAACCTATTTGAGTCAACATCCAGGGAACAGGCACTTTTAAACTATTCGCTTCCTTATATAATTGGATCTTTCTTAGGAATCCCAGCCTTTCGCGGATAAATCCTGGGCGTATCTTTTACCTTTCCTATTACAACAAATGAGCGTGATATATCTGTATAAGGAAGTTGGAACATCTCTTCCTGTTCTATTTTTCCTCCCAAAACTTCGACTGCCTTCCTGGCTGCTGCTACCTCTTCTTCGATATCTCCGGATTTGTAAGCCACAAAGCGACCGCTTTTTTTCACATAAGGAATACAATACTCAGACAATAATGCCAGATTCGCCACGGCCCTGGATACACAGAGATCAAACTGCTGCCGATACTTAACATCCCTGGCATAATCCTCAGCTCTCCCATGAACCAAAGTCACATCTCTTAACCCAAGCTTATCCACAACCTGACCCAAAAAACCGATTCTTTTGTTCAAAGAATCCAATAATACTACTTTCAAATGTGGATAAACAATTTTTAATGGAATACCGGGAAAACCGGCTCCTGTACCGATATCCATTACTCTATGAATATTTTTTATGTTAACCACTCGACTCAGCAATACACTGTCCACAAAGTGTTTTTTCATCACTTCATGATACTCTGTAATTCCCGTCAGATTCATCACCTTATTCGTCTCAACCAACATATCATAATAATCCTGAAACTGGCGGACCTGTCCTCTGGTTAACTGAATCCCACAGCTTGCCAGATCTTTTTCAAATATTGTACTGTCATAGAGAAGTCCGATCTCTCTGTCTTCCATACTCATCTCCCGCTCTGCTCCTGATTTCTCCTGTACTGCTCCAGATGTACTAATAAAACAGAAATATCTGCCGGGGATACTCCGGCAATTCTGGATGCCTGCCCAATAGAGACCGGGCGGTATTCCTTTAACTTCTGTTTCGCTTCTATTCTAAGCGAAGATATCTGCTCATAATCAAGGTCCGGGGGCAGCTTCTTCTTCTCCAATTTTTTAAACTGTTCGACCTGTTTTAACTGTCGCCGGATATATCCCTCATATTTCAAGTTGATTTCAACCTGTACCTGTACGTCTTTTGGCAGATCAGGCCTGTCAGGATCGATAGATTCTAATACCTGATAGCCCAATTCCGGCCGCCGAATCAATTCCGCCAGCGTAGTACCCGACTTAAGCGGTGTACTTTCCAAATCCATCAACAGATCTTGAACCTTTTTTGTACCACCTATATGGACTTGTTCTACCCGGCACACCTCTTCCTCAATCTGACGTTCTTTTTTTATCAAATTCTCGTAGCGCTCACGTGGGATTAACCCGATCTCATATCCCTTTTCCGTAAGCCTCAGATCCGCATTATCCTGTCTAAGCAGAAGCCGATATTCCGCCCGGGACGTCATCATTCGGTAAGGCTCTCTGTTTTCTTTTGTCACCAGGTCATCGATCAGCACTCCTATGTATGCCTCCGATCGGTCCAATATCAGCATTTCTCTTCCTAAAATTTTTAAAGCCGCATTGATTCCCGCTATCAGCCCCTGTGCCGCTGCTTCCTCATATCCGGAACTTCCGTTGAACTGCCCTCCGCTGAATAATCCCTTTATATTTTTAAACTCCAATGTGGGATCTAACTGTCTTGCATCGATACAGTCGTATTCGATAGCATATGCATTTCTCACGATATTTACATGCTCCAGTCCGGGTACCGTCCGATACATTTTCTGCTGTACATCCTCCGGCAAAGAACTTGACATACCTCCCACATACATTTCATTGGTGTGTATTCCCTCCGGTTCAATAAAAACCTGATGCCGGTTCTTATCCGAAAATTTAACTACCTTATCTTCTATTGAGGGACAATATCTCGGCCCGGTTCCTTCAATCATACCGGAATACAGAGGTGACCGGTCCAGATTCTGCCGGATAATCTCATGCGTAGTTTCATTCGTATAAGTCAACCAACAGGAAACCTGATTGATCTGCACATCCTTCGGATCTGTTGTGAAAGAGAATGGAACCACTTCCTGATCCCCAAACTGTTCTTCCATCTTCCCGAAGTCAATCGATCTTTTATCAATTCTGGCGGGGGTACCTGTTTTAAAGCGATACATCTTAACCCCCAGTCTTTTCAGGGAATCCGTAAGATAATTAGCGGCCTGTAAACCGTTAGGCCCCGTGTAACTGCTGATTTCTCCATAAATACACCTGGCCTTCAGATAAGTTCCAGTACACAAAATCACAGCTCTTGCATGATAAACAGCCCCGGAATAAGTCTTCACCCCGTTAATTGCACCATGCTCCGCCAACAGCTCCACCACCTCCATCTGCTTGATCTGCAGATGTTCGGTATTCTCCAGCACTTTTCTCATACTTCGGCTGTACTCCGCTTTATCCGCCTGCGCCCTCAGGGAATGTACCGCCGGCCCCTTAGACACATTCAGCATCTTAGACTGGATAAATGTTTTATCTATATTTTTCCCCATCTCTCCGCCCAGGGCATCAATCTCCCGTACAAGATGCCCTTTGGAACTGCCTCCTATATTCGGATTACAGGGCATCAGCGCGATACTATCCACACTGACGGTAAACATCATGGTTTCCAGGCCAAGCCTGGCAGCCGCCAAAGCCGCTTCACACCCGGCATGTCCCGCTCCTACCACTACGATATCACAATATTCTTCCACTACTGGCATATTCTCCACCTTCTATTTACCCATACAGAACTTGCTGAAAATCTCATTGACCAGGTCCTCCCCCACCGTATCTCCGGTTATAGCTCCCAATGCCTGGCAGGCATTCATCAGGTCAATAGAATAAAAATCCTCCGGCATCCGATCCCGGACACTTTGTTCCACAAGCTTCAGGCTGTCTAACGCTTCCTCAATGGCACGCTGATGTCTTACATTTGTAATATATACTTGATCATTAAATGATATTTCTCCGTGAAAGAACATATCCTTCAACGCTTTTTCCAGATTTTCCATTCCGGTCCGCTCTTTTGCTGAGATCGGAAGGATCAGATGGCGGACTCTTTTCCTGAGTTCTTCCTCCGTAGTAACCGCATCCAAATCCGTTTTGTTCAATAAAACCAATGCCCTGCGTTCCCTAATCAGCTCTATGATTTCCTCATCACTCTCATCCAGCGGAGTGGAGGAATCCACTACATAGATAATCAGATCCGCATCCATGGCATAGGATCTGGCTTTGCTTACCCCTATTTTTTCAACCTGGTCTTCCGTAGAACGGATACCAGCCGTGTCCACGATATTCAAACTGATGCCCGAGAGATTCATGTTTTCTTCCAGAATATCCCTGGTAGTCCCTGCCACATCTGTTACAATTGCTCTTTCCTCACCTAACAGCAGATTCAGAAGGGATGATTTACCGGCATTGGGCTTACCTACGATTACCGTCTTGATTCCTTCACGGATCATTCTGCCGTTCTGAAAGGAATCCATTAATCTTATCAGATCAACTTCCAGCTTCTGCACTTTATCACCCAGTGCTTCCGGATAATTTTCCAGACTGATATGCTCAGGATCATCCAAAGCTGCCTCTATAAACGCGATTTCATGCAAAATCTTCTGGCGCACGCCGGTTATTTTGTCAGATAGGACCCCACGCAGCTGACTTACCGAACTTTTCAGGGCATACTCATTTTTCGCCTGAATCAAATCCATAACTGCCTCCGCTTTGGACAGATCCATTTTTCCATTTAAAAATGCCCTCTTTGAAAATTCCCCCGGCTGTGCCAGTCTTGCCCCGTTCCTTATTACCGACCTGAGAATCCGTTCCATAACCAGCATTCCGCCATGGCAGTCGATCTCTACCGTATCCTCACCCGTATAAGTAGAAGGTCCCCTCATCACGATAACCAGGACTTCATCCAGTATCTCATCCTTCTCTGTGATATAACCATATTGTACTGTATGGGACTCTGCCTCCTTCAGGCATTTCTTCTTTGGTGAGCGATATATCCTGTCCGCAACTGCAACCGCATCTCCCCCGCTGATCCGGATAATACCGATCCCGGAGTTAGATCCTCCTGTTGCTATCGCCGCTATGGTTTCCTGTGTGTTCATTCCAATCACCTAAATTCCGTTTCCAATATATAGATCTGCATATAGACACAACAAGCGGCCCTCCATATCCTGAAGGCCGCCGTTCCTGTATCCTCTTTTGTAGGATCTTATCTCTTTAATGTTACCACAACCCGGCGGAAAGGTTCCTCCCCTTCACTGTGGGTCGTCACGTATTTATCGTTCTGGAGAGCCGAATGGATAATTCTTCTCTCATAGGGATTCATAGGTTCCAACGATACGGGTTTCTTCGTTCTCTTCACTTTAAACGCGATATTCTTGGCCAGGTTCTCCAATGTTTCTTTTCTGCGTCTGCGGTAATCTTCCGTATCTACCTTCACCCGGATGTAATCTTCTGTTCCTTTATTAACTACCAGGCTTACCAGATATTGAATGGAGTCCAGAGTCTGTCCTCTTTTACCGATCAGAATACCCATATCCTTTCCGATCAGTTCGATATCCATATTTTTTTCAGTGTCATCATAGACTATCTTCGTTTCCACCATCATATTCATGGCATCGAACATACCCTTTAAGAAATCGGCCGCCCGATCCTCTAATGTAACGATCTTACGGACTTTAATGACAGCCGGTTTACTGTTAAATCCCAAAAAACCCGCGGATCCTTTTTCCAATACTTCATATTCCAGTTTGTCTCTGGTAGTCTCCAGCTTAATCGCAGCTTCTAAGATTGCATCTTCTACCGTTTTCGCACTGACTTCCATATAATCCATAAGAAAACCCCCTATTTCTTTTTATTTTTATCGTTGAACTGCTGTACCATTCTGGCTTTAGACGCGATACTTCCCGGCTTTGCCTCATTATTCTTGTAGAAATCCGTAGACTTTTGAATGGCAGCTTCCCGCTCTTCCGAACTCATCACTTTTTTCTTGGCCGTCGTATCCTCTATATTCCTCAGACTTTGTCTGGCCACCGTGTTCACCTTCTGAGGCGGCAGTCCTTTTTTCTCCCTCTTCTTGGCTGCTTTCTCCGCATTCTTTGCAATGAGCTGTTCTATATCCACACGATCCATATACTTATTGATCGCAATCTGCTGAACGGCTCTGGCTACTGCACTGGCTACCCAGTAAATACCCAGACCGATCGGGAACGTAAAACAGAAAACAGCCGACATAATAGGCATCATCAGATTCATGGACTTCATGGTGCTGTTCATCGTATTGTTATCACCGGTAGCAGCCGGCTGGGGCATTAACTTGATACTCAGCATCTGAGTCAAAGCCGATAAAACCGGTATCGCGATAGCGATCACAATTCCGATACCAATGCCTGTAGCCATCTCTGTCTTAATGATCGTCCACGGAGCATCCGCTATATTAATTCCAAAAAAGTTATTAATATGAGTCAACTGCTGTGAAGTACTGGATACCAACTGCTCCAGTCCTGACTGAGAGCCGCCGGCAAAATCCGTAATCTTCGCGGACAGTGTGCTCCAGTCCGCCGACTGCAGTTTATACAGCACATCGACGATGGTATTCTTCGCCGCTTCGGCTGTATCAAAGTTAGTCGTCACCACCTTGGCATTTTTTGCCATCTCGGTAACCAGATCCTGATAATTAGGAATCGAATATATATGTTCCACTAATCCCATAAACATATCTTTTACACTGGCTACATAAGCGGGCACGTTCATAATAACCCGGTACAGCGCAAACAGGATCGGCATCTGAATGACCAGCTGCAGGCAGCCGCCCGTCGGGGATACCCCGTACTTCGCATACAGCGCCTTTGTCTCCTCATTCATAGCCATCATGGAGTTCTGATCTTTTTTATTCTTATATTTCTTCTGAATCGCCATCAGTTCGGGATTCATTTTAGCCGAGAGCTTGGAAAACTTCTGCTGCTTGACCGTCAGCGGTAACATACACATATAAATAACAATGGTAAAGATTATAATACAAACACTGATATTCTGTACATGAAATACCGTATCCAGAAAAATATAAATCTTGTCCAAAATCCAGCCGAGCACTTTAGCAATCGGTCCGATGATAAATGTATTACTCTGTGTTAATAATATTCCTGGCAAAAGAATAACCTCCTCGTGTTATGGAACAGGGTCATATCCACCCTTCGCAAATGGATTACACCGCAGAATTCTTCGTATCGTAAGGTATCCGCCCTTCAGTGCCCCATACTTTGTAATTGCTTCGATCCCATACTCCGAGCAGGTCGGAATATAAATGCACTGAACCGATCCTCTTAAATAAGGAGAAATATATTTCTTATAACCTCTGATCAAATGAATCATTACTTTCTTCATTTCATCGCTCTCCTTTTTCCTCATCCACAGCTGCTACCCCGTGGAGCCTGCCTAAATGCAGCAACGCCTGTTCTAACTCCTGATAACTTTTCTCTTTCGCGGCAACCCTGGCGATTACCACGAGATCCCAACCATTTTGAAAAGAGTCCTCATGCAGCCGGTAGCATTCTCTTATGACTCTTGTGATCCTATGCCTTACAACACTGTTTCCGACTTTTTTGCTTACTGAAATACCAATTCTGTTTAATTCTGAACGGTTTGGCAATGCATACAAGACCAAACACTTATTGGCGTAGGATCTTCCCTTTTTGTACACAGTCTGAAAATCTCTGCTTTTTTTCAGCGAATCCGAAAATTTCATATGTCCGATTAACCTGATTTTCCGATTATTTCAGCTAACCCCTGTCTGGCCCTTTTCCTTTTCTATATGTAACATTCCACAGAAAAGAGAATTCCTCTCTTACTTCCTGTTGGATAAAAAGATGTTCTATATAGAAGAAAAGGCCACATTAGCTGCGGCCTAAGCTGACAATTTTTTTCTTCCTTTTGCTCTTCTGGCTTGAAGAACCTTTCTTCCACCAGCTGTACTCATTCTCTGTCTGAATCCATGCACTTTCGCTCTGGATCTCTTCTTCGGCTGAAATGTCATTTTCATGATCGAGGCACCTCCTTACATACACCAAATATATATTATATTATGGCACAAATTTTTCCTTGAGTCGAGAAAACATCATTTCAATTATATTCATATAACCGCGTAAAGTCAAGTAAATCCTAGATTTTTTCACTAGATTCTTCACACGCAAAAATCATCTTGTCCAGATTTACATAAAGTTATCAACATTTTGTGGATAACTTGTGGATAATTTTCTGATAATTTGTGAAAAAGCTTTTCCTCTTCGGACAAACCCCTTATTTTTTAAGGGCCTCTGGAATGTGTATAATGTTTTTTGATTATTCACATAAAGTATTTTAACTTAAAGATTATAGGTAAACCAGAGATGGACAAATTTTATGATTCTATTACTTATACCAACTTATCCACATAAAATTAACAAAATTTTGCAGCCGATTCATATCAAATTACACATTGCTAAATCAAATGTTTTAGTTTAATATATATTTGAGAGATTTTACAATTCGCAGAATTCAGAGATTATCTTTCACCCATACCTGAATTTATACCGCAGTTTGTGCGGCACTGGAGGAAAATATGGACACAATTTTAGCAAAATGGAATGAGATTTTGGAAACTGTCCGTGTGGAATACGACATTATGGATGTTTCCTTTCGGACATGGCTCCTTCCTTTGAAAGTATACCGGGTCGAAGACGATGAGATAACACTGCTGGTCAATCAGGAACAGGCCCTGACTATCATACAGAATAAATATATGCTGCCGCTTAGAGTGACCATAGCAGAAATAACGGGGACAGAATATAATATCAAATTTATTACCCCAAGAGATGTCCGGGAAATCGAAAAATCTTCCAGTCAAAGTAAACCTCAGATGAACGAAACCATCGAAAGGGCCAACTTAAATCCAAAGTATACTTTCGATACCTTCGTCGTCGGCGGTAACAACAACTTTGCACATGCCGCTTCTTTAGCTGTGGCGGAATCACCGGGAGAGATGTATAATCCTCTCTTTTTATATGGAGGCGTTGGACTGGGGAAAACGCATCTTATGCATTCCATCGCTCATTTCATTTTGGACAAGGATCCGAATAAGAAAGTGCTTTATGTCACCAGTGAGTACTTTACCAATGAACTGATCGAAGCCATTCGAAACGGAAATAATACGGCCATGACCAAATTCCGCGAGAAATACAGGAACATCGACGTACTTCTGATTGACGACGTGCAGTTTATTATAGGGAAAGAAAGTACCCAGGAAGAATTCTTCCACACCTTTAATGATCTGCATGGCCAGAAGAAGCAGATCATTATCTCCAGTGATAAACCCCCGAAAGATATGGAAACACTGGAAGCCAGACTTCGTTCCAGATTCGAATGGGGTTTGATTGCCGATATCTCCTCCCCGGATTATGAGACCAGAATGGCTATACTCCAGAAAAAAGAAGAGATGGACGGCTATAATATTGACGATGAAATTATCAAATACATTGCAACCAACATTAAGTCCAATATCCGTGAGCTGGAAGGCGCGTTAAACCGTCTAAATGCTCTTGCAAAACTGGAGAAAAAAGAAATCACCATTGAATTCGCGGAAGAAGCTTTGAAAGATATCATTTCTCCCGACGCAAAAAAGGAAATTACGCCGGAACTGATCATCGATGTGGTCGCGGAGCATTTCCATATCAGTTCGGCCGATATCAAAGGAAGTAAACGGAACAGCGAAATCGTGGTGCCCCGCCAGATTGTCATGTATCTGTGCCGGGATATGACCGCCACCGCACTAAAAGCAATTGGCAATATTCTAGGTAAACGGGACCATTCCACCATTATTCACGGAGCGGACAAGATTGCGGATGAAGTTAAGAAAAACGACACCCTGCGCAACACGATTGATGTACTGAAAAAGAAAATCAATCCCACTTAATCACATGGTTTTGACAAAACCGGAATGTTATCCCCGGTCTGTTGAAATCTATCCACATAAAATGTTGATATCCTGTTCGTTACAGTTGATAAAAATCTGTACGGAAAATCGTCTGTGCATAACTTGATACTTATCCTGAAGGTATCTCCGGGGTATTCACAGAGTTTTAAAATCTTAAGATTAAGGTTTTATCAGGCTCCCGAGGGGTTATCCACTTACGAACACCCCCTATGATTAAGACTACGAACTTGTTTTATAAATATATCTATGGCAATCCTGAAAGGAGTTATTCACACTATGAAATTTATCTGTTCGAAGGCCAACTTACTTCACGGCGTCAATATCGTTTCCAAAGCAGTCCCATCTAAAACCACCATGGCGATTCTCGAATGTATTCTAATTGATGCCTCCGCCAATGAGATTAAACTGACCGCCAACGATATGGAACTGGGAATTGAGACCAGAATCGAGGGCGAGATTCTGGAAAAGGGTATCATTGCACTGGATGCAAAGATCTTCTCTGAGATTGTCCGCAAACTTCCGGATAACGATGTGGTAATCGAAACCGACAGCAACCTGAAAACTACGATTACCTGTGAGAAAGCGAAATTCAACATTTCCGGTAAATCCGGTGAGGACTTTACTTATCTGCCTTATATAGAGAGAACGGATTTTGTCACCATTTCCCAATTTACGCTCAAAGAAATGATCCGCCAGACGATCTTCTCTATTGCTGACAATGAAAATAACAAGCTGATGACAGGTGAATTATTTGAAATCAAAGGGAACCAGTTAAAGGTCGTATCTCTTGATGGACATCGTATTTCCATTCGGCGAATAGAATTAAAAGATACATACGAGGATAAGAAAGTAGTAGTTCCTGGAAAAACCCTTCAGGAAGTCAGCAAGATCCTCTCTGGTGAGGCGGAAGACGAGATCCGTCTGTTCTTTACGGAGAATCATGTGGTATTTGAATTCGATTCTACCCTGGTGGTTTCCCGTCTGATCGAAGGGGAATATTTCCGAATCGAACAGATGCTGTCCAGCGACTATGAGACAAAAGTGAAAATCAACAAGAGAGAATTTTTGAACTGTATCGACCGAGCTACCCTTCTGGTAAAAGAGGGGGATAAAAAACCCATCATCATTCATATCGAGGATGGAAATATGGAACTGACGATCAATTCCCAGTTAGGTTCTATGGATGAAAATATCGATATCGAAAAAGAGGGAAAAGATATACTGATCGGATTCAACCCGAAGTTCTTAATCGACGCCCTCAGAGTAATTGATGAGGAGGAAGTGAGCGTATATCTGGTAAACCCGAAGGCTCCCTGTTTCATCAAGGATGAAAATGAAACTTATATCTATTTGATTCTTCCGGTAAATTTTAACGCGGTTAACCGCTGAAAAAAGAAAAATCAAATAGAGGCGCAGTAAATGCGCCGCTGGAGGAACGGAGGAACAAAAAGCTGTTCCCCCATACCTGAATTGAGGCGCAGTAAATGCGCCGCTGGAGGAAAATAGTGGAAATTAAGTTGAGAGAAGAGTATATTAAATTAGGGCAGGCGTTAAAAGCTGCCGGCCTGGTGGAATCCGGCGTGGACGCCAAAGAGGTGATTCTAAACGGTGAAGTGAAAGTCAACGGTGAGGTGGAGCGCCAAAGAGGAAAGAAACTCTATGACGGTGATACCGTGACCTTTGATGCGGAACAGATCGAAATTAAAAAGTAGCTGGTGGAACATGATTATACAATCCATGGATCTTGAAAATTTCCGGAATTACAAGACCCTTCATCTGGAGTTCGATGAGGGAACCAATATCCTGTACGGAAATAATGCCCAGGGGAAAACGAACATACTGGAAGCCGTCTATCTAAGCGGAACGACAAAATCCCACAAAGGAAGCAAGGATCGGGATGTGATCGCCTTCCATCAGGAAGAGTCCCATATCCGTACGATCATTCGCAAGAATGATATATCGTACCGGATCGATATGCACTTAAAAAAAAATAAAACCAAGGGAATCGCCATCAATGGCATTCCAATCAAAAGAGCCAGTGAATTATTTGGCATCGTCAATTATGTATTTTTTTCTCCGGAGGATCTGAATATTATCAAAAACGGACCGGCCGAACGCAGGCGGTTTATGGATCTTGAGCTTTGTCAGCTGGATAAGTCCTATTTATTCGATCTGACGAATTATAACAGAGCCCTGAATCAGAGAAATAAACTGCTGAAGGATCTGTGGACCCGGCCGGATTTAAAAGATACTCTTTTTCTGTGGGATGAGAAGCTGGTGGAGTTTGGATCAAAGATTATAGAACGCCGGATGGAGTTCCTGGAGCATCTGGGTCCCATCGTAAAGCGTATCCATGGGCAGCTGTCGGGAGAAAAAGAAAAATGTAAACTGGTATACGAACCGAATATTTCTGTCAATGCTTTTAGGGAGCAGTTGAAAAGAAATCTGGAAAAAGATATGAAATTTAAGCTGACCTCCATCGGGCCCCACAGAGATGATCTGTTGTTTCAGATCAGCGGGATCGATATCCGAAGGTTCGGATCCCAGGGACAGCAGCGAACATGCGCGCTGTCACTGAAATTAGCGGAGATCGAGCTGGTAAAAGAGATGATTCACGATACACCAATTTTGTTGTTAGATGATGTATTGTCTGAATTAGATAGTAACAGGCAAAACTATTTATTGAACAGTATTCACCAAATACAGACACTGATCACCTGTACGGGGCTGGATGATTTTGTAAATCACCGGTTTGAAATCGACCGGGTATTTCAGGTGGTGGACGGAGTTGTATACACTTAAGGAGGAGTAATATGAGTTCTGAATACGGTGCAGATCAAATTCAGATTTTGGAAGGATTGGAAGCGGTCCGGAAAAGGCCGGGTATGTACATTGGAAGTACATCCTCAAGAGGGCTGCATCATCTGGTATATGAAATTGTGGACAATGCGGTGGATGAGGCTTTAGCCGGGTTCTGTGATACGATTGTCGTGACGATTAATGAGGATAATTCCATTACGGTCATCGATAATGGACGTGGAATTCCAGTCGGAATTAATTCCAAAGCCGGGATACCGGCCGTAGAGGTGGTATTTACCATCCTGCACGCCGGCGGAAAATTCGGCGGCGGGGGATACAAGGTATCCGGCGGCCTGCACGGAGTAGGCGCTTCTGTCGTAAACGCCCTGTCCGAATGGCTGGAGGTCTACATCTACAGTGAAGGAAAAATCTATAAGCAGCGCTATGAGCGGGGAAAAGTAACCTATAAGCTGAAAATAGTGGGAGAGTGTGAGCCGGAGAAAACAGGTACTATGGTTTCGTTTCTTCCGGATAAGAAAATATTCGAAGAAACAGAATTTGATTATGATACGCTAAAGACGAGACTCCGGGAGATGGCTTTCCTGACCAAGAATTTGAAGATCGTTCTCCGGGACGAGAGGGAAGAGGAGCTGGTTGAAAAGACCTTCCACTACGAGGGCGGAATCAAGGAGTTTGTTTCTTACTTAAATCGCAGCAAGACGGAACTTTATCCGGATATCATCTACTGTGAAGGGACGAAAGACGATGTCTATGTGGAAGTTGCTATGCAGCACAATGACAGCTATACGGAGAGTACGTACAGCTTTGTTAACAACATCAATACACCGGAAGGTGGAACACATCTGGCGGGATTTAAAAACGCGTTGACCAAGACATTTAATGATTATGCCAGAAAGAATAAATTGTTAAAAGACAGTGAGCAGAACTTATCC
Organism: Diplocloster modestus; assembly: GCF_019042245.1. GTDB lineage: Bacteria > Bacillota > Clostridia > Lachnospirales > Lachnospiraceae > Diplocloster > Diplocloster modestus. The sequence goes on from NZ_JAHQCX010000003.1 coordinate 421,093, forward strand.
GGTGAGGACATCCGGGAGGGTTTGACAGCGATCATCAGTATCAAGATCGGAGATCCCCAGTTTGAGGGACAGACCAAGCAGAAATTGGGAAACAGCGAGGCCAGAGGCGCTGTAGATAATATTGTCACGGAACAGCTGACCATATATCTGGAGCAGAATCCGACCGTGGCCAAACTGATTCTGGAAAAATCCATTTTAGCCCAGAGAGCCAGGGACGCCGCCCGTAAGGCCAGAGACCTGACCAGGCGGAAAACTGCGCTGGAGGGAATGGCGCTGCCCGGAAAGCTGGCGGACTGTTCCGATAAAGACCCGAAAAACTGTGAAATTTATATCGTTGAGGGAGACAGTGCCGGTGGTTCTGCGAAAACAGCCCGGTCCAGGAATACCCAGGCGATTCTGCCCCTGCGTGGTAAGATTCTGAATGTGGAGAAGGCAAGGCTTGACAGGATCTATGCCAATGCGGAAATCAAAGCCATGATCACAGCTTTCGGTACCGGAATACACGAAGATTTTGATATTACCAAGCTGCGCTATCATAAAATCATCATCATGACCGATGCCGATGTGGATGGAGCGCATATCTCCACGCTGCTGCTGACATTCCTCTACCGTTTTATGCCGGATCTTATCCGGGAAGGGCATGTATACCTGGCGCAGCCACCTCTTTACAAGGTGGAAAAGAACAAAAAGGTGTGGTACGCCTACAGTGATCCGGAGCTGAATGATATCCTGACGGAAGTCGGAAGAGATGGAAACAACAAGATCCAGCGTTATAAAGGTCTGGGAGAAATGGATGCTGAGCAGCTCTGGGAGACCACCATGGACCCGGAACGCAGAATTTTGTTAAAAGTTACAATGAATGAGGAGGAATCCTCGGAAATTGACTTGACATTTACGACTCTGATGGGGGATAAGGTAGAGCCCAGAAGAGAATTTATCGAAACAAACGCAAAATATGTAAAGAATCTGGATGTGTAGGAGGAAATGACAGATGGAAGACAATATTTTTGATAAAGTGCATGAAGTCGACCTAAAGAAGACCATGGAAACCTCCTACATAGACTATGCCATGAGCGTGATCGCAGCCAGGGCATTGCCGGATGTAAGAGACGGATTAAAACCGGTTCAGAGAAGAGTTCTGTACTCCATGATCGAACTGAATAACGGCCCCGACAAACCCCACCGTAAATGTGCGCGTATCGTCGGTGATACGATGGGTAAATACCATCCCCACGGCGACAGCTCGATCTATGGAGCATTGGTCAATATGGCCCAGGAGTGGTCGACCAGATATCCGCTGGTGGATGGTCACGGAAACTTCGGTTCTGTCGACGGAGACGGAGCGGCGGCCATGCGGTACACGGAGGCCAGACTGAGCAAGATCTCCATGGAAATGCTGGCCGACATCAACAAAGATACGGTTGATTTCGTACCCAACTTTGACGAAACGGAAAAAGAGCCTGCCGTACTGCCGTCCCGGTACCCGAACCTTCTGGTCAACGGAACCTCGGGTATTGCTGTAGGTATGGCGACCAATATTCCTCCGCATAACCTGCGTGAGGTCATTAAAGCAGTAGTAAAAATAATTGATAACCGGGTTCTGGAAGACCGGGACACCCAGATCGAAGAATTACTGCAGATTATCAAAGGACCTGATTTCCCCACGGGAGCTATGATCCTGGGTACCAGAGGAATCGAAGAGGCATACCGCACCGGCCGCGGTAAGATACGGGTCCGCGCGGTCACTGACATTGAAGCCATGGCTAACGGCAAGAGCCGGATTATCGTCACGGAACTTCCTTTTATGGTAAATAAGGCCCGCCTGATTGAAAAGATCGCTGAGCTGGTAAAAGAGAAAAAGGTTGATGGAATCACTGATCTGCGGGATGAATCCGACCGGGAAGGCATGCGCATCTGTATCGAGCTGCGCAAGGATGTCAACGCCAATGTCATGTTGAATCAGCTCTACAAGCATACCCAGCTGCAGGACACCTTCGGGGTAATCATGCTTGCTCTGGTCAACAACCAGCCGAAGGTTATGAATCTGTCCCAGATTCTTCAATTGTACATCAAGCATCAGGAAGAAGTCGTAACCAGAAGAACCAAATACGAATTAAACAAAGCGGAAGAAAGGGCCCACATCTTGGAGGGTCTGCTGATCGCGCTGGATAATATCGATGAAGTAATCCAGATTATCCGTTCTTCCCAGAATACGGCCATTGCCAAAGAACGTTTGATGGAGCGGTTCTCCTTAAGTGACGCCCAGGCCCAGGCCATCGTGGACATGAGACTGCGTACGCTGACTGGTTTGGAACGGGAGAAGCTGGAAGCGGAATACCGGGAACTGATGGAGAAGATCGCTTATTTAAAATCTATCCTGGCAGATGAAAAGAAGTTATTAGGCGTGATTAAAGAAGAAATCATGATCATTTCTGAAAAATACGGGGATGAAAGAAGAACCTCTATCGGATTTGACGAATTTGATATTTCCATGGAAGACCTGATTCCGGTAGAAAATACCGTGATCGCCATGACCAAACTGGGATATATCAAACGGATGACGATCGACAACTTCCGCAGCCAGAACCGCGGAGGCAAGGGAATCCGTGGAATGCAGACCATCGATGAAGACTATATCGAGGATCTGTTAATGACCACGACCCACCACTATATTATGTTCTTCACAAACAAGGGAAAAGTATACCGGTTAAAAGCCTATGAAATACCGGAAGCCAGCCGGACAGCCAGAGGGACTGCGATTATCAATCTTCTGCAGCTGACGCCGGGTGAAAATATAACCGCGGTCATTCCGATCCGGGAATACAAGGTCGGAAGATATCTGTTTATGGCCACCAAGAACGGTATCGTTAAGAAAACGCCGATTACTGATTATGAAAATGTCAGAAAGACAGGATTGGCCGCCATCAACCTGAGAGAAGAAGATGAACTGATCGAAGTAAAATCCACCAACAATGAGAAAGACATCATTCTGGTGACCAAATACGGACAATGTATCCGCTTTGATGAGAAGGATGTCCGGCCGACCGGACGTGCATCCATGGGTGTAATCGGTATGAATCTCTCGGATGGGGACGAAGTGGTAGGAATGCAGCTGAATACCCAGGGTGAATATCTGCTGATCGTATCCGAATTCGGTATGGGCAAGCTGACCAGAGTGGATGAGTTCAACAGCCAGAACCGCGGCGGTAAAGGTGTGAAGTGCTATAAGATCATGGAAAAGACCGGAAATGTGGTGGGTGTGAAGGCAGTGAATGAAGATAATGAAATCATGCTGATCACCACCGAGGGAACCATCATTCGAATGGCCTGTAAAGGAATCTCTAAACTCGGACGTGTAACCTCCGGTGTAAAACTGATCAATATTGACCAGGAAAAGGATGTATCCGTAGCCAGCATCGCTAAAGTACGGGAAACCTCCGACAAGACCGAGGAGGATGTTCTTAAGCAGCTGGAAGATGAGCTGAACAAAGAAGTCTGACAATAAGATACAAATAAGATACAAACAATAAAAAAGTGCTTTGCGCCTTTATATGCGCAGAGCACTTTTTATGCAATAGGGTGCACCCAGCAAAGGGCTTGAATAAACGTTAATCGTGAGGATACAGCCGGAAGAAATTTTGTCATTTCTTACAAAAAAAAGCTGTTAATCCAGCCATCTCACTTCGGCTTTCTAACAGCTTTTCTAATACATATAAAATTTATGAAAGTTCCAGAAATGTTTTCAAATCGTTATAGCAGTTGGCGGCATCTGAATAACCAATCTCATAAAGAGCTTTTAACTTTTCTTTGTCTTTTTCGATTCTGTTGATTTTAACCGGTTCCTTTGGCTGAATAACGAAGGCACGGCCGGCCTCCTTTTCTTTTGCTATAAAATCCAGAGTGTTGTTATAATTGGTGTGGCGGCGGGCCATCTGTTTTACCAGGTTCGGGTAATCTTTGTATTTACGGTCAAGTATAGGCAGCAGTTTGTTGGGGCTTTTTCTGTAGGAGGGGTCTCTGGTAAGGATCAGTACGTTCTTTTTGTGTCCATCCCGGATGGATTTCCGGATGGGAATGGAATCGGCGATACCTCCATCCAGATATTCATTTTCTCCGATTTTCACATTTTTGGATAAGAGGGGAAGTGAGCTGGAGGCCTGGATGGCTATGATGTCTTTTCGGGAATCTTTGATCGGTATATATTCAGCTTTCCCGGTGGTTACATTGGTGACTACCGCGTAGAAGGTACCGTCATATCGGTCTACGGTGTCATAGTCATAGGGATTTAATTCATCCGGTATCAGATGATAGCACATCTCTGATCCGAACATATCCCCGGTTTGAATTAAACTTCTTAGGCTGCAGTATCTGGGATCATTGAGATAGTCTACACTGATCGCATACGCGCGGCCTCTTTGTCTGGACAGGTAACTGCAGGCGTGGCAGGAACCCGCTGAAACTCCATAACAGTTCTTAAATTCCAGATCCTGATCCAAAAAGAAGTCTAATACTCCGGCAGTATAAATTCCCCGCATACCGCCGCCTTCCAGTATCAATCCAATATCACGCATCATAATCATCTCCATTTAGTTTCGTCTTTGTATTAATTCGTTCTGATTGTTGACTTAACATTTGCGATTGTTGTCTTATATTCTTGTTGTCTTATATTATAGGTCGGCTGTACTTGAAAATCAATAAATAAATTGATATTAAATAAAAATTTATTGTTTTTCGATAAAATAATATTGATTTTCGGAACAAACTGTGATATATTCCAGATAAAGGAAGATGCATTTTCCATCAAGGAGGGTTTTTATGATTTCAAAAAAACTGGTGATGTTTGTAAAGTATCTGCTGGATTTTATGTTTTATAGCGGGTATATAATCTGTTTTACGCTCCCGGTATCCTTTAAAATGATAGGCCGCTGGTATCCGACTTTTCGGTACTATTATATACAGATGTGTATTTTGTTTTTCTGTTCCGGAATCGTAGCGGTATGGATTATCGGAGAACTAAGAAAGATATTCAGGACTGTTATACAGGAGAACTGCTTTGTACACGAGAATGTGAAAAGTCTGATGAAAATGGGGATACTCAGCTTCATTATCTGCGGGATGACCCTGATCCGGTTGATTTTCGTCATTACTCCGGCAACCATGATTATTATACTGGTATTTTTTATTGCCGGTTTGTTCAGTATCGTTCTATCCCAGGTTTTTGCCCAGGCCGTTTCTTACAAAGAAGAAAACGACCTGACCATTTAGGAGGTGCTTCATGGGGATCGTAGTGAACCTGGATGTTATGATGGCAAAGAGAAAGATAGGTTTGACAGAGTTAGCCGAAAGAGTGGATATTACCATGGCAAATCTAAGTATCCTGAAAAATAATAAGGCAAAAGCGGTGCGTTTTACCACACTGGAAGCAATTTGCGAAGCGCTGGATTGTCAGCCTGGAGATATACTGGAATATGTGAATGAGAAGGAAAAAGGAGAGACAAAAGGCCGCAAAAACGCGGCGGATTGGAGAGTAGAATGAAAGAAAAATTAGAGTCGCGGTACGGATACTTTATGGTTTCCAGTATAATATATGGTATCTTTTTTACATTTTGTCTGTATCGGAATCTGCATGGGGTTACACTGCCATTCTGGGCGGCCGGGACGATCCTGTATTATGTCCTTGCTTTTCGACAGCTGGAACTAAAGATAAAAAAAGATACCGTGATATATGTGGGGGCAGCACTGCTGCTGGGTATTTCGTCCGTCTTGACAGATGACACATTTCTTCATTTTTTTAATGTGGTGGGCATTCTGCTATTATTCGGCGTCAGCCTGCTGCATCAGATGTATGAGGAGAGAAAATGGGGATTCGGACGATTTATCATAAATATCTCAACCTTTTTCTGGGATATTATGGAGAGCATAGCACTTCCATTCTCTCAGACCGGACGATTTTTCAATAAGAAATCAGGGCAGGAGGACAAAAGGCTGAAATACGTATTGTTGGGAATACTGATCGCGGTTCCACTGTTTTTGATTGTTGTTCTGATGTTAGTCAGCGCGGACCAGATCTTTTATAATTTAGTTTCAACAGTACTGAGTTATATTAAGATTGATATGAATATTGTATTCATTATTTGTATGACCTTCATGGGAATCATACTGATCTATGCAGCAGTCGCTGGCCTGGTTAATTACCAACTGAAAGAAGAACAGCCCACGTGCAAAAATCAGGAACCGATCATCGCTATTACGTTCACATCTATATTATGTGCGGTTTATCTGATTTTTTGCGGAATCCAGGTAGTGTATTTATTTGCACAGGGAGCCACAGGGCTGCCTGGAGACTTTACTTATGCTGAATATGCCAGAAGAGGATTTTTCGAACTGCTTTTTGTCAGTATTTTGAACTTTGCGATGGTGATTATCTGCAACACGTTCTTCCGGAACCACAAAGCGCTGAAGATTTTATTGACCATTATATCCGTCTGCAATTACATTTTGATCGCTTCTTCTATCTATCGGATGATACTCTATGTCACAGTTTACCATCTGACTTACTTAAGGATTCTGGTTCTGTGGTTTCTGATCATACTGGCGTTCTTTATGGCAGGTGCCCTGATCTGCGTATACCGGAGTAAGTTCCGCCTGTTTTTTTACTGTATGATCGTGTTAACCATAGGGTATCTGGGATTCTCCTTTGCCAGGCCGGACTATCTGATCGCGGACTACAATCTCGCTCACATGGAAGTTGTGCATATGGATGATATCCGTTATCTGATGAACAGTCTCTCAGACGATGCCGCGCCGGCTATAGCAAAACTGGACCCTGATCACATAGAGGGCGCCAGCCGTGCATATTCAGATGCTTACAGTTTTGACGCCGGTCAGACCCGTAAGATGGAGTTCTATAACTATTTCTATCATCTGAATGTAAAATATCAAAACTCCTGGAGAAAATTCAACGTCTCTGAATACAAAGCGCAAATCGCAGCAGCCCGGTATATGGATGAACATGAAGAAGATAAACAGTTATTAAAAACATATCTCAATTGAGAACAGAGAAGAAATATCTGACCCGGAAAGGAGAGAATTCTGGTTGAAGCTGAAGAACAGGAATAAAAGTATCATAATAGCTATAACAGAGGTAATTCTTATCCTATTATCTGGGTTCATCCTGATGATATGGAATAACCATAACGATTATAAGAGGACTATAGCTGTAAACTGGGGAATCCGGATACCCGGTACCAGTGAAGAAGTATTTGAAAAAGAAAGCCCAGCCGGGTTTCACGGTGATAATGACAGATATCATATTTTTAAAATAAACCAGGACCAGCAAACCACGGATTTCATAACAAGCATGAATACCGGCAAAAACCTGCAGCTGCAGGAGTATGTACAGACAATACTTAAAAACCTGGAAATAACTGCGGAAAATTATCCATCATTGGAACAGGAGCTTCAATGGATTATGTATTCAAAAAACAATTGGGACAAAATAGCGATTCTATATAGCCCAACCAAACAAAAATTATACGTGATAGAGCACTTTCAGTAGTATTGAAAATTCAGGCTGTTCAGATTCCTGTTAACGGCATCTGCAAACTGGATCATATGAGGGTATAATTTTATATGGAGATTGAGAAACTATCCATGAAAGAAAAATTCAAATAATATCAAGAGGATATGTTTGCAATTGCAAAGATATCCTTTTTATTCACAGGCGGATCGTTTCATAGGTGAAACGTTCGTTCATAAGAAAGGAGGTGGTCCTGTGGACAATCATAAAAATATACCCAATAGGTTAATCAATGAAAAATCGCCCTATCTTCTGCAGCATGCGTACAATCCGGTGCAGTGGTATCCTTGGGGTGAGGAAGCATTTGAAAAAGCGAGGCATGAGGATAAGCCTGTTTTTCTATCTATTGGGTACAGCTGACCTGTCCGCAATGATGTACGTGTCATTGGTGTCATGTGATGGAACAGGAATCATTTGAAAACGAAACGATTGCGGAGCTTTTAAACAAGGAGTATGTCTGTGTAAAAGTGGACAGGGAAGAACGGCCGGATGTGGATTCTGTATACATGTCTGTCTGTCAGGCTATGAACGGACAGGGCGGGTGGCCGTTAACGATTATCATGACGCCCGGCTGCAGGCCGTTTTTCTCCGGCACATATTTACCCCCCAAAGCACGGTATGGCAGAGCAGGACTGAAAGAACTGCTTCATGCGGCGGCTGAGCAGTGGAAGGAAAACAGACAAAAACTCCTGGAACATGCAGGACAGATCGAAACGTATCTAAAAGATCAGGAGCAGATGATCGTATCAGCAAAACCTTCGATGTCCGCAGTCCATCAGGCATTCCGTCTGTTTGCAGACAATTTTGATCAAAAAAATGGTGGTTTTGGGGGAGCGCCCAAATTTCCGACTCCCCATAACCTGATGTTTCTGATGGAATATGGAGTCAGGGAGAAAAATCCGGAAGCCGTGTCCATGGCGGAAACAACTCTTATACAGATGTACCGTGGCGGGATCTTCGATCACATTGGCGGAGGATTTTCCAGATATTCTACAGATGAACGCTGGCTGGTACCGCATTTTGAGAAAATGCTATATGACAATGCGCTGCTTGTGATGGCCTACGTGCAAGCCTACGGTTTAACCGGCCGCAAATTATACGCAGAGGTGGCTATAAGGATCCTGCGTTATGTGGAGACAGAACTTACAGACAGGCAAGGTGGATTCTACTGCGGGCAAGATGCGGACAGCGAAGGAGTGGAAGGAAAATATTATGTGTTTACCCCAAATGAAATTGGGAAGATCCTTGGAAAAGATGCAGGAGAGACCTTTTGTAAAAGATATGGAATTAACGTCCGCGGAAATTTTGAAGGAAAGAGTATACCAAATTTACTGGAAAATAATGATTATGAAAAAATTCCAGACCAACAATTTGAATGTAAGAAAGACAAAAATACTTGCAGCGGTGGCAAAACAAATGAAAATATCAACAAACTATATGATTACCGGATTAAGCGGACTCGGCTTCACAAGGATGATAAGATCCTGGTTTCCTGGAACGGATGGATGATTTGTGCATGTGTGAAAGCGGGAGCAGTGCTCAAAGAGAAGAGATATTTAGACATGGCAGTCCGGGCGGAATTATTTATCCATAAATCCCTTATAAAAGACGGACGTCTGCAGGTACGTTACCGGGATGGCGATGCTGCGGGTGAGGGAAAATTGGATGACTATGCCTGCTATATTCTGGCGTTGCTTGAACTTTATAAAGTAACCTTTTGGACCGATTACCTAAGCCGTGCTTCCCTCTTGGCGGATACGATGCTCGAACAGTTTTTCGATCAGGAACGAGGAGGTTTCTATCTGTATGCAGAAGACGCAGAACAGCTCCTTGTGAGGACCAAAGAAAATTATGACGGAGCGATGCCGTCCGGAAATTCCGCGGCGGCCCGGGTTCTTCAGACATTGTCGCAGATTACCGGTGAAACCAAATGGCAGGAAGTGCTGGAAAAACAATCAGATTATTTAGCTGGTGCTATAGAACAATATCCATCCGGTCACAGTTATGGACTATTAACCATGATGAATATCCTATATCCCACAAAAGAACTTTTATGTACAATCTCAGACGGCTATGACCAGAACAAGCGAAAAGAACTGCTGGAACAGCTCAGCTATCTGTCAGAAACGGTACCGAACCTGACGATCACAGTAAAAACCGGGGCAAACGCGAATGAGCTTGGGAAGCTAGCGCCCTACACCAGAGAGTATCCGATCCCAGAAGCCGATATACTATTTTACCTTTGTACTGCCAACAACTGTATGCCGCCGGTCTCAGATCTTAAGTCCCTGTTAAGAGAACTGGAGGTATCATTATGAATATAGAGGAGATGTACAAGGAGATAACTTCACATCTGCTTCTGGATAAAAGACCATCTGAATATTTAGATCAGGCGTCTGTTACTGAAATATTTCATCAATATCCATTCCTGCTGCTGGAACGGATGAAAAACACGGAACAATCCCCAAAATACCACCCCGAAGGAAATGTATGGATTCACACAATGATGGTAGTAGACGAAGCTGCGAAGCGCCGCAAGTACAGCAAAAACCCTGAAGTTTTCATGTGGGCCGCCCTTCTTCATGACATAGGCAAACCCCCAACCAACAAATCCCATAACGGATGAGATGTTTATCGATACAGTCTGCGGGCTGGTACGCTATCATATGCAGATACTTTTTGTATCAAAAGGGATGGAACATGCACAGCTTACGGAAATGAAACGAAGGATAGATATCCGCGAGGCCGCGCTATTAGGACTCTGTGACAGAATAGGCAGAACTGGAATCCATGAAGAGAAGGAGAAAGAAAGCGTCAGAAACTTCCTGATCGCTTGCGGTGAGTCACAGGCTACAGACATTTTCTTGTGATTTTATAGAAATGAAACATTTCTTGACCTTCCCCAAATTTGGTTTTATTATAAAATAAAATGGCTGTTACGAATAACAACCTCCCACAATTCATAGTTTCAAAAAGGCAAGAAAAGCAGGGGGAAAAGGGTGTTCCAATCTGGTTTCCGGGAGAAGGCGGGCTCGCGCTGTGGCACTGGGGAAACAAATCCCAGTGCCACAGCGCGAACCCGCCTTCTCCCGGAAACCAGTAGGACTGGAACATCATCATCCATGGACCCCGGAACTAAGAATCTAAGAATTAAAGGACAAAAGAATAAAAAGATAAAAAGAATAAAAAGATAAAAAGACAATGGAGGACTCAACCATGATTAAGCCCATTCAAGTGGATATACTAACCCGGACAATAAAAGAAATGTGTATAAAGGTAAACCATTACCTGTCAGAGGATATGGCCGCCGCTATGAAACGTGCGGCGGAAACAGAAAAATCCACCCTGGGAAAACAAATCCTCAACCAGTTAGAGGAAAACCTGGTAATTGCAGGAGAGGAGATGATCCCCATCTGTCAGGATACCGGTATGGCCGTTATCTTTCTGGAGATCGGACAGGATGTGCATTTTGAAGGTGGAAATGTGGAAGATGCCGTCAACGAAGGGGTAAGGCAGGGATATGCGGAAGGATTTCTCAGAAAATCCGTGGTTGGTGATCCGATCCTCCGGGAAAATACGAAGGACAACACTCCCGCGGTGATCCATTACAGCATAGTCCCCGGCGACAGTGTTAAGATTACAGTGGCTCCGAAGGGATTTGGCAGTGAGAATATGAGCAGAGTATACATGCTGAAACCTGCTGATGGGATCGAAGGGGTGAAGCGTTCCATCATTCAGTCCGTCAAAGATGCCGGACCAAATGCCTGCCCCCCCATCGTAGTTGGCGTGGGAATCGGGGGAACCTTTGAAAAATGTGCGCTGTTATCGAAAAAAGCTTTGAGTAGGGAAGTGGGCAGCCATTCCTCCATTCCCTATGTAAGGGAATTGGAAGAAGATCTGCTGGCTGAAATCAATATACTGGGAATAGGGCCGGGGGGATTGGGAGGAACGACCACAGCGCTGGCGGTCAATATTGAGACTTATGCCACACACATCGCAGGTCTGCCGGTGGCGGTGAACATCTGCTGCCATGTGAACCGACATATTGTGAGAACACTGTCATAATATACAGAGGAAAGGTTGAGTGAAAAGATGAACAGACAAATACAATCGCCTATGGTATCGGATGAGACTGCTTCCTTAAAGGCGGGGGATTATGTATACATAACCGGAACGATTTATACGGCGAGAGACGCCGCGCATAAAAGAATGCAGGAAGCTCTGGAAAAAGGAGAGAAGCTCCCGATACCGCTCGAAAACCAGATAATCTATTATATGGGTCCGTCACCGGCCCGGGAGGGCAGACCCATCGGTTCTGCGGGACCCACCACTGCCGGAAGAATGGACCGCTATACACCTGCTCTTCTGGATCTGGGATTAAAGGGAATGATCGGAAAAGGTAAGAGGACCCAGGAAGTCAAAGACGCCATCATTAGGAACAAGTGCGTATATTTTGCAGCGGTTGGAGGTGCAGGCGCCCTGTTGTCAAAATGCATACAGAATTCCGAAGAAGTGGCTTATGATGATCTGGGGACAGAGGCAATTCGGAAATTGCAGGTAAAAGATTTTCCTGTCATTGTGGTGATCGACAGTGCGGGGAGAGACCTTTATGAAGAAGTCCGAGGGCAGGATTAGAACAGTAATCTGTTTACATTGCACGTAAAAATGTATATACTTAAATCAAATTGTGGATAACCTTTAATATTCGGAAAGGAATTGTGGAAAATCAAAAAAATGAGAGCGGGACGCAGTTTGATAATAAAACGAATATGGATCAGTTGTCTGCTTATCGCATCTGTCCTCAGTACCGGCTGCAGTCAGCAAAATGCTGCCGCGGCCACGCCAAAATCTGAGAATGTTTCCGAACAGGCTGCCGGTACAAAAGGTTCCTCCTCAAAAGGTGCGGATTCTTCCGGGACTGCAAAATCTTCAGATTTCGCCACGGCCAGGGACTCTGGTGCTGTAGTATTACAGCCTGAGGCCCCCGGTACCAAAACGATAGGAAACGAAAAAGCGGCAATCGATATTTCAAATATTTCCAAAGGATATATCGTGGTGTCCTATAAGGGGAGTAATGAAAAAGTGCGTTTTCAGGTGCAATTTGGAAGTGAGGATCCCTACACTTACCGCCTCAATTCAACAGAAGATGCAGTATTTCCCCTGACCCGGGGAAACGGAAGCTATAAGTTTACCGTTTTTGAAAATGTATCGGGAGATCAGTACGCCACCGCGTTCGAAGGAAAGAGTGAAGTGACCCTGGAAAATGAATTCCTGCCTTTTCTGTATCCGAATCAATATGTGAAATACGATAAGGATACCCGGGCAGTTGCTTTGGGAGAGGAATTGGTAAAGGAAGCATCGGACGATCTGGATGCGTTAGCTATGATCTATGATTATGTGGTTGGAAATATTGACTATGATTATGATAAGGCTGAGAATGTGGCCAGCGGCTACCTGCCGGTGATCGATCAGGTACTGGATGAAAAAAAGGGAATTTGTTTTGATTATGCGGCGGTTATGACTTGTATGCTCAGAACCCAGCGGATCCCCACACAGTTGGTTGTGGGATATTCCGGTACCGTGTATCACGCATGGATCAGTGTATATATTGATGGAGTGGGTTGGATCCACGATATTATCCGTTTTGATGGAAAAGAGTGGGTCCGCATGGATCCCACATTAGCGGCGACCAATAGAAAAGCGGAAAAGACTGTGGAGAACAGCGGAAACTATCGGGCCTTGTATTACTATTAACGACGTAAATCGAAAAAAATGATAAAGGAGAGCGTCATGGGAAAACAAAAAAAGAAATTGCTTTCCAATCGGGAAACAGCAGCTTTTTGTGCACAGTTGTCCCTTCTTCTGAAAGCGGGAATCTCGATACCGGAAGGTATTACCATCCTCTGTGAGGATGAGAAAGAGGGAAAGCTAAGCTTGCTGTTACAGTTGAGGGAATCCCTGGAAGATGGTAAATCTCTGTCAACCGCTCTTGAGGAGACCGGGCATTTTCCGGACTATCTCGTACATATGATGGCGATCGGAGAGACCAGCGGACGTATGGAAGAGGTGCTGGATTCCCTCAGTTCTTATTATGAGAGAAATGAAGAGGTTTCCGACACGATTCGCAGTGCGGTTACTTATCCGATGATGATGATTGTCATGATGCTAGCGGTCATTCTGGTAGTGGTTATCAAAGTACTTCCTATATTCGAGAGTGTGTTCCGTGAACTGGGCGGTGAGATGTCCGGTTTTGCCAGGGGTGCCATGCATCTGGGAACGATCATCAGCCGTTATTCTGTGTGGATCGTGGCGGTTGTGGTTCTGCTTGTCCTGCTGTTTTTTATCCTTCGGGCTGTACCGAAAGGTCAGAAATTTTTATCCCTTATATTTGAAAAATGTTTTCCTAAAATTTCCTCCGCTATGTCGGTTTGGCGTTTTTCTTCCGCTATAGCCCTAATGATGGAAAGTGGTATCGAAATGGAAAAGGCGCTGGAAATGACAGAAAACCTCACAGGTTCCGAATCCATGAAAAATAAAATAGGCTTGTTGAAAGAAGAGGTATCCCAGGGGAAAATGTTTTCTGAAGCCGTGGTACAACATCAGGTATTTTCTGGTTTATATGGGAAAATGATTACAGTCGGGGCTTCCACCGGTATGACCGATGATGTTATGCAGCGGATTGCCGGAGAATATGAAGAGGATTTGGAGAGAAGGATCGAGCGTCTGATTTCTATAATTGAACCCACACTGGTTATTCTCCTTTCGCTGGTAGTAGGTATGATTTTATTATCTGTTATGCTGCCGCTGATCGGAATTATGTCCGCGATCGGATAGGAGTGAAGAGATTGATTAACAAAAGCCTGTATGGCAAAAAAAAGAAACTTCCGTTTTCTATAAACACCATAATTACCGGGGTCATATTTCTGGTCTTTTTGACATGTATCCTGTACGGATTCGGTGATATCTCCTCCTCCGCAAAAGAACAGCAGCTGGAGATTGCTCAAAAAGCAGTGGAGAGGGCGGCGATTCAGTGTTATGCCATCGAAGGGCGTTATCCTCCAGATCTGTCCTATCTGGAGAACCATTATGGTATCATTCTGGATACCGACCATTTTTTGTATCATTATGAGAGATTTGGATCGAACCTGATGCCGGAAATTAAAGTTTTTGAACTGGAACAGGGGGAATGATGCTTTGAAAAGAAATACGCATATTGTGGATATAATTTTCATACTGTCCCTGTTCTGTATATTTACGGCCAGCGCACTTCTGGTTGTGCTGATGGGAGCCGATGTCTATCAGGGGATAACCAAAGATATGGATTACAACTACAGCAGCAGAAGTTCGATTTCCTATGTGACGGAAAAGATTCGTCAGCATGACAGCGAGGGCCAGGTTTTTGTCGGGAACCTGGAAGGTGAGCCGGCGCTGATTCTTACGCAGAATTATAATAATGAGATCTATGAAACCTGGATATACCGGGACGGAAATCATTTAAAAGAAATCATGGTGGCAGCAGGAACACCGGTGAATCCCGGAGATGGGCAGGAGCTGATGGAAGTCTCAGACTTCCAACTGGAAGCCGCGGATCAGAGTATCCGGATCGCTGCAGCCGATGAGGAAGGAAAGTGGTCTGAAAGTCTGATTTATGTCCAGTGCGGTCCGGTGGAGACGTGGAAAGGTTGAACAAAAAATGAGAAGAAAAGCGTCGAAAACAAAGATGTTTTTATTGGAATTTATTATCATAATCCTGTTTTTCTCACTGGCGGCCACGGTGTGTGTGCGTATATTTGTCAATGCGAAAATGGTCAGCGCACAAAGCAGCAGGCTTACAGGTGCCGTATTAAAGGCCCAGGAGGCTGCGGAAACTTTCAAATCTGTGGATGGAGATGCCGGACGGTTAGCCGGAAAACTGAATGGTATCATGGATGATCAGAATGTCGTCGTGTTTTATGATACGGAATGGAATCCGGCAAAAGAGCAGTCAGATGGTGTTTATCGAATGGAAATCCGATTAGAAAAAGAGCAGAATCTGATAACAGCCTCCATTCTTATAGACCATGGGCAGGAAGAAATATACAGTTTGAAAATTCAAAAAGCTACCGATGCTTAGAACAGGAGGTTGCCATGCTTCGTAAAAGAGGTGCCGGAGGAATAGGACTTGGGGCGGTTTCCATACTGGCGGTGTTTGTTGTATTATGTATGACTGTATTTTCAATATTATCTTTTACGTCTGCCAGAGCGGATCAAAAGCTCTCGGAAAAAAATGCGCAGGCAGTACAGGAATACTATCAGGCGGAGTCAGAAGCAGAAGAACAATTAGGGATACTGCTCGGAGAGAAAAATATAGAAGACTTTCTGAAGGCGGCTGTTCAGGAGGGATGTGAGATCTCAAATGAGGGGCAGAATCATATCGTGAATTATGTGATTAAAGTGAACGAAATCCAGGACCTGTATGTGGAAATCGCTTTGACCGGTGATAATCAGGACAGTCCCCAGGGACGCTGGTCCAAACAAAAATGGGAAATACATGTGACAGAGCCGGAGCAGGCCGATGAAACATTGAATGTGCTGAAAAAAGAGTGACGGAGGGCAAATTAAGGAAGTACCCTGCGGGTATCCTTTATGCCTTTAAATCCAGGAAAATTAAGGAGAATAGATATGGATGTTCATCAGATATTGGAATCGGCAGCACGAAAGAATGCCTCAGATATTTTTATCATTGCCGGCCTTCCTGTGTCTATCAAATTAAACGGCCGTATTGAACGTACCGATATGGATAAATTAAAACCTGATGATACCAACCGGATATTGATGGAGATTTACCAGATCAGTGGACGCAGCCCGAAGCTTATGGAGGAGACAGGTGATGACGATTTTTCTTTTTCCATTCCGGGTGTCGCCCGTTTTCGGGTCAGCGTGTATCAACAGCGTGGTTCTCTGGCAGCAGTGATCCGTGTGGTAGCCTTTGATCTGCCTGATCCGAAGATACTAGGAATTCCGGATATGGTAGTGGAACTGGGAATGAAGAAGAAAGGTTTAATTCTGGTTACCGGGCCTGCGGGGAGCGGGAAGTCCACCACACTGGCCTGTATGATTGACCGGATTAACCATCAGGCCAACAGACATGTCATTACACTGGAAGATCCCATTGAATATCTGCATCGCCACGACAACAGTATCATCAGCCAGCGGGAGATCGCTACGGATACCAAAAGCTATACGGTAGCCTTAAGGGCTGCGCTGAGGCAGTCGCCGGATGTAATTTTATTAGGGGAAATGCGGGACTTTGAGACCATGAGTATCGCCATGACAGCGGCGGAGACGGGACATCTGATCATCTCAACACTGCATACGATGGGGGCGGTGAATACCATCGATCGAATTATTGATGAGTTTCCGCCAAGCCAGCAGCATCAGATCCGGGTCCAGCTGGCTATGGTGTTGGAAGCAGTTGTATCCCAGCAGTTGATTCCTACGGTGGATGGCGGTGTGGTTCCAGCGGTAGAAATTATGGTGTGCAATACGGCAGTCCGGAATCTGATCCGGGAATCCAAGACACATCAGATCGATTCCGTGATCGCCACTTCGGCGCAGGAAGGAATGATTACTATGGATGCCAGTCTGCTTTCGCTGTATGGAAAAGGAATTATTGATCGCAAGCAGGCACTGGCCTACAGTATGGCTCCGGAAATGATGGAAAAAAGACTAAATCGCACGTAAGTGCCCAAAATACAGGACTAAGTGCTCATAGCGAAAAAAATAGTAGCGCTCGAAAAAGCCTCGCTGACTATTTTTCATGCATCGCACGTAAGCGGCTAAAAAACAGCCGCTAAGTGCTCATAGCGAAAAAAAACAAAGGTGAAAAGAGAAGATGAAAAGAATAATGCTGATGGTTCTTCGGAATCTGTTGTTTGCCCCTTACTGGTTTATAAAGGTGTGCTGGTATGGGAGCCATTTGGAACGGTATTCGGAAGAACAGAGATTTGCGCTGCTAAAAAAGGTAACCATCCATGCCAACAAAGGCGGGAGAGTAAAGATCGAGCCTCACGGGTTGGAAAATCTGCCGGAAAAAAACGGATTTATTCTTTACCCAAATCATCAGGGAATGTATGATGTGCTCTCTTTCCTGGAGTGTTGTCCCAGGCCTTTTTCCGTTGTGATGAAAAAAGAGCTGGTAAAGGTCCCGTTCCTGAAACAGATCTTCCGGGTTATGGAAGCAATCCCTATGGACAGGGATGACCTCAAACAATCCATGAGAGTGATCCTGCAGGTGGCCCAGGAAGTGAAGGAAGGGCGCAATTACCTGATCTTTGCCGAGGGGACCCGTTCCAGAGACGGCAATCATCTGCTCCCTTTTAAAGGAGGAAGTTTTAAAAGTGCCGTCAGGGCACAGTGTCCCATTGTTCCGGTAGCCATAATGAATTCCTATCTGCCCTTTGATACGAATTCCATAAAAAAAGTGACGGTTCCTGTCTATTTTTTGCCTCCGTTATACTATGATGATTATAAAAATCTAAAAACAACAGAAATTGCTGAAGTTGTTAGAGAAAAAATAGAAAAAGCCATTGACAAAGCTGGTTATAATTAGTATAATAATTTCTGCGTCACCGACGTGATGCATACAATATCATATGAAAAATACCGAATTCAGGAGAAATACTCAAGTGGCTGAAGAGGCGCCCCTGCTAAGGGTGTAGGTCGTTTGCGCGGCGCGAGGGTTCAAATCCCTCTTTCTCCGTTCCGTTTTTTCGGAAGATTATTTTTTTGCGGAGAATTGGTGTTGACAGAGAATTTCGTCGATGCTATAATATAATTCCAACCGCGGGAAAACAATGTACAGAAATAAGTACAAAAAAACGGTTGACAGTAAATGGAAGATGTGATATTCTATCAAAGTTGCGTCTGACAAAATAAGACAAGCAACGCCTTGAACATTGATAACTAAACAGTGAAACAACCCTGAAAATTCTAAAAAAGAATTTCAGAAACGAACGCTTTCTTATATA
>NZ_JAHQCX010000030.1 GCF_019042245.1 Diplocloster modestus
TTTAAAATTTTAGTTAGACCCTCATAGATTGAATACCCTATGAGCTTAACTAACTGACATTGGCCGTGAATAGTAACATTTATAGAAAACGGAATTGTAGATTATTGTCGTTTCTTGATCTTTTCGGGAAGATATGCTATATTACTGCGTAATGAGATGTCGAAGGAGTGTGGGATTAATGCAGATAAGACATGATGTGCCATTGCGTAAACAGCTTTTTACCATACCAAATTTGCTGGGATATTTGAGGATTATTTTGGTACCCGTTATTATTTGGAGATATGTAACGGCGGATACGGTCAGTGATTATTATGTGGCGGCTCTGATCGTAGTGATTTCCAGTATATCGGATATGTTTGACGGGATGATCGCCCGCAGGTTTAATCAGATTACACAGCTGGGTAAAGCGCTGGATCCTATAGCGGATAAGCTGACGCAGGCGGCCATGGTGCTTTGCCTGACGATCCGGTACAACCAGATGATTCCGATGATGATTCTGTTTGTTGTTAAGGAAGGATTTATGGGGACCATGGGGGCGCTGATGCTGCGGAAAGGAAAAATGCTGGACGGAGCCATGTGGTATGGTAAGGTGTGCACGGCTGTGTTGTATGTGGTAATGTTCGTGCTGTTCCTGTTCCCAGAGCTGCCGATGCTGGCGGTAAATATCTGTATCGGTATCTGCGTTTGTTTTATGCTTCTTTCTTTCGTACTTTACATACCGGCTTTTGTTAAGTTGAATAAAGAGTAGTTTATAAATAGTTAAAGACTATAATAGAGATTGAGGATTATAATAGGATTAAAGTTTATAATAGAAATTGAAGATTATAATAAGATGAATGTTTAAATAGAGATTAATTATAAGATTTGTTTTAAAAAGTGGATCTGTGAATTTTTCATAGGTCCATTTTTATGTATTTGCGCGCCCGGCGAGGGGACTATACAGAAGCCATGATTAAGTTTTATTTGGCTTGACGAATAAAAAAAATTGCGTATAATAGTTCATAAGTGAACAGTTCAATAATAAACCATATTATTTTGGGTAGGGGGATAGGGAGAGGAGGAAGGTAAAATGGCAATTGAGTTCTTCGATAGCAGACTTACAATAGATTTTATGCACAGTGCAGCAAAAGCCAAAAAGACTTATGAAGGTATATTTCATGAGATTGCGAAAACAGAAAGACTTACGCAGAACGAGATAGACGTGCTGCTGTATCTCTGGAACAATCCTGGTTACGATACGGCCAGGGATATCGTGAATTACCGGATGATATCAAAATCACATGTATGCGGAGCTGTAGACAGGCTTACGGAACGGGGATATTTATCGGGTAGGCAGGAGGCCGCGGACAGGAGGAAGGTGCATCTGAAGATTGAACCGTCCGCAGAGGAAGTAGTCAGACGTCTGGCCGAAGTTCAAATGCAGTTTATCAACGGGCTGTTCGATGGAGTTACGGAGGATGAACAGGCTATGTTTGAAAAAATACTGGAGAAAATGGGACAAAATATGGAAGGAGTACATAAGAAATGGTGTTAAAACTGATTATTTGCATCATCGCCGGACTTGGAGCGGGGATTGGGACAGGGTTAGCGGGTCTGTCTGCGGCAGCGGTGATTTCCCCCATGTTGATTACGTTTTTGGGCTTTCCAGCCTATGAGGCGATCGGAATTGCCCTGGCCTCTGATGTTTTAGCGTCTGCGGCTTCCGCATGGACCTACTACCGCAACAAGAATATTGATATTAAAAATGGTTTTCTGATGCTGGTGACCACACTGATCCTGACCATGGTTGGCAGTAAGGTGGCATCCTATGTACCAAACACCACGATGGGAAGCTTTTCCGTCTATATGACGTTATTACTGGGAATCAAATTTATTGTACGGCCGGTTATGACGACCAGGGAAGCGAATGAAAATAAATCCCGGAAGAAAAAGATCATACAGTCCCTGATCGCAGGCTGTGTGATCGGGTTTATTTGTGGTTTTGTGGGAGCGGGCGGCGGTATGATGATGCTGCTCATCTTAACCAGTATTCTGGGATACGAATTAAAAACTGCGGTTGGAACCAGTGTATTCATTATGGCTTTTACCGCGCTGACCGGTGCGGTAAGCCATATGGCGATCGGCGGGAAACCGGATCTGTTCGCCTTGGTTACCTGTATCTTAGCTACACTTGCCGGTGCTCTGGCGGCCGCCGGCTTTGCGAATAAAGCCAGCACAAAGACACTGAACCGGATAACCGGTGTGGTTTTGGCGGTACTTGGCCTGGCCATGGTTATTTTAAAATAAAACCCTCTTTTCAAGCAATTCTATTCGTGATATGGTAAATATGAGCGATAGAAAACGGCAAGGAATGAAAAGGGTGGCCAAATATGGAAAAGAATAAAAGTGGTACAAGAAGACGCATTCTAATTTATCTTGGGCTGACATTTGTTATAACGTATCTATTGGAAATATTTGTAATCGGAAGCCTGGTTTCCAATATGCAGTCATCGCCTGCAGTCAGCATTCTGGTTTCCGCCATGATGTTCATACCGGCGGTCTGTGTACTGCTGACCAGACTGATTACAAAGG
Source organism: Diplocloster modestus (assembly GCF_019042245.1). Taxonomy (GTDB): domain Bacteria; phylum Bacillota; class Clostridia; order Lachnospirales; family Lachnospiraceae; genus Diplocloster; species Diplocloster modestus. The sequence goes on from NZ_JAHQCX010000030.1 coordinate 2,572, forward strand.
AAGGATTTCGGGATGCCTGGATTCTGCCGAATTTTCGTGGGCATATCCGCTATTATGTGATTGGATGGTTCCTTCCGGTAATCCTGACGGTTCTGGGCAGTGTGGTTTATTTCCTGATTTATCCGGAAAGGTTTGATCCGAATCTGGGATACATGATGGAGACTTATCAGGCGATGGGGATCGACTTGCCGCTGGAGGCTATTAAGACTAATATGCTGGTGCAGATCGGAATCGGAGTGGTGTTAGGGCCGATCGTGAACATCTTTACCTGCATTGGTGAAGAGTGGGGATGGAGAGGTTATCTGGTTCCCAAACTGTCGGAGCGTTTCCGGATACTGCCGACGTTGCTGATCAGCGGAGTGATCTGGGGATTGTGGCATGCGCCGCTTACCGCTATGGGGCATAATTACGGATTCGGATATACCGGCTATCCGTTTACAGGGATTCTGGCCATGTGCGGATTCTGTATCATTATGGGAACGCTTCTGTCCTTCCTGTCCTTAAAAACCAGAAGCTGTCTGCCTGCGGCCATCGCCCACGGCAGTCTGAACGGATTTGCGTCCATAGGCATCTATTTCCTGACCGGCTCCGATGTATATAATCCGTTTATCGGACCGGCTCCGACCGGTATCATAGGAGGCAGCGCCTTTATTCTCACGGCTGTGATCCTGGTTGTCATCATGATGCGGCATGAGAAGAAAAACAGGCTGATTGCGGTAGCTAAGGAAAGGCAGAGCATAGGGGCGCCGATGCCATAAAATCACGGAATGTAAATAATAAGAGATGCAATATTAATAAGAGTATGCAGAATCAGAATCCATAAAACCATTTACCGCGCTGTTCGGTATGGATGTATCCACATAAGGATAATTTATATAGGGGTTGTAGAAATAATACCCCACAGGGAGTATCTGTATGTAATAATCGGTATCATTCTGCAGATATATGATCTTTAACTGAGCCTTTTCGGAGGCGGCACCCTGGGATTGAAAGGTCCAGTCGTCCAATACGTCCAGGCCCAGGTAGCGGATATAGGCGTTGATGGTGTCCCTGGGAGCGTCTTTTAGTGTTTCATGCTGATGATTGAACATCTGCAGGTACAGAACCTTTCCTGTCTTAGGCTCCATATAAAAAGACAGCTGAGGAGGGTTATCGATATATCCTTCTGCCATGAAGGATTCATCATAGATGGTATAATAAGAAAAAGGAGTTTCCTTATTATCCCATATACCATAACTGCCGCTTACCCAGATCATAGGGGTGATCATGTTATGGAAGCTATCCAACAAATCATTATCCAAAGCGGACTGATCGATCATATTCTCCAACTGTTCATTGAGGCTGTTAACGATCGATGCAAAAGGAGAGTCATCTATACTGAGCGGATAATTATAACCTCCGCCATAATCAAAGTACTGGCTGTTTTGATAGATATCGCGGATCGTGTTAACCAGATAAATTTCTTCTGCCTCGGGCGCCAGTTTCGCATGAATTTCCTGGCGGGAATGAGCTACAGCCATCATCTGGGCGTCCTGAATGGTGAAGAAGAGACTGGGAAAATAGATAGCGCCTGCCACGATGAGCAGAGTTAGAATAAGAAACACCAGACTTTTCCAATGTTTAAGCATCTTTTGCCACCTCCAGTTCAAACCAAACAGTCGTTCCAACGCCTAATTCGCTTTCAAAATGCAGCTTTGTATGATGCAGGTCCGCTATTTTGGAACATAAAAACAGCCCCAGACCGGAACCGCCCATAGCCCGGGAGCGGGATTTATCAATCATATAAAACGGCTCTGTGATACGGGCCAGTTCTTCCGGCGGGATACCGCAGCCGCTGTCCTCCACCGAGAAGCGATAAGCCTGATCCTTAATTTTTCCATACAGCTCTATCGTCCGGTCCTTCGGGTCCGCTTTTTTTGCGTTCAAAATCAAGTTCCGGAGCAGACAGTCCAGCAAAGATGCGTCGGCAACTACTGAAGCAGGCTCCACAGCGATCGAGAGCCTGACCTCATCCAGCAGAGGTTCCATCTGCTGATGCAGACGATGCACGATCGTATACACAGGCTGAGGTCCTGTCGTTAAGTTCTCTTCGGTACAAAACATCAGGTCCATAAGTTTCCGGGAAAGCTCCTCCAGGCGCCGGCTCTCCTGATAAATAGTCCGGGAATACCGGATCTGTTTTTCCTTATCAGTGGCACTGGTCCGCAGAATATCCGCGTAACCGATAATGGCTGTCATGGGAGTCTTGATTTCATGGGAAAACGCGTTGATAAAATCATCCCGCTGCCGTACCGATAATTGCAGCTCGGCGATTTGCTGCTCAATGGCATCGGCCATCAGATCGAAGTTCCGGCTGAGCTGCCCGATCTCATCGGAGCTTCGGATGCGGGTGCGTTCTTTGTAAGCACCGTTGGCGATATGAAGACTGGCGTTATTCAACTTTTGAATCGGTCCGGTCAGAACATGGGTCATAAGTCCGATAGCCAGGACACACAGAAGGATCACGATGCCGTCCAACAGCAAAAAATCCTGTAATTGGCGGTCCCTCTCCGCAAACAATCCGGTTATATCATAAGCACTGACCAGCAAGACGATGTTTTTATCTATTTCCAGCTGAGAAGTCAGCAGCATATAATTCAGCCCATCTGCCTGCCGGATCAGATAAGTGTTGCCTTCCTGCCGCAATATGGCTTCCATATTTTTGTCAGACAGGGCCGGCAGATTGGTATACAGGGCCTTTCCGGCGTCAGTATACAGAGCCATCACTTTGTTCTGGCCCACGGTATAACCGGAGAGACGTTTGGCAGAGTCCGCCACTTTATCTTCGGAATAGTTCTCACCGCTTAATATGTAATTAACCATATTGGACTCAATGGCATAACGTTCCAGCAGATGCTGCTCCACATTCTGTGCGGCGGCAGTCTCCAGAGAATGTTTAAAATTTCTGCTGATTAAGATCGTACCCCCTACAGAAAATAGAACGGCAACCAGAATCGTCATACTAAGAATCAGTTTGGTGGAAAATTTCATGTGGAAACCTCCAGGATATAGCCGATTTTGTATACGGTCTTGATCCGGTCCTTCCAATTCAATTTCTTGCGCAGCCGCTGAATGTGCAGATCCAAAGTACGGGAATCCCCCGTAAAATCTTCCAGCCACACCCGTTCAAACAACGTTTCCCGGTACAACGCCGAGTTCTTGTTCCTCACAAGAAAGAGCAGAAGTTCATATTCCTTGGGCGTGAGCATTACCTCCTGCTCATTCTGCATAACCCGCCTGGACTGGGTATCGATGACCACATCTGCCGCATATAAAAGAGTCTGCCCCTTATTATAGCGGCGCAGTACGGAATCCACCCGGGCCAGCAGCTCATCGATCTCAAATGGCTTGACAATATAATCATCCGCGCCCATGCGCAGCCCCTTCACTTTGTCCCTGGTGGTACCTTTCGCCGTAAGAAAAATGGCGGGAATTCCCAGTGGTTCAATATATTCCATCAGTTCATAACCGTCTATTTCCGGCAGCATGATATCCAGCAATATTAGATCATAAGCACGGTTTTCTATTTTATCCGCTGCTTCTTTTCCATCCGCGGCGTAATCCCAGGCATACCCGGCCTTTTCAAACCCTGCCTGAATCAGCTCCGCGATGGCACATTCATCTTCCACAATCAATATTGTAATCAAATCCGATACCTCCTGATATCAGGTACAGTCCTTTGGAACATCCCTTCTATTTGGCCGATGTTCCAAAGGACTGCAAAAATTCCTGTATTCCTCTGGCAATATTCTTAGCCAGCTCTTTTTGATAACTTTCTGAAAAGATCAGATTCTTATCCGTTTTATTCGTCAGATAACCGACCTCAATCAGGCAGGCCGGTACGGTAGTCGTGCGCAGTACCTTCAGTTTTTCGTCCTGAACCGTTCCCCTGTCCGATGTCCCGGCCGTCTGTTTGGCATATGTATGTATGGCGTCCGCCAATTTTTTGCTCCCGGCCCCCCCTGAAGACTTCACATCGTTATACCAGACTTCCAATCCCCGTATGGAACGATCATCCTCAAAAGAATTCTGATGTATACTGACAAAAGCCTGAACCTTATTATCATTGGCGAGGGCAGCTCTCTCATCCAGACTAACGGTCTGGTCGCTGCTGCGGGTCATGACCACCTCGACGCCTGCGTTTTTCAACTCTTCCTCCACCAGAAGCGCAATGGCCAGATTCAACGACTTCTCCGGAGTTTTGGCCGCCTCGCTTCCGGTATCCTTCCCCCCATGCCCCGGATCCAGAAGAACCTGAATCTCCTTAGGGGTGTCAGAAACTACCGGAATCTCCGGTTTCGGCACAACCGACGTTAAATTTTCCGATTCACTGGGCGTACCGGTTGTCCTATGCGCCAAAAGAAAACCCAGAATCATCCCGATCACAACAAAGATCAGAGATTTGAGCACGCGATAAGACAATAGCTTGGCCGCCTTAATCAGCTTCTTCTTCCGCCGCAGCCTCATACGGGCTTCATAGCGTGTACGTTCGTAATTCGCTTCCATATAAAAGTCATCCTCATAAAAGTCATCCTCATAAAAAGGTTTTTCATCTATCTATTAGATCCACAGACCCCCGAAAAAGTTCCAATTCTTTTCAAAATACACCAATATTTTTATCAGAATAGTGTCATTATATCGGACATTTGTTTCAAAGTTGTATCTATAATTTCAAAATAAGACAAAAACACTGCCCAGAATAAAAATATCATACCATCTTTCGAACAATTGCGCCATAGCCTGCCAAATATTACATCCTGGAGCTCATCTGTAGCTGGTATGAGGGGGGATAGTTACAAGTGCAGGGGAGACTGTCCGAAAACTAAATAAAGATTTTTACTAAGGTCCGGGAAGAGAGGAACGCGGCGGGGCCCTGGAACCGGGCGGCTCATCTTGCGGGGGCAAATCACTTCGACCGGACCTAAGAACGGCTAACTCCGAAGACAGGAGAACCTCTCATTGGCAGGACCCGGAACAAACTCGCCAAACCCCCATGCCCTGCCGTGGCAACACCATAAATGAAACTATGCAGGCGATAGATTATTGAAATTGCTGTTGATTGACCTTATACTGATCTTAACGGCAAAAATCGACTGTACTTTGGGCCTGTAGCCCGTTCGCCAAACTGATTTTAGGTACTCTCATTTGCACCACCATCTGTCCAGCCGCTTACGGCAGAAGGACGTACAGTAAAATAATAATAGACAGAGTACCGTGCCGTAAATTTTATTTTGGAGGTGCTAGTATGGATAAAATTTACGACAACTGTTGTGGTATTGATGTGCACAAAAAGCTCATCGTAGCCTGCTTTAGAAAAGGCAACAAGCAGGAGTTACGTAACTTTGGTGCAACTACCAGAGAGCTTCTTGAAATGGTTGACTGGCTTAAGGAAGGCGGCTGTGAAATGGTCGCAAGAAAGCACAGCCTCTTATTGGAAGCCTCTGTACAACATCCTCGAGTCTTGTGAACTAAACGCTATGATAGTGAATGCCAGCCATATGAAGGCAGTACCTGGTCGCAAGACTGATGTGAAGGATGCGGAATGGATTGCGGATCTTCTTGCGCACGGATTGCTAAAAGCCAGCTATATCCCGGATAAAGATCAGCGGGAGTTAAGAGAGCTGGTTTGTTACCGGAAAAGTCTCGTAGGTGAGCGCACCAGGGAATTGAACCGCCTCCAAAAGATGCTGGAGGGTGCCAACATTAAACTGTCTGGTACGGTATCTGACATCAACTGTAAGAGTGCGCGCAACATTCTGGAATATCTTCTCACCGGAGAAGTCATCAACGAAGCAAAGTATGATGAGATGTATGAAAAGAAAATCATAGCCCATAATCTCAAAGCCAGCAAGGAACAAATCATCGATGACCTGAATGGTTTCATGACCCCATTACAACGTCGAATGATGAAAGAACTGCTGTCTCATCTGGATGAACTCAACGCCCACATCAAAAATCTGGACGATGAGATTGATCACTTTATGAAGCCAGAAGAAAAACAAGCGGTACAAGTAATCCAGGATGTAACGGGAATAGGGAAAACCAGTGCTCAAGCCATCATTTCGGTTATTGGTACAGATATGGGGCGTTTTCCTACCGATGGACATCTGGCTGCATGGGCAGGGATATGTCCGGGCGATAACGAGAGTGCCCAAAAGAGAAAGTCCGGAAAAATCCGAAAAGGGAATGCCCTCCTGCGGTCAACCCTGGTTGTGTGTGCCCATTCCGCTGTAAGAAATAAAACTTCCTACTTTTATGCGCAGTTCATGAGAATAAGTGCCCACCGAGGAAAAAAGCGAGCTTACGTGGCGGTAGCTCATTCCATACTTATAGCTATTTATCACATGCTCAAGGATGGAGTCGTTTTCAAGGATCTGGGAGCAGATTATTACAATCGTTTCAACAAGGAACGTAAAATTAATGCGTACCTAAAGAAATTAAAAGCGCTCGGCTGGGAAGTTCCGGTAGTTGCCGCCTGAACCTGTTAGCGGAGGTCAAAATGAACATCAAAAAACTTGATGGGGGAAGTCTGCGCTTTTTTAGCTACCCAGAAGTTAAGGTTTCACAGTAAAGGACGGCTCGGACAGTGAGATTTCCAGCCGAAAATATACGATAATAAGGATAAACATACGATAGTTCGAGGTGACGGATTATGCCATATATATCCACTTTTGACCGTAATCATCTGATGCTGTGTTCCTGGGATACGTTCGTAGAGCCTCATAGTATAGCCATACTGATTGATGCTTTTGTGAACAGCCTTAATTTAAAAAATATGAAGGAAAAGAAATGGCAAAAGAGAAAACAAGAAAAGTGTAAATGGACAGATCACTTACACAGAATAGTAAAAAAGCAGATACTCTGCAAGGAAAGGAGTATCCCCCAGTCTGTCAAGTAAAGGAAATAGCAGGAATCATAAAGGCCGATAGCGTCCATACAGAGCTTCTAAGCCCTGCGAGGTTCTTACCGGCCTTTCGTTTAAACCCCATTCATATCTTTATCGGTAAGAAAGATACATATTAATCAATAACGATGTGCTCTAAGAAATAAGAGTGAAGATATCCATTCGTAGCCAGAACATTGCAGTTCTGGTCAAAGGTAAGCGGCTGATTCTTCCAGCCAGTTATCTTTCCGCCTGCTTCTGTCAAAATCAGGGAACCGGCGCCATAATCCCACGGCTTCAGATTACGTTCCAGAAATGTATCCAGACGCCCGCAGGCCACATAGCAGAGATCCAGAGCGGCTGATCCGGAAATCCGGATATCCGTGCACTCCATAAAAACTTTTTGGAACAGCGCAAAATTCTGTGCAGCCTTTTCTTTTTCGTATGGATCTGTACCCATGGATATCAGGGTGCACAGCATATCTGTCTGGTCGCTCACCTGTATCTTTTGCTCATTCAGATACGCACCGCATCCCTTTGCGGCGGAAAATGTCTCATCGGTAAAAGGATTATACACAACACCCAATGTAATCTCTCCCTGCTCATAAAGTCCCAGGGAAACGGCGCTATGCTGGTAATGGTGGATGAGGTTTGTCGTTCCGTCAATGGGATCCAGAATCCAGGTGTTTGTATCCGGACCGATCACATTTTCCTTCTGCTCCTCGGACATGAGGCCGATGCCGGGATATTTGCGAAACAGGACCTTCCGCAGAAAATCCTGGACCGAAAAATCAACTTTGGTGACAAAATCAGCGGTACCTTTAGCGGTGATTGCCCTGGAATTGACCTCGTCCATAACCAAAGGCCTGGTCTGATGTACGATCTCTATGAGTTCTTTTCGTTCCATGAAGTTACACTCCTTACTTTGACATTTTTGTAACAGTATAGCACAGACGAGGATCATTTGTAAAAGTAATTTATCCCGAAAAATTCTGGAAACCTCTGGACGAATCCGCCTTTTTGTGAGAAAATAACCTAAGGTGCGGCGTTAAATAAGTAACGATGTCGAACAAAGGTAGCCGCACGCAAATCTCACTATACATATGGAAGGAGTCTTATAATGATTTATTCACATGAAGTAGAACAAATGTGTCCGGTAGCGCAGGGCGTGAACCATGGTGCCGCTCCCATTCCTGAAGAGGCTAAATGGGTAAAGGCAAAAGACGTATCTGATATCTCCGGCTTGACCCATGGGGTAGGCTGGTGTGCTCCTCAGCAGGGTGCCTGCAAACTGACCCTGAACGTGAAAGAAGGAATCATCCAGGAAGCTCTGGTAGAGACGATCGGATGTTCCGGCATGACCCACTCCGCAGCTATGGCTTCCGAAATTCTGCCCGGCAGAACCGTTCTGGAAGCTCTGAATACGGACCTGGTCTGTGACGCGATCAACACAGCGATGAGAGAACTGTTCCTTCAGATCGTATACGGAAGAACACAGAGTGCGTTTTCCGAAGACGGACTGCCGGTTGGCGCAGGTCTGGAAGATTTAGGAAAAGGCCTTCGTTCCCAGGTTGGAACCATGTATGGAACTCTGAAAAAAGGACCTCGTTACTTGGAAATGGCGGAAGGCTATGTAACCGGAATCGCTCTGGATGAAGAAGATCAGATTATCGGTTATCAGTTTGTAAGCCTTGGCAAGATGACAGACTTCATCAAAAAAGGCGATGACCCGAACACCGCTTGGGAAAAAGCAAAAGGTCAATACGGCCGTGTAGATGACGCTGTAAAAATCATTGACCCTAGACAAGAGTAATTGAGGAGGTAAGAGAGAATGGCTTTATTTGAATCCTATGAGAGAAGAATTGATAAAATTAATGCCGTATTAAACAGCTATGGCATCGCTTCTATAGAAGAAGCCGAAAAGATTACAAAGGATGCCGGTCTGAATGTATACGATCAGGTAAAGAAAATCCAGCCCATCTGTTTTGAAAATGCTTGCTGGGCCTACACGGTAGGTGCCGCAATCGCAATCAAAAAAGGCTGCCGGAAAGCGGCAGATGCAGCAGCAGCCATCGGAGAGGGACTTCAGGCTTTCTGTATCCCCGGTTCTGTAGCAGACCAGAGAAAAGTAGGTCTGGGACATGGAAACTTAGGAAAGATGCTGTTGGAAGAGAATACCGAATGCTTCTGTTTCCTGGCCGGACATGAGTCCTTCGCAGCGGCTGAAGGCGCGATCGGTATCGCAGAAAAGGCAAACAAGGTTCGCCAGAATCCCCTGCGTGTTATCTTAAACGGGCTTGGAAAAGACGCCGCTCAGGTTATTTCCAGAATCAACGGATTTACTTATGTTGAGACCGAGATGGATTATTACACAGGAGAAGTAAAAGAGATTTTCCGTAAATCCTATAGTACAGGCCTTCGCGCGAAGGTTAACTGCTATGGCGCTAATGATGTAACCGAAGGTGTTGCGATCATGCATAAGGAAGGCGTGGATGTTTCCATTACCGGTAACTCCACGAATCCGACCAGATTCCAGCATCCTGTCGCAGGTACTTATAAGAAGGAATGTATCGAGCAGGGCAAGAAATATTTCTCCGTTGCTTCCGGCGGTGGTACAGGCCGTACGCTGCATCCGGATAACATGGCAGCTGGTCCGGCTTCCTATGGTATGACGGATACGATGGGAAGAATGCACTCAGACGCTCAGTTCGCTGGTTCTTCTTCCGTTCCGGCTCATGTGGAGATGATGGGACTGATCGGTATGGGAAATAATCCGATGGTTGGTGCTACGGTGGCTGTGGCTGTCGGTATTGAGGAGAGCGCTAAAGCAGGGAAATTCTAAGAAAATCATAGATTAAAGAGATTAAAATGGACCGCACAAACCTTTCATGGTTGGTGCGGTCTTTGAGACTGTGCATATATGAGTCAATAAGAGTGATTTTCCATAGATTTTGTGATATACTATTTGGTAAAGGTGGTGAGCAGGATGGACTTATTTATTCCAAAAGAAACCTTAGACATGTTATCCTACAAATCGACATTAGGAAGAAGTTTAAAGCAGATTTCTTTGCGGGAAACGCCGTTACAAAATATATTAGAGGATATAGAGAAATATCGTGCGAGTTATATTGACGTATTGATACAAGAGAATTTGATTGGCTCAAGGTTTAAAAGTGATGATTCTATTATGCGAAAATATGAGAAAACTATTAGAATCGGCGGAGGATTTAAGCAATGCTTTAACGATATTCTTGGATTTAGACTTAGGTTTGACCAATATCCTGAAGAATATCCAGATCATTTTAGAGTAGTTGATTTGCGAAACGGGAAAACGGTTGATGATGGTTATCGTGCCATTCACCTATATTACCAAAGAGATAATCTGGCATATCCGATTGAAATTCAGTTGTGGTGCGGAGAAGATTATTTATTTAATATTTGGAGCCATAGGTATATCTACAAATATAAAGAAGCTGAAATAGGAAAATTACTTTATAAGGAATATACTGCAAAGATAATTTGCTGCGAACAAGGTTTTATAGAGCGCTTGAAATATTGGGAAGGTGAGTTAAATGGGAGATAAAAAAATTTATATAGTAGCAAAAATTTTCGACAAACAGGGATGTTTGGCGTATCAATGTAAGAGTGTGAATGAGGCGCGTTGTTTGCCAGGTACATTGGAAGCATTGCGGGCAGAAGGTGTGCAGATTGTTATACTTGACAGTCCAGAGATATATTCAGAATATGCGCCTTATTCTTATGTGGAGGACATGAAAAAATTTATAGATATGGTTAGTCAAATGAATCGTGTAGCATAGGTAATTGAAAAGTATTATATAGTTGTCAGTAGTGCACTCATAGTGCACTCATAGCGCACAATACGCAGAATTACCCCTCACGCCTTAGAAAAACCAGCACTATCTTCTATCCTGCGGGAGCGGCGAGGGCTGGAAAATTTAAGACATGCGCTTTCATGGACCAGGAAGGTCCTATTATACTGTATCGATGAGCTGATCTAAGGTGATCCCATAAAGCCGGCATAGCTGTATGATATCTCCAATCCGGGGCTGCCGTTGGCCTGTCTCCCAATTTCCCAGGCATTGTCTCGATACATGAATCCTATTTGCGGCCTCCTGCTGCGTAAGTCCGGCGGCGCGTCTGCAATCAGCTAATTTTTTTCCGATTTCCATATTCAACATCTCCAGAGTGCATTATAACATATAATAATAGATGCCACAATATGAAGCTGAAAAAGGCGGCAAAGCTGACCGGAGACTGGTAAAGCTGGATGGCGATTGCCAGATAGTAATAAAGAAAGAAAAGATTAGTGTGACATAGTAAAAACCCAGGGAATCTAGTTCTCTGGGTTTTCAGCTTTGTAAGGTGAGTACTTTAATTAAATCAGCTGAATATGAAACGCAGTTGTTTGAGGCGGAATACTGGGCGTTTGTATATTCGAATGAGTAATTCTGACCATCTGACCTGGCTGTAGATTGCTAAATCTGATAGGCGCACCAAATCGGTTTGTAAAAGAGGTAGTATTCGTAATAAGAAATCTGGTTTGATTGTTTCTATTATTCGGATCTTCAGTGATGATAAAATTATTGTCAAAGTCAATTAAAACAATCCGGCCTGTAGTTTCAGCAGAGGGTCGCTGAGGAGGCAAAGGGCGCTGGGGTGGTAACGGACGCTGGGGTGGCAAAGGGCGTTGGGGTGGTATGGGAAATAATGGCGGTATTGGAAATTGTGGATTCCTTTGGACAACAACCCAGAAAGCATTTGCCTGAGGGGGTATGCTCATAGTCATACGAGATGAAAATGCAACATTCACCCACATTCCCCTTTGAATACAGCAGGAGCACATACTTTGTCCAAAAGAATTTAATACCGCAGTATTTCTATTGATATTTAACTGAATGTTTTGTATAGAAATCATATTATTTCTTTCTGGTACAGAGTAAGATACTATTATATTACCTGTAGAGTTATTAAAACAAGTGACGTCTTCAACAAAGGCATTATTAATTCGCATAATATCGCCCTGTTGGAACATAGTTCCGCGTGGATCATTCATGTAAGCGCACCGATCGTAATTTTATTGTATTATATGCAATGTTTCATTATCCTGTGAAATTAAATTATAAGAAGATCAGCTGAAAAAGAAAACATCAGCAGTGAAATCTGAGCATTGATGGAAGGAAGAAAATATAGACTTAGAAAAAAATAATATATAATTGTTCAGGCCCTGGGAAGCTGTCTGCGTTAAGGATACGGAAACCCAGGGCTCGTGAATGTTAAAATCAAAGTGTGGTAATATAACCTAAAACACGTGCATCCATTGAAAGGTGATCGTAAGATTCAGAATCCAAATCAGGATTCAGCCCGGATCTGGCGCTGCATATCGAACAGAATTCCTTACCCGGCTGATTATAAATCTCACGGCCGCAATCCCAACATTGTTCCAGGTGCCACACAAAACGATTCGCATTACTATTAAAAAAATGACGATACATCGCTTTATCTAACACACTCATCTTATGATAAGCAACATAACGGCGCCAGCGGCGATAGTCGTCAAAAGCAATTTCAGCTGCTGAATAACTCATAGAAAAAATGTGGGATACATCGTTCGCATTCTTACATTCTGAATAATGGATCGCAATACGCGGAGCCAATATATTACTGGCAAAATAATTGGCGTCGGTCTCATTTTGCTGTGAATCACCCGTATGATTCAATACATGATGGCCTAATTCATGCATAAGAGTAAAACGGATTCTGCAATTTTGTAAAGTATCATTATAGTAGACCTTTTTTTTCAAGCGGAAAGCATCGTCGCTTACCTGCAGGCAGGTGGCCTTTTTCTCAGGATTCTGATCGGAATATTTCAAGCACTCATACCCATATTTGCGCAGCAAAGAGATACAGTCTATTGGAAATGAGTATATAGAATTTGTCTCAAAAACATCTAAGATTTCTTGTTGAATACGAAGCGTATCCATGGGATCACCTGCTAATCTGATAATAATGTCCTGATAATTTCCTGTTTTTGTTCCACTGATAATTTCCTGCCGTTTCTGGCCACTAAGGATTGAATGTCTTCGTACGACGGTTCATAATCGTTCACCGTTTTGACCGGTTTGCCGGTACGCCCCAGGAGATAATCGATATCCACCTGAAATAGGTCTGCTATTTGTTCCAGGGTTTCAAAATCGGGTTCTCTGTTTCCGTTTTCATACATGCTGACGGCACTTCGGGATATTCCGAGTATTTCTGCCAAACCATCCTGGGTGTATCCAGCCTCAATTCTTAAACTACGAAAAACACTATTAAAATTTCCCATATCACCAACCTCCATGTCTATATAATATCACGTTTCGTGTTAAATGTAAATAAAAATAGACACGGAATGTAAAAAAAAGTATTGACACAGTATGTGGGATATGATATAACATTAATAGACACGAAAAGTGACTAAAATAATGATTGTTAAAATTACATTATATTTGAAGTTTATCAAAAAAATTACAAATAATAAATAAATGTAAAATATATAGCAATTTTTTGCAAATGAAGTGTAACAACCAACAAAAAATAAGGTAATGAATAATTATATTTTTTTGACAGAAATGACACGATATGTAAATAAGAACTAATGTTCGATATTATAATACCATAATTTGGTAATACATGCAAGAGCAGTTTCATATTTCCGGATAGTATGAAACCCAATCATATCTTTTTGTATTAATTTAAGATTTGAATGCACCTATCCCAGAAATTGGAACTGAAATATCTTCAAACGAAAAAAGATTACCTTTCAAACCCTTAAGGAGAATTTGTCATGATCATGCAAAAGCTATGTTTTATAAGTGCCGGGAATAGAACAGCGAACCATAACCGGTATATCAAAATTATCGTAGGAGGAGGCAAGGTACATGATTATGGATAAAGTAAAGAGAACAATACTGATGGTTCCCGCTCTGGCTATCTTAGCAGCTGCTGTCAGACCGATGCACATACAAGGTGATGAGGCTTTAGAAAGCCGGGTATATCTGCGAACCTATATAGAAGCGACGAGTGCGGAATATAATATCTGCCCTGAGCTGGTGGAAGCGATCATAGAAGCTGAAAGCAACTGGAATCCGAAAGCGGTAAATGGACAATGTATCGGGCTGATGCAGATTAACAGTTACTGGCATCAGGGCCGAATGAAAAGACTCGGGGTTACAGATCTGACAGAACCGCGGCAGAACATTCTGGTTGGGATCGATTATCTGTCCCAATTATTTTCGGAAAATGAAGATATTTATCTGGTACTGATGAAATATAACATGCGCCAGGATACGGCATATCAAAAATGGGGAGCAGGTGATTATTCTAATTATGCGGTTTCCGTGGCCGCCCGGTCAAGTGAATTAGAGCGGGAACATGGAAAATAGAAAAGGAGGATGCAGAGTGATGGAAAGTCAGAAAGAGGTTCTTACGTGGATGATGAACTTGGAAAAGCTATTTTTGGATCACAGAGAATTAATGGAGGGTGTAAGGGGAGACAAAGAGATCAAACCATTAGACAGCCTGAACGACTATTGTGTACACCTTTTTAAAGGCGTGGAGCAGCTCTCTGAGGCTTCCGGCATACCCGTGATGACAAGAATGCAGGGAGATGGTCTTTACCGCAGAAATTATATCATACACAACGGGATCGAATATTTTCAGCTTGAACCGCTGCAAACTACCAGGTGAGGGGGATCATTATGAGGAAAGAAATTCTGGAAGAATATATAGATGCTTGTGAATTAGTGAAAGAAACTGAAGAAGACATCAAATATTTGAAAAAGAAGAAGCAGGCGTCAGTCCTTGGAGAAGGTACTGTAAATCAGATTTCCAATGGAAACAAATACATAGGGGCGGCCGGCGCAGAGGATATGCAGGATAAGGACTGGCAGCTGCATCTGGAAGAAAAACTCTTAGTAGAACGGAAGAAAAATGCCGAGCATGTAAAACTGAAGGCGGAAGAATTCCTAAACACGGTACCTGCGCGTATGCAGCGCATTATCCGGTTTAAAGTGTTCCAGCGTCTGACCTGGGAAGCGGTAGCTGTAAAAATGGGAAGAGGGGCCACTGGAGAGAGTGTGAAAAAGGAATATTTTAGGTTTCTGAATGAAAATTAAATTTTTCTAAAGAAAATAAAAGATTGTCCCGGATGTCCTACATGTCCCATTTGGAAATGATAGGATAGATTAAAGAGATGATAGGTTACAGTATACAGGTGTGAACGTGGTATACCGATATCGTGCGGGAAAGCACGCAAGGAGGAGAATGATGACAACTGATGCAAAACAGCAGGTACTTCAGGCTATATATACAGAGTACCAGAAGGATCTGCCCCGTATGGAGAAGATCACAAGTGAGCAATTACAGATGGAGGATCAGATATTTTTATCAGCCCTTATGAAGCTGCAAAATGAGGAACTGATACAGGGGGTGTTCTGGAACCCCTCTGAAACGATGGATATCAGAAGAGTACGGGTAATAAACCGGGATAACCTTTTCCTTACGAAAGAAGGGGTGCGTTATATGGAAAGTCATTCAGTATGATTTCATGGCAGCAGAAAAACAAGTATTTGGAGAACAGTGATGACTTGTAGAACAATAATGACTTGGTAATAGGCCCGGCAATTGTCGGACTTTATTATAAAATTCCGCCTGGGCGCGGGCGTAATCGGCGCAGGTACACGGGGGACGCGACCCCGATAAAAAGCGAAGTACCGGACGGGGAAGATGGAGATCAAATGGATAGAAAGTTTTTGACCGATCTGGGTATTCAGAAAGATTGTGTAAATCAGATAATGACACAATACGGAAAAGCACTGTCAAAGCTTCAGAATCAGATTCAAAACCAAAAAGCCATGATTGAACAATTGCGCAATGAACTTCTTCTAAATGACGGCGATATCGACAAGCCGTAGAATGTCGACAGAAAATATAACACGAATAGTGTGATCAAAAACAACTGGAAAGGATGATTAAAAATGGCAGGAATTAAACCGAGAAAAGGTACAGAGAGAGCAACTATCGATTGCAGTATGATCGTAGCAACGACAAAAGAGGAGAATCCCAGAAGCATCGCGATTACATCGGGAAGTAAGATCGCAGTGGAGCCTCAGGTAGAGACTACCGAAGCAGTAAAATTAATCGTAAAGGGCGTACTCAAGGCCCAGAAACCGGAGAAGAGAACGCTGACCGGGCATCTGATTACTCTGACTGACAACTTAACCATTCTGGAGATGATCGAGATTCTGCAGGGCGGTACACTGGTGAAAGACAGCGACGGAAATATCGTGAGTTATGAGCTGCCGGTATCCGGTGCCGAGTACGAGCCGGTGAAGTTTGTGCTGGACGTATATTCCGCTCAGATGTCAGGTTCTGAAGTGATCGGATACGAAAAGATTACATATCCGGGCTGTACCGGTCAGCCGGCAGGACTGAACTCCGAGGATAATGTATTCCGGGCAACGGAATATCCCATCAGTTCCTCCCCAGCCAGCGGCGAAGCGCCTTATAAGATCGAATATGTAAAAGAACTGCCGGTTGTTGAGCAGACGATCGGAACTCTTAGCGTGACCAGTACGGCGGGTTCTGCGGCTGGAAAAACAAAACTGACGGTTTCTCCGGCAAAAGCGATCTCCAACAGCTATAAGTTCAAGACCGGTGCATCCGTTTCCATGCCGGTTTATGATGAAGCGTGCACAGATGAATTTACAGCGTGGAACGGCACAGAGGAAGTAACTGCGGCTAGCGGTAATAAAATCCTTGTTGTCGAGTTGGATTCTGAAAATAAAGCAAAGAAAGCTGGCATTGCAGATGTGATCGCAATGGCATGACAGGAGGAGAGAGGATGGTAACATCGTTACAGGATTTAAAAAGATATGCGGGCGGTTCTGAAGTGGAGCTGCCCGGCTTCCTCTCCGAGGAGCCGCTGATTGTGAAGCTGCGCAGGCCGTCTCTGCTTCATCTGGCAGAGTCTGGGGGGATACCGAATCCGTTGCTGTCTACGGCGGCGGAGCTCTTTAAAAATGGGACGTCCGGAGTTATGAAGGACAATGAGAGTCTTATTGAAATGGCAAAGGTTATGCGCTGTATCGCTAAGGCAGCGCTGGTGGAACCGACTTATCAGGAATTCGAGGATGCAAAAATCAATCTGACAGATACACAGCTAATGTATATCTACAATTATGTACAGACAGGGATTGATTCCCTGCGGATGTTTCGTAAAGAGCAAGGAATTGTTAAGAATCATAAATCTGGGGATATCTCAAAGCAAAAGTCCGAGTCAGATTATGAAAATAAAAGATAACTATACAGGATTCTGCTTTGACGAAGCTTGTAATTATATTCGGACTAAAATAATAAATGGTGAAGATCCTGTATATGAGAATCAAGTGACAAATATGGAAGAGTTTTATAACAGATTGGGGGTGAGCTAATGGGGGAAAATGATATACAGGCCTTTGGACAAAAAGTGAGTAAGGCAGCTGGAATTATATCAGATGTTTTTACTAAGCCATTGGAATCGGTAGGAAAGACAAGCCTGCAACTTGCAAAAGATGCAGAGCAGGGATTTCAGAAGATAAGTTCTATTTTTGATCATACGATTCTTTCCTATGACCGGTTAAGAAATGGGGTGGTTCAGGCCTCGGAGGAAACTGGCATCGCAATAACAGACTATAATGAAGCGATGTATCGGACACTGAAAGCAACTGGAGATACAGCAAATGCGATTGACTATACAACCATTGCGGTAAAGGCAGCAAAAGGAGGATTCACAGATATATCTTCAACTGTCGATGCCTTGACAACGGTTATGAATACTTATGGATTGACCGGTGCAGACAGTATGAAGAAAGTATCGGATCAGATGTTTGCGGCTCAGAGTATTGGTAAAATGACTTTTGATGAATTGTCCTACAGCATCAGTCAACTGTCACCTATTTCTGCTCAGGCTGGTATGCAAACAGAAGAGTTGATGACCTGCTTGGCGTTACTGACTGGTAATGGTATGTCTGCAAATGAAGCTGTTGGAAATTTAGGTAATGTTCTTAATAATTTACTGAATCCTTCAGCGGAAGTATCAACAGCTGCTGAACAGTTAGGGATTGATTTTTCGGCATCAGCATTACAATCAAAAGGTTTCTCCGGAGTTTTGGATGATGTAAAAGAAGCAATGTTAAAAGCAGCGCCTGAGTATATCAATTTATCAGAAAAAATTGAAACTAATAAAATAAAGCTGCAAGAACTCACGGAGCAAGGCCGCAGTAATACAGAAGAATATAAAAACCTGACAACAGAAACACAAAACATGCAGGCAGAAATGGATGCATTGGCACAAGTATCCGACTCTCCAATTTCAAAATTTGCGGCATTATTTGGAACGACGAAACAACTGAATTCTATGCTTTCATTTACTTCGGAATCAGGTTCAAAAAGTTTTCAGGATGCTTTGTCAAAGATTAAAAGTTCAGCGGGAGAAACTCAGAAGGCGTTTGATCAGATGGATTCTTCACCGCTGGGAAAGATGGAAAGTGACTTCAATAAACTGAAAATAGCTGGGATGCATGCCGGTGAAGCTCTTTTACCTATTGCGACGGAACTAGTGGAAGGTATCGGAAAACTTGCAGAAAGTTTTTCTAAACTTGAACCTGAGGAACAAAAACTTATCGCGGCAGCCGGAGGAATAGTGGCTGTATCAGGACCTGTTTTGGATTCCGTTGGATCGTTAACTACAGGAATAGGCAGCCTTATCCAGTTCCTTGGGTCTCCGGTCGGAATTGGAGTGGGTGTGGCGGCGGCTATAGTTGGTGTGGGAATTGCAATAGAGGAGGCCAATGAAAAAGCAGAGCAAGCTGCTCTTGAAGAAAGATTTGGAGATATATCGTTGTCACTGGAAGAAACGAAAGATATAGCAGAAGAGCTTGTGAATTCGGAGGCTTTGGATAATATCAGCCAATCGTTGGAAGCATTCGGTGACTTGAAGCAGCAGCGAACACAGATTGAAGGATTCGCTGAATCTTTGGAAAAGAGCTTAATGAAAGCAGTTACCCTGGGGGGACTCGATGAAACGTCAAGTCAAGAATTGGGTGAGACTTTAGAATCCTACGTGAATAATGGTTTGGGTTTTCTGGAACAGACACAGTTCAGTGCGAAACTTTCTCTAAAAGCTATGTTTCCGGAAGGTGATAACGATCCATTTGGTTCTTTTATTTCAGATGCTCTCACTCAGAGTATGTCACAGATACAAGGAGAATTTGATACAGCCTCTGATGAAGTGGGTAAAGCCTATGCAGAAGCGATGACAGACGGGATTATTAATGCGGAAGAGGCTGAAACCATAGCTGCCGCAATTCAGAAGATGCAAAATATAATGGACAAAGTGTCTGAGGCTTTGTTCGAATCAAAGATTAATAAAATTAAGCTTGGTGTAGATTTGGGTTCATTAGATGCAGAAAGCTTCCTTAATCTCATGGATCAAATGAATGATGCAATGCAGGAAAAAGTGGATGCAATAGATGAATGGCAGATTCAGACAGGAACAATCATTAATCTTATTCCTGACTTGCCGGAGGAAGCGATTGACAACTTTAACAAGGTTCTGAACAATGAGGCGAACAGACAAAAATATGAGGTCGAATTAAAAAGTATCGATGTAAGTATGGGGGTTATTGAAGAAAAGTTTGGTGATGCGGCAAAACAAGTTGCAGATAACATTAGTACAGAATTTGGTAAAAACAGCCTTCTTTCAGAAAGTTTATCTACTGTTCTGTTTAACGCTAAGGCCTTTAAAAGCGCTTCAGACGATCAACTCGGAGTGATGACAAGTTCCTTAGATACATCTGTTAGTAATCTTATGAGTTCGGTTGAGGGAAGTATGGTTAGAATTCAAAGTCAATTATCGCAAACGGATATGCCGAAACTGGATGAAATAATGCAGACTATGTTACCTACAGAAGAAGCTTTGTTTGAGATGAAAGAAAAGCTGATCGAGACCGGTAAGGGGATTCCGGAGAGTTTAAGAAAGGGAATTAGCGACGTTGAGAAATATAAAGCATTAGCTGGTGATACACAAGCATTATACTTTTATATAGGAGAACAGTTATCAGAAAATAATCCTAATTTAGAAGAATCCCTTATGAACATAAAGGGATTTGGTGAAAAAATACCCGCTAGCATAATGGAAGGTATTGAGAACCAGGCCGGGCTTGTGTATGACAGTACGTCGAACGTATATAAAAAAATTCAAGAAGCCCAAGGATCTGATTTTGTTCAGGAATTAATAGATGAATTAAATGCGAGCGGTGAAAAGATACCGAAAGATATATCAGCAGGTATGCTGTCTGGTCTTGGTATAGTATATGATAGCACCACCAGCTTATGGACAATGATTGGTCAGGCCGCGTCAGATAATTATGAACCAACATCTGAACAACTGAAAGGACAGGCCGGAGTTATGGTCGATGATTTTGCAGGGACGGTAGACACTAAGCTTAATGAGATAGATTTTACCGAAAAGGGACGAAATGAGATGTCCGGCGTAGTTAACGGCGGGGCACAGGCTATGGATGAAGGAAACGATATATTGGTTGAAAGTACACAAAACATGGCAGATGCAGTAACAGGGACGTTGGACGAAGCAAAACTGCCGGAGTATACCTATGAATCATCTGCAGAAATGATGAATGGACTTATTACTGGAGTAGACGAAAAGCTGCCTGGTTTTCAAATGTTAATACAGAATATAATAGATACTCTGTCGACTTTGAATTCAGAAAATTTTCCTACATATGATTGGGGGGCTGATCTAATTTCTAATTTTGCTGACGGAATACGCAGCGGGACTACAGAAGTGGAAAGGGCGGCTCTAAGAGTTGCGGAAATCGTCAGCAGATACTTACATCACAGTACTCCGGATATTGGGCCGATGTCTGATGATGATACATGGATGCCGGACATGATGAATAATTTTGCGATGGGGATTAAAAATAATCGAAAACAGGTATTAGATGAATCCTTCGCGTTAACGAAAGAAATGGAACGTATATTTAAGGATCCGATTGGCAGAGATATATCATTTACCGATTTCGCATCTCGTATTGAGCCTGAGGAACCTACCCACCCTGCTGAACAGAAGCTGAATATTGATTATTCCAAACTGGTCCAGGCTATATCAGAGGAAGTCGGAAAAGCTACATTTAAAGTGGAAGATAAACGGGAACAGCATTTCATTTTGGATATTAACGGGCAAGCAGTAGAAGTAGTAGGCAGAGCTGTTACACCGGTTGTTTCAAGAATCCAAGCTATGAATATGCATGGATGATTTAATTCTTGGATTAGCAATATAAATTAAGAAGAGTAACTTTTTCCGGTATTCGTACTCTAACATGAAAAGGAGGAATGCCCATGTATGACTATAACCCGGAATACAATCTCCAGGATAAATGTGTTGGAGAAAGATGTTTGATCAATCAAAAAGATGCATATTTGGAATTCAATGCGGATCTAAAGTCATTTTCTATAATACCTGGCATCATCACAACCCAATATATTATTCAAGCAGGAAAAAGCGGATTTGTTGAGTTCGACAGGACGACAGAACCTAAAACAGCTACTGTAGAATTTTATGTAGGAGGAGCTTCAGACGAAAGTGCGCAAGAAAACATATCGAACCTGCTGTTAGCATGCAAAAAATGTGTCCTGAAACGGGAACTGCACAGATTTGAATATCCTGCGCTTCTTACGGGCAAAAACATACAGGAGTCTGGTGTAACACCATACTACCTGGTAACATTAAATTTTATTGTAGTACAGCGTCTCCCCCTGATATCCACCGAAATCACAGAACCAGCCATCATTTACAATGACGGAAACATACCGTCAGGAGTCAGATACATCCTGAAGCCCCCTATTGACATTTCATCCTTCAAAATCAACAGCATAAAAGTTACCAATCTCCATGCCGGCAAAAATTTCATCATAGACGGGATCACCGGCAAGATCACAGAGAACGGCAATAACCGTTTTGCTGCCACCGACGTCATTGATTTCCCCAAAATCCTCCCCGGACAAAATGAGATAACCATGTCCTACAATATCCCTATAACGGTAGAATACTACCCGTTATTTGAATGAAGGTGAAGAAATGCTGAAAATACAAGATCCAAAATCACCTGGTATCCTGCATCCCTTTGAGCCGGAGGAGACTAAATGGAGTATTACACATGCTTTCAACGGCTATGATGTACTATCTTTTGAACTTCCGGCCCGGCATGAGATCTATCAATACATAACAGAGGAGTGCCGGATCATCGCAGAAAACAACCAATATTCCGTTAAATCCATTGATGAGCATTCGCAGTATATCGTGATCGACTGCCAGCTGGATCTGGATGATTGGAGGGAACGGTTCTGGCGGGAATACCGAAAAGAAGATACCAGCCTGTCTGAGTTGTTAAATGATATTAAGCCATACAACTGGTCCATCTCGGATGCTGGTAAGTATGTCCAAAGATACACGATAGAGGCCAGTGAAGGCCACCCTGTGGAAAATGTGAATTCGGAAGACCTGTTGAACAAAGCTCTGGGCCTGTGGGGGGTAGTAGGAAATTTTGATGTGTTAAATAAAATCCTCTATGTGGTAAATCCGCAGGAGTACACAGCAACCGGAGAATATATCACTGAAGAGTTAAACCTGAAAAGTCTGGGCTACACAGGAACCAGTACAAATTTCGCCACCAGGCTGTATGCATACGGGAAAACAGATGATAAGACCAAGATCCCGCTCTCTATATCCTCTGTGAATGATGGGAAAGAATATGTGGAAAATCACCGCTACTCGGATCGAATCATTTCCGTTGGCTGGAAGGATGAACAATATACAGACGCGCAGACTCTGAAAAATGCGGCAATCAATAAGCTGGAAAAACTGTCTTTCCCTGAGAGATCCTACGAGTGTGAGGTAAACAATCTGGATCAGGATATCTGGTTATACAAGGTAGTGACGCTCATTGACCGAAAGCGGCATACCCGTGTGAATCATCAGGTAGTGGAATATAAGGAATACCCGAAAAGACATTCCTTAGATGTAGTAACACTCTCGACGTTACCGCCGACGATAGAAGGGACTTACAACCAGATACGCACGGAAATTACAGAACAAGTCGAACAGACAAAGACGACCATGGAAATAGCGATCGAAGATGCCACACGCCTGATAACCGGACAAGACGGAGGTTACGTCGTATTGGATCCGGCGGAGCGGCCGGAACGAATTCTGATTATGGACCAGCCGGACAAGACAAAGGCAAATAATATATGGTGCTGGAATCTGGCAGGTTTAGGGCATAGTAAAAATGGAGTCAGCGGACCTTATGGTTTGGCGATGACCATGGATGGAAAAATAGTAGCCGATTATATTACGACCGGTAAACTCTCCGGCATAACGATCCAGGGAAATACTATTATCGCAGGAAGCCAAAATAATTCATCGGGTGAAATCAAAGCTATGTCGGGTGATGGACAAACGGAATTCGTGAGACTGGATTATAACGGATTAACTGCGATTGGGGGAAAAATCGCGGACTGGACGATCGAGCCATACCGTTTACACAGTAATGGAGCAGGTATGAACGCATATGGACATGGAAAAGCCTTCTGGGCCGGCGGCGATGATCTGACGGGTGAAGCTGCCCCATACCGTGTCGACCACAATGGGGATATGTTCGCATCCCATGTGACGATTGACGGCGGTTCGGAAAAGGATGTTACCTGTCTGATACATAATCACGATCAGACGGCTGAGATGAAAATGTTTGGCAGCGGAATGCATATCCAAAATATAGACGGCAGCGGATGGATCGCTAAAATCTCAACGGCGGGGGTTTCTACGGAAGCAGGAGAAGAGCACTATGCGCAGATGACTCCGGATTTTGTGTCCGTTGTGAACGGAGACAGGAAAGGGACACTGGATGTCTTTGGAGCCAGCCCGCAGTCATTGGTTAAATTGAAACAAAATATCGAACCGGCAAGCGGCCTTTTAGAGCATGTCATGAATACAGATGTATATTTCTTCGAATATAAATCACATCCGGATTATCGGATGCAGGGATTTGTGATCGGAGAGGGATATCGGTTGTCGCCTAAGGTTTTGACAGCGGATGGGGAATCCATTAATTTGTACGCGTCGCTGGGCGTATTATGGGGTGGTGTTCAAGAGGCTGTTAAAAGAATCGAGGAGTTAGAGAGAAGGTGTTCTGAAAATGCTAAGTGAAACAAATGGAGAAATGCGAAGTAAGATGCAAAGTGAGCTGCAGAAGCCGGCGATCGTAGTAATTGACGAATTAAAAGAAAAGATACGGACGGACATAAACGGATCGGGAATCCATTGGGTACTGCTTGAGCCTCTGATCAGGGATTTATATGAGGAAGTACAGGCATTGACCCGGAAAATGGCAGATGCGGAAAGGGAAGCGTATCAGAAAAGTGTGGTGAAAAATAATGCAGATAATAAAACATATAGTGGTTGATTTATATAGAGAAATGCCGTCTATTATGGTTACGGCAAAACAAAATGATTCCGGAAGCAGATTCATAGCGGCAAGGCTTACAGAAGACGGGTCTCTATTCGACATTCCACAGGATTCGGAATTAAGGGTTAAAATAAGAAAGCCAGACGGTACCTCGGTATTCAGTTTTTGTGAATTGCAAAATGGTGAAATCCTGGTACCGCTGACCAGTCAGACACTGGCCGCAGACGGGCTGGCTATGGTGGAGATTGAACTTCGAAAAGAACAGGTTCTTCTATCTACCGCCTATTTTAAAATGCAGGTCATAAAAAGCGTGGTCCCCGACAGCGGGATCGAAAGTACGGACGAATTTTCCGCGTTGAATACACTGATCGGAGATGCCAAAAAATATATTCCGCAGACCGGACCAGCATTGACGGCAGCAAGAGAAACATTAGCAGCAGCGAATCAGGCCAAAGTTACGGCCGAATATGTAATCGATGAGGCCGGACATGCCCGGGATGGCGCGAACCAGGCGGGGACTTTCGCAAATAGCCAGGCGGAGAGCGCCAGAACACAGGCCGATGCCGCATCAGTGGCTGCGGCCAATGCCGATAGAGTGGCCTCCGATCTGACTACCCGAAAAGAGAATGGGGAGTTTACAGGCCCTCAGGGACCTACCGGTGCAAAAGGCGCGACGGGACCGCAGGGGCCAGAAGGAAAACAGGGACCTATCGGGCCGCAGGGGCCAACCGGTGTACAGGGACCTAAGGGAGCGGTTGGAGGAACCGGGCCGCAGGGCCCTCAGGGAATACAGGGTATAGCCGGACCGAAAGGGGATAAAGGAGACCGGGGTGACAGCGGTGTCGTGGTCCCAGCCAGTGGGCTCTTTACTCTGTCAGCAGACGAAGCGGGAGATCTCTATGCGACGTATGCGGACGGGAGCACGCCTCCCGTATTTGAATATGATGCAACTACAGGAAATGTATATTATGTTATACCAGAAGAATAGGAGGAAATTAGTATGGGCAGAGCATTTATAGGCAATGTAAAAGGACCGAAAGGTGACAAGGGTGATAAAGGTGCAACCGGGGCCCAGGGACCTATTGGCGCAACCGGCCCGGCAGGTCCGCAGGGGCCGAAAGGGGATAAAGGAGATACCGGTCCACAGGGGCCGGAAGGACTCAAAGGAGTGAAAGGTGAAACTGGCGCCGAAGGCCCCCAGGGGTTGAAAGGGAACAAGGGAGATACTGGCCCGCAGGGACCGGAAGGCCCCAAAGGTGCAACGGGACCGGCAGGTCCGCAAGGGCCGAAGGGGGATGTAGGACCAATTGGCCCGCAGGGGCCGATTGGAGCTACAGGCGTGGTAGACGTTAGTACGCCGGTGGCATTTACTGTCCCAGCTACGGATGCAGATATTGCCAGTGGAGAAGCGCTGACAACGTTATTTGGAAAGATCCGGAAAAGATTTGATGTTATTAAGACGTCAATAGGTACATTGGGAAGTTTAGCAACGACGGCTAAAGGTTCTGTGGTGGCAGCTATTAATGAGCTTAATACGCGAAACAATAATTTGGCGGATAGTATTGATACGACAAATAGCGATTTGGCGGAGTTAAATAATAATTTAGCATCAAAAGCAAACGTATCCCACACACAAGATTGGTCTACCATAACGGGTAAACCATCATCAT
>NZ_JAHQCX010000031.1 GCF_019042245.1 Diplocloster modestus
CTGTCACCGGGAAACTGGCCTTGATCCGAAAACCGTCCGTAAGTGGTGGGATTGCCCGCCGCCAGCGGTACGCTTTGAAAATGGGCATATAACAGTGCAGGTGTCCCCTTCCCAGGAGTTAAGCGATTGGCTCCTGGACGCGCTGCACAATGGAGGCCAGGAATAAGGCCCAGAAAGGCCCCTGTTACGCTTTAGAAGCCGTTTTCAGCCCTCCGAGGGTAAATACCGGCCCCTTCTCTACCGCGCCCGGAAAGCCGCATAAATCAAGGCTTTTTTGCCACCTAAATGCGTACATACCAGGGCAGAAGTTTAAGAGCCAGGGCTTGGGGAAACGGGCAGGAAAATGTATTGACATTGTAAATAAAAAATGATACAATGTATATAATAAGAGTGAAAGGAGTTGCTATCTATGGCGAATACAAATATTAACATTCGTATGGACGCAGATTTGAAGCGGCAGTTTGAGGCGTTCTGTGCTGATATGGGAATGACGATGACAACGGCGTTCAATGTTTTTGCTCGTAAGGCGGTGAGAGAGTATAGAATACCCTTTGAAATCAGCGGCGATGTGCCGAACGCAGAAACCGTCGAAGCAATCCAGGAAGTAAAGAGAATGAAGGCCGATCCGAGCCTCGGCAAGACTTATTCCAATGTCGATCAGATGATGGAGGAGCTGCTTGCCGATGTATAACATAAGACCAACCACAAAGTTTCAGAAGGATTTGAAGCGTGTGAAAAAGCGCGGCTTTGATATTTCTTTGCTGACCGATATTATTAAAAAGCTGGCTGCGGGGGATCCGTTGCCGGAGAAGAACAGGGATCACCAGCTTTCCGGGGACTATGCGGGGTGTCGTGAGTGCCACATTACGCCGGATTGGTTGCTGATCTACGAAGTGGACGGGGACGAGCTGATTTTATATCTTACCCGGACGGGATCGCATAGCGACTTATTTTAGGGGAAGGAGGAAAGGTCTATGAGCTGGGATAAAGAGAGGATCGCGCAGATACAGCTTCCCGATCCGGCAGACGATGATCCGCACCCTCGTCTGCTCTTGGAAGGGCGCGGCATACACGTAGGAGAGGGATTTACAGCTCTGTTTCCAGATGGCTGGCACGAGATTACCCTTGAAGTAGCCTGGGAGCCGACAGGCCCTGCTTGCTGGTACATATCTACGCCTGGGTTTAAGGGTGTGTGTCCTGTGGGCCTGTTCGTGAAAGTATGAAAACGATACGGCAGATAGCCGACGAGATAGGGGTATCAAAGACAGCGGTAAGTAAGCAAATCGCGAACCTTGGTTTGCGATCAGGTTTGCGAAAAAACGGAAACCAGTTTGCGATTGATGAACACCAGGAAGCCTTGATAAAACAGGCTTTTTCTGAAAAATCGCAAACTGAAATCGAAAACCAATCGCAAACTAAAACGCAAACCGAAAACCACGAAGTTGGCGATTTAGTTTGCGTTTTACAGGCCACCATCGACACGCTACAAGGGCAGCTTGAAGTAAAAGACCGGCAGATCGAGCAGCAGGCCCAGACCATTACCCGGCTCACTGACGCGCTGGCCGCCGCCCAGCAGACAGCGGCAGCGGCCCAGGCTCTTCACGCAGGGACGATCCAGCAGCAGCTCCTTACTGAGGAGGCCGGAGCAGATCAGAAAGGCCAGGAGCCGGAGCAAAAGCGTAGCTGGTTTAGTAAGTTGTTTCGGGGTTGAGAAAGGAGCATGAAATGAAAAGGTATCAAAAGACAATTATAGCCGTTATTGTTTTAGTTTCTGTTGCTGTTGGGTTTTACTTTGTCGGCTATAAAACTGCTTATGATAGGATAGAAGAAAGTCCAGGCTCTTCGAGTATTCCGCAAACATTTTATGCTACCATAACGGAGATAAATGGGAATAATTTTACAGTAGAAGGTCTGGATATAAACGATATTAACTATCGAGGTGCATTTACTTTTTCTGTAATAGCTGAAACGGAACTTGTATGGCGTGGAACAGAAATGCAAGTAGAAGAGTTTGACATAGGAGATATAATCTCGGTATCTTTTACTGGATTAGTACAGGAGAGTTACCCCGGCCATATTTTGGATGTGGTACGGGTACAATTATTAGATGATGAAAAATAATAGAGAAAGTTGATGGTAGAATAATCGACATTATAGGGGGCCGCGTCCCCGGCCGGAGCTGGCTGGGAGCAGCGGGAAACCGTAGCGGCTGGCAACTCCGGCGAACCCCCGCGGGAGCGCGCAAAAGCACTTTCATACTGACGCCCAAACGGGGCGGCGGTGTGAAAGTGCTTTTGCGTTACTTTCTCACAAGAAAGTAACAAAGAGGTTGTGGCCTGCGGCCAGTTATGGTAAAATAAGAGTAGTAGGATATAGGCTTTTACAGGAAAGGGACGGGTGATTTTATAGGCACAACCATTTCGGGAATGACAGGTCGGGGAAGTATCCGGCACAACAACAGGAGCTTTTCAGCGGCGAATGTAGACCGGAGCAGGTCGGGGCAGAATGTCATCTTTTGCAACGAGGATTTGAAAAAGGTGTACCACGAACTTTTCGATGAAGCCCTGGCCGACTACAACGCCAAAAAGAAAAAGACCAGGGATAAGATACCAGACTACTATGAGCATATCCGGCAGAGCAAGCAGGAGAAGCTATTTCACGAAGCTATATTCCAGATCGGCAACTTGACCGACTGCGGGTGTGGCTCCCCTGGAGGGGAACGGGCGGCGGCAGCTCTCAAAGAGTTTGCAGAGTCCTTCCAGGAGCGCAATCCTCATCTGCGGGTGTTCAATATGGTGCTGCACATGGACGAGGCCACGCCCCACCTCCATGTGGACTTCGTGCCGGTGGCAACGGAGCAGAGCCGGGGCCTTTCGACGCGGGTATCAATGAAACAAGCGTTAAAGCAGCAGGGATTTGAAGGGTTGGGCCGGAAGCAGACGGAATGGAAAGCTTGGATGGAACGGGAGAAAGAAGCCCTAACGGAAATCGCCCAGGCGCACGAGTTTGAGATTATCAGCTTGGGCGGTGGTCGGCCTCATATGGAGCTGCCAGAGTACAGAGCAGCGGCCCAGCGGCTTGAAGCTATCCAGGAACAGGTGATAGCGGCAGAGCAGGAAATTGCGGCCCTGGAAAAGCAGAGGAAAGCCCTGCAAGGGAATGTGAAGTTGCTGAAAGCGGTTGAGAAGGTCAAGCCCGATCTGGACGCAATACAGCCGGAAAAGACGCTGACAGGGGCCGTCAAGGGCGTGACGGTGGAGCAGGTGAAGGAGCTGAAGGCGGCGGTGATCCGGGGCGCGGCGGCAGAGCAGAAGGTGCGGGAGCTGAAGGTAGAAAACCAACAGCTTCAGCAGAAAATCCCCTCGACGAAAGAAAAGCTGAAGGAGGCCCAGGAGCGGCAGCGGCTTGAAAATGAAAATCGGCAGCTCAAAGTGCAGGTCGAATATCTGGAAGAAGATTTGAGCCGGGAGCGCGGGTTTTCGGCGCGGCTTCAGGAAGGGATCGGGGCGGTGCTGGATTTCCTGGATCGGCACTTGCCAGAGCAGTTCCGGCCCCTGGTCGAAAAGGCGCGTGAGCTACTACCTATGCCAGAGGTGCAGCAGCCGGAAAGAGAGCAGGAACGGGGCCATACCTGGGGTGGTATGGAGCTGTAAAAGAAGCCTGTCAGGGGGCCTTGCAAGAGCCGCCCGGACAGGCTATAATAACAGTAAAAATAGGGAATAAAATATATTGATAATATATGCCCCCCTATGGGGTATGGGAGATGGCAGGGAGTTAGTGGGTTGTAAAATAGGGAATAAAATATATTGATAATATATGCCCCCCTATGGCCTTTAGGCCAGGGAGAAAAATAATAAAATATTCTCTCTCGGACAGGGAGAAAGTCGGAGGGGGTTATGGGGGTGAGCGGCGGGGTGTGGGAATGTGGTAAACCTGAAAGGTTTTCCATCATTTCCATGCCCCAGAGCGAGGGGGAAAAGGGGGAGGTGACTTTCTCTTTAAGGCCCCTTTGGGGCCGCTCTTTGGCTCCCCCTTTTCCCCCTGTGGGTTTGCAGAATGTACGAAAAGAGGTGTAAGGAATGGCGGATCAGCAAGAAGCTCTGGAACGGCTGCGGGAACTTTACAGGGAAAAGAACGAGCATTTAGAGAAGTTTTTGGAGCCGGTGGAGCCGTATGAGTTTTATCGTGAGATCTTCCCGGAAGGATCTTTCGAGAGGAAGGGTCATTTTGAGGACAGGAAGGGAAATGGAATTGCGGTGACGGTGCCGAAAGGTGAGGTTGACAAGGCAACGGGGATTGCCTTGCAGATCGAGGGGGACGGTAAAGCGAAACGCTGTACCATCACTGACGAGCTGGACGAGCTGCGGGAGCTGCAAGACACCGATTTTACGATTATGTCCCCGATTTCTTATTTTGGGCGGCGGCGGTGTGGCAAAAATGCCCGGTATCTCTATGCTCTGGTCTTTGACCTGGACGGGGTGGGTATGCCTCAGCTCCGGGACACGCTGCACCAGATGAATAAGGATATTTTGCCCCAGGCAACCTTTGTTGTAAACAGCGGGACAGGGCTTCACCTGTATTATGTGCTGAAAGAGCCGGTGCCTATGTACCCGTACAACCAGAAATGCTTGAAAGAGCTGAAATATTCCCTTACCCGGCAGATTTGGAATAAGTTTACCTCCACTATCAAGGAGCCGCAAATGCAGGGGATTTTGCAGGGCTTTCGGGTGGTCGGCTCCGGCTCGAAGCTGGGGCGTGAGTATCCTGTGAGGGCGTTCCGGCTCGGCGGGCCGGTGGAGCTGGCGTGGCTGCTTGATTATATCCCGGACAGCAACGGGGAACAGCAGCGGCTTGAGGGGCTTATGAGAAAGAGCCGCCTGTCGCTGGCCGAGGCGAAAGAGAAGTACCCGGATTGGTATGAGCGGCGGATCGTCAAGAAGGAGCGGCGGGGCCGATGGACGGTTAAGCGTGACCTTTACGACTGGTGGCTGCACCGGATCGCCGATGAAATCCGGGTGGGCCATCGTTTCTATGGCATTATGACGCTGGCGATTTATGCGAAAAAATGCGGGATAGACGAGGACGAGCTGCGCCGGGACGCTTTCGCGCTGCTCCGGCCTTACGATGATATGAGCGTGGAGGATATAAACCGCTTTACAAAAGATGATGTGGTGTGCGCTCTGGAAATGTTCAATGAGGACTATGTGACATTCCCCAGGGACGATATAGCGAAGCTCTCCGGCCTGACTATGCCTGTCAATAAGCGTAATTTTCAAAGACAAGCAGATCATCTTGAAATTGCAAGAGCTATTCGGGATATTAAAGCGAAACAGCAAGGGAAAAAGGATTGGAGAGAAGGGAACGGGCGGCCTAAAGGCAGCGGAACGGCTCAGGTGCGGGTTTATGAATGGCGGCAGCAGCACCCGGAGGGGCGCAAGGCTGACTGTCACCGGGAAACTGGCCTTGATCCGAAAACCGTCCGTAAGTGGTGGGATTGCCCGCCGCCAGCGGTACGCTTTG
>NZ_JAHQCX010000032.1 GCF_019042245.1 Diplocloster modestus
CCCCGGTCGATTTGTACCTGTCCCCAACTGATTTGTACCTGTCCCGGATTGATTTGGACATGTCCCCTTTTAACTTTTACAGGTCTACGATAGTAGGAGTATGCCCGACTTGGGGAAGGAACTTCTCCAGGATATCGGCGGTTTTTATTCTAAGACTGGATGTATTGATGCAGGGATGGCATCCGATATATTCATGCTGAAGCACATCCCGGTCGATCAACAGGCGAACGTGCTGCTCCGGATCATGCATAAGGGCCAAAACGGTGACTGAGCCTGGTGTTAAGTCCAGATATTGTTCCATTGCTTCCGCGTCGCCGAAAGAGAGACGGGCGGAACCGATCTGTGCGGAGAGATCTTTGGTTTTAAAAGGCTTCTCACCCGGCATCATCAGCAGATAATAATTCGTCTTCTGACGGTTGCACAGAAACAGGTTTTTGCAGATAGAGATACCGAGCAGTTTGTCGATCTCATGGCAGTCTTCGATGGTTGCGGTCACATCATGGTCGACACGGAGATAGGGGATCGCAAGACGATCCAGAAGATCATAGACGGCCATTTCTTTTGGCAGTCGGTTGTGAGGAGCGGGTTTA
This sequence comes from Diplocloster modestus, assembly GCF_019042245.1. Taxonomy (GTDB): domain Bacteria; phylum Bacillota; class Clostridia; order Lachnospirales; family Lachnospiraceae; genus Diplocloster; species Diplocloster modestus. Next base: position 591 of record NZ_JAHQCX010000032.1, read on the forward strand.
TCGGTATAGAGTGTCGGATCAAATTTTAACATTTTATAACCTCCTTACGGGATCTAATTATCCGCATGTCCGGCATCCGGCCTATGCTTGATCATGAATTATCTTTTGGTTTATAAACCATATTTTATCAGTATAAATTAAATATTGGAAGATGGCAATGATGAATATAAGGGGCTTGTCCCCGGATGTTGCCTGGAATAGAACGGTATCCGGGGTAGCAGGCGTTTTTTTCTCGAGCAGGCCGGCATCCGGGGACAGGCCCCTTTCTCCACGTAGTTACTGAAATATTTTGCTTTATAACCGAAAGGTGCCAGTCCCCTCCGCAGCTGGCTGTGAGCGTAAGATAAAATTTTAAAAAAATTGTAAAAAACACTTGCAAAATTTATTATTTTGTTATAAGATATGCAAGTGCCAGTCATTAAGGTCCGTTGGTCAAGCGGTTAAGACGCCGCCCTCTCACGGCGGAATCAGGGGTTCGATTCCCCTACGGACTGTTTTGGTGTACATATCCATTAGCTTCGGAATATTTCCGAAGCTTTTTTTGTACTACAGGAAAGTGCTTCTTTAACCTATGTTTTACTTGAATTTTACAAAAGAACCTAGCCATTTCCTGGGATTGATAGTAAAATAAAAAGAAATGTGTCATAAAGGGGAGAAGATGTATGCAGTACACAACCTTTGCAGCAATAGATATCGGCTCTTATGAGCTCAGCATGAAAATATTTGAACTGTCCTCCAAAATGGGAATGCGGGAGATCGATCATATCCGCCGTAGAATCGAGCTGGGCATGGACACTTACCGCTCCGGACGGATCAGCCATGATCTGGTGGAAGAACTCTGCGAAGTTCTTCAGGATTTCAAACGGATTATGGGGGAATACAGGGTTTCCGATTATAGAATTTGTGCTACCAGTGCGATCAGAGAGACGAAGAATACGATCCTGGTGCTGGATCAGATCCGTACCCGTACAGGTTTTGAAACGGAGGTCTTAAGCAATTCCGAGCAGCGGTTCCTGGGGTATAAGTCCATCGCCTCAAAAGAGACAAACTTCCGGTCCATCATACAGAAGGGAACGGCGATCATCGATGTGGGCGGCGGCAGCATACAGATCTCCTTATTCGACAGGGACAGCCTGCAGAGCACCCATAACTTAAGATTCGGTACCCTGAGAATCAGGGAGAGGCTGGCGGCACTGGAGGGAAGCAGCCTGCGCTACGGGGACATTGTGGAAGAGATGATCAACACGGACATTTACAACTTCCGACGGCTTTATCAAAAGGAACAAAAAATTGAAAATATTATTATAGTAGGTGAATTCATCAACCAGATGATCCAGCGGATTACCAAGGATACCCAGGAACACTTTGTCACCTGTGATAATTTCATGAAATTCTGTGACGAGGCGGGAGAGCAGGCTCCGGAACAGATCGCACAGGAGCTGGGTGTTCCGGCGGAGAATTCCGCCATGATTCTGCCGGCTCTCGTGATCTACCGGCGGCTGGTCACTGAGATCGGCGCGGACTATATCTGGGCTCCCGGTGTGGAACTCACAGATGGAATCGCGTACCACTACGCGGAACAGAATAAAATCATAAAATTCCAGCATAATTTTGATAATGATATCCTGGCCGCGGCCAAGAACATCGGCAAGAGATATATGTGCAATAAAACCCATATCGCCGTAGTTTCCGAGCTGGCGATGATCGTGTTCGACGCCACGAAGAAATTACATGGAATGGGAAAACGGGAGCGTCTGCTGCTCCAGATTGCGGTGCTCCTGCATGACTGTGGAAAATACATCAGCCTGGTAAAAGTGGCGGAGTGCTCCTATAGTATCATCATGTCCACGGAGATCATCGGCCTTTCCCATAAAGAGCGTGAGATCATCGCCAATGTAGTGCGTTACAACACACTGGATTTTGAGACCTTTGACAACATCGTGGATAAGGAGCAGCTGGATGTGGGCAGTTATCAAATCATGGCAAAACTGGTGGCTATCCTGAGAATTGCCAACGCTCTGGACCGCAGCCATAAACAGAAGTTCAAAAACTGTAAAGCCGTTTTAAAAGAAAAAGAACTGATCATCACAGTGAACACGGTGGAAGACATCTCCCTGGAATGTGAGCTTTTCCCGGAAAAAGCAGGTTTCTTTGAAGAAGTATTCGGCATACAGCCAAAAATCAAGCAGAAAAAGAAAATATAGGGAGGGACCAAGAGTTTATGGAACAGAACGATTATAAAAAGCCGGAATATTATATGAACCGGGAGTTAAGCTGGATCAAATTCAATGACCGGGTATTATCCGAGGCGAGAGATAAAAGCATACCGCTCTTCGAGCGGTTAAAATTCTTAAGCATTACCGCGTCGAATCTGGATGAGTTCTACATGATCCGGGTAGCGTCTCTAAAAGATATGGTACATGCAGAATACACAAAACCGGACATCGCCGGTATGACTCCGTCAGAGCAGCTGATCCAAATAAGTGAAGAACTTCATGAGATGACCTCGCTTCAGTATTCCACGTACAACCGCTCCCTTCTTCCCGCGTTAAAGCAGCACGGTCTTAAAATCATAACGTATCATGAAGACCTGACCGAAGAGGAAGGAAAGTTTGTCGATAAGTATTTTATGGAAAATGTGTACCCGGTGCTGACCCCCATGGCAGTAGACTCCTCCAGGCCATTTCCCCTGATCCGCAACAAGACGCTAAACATCGCGGCATTGTTAGTGAAAAAAGAGGAAAAGAGCCGGGAAGAATTCGAATTTGCCACCGTACAGGTTCCATCCGTACTCCCCAGAATCATTCAGATCCCAGGAAAAAAAGAAGAGACCACGGTCATCCTGCTGGAAGAGATCATCGAGCGGAACATCCAGTCCCTGTTTTTGAGCTATGATATCATCTGCGCCCATCCCTACCGGATTATCCGAAACGCGGATCTGACCATCGACGAGGATGAGGCAGCGGATCTGTTAAAAGAAATACAAAAGCAGTTGAAACGCCGCCAATGGGGGGAAGTCATCCATCTGGAAGTGGAAGAGAAGATGGATAAGCGTCTTCTGAAAATCCTGAAGCGGGAATTCGCCATGCTGGAAGAGGATATCTACAAGATCAGCGGTCCGCTGGACCTGACCTTCTTAATGAAGCTATACGGTCTGGACGGATACAAAAGCCTGAAAGCCAAACCTCATGTACCGGCTCCAGTGCCTGAAACCATGACCGATGAAGACATCTTCACCCAGATTCGCAGCGGAGACATCCTGCTCCACCACCCGTTCCAGAGCTTCGATCCGGTAGTCAACTTCGTAAGACAGGCCGCCAAAGATCCCGACGTCCTGGCCATCAAGCAGACCCTTTACCGGGTCAGCGGCAACTCTCCGATCATAGCGGCGTTAGCCCAGGCCGCAGAAAACGGAAAACAGGTATCCGTTCTGGTAGAATTAAAGGCCAGATTTGACGAGGAAAACAATATCGTCTGGGCCAAGATGCTGGAGAAAGCCGGCTGCCACGTCATCTACGGCCTGGTAGGCTTAAAGACCCACAGCAAAATCACCTTAGTTGTGCGCAGGGAAGAAGACGGCATCCGCCGTTACGTGCACCTGGGAACCGGAAACTACAACGACGCCACGGCAAAGCTCTACACGGACATGGGACTTCTGACCTGTTCCGAAGCCATCGGGGAAGATGCCACCGCCGTATTCAACATGCTGTCCGGCTACTCCGAGCCTCTGTCCTGGCACAAACTGGCGCTGGCCCCGATCTGGTTACGTGACCGATTCATCAGCCTGATCCGCAGAGAGACCCAGCAGGCCAAAGAAAAGAAGCCGGCCCGGATCATCGCCAAAATGAATTCCCTGTGTGACCAGGACATCATCGCTGCCCTCTACGAAGCTTCCGCGGCCGGAGTAAAAGTGGACCTGATCGTCCGGGGTATCTGCAGCCTCAAAACCGACATCCCGAAAGTCAGCGAAAACATAACCGTGCGCTCCATCGTGGGCAATTTCCTGGAGCACAGCCGGATCTTTTACTTCTATAATAATGGGCAGGAAGAGATCTACATGGGCAGCGCCGACTGGATGCCCCGAAACCTGGATAAGCGCGTAGAAATCTTATTCCCCGTAGAAAATGAAACACTAAAGCAAGAAGTCATCCACATCCTCCAGATCCAGCTGGAAGACAATGTAAAAGCCCACATCCTCAACAAAAAAGGAAGCTACGAAAAGATAGACAAACGCGGCAAAATCCTGATGGACTCCCAAATGTACTTCTGTGAAGAGGCAGCCGCCCGGGCAGTCCGCCCCGCCGAAGAAACCACCCAAAGCAGGGTGTTCGTTCCGGCGGAACCGATCGGGGACTGAGGGATTGGACTAAGGGCCGGAGCGGGCAGGTGCAAGAACGGATGCTGGGATAGGGGCTAAGGCTGGCGGACGAAGTCTGGGGATGCTCCCGGCGGCTGGGTCCTTTTGTGTCTCCTTGGGAGTGCGGAGGGCTTGCGCTGGTATCAGCTAAGTGAAATCGAAAAGCCGGGTTCAGGAACCGAGCCTATTCACCAGGAACACAGGATGTGTTCCCGGTTCAG
>NZ_JAHQCX010000033.1 GCF_019042245.1 Diplocloster modestus
AAGTTGACGGTTTACTCGTTATAGCTGACCACGCATGGGTATGATTGACGGGAGCCTTGCCAGCTAAATTATTATTTGGACTTGAAATCGCGTCGAAAACGCTTCATAATGTAGCCATCAAGGGAGTGAACATTATGGAAATCGGGAAAAGATTGGCTGAATGCAGACGAGCTTCCGGCCTAACACAACAAGAGGCTGCAAATATAATACATGTCTCAAGACAATGCCTTGGTAACTGGGAGAATGGAAAACGTGAACCCAGAATCGATGATATTGCGCAACTTTGTCAGTTATATGGAGTCACCCTAGATCAGCTTATAGAATGGCAAAATAAGAATTAGAAAGATATTCCCTGGTCAGTGTGATCAGCCCCTTGTGATATGATACCTCTAAAGCGGATTTTGGTTATTTACCTTATCTACTTTAGAGGTATCATATCAGTGATGACCGGGGTGATTTATTATTTATAAGTATGCTTTCTTTGATGTAGAATTTAATAATATTCTTAATTCCCATTTATTGGTCAATTTATAATATTTCAACCTGAACCGATAGTGGAATATTTCATCATTGGTAATGCCGGTATAACTGCTGAATAATCCCCAATTATTACATGTAAATATCTGTATATTTGTCCAGATATGTGCTATACCGGCTTCACATTCAAAACTAATCCTATATGGAATCATACGCCGCTTTATATCTGTATAATATTGACACGACACAGAATATGTTCCACTAAGTATAGGTGTTAATTGCAACAATCTACTCTTTTTCAAAATCCGGTATTGCTTTTCGATTGACTCTGTCATAAAGTCTTTCTCCATGTATTATCCCACCTCCATATATCCATCATATTTAGTTTTTCCACCGGATCCAATGGTAATTAATGGTTGCTTTTACAAATATTTACTCCCACAAAAAAGAGCACCCTTTCAGGTGCTCTCAAGTTTTTAAATTATAATAGTCTTGTTATCGTTTCCGAACCGCAGATATAGTCCACCTTAAGGTTTTGAATCTCCTGCCACAATCCGACAGCCAAACGGGTGTCGTTGCCGAAGCGTCCGTCTTCTGTCATCAGATGACCCAGCAGATCAATAATCTGGTCTCCAATCAGCTCATTCATCCGAATCTGAATCCAGTTGACCATCACGCCCTCTGATCCCACGCGGTACCAACCATCAGAGTATATCCCCGCCTTAAGAAGTATCTGCCCCGCGACATAATCTGTTTTGTTTCCTTTGAGTCCGTCAACCGTCAGAGGCTTCCCGTTTTGATCCCGGTATCCATCGCAGTTGGCCGCAAATTGGAAACTCTCTACAGTATCACTATATTTAAGACCATACGACGGGATCACCATGTCCGTATTGCCAGATCCTATGCCAGTATAAGCCCTGTACAGGATGTTGCAATCTACATTTCCGGATATCCCAGGAACCCGTCCGCGGCTCGTATACTGCCAGCCAGACATGCCCGATATAGACGGCTTAAACCGCTCTTCGGCCCGTCCGTTGTTTGAACCATACCTTGCGATCCACCAATCAACCGTATTAATGCTGGACACCGGCAACACATTTTTGTACCAATCCAGATTGCAATAGATCCCAGCCTGGTATCCTGCTGTTCTAATTGCGGATATAAAGATATTTGCTATGTCTGCCAGGCGACCACGGGATAATCCTCGCTGGCACTTGTCCTCCATGTCAAACCAGATTGGTAGTTCCAGTTTACGCCCCGCCAAGAGGGTCACAACCTGATCCGCCTCGCTCCTGGCCTGCGTTACGCTTGTGGCATAGCTATATTTGTACCCACCGATCGGTATACCGGCATCCTGGCACCCAGTATAGTTAGCCTCAAACTGATAGTCCGTTTTTCCGGATCCCCGTACCGTCCGCAGGATCGCAAACTGTACACCACCCTCGGCTACCTCTGGCCAGATAATCCGATCCTGATTATCACTTACATCTACACCAAATTTACTCATTATCCTGTTCCTCCCTATCAATTCTTGCCTTATCCTCCACCTGCTTTTTAATGTTTTTGATCAACGGCAGTAAAAATGGGGGCATAGTCACGCCAATATCTATCATGTTTTCCAGTATACTTATAATTTCGTTTGCGACCAGCCAAACTGCCACAACTGTAGCCACAACAAAAGGCAGCTGGATCCCGATTCCCATAAAATCCACGGCATAATTTAGTAATGTATCCACCATGGCCCCAACAATGACTAATAGCCACATACAAACCTTCTTAACGATTCCGCGTATACTCTTATAGCTTTTAATATTTTCCTGGCGATATTTTGCCGCCACCAGCCCGGTTCCGTAATCCATGACGTTACTCCCGACCAGCAAAAATACCGGTATAGCCAGAATTCCCATCCAACTCATAAATGCTGATATAGCGACGATTACTGCTCCTTTAACTTTACTCATCTTTCTTTCCTCTCTTTCATTTTTAGCATAATAAAACCGACCCCGAAGGATCGGTCGAAAATATATCAAATATTGTCCATCGCTTCTACATTCCATCTATCACCCCTTTCTGATTCAAATAATAATTTAGCGACCCATAAAACTTCGGGTGATCATGACAGTAGATATATTAAAAAATCAGGCAATGGTACGA
>NZ_JAHQCX010000034.1 GCF_019042245.1 Diplocloster modestus
TGAGCGAGCGGAATCCAAAGTACCACGAGACACGTGGAACCTTGTGGGAATTCGGGGGGACCACCCCCCAAGGCTAAATACTACTTAGTGACCGATAGCGCATAGTACTGTGAAGGAAAGGTGAAAAGAACCCCGGGAGGGGAGTGAAAGAGAACCTGAAACCCTGTGTTTACAAACTGTGGAAGCACATTATTGGTGCAACCGCGTACTTTTTGTAGAACGGTCCGGCGAGTTACGTCGGCTGGCGAGGTTAAGGACGCAAAGTCCGGAGCCGAAGGGAAACCGAGTCTTAATAGGGCCAGAGTCAGTCAACGTAGACCCGAAACCGGGTGATCTACCCATGTCCAGGTTGAAGTTGCCGTAAAAGGCAATGGAGGACCGAACGCACATCTGTTGAAAAAGGTGGCGATGAGGTGTGGGTAGGGGAGAAATTCCAATCGAACCCGGAGATAGCTGGTTCTCCTCGAAATAGCTTTAGGGCTAGCCTCGGCAGAGTCTTTTGGAGGTAGAGCACTGAATTTCCTAGGGGGCGTCACAGCTTACCGAAGAATATCAAACTCCGAATGCCAGTAAGATGATTGCCGGGAGTCAGACTGCACGAGATAAGTTGGGTAGTCAAAAGGGAAAGAGCCCAGACCTACAGCTAAGGTCCCAAAGTATGTGTTAAGTGGAAAAGGATGTGGGATTTCTAAGACAACTAGGATGTTGGCTCAGAAGCAGCCATACATTCAAAGAGTGCGTAATAGCTCACTAGTCGAGAGGTCCTGCGCCGAAAATGTCCGGGGCTGAAACACAACACCGAAGCTTAGGGATGCAGTAATGCATCGGTAGAGGAGCATTCTTAAAGGGGCGAAGCAGTACCGTAAGGAGCTGTGGACTTTTAAGAAGAGAGAATGCCGGAATGAGTAGCGAGAACAAGGTGAGAATCCTTGTGGCCGAATATCCAAGGTTTCCAGAGTAAAGCTGATCTGCTCTGGGTAAGTCGGGGCCTAAGGCGAGGTCGAAAGACGTAGTCGATGGACAACAGGTGGAAATTCCTGTACCGCGATATAACAGAACTGTGGGGACGCAGAGGGAAAGCACGAGCCGGGAACGGAAAGCCCGGTACAAGCGAGGTAGGAGTACAGTTGGCAAATCCGCTGTACAATCCGAAGACGTGAAGTGGACCGAAATTAAAGTAGGGAAGAGTGTGAGCCAGCTGCCAAGAAAAGCCGCTATTGTTTATATCGTGCCCGTACCGTAAACCGACACAGGTGGATGAGGAGAGAATCCTAAGGCCGACGGAAGAAGCATTGTCAAGGAACTCGGCAAAATGACCCCGTAACTTCGGGAGAAGGGGTGCCACAGAAATGTGGCCGCAGAGAATTGGCCCAAGCAACTGTTTAGCAAAAACACAGGTCTATGCAAAACCGAAAGGTGAGGTATATGGGCTGACGCCTGCCCGGTGCTGGAAGGTTAAGGGGAGAGGTTAGCGCAAGCGAAGCTTTGAACTTAAGCCCCAGTAAACGGCGGCCGTAACTATAACGGTCCTAAGGTAGCGAAATTCCTTGTCGGGTAAGTTCCGACCCGCACGAAAGGCGTAATGATTTGGGCACTGTCTCGACAATGCATCCGGTGAAATTGAAGTACCAGTGAAGATGCTGGTTACCTGCGCCAGGACGGAAAGACCCCATGGAGCTTTACTCCAGCTTGATACTGGGATTCGGTATTGCATGTACAGGATAGGTGGGAGGCTAGGAAACGAGGACGCCAGTTTTCGTGGAGCCGCTGTTGGGATACCACCCTTGCAGTGCTGGATTTCTAACCTGCGGCCGTGAACCGGTCGGGGGACAATGTCAGGCGGGGAGTTTGACTGGGGCGGTCGCCTCCGAAAGGGTATCGGAGGCGCTCAAAGGTTCCCTCAGAATGGTTGGAAACCATTCGAAGAGTGCAAAGGCAGAAGGGAGCTTGACTGCGACACCGACGGGTGGAGCAGGTACGAAAGTAGGACTTAGTGATCCGGTGGTATAAAGTGGGATTGCCATCGCTCAACGGATAAAAGCTACCCTGGGGATAACAGGCTTATCACTCCCAAGAGTTCACATCGACGGAGTGGTTTGGCACCTCGATGTCGGCTCATCGCATCCTGGGGCTGTAGTAGGTCCCAAGGGTTGGGCTGTTCGCCCATTAAAGCGGTACGCGAGCTGGGTTCAGAACGTCGTGAGACAGTTCGGTCCCTATCCGGCGTGGGCGTAGGATATTTGAGAGGAGCTGTCCTTAGTACGAGAGGACCGGGATGGACCGACCACTGGTGTATCGGTTGTACTGCCAAGTGCATGGCCGAGTAGCCAAGTCGGGAAGGGATAAACGCTGAAGGCATCTAAGCGTGAAGCCCCCCTCAAGATGAGATATCCCATAGCACAAGCTAGTAAGACCCCTTGAAGACGACAAGGTGGATAGGGCAGAGGTGGAAGTGCAGCAATGTACGGAGCTGACTGCTACTAATAGGTCGAGGGCTTGACCAGAATGGTCTGGTGGTTTGAGAT
>NZ_JAHQCX010000036.1 GCF_019042245.1 Diplocloster modestus
GCTGCGGTACTCTCGTATGATAAGTAGCGTCCAGCGCGATATAACTCATATCGTTGGTGGCGTCTGCCATGGTCTCAGGGTCCACGCCGCCGATCGTCAGGTTCTGGAACATGGGTACGCCCCGGTAAAAATCTGTATCAATCCAACTGCGCACCTTATTGCACGTATAAATCTGTAAAAAGAAGTTCTCTGTTAACTCGACCGCCAGCTCCTTCGTCAGCGTTCCTTCCGCTATACCCGCCTCATAGTACGGCTGCATGAACTGGTCGAAACGTCCGAACGATACGCCCGCTCCGCTGTCCTCGATCTGGATGCAGATGTGCGTCAGGATAATGAATTGCAGCGCCTCTTTGAAACTGCGCGCCGGATTCTTCGGCACATGGCGGCATATCTGGGCCATCTCCAGAAGCTCCTGCTTCCTTACCTCATCGGTTTCCTCCGCCGCCATCTTTTCGGCAAGGTCCGCATACCGCGCGGCAAATTGGATGACTGCGTTGGCGCTGATGATCGCCGCTTCATAGAAGTCTTTTTTCTTTACACATTCGGGGTCGTTCTTGTAATCAATTTTGGAAAGCCCCTCCTGGCACTGGTTGATAATTGTCTGCAGACCGTTCTTAATCAACCATGGATGATCCGGCGCAAAATGTCCATCACCGCCCTGGAAATAGGTGCCGATATCGGCGGCTTTTAAGTCATAGTGCGTTGCCAGCGCTTCCTTCGGAAGCCTTGTGCGCAGCATGTCGGTAATTGTATTGCCCTTCCACCAATCGCATATTTCCTGAATCACCGGTTTATCCTCTTTGTGGAGTATGTAACGGTCAGCCGGACGTTTGTCAAGCGGATACGGATCCTCATGAATCATTTCTTTCTCGACCCATTCCACCTCATATTCTGGAAACAGCGGTGCCCAGCGCGGATGGGACGCCTGATTGCCCGCGAACAGGCTTCCCGGCAGAATGTAAATACTCATGTTCTGCAGTACGTGGTTAATCGCGTTGGCCCTGAGAATGATCGGCGCCTGATCTGTATGGTCTCTGTAATAATCAGTAATTAATTTACCTCTTTCCACGCAAACACCGTATTTGGAAGCTGTGATATATTTTTGCAGCTTGTCAATTCGCTCTGATCTTACCGGCTCCGTTGAAATCTGATAAGAATCTGTAATTGCCATAATCTCCTTCCTTTCTATCGCTCACTTGTACGATTTGTATATTTTTGAGATAATTAAATTATATCAATTGTGTATTTTTCTAAAACCCAATATATTTTGCTAAAGGTGTATAATTTTTAGATTTCAAGTTCCCACTTTCCCACCTAGTGTGCTGACATGTTCATGTCCTAACGAAAAGCGCTGATTATTTCGTCACTCTGCGTTCATCCGGAGAACCATTAAGGATAATGGACGAAAACGTCCCGTCTGAATTCGGTTTCTTCATTCCATTTCCAGACGGGACGCGTCGATGTAATAAGAAGTTTGTACTGCCTATATGTATATCTGTATGTTTTACCTAAGCCAGTTCCTCGGGGCTGAACTTCAAGTTATACAGCGAGCCGCAGGAGAACAGTTCGTTGCGCAGCTTCGCTACGGAGGCGATCGCCGCCGTGGGCCCGCTCACATCCGTTCCTCTCATAGGCGACTGTCCGTCCGCTACCGGCATGTAGGCATCGCGTCCGTCCGGTGTAGCCCCGCACACATGACCGAACGGTGTGTTGCTGGATACGGTGCTTGTGGAGCAGTGCAGTGTGCC
>NZ_JAHQCX010000037.1 GCF_019042245.1 Diplocloster modestus
ACAGTTGATATTTACTCTTTCATATCAGTATGATATCTTTGTAGTTCCTTCTGGCAGCAGTAGAAGGAGATTTCTATGAGTAAATATATTCCTGGTAATCAGAAGCACCTCTCCCTTGAGGATCGCGTTTTTATTGAGAATTCCTTGAATCAGGGTCTCTCTTTTAAAGAGATAGCCAAGTATCTGTGCAAGGACCCAACCACAATCTCTAAGGAGGTCAAGGCCAGGCGTGCTTCGGATTGGTATCACAAAGGAACTTTCTATAATGCTAAGAACTTCTGTGTCCACAGATATTCATGCCGCAAGGTCAATGTCTGCGACAAGATTCTCGTATGCGGTATCAAATGTAGCTCCTGCCCTACCTGCAATCAAACCTGCAATGTTTTCGAGAAAGAACAGTGCTCCAGACTGAATAAGGCTCCCTTTGTCTGCAATGGGTGCAGCAAGAAAATCTCTCACTGTACTATTGCACACAAATATACTTACAATGCCAGATTTGCCGACCGCAAATATCGCGAACTGCTCAGTGATTCCCGTTCAGGTATCCCAATCACAAAACATGAACTTCGCCAAAAGGACCAGATTGTCACTCCGCTAATACAGCAGGGACAGTCACCGTACCAGATCGCAGTGAATCATCCTGAGCTGGACATGTCTGTACGTTCCATCTACGCCTACATTGACAAAGGACTCTTTTCTTCCAGAAACATTGATCTGAAACGCAAACCAAAGTTCAGACCTCGGAAGTGCCATAAAACGCAGATCACAGATCGCTCTGTTTTTATCAATCGCACCTATCTGGATTTTCAATCATTAGGTCTTGATTCGTTTGTAGAAATGGATACCGTGCATTCCTCCCGTGAGTCAAAGAAGACGCTGCTGACGTTCTATTTTACCGAACAGAAGCTGTTTCTCGCATTTTTGATGAATCGCTGCACCAAAGGTGCTGTACGACTTGTATTTGAGCATCTGGAAAAGCGCCTTGGTACATTTGAATTCATTTCTCTGTTTGAATACGTATTGACAGATCGAGGCTCTGAATTTGGTGATCCTAACGCTTTGGAAACCGGAACCAATGCAATCCAACGCTGTAGTCTTTATTACTGTGACCCAATGCGCAGCGGTCAAAAAGGTGGGGTTGAAAATGTCCATACTATGCTCCGCATGGTACTTCCTAAGGGAAACAGCTTTGAGTTTCTGACACAGTGGGATGTAAATCTGATTGTGAACCACATCAATTCAACACCTCGTGAAAGTCTTGGTGGTAAAACACCGTATGCTCTGGCCTTATCGGCCTTTGGTGAAGACACTTTAAAAGCACTTCAGCTTAGGTGCATTAACCCTGACGAGGTCAATCTGACACCTAAGCTGATTCGCTTCAACCGTTAACTAACCTGAAAAAATCTGCTGCCGGACTGGAAGTAAACTTTTCATATTTTTTGAATGGGGCT
>NZ_JAHQCX010000038.1 GCF_019042245.1 Diplocloster modestus
GATTCTTTGAATTGGTTTCAATTAATCTTTTTAATCTCGGATGTCTTGAAGTTTCTTTTTTCTCGGTTCTGTTGGCGCTGCAGCGGCTGAATCCGGCGTTAGCTGGATTGTCGCGGTTGAGCACTTTGCAGTGGTTTTTCACTGTATCGTGTTCCTGCTTCGCTTTCAGTTCTTTGAAATCAGATTTTTCAATTGATTTTTTCAATGTGTAGTTTTCAAGGTACATGCTGGATGTCAGTCCTGTCTTTTGTCTCATCTATGCTGTCCGACTCGTTTTACCGGGTCATACGAATGGAACTTTCATCCTGTTGACTGATGCTTTATCAGTCATTAGAAATCAAAAACTTTTGTCAGGCTCCTTTCAGTCTGCTTTCCTTCATTCCTTCATTTTTCAATGTCAGAACGCGCAAATCTCTTTTGGATCCTTAACAGGGATTTTAACCTCTAATCACTGGTAAAACCAGCTCTGTGTTCTGCATCAGGTCCCGGGATGCTTCCCGGCCCGTATGCTGCAGAATCTATATGCAACCCGGATTCGTTCTGACTTTTTCAAGTCTTCCCTTCCCGGGAGTTTTTTTAAGAGAATCTGGCATCCACCTGCTCTCCCATACCGTCACCAGTATAGTACCATCGGCCGCCTAGGTCTTAACCATCGTGTTCGGGATGGGAACGGGTGTGTCCCCTAAGCGCATCGACACCAGAAGCATTGAGCACTTGACGAGGTTCTTTCGAGTCTAGTGCGAAAGCTGTTCGTTGCAACTCTTGATTATTGAACTGCTAATGTTCAATAATATAGCGAGAGCAAGCCGCTTTCTGGCGCGCTCGAGGTTAGTGCAATCGAACTTCCTCATTATTCAAGTACTGTTATCAAGTTTTTTCTTGATAACTAAACAGTAAAACAACCCTTACTTCTTCTTCCTTAGAAAGGAGGTGATCCAGCCGCACCTTCCGATAC
>NZ_JAHQCX010000039.1 GCF_019042245.1 Diplocloster modestus
GATTTAATATTCTTTTTCCTACAAATACGAAGTACTCGTTTATCATTCACTTTTATATCATGATAGCGTTCCAAGTCATCTCGTATTCTTCGGTAACCCTTATCCGAAGATTCTGCATGTATTTTTTCAATCGTTTCTGCAATACGCTCATTTTCAGCTTCATTAGACGGAACTTCCCTATGTAACCACTTATAATAAGCGGCCCTGCTTACATTTCCTAATTTACAGAGAGCACTAATACGATATCCGTATGTTTCATTTTCTTCTTTAATAGCCTGATAAATATGTTTGTGTCGTAACAGGCTTAGCCCCGCCTCCTCTCTATTTCGTCGAGTTTTTTTAGGAATGATGCCTCCATTTCAGCTTTTTGTCGCTTGGCTTTTTCCAACTTTAATTCAGCGCGAAGTCGTTCTATTTCAGTAAGCGTATCTTCTGGCTTGCGTTTGCCACGATTATCTTGCAACGCATCAATTCCGCCATTTTCATATTTTACGGTATAGCTTCGTGCTTGTTGATAGGAAACAGAAAATTTTCCAGCGGTTTCAGCGTAATTATGATCATGCGAAATACAATATGAAGCGATTTCTACTCGTTCTTCAAATGTGGTTTTT
>NZ_JAHQCX010000004.1 GCF_019042245.1 Diplocloster modestus
TTTAAGTAAAGCGGATGAAACCACCACCATAAGTATAACATTTCTAAACGGATAAGACATCTATCCGTTATTAGTCATGCTTAAATTTTCTGCTCCGTTCATCCTTCTTTACTCCTATGGCTTCCCGTCTCAAACAAAGTGGGATATTTATTCTATTATCCCATATGTTTATCCTTAACTAACTGACATTGATTCACAGCCAGGGAGAGGGCTGGCATCTTTCGGCTATTTTCCCAATAAAACACTAATCACATACTCATTGTTAGGCACAGTTTTATGAGTGATATTCTCCAGCCGGTTCATCACAGCGTCTATCCAAAGGTCATCAATGGCGATCATCAGGTGTGCGAGAACTATCCCCATGTCCACCCGTTCCCACTTCCTGCTTCTGTAGGCCAAACGAGCCGATTTCCTCATAAATACATGGATTCGGTTCCCATACACCACGAATCTCCATGGCTGTCCATTCATGGCGGACGGTGCCATACGGGCAGCCTCCAGCAGCTCCTTTTCGCTGAGGCCGGGTTCTTCTTTGAATACACACAGATCCTGCAAATCCAGTCTTTTGGCATCGGAAGGTTTCCTGCGGAGTTCACCTTTGGCCTGACCGAAGGCGATCACCAGCGCCAGGATCCGGCCCTGTTCGTCAACTTCACCTTCTGCTAATCTGGCCATTCCCTGATAGCAGCTGCCGATTCCCCTGGAAAACAGGTATAATACCATCTGCTGCGCCATATAGCCCGCGTTCTGCAGATATCCTTCCTGTTCTTCGGAATAAAACAGCAGATAATAAGGAGCCTTTACCGTAAACATACCCTTGATGCCGGCCTGCTTGTCTAGATTGGAAATGATCTCTATATTTGTATCAATTTCCGCAAAAAGCGGAATCAGCTCTTCTTTATATCGGCTGATTCCGCTCATACTCTTTTCATTCAATGGATCCATCCGGAAATTTCGGACGGATCTCCGCTCAAATATACTTTCATACAGAGTCATGCACTTTCACCACCGTCATAATTCTGTAATTATTATACTACAAAAATCACAAACATTATGACAAAAATGCAATAGAATTTAAAGAAATTCTTATTAATTTTCTCCTTCTGCATCGAGCCCATTCATATAGTCATCCACAGCAGTCAAATCTACATAGGCAGTTTCCACAGGTTTTTTCTGAACGATATCGTAAACGGAAAAACCGACCCAGCCCAGAGCCGCGACCAAAACGACAACGGCAACCACCTTTAAGACTATCCGTTCCACTTTTTGTTTTTTTAATATTTTCTGTCTGTTCGCCTTTTCTTTCTTATAGCGATCCACTTTTTCCTGGCTCATTCGTATTTCTCTCCTTGTGCATAAGTTCCAACCGCTTTGGCTGTTTATCTCGTATCAGTATACACTATTCGCGGGGATCTGTCCAGATTCTCATGTAAAATCGCTGTCTCCTGCATCCTTATTCTTCAGAGAAGAGTTCTTTGCCAACACCACAGATCGGGCAGACCCAGTCATCCGGAAGATCTTCAAAAGCTGTTCCGGGCTGAATTCCATTATCGGGATCTCCTGCTTCCGGATCATAAACATAACCGCATGGATCACAAACATATTTTTTCATCGTAAATCCTCCTGTTTTCTCAATGTTTAATATCAGTAACTATTACTGTTATTATAGTACCATATTTCTCCACATTGTCAAGTCTATTCCGTAGATTTTTAATTTATTTATCAAATTTAGTGTTACTATTCACGGCCAATGTCAGTTAGTTAAGCTCATAGATTGAATACCCTATGAGCTTAACTAACTGACATTGGCCGTGAATAGTAACAATTTAGTTCCAATTTCAAAATTTTTCTTTTTTATTAATTGAAGAGATGGGCATCAAAAAAGCCGCCTGAATAAATAATTTCCTGCGGCTTATCGATTTGCATTTTAAGAAAAGTTTATGTGATCACAACTGCTCTTACATTATTATATCGTATGGTCGGACGGATCACCGGTTTAGACTGCGATAATGATACCTCCGTCATTTGCGTACATACTGCTGATACCGGCTGTGTCTACCACAAAGATGCCTTTAGGCATATAGCGGGCAATGATTTCCTTTTTCACTTCCAGCGCCCGTTCCGGACAGTTGCAGTGGGCGATTCCCAGTACCCTGTTCTTAATATCCGGTGTTTTTTCTCCGATTTGCTCTATCATCTTCATCAGGGCTTTGCGCACTCCGCGGGCCTGGCCCAGTTGATAGATCGTTCCCTCATCTGTAGCTCCCATGACCGGCTTAATGTTCAGCGCGCTTGCTACCAGAGCCTTAACACCGGTCAGCCGGCCGTTTTTGCGGAGAGTCTCCAGGGACTCTAATACAAAAAAGGTATTCATGGAATTCAGATAAGCCTCCACGGTTTTTACAACCTTTTCAAAGGGCATTCCCGCCTCCTCACACTGCTGTATCTTCATGGCAGTCAGGGTCTCTCCAACGGACGCCGAACGTGAATTAAATATCCATATTTTCTTATCGTCGTGTTCTTCTTTATATAATTTCTTAGCCAGCTCCGCGCTATTGTGAGAACCGGATAGTTCCGCGGACAGGGTTACCGCGTAGACATGCTCCGCTTCTCCTTCAAAGGCCTCCACATATCTCTTGGGAGATGGACAGGAAGACTTCGGACAATTAGGGCTGGCCGCTACTTTTTTTAAAAAATCGGCCTGATCAAACGTCTCGTCATCTACTATATGATACTCATCCACATCCATAGACAGAGATACCGTCTCAAAATGTGGATCTTTCTTTAAATTTTCAGGTAATTCCCCGCAGCTGTCGACAACAATTTTATAACTCATAAATTTCCTCCAAAATAATTACCATGATATGTAGTTTTTAATACCACATAATAGTAACATAGATGACACTTTTTGAAAAGGGGGAAACTTAATTAAATCCAAAGAAATGCTGCGTGATTTTATAAGCCGCGATCGAAAGCTTTCGTCCACCCTTTCCCGGAAGGTTACAGGCTCTTCCCAAAAGGCCGAATCTCAGTTTGATGTACAACCTGAGATTTTGCTGTTTTAAATATTTCCACAAATCATTTTTCTTATTCAGATTTTCTTCGGTTCCGGAACGAATCAGCATAATAGAAGATACCGTCATCATGATCTCCAGATAATTGATCATATATTTTCTGAGTTTCCGGCTGGGAATCCGGAATACGTCATAGGCGTCGATCATCAGCCGGTTGACTAAGAGCTGCTGGTCGATCCTGCGGATCATGACCTCCTCATTCACAGACTGGTCTTCCCTGCCGATAAAATAGCGGTAGAAATTCACATCCAGATAATACATCGTCTTTACATAGGGCAGCGGCTGGTATACAAAAATGTTATCCACATAAAAGGTGTGCTTCGGCAGCTCTAATCCACATTCCCGCAACAGTTGTGTACGGTAGATAACCGAGTGCATCAGAATATACTGGCCTCTGTGAAGATGCATCACGTCCTTCCAGCCGAACAGCTCGTCCACCGGAAAAGCCGTCTTATAGCGCATGACCTTCTTGTGAACCGCGCCCTGTTTTTCATAGACGAAATTACTGATCAGCATATCCAGTGTCGTTCTGCCTCCCGCCATCTGGTGAAGAACACTTAATATTTTCTTATAAGCCGCTTCGTTTACCCAGTCGTCACTGTCCACCACCTTAAAATACAGACCGGTGGCATTCTTAAGCCCGCTGTTCACTGCTTCACCATGCCCCCCGTTCTCCTGATGGATCGCTTTCACGATACCCGGGAAATGCCTCTGGTATTCATCTGCGATCTGCGCGGTCCGGTCTGTGGACCCGTCATCCACGATCAGTATTTCGATCTCCTCTCCACCGACTAACAGGGAATCGATACATCGTGTCATATATCCGTCAGAGTTATAGCAGGGTACTGTTATCGATAATAATTTCATTTTTTCCTTGTCCCCCTATGCATTCATTTACTTGATCAATACTAACTGCATTATAAAGGCTTTTATCCGATATTCCAATGGACTTTTCCAAAAATTAATGAACTTTTATAATTGTTTAAAGAATTTTTAACTTCTGCCTGAACCTTCTCACATGTCTTTTTGTTATGCCTGTTATAGGTCCTGCTTTGTCTCTTTTGGCGCCTCGTACAGAAGTTCTCCTTCTTTTAATGTCGCCAGGACCCGTATCCTGCGGATCGCATCTGGCTCCGCCTTAAGGGGATTTTCGGACAATACGATCATATCGGCCAGTTTCCCCGGACTCAGCGTTCCCTTTTCGTCTTCTTCAAAATACTGCCGGGCCGCATGACAGGTTACTGCCTGCAAAGCCTCATACGGAGTGACCACATATTCCGCTCCCAGCGTCTGGCCGCTTCTGGTTTTCCGATTGACCGCACACCAGACCGTCTCCAGCATATCCGGCTCGATTACCGGAGTGTCCTGGTGAAAGGTATAGGTCATATTCAGATCCGCTGCTTCCTTTGCGGGGCTGATTCTGTCTGCCCGGTCCTCTCCCAGGTTTTTCCTGTGGATCTCACCCCAGTGGTAGACGTGAGCGATAAAAAAGGATGGGATAATCCCAAGCTCTTTCATCCGCACCAGTTGATCCCTGCGAACAGTCTGCGCGTGAATCATGACCGGACGCAGCTGTGTAGGCTTCGGATAGGCCCCGATCATCTGTTCCGCCGCGGCATCCCCGTTACAGTGAACCAGAAGCTGGCGGCCTTCCCCCTCAGACCGCTCCACATAGGTATCCACCTGTTCCTGGGTATAGACCGGATATCCGCTGTATCCGTCTTCCGCTTCCTCATAGGGTTTGGACAGCCACGCGGTCCGTCCCTGTGGAGATCCGTCCAGAATGATCTTATATCCGCCGATCTTCAGATGCCGGTTATAATGCCGGTCATATTCCGGTTCTTTTTGAACCAGCTCCGGTGCTTTTAAAAGATCCGCGTAGCAGACGATATCCGTCTTTAAGCGGCCGGCCATGGCTGCCTCTTTTAATAGGGTAAATGCAGCCTCCTCGGTTAAACCGTCCTGAATCGTGGTAATTCCATAACTTACATATATATCCTGCGCTTTTTCAAGGGCGTCTGCCGCGGATCCGGAAGAGGGCCTGGGTATCTTTGAGGAAAATGTCATAAAAGCTTTCTCCTCCAGATAGCCGTCCGGCGTCTCCCCGTCCGCTTCCCGACCGATACGCCCGCCCGGCACTTCCGGGGTCTTAGCGTCGATTCCTAGCGTTAAGAGGGCTGCTGTATTCAGCACTGCCATGTGTCCGGATGCGTGGACCGCTATGACCGGTATGGTCCCGCTGACCCGGTCCAGCACTTCTCTGGTCGGATGCCGCCCCTCTTCCAGGCTGTTGTGGTCGTATCCAAAACCCATGAGGAATTCTCCGGGCGCCAAAGACCTCTCTTCCAGGAACTTCTTCAGGCAGCCGACCAGCTCATCGAAACTGGACGCGCTGCCAAGCCTGGCCTGGCTCAATATCTCGGCGTAGGCCGTGATATGACTGTGCGGATCCAGAAAAGAAGGCATTAAAGTCCTTCCCTGCAAATTCAAAAGCTTCGTATCCTTGCCCACAAGCTTTGTCATCTCGCTTTTGGTTCCGGTGGCCAGAATCCTTCCATCTCTTACGAACAGAGCTTCCACATAGCGGGGTTCGTCGCCCTCCATGGTCAGAATATCTCCGTTAAAACAGATCGCATCGCTCACAGATGTCACTTCCTTTTTTCTTCTAATTATTATCCAATCCCCATTTAATATTCATATATTTGGTATAGGCTCCGAAGGCAGCCGGTATCGGATAGTCTCTTCGGGTATCCTGGGGTTCGATAAAAATCCAGTCGGAGATATCCATATCCTCCAGCTCTTCCACCCGGACTACATAACCAATCATATGCCATTCGATATGGCTGAATATGTGTTTGGATGGTTCTAACTTCTGAATCCGGATCGGGGACAACTTTCTTCCTTTTAAAAACGCCAGCACCTCGTCATCCGACAAGAAGCCCTCCACATTGGGGAATTCATACAGACCGGCCAGCAGTCCTTTTAGGGGCCTTCTGTGTATGGCCACCTTTTCCCCGTCCCGGACAACCAATACTGTCCTGTCTTCCAGTTTTCTGGCTTTTTTCGGGGTCTTTTGGGGAAGTTCCATGACAATTCCCTGTTTTCTGGCCTCGCAGAGTTCCCGGAGCGGACAGCTGTCACATCTGGCCATGCCGTTCGGCACACACACCATTGCCCCCAGCTCCATCAGCGCCTGATTAAACGCTCCCGGCCGTTCAGCCGGAATAACATCCCCCACCAGTTGTTCCATCCTCTTCTTTACAGACTGTTTCAATATGTCATCCCGGCTGGCTGTCAAACGGGAAACTACCCGAAGAACATTGCCGTCCACAGCCGGAACACAGATTTGATAGGCAATAGAAGCGATCGCTCCTGCCGTATAAGAACCAATCCCCGGAAGGGCCAACAGCTGTTGATAGTCCGCAGGAAGCCCGCCTGCGAACTCATTTACCACCTTCTGCGCCGCCTTCTGCATATTTCGGACCCGGTTATAATATCCCAGCCCTTCCCATAGTTTCAGCAGCCTGTCCTCCGGCACCTGTGCCAGAGCCTGCACATCCGGAAGCTCCCTGGTAAACCGTTCAAAATATGGTTTGACCGCCTCCACACGGGTCTGCTGCAGCATAATCTCAGAAACCCATACCCGGTAGGGGGTTGCATCTTCCCGCCAGGGCAGAACCCTGGCATTGCCGTCATACCAGGTAAGCAGCGGCTTTACAATATTCGTTAATTCCATAGCATCTCCATTCTATAGACACAAAAAAGAGCAATCATCAAGGATGAGGGTGTCCCGCTGTGCTAGCCTGAACACCCCCATACCCGCTCACAAATCCGGTGGCAGCTGTATTTCCACCTCATCCCGGATTTTCAGCGTATCCACAGTAACCACACAGTCCCGGGCCATCAGCCGTACTCCGGCCTTTTGGGCTCTCACCAGCGCTTGTCCGAACTCCGGCGCTGTCGCCATGTTCGGAATAAAACAGGCTACTCCCTTCATCTGTATCACGAAAAGCACATAAGCCTCGTATCCCTCCCGGATGCAGCCGCAGAGTTCATTCAGATGTTTGATACCGCGTTCTGTGGGCGCATCCGGGAACATGGCGATCCCGCCCCGTTCCAGTGTCACCCCTTTTACCTCCAGGAAGATTTTTCTTCCCATTTCTTCTATATATAAATCAAATCGGGAGCTGCGATATTTCATTTCTCTTCGTACAAAGGACGCGCCGGGAAACAGTCCGCCTTCCCGGATCCACTCTTCTGCCACCTGATTGGGCGCCTGAGAATCCATATTGATCAGCCGCTCTCCCTTATAGACCCCGATCAGGTCCAACGCAGTCTTACGCTTTATATTATCCGACCTCTGCACCAGAATATCTGCCCCTGGAATCAACAGTTCGGCACAGCGCCCCGTATTCTTCACATGACAGATCTCCCGGCCCGCATGGGTCTGCACATAGGCTACAAACCGGTTCGGCCGTTCCAGGAATCTGGCCGGCTCCATTCTTTCATATTTCATCTTTCCTCCATGCGCGCGTTTATCCGTACAGATAGATATCGACAAACCTACTTTTTTTGTTCCGCCTCAGACTCGCTCCACCTCAAACTCGTTCCACCTTAGACTCCCCGGAACGTCCAGCCGGGCAGCCACTCCAGCGCATCGGAATAGGCTGTGGAACATTCCACCCCGGATATCACAGGGAAGAACAGAATAAACAGCGCAAGGGCCAGACCCATCCAGGCCCATTTAACCCAGGCCAGTTTCGGATGCTTTTTCTCCAACTCAAACAGCAGGCAGACCGTCGCCAGCAGGATAAACGGCACTGTGGCGAAGAAATGATAGATAAAGATACAGCGCCGGATCAACAGCCACGGCACAAAATTGGCAGCTATACCCACCAGCGACATAAAAATCGCTGGATTTCCTTTTATTTTACGCAGGCATAAAGCCACGATCAGCGCAATTGAACCGGTGGAGCAGATCCACCAGACCGCGGGATTACCCATGACAGAGATCGTAGCCACCGAGCCTTCCGGCTCGAAAGTCCCCATAAAATACCAGACCGGACGCAGAATATAAGGCCACTCGATGGCCAGAGACTGGTACGGGTGCGTCGCCTCCAATGTGGAGTGATAGCTGTACATGGTCACCTGGCAGTCCCAGATCCCCTTCAAGTCATACCCGATATTGAAATACGGAATATAAGCCAGCAGATAAACCCCGATGGGCAGAGCGATAAAGAAAATGACACACCATCCGATCAAAATCCAGGCATTCTTTTTAAAGATCCGCCCCATTTCCTGCGCGGTCTCATCCCCGGCGATCTTAAGACGCCGGTATTTCAGATACCGCTGTACCAGCGAAGTGAAGAACATCACCGCCAGACCGGCACCCGCATAGATTCCGATCCATTTTACCGCCACCCCGATCGCAAAAAACACTCCCGAAAGCGCCAGCGGCCGCAGCGTCTTCTTCAAGCCGTCCCGGTAAAAATCCATCGTATAATATTCATACATAAAATAGAACATCAGCAGTATAAAAAATACCGCGAACACATCCAGGGTAGCGATCCTGGACTGTGTATAGTGCATAAAGTCAAAGGTAAATAAAAATGAAGCCAGCAGCGCGTATTCGGATTTCTTAAACAGCCGTTTACCGAATACATACATAACCGGTACCATAAAAATTCCAAACATCACTCCCATAATCCGCCATCCAAACGGATTCATGCCGAACATACGGATTCCAAAGGATATCAGCACCTTCCCCAGCGGCGGATGCACAGTCTCATAGGGTTCCATCCCGTGAATATACTCATATCCCGTTCTGGCATGGTAAAGCTCGTCAAAGTACATCCCGTCCGTAAACGTAGGACGCTGTGGCACATGGCCGGATTCATCCAAAAGGTTCTGCGCTTCCGGTTCCCCGGCCGCCAGATAGCCCCTGATCTGTTCCCCCTGCGCATCCCAGAACACGATCTCCAGGATTTCCAGATCGCCGGATTCTGAGGAAAATGTCAGTTGTTTTGTATGAAAATCCCCGCCAATATCCGCATAGCGGTACATCTTTCCAAACTTCTGCTCGTAATCAAGCTCCTGTCCGTCCTCGGAAGTCACCTTCAGATTTCCTTCCGAGATGCCGGAATAAACCCAGATCTGCGCGATATCTTCTTCCTGTTCAAATCCGATCACCGCAGGCGCTCCGCCCTGTTTCAGGGTGTAGCCGTTCTCCGGCGTTTTATTGGATCCGACATTGGTGAGGGCAATGCAGGCGTACAAAAGCGTCAGAGCGATACAAAAAATCCAGTCTTTCTTCGTAAATGTCAACATCATCAACTCCACTTTCTCGTTGGTATTCTGTTCCATTGTACCACATTTTCACTGGGTGGCAAGGGGGAATAAAGAGGGAATAAAGAGGGAACGAAACGGCTGCTGCGCTGCGGCGGGGGATGGGCTTTCGTTTTTGCCGGGAGACTGTGCCTGGGCTGGCCGGGGAGCGGGGACGGATTGGTCATGGGGAATAAGACAACCTCATGGGCAGCTGCAGGAGCCTCTGAAAGCAGCGAGAATGGAGGCGCGGGGGCCTCCATTCTCACTTGAGTCTCCCTCCGCTATTCGGCCATGTCTTTTTCCCCATGACCAATCCGTCCCCGCTCCCCGGCCAGCCCAGGCACAGTCTCCCGGCAAAAACGAAAGCCCATCCCCCGCCGCAGCGCAGCAGCCGTTTCGTTCCTTTTATTGCTAGGCGGTGGTGGTTTTTAGATGGCATTGGAGATAGGGCGGGGTACTATTTAGTACCATAAAAGTGTATGTTAGAGAGGCATTTATCATTATCCAGTTTTGACATTCCTTCATGATAAGGGATATTTCGTATCTGTTGTCAACCCATTTGCAATGAAGAAATATGCGAAGGACAAAGCACTGCAGGAGCTAACGCATATCCTGGATTATGTGATGCCGGGAATCAAGAAGATGTTTAACAGTTGAAATGAAGCGAATGGCAAGGACAAACTCAGCGACTTTGTGGAGAAATTTTGGCATTTTGATTTAATCACGTCTATGAGCCTTGAAGAATTTACAGAGGAGTATTATGCAAGAGTAACAGCTGTTTATCAATAGATTACGAAAACATGAGTTTGTGCAGGCTGGAGCACAATGCCAGCCTTTTTAGCATGCAAAAAAATAGATCGACGAAATAACTTTAAAACCTGCCGGAAAGTACTTGACTTTTGTTAGCAGGTTTAGTCGCATAAGAACCTCACGGTCTGGGCGATTTTTCTCTTAAGGGAGTTTTTTTACAGACCCTTGAAATTTTATTACTCATATCACAGATTATTATATCGACTACATGTGCTAAATCTGGATTAAATTATCTATTACCACAAAAGATTAGTTCAAATTTTTATCTAATCAATTACAGGGATATCTGGAACATCTGAAAACATATGCACACCATATAGAAGTCTTTGGAGAGGAAAGAAACAGTTATTCCAAAACGGACCACGATGCGACGATTATGCGCATAAAACGGGATTACATGGGAAACGACCAACTGCTTCCAGCGTATAATCTCCAGACCGCAGTCTGTGATGAGTACATTTCGGTAGTAGATGTAAAACCATATGCATCAGACATATTCACCATGTTCAAAAAAGAAACAACAGATAAAAAGTATAACGAAAACCCATATCGGGCAGTAAACTTTAAGAGAGCTGAATCCGGAAAACTGATATGTCCAAACGGGAAAAAATTTCACTTTAAAAGCAGTCAACATGTTTACAAAAACAAATATGGAAGAACGGAAGAAATCTATAAAAGCGAATCATGTGAAGGATGCAGTATAAAAGTGACTGTTGTCCTAAAGCATCCAATAACAGGACAATCCGAATGAATCAGGAATTAACCTCTATTCATCAGGAGGTAATTTCAAACCTTGAATCCATACACGGAGCACTTTTAAGAATGAATCGCAGTATGCAGGCACTCACCCTAACTATTGAATAATAAATTAAAGAATCGCCAGACTCGGCAAATGCCGGTTCTGGCGATTCTTGATTAGGGAGTTTTTTTACAGCACCTTCTTTTGATTTAGTTAAAATAAGGAATATTGCTGGTCTCAGATTGGGTTTTGGGGGGTGCATACCTTGGGGATCAGTCTGCAGAACCTCTTTTAAGGATCGTTCCGCCGCCCAGTACACAGTCTCCATCGTAGAAAACTACGGCTTGTCCGGGGGTAATGGCTCTCTGGGGTTCTGTAAAGGTACACTGGATGCGGTCGTCATCCGTTTTTTGGATGCGGCAGGGCGCACCTTTGTGGCTGTAACGGATCTTTCCGGTAACTTCCAGTTCTTCCCCGGTATCCATGCCGGGGATCGACATGAAGTTCAGGTGGTCTGCAGTAAGTACGGTGCAGAATACATCCTCACTTTCTCCGATTACGACTTCATTGGTCTCAGGGCGGATCTCGGTCACAAAGACGGGATGGCCCATGGCAATGCCCAGGCCTTTCCGCTGGCCCACGGTGTAATGGATGATACCGGCATGCCGGCCGATCACCTCTCCGTCTGGTGTTACAAAGTTGCCCGGGGGGAATTTTGTACCGGTGTATTCTTCGATGAAACCGGCATAGTCCTGGTCCGGTACAAAGCAGATCTCCTGGCTGTCCGGTTTGGCTGCTACCCGCAGCCCGATCTTCTGAGCGATTTGGCGGATTTCTTCCTTCGTGTACCCGCCTACCGGCATCAGTGTGTGTGCGAGCTGCTGCTGGGTCAGGTTGTAGAGCGCGTAGGTCTGGTCTTTGGCCGCGGTGGCTGAATGGCAGATCGCGTATCGACCGTTTGGCAGCTGGGTGATACGGGCGTAATGCCCGGTGGCGATGTAGTCCGCCCCGATGTCTAAGCTCCGCTTTAACAGGGATTCCCATTTGACATAGCGGTTACAGGCGATGCAGGGATTTGGCGTCCGGCCCCGCGTATATTCTTCAGTAAAATAATCGATGACATGCTTCTGAAATTCGGACCGGAAGTTCATGACATAGTAGGGGATGCCGAGGCTTTGGGCCACTCTTCTGGCATCATCCACAGCGCTTAAGCCGCAGCAG
This sequence comes from Diplocloster modestus, assembly GCF_019042245.1. Classification (GTDB taxonomy): domain Bacteria; phylum Bacillota; class Clostridia; order Lachnospirales; family Lachnospiraceae; genus Diplocloster; species Diplocloster modestus. The sequence continues at coordinate 12,172 of NZ_JAHQCX010000004.1, forward strand.
CCTCCGTTTTCTTCCTGGATGCTCCTGTCTTCTTCCTGCCAGATCTGCATGGTGACACCGATTACTTCGTATCCCTGCTCTTTTAATAAGTAGGCGGCAACCGAAGAGTCTACACCTCCTGACATTCCTACCACTACTTTTTTTCTATCCATGGAGGTTCCTCCGGCTTTAGTAGTCTTCTTCGTCTTCTTCCTCACTGATATCGGATTTGGGTTTTTCCAGGCCCTCTATTTTGATATCATGCTTCTGCGCATAATCCCACAGGGCGGCATGAATCGCTTCCTCCGCCAGAAGGGAACAGTGGACTTTTACCGGGGGAAGTCCGTCCAGGGCTTCCATAACGGCTTTATTGGTTATTTCCAGGGCTTCCTGGACGGTCTTGCCTTTGACGAGTTCTGTGGCCATACTGCTGGTAGCTACGGCTGCCCCGCATCCAAAGGTTTTGAATTTACAGTCCTGAATGATTCCGTCGTTGTCGATATCCAGGTACATTCTCATGATATCTCCGCACTTGGCATTTCCAACAGTACCGACGCCGCTGGCATTTTCTATTTCCCCTACATTTCTGGGGTTTTGGAAGTGATCCATCACTTTTTCTGAGTACATAGTTATTTCCTCCTGATCTTTGTTTTCCCGGCCTGCCGCCTGCTGAACCTGGCGTTTATTTTTACCGGCTTCTTCAAAATTAATCTGTAATTCTCTTTAAAATAATCGTAGCTTTTTCGAGCGCTGTTTATTCTGGTTATATTATCCCCTCAATTCTGCAGGGATTTAATTCTGTTTAATAAAATCCTCATACAGGGGCGACATGCTTCTGAGCTTTGTGACAATCTTTTTAATGGATTCCACAACAAAATCGATGTCCTCCTTCGTGGTCTCAGCGCTTAAGGTGAGACGCAGGGAGCCGTGAGCGATCTCATGCGGCAGTCCGATTGCCAGCAGTACATGGGACGGGTCCAGAGAGCCGGAGGTACAGGCCGAACCGCTGGAGCCGCAGATGCCGTCCATGTCTAACATGATTAACAGGGATTCCCCTTCTACGAACTGGAAACTGAAGTTGGCATTGTTGGGAAGGCGACTGGTCCGGTGTCCGTTCAGTCTCGTATAGGGCACTTCCTTTAATACACGGCCAATCAGATAATCCCTGAGCTCCTTTTCCCGCGCAGTTCGGTTTTCCATAGTACTTACCGCCAGCTCCACCGCTTTTCCAAGGCCCACGATGCCGGGGACATTTTCCGTGCCGGCCCGGCGCTTGCGCTCCTGGGCTCCGCCGTGGACAAAGGAACGGATCTTGATACCTTTTCGGATATACAGGAAGCCTATTCCTTTTGGTCCGTTTAATTTATGGCCGCTGGCGCTCAACATATCGATGTGGTATTCATCCACATCAATGGGTACCTGGCCGAAAGCCTGAACCGCATCCGTGTGGAATAGAATTCCGTGTTCACGGGCGATCTCACCGATTTCTTTGATAGGCTGTATGGTTCCGATCTCATTGTTGGCAAACATCACGGATATTAATATGGTGTCCGGCCGGATGGCTTTCTTTAACTGATCCAGTTTCACGACTCCGAATTCGTCCACATCCAGGTAGGTTACCTCATATCCCTGTTTTTCCAGATATTCCCCGGTGTGCAGGATGGCATGGTGCTCAATCTTGGTCGTGATGATATGTTTTCCTTTATTCGCATATGCTTCAGCTGTGGCTTTTAAGGCCCAGTTGTCGGCTTCACTGCCGCCGGCGGTAAAGTAGATCTCGTTATCGTTGGCATGCAGGGCTTTCGCAATGGTTTCACGGCTTTCGTCCAGAGCTTTTTTACTGATTCCTGCAAATTCATACACACTGGATGGATTCCCGTAATATTCCGTAAAATAGGGAAGCATGGCCTCCATCACTTCCGGTGCAGTCTTTGTTGTCGCAGCATTATCTAAATAAATTAATTTTTTCATGGCCCTTTCTCTCCTTAATTTTTACAGCCTTTGTGATAGTCCTTCCGTTGGTTGTCACATTGCTTTGTCTTACTTTCTTCTATTAACTGGCTTAAATAGATCTCATCCACCGTCTTATTGACGCTGTCATTGATTCTCTGCCAGACATATTTGGTTACACAGGCTCCCGCTCCGCTGCAGCCGCCTTCGTCGCTGATCCCCGGACACTCCACCGGGTCTAAGCTTCCCTCCAGCGCTCTTAAGATATCTCCCACTGAGATCTCCTCGGCTGGTTTGGACAGCATATAGCCTCCGGATGCTCCGCGGATGCTGGTGACGATTCCCGCTTTCTTTAGCTTCGCAATCAGCTGTTCCAGATAGCTCTCCGATATATCCTGTCTGGCGGCGATGCTTGCAATCGATACCGCTTCCTCTTCGCTGTGGACTGCGAGGTCTATCATTGCCCTTAATCCGTATCGTCCTTTTGTGGACATTTTCATAGGCTTCACCTCAATTCCCAGTAAATTACTCGGATTTCGTTCTAAGAATATCACCCTTTCTATGTTCTGTCAAGACGTCTGAAAGAATATATTTACATAGATTACAAATTTGGAGATTCCTATGAAAAAGCACATGCTGATCCGCGGAACCCTGATTTTGACCATCACCGGACTGGTCACCAGAATCATAGGGTTCTTCTATAGAATATTCTTATCCCATACGATCGGTGCGGAAGGGATGGGAATTTACCAATTGATTTTCCCTATTCACTCTATCTGCTTTTCTCTGACCGTGGCCGGTATCCAGACTGCCATCTCGCGCTTTGTGGCCGCAAAGGTATCGACCGGTGACGACCGCAGCGCCAAGGATACCCTGTATGTAGGCCTGGGCCTTTCCACCGTTTTGTCCTTCCTGGCCAGTTATATTTTGTTCCAATACGCGCCGTGGCTGTCTGTACATATGCTGGGCGAACCCAGATGTTCGGTCCTGCTGCAGATCACAGCCATCTCCATCCCGTTTGGTTCCATTCATGCCTGTATCAACGGCTATTATTACGGGCTGCAGAAGACCTCTGTCCCCGCCATGACGCAGCTCATCGAACAGGTAGTGCGGGTAGCCAGCGTCTACCTGCTGTATCTGATCTGTCTGGAGAAAGGATTCGCCGTAACCGCTTCCATCGCGGTGATCGGGCTGGCGGTGGGGGAACTGGTCTCTACCTTGTACTCCCTGACTGCGCTGGGGTACCACTTTCACCGGAATCCGGTCCAGTCCTCCAGAACGGCCACCCCCTTCTCACAGCTGCGCAATATTTTCACCCTCTCACTGCCCCTGACGGCCAACCGGGTGTTGATCAACCTGCTGCAGAGCGCGGAGGCGATCCTCATACCAGGGCAGCTTCGATTGTTCGGCATGGATAATACCGGGGCGCTCAGTGTGTACGGCGTGCTGACCGGAATGTCCATGCCTCTGATTTTATTCCCCTCCGCCATCACCAACTCCGTCTCCGTGATGCTGCTGCCTGCGGTGGCTGAAGCGCAGGCCAGGAATGACCGCCGGATGATTGGTAAGACTATAGAAAATACGATCAAGTACTGCCTGATTCTCGGGATCATGTGCACCGGCGTATTTCTGGCTTTCGGGGATGAAATGGGACTGTTTATTTTCAACAATGAAATGGCAGGCAGTTTTATCGTAACGCTGGCCTGGATCTGCCCGTTTCTCTATCTGACCACCACCCTGTTCAGTATCATGAACGGATTGGGTAAAACCACTACGACTTTCCTTTTTAACATGTTCGGACTCGGGATACGGATAGCTTTTGTGTTCTTCTGCGTTCCCCGCTATGGGATTAAGGGATACCTGTGGGGTGTTCTGATCAGCGAGCTTGTGTTGACATTTATGGGAATGTTCGTGCTGAACCGGGAGGCGGCCATGGACTTTCCTCTGCACGACTGGGTGGTGAAACCGGTGATTTCGATTCTTATCGCCATAGGAGGCGGTCTATTGAGCTATTCTGTATTAAAAAAACTTTCGATTCCGCTGGATCTGATTGTTATGGGTATTTCAGCCGGGATTATCTGTGTGCTTTATGTTATCTTGCTGCTGGCTTTTGGGGCGCTGCATTTGCGGAAGCCTTATTCTGGGGTGAAGGAGGGCCGGTAAATGATTTATTTGCATATTTTCTCTAAGTTCTGTTTGCTTTATGAAACAGGTATTCCAGGCCTTTTGTCCCTGAATAGCCGGTCATTTTAATCTTCTTGGACAATTTCAGATATGTACACAGGCCCACAAAATCATAAAAAAACCAATCCTCAATATATTTGCGGGCCTGTACCCTACTGGCCCGGTAAACAGATGCACCGAAGGCAGTAAAACGCACCTTCTAAAATAAAAAAGATACTCATTTTATCACGTATATCACATGAATATTGATACAAAATATTGGTATAAAGTAAATTATGAACAGAGATAATAGCCTGATAGCCGATGATTCACTGTCTGCCCTATATTAATTTCCCGGCACCCCAGATATACTGCCAGATATCGTGTATCGGGAAATAACAAAATCCTGGATTTAGGTAATCAGCTTTCGCTGAAAAGAATATCATAAAAAGTAAGAAAATAAGAAAAGGAAAAATAAGACCATGACTTTTGAAGAACTGTATCGGGAAGTGTTGAAACAAACTTTGAAGCCGGATGGAAAACCGCTGCCGGAGCACGAAGCAGGGCATCTGGACTGCCTGCTGTACCCGGAAAAATATCCGCCGGTTTTGCGTACCGAGTCCTGTGAGAAGTGTGAATATGACCAGGCCTGTGAGAAGAGCTGTGTATTTGACGCGATCGTTCCGGGGCCGGATGGGAAGCTTATCATCGATCCTGATCTGTGTACCGGCTGCGGCGCCTGTATCGAGGCCTGTCATTCGGACAAGCTCACCGCCAGCAGAGATATCCTGCCTGCCTTAAAAGCAGTCCGGGATAAGGAAAAACTGGCCTACGCTCTGGTAGCGCCGGCTTTTCTGGGCCAGTTCAGCGAAGATGTGACACCGGGTAAGCTGCGCAATGCCTTCAAGGCTCTGGGATTTGACGGGATGGTGGAAGTAGCTCTCTTTGCGGATATTCTGACGTTAAAAGAGGCGCTGGAGTTTGACAAGAATATTCTTCATGACGGGGATTATCAGCTGACCAGCTGCTGCTGTCCGGTGTGGATCGCCATGATTCGGAAGATTTACCGGGATCTTATGCCCCATGTGCCCGGTGCGGTCTCCCCTATGATCGCCTGCGGCCGGGTGATTAAGAAGCTGCATCCGGAAGCGGTCACCGTGTTTATCGGACCATGTATCGCTAAGAAAAGCGAGGCACGGGAGCCGGATCTGGCCGGGGCCGTTGATTATGTGCTTACATTTCAGGAGATACGGGATGTTTTTGAGGCGGCTGACATCGATCCTTGCGTTCTGCCGGAGAGTGAAAAGGATCACTCTTCCCGGGCAGGCAGGATCTATGCCCATACCGGGGGGGTCAGTGAAGCGGTGAAATCCACCGTGGAACAGCTGAATCCCCACCGGAATATCGCGATACACACCAGACAGGCCGACGGTGTGCCGGCCTGCCGGGCCATGATCCAGCAGCTGGAGAATGGCGGGATCGATGGTAATTTTTTCGAGGGCATGGGCTGTGTGGGCGGCTGCGTCGGCGGCCCCAAAGCGATTCTGGACCGGGAAGAGGGCCGCAGGCATGTGGAGGTCTACGGCGATGACGCTGCCTATTACACCCCCCTTGAAAATCCCTATGTGATGGAATTGCTTCACCGGCTGGGATTTGACACGGTGGAAGATTTACTCCACAAGAGCGATATATTTACCAGGGACTTTTAAGGTTTGGGTCTGATCCTATCTTCCGCAGCTTCCTTATCCTTCCGTTTTTGGGCCGCCGTCTTCACTTAGAATAACCGGAGCACAGATACCCGCCTCCCTGTTTTCCGTATTTTGATTGCAAATGACCACGGTACAGGTTCCTGTATTGCCAAACGCGGCAGGTATCTCTACCTTCAGCGGTCCTGATGTCAGATGGATCCGTTCCGCCACCTGTTCTTCATTCAGGCTGACCCAGACCTGGCCTTTGATTTCCGGGAAATACAGGTATCTGCCTCCCTTGTTCCCAGTCAAGGACAGCTGGGTTTGATAAACTCCGAATTTATTCAGCTTTCCGGTGAATTCGCTCTGCGGCCTGCCGTGAAACTCGATCGGCTCAAAGCTGTTTCTGTCATTGACATCGGCGCTGAGCAGGATATCCGGCTGCTGGTCAAGAAGCTGGTGATACATCCTCCACCCTTCCACGACGGTATCTTTCGCCTCTTCCACGTATGGGATATGCGGGATCTGCCGCACCGGAAGGACCGCGTTTGCTTCCTTTAATCCCTCAGACCTTACACGGACTACGACGGCTTCCGGACCTTCGTTTCGTATGACCGCCTGGGCGTATCCGTGAAATAATTTCCGGGATGAGGCAGTATCCGGCTCATGGGAATTGGGATCTCCGTTACCGGTGCCGATCAATACGGCTCCCCCGCTTATTTCAAAGAATACGGTCTGATCCGCGTCCGGGATCACATTTCCTTCGTTGTCCACCGCACAGACATTAACCACGACGGCATCCAGACCGTCACCCTTCAATTCCGCACTGCTGGTCCGGATCTGCAGCGCGCAGGCTGACCGGACCGGCGCCAGCGTATGTTCGGCCGCCGCCTCCCTGTCCCTGTACCCTACTGCCTTTAGAACACCAGCTTCATAGGGAATACGGATCAGTTCCGGTTGGAAGCGGTCTGCCGGTTTCCTCTGAACCAGTCTGCCATTCACCGTAATTTCCACTTCCTGACAGTTCGATATGATCAATATCTTCACCGGTTCACCGGGCGTACTCCCCGTTCCCCACGGGGCCGCCAGATGTACCATAGGCTCATCCGTCCAGAATGCCTGGTATAAGTAACAGGCCTCCTTGGGAAACCCGCAGGAATCATAGGTTCCGAAGAAGGTTCCCACACTGGGCCACTCAAAGGGCGTGGGCTCTCCCCGGTAATCAAATCCGGTCCAGATAAAACCGCCCGCTACAAACCGCCGCTCCATGACCCATCGCCAGGCGTCCCTGTGCGTATCCCCCCAGGGGGCACAGGATTCATCATAGCTTGCAATGATATGAAGTCCTTCGTCGTTCTTATATTCGCCACGGACCATAAAGGCGCTGGCCGTCTCAGAAGCCACCAGAGGAATATCCGGGAACTTGCTGTGGAACTCATCATAGCGCTTCGGATTATAGTTGATTCCCACCGCATCCAGAGACAGGGCGGCGCCTTCTTCTTCCAGATATCCTCCGTTAAATGATCCCAGTACCGGCCTGGCAGGATCCATCTCGTGGACGGCCTGGCGCAGCCTGGCCGCCATGCGTCCTCCGCGGAGCGTCCCCTGTAACGGCTCCTCGTTGAAAATAGAATACAGAATCACACTGGGATGGTTCCTGGCATTGCGGATGATCCCTCTCACCTGGGCGATGGTATCCTCATCGGAGGAAAACGTCCGGTTCTCTTCCATCACCATCATTCCCAGCCGGTCACAGATGTCCAGGATCTCAGGGTCCGGGTTATGGGCGCACCGGTATGCGTTGGCCCCCAGCTTTTTCAACAGTCTGATCCGGTATTCCTTGACCGCATAGGGGACCGCCACCCCTATACCTTCGTGATCCTGATGGCAGCAAAAACCCTTTAGCTTTATGTTCTCATCGTTCAACCAGAATCCGGTGTCTGCATCTAAGCGGATCGTACGGAATCCGAATCTTGTGTTCAGATAGTCCAGCGAGTCTGATCTGAGTAGGATGTCAGGTGCTTTGACCTTTTCCCCCTCCGCGGCCTTACCCTCATATGGCACTTTTTCACCTTCCGAGGCCTCACCATCCGTCCCCCTGCAGACAGACCGCACTTCATAGAGAACTGGATTCCCGGTATTCCAGATTTCCACCTGATCCACAGTGATGCTCTGCTCATAAATGACACGCGCAAATCCGGGCACCTTTTTGCACACCGCAGGAAACTCCCGCTGCTTTTTCCCATCCAGATACAGGGCCGCTTCCAGTCTCATCCTCTGATCCCGTCCGAAGCTGTTCTCAACCGCTGTCTCTACGTCCAGCTTCCACGTTCCGTCCGATTGCTGTTCCGGTTTTACATATACCCCCTGGCACGCGATATGAACAGGGCTTTTTTTGACCATCCAGACATTTCGGTAGATCCCAGCCCCCTCATACCACCAGCCCTCCCAGGCGTCTGCCTCGATCCTGACCGCCAGCAGGTTGACCGCAGGGGCAAAACAGGCCATATCCGTGATATCAATGCAAAAGCTGTTATAACCATAAAACTGCCGTTTACACAGTGTACCGTTTATATAGATCAATGCTTTGCTGCTCAGACCCTCGAACTCCAAAAGGATCTGTTTATTCCGGTCCTCCTCCTGAAGCCGGAATTTTAAACGGTACCATCCTGTCCCCCGCTTCTTATAGCCATGATTCGGGGACGCCTGTTCAACAAAAGGCTTTTCTGTCACCCAGTCGTGGGGCAGGATCACCGGCTCCCAGCCCGAATCATCAAAGGACAGCTCCGCAGGGCCTTTGGCACCGCCCGCCTTCGTATAGTCATAAATATCATCATGCCGGACTCCGGCCGGCAGATCACTGCAATCCGTCTCTTTAAATTTCCAGCCGCGGTTTAAACACCAGACACCCGGCTGATCTTCATAAAATTTCATGTTTAACCTCCTCAATGGGTTATTTTCTGCAGATTTCTCAGCTGCTCATTATATTTCTCGTCCTCTGAGATGCTGACCAGCGTCCAGTTTACATTGTCCCCCATTCCCGATCGGAGTCCCCCAGGTTCCTTCCGCATTCTTCTCCGGCTCTCCCACTTAATAGTCTTATTATATCATTATTTTACGGAAAATATATTCATAGAATTGTCCCTTTTGTTTACTTTTTTGACCCATTCTGGAATAATATTTCATTCATAGGAGCACTTTCCTATGAATGAAATAAAAAAAGCCGGCTGGTTTTAGGAACAGAATTGTCCGAAAACCGGCCGGCGGGCTTCAGCTATATGTTCGGGCCGGGCACCCGTCTCATACGGGCTGCCCGCCGCCGCACTACAAACGTTAAATTTTCCGGGTACTGGCCCGTTTCAGCAATTCCACCGGGAGGATCTCCTGGTAGATATAGTCCCGCTCCCCACTCAGGAGCTTCCTGGCGATCCGGGCCGCCTCATATCCGATCTTAAAGAAAGGCTGTTCTATGGTAGAGATCGGAACCGCAGCGCTCTGGGCGATACTCAGATTATCAAAGCCGATCAGGATCATGTCATCCGGCACCTCGATATGGATCGACTGCAGATAGTTCATAACCTCCACCGCAGTCACATCATTGGCGCAGAACAGCGCGTCCGGAGGCTCCGGCAGTTCCAGCAGCCGGTCCACGATCTGCATGGATTCGTCTCCCGGCTCACTGAACTGCACATACTTTTCATCATAAGGAATACCGGCTTCCTGAAGGGCGATCTCGTAACCCGCCCTCCTCTGCACCAGGGAATAGGCGACGCTGACCGGCTCCATGCTGACGAAACCGATACGTCTCGCATTGCAATTGATCAGATGCCTGGTGGCCATGTAGCCGCCGTTTACATTGTCGCACACGACCATATTTGCCACCAGATGCTGCGGGATCCGGTCCACGAACACGAACTCGACCCCTTTTTGCATCATCTGAAAATACAGAGAAAAATTCTCCGATGAGGAACAGGGCTGGATCATGATGCATTTGGACCCATCCTCCACCAGCCGTTTTATCACCTCGCATTCCTCCTGCGCGTTTTTATGGCTGGAATGCACGGTCAGATAATAGGAATGATTCGATAAATAGGCGTCCGCTCCCTGTATATAGTCCAGGGCACCCGTGTAATCATTTTCACTCGCAAGTACGAAGGGAATAAACTGGATTTCCTTTTCTTCTTCCGTTTCCTCCGTCTCACCGGCGATATAGGTTCCGCCACCCTGCACGCGCCGAACGATACCTCGCTGCTGAAGCTCCCGGATCGCCCTCTGAATCGTGATCCGGCTGGTTCCCAGCTTCTCTACCAGCTGCATTTCCGTGGGCAGTTTATCTCCTGCCGTTAAATGGTGTTCTTTTATGTAATTCAGCAAATAAGTGGTAACCATTGCATATTTGGTTTCGTTTTGATTGCGCATACAGTCACTCCTTCTATCCCCTCTGTTTCTTCTTAAATTATAAATGTGTTTGTGCGGAAGTGCAACTGATATTGCCAAAATCTGGTTCGCACAGTGAATCTGCCGTCAATACAGGATCTTTATGCAGTCCAGCGTGCCGGCTGCCTGGCGGACGGTCAGATCATTTCCTTTGTCTGCCAGTTTTTCACCGGTGTTTTCCATGGCATCCGAACGGCTGACCTCTTTCCAGCTGTTGGGGGAAGCCACTGTCAGCTTTTCATCCTTCTTTGCGCAGTTATAATATCGAAGCAGAAGGCCTTTCCCATCTTCCGTTTCCTTTAAGGCCGTTACTTTTACCTGGCCGTCCACATTCAGGAAACTAAAGGACTGTCCCAGCGTTCCGGGATGGACACTGTTCGAGTAGGCATAGACCGGATGGGAGAAACATATGGCCTCGGACATCATCTCACACCAGTCTGCCGACGACAGAACCCCGATTCCCAGATCCCAGCGATGGAAGCCCTGATCCGGGTACCGGTCAGGTGTGTACGCGGCCCGCAGCAGATTCATCAGGATCGCCTGTTTCTCCGTCCGATAGCCATATTTACTGTCTGACGTGAGCATCAGGCAGCTTCCTTCCTCCACCGGAAGCGGCGCTCCATAGTAGATCGCCGGAACATCATGCCCGGCGCTTTCCCGCTCTACCACACCGCCTGGGACGTCATATCTGGTCTGATCTGAGGCATATCCAAAGGGCATATAGAACTGAAGCTGGGGCGTTACGCCGCCCGGTGTTCCTGTCTCATGCCAGTCTGCCTTTATCCGGTAACGAAGCATCTTAGACTGGTCATCCAATATGACTTTCACCACCAGGGAAGAATGATGGAAATCCATCTGATATGTGATCCACTGCCGGATACCGCTGCTCTTCTGATCCAGGATACGGATCGCACACTCCTCATTCAGATCCTCGATTTTCCGATAGGCCCCGACCATCCACGCGGAGTAATCCCGGGAATCATCTTCCAGGATATACCGGAAGAAACCAGAAGGTGTTCCGGCCAGCAGCTCTTTTTGGTTCTGCTTATCCGTAAGGGAAACCAGTTTCATCGAATCGGTGGCAAATACAGCCTTCAGCTTCTGGTTTTCCAGCACATAGACCCCGTCCTCCATCCGGTGGACCCTGGGTTCATCTGTCTTATGCATTTTTATGGGCAGTTCGTCTTCCCTGATATAATAATTGGCATATCCAAAAGCCGGGACCTGCGCGGTAAACACCAGCTTGTGGAAGCTGTGTTGCCAATAGGCCTGATCCTTCTCCACTACCTCATATTCTACCGGTTTTCCTTCCCCATCTGTCACCCTGGTTCTGTCCAGAGATGCCTGCCAGTCCCATAGGGTGATTTCCACGGGTTCCAGACGGGGATACTGCGTGGTATTGAACAATGTGTAGACTCGGATATTTCCCTTTCCCCTGCACGCCTCTGTGATTTTCCTACCGTCAGACGCGGCCTGGCCGGACCGCATGGGGGTCCCCATGGTATTATAACCCACTCCCGCTCCTTCCGATGTGGAGTCCTGGCCATCCGGATAACCCATGGCCGAAGTGTCGATCCGATCACCCACCGCCTTCATGGACCGGTTCGCACAGGCGATTCCATAGGACATGGCCTCCTGGCTGATTCCCAATGAATAGGATACCGTGTCATCCACGCAGGAGCCGGGCAGGATATCGTGAAACTGGTTGAACATAAGATTTCTCCAGCCCTTCCGAAGGCCGCTGCGGTTGCTCCTGGATTCCTGGCAAAGGTATTCCATCGCTCCCAGCACCTCGCTGTCATAGAAGCTGTCCTCTAAGGTACGGTTCGCATTTTTGATCCGGGACTGAGTCGTATAGCACCCGGTGAAAATGTAATTCAATTCCCGTTCCACAACGGGATAATCTTCCATGTTTTTTTCAAGCGCCTGAAAGAAATCGTGATATCTGCCGAACTGAATCTCTGGCAGCAGCGGCCATTCCCGCATATCGATAATGCGCTCCAGGTCCCTTCTGGTGGGGCCTCCGCCATGGTCACCCACTCCATATACATAGAGCGCCTCCATGGTATGGTTCCTCTTACAGTATCCTGGTACATAGGAAGTCATCTCATAGTCCACAGGTCCCAGATACCAGTTCGGTTCCCGGTACACCAGCACTTCCTTCCCCGAGGGTACTCTCCAGCGGTATACTTCCTCCTGATCATTTCCCCGGCAGTGGAAATAATATTTGATACCGCCGTGGCTTAAAATCTCCGGTACATAACGGCTGTGTCCGAAGGTATCCGGTTCAAAATCCACCTGTATGGAATCCGGATCGATCCCCAGCAGTTCTTTCAGATATTCTTTGGTGTATAAAATATGGCGGACCATGGCTTCCGTACCTGTCATATTTTTGTCCGCTTCCACCCAGCTGGACGCGGTTACCTCCCAGCGTCCCTCCTGCACCCGCTTCCGGATCTCCGGCAGCATGGACGGCGCATATTTCTCGATAATCTCATAAGTCGACGCCTGAGACTGTGAAAAAATAAAATCCGGATATTCTTCCAGCAGGTTCAGCATCGTCTGGAACGTATCGATCACGACGCCGACCGTTTCCGGCATCCCCCACATCCAGTTCATATCGATATGGGCGTGAGCCGCACAGGTGACATGGTATTGTTTGGCTCTGTCGTGATATGCGGCCAGCGCTTCCTCCGCCACTCTCACATCTTGTTCGATGAGGCCGCCCTGGGCCTTTAATTTCCCGTACAGTCCATCTGCTGTCCGGCAGAACAGCTCGGGTACGGCCTGGTCTTCCTCCTCAAACATATTGCGCAGGAATTCCAGTTCGGCCAGAATCCTCTGTTCCCAGTAGTTCCGCCCGCATTCCTCTTTCAATTTCCAATATAATTTTAATTCGCTCATCCTCATCCTCTTTTAACCTTTTCCTGCCCCCGACATACTGAACCCTTTGGACATATAGTTCTGGCCGATGACATATAAAAACAGTACAGGAACCGCATACAGAATGGAAAATGCGGTGAGTTCCCCGTAGGAAATATCCCACATGCCAATATACTGATACATGGTTACCGCAGCCGGATATTTGTCAGCCGATTTCAGCAGAATAAACGGCACCATAAAGTTCCCCCATGCTCCGATAAACGCCTGTATCGCTACACAGAACGTACCAGGCACCATCAGCGGCACGATAATCCTGCGGATCCGCTGCCAGGTACCTGCCCCATCCACACTGGCTGCTTCCTCCAGATACAGCGGCACGCTGTCCATAAAGTTCTTCATCATCCAAAGGGAATACGGCAGCGTCGTGGCAGCCATAAACAAAATGATACCCGCCAGGCTGTCATTGAGTTTCAATGTTACAAACATCCGGTAAACCGGAACGATCAGCACGGTCCCTGGCAGTGATGACATAAACAGCACCGTCATCAAAAAAGATTTCTTATATTTCATCTCATATCTGGACAGCGCATATCCGGCCAGTCCGGAACAGATAATAACCAGAATCGCGACTCCGAACGAGAGAATCAGGCTGTTCAGGAAGGACATCTGATTCGTATGGCTTTTCAGCACGGAGGCAAAATTCTGCATGGTAATACCGGAAGGCAGCTTGGTAAATACGTTCGCGCTGGGATCGACCGAGGCCATAAACATCCACAGCATGGGCAGCAGCCACATAACGGCCATGATGATCATCACGACATTCACAATCAGCGCAAGTTTTCTCTTTCTCTTCATGTCAATCCTCCTTGCCTGCTGCTTTTATGTAGAAAATACCGAAGATCACTCCGACCACCAGTGAAATAATAGAGATCGCCACTCCATAACCCAGCTGAGAATTTTTAAATGCCTTGATATACATCAGGATTGGAAGTGTCTGCGTCTTTCCGCTGGGACCGCCGCCGGTCATGATCCAGATCAGGCCGAAAGATCCAAGCGTCATCAGTGTGATCAGCATGGTATTTGTCATTATCGTATTTTTGATAGTCGGTAAAATAATATAATAGATTTTCTTGATCAGGTTCGCCCCGTCCAATTTTGATGATTCTTCGATATCTGACGGGACATCATCCAACGCTGCCTGGTACGCCAGCATGGAAAACGCGGTTCCTCTCCACACATTCGCTATGATAACCGCCGCCATCGGGAAGGTATACAGCCAGGAAACTCCGGAAATCCCCAGTCCCTCCAGAATCATATTCAAGGTACCGCTGTCATGGAATAGGGAACTCATACAGAAAGCAGCCACCATCTCCGGCATAATCCAGCCAATCATAATGATACTTCCTACAACTTTCCGTACTTTTTTGTGACAGCTTCTCATCATATAGGCAAAGCCGAATCCCAGCAGCGTCTGTCCCACTACGGAACCCACCATAAACACCAGTGTATTTATAATTGCTTTCTTTACCATTGGATCTGAAATCATATGCTTATAATTTTCCAGTCCGATAAACCGCAGATCACTGGCATTGCTGCCTGTTAATGCCATATTGGTAAATGAAAAATAAAGGCTTAATATAACCGGTCCCACGAAAAAAATCAGCAGCAGAACAACAGAAGGAACTAAATAGATTACTTTTTTCCCAAACGAAATTTGTTTATGCAACTTTTTTCTCCTTTTTTTGAAGAGAGTTCGAAACTCTTAGCTTGAATGAAAAGGGGGGCTGCCGGAATCTTGCTTAACAGCCCCCATTTTTCTATTTGGACAGGTCCTGCGTATTCTCCTCGCCTACGATGGAGATTACAGATTGAGAATAGTTCTCCAATGCTTTTGCGGGGTCATTTCCACACACAACGGAATTGACCATTTGAGATAGGAAGGTGGATACTTCCGAATACTTTTCATTGTGCGGCCGGTACTGTGCGTTTTGCAGCAGTTCTGTAGCTTCCTGCATAAACGGCCGTGCAGACAGGTCCGCGTAGTTTGCAGCATCTGTTACATCTATGGTCGGCAGCTGACCGCACTCCATCATATAGGTAACTACCTGTTCTTTGTTATCCATCATAGCTGTGATAAAATCAAAAGCAAGTTCTTTCTCCTCAGAATGGGATGAAACAGACCATGCATAACCTCCGGACATCGTAACGCTTCCGCCCAGATCTCCATTTTGGGTAGGCATCGGGATCAAGGAAAGCGTTTTATCCCAATCCGCCCATTCAAAGCTTTGTCCGGCACTGTAAAACGCATTGGGGACTGCGGTTGACGTAAGTACCATGCCTAATTTTCCGTCTCTCATATACTCCATTGCATAATTCAAAGAGTTGGTATTCGTAACTTCAGAAGCGCTTCCGGTCAGTTCTTCCTGTACCGTAGTCTGGAAAAATTCGAGGCTGGAGAGCATGTCCTTGCTTCTGATATTCCATTTTCCGGATTCCGTATCAAATAGGTGATCGTTGGTTCCGTACAATACCATTTCAAAAGTATTGATGCTGGTAGCCTCTGAAGTCTCCTCACAGGTATACCAGAAAGGAACTACTCCTTCACATTTTTCCTTAATCTGACGGCAGCCATCCAGCAGCTCCGCCCAGGTGGCAGGTTTCCAGTCTTTCGAAAGCCCGGCCTGTTCCAGTACCGCGGTGTTTGCCCAGATTCCTCTGGAATCCGTAGCCAGCGGGATACCATAAACCTTACCATCCATACCGGTTGCCGCTTCTTTACAAGCATCTATCACAGAGCCGTTGGACCAGGACTCCCAGCTTCCCAGATATTCATCCAGCGGAGCCAGATAATTGGCTGCCGCATCCGCCGTCACCTGGAAGGAATCTTCATAGAAAATGTCAGGTGCTGTGCTTTCATCAGAGAGCTCCAGCGCCATCTTCGTAAAGTAATCCCCTTCCGTTCCTACATAGGGAATCAGTTCCAGCTCTACATTATCTTTCTGATCCCATTTGTCGTATGTATCCATTGCCCATTTGTGGATCCAGCCGTCTTCCTTAGCGTCTTCCCCGCTGGCATCCAGATATGCAAAGGTTATTTTCTTTTTATCACCGGACTGTCCGGAATCAGAACTCTGCTCCGTGCCCGTACCGTTATTTGTGTTCGTATCAGTGCCCGCGCCGTCGTCCGACTTTCCACAGGCGGAAATTCCCAATACCGTCATACAAATTACCAATAAAATACAAATTTGTTTTTTCATAACCTTCCTTTTCCTTTCCTAATTACCCTTTTTTCATTCGACCACATGTCTATCTGTACCACTATTCGTAATATCTACTAATTTTCCGGTTTCCCTCCTTTTCAAAGTATTTAAATTTGATATGTATATGATATATCATTTTATATAACATGTCAATATATTTTTCCATATTGTCCTATATATTTGTTTTATTCTATTCTCATATTTGTATTGTCAATTTCAGGACTCTATGATAAAATACTCGTAGGCGCTAGAAGCAATTCTGCGCAGGAAGGAGAAACCGATGATACATAAAAAAATCGAACAGTTTTCTATGAAAGCTCATGATCCCTATACCCCGTTTTTGGGAAATTCTATGGAAACAGGGGAAGAACTGTTAGGAGTCACAGACTGGATTCCCGCAAAAGTACCGGAAAGCGTATATAAAACGCTGCTAAGGGAGGGCTATATCGAAGATCCCTTCCTTGACCAGAATAGTTTAAAATGTGAATGGATCCCCAACCGCTGGTGGGAATACCGGGCGCATTTTCCGCTGCAAAGAAACGGCGGACGGCATTACCGGCTACGGATCGATCATCTGGATTATACCGCACATCTGTGGTTTAATCACCAGCCCCTCGGAGACAGCACCAATTTATTTGTCCCATTTTGCAAAGATGTCACTCCATATATTCAGGAAGATAACGAATTATCCGTTCTGATTGAGCACGCCCCCACGGAACACGGACAGATCGGCTATACGTCCAGGACCCATACCCAAAAACCCCGTTTCAATTACAAGTGGGACTGGTGTATGCGGTTGGTGAGCATCGGCATTGACAGCCCTGTATATATCGAAGAATTCGGCGATACCTCCATTGAATCCCTGCGGGCAGAACAAACCTTTGCAGATGACAATTCCTGTACCTTGTCCGGAGAGGTGGAGCTCTACGGATTCGAGGACAGCGAGCAGCAGCTCCTGCTGGAATTATCTCTTCACGGGGATACCGTAGCCAAACAGGAGCTTACGGTTCCCGTATCCTGCGGCTGCCATCATGCGTTTCCATTTTCCATGGATATCCCTTCCGCACAGCTGTGGTGGCCTAACGGCCATGGCGAACAGCCTCTGTACCAGCTGCGTGTCACCACGCGCAATGCAAGGGGCGAATGCTCTGATGAGAAGTCCTACTCGATCGGCTTGCGTACGATCCGGCATCTGCCGAGTATCGGCGGCGCCAGGGACGCATTTCCCTACCGTATGCAGATAAACGGGAAAGACATTTATCTGAAAGGGGTTAACTATCTGCCGCCTGAGATGCAGCAGGCCGATATCACCCGGGACCGTCTCCGGCAGGTGATCCAGAATATTGCGGATGCCAATTGCAATCTCATCCGGGTGTGGGGCGGAGCTTACATCGGATCAGAAGATTTATACGATATCTGCGATGAGCTGGGCATATTGATCTGGCAGGAGTTTACACAGAGCAGTTCCGGGATTGACAATGTGCCGTCCAAAGATCCCTATTTTATGGCCCAGCTTGCGGAAACAGCGAAAGCGGCCGTGCCCAGGATCCGTACCCATCCGTCTCTGGCTCTGTACAGCGGCGGCAATGAACTGACGGATTTTGACGGGGTCCCGGCTACTTTTGAGGACGAGAACGTAGGAATGCTTCAAAAAATCGTGTCGGAAAATGACAGCAGATACATGCTTCCCACTTCCGCTTCCGGACCAAACGAATTCCTGGATATCACTACCCCCGGGAAAAACCACGATGTCCACGGCCCCTGGAAATATGAAGGCACCACCCAGCACTATACTATATATAATCAATCGGACAGCCTGCTGCACAGCGAGTTCGGTGTAGACGGCATGGCGAACTACACTACCATGAAGCGATTCCTCTCCCCCGAAAACCTGGCCGTCACCAGCATGCGGGACAATCTGGTCTGGCGGCACCGGGGCGAATTGTGGGATACCTATGACAGAACCTGTCGGATATTCGGCACTTTTCCTCCGGAAGCCCTCCAGGAATTCATCATGTGCAGCCAATACATACAGGCCGAAGGTCTTCGCTATGCTCTGGAAGCAAACAGAAGGAGAGCTTTCCAGAACTGCGGAAGCATCATCTGGCAGTATAACGAACCCTGCCCGCATGTGTCCGGCACCAATCTGGAAGATTACTATGGGGAGAAAAAACTGGCCTACTATTTTGTAAGGAACGCCTTTCGTCCTCTCACCGCTTCCCTCCGATATGACAAGCTGCTGTTTACGTCCGGGGAAAACGTACCGCTGCAGGTAACTGTGCTCAACGATTCCGAGGCGTTTCACGGTGAACTATCGGTAACCGCAAAAACGGAAGAAGGACAGATATTATATCAACAGGACATACCAGTATCCGTACCGGAGAACAGGAATATTGCCCTCGAACCTTTTACCGTCACCATTCCAGATACGCGTGCGCTGTCTGTCACATTGAGTCTTACCGGAAAAGGTCCTGCGGTTGTCTCTCATTATATTTTGTTTGTGACGGGCGCAGATCAGATCGCAGATAAGGCAATAGCGGTCAGGGAATATCTCTCCTATATGGAGACTGTATAAAATTAGCCGTCTGCTTAGATAATGGAGCAGCTATGCTGCGACCCCTGCCAGGAGGGCATGTATTAAGGGATGCTGTAAAGTATAAGTTTCTTTGAGACCGGGTTAGGTAAAAAACTGTAAGTTTCTGCGAATCGGTTTCATGATGAGACAGCATGCTGCTGGCGCATGATACTGTGCCAACAATGAAAATCCCCCTGCGCGATGGTACCCAATTGTTCCTATCCGCAGGGGGGTTTTCATCTACTTAATCAAGTACCTATTCCATTTTTATCCTTTTCCCCTCACCTTTGGAGCAGGACGAAACGGCTACGCCGCCGGAACGGAAAGGAATGTGAAAGAATGACCCATACAAAATCTCCGAGGAAATCATTAAGGACAATATGGAGTACGACCACCTTACCGTGGACAACACCATGGTCCGGGAACATCTTGACGAGATTGTAGACCTCATGCTTGCGATCATAGTAGTTTACATACATCTGCATCTGACCAATATTCTGATGCTTCAATTCACCGATTTTTAAATCAAATAAAACAAAACAGCGGAGAATTCTATTAAAAAACACCAAATCTTTTTTCCAATTCAGTTTCTGAATACTCCGGCAGTTCTGATAAACCTAAAAATTCTAACGCATATGGGTCTTTTATCAAATCCTGTGGTAATTCAATTATTTGTCCTTCTGTTGCCAGCTGTGCAACTGCTTTCCTGTTTTTGCTTAATGCCAGCCGTTCATACAAAGAACTATTAAACTGCCTTTTCAGCTCCGATAAACTCCAATCATTTTTTGCTGCCTCTATTTCATAAAAATGACTTTTCGTCACTGCCTCCGTCACCCGTATGTCAAGCACACGACAAAAAATATAATTCTGAAAAGCAGAAAACCCAAGCTACCAAGATGGATTTGATAGCCTGGGTTTTCTGTTTTTGTATCTTCAATTATTCAAAGAGGTCATGGACTTTGTAAACAATCTCAATGCGATTGTCGGGGAATACATACACCTTTTCGATCAGCAGATCGGTCAGCTCGGAGGTTAGAACATCCGCTGCCGCAATCGAGTGAGTAATCTCTTGTCGGCTGTTTTGGCGGGCCTGTTCTTCTCGCTTCAGCTTTGCCTGGGCGGTGACAGCAGCATAAGCATTTTTGACTTTCAGTATTTCTGCGTCATAAACAGCTTTCTCCGATTTATAAGTGTCCAGCTCGATCTGCCCCAGGAGATACCGTTCAAAGAGAGCTTGCTTCTGGTCCTTCAGGCTTCCAGCTGCTTCTCATACTCGGAGCATTTGGCAGCGGTGGCCTCCAGGTGAATGGTGCCGTCCTCATGTACGGGCAACAGGATTTCCAGCTGCTTTTTCAAAGTGAGGAGGACTGCTTCTTCCAGACCGGCAGCATCTGCCCGGACATCTCGGCAGCGGCTGTTTACATCGGCAGTAGAATGGCGGCACATATAAAACGGTCCCTTTTGGGCGATGCGGGAGAGTGTATGGTCGCAGCAGCCGCAATAGACCTTGCCTTTCAGTGGGTACTCCCTGTTTTTCCTGGTCGGCAAGGAAAACCGGCGCTGCACGGCCTGCAACTTTTCAAATAGTTCTTTGTCAACGATTGCCGGATGATGGTCGGGAATAATGAACCACTTGTCCTGGTCTTTCCTGCGGCTTCGCGTGCCGCCCACTTCGATGACTGCACGACGCCCGATGACATAAGAACCGATATAGCGTTCGTCCTCCAGGATACGGAGAACCGTAGAATTACTCCAGCGGCCACGGGAGCGAGAGACATCGTGGTACTGCTGCCCATGAGCTGCTTTGTATTCTCCAGGGGTCGGGATACCTCGCTTATACAGTTCTCTGGTAACGGCTGCCGCTCCAACGCCGGTTGCGGCAAGTTGGAAAATGAGCTGTACCACCGCAGCGGTTTCCGGGTTCGGTTCCATTCTGCCATCGGCGCTTTTGCGATACCCATAAGGGCAAACTTTGCTCGGTATTCGCCACGCTGCATTTGGTTGGTAACGCTGTCGCTCTCGCTGGAGCGATCATCTGTGTAAGACAGACGAATGTAAGCTGTCGCCTGATATTTTATTGTACAACATCATTCTTTATGTTCTGCCATGCCATGTGAAATTTGTATGACACCGTAAATTGGGCCAATAGGTTCGATAACTTCTATCGCCAGCGGCAACCCATCCACAATGGATGTTAGTCTTAATTTTTCAAATCTTGTATGAGTATTTCCTTCCATATCATTACCTCATTTAGTTGTTGCGAGCTTTCCCCCAAAAGAACAATGCTACAGTACCTGGGCCAGTATGCGCTCCAATAATTGCACCGATCTGATAAATCCGAACCCCGCCGGGAATTCTTGGGAAGTTTTGGTTCAAAAGTTCCGCTGCTCGCATGGCAAGCTCCGCACAGCCGGAATGCGCTATAAAACAAGATTCATTATAATTTTGACCATTGTCAGCCAGTAAGCACATTTTATCGTTCAAAGCAGCAATCGTCCGCTTCGTCCCTCTGATTTTTTCCCGTGGGATTAACCTTCCCTTCACATCCACATCCAACAAAGGGCAAATTCCCAACATTGTCCCTGCTATTCCGGCCGTTTTGGAGATTCTGCCGCCTCGAATATAGTATTTAAGATCACTGGAGAAGAACCAATGATTAACTCGTAGCTTGTTTTCTTGAACCCATCGCCATAATTGCTCTATATCCATTCCTTCGTCTCGCAAGTCAGCTGATTTTTCTACAAGAAGCCCACTGCCAGCCGAGGCGGCTAAAGAGTCAACAAGATAAATCGTTCTGTCTGGATATTTATCTTCCAACTCGTTTTTTGCCATCTGTGCAGCATTCAATACACCAGTAATCCCGGATGATAAACAGATGTGTAA
Organism: Diplocloster modestus; assembly: GCF_019042245.1. GTDB lineage: Bacteria > Bacillota > Clostridia > Lachnospirales > Lachnospiraceae > Diplocloster > Diplocloster modestus. The sequence goes on from NZ_JAHQCX010000004.1 coordinate 33,990, forward strand.
CACATCTTTCCCTTGTGAAAGAAAAGTTTCAAAATATTGAGTGAATTCATAAGCGTTAATTTGGGCAGTTTTCGTACTGGCACCTTGTTCCATTTCACGGTAAAAGCTCTCCAAAGAGAGTGTTTCCCCAAAATCGTCTTGGTAAAAACGGCCATTTAATTCATAAGGATAACCGATGTAGGCGATGTGTCTTTGCTGAAGGTATGACTTTGTTAAATCTACTGTTGACTCACAGCTAAGTACATATTTGCTCATTTTCCTCATACCTTTCTCTTATCTTTGATTTCCCCTATACACCAGCGCCAGTAGTCCAGGTCCTGTGTGAGCCCCAATAACCGGGCCGACGGATGCGGTATAGCATATTGCATCTGGAAATTGGGAAATAACTGTATCACAGAGCGATTTGACCTGCTCAGGAGATCCGCTGTAAACGATGGCCACAGACTTGGAAATCTGAGGATTCCACTGCTTCCTCATCTTGGTAATTAGTTCCAGCAATGCGCGCCTATTCCCACGTGGCTTTCCGGCCACCTCCAGTTTCCCCTCATTATCTAGTCGTAACAAGGGTTTGATTTGCAAAGCGGTACCGGCGACTGCTGACGCCGTGGATACTCGTCCCCCTTGATGCAGATAAGATAGACCGTCTACCGTAAACCAATGACAGACCTGAAGACGATGTAGCTCAACCCAATCTGCCAGGTCGTCCAGCGAGAATCCCTCTCGTTTCTTTTTGGCTGCTTCCAGGACCAAGAATCCTTCACCTGGTGCAGCACACAGAGTGTCCACACAGCGTATTTTGCATTGCGGATATTGCTCGGAAAGTATTTCAGCTGTCATTTCGGCATTTTGATACATCCCAGATAAACCGGATGAGAATCCGAGATATAAAATATCGTAGCCAAGATCAAGAATTTTTGTAAATTCTGCCAGATAACATGAAGGATTGATTTGAGAGGTGGACGGTCTTTTCCCTTGCTTCAGCAACCTATAGAATTCCTGGTTGCTTAGATTCCCACCGGGCCCATAATTGTAAGAGACTCCTCCAACCACAACTTCCATGGGAAGAACCTGGACTTCAGGAAAATCTGCCACCAGGGAATCGGTTAAATCAGATGCGGCATCAGTAAGAATTTTGTATTGCAATGAACAGTTTTCAGACATAACATTATTTCTCCTTGTCTGTATATTCTCGTATCTGCAGCATTCGTTTATCTGTATCTGCAATTGTATCGGCACAGTCTCGAAGCGCGTCAACTATTTCCACCCCCTTGGTGGATTTACTGTTGTACTTTATTTGGTGCTCCAGAGTTGCCCAAAAATTCATAGCCACCGTACGAAGCTGAATTTCAACTCGCATATATTCTTTTTTTGCAGAAAAATACGGGAACTTCCACTATCATGTGATAACTGCGATATCCGTTCGATTTCGGTTGAGAGATATAGTCTTTTATGGAAACCACTTTGATATCATCCTGCTGGGCAAGCGACTGGGCAACTATATTTATATCATCTAAAAAAGGACAAATTACTCTTACACCGGCAATATCATTTAACTGCGTGCGTAGCGCCTCAATGCTGGGAGTAATTCCTTTTCGGTTCAGCTTATTGATAATGCTGGATGGTGCTTTTAATCGGCAGGTAATGGCCTCAATGCAGGCTCGTCCATTTTGAGCCACAAAATCTTGCTGGAGTATCTCCAGTTTTGTAGTAATCTCTTTTGGTGCTGCCTGATATTTTCGCATCAGTTCGTTAAACTGAACAATGTGTGTGAGCAGATCATCTTTATGTGTAGAGAGATACTCCTGTAATTCTACCGATTCCTGCTTTGTCAAATTAGGATATTCCATGCTCCTCCCCCTGATTCGATGTGTGCATTGAGGTATTGGACCTTTCTCTTGTATACAAGCGCAGTCCGATTTTTTCTGTTACAAACGCACTAAGCAAAAATGGAACAAAATATGTGGAGAGCCGATAGAGAACAAGTACAGAAGATACATCTGCCGCATCCATGTAACAGGAAAACAACAGCAGAAAAGCTGCTTCTACTGAGCCCATTCCAGCAATATTAGGCAGAGCATTGGAAATAACATGGGCCAAAGCAGATAATGTCTGTATTTGAATAAGAGAAAAATAATCAATACCAATCGCTCTTATGCACAGGTATGGAATCGAATAGAGCCCCATCAACTTGATTGCGTTGATTCCTACCCCAACCAAGATTATATTTGGAGTGTGAAGCAAATCCCTTGCTCCCATATGTAGCGCATCCACTTGCTGTTTCCATTGAATCGCACGATCTGCCCACTTTGAAAGACTTTCTAATCGACAGATTCCTTTGCAGATGAACCGATAGAAATTTTCCCGTGTACATATCAGAATGAGCAATATAATGATAACAATACATATCAGCATCGCTTTTCGGGGAAGATGGCGTTTAGCAACAGTGTCGCCCCCAAAATAGCAATATGTGGTGTGAATTTGCCATAAGGGTCAAACAGCAAAAGGAGAGATAAAATCAGACGAATAAGTAGTTCTCCAGAGCAGGCAGGACACCATGTTTGGCCTGATATGCTTCCCAGAAGTCAACGAAAGCATCTGCCGCCTTCCAAAGCCCCAAAACGGCCCAGATAATCCCTATTGGCACCAGTGCAGTTTTGCCTTGAACCAGAAAAGAGATTCCCACGATCAATAGAACCAATTTACGAGCAAATATGTCAGGAGCCTGCCGGAATTTCTCCCCAATTTGGCGGATGCCAATCAGGCCGATTAGAATCATCATAATGCCCATCAAATATGGTAGGAGAGAGGCGATTTGTTTTGGAAACAAGATGCAAACTATTCCAATAAGCCCAAGTGCAATTTGCGTAACACTTATCATAAAATCTCCCCATAATTTACAAGCCGCCGAAATCTCTGCCGCAAACAGAGATTCCGACGGCTTGCTCTGTCAGAGACAGCCTATTGGCTCAATTCTTATTTCTTTCGTTCCATAAAAGGTCCGCTTTCGGGGCCCAACAAGCAGCATAGTTACGGCATTTATCGCACAGATGGTCAGCACTCTCCTGAGACTGAAGATCCGTAGAATGGGCTCCGGATTGATCTACCATCATTTTTAACATGTCAGGATTCTCCAGCATGGGGCAGGGACGCAAGTGGTTGCAGTTGAAGGGCTGGTGGTTGTGATAGGCCATAAACAGAGGAGATTGGAAAGCTTCCAGCAAGGTTTTTTCTCTGATATTGGAGTCAGAGTAGTGGATAAACGCACAGGGTTCCACATCGCCGTTGGCGTTAATATGGAGATAGTTACGGCCTCCCGCAATGCAGCCGCCTACATACTCGCCGTCATTCTGAAAATCAATCGTGAAGATGGGCTTGGTGGAACGGTACTCCCGCACCTTACGGTACATGAGCTTGCGCTGCTCCGGATTGGGCAGCAGGTCGGTCACCGCCTCGTTACCCACCGGCATGTAGTGGAAGAACCAGGCGAACTTGGCCCCACACTCCACCAGATGATCGATAAAAGCCTCGGAGCTGATGGAGTCCACATTTTTCGAGGTGTAGCAGCAGGATGCACCAAAGGGCAATTTGTATTGTTTCAGAATCGTCATGGCCTTCATGATTGCCTGATAGGTACCTGCCCCCCGTCGAAAATCGGTAGCATCTTCAAACCCTTCTACACTGATGGCGGGAATAAAGTTTTTCACCCGCAGCATTTCCTTCGCAAACGCCTCATCAATCAGAGTGGCATTGGTAAAAGCCAGGAACTGGCAGTCGCTGTGTTCGGTACACAGCCGGAGGATGTCCTTCTTCCGAACCAGAGGTTCGCCGCCAGAGAAGATGTACATATAGGTTCCAAACTCTTTGCCTTGGCGGACAATGTCGCTGAGTTCCTCGTATGTCAGGTTCAGCTTGTTGCCGTATTCAGCAGCCCAGCAGCCAGTACAGTGAAGATTGCAGGCAGAGGTAGGATCCATGAGAATCGCCCAGGGAATATTGCAGTTCAGCTCCTTACGATAGTGCTCCTGCTTGGGCCAGCCGATGAGGCTGGCATTCAGGAAGAAGTTCTCAAAAACCACCTTTAACACATCATTGTCAATGTCCCGGAAAACGCTCATAATGAGCTGGTACATGCTGCATTCCGGATCGTTTAAAACATTTCGAAACGCTTTGCGCTGTGCGGGGAAGCTGTCCGGCCCATCTCCGGCCAGTTTATCCACCCAGTCCATCAGTTTGAGCACATTTTCCTCGGGTTTTTTTTCAATATATCCCAGCGCTGTGCGCAAGGCTGTTTTTTTTATCTGCATAGAAATGTCCATCTTCTATTTCTCCTTCTCAAATAGTATCTTTCCATTGAGTACTGTTTGCCGCACGACTATGCGCTGCACAGTTTACAAATGTTCTGACTGGAAGAATTGCTAATATACGATATCGTTATATTCAGTGGAAAAGGTATAATAAAGGTCAGATGACATGATATTCCTTTAGCAGCGTCTCCACATCCGTACCGGAGATTTTTTTCAGCACTTCCTTCAATGCCATCCGCTCTTTTAAGCCCAAATGCATATCTGTGATCTTCCTGCCGTCCCTCAGCTGTACCGTTGCATTGAGCAGGTCTCGAACATCGAAGGTACTGCCCCAGACCTCTGGCACTCCCCGGTCGATGTCCAGCAGGGTATATACCGCCTCCATGCCGGTGCGCATGGAGTATTCCGTAGTGAAGATGGTATCTCGGGGGGTCTCGGCGAACTGACCGATGAAGGCGAAATTGACAGCCTCCCTGGGCACCACATCCGGTCGGTCTCCCGCCGCCCGGGGCATGAAGAAGGCGGTGATGTAGGGCAACATGCAGGGGACGGTATTGGCGCTGTGCTCGGCCAGATACTCAATCTCCCCCTCAGGTACGCCCAAGTGGTAGAGCCACTCCATGCAGATCTCCTTGCCGGTACACTCCCGTATGGGCTTTTTCACATAGTTGCCGGGCTTATCGCTGAACAGGCCGTAGATCCAGCCCACCAGCTGGCCCTTGGGCTCGCTGCGGAACTGGGGCTGGCGGTTGAAGGTCCAGCTCAAAAGCCAGTTGGAATCCTTCACGGTGACGATACCGCCGGTGACCACCTTGCCGCTGAAGGGATCCCGCTGACAGATTTTTTGGATATAGGGCGGGATCTTGTCATCCAGGGTGGTAACGGTGGCACTCATCCAGTTGCTCTTTTCCGGGTCACCGCAGAACTTATCGGGATGACCGAAGGAAGGATCCTGGGCAGCGATGCGCCGCCACATATCCCAGCCGCCGCCCTCTTTCAGCTCCGGCTTGTAAGGAGCGGGAGTGTTCTGTGAACCCAGAGCGGAGTTCTCCACGCAGCCACCCGGTGTGATAAAGACCAGATCCTGCTCCATGAGATCAATCTGCTCCTCTCCGTTTTCAAACTGCAAGGTGAGGCGGCGGGCAAGCTTTTGGCCGGCGCGAATGTCAAAGTCCACATCAATGACCTTGGTATTGTAGTGGAACTGTACGCCTGCCTTCTCCAGATAGGCCACCATGGGCAGGATCATGGATTCGTACTGATTGTAACGGGTGAAGCGGAGGGCCTTGAAGTCGGGCAGACCGCCGATGTGGTGGATGAAGCGACGGAGGTAGAGCTTCATCTCCAGGGCGCTGTGCCAGTTTTCAAAAGCGAACATAGTGCGCCAGTAGAGCCAGAAGTTGGAGTTCAGCACCTCGTCGCTGAAGTAGTCTGTGATGGGCTTGTCGTAGAGTTCCTCGTCGGGAGTGAAGAACAGCTTCATAATCTCCATGGCCCCGGCGTCGGAAAGGCCGAATTTTCCGTCGGTACGGCCGTCCTCCCCGCGGTTCTGGGTGGCCCGCATGAGGGAGTAGTTGGGGTCCCGCTTGTTGAGATAGTAGTACTCGTCCAGCACGCTCAGTTCCGGGTTCTCAATGGAGGGAATGGAGCGGAACAGATCCCACATCACCTCAAAGTGGTTATCCATTTCCCGACCGCCCCGCATCACATAGCCCAAGCCCGGGTACTCCCAGCCGTCGCAGGCCCCGCCGGGGACAGGATCCTTCTCAAAGATGTGGATGCGTTTTCCCGGCATCTGCCCATCTCTCACCAAATAGCAGGCAGCAGTCAAAGCAGCCAGACCAGTTCCAACAATATAGGCGGATTTTCGTTCTACGCCCTCCGGTTTGAGTGGCCGAACAAAAGCTTCATAGTTTCCACTGGAATAATACACTTAAATGACCTCCTTCATCATTTCTTTGTCTGTATTGTACCTTTCCTCCAATACCCATACAATAAACAAAGCACCCCGGATGATGAAAATTACATCATCCGGGGTGCTTTGTAAAAAGTTTTATCATTCCAGCTTTTTTGATAAAATTGGTGTTTCTGCCATATTCTTAATAGCTAAAAGAAGTTGGCCATGTATCATCTGACTCACCCGACTGACAAATATTTTCGGATCTTCTTTCATTCCACACTTGACCCACTCCAACATGATACCTACAAATCCGTGTTTGTAAAAATCGGCGATATACTGTTTGTTTTCGAGAGAAATGGAATAGCCCTTGGATAGTTCGCATACAACATCAAACAGCAAATCATAAACAACTCGGCAAAGATAATTCTCAATTTTTTCTCGCTGGATGGAGTGATACACACCTTCCACAAATGCCCTGTTCTCCCTTGTTGCACAGCATAAAGCGAGGAAACCTTCCTGCCAGGTTTTATAATCTTTTCGCCCTTGTATGGCTTTGGCGCCTTCTTCTTGGCATATCCAATCAATGAGATCAAAGATGTCTTGGAAATGATAATAGAATGTCATGCGGTTGATGCCGCAGGCTTCCGTAATATCTGCAATAGTGATTTTAGACAGAGGCTTTTGCGTCATAATACGTTTCAACGCCATAGCCATTGCCCACTTTGTTGTTTGAGACATTGTTATCTCACCTCTTGTGTTAAGTATAGCATGATTTACAGGGGTGTGAAAAGTAATTATCCTCTTACGTTAAATATTTACATAGTAACATGTGCCGTGTCTGGGTGAATTAGAATTACGGTAATCTGTTTTTTCCGTGCATACCGGACACATTGTATTGTACCGGACCGCAGATTCCGCAAATCGTCATAAACTGCCACTAGGTAGTTGGCCTGATCCACCATATAGCAATTTCTCTTGACATAGCTCTCACGGCAATCCTCGTTTCCAATGACCTCTTTTCTGCTGCAATGTTGTAGGATAAACTCCATCCGGCGCTTGCTGCGCTGATCCCACTTGGCATCATGGCCGACAAACGGCAGGGCCACAACCAATTCAATATCTTCGTATCCAGGCTGTTCCTTCAGACGAAGGATTTGTTCAGCCGCCCACATATCCACACCCAGGGCGCCGCCAACATAAAAGCGTCGGACTTCCTTTTCATCATGTAGCTTTCGGAACACCTCCAGCATATTAGCTTTGATCTTCTTGCATAGGGCATAATCTTCACTGTATTTGAACTTGAACCGGCTTGGCCGGTGTCCAGTAATAGCACAAACGCATTCATTCATGCGGTTTCCTCCTGTTCTAATAGCAGTCAACACATAGAAAATAAAAATAACTTATTTAATAAGTTGCAAACGAAATTATCAGGCAAATTATAACACAAATAATGTTCAATATCCCGTGGCTACATCCAGGCTATTTCCTCCGGCCGGGCATTGCCTTCCATGAAGCAATTCTTAAATATCTGCGAATATTTTGAAATAACGCCCTAGCAATTTTTTGACGCTACCGAAATACCCCACAGCTTGTCAGAAAGGCGTTGGATGGTATCAGGACATTATCAGATGATGATTTAATTATATTGCTTGGTCTTATCGCACGGCTGAATCAAGGAAAATGACGGCAGGCGCCAAATGGCTCCTGCCGTTTAGTTTTTCTTGTGTTGCTAATCATCTGAGGCCTTATTGCACCACACCTGTTGATTTACCGCTGGCTTATTTTATTCCTGCGGGAAAGAGGTTATCCCGACTTTTGAGTTATCCCGACCTTTGCCCAATTTCTAAGGAAAGAACCGAAGGTGGGTTGAATAAGAGGGCAGTTCCCTATGCCCTCTTATTCAGCACACTTTTGGTTTTTCCGAATTGAACAAAGTCGCGTACGGTATATGGGAGTTCAAAACTTCATTTGTCGTTAATGAAACACCCCCTATAATTCGACTTATTTCAGTGTGATTTTTCGGTTTGGAAAAGGATGAAAAAACCAGACTAAAAACCTCAAAGCCCTTGATTCTACGGGGCTTTTCCGGTTTGTCGTAATTATACCGCAAGGGCATACAGCGGCTACTAATATGCACCAACTGACGGGTGACTTCTTCACGGTGGGCGAAGTGTTGGGGACATACGCTTGCGGGTATTTGCGCGTCGCTTGGATTGTCTATGAACTTTGAAACCGTCACCGCCCGCTATGTTGATATGCGGCTTAAGCGAAAAAAAGGAAGTGCTTGACAGTTACCGCAACGCAATCAAGCAGGCCGACCCGGCAGTAAAAAACACCGCCAAACAAAGAACGCCCCAGACCTGCAAAAACATAGTGTTTATGCGGGTTTGCAGCGTTTTGTAAATCGGTTTCCTACTTTTTTCCGCCATTATAGTGCCTTGACAATTTCCGGCAACAACTCTTTAACCTGCCCGTATAGGACCAGATCGGCTTTTTCATCCAGAAAATGTGGCTGACTTTTCAGGAGAATAATTTTACCGCCTGTAAAATCATTAAAAGTCTGCTCATAACCGGAGGAATTCAGGTCCAGTTCCAGGGCGAGCAGCACATCCGCCTGTTCTATCGCATCCACAGACCTGGTCATGACGCCATTATCCACCATATCCCCATACAGGCGGATCGATGGTCTGATGATCGACTTACACACATCACAGGTGGGTACTTTTGTACTTTTCTTGAGGTCCTCAATACTGTAATCCTTTTTGCAGTGGATACACTGATTCCGATAGATACTTCCATGCAGCTCGATCACGTTCTTACATCCGGCTCTCGTGGGCAGCCCGAAAATATTCCGGGTGATAATGGATTTTACTTTCCCTTTTCTCTCAAGCTCTGCCAGTGCATAATAGGAATCACTGGGTTCTCCCTGGTTGCTAAGAATGACATCCCGGTAATAATTGTAGAACATTTCCGGTCGGGTGACAAAAAACACACTGCTCAAAATCTCCTCCGGGGAGTAGCCGTACTTAGATTCCACCTCATAGGCAACCTCCTGCACTCTGAGTCTGGGGACGCCGCACTCTTCCTGCAGCTTATTCCCCACCAGGCATACCAGATGTTTCGATTCCCGGATATAATTTGTCACTAAATCCAGATTCATAGAACCTCACCTCTTTCTTCCTAGTACTAACTCTATTTTCCCATTTATGCCAGGCTGTGTCAATGTATTTAAGGGAATTCCCTGAGCTGGCTAAGAGCAGGAAAGTACTAATCTTTTTCCCATTTCTCTTGGAAAAGCAGCCCTAAAAACAGAAGTTATAAACGGAATTCCTGCATGATGTCACTGACATGCTCTATACGGTCAGCCCGGGCGGCATTGGTGCCGCAGAAGAGAAGGCCATGGTCGATATCTCCCTGGACCGCGCGGACCAGAGCATCTGTGATGCAGTATGGGATATGGGCCGGATCACAATGTTCCAGACATTTGTGGCAGCGGGCGGGGCGGTGCAGATTTAATGCCGCCTCATCCACAAACCGGTTGTGAACAGCCCGGCCGGGCATTCCTACCGGGCTGTCGACAATAATAATGTCTGCTTCGGAGGCATTTAAGTATGCCTGCTTATATTTCGGATGGGCATCGCACTCATGGGTAGTGACAAAACGAGTGGCCATCTGTACGGCGTCAGCACCCAGTGCAAGCGCGTGGTCCATATCGGATCTGGTGTAAATTCCACCGGCTACCGCTACAGGAATAGGCCGCTGATATTTAATTTCATATTCCTTGATTACGGTTAGGATATCTTTAATCTCCGTATCGTAATCCAGCGTATCGATATGCAGCAGCTGGTCTTTGTGGAAGCCTAAGTGGCCGCCGGCTTTGGGTCCCTCGATGATGACCAGGTCCGGAGCTCTGTGATCTTTGCGGTCCCACATTTTACAGATGACAGAAGCTGATTTAGCGGAAGATACGATAGGAGCGATGCTGGTGCCGCTTTCTTTTACAAGGCCCGGAAGGGCCAGAGGTAAGCCGGCGCCGGATATGATCAGATCTGCTCCCGCATCTGCGGCGGCTTTAACATAAGAGGCGTAGGGTTTCGTGGCTACCATAATATTAACCCCAATGATTCCCTCCGGGGCAATCTGCCTGGCTTTTTTTATTTCTTCGTGGATCGCACGGATATTGGCTGCTGCCGGATCTTTGTCAAAATCAGGGTCCCGGAATCCGATCTGGGCGGCAGAAATGATACCAACTCCGCCGGCTTTCGCTACAGCGCCGGCCAGACCGGACAGGCTGACCCCCACTCCCATTCCACCCTGTATAACCGGTACGGTGGCTTTCCGGTCACCGAATTTTAGTTCTTTGTTCATAAAAATCTCCATTCCGCCGCCAATATGGCGGCATAAAAAGTAAGGAAAGCCTGTTTTCTTTCACACTAATTTACTCCCTTCTGCCGCCGGCAGACGGCTTTGGGGATACGTATTTCTAGTATTTCAGAAAACGCTCATAACGCTGGCGGGTGATCTCTTCTTTGTCCTTACTTAGATAGCTTTGCAGGAATCTTTGGATTTCGGTTTTCATGGGGCTGCAGATTTCTTCCAGGTTATGGGGCTTTGCAGGCTCCGGTTCCGGTATGATTTTATCTATGACTTTAAGTTCTGACAGATCCGACGCGGTTATTTTCATAACCTCAGCCGCTTCATCACATCTTTTGCTGTCTTTCCACAGGATTGACGCGAATCCTTCCGGGGACAGTACGGAGTATATGGCATTTTCCATCATCCAGACTTCATTTCCCACCCCCAGGGCCAGGGCCCCGCCGCTGCCTCCTTCCCCGATGACAATGCAAAGGACCGGCACCTGCAGCGCGGACATTTCCATCAGATTTCTGGCGATGGCTTCTCCCTGTCCGCGTTCCTCGGCATCTAACCCGCAGAACGCTCCGGGGGTATCCACAAAAGTAATCACTGGACGGCCGAATTTTTCCGCCTGCTTCATCAGACGAAGCGCTTTGCGGTAACCCTCAGGATTCGGCATACCGAAGTTTCGTAATACATTTTCTTTCGTATTACGTCCCTTTTGCTGTCCGATTACAGTTACCGGTATTTCGTCCAGCCAGGCAAGGCCTCCGACTACAGCTCCGTCATCCCGGAAAGAACGGTCTCCATGCAGTTCCATGAAATCTTCAAACAGAGTCTGGATATAGTCCACAGCAGTGGCACGGTCCGGCATCCTGGCCGTCTGGACGCGTTCCCAGGCCGTTACCTTCCCGGGATGGATTTCTGAAGGATTGAAAGCTCCGTCTATCGGATGATCAGCTCCATTTACCGGATTGCCAGACCTGTCTGAAACATTGCCGGCATATATAGGTTCTGTATTTCTTGTGTCCGGGCCGTTGTCCTGGTTCATCGGAACAGCATTATGCAGATGAGCGGACTTGTTCTCCCGGAACGAATTGCACTTCTGAATGGGCTTATGCATCTGGATCAGTTTGTGCAGAGTATCTTTCAGGTCTTTTCTCTCTACGATACCGTCGATGATTCCGTGTTCCACCAGGAATTCCGACCTCTGGAACCCCTCCGGCAGCTTCTGGCCTATGGTCTGTTCTATAACCCTGGGGCCGGCAAATCCCACCAGCGCGCCCGGCTCCCCCAGAATGATGTCTCCCAACATGGCGAAACTGGCCGTAACCCCTCCGGTAGTGGGATCGGTCAACACGGATATATAGAGCAGGCCCGCGTCGGAGTGACGCTTCAGGGCCGCCGCCGTCTTGGCCATCTGCATCAGGGAAATCATCCCTTCCTGCATCCTGGCCCCGCCGGAGCAGGTGAAGATGATCAGCGGAAGCCGTCGGGCGGTGGCGCGTTCAATGGCTCTGGTCAGTTTTTCCCCGACCATGTGTCCCATGCTTCCCATCATAAATCGGGAATCACAGATTCCTAAGACGGTATCTTCTCCATAGATTTTCCCCTGTCCGGTGATGACAGCTTCGTTTAGCTTCGTCTTCTCCCTTGTCTGCTGCAATTTATCTTCATATCCTTTAAACTCCAGCGGGTTTCCGCCGTACAGATCCGCATCCCACTCTTCAAAGGTATGCCGGTCCACCACCATCCGTATCCGATTTTTTGCCTTCACCCGGAAATATCCTCCACATTTATAACATACATAGCGGTTGGAGGCCACGTCCTCTTTGTAAAGCATTTCCTTGCATTTCGGACATTTGATCCATAGGCCCTCTGGCACCTGGGGTTCTGCGCTGTCTTTTGTCTTATTAAGCGTTATATAGACCGGTTTTTTGAACATTTCTTTTAACATGACAGATGCTCCTCAATAAAATGGGTATTGGTGTTTCCACTCTGAAAATCGGGATGATTGATGATCTCGTACTGGAAATCAATATTTGTGGTAATTCCTTCGATGACCAGCTCCCCCAGTGTACTCTGCATCTTACGGATCGCCAGGTCCCGGTTTCTGTCATAGACAATCACCTTTACAATCATGGAATCATAATTGGCCGGAACCATATAATCCTGGAACAGGGCGGTTTCGATCCGTACACCGTTGCCGCCCGGCAGATGCAGATTCGTCACAGTTCCAGGGCAGGGCATAAAGTGTCTGGCCGGGTTTTCCGCATTGATCCGGCACTCCAGCGCATGACCGCGGATGGTGATCTCTTCCTGGGTAAAGCTTAAGGGTTCTCCCGCTGCAATGCGTATCTGCTCCCGAACCAGATCGATACCGGTCACCATCTCGGTTACCGGATGCTCCACCTGAATCCGTGTGTTCATTTCCATAAAATAATAACTGCCGTCTCTGTCCAGCAGGAATTCGATGGTTCCGGCATTTTCGTAACCGGCTGCTTTGGCGGCGCGGATCGCCGTGTCACCCATTTCTCTGCGCAGTTTTTCATCGATGGCACAGGAGGGGGATTCTTCGATCAGCTTCTGATGGCGTCTCTGGATCGAACAGTCCCGTTCACCCAGCTGTACCACATGACCGTATTGATCCGCCAGGATCTGGAACTCGATATGACGGGGACGCTGTACATATTTTTCAATATACATGGCATCGTCGGCAAATGCGTTTATGGATTCCCGCTGGGCCGTGGAAAACTGTCCCTCGAATTCTTCCGCCTTTTCCACGATTCGCATCCCCTTGCCGCCTCCGCCCGAGGAAGCTTTGACAATGACCGGATATCCGATCTGATCCGCGGCTTTCCTGCCGTCCTGCACCGTATACACGGCTTCTTTTGTACCCGGCACCACCGGAACGCCCGCCTCCATCATGGTATGTCTGGCTTCTGATTTATTTCCCATCCGGCTGATCACTTTCGCCGGGGGGCCGATGAAAGTAATATGGCATTTCTCACACATTTCCACAAAGCGGCTGTTCTCCGACAAGAAACCGAATCCGGGGTGGATCGCATCCGCTCCCGCCGCGATGGTAGCACTTAAGATCCGCTCCATATTCAGATAGCTCTCCGCAGCCGGCGCAGGACCGATGCAGACAGCTTCATCGGCCAGCTGGGCGTGAAGCGCATCCCGGTCCGCCTGTGAGTAGACCGCCACGGTCTTTATCCCCATCTCCCGGCAGGCCCTGATGATCCGGACCGCGATCTCTCCTCTGTTGGCAATTAATATTTTCTGAAACATAGACAACTCCTATCCGATGGCAAAGGTCAGCTCAGCTGACGCCGCGATCTGCCCATCCACCCGTGCCGTCGCTTTTCCGACGCCGATCGGGCCTTTTTGTTTGATCATTTCCACTTCCAGCGAAAGCACGTCGCCGGGTAACACCTTTTTCTTAAACTTAGCCGAGTTGATCGCACCGAAGTAGGCGACTTTCCCCTTGAATTCCGGCTGGCTTAAAATAACCACTGCACCCACCTGGGCGAGGGCTTCAATGATCAATACCCCCGGCATCACAGGCTCCTGCGGAAAATGTCCAGCAAAAAAAGGTTCATTATAGGTGACGCACTTTGTCCCCACCGCTCGTTTGCCCGGCTCCAGCTCTTCGATCCGGTCCACCAGCAGAAACGGCTGGCGGTGCGGGATGGTTTCCATAATCTGCTTAATATCCATAACCATGTCTCTATTCTCCTGCCCTTCGAATTTGGGACATGTCCATTTCAGTTTGGGACATGTCCATTTCAGTTTGGGACATGTCCATTTCGATTTGGGACATGTCCATTCCGTTTGGACATGTCCCAGATCGATTTGGACATGTCCCAGTTCGTCAACGGATGCGGAAAAGAGGCTGGTCGTACTCTACCATTTGTTCGTTTCCGATCAGAACTTCTTCTACGATTCCGTCGTATTCACTTTCGATCTCATTCATCAGTTTCATAGCCTCCACGATGCCCAGAACCTGACCTTTTTTCACTGTGTCGCCGGCCTGGACGAAAGCTGCGGCATCTGGTGACGGAGCATTGTAGAAGGTTCCCACTAACGGGGATTTGATGAGATTGCCAGTTACGGCTTCCGTGTCCGGTGCCGCTGCGGCCGAAGGGATGAGGTCAACCGCTGCGGTGGTTATCTGAGGATTCCCTCCACTTACATTCACGGTTTGGGTGTCCCGACGGGTCTCCAGTGAAATTTTCATATCGCCCTCTTCCAGTGTAAAGCTGGACAGTGCGGATTCGGATACTGTATGGATCAATTTTATTATATTATCTAATTCCATGATTACCTCCAGTGGCGCATTTACTGCGCCTTTATTCAGGGATGGGTGAACTTTATGTTCAACCTTACCTCCAGTGGCGCATTTACTGCACCTATTATTCAAGGATGGGTGAACTTAAGGTCGATATTTTCGGATCAACACGCTGGCGTTATGACCTCCGAATCCCAGTGAGTTACTGAGCGCATACTCCACTTCCTCGGCAATGCCCTTTCCTGGAACATAGTTGAGGTCCAGTTCTTCATCCGGTACCTGGTACCCCGCAGTCGGGTGGATATAACTGTCTGTAATGGTTTTGACACAGGCAATCAATTCGACAGCTCCCGCGGCTCCCAGTAAATGTCCGACCATGGATTTGGTGGAATTAACCTTGAGGCTGCAGGCGTGTTCCCCAAATACTTTTTTAATCGCCCTGGTTTCAAACAGATCGTTGTGGTGGGTACTGGTACCGTGCGCATTGATGTAGGTAATCTCATGAAGTCCTGCGCCGGATTCCTGAATGGCTCTGCGCATTGCCTGCGCAGCTCCCTCACCGTCTTCTGCGGGGGAAGTGATATGATATGCGTCACTGGTAGCTCCGTATCCGACTACCTCAGCCAGAATACGGGCGTCTCTGTGTTTCGCATGTTCCAGTTCTTCCAGTATCAGGACGCCGGCGCCTTCACCCATAACAAAACCATTTCGCTCCTTGTCAAAGGGAATGGAACAGCGGTCCGGATCTTTGGAAGTGGACAGGGCAGTCAGGGCGGCGAATCCGGCTACTCCGATGGGGGTAATCGAGCTTTCCGCGCCTCCGGCTAACATCACATCCGCATCGCCGGTCTGAATACTGCGGTAAGCCTCTCCTACCGAATGGGTCCCGCTGGCGCAGGCAGTTACCACATTGATGCTTTTGCCTTTCAATCCATATTGAATGGACACATTGCCGGCCGCCATATTCGTGATCATCAGCGGAACCAGCAGCGGGTTCACCCTGCTGGGCCCTTTATCCAGCAATTTCTTATGTTCCCGCTCCATGGCCTGCAGGCTTCCGATACCGCTGCTGACCGCGCAGCCCACCATGTAGGGGTCCTCCTCTTCGATCTTAAGGTCCGCATCAGCTATAGCTTCTCCCGACGCAGCCACTGCATACTGGCAAAAGGCCTCCATTCGTTTTGCAGCCTTGAAATCCATGTATTCTCTGGGGTTGAAATTCTGTACTTCTGCCGCGATGCCAGCCTTGTATTCGGACGCATCGAATTTAGTTATTTCCCGGAATCCGGTTTTTCCGGCTTTTAAGCCTTCCCAGAAATCCTGTACATTGAGTCCGATGGGGGTGATCGCGCCCATACCGGTAATTACTACTCTTCTCATATCGCCATACCTCCGTCCACATGAATAATCTGTCCCGTTATATAACTGGCCTGATCAGAAGCCAAAAAACCAACAACACTGGCGATCTCATCCGGGTCCCCCATCCGTCCCAGCGGGATCTGTGTCTTAACCTGTTCTTTCAGCTTATCACTAAGACTGTCGGTCATGTCGGTCTGTATGAATCCGGGAGCCACCGCATTGACTCGTATCCCACGGCTGGCCAATTCCCTGGCCATGGTCTTAGTCAATCCGATCACTCCGGCCTTGGAAGCGGCATAATTCGCCTGCCCGGCGTTTCCTAATACTCCGGAGACGCTGGAAATATTAATAATGCTGCCGGCCCTTTGCTTTATCATCTGCCTGGCACTGTGACGGATCGTATGAAAGGTCCCTTTCAGATTGATATCCATCACCCGGTCAAAGTCTTCCTCACTCATCTTCATAATCAAGCCGTCCCGGGTGATACCCGCGTTATTTACCAGAATATCCAACCGCCCGAACTTCTCAACGACTGTCCGCATCATATTTTCCACCTGCTGAAAATCCGCTACGTTACACTGATAGGTCATGGCAGTTCCGCCGTTTTCCATAATCTTCTCTGCCACCTCTTTGGCAGCCTGCATAGAGCCGCTGTAATTGATGACAACCGTAGCTCCCTGTCCTGCTAATGTCAGTGCAATAGCCCTTCCGATTCCACGGCCCGCTCCGGTCACCAGCGCGATTTTGTCTTTTAACATTTCATTTCCTCCATTATCTTCTTCAGGTCATCGGGCTTTTCGATATTCATCACTTTCACATCTCTTTGGATCTTTTTCACAAAACCGCTAAGTGTCCTTCCCGGACCAATTTCCAAAAAGGTATCGGTTCCGTCCGCAATCAGCCGCTCCACGCTCTGCTGCCATAAGACGGAGGAATAGACCTGTCTTCCCAGCAGATGTTTGATCTCTTCCGAATCTGTCACATATTCCGCCGTCACATTTGTGATATAGGGGATCTGGAGTTTCCGAAGCACGATAGGTCTTAACACCTCTTCCAGCTGTATTCCCGCATTTTCTAATAATTCAGAGTGAAATGGTCCGCTGACTTTTAACGGCACTGTTCTTCTGGCTCCCGCCTCTTTTAGTGACTCACAGGCTTTTGCCACTGCTTTTTCCTCCCCGGTTATGACGATCTGACCGGGACAATTATAATTGGCTACAGACACGATACCTTCCGTCTCCCCGCAAATTTTCCGGATCAGCTCTGCGTCAGTTCCCATAACAGCCGCCATGGCACCTCCTGCCGGTACGGCTTCCTGCATCAGGATTCCCCTTTTGCGCACAACTGCCACCGCATCTTCAAAGCTCATGGCTTTCCCGGCCAGAATCGCCCCATACTCACCCAGGCTTAATCCAGCAGCCGCATCCGGGCGGATCCCCTCCGCCTCGATAACTGCCAGCATCGCTGCCGAAACCGTCAGCATCGCCGCCTGTGTATAGGCCGTTATATTAAGCCTCTCATTTTGCTCGAAGCATAACTCCTTCATATCCATTGAAAGGACATCCGAGGCTGCTTCAAATATTCGGCGGCTTTCTGCAAACTGATCATAAAATTCTTTTCCCATGCCGGCATACTGGGCCCCCTGCCCGGGAAATATAAAAGCTAGTTTCATACTGAATTTCTCCTGTTATTTTCATTTCTCTGCCATTCCATTTATCAGTCTATTGAATCTACTTTGTTTATTTCATAGGCGTTTTCCATTCTCTGCTTAATGAATTCCTCGGATTATTTACTGGTGTAAAATCCCGCTTCCGCATCCATCTATATACTTTGATATTCAAAGCATTTATTCAAAAGAATGGAGACGCCTCTTCCGTTTTAGTTGGTATCAATCGTAATATACGGATGAAAGTGTACGTCCCCTATGTTTTATCCTATGTTCCAGTCTTTCTTAAGCAAAGCCTTGGCTTCCCCGAGCATTTCCTGAATGATTTCGGCACAGCTTTGCTCCTTCTTAACCAATCCGGCGATCTGCCCGGCCATTACCGTACCTCCCTTGACATCGCCATCCATCACTGCCTTGCGAAGGGATCCCAGCGTCATATATTCCAGTTCTTCAAAGGAAGCGCCTTCCTGCTCCATTTTCAGATACTCTCTGGTCATTTGGTTGCGCAGCGACCGCACCGGATGGCCGGTAGTGAGACCCGTCACCTCGGAATCGATATCCCGGGCCTTTATCACTTTCTGTTTATAATTCTGATGTACAATGGATTCCTCAGCCACAACAAACCGGGTTCCCATCTGAACCGCTTCCGCTCCCAGCATCAGCGCAGCTGCCATTCCTCTGCCATCGCCAATACCGCCGGCCGCAATCACCGGAATCTGCACCGCGTCTGCCACCTGTGGAACTAAAGCCATCGTAGTCGTCTGTCCAATGTGTCCGCCGGACTCACATCCTTCCGCCACGACCGCGTCCGCCCCGTGCTTTTCCATCCTCTTAGCTAACGCCACCGAAGCGATAACCGGGATCACACGAATCCCCGCCTCTTTCCACATAGGAATATAAGGTTCCGGGTTCCCGGCCCCGGTAGTCACCGCAGCCACTTTCTCCTCTGTAACCATCAACGCGATATCCTTCGAATGAGGGCTCAACAACATAATATTTACGCCAAAAGGTTTATCCGTCAGCTCCCTGGCTCTCCTGATCTCATCCCGGACAACCTCCACAGGCGCGTTGGCCGCTCCGATCAGGCCGAAGCCTCCGGCCTGTGATACCGCTGCCGCCAGGGAATGTTCCGCTACCCAGGCCATTCCGCCCTGGATAATCGGGTACTTTATATTCAGCAGTTCAGTCACTCTGGTTTTCATCTATTCCACACCTTTAGCTTTAAGGTAATCCATAACCTTGCCAACCGTAGTCAGTTCCGTGAGATCCTCCGCAGGAATTTCCACTTCATAATTTTCCTCCAGCGCCATAACCAGCTCGAACAGGTCCAGCGAATCCGCGCCCAGGTCCTCCTTAAAAGAAGTCGCCTCGGAAATCTCCGCTTCATCCGCATTCAACTGCTCTGCTATTATCTCTCTCATTTTTTCCAACATGATTATAATCTCCTTTATTTTGAAAAACAAATATTTTGATATTCAAAGTATATCTCCCGAGTACACCTTCTGTCAATAGTTTTTTTTATAATGGTCCGGGTTGAGCGGGGTGGGGCGGCCTTTCGGAGCCGGGCGGCAAATCACGCGGGGCCAAATCACTTCGGCCAGACCTAAGAACGGGTAACTCCGAAGGCGGGAGAACCTCTTATTGGCAGGGCCTGGAACAAACTCGCCACAAATCGGCTCGGACAGTGTTCCAGGTCCTGCGAGGTTCTCCCACCTTCTGCGTAACCCGTTCTATGGCCTGGCCTCAAGTGATTTGGCCCCGCGTGATTTGCCGCCCGGCTCCGAAAGGCCGCCCCACCCCGCTCACCCCTGCTTTAAAAAAGGCTGTTTATATGCTGATGGGTCAGTGATATTATGGACGGTTAAATGACTTTTTGATTAGCTTTCATCAAGACTCCCTCCCGCTCTGGGATCCCAGCTTGATCCGAAAGATCCTGCGGAATAGCTGTTTCCCATTGAAGGGGATCAGGGGGTACAGATAGCTCTTGCCAGAAAGGGTGCGGTTCAGGGCGATGGAAAGGATCGTGATCAGAACACCCGCCACGAATCCAAACAGGTTAAACAGAGCTGTCAGTATCAGGGTGATAATTCTCATAAATTTCAACGCGTAGCCCAGCTCAAAGCTGGCCTGGCTGTAGTTGGATACCGCTACGAAGGCCATGTAAAGCATGACTTCCGCGTTAAACCATCCGGAGTTGACGGAAAATTCTCCCAGTACCAGAGCGGCGATAACGCTTAGGGGAGTGGTCAGCATACTGGGTGTATTAAGAGCGGCCAGTCTCAGTCCGTCGATGGCCAGCTCCAGAATCAGAAACTGGGCCAGGATCGGGATATTGACTTGATCTTTTACCATGATAAATGCAAAACTCTGGGGAATCCATTCGGGATTCTGCATCAGAAGAAGGAATAGGGGTGTCAATAAGTACGTCATCAAGGTGATGGCGAAGCGGGACAGCCTTAGATAAGTTCCTGTGACCGGAGGAAAATAGTAGTCGTCCGCTTCTTCCACAATATCAAAAATAGAGGTTGGAAGTATCATGGCGGAGGGGGAATTGTCCACCAGAATGATGATATTGCCCTCCAGAAGAGCGGATGCGGCGGTGTCCGGTCGTTCGGTATGTTTTAATTTGGGAAAGGGATTAAACCATTTCCGGTGGTACAGGCATTCGGCCAGGCTTTCCTGGTTCATGGTCAGGGAATCTACCTGAATGCTGTTAATGCGTTCCTTCATCCGCTCCAGGAACTGGGTGTCCACCCGGTCATCCATGGAACACACGACCACATCGGTCCGGGAGCTTTTCCCGACCTGGAGCATCTCCACAGATAGTTTTGGACTGCGGATTCTTCTTCGGATCAGCGCGGTGTTAAAGACGACCGTTTCCACAAAACCGTCTCTGGAGCCCCGCAGCGTCTTATCCTTCTCCGGTTCTTCCACGCTCCGCATGGGATAAGTTCTGCAGTCGATCGCCAGGCAGGAATCATACCCGTCTATGAACAGGCAGAGCACACCAGAAAGAATATTGGTAAGAATAGCATTCCAGTTATTCAGGATGTCCACTTCCACATACGGAAGGAATTGATGGGAAAATTCATGCATGTCTTTTGCCATCTCTTCCGCCTTAATCCCATAGAAAAATTCCAGCACTTTTTCCATGATATCGTCTTTGACAAAGCCGTCTATAAAATAGAACCCGGCCTGCCGGTCCGCGATCTTCAATGTCCGGCATATGATGTCAAAATTCTTATCCGTATTCAGTTCCGAATTCAAGTATTCAATATTATTCTTTAATACAGCTGATATGTCCTTATTCACTCAAAAAACCTCTCTTCCAGACAGATGCAGCACCATACTCCATGGCGCTATAACTAGTATGTCTAGAAAAGAGGTATCTTATGTGCTGAATGCAATTGTCTTATGCGCGGGACTTGCGTCTTTCTTCAAATGAGCCGGGCATTACAGGCGGATCTTACATCCCTTGGTATCCCGCTTTCCGATTTTCAGCCGGTTGAGCTGGACATGCTTTTCCTTATATTGGACATCGGTGTCCTGTCCTTCCTGGAGGAAGTAGACATGCTCCAGGGAGTCCCCTCTTAACAGTTTGATTCCCCTGACGCCGATCGCCCCTTTCTTTTTCTCGGGCACTTCTTCCAGCGCGAAACGCAGGAATACACCGCTTACCGTTTGCAGCACGATCTGTGTACAGTTTCCTGAGATCTTCACACTGACCAGTTTATCCTGATCCGCCAGCTTGGTAGCTGCGATCGTTCGTTTCGACGCGTCGAACTCGCTGCCGTCTACCTGTTTTAACATACCCTGTTCCGTGGCAAATAGAAGCTTCTCACCGCGGATATGTTCCAGGGCGTTGACATAGACGATGTTTTCTCCGCTGCTGTCATAATTCCCCAGGTTGTCCATCGGTGTTCCCTTATCCCGGAATCTGCCGTATGGGACATCCATCACCTTGACCAGATGGAGCCTGCCGGTGTCTGTGAATACACAGATCTTGTCCGTATTCATACAGTTAATTACGTATTTGTTCTCCGCATCGGCCGCTTCCTGGTTACGGTCATAGACGGAAACGTCGATCGTTTTGACATATCCGAATCGGTCCATCAGGAATACCACTTCCTGCTCTTCGATCTTCTTTTCCTCGAAGACCGCCTCTTTTGCATTCTCGATCCTGGTCTTGCGGGGTACCGCGTATTCGGAGACGATCGCATCCATCTCTTCCTGGATTACCCGGGACATGACCGAGGGGAGTTCCAGAATTTCCTGGTAATCTTCGATTCGGCGCAGCGTCTCTTTGTGTGCTTTCATTAACGCCTCGATCTCCAGTCCGATCAGCTTATACAACCGCATTTCCAGGATTGCCTGAGCCTGCCGCTCTGTAAATTGCAGCTGGGCGGCGGCTTTTTCAGAGAATTTACTCTTGAATTTTATGGGACCAGTTTCGCCGTTGACCAGACAGGCTTTGGCGTCTTTTATATTTTTACTGCCCCGTAAAATCTCGATAATCAGATCGATTACATCACAGGCTTTTATTAAACCTTCCTGTATCTCTTTCTTTTCCAGTTCCTTCTGCAGAAGTGTCTGATATTTTCTCGTCGTCAGCTCATATTGGAAATCCACGTGATGGCGGATAATATCTTTGATCCCCATGGTCTCTGGACGGCCACTTACCACCGCCAGCATGTTTACCCCGAAGGTATCTTCCAGTCTTGTCTTTTTGTAGAGCAGATTTTCCAGGTTTTGGGAGTCTGCCCCCTTTTTTAACTCGATTACAATGCGGATTCCCTCTTTTGAGGACTGATTCGATATATCTACGATGTCGCTTGTTTTTTTCGTCTCTACCAGACTAAAGACATCATTCAGGAATTTTCCGATATTGGCTCCGATCATGGTATACGGGATCTCCGTGATGACCAGGCGCTCTTTTCCGCCTTTCACCGCTTCCACTTCCACTTTGCCGCGCAGGCGGATCTTTCCGCTCCCTGTGCGGTAAATGTCCAAAAGCTCATCCTTGTTGACCACGATTCCGCCGGTAGGAAAATCAGGCCCCTCCACATACTGCATCAGTTCTTCTGTGGTGATGTCCGGATGCCTCATATAGGCTTTGACCGCTTCCACTACTTCGCCCAGATTATGGGGCGGTGTGCTGGTGGACATACCCACCGCGATTCCCTCCGAACCGTTGACCAGAAGATTCGGCACTCTGACCGGAAGCACCTCCGGTTCCTGTTCCGTAGAGTCGAAATTGGGAATGAAGTCCACCACATTCTTATCCAGATCCCCCAGAAAAGCTTCCTGTGTGATCTTTTGCAGGCGTGCTTCCGTATACCGCATGGCCGCCGCTCCGTCCCCCTCGATCGAACCAAAGTTCCCGTGCCCGTCTACCAGGGGCATCCCTTTTTTAAAATCCTGTGCCATCACAACCAGGGATTCATAGATGGAGCTGTCTCCGTGGGGATGGTATTTTCCCATGGTATCCCCCACGATTCTGGCGCACTTCCGATAGGGCCTGTCGTAGCGGATTCCCAGCTCATACATATCGTACAGCGTTCTTCTCTGAACCGGTTTTAAACCGTCCCTGACATCAGGAAGTGCTCTGGCTATGATAACGCTCATCGCATAGTCGATGTAGGATTTCTGCATGATCTCTGAGAATTCCGTCCTGATTATCTGTTCCTGTGTTCCCTGCATATTCCTTCACCTCCTATATATCCAGTTCCGCATCCTGGGCATGTTCATAGATAAATGCCCGTCTGGGAGGAACTTCCGTACCCATCAGCATCTCCGTTACCTCCGAAGCCATTCTGGCATCCTCGATCTCCACCAGCTTTAACATCCGGGTCTCGGGATTCAATGTGGTCTCCCAGAGCTGTTCTGCGTCCATCTCACCAAGCCCTTTATAACGCTGCAGCGTAAACGGCCCCTTGTGTCTTCTCCGGTAGTGCTCCAGCGCTTTGTCATCATAGAGATATTCTTCCTCCCCTTTGGAAGGGATCGCCTTATACAAAGGCGGCATGGCGATATAGACATGTCCCTCATAGATCAGTTCCGGCATAAAACGGTAAAATAAAGTCAGCAGCAGCGTGGAAATATGGGCGCCGTCCACATCCGCATCAGCCATGATAATAATCTTTTCATACCGCAGCTTCGTGATGTCGAAATCATTCCCGTAGCCTTCCGAAAAGCCACAGCCGAACGCATTGATCATGGTCTTGATCTCCGCATTGGCCAGGACTTTATCAATGCTGGCCTTTTCCACGTTCAGGATCTTACCGCGGATCGGCAGGATCGCCTGATACATCCGGTTTCTGGCCGTCTTCGCGCTGCCGCCGGCGGAATCCCCCTCTACGATAAAGATCTCACACTCACCGGCATTCCTGCTCTCACAGTTGGCCAGCTTTCCGTTGGAATCGAAGGAAAACTTCTGCTTTACCAACAGGTTGGTCTTCGCCCGCTCCTCCGTTTTCCGGATCTTGGCAGCCTTCTCCGCGCATCCGATCACATTCTTCAGCGTATCCAGGTTTTTATCAAAGAAAAGGATCACCTCGTCCGTTGTCACCTTGGCCGTCGCCCGGGTGGCGTCAGGGTTGTCCAGTTTTGTCTTGGTCTGCCCTTCGAACCGCGGGGACGGATGCTTGATGGACACCACCGCCGTCATCCCATTGCGCACATCAGCGCCGGTAAAATTCGTGTCCTTCTCTTTTAAAATCCCCAGTTCCCTGGCGTAGTTGTTGATCACGTTGGTAAAAGCGGTTTTAAATCCGGTCAGATGGGTACCGCCCTCCGCGTTATAAATGTTATTGCAGAATCCCAGCACATTTTCCCGGAATTCGTTGATGTACTGGAAAGCGACCTCCACCATGATATTTTCGGATTCCCCTTTTAAATAAACCACATCATGTACGGGATCCACATTTTTATTCAGATCCTTGATGAAGCCGATAATGCCGTCTTCCTCATGGTATTCGATATGTTCGACTGTTTCTCCCCGCCGGTCTTCAAAAATGATCGTAAGCTTCGGGTTCAGATAGGCTGTCTCGTGAAGCCTGCTCTTAACCTCATCCGATTTGAAACGGGTCTTTTCAAAAATCGTGTCGTCCGGCAGAAAATTAATCGTCGTTCCGGTTTTAGCGGATTTTCCCACCACCGGCAGCAGGCCGTTTTCCAGTTCAATTACCGGAATGCCCCGCTCATATCTGTCATGATGGATCATCCCTTCCCGGCTGACCTTGATATCCAGATAAGCCGACAGGGCATTTACCACCGAAGACCCCACCCCATGCAGACCGCCGCTGGTCTTATATACGGAGTCGTCAAACTTACCGCCCGCATGAAGCGTGGTAAATACAAGCCGCTCCGCCGACATCCCTTTTTTATGCATACCAACTGGAATCCCACGTCCGTTATCACTGACTGTGGCCGATCCGTCCTTTTCCAGGTATACCCATATTTTGTCACAAAAACCAGCCAGATGCTCATCCACCGAGTTATCCACGATCTCATAGATCAGATGGTTTAAACCCTTCCGGGACACACTGCCGATATACATGCCTGGCCGTTTCCGGACCGCTTCCAATCCTTCCAGTACAGAGATACTGTCCGCATCATACTTTACATTCTTCGTCATAGCTAACCTCACTGCTTAATTCTAAATGCTTCGTCTGTATTTCCAATACTAACACCCACAAAAGGTACGCGCCGCGTACCCTTTCCATAACATCTTTTTGATTATAGCACAGGAGCGGTTCTATTTTCCAATCATTCTCCCGTATCCGTAAAAAATTCCCTATACTTTGTCGTGCTGATCAGCTGCGCGCACGCCCATAGGGCATGCATTATGGCCATCAGAAATAGTATACGTCCCCGGCATCTGTGCGCAGTCATATTCCAGTCCGCATGAACGCCCTCCATGTCAAGAACATACGTTTGTATTATTATAATATAAAATACTGCAGACCGCAAGTATATTTCGCAGCCAATTGATCCCGCTGATTTTTTCAGCCAATTATCCAACCGATTCATTCCGCCAATTTTACCGCTGACAATTTACGCCGGACCGCTGACAATCTAAACTTAGCCTGACACCAGAGCTACCAGCTCCCAGGCCCGTATTTTCTCAATATAATCCGCTGATAAAAAACCTAAGACCGTCCAACACTCCCCGCGCGTAGCACAAGTCCGAAGTCCTTTCCATGGTACAGTCCCTGGTCAGCATAAAACTCTCTATTATATCAATCTGAGCCTGTGAGAGATCCCGGTATATCTCAAAATAGGATTCCGCCGCCTCATCTTCCTCTTTTTTGTACTGTTGTAATTTATCGTCCCGATCGAGTATCTCTTCCATACGCTGTTTCTTCAGATCGATCAATATGTCCTGAAGCTCAGCCGTAATATTTTCAGCCGGTTCTTTGCCGAATAGTTGTTTCAGCTTTTCTAATAAAAACTTTTCCGACTCTGATTGTGGTATGTTCATTAGACTCCTCCTCATTCACCATACCTCAATTTTCAGGGAGGTCATAAATCTGACCCCTGATTCTTAGGTCTATGATTAAAAAATACTTAAATTTATAATAGAAAAAAAGGGGAATGGATTAAAAATGATTACATATGAACCTTTATGGAAAACACTAAAGCAAAAAGGCATATCAACTTACGCGTTAATTGTAAAGCATAATGTCAGCAAGGGCACGATTTATCGACTCCGTCACGGTCAGGGTATTACTTTACACACGGTGGAATATTTGTGTGATATTTTGGATTGCAATATTGAAGATATTGTACAATACAAAAAAGAGAATGATTAAAAGCCTTTTTAGGCTTTTTTTTATTCAATAGGAATGTGCTCCTATTGAATAAAATCCACACCCGGAACCGGCAGACGGCGGTAAGCAAGAGGCGGCTATTTCTGGTTCGCCGGTTCAATATTAATCGATCTTCCTTTAATTTTCGCGTGATCCATTGCATGCAGGACATCCATCGCATATTCGCGGGGAACTTCAACAAATGTATATTTATCATACATATCAATGGATCCGATTAATTTGCCGGGCATTCCGCTCTCTCCCGCGATCGCTCCCACGATATCGCCGGGTCTGATATTCTGTTTTTTACCCGCATTGATGAAGAGACGTACCATTCCCTCTTCTTCCGCGCCGGTATTCAATAGCTGCGTCGTATCCTCATCCTGAGCGGCGTCGTCTGTATTGGTAATCAGCTTCAGAAAAGCCGCGGCCAGATCCATGGCTGTATAATCCGATTCATTTACACGATCCTGGATCATCTGAATCATGGAGGTAAGATCTTCCTCCTGAATCAGCTGCTCCACCTGATGGAAAATCTTCTCCTGTTTTGTCGCTGCCACATCATTTACCGATGGTACCGGCCTGGCATATATTTTGGTCTTGCAGTATCGCTGGATCTCTTTTAATTTATATACTTCTTTTCCCACAACAAAGGAAAATGCCGTTCCGTTCCTGCCGGCACGCCCGGTTCTTCCAATCCGGTGTACATAATACTCATCATCCTGAGGAATGTCATAGTTGAAAACAGCCTCCACGTCATCCACGTCGATCCCCCGGGCCGCCACATCCGTAGCCACCAGAATATCAGTCTTTCCCTTCCGGAAACCGTTCATGACACGATCCCGCTGTGACTGCTTCATGTCTCCATGCAGCCCCGCCGCAAAGTAGCCTCTTCCGACCAGCCCGCTCACCAGTTCATCCACCTGTCTTTTCGTGTTGCAGAACACCAACGACAGGTTCGGATCATACATATCCAGAAGCCTGCACAGTACCTCTTCTTTATTTTTGGGTCTGACCTCGTAGTAAAACTGGTCGATACTGGGAACTGTCAGCTCTTTTTTTACTACCCGGATCAGTTCCGCGTCCTTCTGATAGGTTTTCGCGATATCCATAATCGGCTTGGGCATGGTAGCCGAGAACAGAATCGTCTGCCGCTCTTCAGGGATTTCTCTAAGGATGGTTTCGATATCATCCCGAAAACCCATGTTCAGCATTTCATCGGCTTCATCCAGAACCACCGTGTTCACATCTTCCAACCGGATCGTTTTCCTTCGCATATGATCCATAATTCGTCCGGGGGTACCGATAATGATCTGTATCCCCGCCTTCAGCGAACGGATCTGTTTTACGATCTCCTGTCCTCCATATATCGGAAGGATTTTAATTCCATGCAGATATCTGGAAAGATTCCGGATCTCGTCTGCTACCTGAATAGCCAGCTCCCTGGTGGGGCATAGTACCAGAGCCTGAAGCTTTTTATTTTTTGGATCTACTTTCTCCAATATGGGGATACCGAAAGCCGCCGTTTTTCCGGTCCCCGTCTGCGCCTGACCGATCAGGTCTTTCCCCTGCATCGCTGCTGGTATCGCTTTCGCCTGTATCGGAGAAGCCTCCTCAAATCCCATTGTTACTGTTGCCTTTACGATCTGCTCGGACAGTCCGAGCTCATCAAATCTGATTGTTTCCATAGAATTCCTTTCTGTCTTCCTTTACTTTTCCCCGCTGTCTATCCCTTTATGCTGTCAGTTACCACATTCTTATATTTAACACAAATTCGAGTATATCATACCTATTGTTTTTATGGCAAGAAAAAAACTGTTGTAAAACAGGAACCGCCTACTTTTACAACAGTTTCTTTTAAATTTTATAGCTATGAGCACTTAGCGGCTGTTTTTTAGCCGCTTACATGCGATGCATGAAAAATAGTCAGCGAGGCTTTTTCGAGCGCTGCTATTTTTTACAGAACTTTCGACAGGAAATCCCTCAATCTGGGGTTTTTCGGGTTAGCAAAGAACTCTCCCGGTTCATTTTCTTCCTGTACGATTCCCTCATCGATGAAGAGAACCCGGTTTGCGACCTCTCTGGCAAACCCCATCTCATGGGTCACCACCACCATGGTCATCCCGTCATGCGCCAGCTCTTTCATCAGCTCCAGCACTTCCCCCACCATCTCAGGGTCCAGCGCTGAAGTAGGCTCATCAAAAAGCATGACATCCGGGTTCATGGCCAATGCCCGGATAATCGCGATCCGCTGCTGCTGCCCGCCGGACAGCTGTCTGGGATAAGCGTCGGCTTTTTCCTCCAGGCCGATTCTCTTTAAGAGTTCCATGGCCCGGTCATCCGCTTCTTTTTCACTGATGCCCGTCAGTTTCCTGGGGGCAAGCGTAATGTTCTCTTTCACGGACAGATGGGGAAACAGATTAAACTGTTGAAATACCATTCCCATCTTCTGTCTCAGTTTATTGATATTGCAGGACGGATCTGTGATATTCGTACCTTCAAACCAGATCTCACCGCCGGTCGGCTCCTCCAGACGGTTAAGGCACCGCAGAAATGTGGACTTGCCGGACCCGGACGGGCCGATTACCACCACTTTTTCCCCTTTATCGATATGCTGGTCAATACCGGCCAGGACCAAATGATCGCCAAAGGCTTTCTGAAGATTTTTAGTTTCGATCACCTCTTGACATCCTCCTTTCCAGTAAGCTCAACAATTTCGTCAATATCATTACAATTACCAGGTAGCAAAGCGCTGCCACGACTAACGGCGGGACTATGTCCCAGGTACGGCTGCCGATGTACTGGGCCATTTTGGTCAGATCCGAAACCGCGATCACACTGGCCACGGAACTTTCCTTGACCAACACAATGAATTCATTTCCCAGGGCCGGAAGCGCATTGCGAAATGCCTGCGGCAGGATGATATAGCGCATAGTCTGAAGATCATTAAAGCCAAGAGAGCGGCCGGCCTCCGTCTGTCCTTTATCGATGGATTCGATCCCGCCGCGGATAATCTCCGCCACATAGGCTCCTGAATTAATTCCGAAACAGATTCCGGCACACAGAAGCGGATTCGAATCTCTGGATGTAAATATCATATTGTAAATAATCAGCAGCTGGACCATAACAGGTGTACCGCGGATCACCGTCACGTAAATACCGCAGATTTTGCCAAGCCAGTGAAGCCCCTTGATCTTAGAGGAAATCACCCGCACCACAGCTACCAGCACACCGATTATGATACCGATGGCGATGGCCATCAGGGATATCAGCAGAGTATTCTTAATTCCCTCCGCATAGGCCAGGTAGCCCTGATTCATGAATACCGCATTATAAAATGGCTCTATCAAACCCCATAGAAAATCCTTCATATGTTCCAAAACCCTTTCTGTCTATCGTGCTCTTTTCTTACCTTCAGCAGCGCATTTCTTCTGGATAATAAAGGCAGACGAAAACGTCTGCCTTACGAATCCGGTAAATCTTATTTTGCGGTGGTATGTTTTGCGAAGAATTCGTCAATGGTTCCGTCTGCGATTAATTTTTCAATAATCGGATTGATCTTATCCAGTAATTCCTGATTCCCTTTCTTAACAGCGATCGCGTAGCTGTCTACAAACAAGGGATCTCCTTCCAGAATCTTCAGAGCGCCGCCAGATCCTGCCACCAGCTCTTCCGCCGGATACTGGTCCATAACGATGCAGTCGATCTTGTCATTTTTCAGGTCTTCCGCTGCCTGGGCGAACTTCGTATAACGGACGATCTTCTCGGGCTTGCAGTTCTCTTCATTGGACACATACAGATCCGCAATATTTCCCTGCTGAACACCAACGATCTTATCATTCAGTTCATCAAAGGTAGGGGTGCTGACACGTCCCTGGGACGCATTCACTACAACCACTTCCGTAGAATCCACGTATTTGCTGGAGAAATCCATCACCTTCTGGCGAGCCTCATCCACCGATACACCCGCAGCTACCATGTCCACCTTACCCTGCTGAACAGCCAGCAGCGCGCCGTCAAAGTCCATGTTCTGAATTTCCAGGGTCATTCCCAAGGCATCGGCAATCGCCTGGCAGATATCCATATCAACACCTACCACCTTATCCCCGTCCAGATATTCATAAGGAGCAAAACCCGCTTCGGTACCTACAATGAGTGTTCCGCCTTCGCCCGCTGCCGCGTTGTCCGCAGGTGCCGCGGTATCCGCAGGAGCTGCCGTATCTGCAGGAGCTTCACTGGCTTCCGGAGCCTGAGTCGCTTCCGGAGTCGCCGCAGGAGCTGCCGGTTCCTCTTCTTTACTGCCGCAGGCGGTCATAGACACAACCATAGCCGCGGATAACATTACTGCCAATAATTTTTTCATTTCATTTCCTCCTCTTAATTCATAACCATTCATAAATATGCATATTTATACGCACACAACTGTATTTTAACTGCTTTCCCGCTAAAATACAAGCATTTTCGCAGGAATCTTTCCGGAATCTTTCCGAATCTTCTAACTTTTGTTACCGCTCCTGGTAAATTGGGGTGGGGCGTTTGGCTTAGGGCCGGGATGAGAGGGAAGGGCCGGGGGAATCGGAACCGGCCCTTCCCTCTCATCCCTACTCTACCAAAGGCTTGTCCATATTCCATAAAGCTGGACGTTCATGCACTATAGAGACTGATACTATAAAACCCGCTGTACTGGAGAATTATTAATTTTTCAGTATGAAACTTATGTAACAATAACTGTACATTCAAAAGGAACGCGGACTTAACTGCTTAAAATTCACCAAAGCAGGGAAGAACCCTGGGGGGCGGGACGCGTACCCCTGTTTGGGGAGGCGGGGCGGGCACCTGTCCTTTGACGGGCATAGGGCGGCTGTGCAGCTGCTTAGTGCCATCCCGCCGGCAGACTAAGGATGCACGGCGGACCTCACGTCCGACGGGCAAGGGCCACTGAACCGGAAACGCATCATGCGTTTCTGGCGAATTGGCCCGGTTCCTGAGTCTGCCGGCGGGATGGCACTTAGCAGCTGCCAGCAGGCAGCCCTCCGCCCGTCAAAGGACAGGTGCCCGCCCCGCCTCCCCAAACAGGGGTACGCGTCCCGCCCCCCAGGGTTCTTCCCGGCCCTAAGTCAACTAACTTCCCTTCCAAGGAACTCTATCACATCAGCCACCGCGCCCTGCATACAGGGGCCCACCAGCAGGTCCGCCTTCTCGCGGACTTCCGGCTCCGCCTCCTGTACCGCTGTGGACAGGTCCGCTTCCCGGAACATGCTCAGGTCGTTGTAGCTGTCTCCTACGGTGACCAGCCGTTTGACTTTGGCGCCGAGAAGGGTGCGGAGGTTTCTCAGGCCTGTGCCTTTGTCACAGGCAGCGTCGATCATCTCCAGAAAGTAGGGGGCGGTTATCATGACGTGGATTCCCTGGCTGGTATGGTGGTCTTCAAAATAGGCCTGGGCTTCCCGCATCCGGTCTCCGGTGACGAGGAACAGGATCTTGGTCCAGTCGGGATACAGGCTTTCCATGGTGCCGTCTACGTATTGGCCTAATGACTTGAAACGGTCCAGGCGGTATCTAAGGTCGCCCACAGCGTATTTTCCCTCTTCGATGATTGTGTAGGTATTGTCCGCTACGATCATGACACCGATATCGGGGAATTGTTTTCGCATATCTGCCAGGATCTTTTCGGCTTCTTTGGGCAGGTAGATTTCGGATATGACTTTTTTTTGCTGAAAGTCATAGAGCTGCATTCCGTTGACACAGATTCCAGGGACATTGACCGGCACCTGATTGACGATGTCGTAGGTCATGGCGTAGCCCCGGCCGGTGCATACGGTGAACATGCCGCCTTCTTTTACAAAATGCTGGATCGCTTCTATATTCCTCCGTGGTATCTCGTTGAAGTTCGCCAGCGTTCCGTCTACATCTGTCGCCAGCAGTATTCCGTCGAATTTTCCGCTCATATTCGTTTCCTCCATCCTGATACTTTTTATGCATTAGGGACACTATGTTTTTACATAAAAATTGCCGGTGAAGTCAGTGCGGTAAGGTTCAAATGATAAACCTTACGACCTTTTCCACGGCAATTTTTTGTTTTGTGGTTATTTATAATTTGCCAGAATACAGTCTCTTAAGAGCACCAGGGAATTGACTACTGAATATTCTCTGATTTTCTCACGATTTCCTTTGAATTGGAATTTGCGGACCGTAACTTTATCTTTCATATAACAGGAAATGTAGACCAGGCCCACTGGCTTGTCCTCGGTACCTCCATCAGGCCCGGCGATACCGGTGATGGCCACGCAGACATCGGATCCGGTGGAAAGCACTCCGCCTTTGGCCATTTCTTTTGCGCACTGTTCGCTGACTGCGCCGTGGTCTTTTAATGTGCTCTTCTTGACATCCAGTAATTTTTTCTTAGCCCGGTTGGAGTAGGTGACCAGACCCTGTTTGAACACATCGGATACCCCCGGTACGTTGACCAGACGGGCTGAGAGCATGCCGCCGGTGCAGGACTCTGCTGTCGTCAAAGTCAGGTTGTTTTTTTTCAGCAGCTTTATAACTGCTTCTTCCAGAGTCACCTGTTCTTCGGTGGTGTAGATATAGTCCTCGAATCTGGATTTTAATTCTTTTACCAGCGGTTTGGTTAATTTCTTCGCTTCCTCTTCCGTTTCTCCCTTGGCGGTTACCCGAAGATGCACTTCGCCGATCTTGGCGTAAGGCGCCACCGTCGGATTCGTCTGGGAATCGATCAGATCCACGATTTTCGTTTCCACCATGCTCTCACCCATACCGCAGATCTTTACCATCTGGGAATAGATGACCTCCGGCTGCCGGTTTCTCAGATACGGGAAGATATCGTGTTCAAACATGGGGATCAGTTCATTGGGAGGACCCGGAAGGAGGATTACCGCTTTATCCCCCTCTTCTATGATGATACCCGGCGCCGTGCCGTTGGCATTTTCCACAACGATGGAATCCTTTGGCACCAGCGCCTGTTTCCAGTTATTCTCCGTAATCACTTTGAACTGGCTGTTTTTGAAAAAAGCCTGAATCCGCTCTTTGCTGTGGGCATCCTCCACCAGTTCCCGGCCCATCACTTTTGCCGTAACTTCCTTGGTCAGATCATCTTTGGTCGGCCCGAGACCTCCGCTTAATATGACCACATCGGAACGGTCCACCGCTGTTTTCAGCGTTTCCGCCAGGCGTTCTTCGTTATCCCCCACCACTGTTTGATAATACAGGGATAAGCCCAGCTGCGCGCATTTTTCAGAAAGATAAGCTGCATTTGTATTTACAATATTTCCCAAAAGCAGTTCTGTACCGACAGAAATCAGTTCTACTACCATGGTTATTTACTCCCTTCGCTTATAACGCTTTTGTTCTTTACCAGATAATCAATGAGTGAAATGACCGTAAGGGCCAGGGCCAGATATACGAAGAGCGTCTCCAGGATACTGAAAACCCCCCCCAGATCTGCAATCAAAAGGCAGATCATAAGCATCTGAGCCGTCGTTTTGAATTTGCCCCAATAGCTGGCTGCGATTACTACACCACTGTCCGCCGCTACCAGTCGGAAACCGCTGATGATGAACTCCCGGCTGATGATAATGATGACGATCCAGGCCGCCAGCCGGTCCATTGCCGTCAGGCAGATCATCGCGGAGCAGACTAACAGTTTGTCAGCCAGTGGATCCATAAATTTCCCGAAATTGGTGACCAGATGATATTTTCTGGCGATTTTTCCGTCCAGCAGGTCCGTC
Organism: Diplocloster modestus; assembly: GCF_019042245.1. Classification (GTDB taxonomy): domain Bacteria; phylum Bacillota; class Clostridia; order Lachnospirales; family Lachnospiraceae; genus Diplocloster; species Diplocloster modestus. The sequence continues at coordinate 68,427 of NZ_JAHQCX010000004.1, forward strand.
AGGCTGGCTATGATGAAAAGAGCCAGTGCGATCCACTTGGAAGCCGGGCCTGCCAGATCCACCAGCATGAAAAGGACAAAAAACGGTATCATACCGACACGTAAAATGGTCAGCTTATTGGGCAGATTCATCAGCTATCTCTCCTATCAAATCATATTCTTCGGCACCGGTAACTTTCACCTTGACGAAATCTCCGGATATCAATTCCTCATCGGTCTGGATAAACAGATATCCATCCACATTGGGAGCATCCCGGTAAGTTCTGGCCACATAGGCATTCTCATCGGCTACTTTGCCCTCCACCATGACCAGCAATTCCCTGCCGATCATCTGCTGGGCCATATCAAAAGCGATCTCCTGCTGAAGGCTCATCAAATCATCCTGGCGCTCCTGCTTTATTTCCTCAGGGACCTGATCGGGCATCCCTTCGGCCGGCGTGTTCTCCTCCGGTGAGTAGGGAAATACCCCGAGGCGGTCGAATTCCATCTCATCTACGAATTCCATCAGTTCTACATGGTCACTTTGCGTCTCTCCCGGGAACCCGGTGATCAGCGTGGTACGCAGAGCGATATCCGGTATTCTCTCCCTCAGCCTGCTTACGATATCGGTCAGCTGCTTTTTAGTGGTCCTGCGGCCCATGCGCCTCAGGATATCATCGTTGGCATGCTGGATCGGCAGATCCAGATAGTGGCAGACTTTCGGTTCCGAACTGATCGCATCGATCAGCTCTTCCGTGATCTCCTCGGGATAACAGTAGAGAATCCGGATCCAGCGCAGTCCTCTGATTTTACACAGTTTGTGCAGCAGGGTGGGCAGACTCTTCTTCCCATACAGATCCACACCATAGACCGTGGTTTCCTGGGCAACCAGGATCAGTTCTTTTACTCCCTGCGCCGCCAGATCCTGCGCTTCCAGTATCAGCTCTTCCATTGGGACACTGCGGTAATTGCCGCGCAGCTTCGGTATAATGCAGTAGGTGCAGTGTTTGTCGCATCCCTCTGCTATTTTCAGATATGCGAAATGCCCGCCGGTCGTGACCAGCCGGCCGTGGGAATGGCCAGGCAGTTTGGATAATTCGGGACAGGACAGCAGATGCCCCTGCCCTTCCCGGAGTTCATCCAGCGTCCTGACGATCTCATCACAGGCGGTAGTCCCCAGCACCGCATCCACTTCTGGAATTTCATCTATGATCTCCTGCTGATAGCGCTGTGCCATACAGCCGGTGACGATCAGGAACTGACAGGGTCCGTCCTTTTTATATTCTGCCATTTGCAGAATCGTATTCACACTTTCTTCTTTTGCGTCGTGAATAAAGCAACAGGTGTTGATAATAATAACCTCCGCCTGTGTCTCATCATCCGTAAATGTATATCCGGATGCCGCCAGATCCCCAAGCATCGCCTCAGAATCCACCAGATTTTTGTCGCAGCCCAGAGATACGAATAAAATTTTCATAACCTATCCTCTTTCAATAATAAATATGACTCGTCTATGCTCATTGCCTATGCGGACCACAAGAAAGACGAAGGTCCTGTCCGCAGGGACCGTAAGCTGCTGCCACGTCCTTTCCAAAACCTTCGTCCGGTATCCTATTTCATTTTCACTGCTATTTTCCCGCTATGGCTGCTGGGCACCTGCAGGTGTTATTCGTCTTCCTTAGACTCTTCTTCCCCGACGATCTTAATCTTGGAGTGATACAGTTCATCAATGGCGATGGACAGAGGCTTTCTGCCGTCGTCCCTGACTAACGGTTCCTCGCCTCCGATCAGCTGTCTGGCTCTCTTAGCCGTGGCGAGTACGATGGAATATCTGCTGTTTACGACAGGCGTTTCGCCGACCTCCACGTCTTTGTTTACCACTTTCATTAAATCTGTGTAAGATGGATGTAACATAATTAAAATCTCCTTTCAATCTGTTTCCTGTTCAGAGTGTTTTTTAGAATTCTTTTAATTCCTTTCTGAACTGGTTCATAAACTCTATATTGCGCGCAGCGCGGTAATGTTCATTCTGAATGATCTGATGCATGGTTTCCACACACTCTTCCAATACATCGTTGACGATCAGGTAATCATATTCCTCGATCCCCTCCGCCTCCTCGGCAGCTCTCTTCAACCTGCAGCGGATCGTGTCACAGTCTTCTGTGCCTCTGTTTTCCAGCCGCTTCTTCAGATCGCCTGAGGTGGGAGGTGTAACAAATAAAAGCAATGCCTCGGGAAAATCCTTTTTCACCTGTCTGGCCCCCTGGATTTCTATCTCCAGGATCACATCTTTGCCAAGAGCCATCTGTTCCTCCACATAGGCCTTCGGCGTACCATAGTAATTATTGACATAACAGGCGTATTCTATAAGCTCCTGTTGTGCGATCATCTGTTCAAATTCTTCCCGTGTCCGGAAGAAATATTCCCGGCCGTCCTGTTCTCCCGGTCTGGGAGATCTGGTGGTCGCCGATATGGACAACGCATACAGATCCTGGTAACGGCTCAGCAACCCTTTCATCAGAGTACCCTTTCCGGCTCCGGAGAATCCGGATACCACCGTCAGAATCCCTTTCTTATTCATCCATATCTTCCTCTTCTTTCGTCAAATATTCGGAATCATTGGAGACACGTCTGGCAATCGTCTCCGGCTGCAGGGCCGACAGCACGATATGGTCGTCGTCCATGACGATCACACCCTTTGTCTTGCGTCCCTGCGTGGCGTCCACAGCTCTTCCGTCTTCTTTTGCTTTTTGGACCATTCGTTTTACGGGAGCTGCTTCCGGACTCACCACCGCGACAATCCTGCTGGTATTGACTCCGTTTCCAAATCCTACATTGATCAACCTAGCCATGTGCATCCATTTCCTTTACTCAATGTTCTGAATCTGTTCCCGTACTTTTTCTATTTCTGTTTTCAGATCGATCGCCACGTTGGAGATCTCCATATCGTTCGCTTTCGACAGGATCGTATTGGCCTCCCGGTTCAACTCCTGCGCGATAAAATCCAGTTTTCGGCCTACACCGTCCCCTGCCGACAGAGCCGCCTTGGTTCCCGCTATATGGCTGCGCAGACGGACCATCTCTTCATCCACACAGATTTTATCCGCATAGATCACTACCTCCGTGGCGATCCGGCTTTCCTCGATCTGTGTGTCAGCCAACAGCTCTTTCACCTTTTCCTCAAGCTTTTCCCGGTATTCCCGGATGATTTCGGGAGAACGGCGCTCGATCTCATCCACCAGCACAGTCATCCCGTCAAGCTTCGCCAGCAGATCATTCTTCAAATGCTCGCCTTCCACGAGTCTGGTCTCTACAAACTGTTCTGCCGCCCCCTTCAATGCCTCTTCCAGCAGCGCCCACAGCTCCTTCTCATCCGGAGCCTGATCCTCCAGCGTAAACACCTCCGGAAGTCTCGCCAGAGTAGACACATGGATACTGTCTTCCAGCTCAAAATCCTGAGCCATCTTCTTCATATACTGAAAATACTCGGCTGCGATGTCCGAATTATATCGAAGCGCCAGTTTATTTTCTGTGAAATCTTCATATGAAATAAAGACATCCACCTTGCCTCGCTGTATGTAATTCTTCAACAGACTGCGGATTGCTGTCTCGAAAAAAGCCAGTTTCTTAGGCATTCGGATATTGATGTCCAGATAGCGGTGGTTAACCGCCTTCATTTCGACCAGAAACTTCCTATTCTCATCCTGAGCCTCACTTCTGCCAAAGCCCGTCATACTTTTTACCATGAAAGTTTTCTCCTGTCTTCGGGATTTCTGCGCACAGGAATCCATAATATTTTTCATTATAACTGCTTTTGCGGGGCACGTCAATGCGGTTTTTCGTTAAGCTGTCCCGATCAGATTTGATATTCGCTATATAATCTCCACCGTACTTTTTCTCACCATGCTTCTTTTTCTCTGCACAATTTATCCACCCGAAGCACCTGAGTCCTTACTATACTTCCACAGTTCGTGCACACCGTATGCTCCAGCGGGCTGCCGTTGCCGACCATCCTGCCTACAGGAAAGATACCGTTTCCGGCAGTGGTCGCTCCCTTTACAAATTCATTTCCCCCGCAATACGGGCATGTATCTATTTTAATTTCTTTCATAACCATTCCTCTCTTTTAATCATGCAATCGTAAATCATCCTGATCAATCAGAAACTTCCTGCATTGCTCACAGTAGAACACCTTTACCGTCACTTCGTCCATCATAGAGGTCAGCTTAATTCCTTTCACCAAAGGTGTGAAATTCAATAATCCCTTATCCTTATCAGCTGGAATCCATTTGAGAGCATATCTGTCCTGCGAAATACTTCCAACAACCATCTCTCTATCACAATATGGGCATTTCATAAGAACTTCCTCCTCACTCAAATTCCCATTTATAGACCCTCTTTTTCATCTAAGGTGAATTTGGGGCAGTTCATATCTTACTTTTATAGATTTCATGAAGTCTGGTATACAGCGGTGATAATCTGCCATATATCTTTTTAAAGATTTCCTCATAGAGAATCCGGTAGATTTCATGCTGCTCCATATCTGGCCTGAAGGTATCCCGGACAGAAACCATCTGCTCCACCGCCTCCTTATAATCCTTAAATTCCCCCATACCGACGAAGCATGCGATCGCGCTGCCGATTCCTGAGACCTCATGGGACTGCGCCCTCTTCACCGGCAGGCCGAACATGTCGGCCGTAATCTGGCAGATCTCATCGCTCTGGGCTCCTCCGCCTCCTACGAAGATCTCCTGAAATGTGTGGCCCGACTGCTTTTCCAGAAGCCGCATCCCATCCAGCAGGGCAAAGTTGATCCCCTCAATAATAGCCCGGTAAATATGTATTCTGGTATGCACGTCGGAGAAACCGATGATCGCCCCTTTTGCGGAAGGCATGGTGGTATTCGGCGTAAAATAAGGCTGAAGAATCAATCCCTCACACCCGGCGGGTATCTCCTGTAACCGGCGGTTCAGCAATTCCTCCGCGGGTATCCCCAACTCTTCGGCCGCTGCCATCTCCTTCTGGGCAAACTCCTTTTTAAACCAGGACACCAGCCAGTACCCCCGGTAGATTTCTATCTCCGGGTTATAATGTTGATTCAGAATCGCCGCGTAAGGCGGGATAAACCGTTCCGGCTCCACATACCGGTCTGTGGTAAAGGATACCGTGGCCGTTGTTCCAAAACTTATGGCCGCCTTCTCCCGGGAAATACATCCCAGTCCGAGGATCTCGCACGCCTTATCCGACCCTGAAGCGATCACCGGAAGCCCTTCCCTTAGGCCTGTATCTGCCGCTGCGGCCGCCTGAATACACCCCAGACTGCTGCCCGGCTCCCGGATTTCACACAATTTTTCCGCCGGGATATCGAACACCGGCCGGGTCAGTGCCCCTTTTTTCTGCCAGTTCCGATCCCTGTGGTCGAACGGCACATGGCCGACCATGCTGGCCGCGGAGTCTGCCATGTTGCCCGTCAGCCGAAAGATCAGGTATCCGCTGATCAGCAGAAACTTGTATGTCTGCTCCCATATTTCAGGCTCATTCTCCATTACCCAGTTACACTTGGATTTCCGGTACTGCATATCGGCCGTCTTATCCATCCCGATGCTTTTCAGCATGACCCGGGCCATTTTGGAGAAGCCAGGCCGCCCCTTCGCGCTCCGGTTATCCAGCCACACAAAGGCATTTCGAAGAGGCTTTCCCTCCTGATCCACACAAAGAGTAGTATCCCGGATCGTCGTGACTGATACGGCCTCGATCTTCTCCCATTCTGCCGGACAGCCGTCCTTTAGTTTTCCAGCCGCCAGACAAATTTTTTCATAGTAAAATTCCGCCCGTTGCTCTGCCCAGTCCGTTTCCGGGGAGAGATAGGGAGGATCATGTTTTTCCGTCACCTTTGCCTTTATGTCACCGCGGTTGTTCACCAGCAACGCACGGGAGCTCTGCGTCCCCACATCAAACACCAGTACGATACGCTCCGTAAAGCCCTTCCCCGCATTTTTGCCTATACTCTCCTCCATACCCCTGCCTCCATTTCTAATTCCTTCAAAATATACGATCGTTTTACTACCCTGCGCACTTTTCTTATCTACTGTATATCCTCCCGCAGGAAACGTTTCTCCTTTTCCTCCAGATCAAGGCCCAGAGTCCCCCCCGGATTCATCATATAATCCGGATCAAAATAGTCTTTAAGCGCTTTGAATACCCCGTACTCGTTCCGGCCAAGCTGACCTTCCAGCCAGGGCGCGAACATTTTCCCGATTCCATGATGGTGGCTCATGGCGGCTTTGGACCGCTGGATCGCGTCCAGGATCGTGGCATGATAGGCCTTGAACTTCTCGGCATCGCTCATTCTGGTGATAAATATAAAATACAGATTCGCCCCCTGGGGATAGCAGTGCGACATATGTGTGGTCACAATGGTATTCGGCAGCCTGTGGCATACCTCTCTGACTTCCCTGTGAACCCGGGCCATATTCGACCAGTTTACCGTACATTCCAGCGTATCCGTCATAATACCAAAATCCAGCATAGTATCCCTCAGGTACGGATCATTGAACCGTCCCTTTTCCCAGCTTTTGGTCACATAGGAGGTCAGACTCATACCGCCGTACCGTCCGGCGATGCGTTTTATATTTTTCGCTACATTTTTGGCAAAGCCTTTTTCTCCATCACTGAATCCCAGGAACAGGCAGCGTTCCATATCTTTATATCCCCTTATGTCCAGAAGCTTTTGCAGCGGAGTCTCATCCACGTTGTAAAGGCGCAGCATCAGATTCGTCTCCTCCGGATCGGACAGCCGGAATACGGAAGAATATCCGGCTTCGCACTGCATCATCTCTCTGGCCGCCTCCATGGCTGTACTCCAGTCTTTAAATATATAGGAGAACCGCTTTCTGTTTTCCGGCATATAGCGGAATATCCGCAGCGTAACCTCCGTCAGCACGCCGAACGTCCCCTCCGCGCCCATCATAATCTGGTTTAAATTCGGCCCGGTAGCCTCTCTGGGATAGGAACTGGTCTTTACGACTCCGATCGGGGTGGCGTATTTCTGCCCTGCCACAATATCGGTAATACAGCCATAATAAGTGCTGTTCTGGCCCGCTCCCCGGGTAACCACCCAGCCTCCCACACTGCTGTATTCGAAAGACTGTGGAAAATGCCCGCAGGTGTACGGCCTCTTTGCCCCGAACAGCTCCTGCGCCCGGTTCAGGGTATCCTCAAGCTTTGGTCCCGACATCCCGGCCTGGACCGTGATCGTCTGATCCTGCTCCTGAAAGGACAAGACCTTGTTAAACCGCAGCCGCATATCCAGGGAAACACCGCCCTTGACCGGTTCCACCCCTCTCGTCACACTGCTGCCGCCACCGTAGACATACAGAGGGATCTTATGTGCAGTACAATAGGCGACGATCTGCTCCACCTGTTCTGAGGTGTCCGGATACACCACCACATCCGGCACACAGTCCACCCTCTTCTGACGCAGGCGCAGGGCGTCATAGCCAGTCTTTCCGTAAGCCACGGAAAGCCGCTCATAATCCCCGGTCGATACAAAATCTTTTCCCGCGATCTTCTCAAACGCTCTTATATGTTCCTCCGCCAGCGCGCAGGGAACCGACAGCTTCACCTCATCCATGCCGATATCACCGTCGTAATGCTCAAAGTCTTCATCTGTCATCTGAAATTTTTCTTTTATCATTTTATAGAGGCTTTCCTTTGGATATTTCACAAAATCCGGATCACCCCAGCGGAAAATAGAACGGAAGCTTTTCTCAGGCGCCTGCTCCTTAACCCAGGCCGGCTCAAATTCTTTATACGGTTTATTCATCGTGTTCCTCCTCTTTTTTGCTCCCCAGCTTTCTGCCTTCGTTTTCTTTTCCAGTACTCTCCTTTTTAAGATACCTTAAAAGGCTGCTGGTTGCAATCACATCCACTCCGAGTCCCAATACATCCGGCACAATCACATCGCCTCTGCCGACCGGTTCCTTTAGGACAACCTGGTTGATCTCCTGCATGACATCTTTGATCCTGTCTTTTGGTATTTCCGCTGAAACCCGTACCGGCAGCACCGGTACCGCCGCGAACTCCGTGCGGACCGTAGTGCAGATGGTCCGCACAGGGTGGAGTAACTCCTCTTTTGCAAACTGCTCTCCCCGCTTGCACAGGTTTCCGGTAACCCGGATGCGGTCCGCGTCTCCCTCCACGGTCAGGGCGCAGCCATTTGGGCATACGATACAGGTAAGTTTTTTCATGCTCATCCCATCACCTCTTTGATTTCAAACCGAAGTTGACCGCCCCTTTGAATCGGATATTTTCCAAAATCGATCTCCAGCCGCTCCATCTCAGGCGGCTTCAACTGGCTGTATTTTCTGGTATACACCACTTTCCCGCCGATCGACATGGTAAATACGGCGTTCTTAAGCACCTTCCTGCTTCGAAAATAGAGTACCGCCTTTTTGTCCCGGTCCTGATAGCGAAGCTGCTGGGGTACCAGGTATAAAAAAGATTCATCTGCCGAAAAGCCAAGGCACACTCCGGAATCCGAGTCATCCGCCTTACCCACCGCATAGGCCGCGGCGTATCTTCCGGCCAGTTCCCCGCTCTCCGACACATAGTCCACCAGATCATTTACATGCAGCGCATTTCCACAGGAAAAGACACCCGGCACTTGTGTCATAAACCGGTTGTCACAGACCGGGCCTTTGGACGCTCTGTCCATCGGTACCCCGAGCTGCCCGGCTACCTCATTTTCCGGGATCAGGCCCACCGACAGGATCAGGCCGTCGCATTCTATCATTCGGGCTGTTCCCGGAACCGGCTTCATCTGTTCGTCCACCTGTGCCACTTCCACCGCCGTAAGCCGTTCCTCTCCAAACACCCGGGTGACGGTATGGGACAGATACAGCGGTATATCAAAATCCTCCAAACATTGGACCAGATTCCTGGTGAGTCCGGAAGGCGTCGGCTTTGCCTCATATACTCCCAGCACCTCAGCACCTTCCAGGGTGAGCCGCCTGGCCATGATCAGTCCGATATCTCCGCTGCCCAGAATCACGCACCGCTTCGTGGGGAGCTGCCCCAGCAGATTCGTAAAATGCTGAGCCGTCCCAGCCGTAAATATCCCGGCCGGCCGGGTCCCGTGAATCAGAACCTGCCTGGCCGTTCTCTCCCTGCATCCTGTGGCCAGTACTAACGCCCCCGCCTGATAATCCGTAACCCCGTCACGGTTCACCACGCTGACACAGAATCCTCCGCCGTCCTTTTTAAGCTCCGTGACAAAAGATGTGGTCAGAAAATTGATTCCCAGTTCCAGTACTTCATCAATAAACCGTTCCGCGTACTCAGGCCCGGACAGCTTCTCCCCGAACCGGACGAGCCCGAAACCGTCATGGATACATTGCTTCAGGATACCACCGAGGCGTTCCTCCCGTTCTATGATCAGCACCCGGCTGCCGGCCCTGTGCGCGGCCAGCGCGGCAGCCAGACCCGCGGGCCCGCCGCCGATTACGATCACCTCATACGCTTTCATCCAATCCCCCCCTTTACTTGGTTCTGCCATAGGTGATTACCGATCCTCTGCCGGCCTTCCTCACCTCGGACAGGTCTGTATTCTCTTCCTCACTGATAATCTTCGCAACCAGCGGCATACAGAATCCGCCTTGACACCGCCCCATCCCCGGCCGCAGCCTCTTTTTGATCCCATCCACCGTAGCTACCGGCACCGGGGAGTGCAGCGCGTCCAGTATTTCCCCTCTGCTGATTTCCTCACAGCGGCACACGATCACTCCGTAATCCGGATTCTCACGAATCAGCCGGTTTCTCTCTTCCTTCGGCAGTTCACGAAGCCTGGGAATCCCTTTCCTGACAGGATGAAACTCCGGGTTTTTCTCCACATTCCTCTCACGGCCAAGCTCTTCCACCACCATTTTTTCCACATCCAGAGCCACCGCTGGAGCCGTGGTCAGCCCGGGCGACTGAATCCCGGCACAGTGTATCAGGTTTTTCGTACGTCTCCCTTTCTCGATAATGAAATCCTCCTCAAAAGTAGCTGCCCGGACTCCGGTAAAATAGGTAATAATATCTCTCTGCGACAGCTTTTCTACCGTATGTACCTGCTTTTGGAAAACTGCGTCAATGGAAGCCTGCTCCGTAGCAAAATTCTCTTTCTCATAAGTTTCCACCGCATTGGGCCCCACCAGCAGGTTATCATCCACCGTATGCAGAATCCCGCCTCCCTTCGTATGCCCCGTCTCTTTTTTCACCGTCTTGAATGACACGATAGACCTGGTCAGGCAGGCGGATTTTTTGTCCAGGATGGAATTCGTTCCCCTTCTGGGATGAATCGAGTAAAAACGGTCCTGCGCCATTGCCGCAATGTCCTCAGCAAAGGTTCCGGCGGCGTTGACCACGAACCTCGGCCATATCCTGCCCCGGTTCGTCAATACGCTCTGAATCCTATCGTCCCGAACCTCCATGGAAAGTACCGCTGTATTCAAAGAGATCTTCGCCCCGTTGGCTGCCGCGTTCTCCCCATAGGCAATCGTCAGGCCGTACGGGCAGACACATCCCGCGCTTTCATTATAAAGGGCAAACTGATAATCAGGATTCATCTCCGGTTCCTTCTCCTGCAGCTTTTTTCTCCCGATCACCCGTGTATCCTTCACACCGCAGATATATTTTCTCTCCCAGGCATACAGCCGGACCAGCGGATAACTCCACCAGCCGTGAAAGCCCACATACTGTCCGCAGCGCTTAAACGGCACATCCAGCTCCCGGCACACCCTGTCGTACATCCGATTCCCCAGCAGCACATAGTGCTGCTTTAGGCTGCCTTTCTTCAGGTCCACGCCCGGATGAACCTCCCCGTCATTTCGTCCTGACGCCTGGACCGCCAGGTCCGCTTCCTTCTCCACCAGCAGCACGGACAGCTTCCATTTCGTCAGCTCTCTGGCGATACTGGTCCCGGAGATCCCTCCGCCGATAATCAGCACGTCCGGCCGGGCCTCCTCCAGAGTGGAGTCGCTCTGCGCCGGCAGCCGCATTGGTTTTGGATCCATACCTTTCAGGGCGATGTCATTTACCACATGCTTATTTCCCTTTTTACTCACGCACATACTGCATGCTTCCACAACATCTTCCCAAGAATCCAGCCGGCCGGATACCACGATGCGGTCCGCTTCTTCCCGGACCTTCACCCGGCCCCCGAAACGTTTGCTAAGCTTTTGATTCCTCTTTTTTACATTCATTTTACCACGTGCCTTTCCGAGTCGCCTGTTTGACCGACTTTCTTATGTTCATCGTATCAAAAGGTGAGGGAAAAGTCAATGTTGGGTTTTTAGGGGTCTGAGGGAGAAATTTGGGGCGGGGAATTGCTGGGTCTTGGATAGACTTTTGGAGGGCATACGGCTATAATAAATATATTGCAGAATACCGCTGACTATTTTATTTTGTACATAGCGGTATATTTTAACGATAAATATAGCGGATTAATATGCAGGAGGGTTTTTATGGCAGCGCCAAGAAAAGATAATGTGAAAGAACTGATTCTGGATTCTGCGGAGTCTTTGTTGGAGAATAAGAAAACGACGGATATTTCCCTTGCTGAAATAGCAAGGACTGCGGGTGTTTCCAAAGGGACTCTTTATTATCATTATAAGAATAAAAATGAGGTGTTTCTGGATCTGACGAATCGGTATCTGGAAGAGCAGTGGAATAATCTGATCGCCTGGACCACCGATGAGTCTAAGGATACTTCTTTACACCGTTTGGTAAAATATGTTTTGGAGCGTGATGTATCTACTGTGAGGATGCGTCTGCACTTTTTTTATGACGCTATGATGGGAAATGAAGAAATAAGGCAGAAGCTGCTTTCCTGGTATTCCAGGTTTGCCGGCCTGATCGGGGAAAAGATCGGCGAGAGGACCCGGCTGATTGATCCCGAATATCTATCCTGGCTGATTCTTCTTCTCTCAGACGGCCTGTTCATCCATCAGACACTGCAGAATTCAAAATTGGACACGGAGGCTTTTATTAGCCAGACAGCTGAATATATGAAACTCTTCAATAAAAAGCAGGAATAAAACCGCTCCCTCAATCAGTCATATCATTCACCGCGTTAGGGAGGGGACTGGCATCTTTCGGCAGGAAAGCCAGCTCGAATAGTAACTGCGTGGAGAAAGGGGCCTGTCCCCGGATGACGGCCTGTATCAGGAAAAAAGCCTGCTTCCCCGGATGTTGAACTGCTCTATTCAACATCCGGGGACAGGCCCCTTTCTCCACGCAGTTACTATTCAGGTTGGCTTTCCTGCCGAAAGATGCCAGTCCCCTCCCTAATGGTGGTGCATGGTAAAGGGTAGTGACAAGCAATTTATTATTTAAAGTACGCCACACCGGACTCAAAGATCTTCAAATCCTGCTCACCATAGATGTTGACAGCGACGGATTCCCCGCGTCTCTCCACGTGGGCCATCTTGCCCAGGCATCTTCCGTCGGGGCTTGTGATTCCCTCGATGGATGCGTAGGAACCGTTAACGTTCCACTCTTCGTCCATTGTGGGGATCCCTTCCGGGGTTACATACTGGGTTGCCACCTGGCCATTTTCAAAGAGTTTTTTGATCCATTCCTCGCTGGCTACGAATCTTCCCTCTCCGTGGGATGCCGGGCTTACGTAGGTTTTGTTCAGCTCAGCCAAGGTAAGCCAGGGGGATTTGTTGGAAACCACCTTGGTGTAGACCATCTTGGATATGTGCCGGCCGATGGTGTTGTAGGTCAGGGTAGGGGAATCCGCGGTCTGGCCCGTGATATCGCCGTAGGGTACTAAGCCCAGTTTGATCAGGGCCTGGAAGCCGTTGCAGATTCCAAGCGCCAGTCCGTCCCGCTCGTTAAGGAGCTTCCTGACGGCTTCCTGGATCTTCGCGTTGCGGAACGCGGTGGCAAAGAATTTGGCGGAGCCGTCCGGCTCGTCTCCTGCGGAGAAGCCGCCGGGGAACATGATCATCTGTGCCTGCCCGATTCCTTTTTCAAACTCTTCCACCGAATCTCTGATCCCCTGGGCATCCAGGTTGCGGAATACTTTGGTGATGACTCTGGCCCCAGCCCGGCCGAAGGCTTTGGCGCTGTCGTACTCACAGTTCGTTCCGGGGAATACGGGGATAAATACGGTGGGTTCGGCCAGTTTATGGGTGCACACATGGATCGTTTTTGCATCGTAAACCGGTGTTTCCAGCACGCTGGTGTCTTTGTGTGCTTTGGTCGGGAACACTTTTTCCAGGGTTTTCGTCCAGTTGTTCAGCGCTTCCTCGATCGGAATCCTCACATCCTGATATTCCAGGCTGTCGCTTCCGGTTACCTGGCCGATGACCGTATAGGTTACCGACAGTTCGCCCAGCTTTCCATCAGGCACTTCCGCCACCAGGCTGCCGAATCCGGGGGCGAACAGGTCTTCCGGGGATACGTTGTGCTCCAGGCGGACTCCGATTTTATTGCCAAATGCCATCTTGCTGACAGCGGTGATCATCCCATTTCCATCCACGGCGTAAGCGGAGATGATCCGGCCGGTTTGGATATCATCGTGGAATTTTTTGTACTGCCCCATGGCATGCTCGTAATCCGGCAGATCGTAGGCATCCCGGTTGATTTTCACCAGAATCAGCTTGCTGCCGGCCTTCTTAAGCTCTGGAGTAATGATATCCTGCTCTTTTGCCACGTCCACCGCGAAGGAGACCAGGGTCGGGGGCACGTCGATGTCGTTGAAGGTGCCGGACATGCTGTCTTTCCCGCCGATGGAGGGCAGTCCCAGTCTTAGCTGGGCCTCATAGGCGCCCAAAAGGGCCGCGAAGGGCTGGCTCCAGCGTGTAGGCTCATTCCACATCCTGCGGAAATATTCTTGGAACGTAAAACGGATTTTCCGGTAATCGCCTCCGGCGGCCACGATCTTCGCCACGGATTCCAGTACCGCGTAGGAGGAACCGTGGTAAGGGCTCCAGCTGGACAGGTACGGATCGAACCCATAACTCATAAGCGTAACCGTATCACATTTGCCTTTCAATACGGGAAGCTTGGCGGCCATAGCCTGAACCTCGGTCAGCTGGTATTTTCCGCCATGTGGCATGAACACACTGGCCGCTCCGATCGACCCGTCAAACATTTCCACCAGCCCCTTCTGGGAGCAGACGTTTAGGCTGGCCAGGGTATTCAGCCATGCCTTTTTCACGTCGCCGACGGGCTCTGTCCGGAAATAATAGTTCTCTTCCGGCATCTGGACACACACATCTGTTTCCTGGTGCGCGCCGTTCGTATCCAGAAACGCTCTGGATATATTTACAATCTCTTTTCCACGCCACAGCATAACCAGTCTGGGCTCTTCGGTTACGACCGCGGCTTCGGTGGATTCTAAGTTCTCTTCCGCCGCATATGCCATGAACTGTGCCACGTCTTTGGGGTCCACAACCACAGCCATACGCTCCTGGGATTCTGAGATCGCGATCTCCGTTCCGTCCAGCCCCGCATATTTCTTCGGAACCTTGTCCAGGAAAATGTGAAGTCCATCCGCCAATTCACCGATGGCCACAGATACACCGCCTGCGCCAAAATCGTTACATTTCTTAATCAGCCGGCTCACTTCCGGCCTCCGGAATAATCTCTGCAGTTTCCGCTCCGTAGGGGCGTTTCCCTTCTGCACCTCAGCGCCGCAGGTCTCGATGGACGCTTCCGTATGAACCTTCGAGGAGCCGGTAGCTCCGCCGCAGCCATCTCTTCCGGTTCTTCCGCCCAGCAGGATAATGATATCGCCCGGATCTGAAGTCTCTCTCACCACGTCTTTTCTCGGAGCCGCGCCCAGCACCGCGCCGATCTCCATACGTTTCGCCACGAAGTTCGGGTGATAGATCTCTTTCACCAGTCCGGTAGCCAGTCCGATCTGATTTCCGTAAGAACTGTAACCGTTCGCTGCGCCCCGCACCAGCTTTTTCTGGGGAAGCTTACCTTTGAGCGTCTGCTCCATCGATACCGTCGGGTCCGCCGCGCCGGTTACCCGCATAGCCTGATACACGTAGGTCCGACCGGACAGCGGGTCCCGGATCGCGCCGCCAAGGCAGGTCGCCGCGCCGCCGAAGGGCTCGATCTCTGTGGGATGGTTATGTGTTTCATTTTTAAAATTGATCAGCCATTCCTCCGTAACTCCGTCGATCTCCACCGGAACCACGATGCTGCACGCATTGATCTCATCGGATTCCTCCTGGTCCTCAAGCTTCCCTTCCGCTTTCAGCTTTCTCATAGCCATCAGCGCCAGGTCCATCAGGCAGACGAATTTATCCTTCCGTCCTTTCAGCAGCTCCTCCCGGTCCGCCAGGTACTGCCGATAGGTCTTTTCCATAGGAGTCCTGTAATACCCCTCCTCAAATTCCACATGTTTCAATTCCGTAGAGAACGTGGTATGGCGGCAGTGATCCGACCAGTAGGTATCCAGCACCCGGATCTCCGTCATCGTGGGATCTCTTCTCTCCTCATTCAGAAAGTAATTCTGAATATGCTGAAAATCCTGAAAGGTCATGGCCAAATTCAAAGAATCATAAAGGCCCTTCAATGTCTCCTGATCCATCTGGACAAACCCGTCAAACACAGCGATATCCGCCGGCTCCTCAAACTCAGTAACCAGCGTCTCCGGTTTCACAAAATCCGTCTCCCTGGAATCCACCGGATTGATGCAATAACTCTTAATCTGATCCAGCTGCTCCTCATCAAACTCACCCCGGATCACATAGGTCGTAGCCGACCGGATCACCGGTTCCTCATTCTCATTCAAAAACCGCACGCACTGGACGGCGGAATCCGCCCGCTGATCAAACTGCCCCGGCAGATACTCTACCGCAAAAGCTTTTTCACCGGCCTTAAGCGGAAACTCCTCCTCATACAATATATCAACCGGAGGCTCTGAAAACACCGAAAGACAGGCTTTCTCATAACTGTCCTCTGTAATATTCTCCACATCGTACCGGATCAGTACCCGTACTCCCTGTACCCCGCTGATCCCCAGATAACTTCTGATATCCTCCAGTACCTCACTCGCTTTCACCGCATACGGCGGCTTCTTCTCGACATAAACTCTTCTTACGTTACTCATGATCAACCTCCTGATTCAGATTACACTCATGCATCCTGTTCTCTATTTTACCACATTCCGTTAAATTAGTACAATTAATATACTTAATCGTTTTTATAAGTAACACTAATATATCAATTTACCATCTGCCATCACTCTTATCCAAATCTCATCATAATATCCCCTGTTTCCATCCCATCATCTCCTATTCCTATCCTCTCTCCAATTATAATATAAAACTATAATATAAAAAGAAGTCTTCGGAAATAAGCGGGGACGTGGTGCTGCGGGCCTGGGTCCCTGCGCCGTCTGGCCGCGCCGGGGTTTTTCCGGGCCGCGAAGGGGGGAGAGGGAAATCATCCGTTCCGGTACATAAGGCGCCCGAGTAAAATCTTAATGAAATCCGCCCCGGCTGTTATGGGCGAAAGGCTGTTTTCCAAACAGACTTTCGGTGGCTTCTGAGCTGCGAATGCATCAGCATTCGGGGCGAATAAGCCACGCACCCATAACAGACGGGGCGGATTTCATTTAGATTTTACCCGGGGATAGCCTTAAGTACCGGAACGGATGATTTCCCTCTCCCCCCTTCGCGGCCCGGAAAAACCCCGGCGCGGCCAGACGGTGCAGGGACCCAGGCCCGCAGCACCACGTCCCCGTTTATTTCCGAAGACTTCCTTCCCCCTCCTCATACTGCCCGTTTCGAAGCTTACTGAGCTCTTCGTAGTTACGCGAAAAGCTCTCGGATTCCGGAATTATCTCCATCTCCGGGCTCACGGTTACCGGACCTCTCCGGAACACCGGTTTCAACAGAATCGGTGTGATAATCGTTGTTATCACGACCACAACCACCACAGGTCCCAGGAAAGCAGAACCCAGAAGCCCTAATTGCGCTCCCTTGCTGGCTACGATCAGAGCCACTTCACCTCGGGATATCATTCCGATACCGATCCTCCAGCACTGATAGTTCTGATAGCCGCACACTTTGGCACCCAGACCGCAGCCGATCACCTTGGTCAATATGGCCACCACTACCAGGATTACAGCAAACAGCACGATACTGGCCGTCATATTCGGAAGCTCTACCTTCAGGCCGATGCTGGCAAAAAAGACCGGGGATAGGAGCAGGTAGGATAAGGTATCAAATTTGGAGGCCAGGAACTGGGTTTTCTGGGTTTTGGAAATAATCAGGCCGGCGATAAACGCACCGGTAATATCGGCCACTCCAAACCATACTTCTGCCACATAGGACATCAAAAGACAGAACACAAAAGCGATGATAGCATGCCGGTGAAGTCCTCTTGGCGCGGAACCGCTCCACTTTTCATAAATCTTATAAAATAGAAAGCCCACAACCAGTGCAAAGACAAAAAAGCCGGCGATCTTCAGAAGTACGATCCAGATATTGACCGTACTGTCCGCCATACTGGTGATCACAGTCAGTGCGATAATGCCCAGGATATCATCGATAATGGCAGCACCCAAAATCGCATTTCCCGACCGGGTTTTTAATTTTCCCAATTCTTTCAGGGTTTCCACCGTGATACTGACGGATGTGGCGGTCAGTATCACACCGATAAACACATTCTGCAGGAACAAGGTACAGGACGCATCGGAATCGATCACTCCCGGTTTGTTGAAGAAGTAGGCCACGGCGAATCCGCCTGCCAATGGTACCAGCACACCGATCAACGCGATGAGGAAGGATTTCTTCCCTGTTTTCTTTAATTCTTCCATATCCGTTTCCATACCGGCACAGAACATCAGAACGATGACACCGATCTCTGACAGATCATGGATTAATACGGTCTCTTTTAGCAGATTCAGCACGGCTGGTCCCAAAAGCAGCCCGGCCAGCAAGGCGCCCACCACCTGAGGCATATGTATTTTCCGTGTAAACAGTCCCAGTACTTTTGTACTCAACAGTATCAATGCCAGATCGAACAAAAAATCATATGGGTTCATCTCATATCTCTCCTTTTTCCCTCAACACTCTATTTTTTGGTCCTCCAATTTTTACCAACTTACTAATTCCGGTTAATCTTACTACTTCTAATTTTACCTGTCAATCATTAAGATATTATGTTATAATATATCCATCATTTATAAGGAGTACTAATAATGGACATTAACTATGAGCTTTACAAAGTATTCTATTATGTAGCCGTGACTCTCAGTTTTTCTGAAGCATCCAAGCAGCTCTTTATCTCGCAGTCGGCCGTAAGCCAATCGATCAAGGTACTGGAAAAAAAGCTGAATCAGCAGCTCTTTGTGCGCAGCACCAAAAAAGTGTATCTGACACCCGAGGGGGAGACCCTGCTCCGCTATGTGGAACCCGCCATCAATCTGATCGAACGCGGAGAAAACCAGCTGTTAGAAGCTGATTCTCTGGGAGGGGGCCAACTGCGCATCGGCGCCAGCGATACCATATGCCGCTATTTTCTGGTCCCCTACTTGAAACGGTTCCACCGGGACTTTCCAAAGATTCACATTAAAGTTATGAACCAAACCTCCGTCAAATGCGTCGATCTGCTGGAAAGCGGACAAGTCGATCTGATCGTATCGAATTTCCCGAATTCCAGGCTGAACAACACGCACCAGATCACAACGATTAAATCTTTTCAGGATGTCTTCGTAGCCAGCAGGCAGTTTTTTGATCTGGCCGACCATGAGGTTTCTCTTCAGGAACTGTTAGACTATCCGATCCTGATGCTGGACCGGAAAAGCACCACCAGTGAGTTTCTGCATCATCTGTTCCAACAGAATCAGCTGGATCTGGTGCCGGAGATCGAACTGACCAGCAATGATTTGCTGCTGGATTTGGCCGGAATCGGTCTGGGGATCGCTTTTGTCCCGGATTTCTGCCTGTTAAATAAGTCACCGGACCTTTATCCTCTGACACTGCAGGAAAAAATGCCCCGCCGTCAGATCGTGATCGCCTATAATCAGCATCTGCCCATATCCCAGGCCGCCAGACAGTTTATTCAGTATTTTTCCTGAATGTGCCAGAAGTTTTCCAGTTTCTGATCGATCGTGTGCAGTGTACAGTGTTCGTGAACAGCCCATTCAGGCGGAAACAGCTGCTTATACTGAAACTGCGTAAACCGGTCGTCCAATAATAGGATTACTCCTGTATCCAGATCCGTGCGAATGACTCTGCCCGCGGCCTGCAGTACCTTGTTCATGCCCGGATATAGATAAGCGTAGGAAAATCCTTCGCGCCGGGCCTGATGCTCGTCATAGTACTGTTTCAGGATTTCCCGTTCGTTGCAGACCTGCGGCAGGCCCGTCCCGACGATAATCGCGCCGATCAGCTGCTCCTGCTTCAAATCGATCCCCTCAGAAAAAATTCCGCCCATCACACAAAAACCGATCAGCGTCCGGTCAAGATCAGTGGTAAACTGGGATAAAAATTCTTCTCTCTCCTGCTCCCGCATATTCGGCTGCTGTAGCAGACAGATACAGCCGGGTTGTGGAAGCAGCGATTGAAAACTCTCATAAACCGACTCCATCATGCGGTACGAGGGGAAAAACACCAGATAATTTCCCTTTTTATGGGAAATCGTCTTTTGTATATAGGAAGCCATCCGCTGATATTCCGCCTGACCGCGCCGGGTATATTTGCTGCTGACGTCGCTTCCGACCAGCAAAAGTCTCTGTTCCGGCCGGAAGGTGCTATTGGCGTATACCGCGTAATCCTGCATGTCCCCGCTCAATAAATTTACATAATACCGAAGCGGCAGCAAAGTCGCTGAAAAAAAGACCGCACTGTTTCCTTTATCCAAAAATTCTTTCAGGTTTCTGGCCGTATGAATGCAGAAAAGTTTCAGCTGGAAATTGCCGTTTTCCATGTGCTCTGTGTAAATCTCATAGTTTTCATCCACCCGGTCGTAAATATTCAGAAAGTCCCTGACCTGCATGTAAAACTCAAACACCTGGGTACGGATCTCATCCTGTTCCCATTCTTCCAGAAATTTCTCCAGCTCCGCCGCAAGCCTCATAAGAGCCATGATAAAATCGCCGATATCCGGCAGGAGCTGGTAAGTATCGCATTCTCTCTTCATAGCCAAAAGCCGCTTATTGCAGCTGTCCAGTTCTTTTGAAAGCTTTGGCCGCACAGGTTTGACCACCTTTTTCAGCTCCAGGAAATCTTCTTTGATCAGAGCAGCGCTGTACATTTCTCTTGCCCGCTCCACCAGGTTATGGGCTTCATCGATCAAAAACAGATAGTCCCCTTTGACCCCGTCCGCGAAAAAGCGCTTCAGATAAACCTTTGGATCGAACACATAATTATAATCACAGATTATGCCGTCGCACCATGTGGAAACGTCCAGGCAGAACTCAAATGGACAAACCTCATATTCCTTAGCATGAGCGCTTAAAACCTCTCTGGTAAAGTTATCTTCTTTTGTCAGCAGTGCATAGACCGCATCATTCACCCGGTCATAATGCCCTTTCGCATAAGGGCAGTGCTCCGGATTACATTCCATCTCCTCGCAGGCGCACATTTTCTCTTTTGCTGTGATAATTACCGTCTTATAACGCAGCCCCTGTTCCCGGAGCAGGGAAAATGCCTCACTGGCCACCGTACGGGTGATCGTTTTGGCTGTCAGATAAAAGATCTTATCTCCCAGCTCCTCCCCCACCGCTTTCACCGCCGGAAAAACCGTGGATATCGTCTTACCGACACCGGTGGGTGCCTGTATGAAAAGCCGTTTTTTCTGATACATGGTGCGATATACCTGGGCGGCCAGTTCCTTCTGGCCCTCCCGATAGGGAAAGGGAAATTCAATATTATGGATGGAATCCTTTCGGATTTTTCTCCATGCGAACTGAAAATCAGCCCACTTTCTATATTCTTCCATAAGATCCCCGAACCACTTCTCCAATTCCGGGAACTCATATTCCGACTCGAAATATTTTACAAATTCCGTATCCAGGTTAACATAGGTCATCCGAACCGCAATATGGGCAAGCCCCTGTTCCTGCCCATAGATATAAGCATAGCATTTTGCCTGTGCGAGATGCACGCCTATCGGTCTTTCCAGATGTTCCAGATCCATATAGATTCCTTTAATTTCGTCGATCAGGACCGTTCCCTCTTGTTCCTGAATACCGTCAGCCCTGCCTTCCACACATATGTCATAATCCCCAGCCGGCACGGTGATCTTCAAAGGAACCTCCGCCCGGTAACCGGCGCCCATCTGCCGCTGGATCTTCCGGTGAATTCTGCTTCCAGCCTGCATCGCTTCCGTATCTTTCCCGGCTTTCCTCCGGTTATCGATATCCCCTTCCCGCAGAATAAACTCCACCAGGTTGCGCACCGATATCTTTATCACTGTATCCGACATCTTCCTATCTCCTTCAGGTCTTCTGTACCCTATTATCCCCTTCCCGCCGGGCCGCGTCAAGAAGGAAACCTGTGTACCGCTTTTGCCTCAAATTGAAAATGCCCCCCATCCCATATGATTTACAGGATAGAGGGCTCATTGTTCCGCATCAAAATCAATTAATAGGTCGCATACGGTTATGCAATCGAATATTTATCCAAGATGTTCTCAAACCGGAGGTCATTTCCGCCGTAACGAACTGTCAATTCTTTGGTCAGGTCCATGCTCAAAACGCCCAAAATGGACTTCGCATCAACCACAAAGCGATTATAAAAAATATCCACATCGAAATCACATTTCTCAGCCGCGGCTACGAACTCTCTTACATCTTCTGTTGCGGACAACTTGATTTTTCGTTTCTCCATAGCAAACACTTCCTTAAATAAAATAGAACTAATACATGTGGTATCGATTTCGTTTGAATTATCCCACTATTTAGTCTATTTGTCAATTCTGTCCAATGTTCCCAAATTTAACCTGTTTTTAACTAAATTTGTAATTTTTTAATATGACCCTATTGGATTTTTCATAATTTCGCACAAAAGTGACAATTTCAAAAAGAGTTTCCCGTTTGTAAAAACCGAATTTTTATTCATTCTGTACCGAATGTGTCGACAAAATTCTAGCGAAATGTAGATAACATAATACCTTTTATCCGCAGTTACAAGTGGAAAAGCGCTTCTCTTACCTGACTTCCTGCGTAAATTCGGGCATATAATTCCTGAACCGCAGCGGCAGATTCTGACGTTGAAGCAATCTGTTCTCCCTTGCCTGAACACTGATGCTTTTCGTAAAAAGCCTCCACAGCTGCCGGAACTGATCCTCCTCCTCGCTGATATCAGCAAGCCACTGTTCGTTCAGCGCCTGACCCTGCATCAGCCCCCAGTATCCTCCTGCCTGATGCATCAAAAAAAGCTCCCGTCCATCATCATAAATCACCCAGTTTTCCTGCGGCAGCCGGTCGGCAAAATGTGGTCCTATCAGAGTAAGTGCATTATTCTTCGGCCGAATCCGTGAAAACAGGATCCCCCCCTTCAGCTCCTGAAACCGGATAAAACCTGTCAAATGATGAGCCTCATAGCCCGCCTGGCGGCTCAGCTCGAATACCCGACAGACATTTGGATCTGCCAGCGCGTCCATAACTTTCTTCCCATTTGACATGGACAGGCCTTTCACAACAACCCGATACAGCGCATCCGCCTTCTCAGAAGCGCAGGAAGCCGCCGCCTGACAGATCATCTCAAATACCTCGTCCCCTAACCGCCTCTTCAGCGTACGAGCCACCTTTTCCGCTTTTTCCCCGTCAGCCACAACCTCCACATACCTGGCAAATAACTCCATTGTCTCTTCTGATTCTATGATCAATTTTACATTTTCATGACCATACCGGCTGTCCCAGGCATCATAGATACCGGTGAATATCCCGTCCAGACTGTCTTCGCAGACAAAAATCACCTTTTCCACATCTGGTTCCCTCCGTTTCATCCGATCACTTATCCCTCAGATCTGTCCGCTCACAGTCTGCAGCCGTTCTTCCATGGTAGGATCGCGGGTCATTTTCATATCATCAAATAATGACAGCTGCCGATAGCGGACCTCGTCTTTATGCACCGGAAGTTTTTCATCCAGATTCAGCAGATTCCTGGTAATATAATCTTCCTCAAGCTTCGTCGGATATATCATCTTCCCTTTGCAGGTGATAAAATACAACGCTCTTTTCAGGACTACTCCCATCTTCTTAATATCCGCAAAATCCAGAACGCCAAGTCTTCTGGCCTTCACGATCCGCTGGGCGGATTTATTTCCGATTCCGGGCACACGCAGCAGCGTATAGAAATCAGCTCTGTTAATCTCAACCGGAAATTGTTCCAGATGGCGCAGCGCCCAATCACATTTGGGGTCCAGCAGCACATTGAAGTTCGGCTTATCTGCCGACAGAAGTTCATCTGCCCGAAAACCATAAAACCGCAACAGCCAGTCTGCCTGATACAGCCTATGTTCCCGCAGCAGCGGAGGCCCTCCCGGCAGCGCCGGCAGACTTGCATCCTCCGTCACCTGAACAAAAGCGGAATAAAACACCCGCTTAAGCGAAAACTGATCATACAAAGACTGCGCAACCGAAACAATCTGAAAATCCGTCTCCGGCGTAGCCCCAATGATCATCTGCGTGCTCTGTCCTGCCGGCACAAACTTCGGCGCATGGCGATACACCATCAGCTCATTCTTATTTTCGGCCATTCGGGTCTGAATCTGCCGCATCGGTTTTAAGATAGTCTTTCTATGCTTATTCGGGGCCAGCATCCTAAGACTATCCGCAGTCGGCAATTCCAGATTAATACTCATCCGGTCCGCCAGAAACCCCGTCTTATCAATCAGGCTCTGAGACGCTCCCGGAATTGCTTTCACATGAATATAACCCTGAAAATGCCAAACCGTCCGCAGCTTATACAAAGTCTGATAAAGCAGCTCCATCGTATAATCCGGACTATAAAGAACCCCCGAGCTCAAAAACAGCCCTTCAATATAATTCCTTCTATAAAACCCCATCGTCAGCTCACATATCTCATCCGGACTGAACGATGCCCTGGGTATATCATTCGACGCCCGGTTCAAACAATACTTGCAGTCATAAATACATTCGTTAGTAAATAGTATCTTCAGCAGCGAAATGCATCTGCCGTCTGCGGAAAAGCTATGGCAAATCCCCGCAGCTACACAATTACCGATCCCCTTTCCATCACCATTGCGATCCACGCCGCTGGAAGTACAGGCTACATCATATTTCGCCGCATCTGAAAGTATCTCCAATTTCTCCATCAAGCCCATCGACTTTCCTATTCTCATGAAATCGCTCCTTTTTCGAACGTACGTTTGTATTATCCTATCATATTTACCCGAAAAAGGCAAGGGGATTTCGAATATATGTTCTGATATTTTCAAAGGGCCGGCAGGAAATGGGGCGGGGGGAGAACCGGAATGTCTGTGGGGAAAAACTTCGGGACGAGCTAAGAGATATGGGCGGGGGCGGGTAAGAATCCCTTATTACATTTTTCTACGCAAACTCGCTGCGCTCAAACATACTCCGAAAAACGGGGATTCTTACCCGCCCCCGCCCATATCTCTAAGCTCCTCCCTCAATGTTTTTCCCCACAGACATTCCGGTTCTCCCCCCGCCCCATTTCCCGCCTGCTTTGGTACTGGCGAAATACGATCGACTCATGGTTTTATAATATGAATGCTTAAGAAGATAGAACGTATCGTTTCAGAAACACGAAAACAGGAAAAATGATTACAACTAAGGTATAGATACTTAAAGAACCTTCTATCTTCCACTGTCCAATCCGCTTCTTGCCATATAGACAGTCTGAAAAATAAAAGGTTCTTTTTATGAAATCCAAATCTACTTATATTTATAACATCTCTTTTCTATTTGAGCAGTCCTATATATCTCCATCTTTTACAGAATCCGACTGTTTCATGTCCCCATAGGCCATAAAACGATACGAGCGGTAATCACAGACATTGAGACAAAAGAAATATAACACCAGTACCACGTCATTGATCCGGCACTTCTAAGCTCTAATTAGAGCAGGGCCTGATGGAACCGGAATTCTGGGACAGTCTGGCAGAGGCCGGGCCTGGCTCCCGCTTCCGGATAAAATAGCATCCCGGAAAAAGCATGGCCGAATAGTGGAGGGAGACTCAAGGGAGAAGGGCGGCCCTCTGCCGCTCTTCTCCCTGTTTTAAGAGGCTCCCGGAACTGTTCATGAGGTTGCTTTTTCCGGGATGCTATTTTATCCGGGAGCGGGAGCCAGGCCCGGCCTCTGCCAGACTGTCCCAGAATTCCGGTTCCATCAGGCCCTGCCCCCCTATCAGAACTACTCCTCCCGAGGCAGTACAGAATCATGGCCTTCCGGTAACACAGCGGCCAGAATCATACCCACGACGGCAGCCAGGGCCAGTCCGGAGATGGTTACGGTGGAGGTTACGGGAATGCTGTCACATCCGATGCCCAGGACGACTATAATGGAGGCGATCATCAGGTTCCGGCTGTTACCGAAGTTCAGGCGGTTGTTGATCAGGATCCGGACACCTACGGAGGCGATCATTCCATAGAGGACGATGCTGATGCCGCCGCTTACGGGACCGGGAATACTGGAAATCAGGCCTCCGAACTTGCCGAGGATACCCAGAAGCATGGCAAATACTGCTGCGACACGGATAACGCTGGGATCGTAGACTTTGGTTACGGCTAAGACACCGGTGTTTTCACCGTAGGTGGTGTTGGCGGGGCCTCCGAGGAAGCCTGCCAGAGCGGTGGCTAAGCCGTCTCCCAGGATCGTTCTGTGGATACCGGGGTCTATCATAAAGTTCTTGCCTACTACTGCGCTGTTGGTGGTGATATCGCCTACGTGCTCGATCAATGTAACCAGAGCGATGGGGGCGATGGCCAGGATCGCATCCGCCTTAAAGGTGGGCAGTGCCAGGACCTGGGCGATGATATCTTTGTCCATAAATGAAAAGAAATGAGCCTGCTGTACCGGTGTGAAATCCAGGAATCCCATGGGGATGCAGACCAGGTAGCCGGCTATGATCGCGAACAGGATCGGCATCAGGTTATAGATGCCCTTTGCAAATACGGATATGGCGATGACTACCGCCAGAACGACTACCGTGACAAATACGGCTTTCAGGCTGAATGCCCCGTTGTGATAAAAAGCAGAATTGATGGCGGTGGAGCTGAGCCTTAAGCCAATGACGATAATAACCGGTCCGGTTACGATCGGGGGCAGAAGCTTATTGACTTTTTCATATCCGACCAGTTTGATCAGAATGGAAAATAATACGTAGATCAGACCCGCGATGATCAGAGCGCCTTTGACTGCGGACAGCTTGTCCATAAAATCCGGATCTCCTAAGCGGGAATCCCCGATGACGGCAATGATTCCGCCCATGAACGCAAAACTGGATCCCAGGAAGACCGGCACTTTTCTCTTGGTTACAAAATGAAACAACAGGGTGCCGAGGCCGGCGCAGAACAGGGTGATTGATGTGCTTAAACCGGTCAGGGCCGGAACTAAAACGGTTGCTCCGAACATGGCCAGCACGTGCTGAATGCCCAGAATCAGCTTCTTTTTGGCGGATAAATTCATATCCATGTGATCCCTCCTCATACTCTCATGTAAGTTTAGTGTGTTTGCCTTTGTATACTATACCTGCATTTTTTTTAGATATCAAGGATTTTAATCGAAATATGTAAATAAATTTAATCTCTTGTCACATTCTTCAGCCATTTTTTGGAACGGAACCTCCAGGTGGAGAATGGAAGCTTCAGCACCTCGTCGCTGACCAGTATCATGTACACGATAGGGATAGGAAGCCGGAATACAAAAGCCGCCAGAAATCCTCCGAAGATGGAGCCGCACCACATCATCACCGCGTCCAGGAAAAGACCGAATTTGATGTCCCCCCCGCCTCTAAAGACCCCTACCACCAAGGTGGTATTATAAGCCTGGGCCACAATAAAGTAGGCCATGACGAACAGCATTACGCTCAGATAACGGAAAGCCTCGTCCGTCAGGCTTAAGTAGCTCCAAAGCACCGGCCGGAGCAGCTGAATGATGCTGGACCCCGCAATGCCGAAAAGGATGCCCAGTTTCACGCATTTACGGGCATAGGCCTCCGCAAAATCATATTTGCCCTCACCGATCGCTTTTCCAATCATGATCGCCGTGGCGGATGATAGGCCGAAAGCTACGACTGTGGCCAGCTGGCGGCACACCTGAGCCACGGAATTGGCCGCCACTACAGGACTCCCCAGATGTCCGATAATGGCTGCTATCGCGGACATTCCGGCTCCCCAGAGCAGTTCATTTATCATAACCGGAATGGAATAGACGATAAAATCCTTCAGCAGCAGCGAATCAAACCGGAACATATAGCGGAAGCGGAAACGTACTTTGCGGTTTTTAAATTTCGCATACCAGATCACGATCAACAGTTCCACAATTCTGGCGATCAGGGTTCCCAGCGCCGCACCGGCGATTCCCAAAGCCGGACAGCCCAGAAGTCCAAAAATAAATATCGCGTTCAAGCCGATATTGACAATCAGCGAAACCAGATACACACAGGTCGATATCATTACCTTTTCCACGCTTCTCATAATATACAGATATACCATCGTAATCCCCGACAGGACGTAGGACCATGCGACGATCCGAAGATACACCACGCCCTCTGCGATTACATCTTCTTCTGCCGTAAATATTTTCATCAGCGCAGCCGGGATACACAGCGTCACCACAGTAAAAGCCACCGCGATCACCATAGTGATCCCCATCGCGATCCCCAGGATTTTCTCAATAGCCACAACATCCCGTTTTCCCCAATACTGGGCGGTCAGCACCATGGCACCTGAAGTCATGCCGAAAAAAATCAGATTTAATATGAAATAAATCTGATTTGCCAGGGATGAGGCGGATAACACCGTCTCCCCCACTCTTCCCAACATTACCACATCGGCGGTTGTCACACCTACATTAATTAAATTTTGCAATGCCATAGGAAGAACCAGAGCAAACATCCGCCTGTAAAAGCTTCTGCTTTCTTCCTGTGTTAATTTAAACTTTTGTTTTTCCATATTTTCCTCCATACGTGCATTTTTCTGCACATATAGGTATAGATGAACATCCTAATGTTCAACCTTCCCTACCTCACTCCTATACAAACTATCATAAAATCCTAGGCTTGGGAAGAGTTTTTTATCCATTTCCCAATTCACTTACCGATTTTCCTGTCAATCCCCCCCTTTTCTCGGATCCAAACTTTATTTCAAAAGCCGCACTTGATAACTTTGCAAAAACTAGATATAGTATAACAATGAGAAGAAAGAACAGGAGAGTGTAAAATGGCCTTTGATGGAATCGTTATTGCCAATCTGGCAAAAGAATTGAATGATATGCTGACCGGCGGCCGTATTTATAAAATTGCGCAGCCCGAAAAAGATGAATTGCTGCTTACCTTAAAAAATCAGAAAAATCAGTTCCGCCTGCTATTGTCCGCCGATGCAGGCCTTCCTCTGGTTTATATTACAGAAACGAATAAGCAAAGTCCCATGACGGCGCCGAATTTTTGCATGCTGCTGCGCAAGCATATCAGTAACGGACGTATTCTGGAGGTGACTCAGCCGGGGCTGGAGCGTATTCTGCGTTTTGAGATTGAACATCTGGATGAACTGGGGGATCTGTGCCGCAAAACCCTGGTGGTGGAAATTATGGGAAAACACAGCAACATTATTTTCTGCCGGGATGACGGTATGATTATTGACAGTATTAAGCATGTTCCGGCACAGATGAGTTCGGTGAGGGAAGTCCTTCCGGGAAGAGAATATTTTATTCCGCAGACGCAGGACAAGCAGGATCCGCTGCTGATTGACCGGGACCAGTTTCTGAAAGTGGTTTTCAGCAAACCGATGAAGCTGTCTAAGGCGCTTTATACCTCTCTTACGGGAATTAGCCCGCTGATCGCTGAAGAATTATGCTTCCGCGCATCCCTGGAATCGGACCAGCCGGCAAATACGATGGGTGAAAGGGAACGGTTGCATCTGTTCCGGATGTTCGAATTGCTGATGGAGGACGTGAGGGAAGCCCGTTTTGTTCCCAATATCGTAAACGACGGCCGGATACCTGTTGAATTCTCCAGTATAAAGCTGACCCAATACAGGGATCTCACCTGCCGGAACTATGATACGATCTCTATGGCACTGGAGGCCTACTATGCGGCGAAAAATACGGTTACCAGAATCCGGCAGCGCTCTTCGGATCTCAGACGCGTCGTGCAGACCATCCTGGACAGGGATCGGAAAAAATATGAGATTCAGCTGAAGCAGATGAAGGATACGGAGAAAAAAGACAAATATAAAGTGTATGGTGAACTGATCAATACTTATGGGTATCATGTGGAACCGGGTTCTAAGTCTATGGAAGCGCTGAATTATTATACAAATGAGATGATCACTATTCCACTGGATCCCATGCTTACCCCTTTGGAGAACGGGCAGAAGTATTTTGATAAATATAATAAGTTGAAACGGACGGCGGAAGCCCTTGCATCTTTGTTAAAGCAGACACATGACCAGATTCTGCACCTGGAAAGTATCGGTGCCTCCCTGGATATCGCGCTTTCTGAAGAAGATCTGGTACAGATTAAGGAAGAGATGGTGGAGTCCGGATATATCAGGAGAAAAAATACCGGCAAGAAGGTTAAGATTACTTCTAAACCGTTCCATTATGTTTCCAGTGACGGCTATCATATGTATGTGGGAAAAAATAATTATCAGAATGAAGAGCTTACCTTTAAATTCGCTTCCGGGAATGACTGGTGGTTCCATGCCAAAGGGATCCCAGGCTCCCATGTCATTGTAAAATCGGAAGGTGCTGAACTTCCGGACCGGGTCTTCGAGGAGGCGGGCCGCCTTGCGGCCTATTACTCAAAAGGCCGGGAGGCCGGAAAAGTGGAAATCGATTATACAGAGAAGAAGAATGTGAAGAAGCCAAACGGCAGCAAACCTGGGTTCGTCGTTTATTATACCAATTATTCACTGACTATAGAACCGGACCTGTCCGGGTTAACCCTGGCTGATTAATGGGTTTGGAGGAACGCGTGCGACGCATACCTGAATTTAGCCGCAGTAAATGCGGCACTGGAGGAACGCGTGCGACGCATACCTGAATTTAGCCGCAGTAAATGCGGCACTGGAGGAAACTATGAAGGTTTATATTGTGAGGCATGGAATTACGGAGTGGAATAAGGTAAGAAGAATTCAGGGGCATACGGATATCCCCCTGAGCACAGAGGGTATTCAGCTGGCTCAGAAAACTGCACATGGAATGGCCGGAATTCCCTTTACCAAAGCCTTCTCAAGTCCCCTTTCCCGCGCTTTTCATACGGCGGAGATCATTTTACAGGGACGGGGTATCTCTATTGAGACCGATGAACGGCTGGCAGAGATTAATTTCGGTCTGTATGAAGGGATGCGCTGTATCGAGCCTGGGCGGACCGTTCCGCCGGATTTTGATAACTTCTTTGGCGATTCCGCTCATTATATACCGCCTGCTGGAGGCGAAACATTGGCCTCAGTGATCCGCCGGGGTACGGGGTTTCTCAGGGAACTCTTTTTGCGGGAGGATCTGCAGGACGATACGATCCTCATCGCCGCTCATGGATGTATCATCCGGGGGATGCTCTATTATTTCCGTGAAGTCCCCCTCGCGAAGTTCTGGGGTACCGGAGTCCCTAAGAACTGTGCCGTTTCCATCGCGGAATCTGCCGTTCCCCATCCAGTCCTCCTGGAGGAGGATGTCCTCTTTTATCAAAATACCTGAGCTATGTCAGGATCATTCTTAACACAGAAAAGGCGTCGGAAACATATACGTTTACCCCGGCAAAGGGGCAACTGATATTTTCCAACGCCTTTTTCGTTTACTCTGTCCGAATCGCGGCCAGAGGACTGAGCTTCATTGCCCTAAGAGCCGGGAAGAATCCGGCCAGCATACCCACCAGAACCGCGAATACCAGCGATACCAGCATCAGCCACGGCGGAATATAGGAGGTGGTACCTGCCATATCGGCGCCCTGCATGGCCACGACTACATAGTTTATGATTTTCGAGATCAGCATACTTAACAGATTCCCCAGGAATCCTCCGATGAGGCCGATGAAACCTGCCTCCATCAGGAACATGGTCCGGATATTCTTCATATTGCAGCCCAGCACCTTTATGATACCGATCTCCTTGGTCCGCTCATAGATCGACATCATCATGGTATTCGCTATACCAATCGCTGCTACGAACAGGGATACCGCACCGATGCCGCCCAGGACTGCCTGAATGGACCGATATTGCTTCTGTGCCTGCTCCAGCCATTCTACCTCGCTGCTGGCCTGCAGTCCCAGGGCCTGTATCTGCTTTTGTACATCCATAACATTGTCCATCTCATCGATCTGGACATAGGCTGAATTATACACCAACTCTTTTCTCGGCTTTCCGGATGCCGTTGTGGGCTGTCCGGGAATCACTTTCCCTTTGAATACCTTCTGCAGCTGCTTTTTCAGAGCTTCGATGTCACAATAGGTGGAATAACTGTATTGTTTCCAGTCTTCCGGACCTCCTTCCAGAAGCCCTACACCCTGACCCATATATTTCTTCGGAGGCGCGATACCGCTCTGCGGATCCTGGGACTGATAGTAAGCGTCCGTGTCAAAGATCAGGAACAACGGCTGATTGATAAGATCTACGTCCGGAAGCTCTCCTGTCTGCCAGTAGCCTCCGCTGTTGGATTTCGGATTATAGAAATCCTGTATGACCATATTTCCAAATACAAACTTCAGCTCACTGCTGCCGGGTTCTGGCATGGTCCCTTCTGCCAGCGGATAATTCATTCGCTCCAGGGCATCCAGATCCATTCCCTGTATCTGCAGCCAGGACTCGTAAGCTCCCTGCTTCGCCAGCACGGAAGTGCTGAGTACCGGCGAGCAGACCGTGACGTGGGGCAGCTGTTTTAACTGTTCTATCATTTCATCGGTCAGGTATACCGGCTCGTTACTGCTGGAGCTGGAGGATGAGGAATCGACAGCCACTGCCATACCGCCTCCATAATACATCATATCCCCACCGCCGCCGCTGGATACATTGATCGTTGTAAGTCCTCCGGATTCTTCCACACTGTCGATCATCGACTTGTTCAGACCGATACCCAGGGAAATCATGACAACTATGGATGCTGTTCCGATAATTACGCCCAGAATCGTTAGGATGGTACGAAGCTTCCTTCTCCAGAGGTTACTGATGCTCATCTTGATCAAGTCCAGCAATTTCATCCTCGATACCTTCCCTTTCTAATCTTTCTTTTTTCTTTTTACGGATAATCACTATCGCAACAATACCGCCGATCACTACTAAAGCAATCACTGGGCCCAGGACAAACCAGATATTAAAGCCGCCGCCCTGCTCCTCCATTCCCGGGTCCATCATGCCGGGATCCATCATACCGGGATCCATCGCCATGGGCTCCGTCACGTAGAGCGTGATATCTTTTTCCAGAGTTGCCGCATTACCGGCATCATCTTCATAGGTGATTACGGCTTTTACGATACCTTCATCCATGGTTGCCTGGATTCCATTTACCATGGTATCTACATTACCGGTGGCTCCCGGGCTGATATTACCCAGATATGCTTCTCCGCCGTTGATCGAATCACCCTGGAATTTTACGGATACGTTGTAGAGAATGGTTTTACCGGTATTGTAAATACTGAACATAATGTTGGTCTGCTGTCCGACTTCTACGGACTCCGGCATCACCTCTGGTTCGCTGACGTCTAACTTCGCTTCCTGCTTGACCGGAATGGATACGCTGGCGTCGGCCGTGTATTCTTTGGCGTTGGCATCCTCGTATTTCATATTGACGCTGATCGCGTAAGGCTTCTGCATCAGGTCTGCCCGGGGCGTCATGTTAATTGTAACGTCTTTTGTGCTGTCGGCTGCGATCTTGTCCACAAATATCGTGCTGGAACCTGACGTGGGAAGAAACGCTGGCGCGCTGACACTGGTCGTGGTACCGCCGGTGCCGCCGCTGGATGTGGTCTCCTCCGTGGTCTGGATATCAAATTCACAGTTGGATACCACTGTGCTCTTGGAGGTATTGCGGATATGTAGGGTAAGATCAAAACTTTCGCCTGCTCGTACGTTTTCCGGGTTAGTGGTAAAGCCGGATATGATCACCCTGGGAACGGAACCAGTTCCCTGCGCAGAATTCGCGCCGGTACCACCGGTAACTTTTACATAGGTGACAAGGCTCGCGCTTCCCGCGGACTCATCCGGATTCTTGAACTGTACCTGGAAGGTGACGGGCTGATAACCGTTGACGGCGTCTTTCCTGGTTTTCAGAGTCCAGGTGATCTCCTGGCGGCGCTCGTTGGGTCCCAGGCCGCAGTCTTCGCCGGGCAGGATCGGCAGGGTTTCCGTATAACTGGATTTTTCTATTTCAAAAGGCCAGACGGCTGGATCACCGCTGATAACCGGAGTTACGATTACATCCGTTACGGATAATTCCGCCATGTTGACCAGCGGAAGAACTACATTTACCAGACCTCCGGCATTGGCGACCGGCGTCTGCCAGGTGCCGCCTACCATGACATTCCCGTTGATGTTGTTGGACTGGGGCGGATTCGGCGTTGGATCCTGATTATTTGGGGGAGCTGTCGGATTCGCCACACCTCCCGATGTATCTGTAGATCCAGACGTTGGTGTCTCGGCAAAAGCTGTCAGGCTCATCCCAAAGACCATAATACCGCATAATAATATGGTAATCAGTTTCTTACACTTGCTCATCTTCTACTTCCTCCCTGTGTTTACGATTGTCTTCGATTTTAAGTATTTTACCGTCGCTGATATGGAAAATCCGGTCCGCGAAACCGGCCAGATGCGTATCATGGGTTACCATCACCAGCGTCAGTTTTTCTCTTTCCACGATTTCCCTCATCAGATTCATCACATCCGCGGATGTATGGGAATCCAGATTACCCGTCGGCTCATCAGCAAAGATGATCTCCGGTTCCACCACCAGGGCTCTGGCCACGCCTACCCTCTGCTGCTGTCCGCCGGACATCTGGGTCGGCTTATGGGTCCTGTGCTTGTTAAGCCCCACCAGGTTTAACATCTTATCTGCCCGCTTCAGCCTCTCCTTTTTTGCCATCCCTCTGAATGTCAGAGGCAGCGCTACATTTTCCCTGGCATTCATCGTTCCCAACAGATTAAAGGACTGGAAAATAAATCCGACCCTCTCCCGTCTGAACTTCACCAGCTGATTCTCCGTCATCTTTTCGATGTGCTGCCGGCCTATGATAATATCGCCTTTCGTAGGTTTTTCCAGGCCGGCCAGCATATTTAACAATGTGGATTTGCCGGAACCTGAGGTACCTACAATCGAACAGAATTCGCCTTTATATATAGTAAAATCTACCCCGTTGAGAGCGAACACCCGGTTCTCACCTACAGAATAGACTTTATACAAATTCTTTACCTGAATCACCGGCTCTTTTTCTTCTGCCATTCTCCCACCCCTTTCCTTTGTGCCTGCTGCCCATTATACCATGCCTTCTGTATGGAATTCAACCGTCCAAACAGCCCGATAGCAAAATACACTTTTCCACCATTATAACATATCAGAGTTGTTTGTATATTAAATCCCGACATAATTTTCTTAAGATTTTCTTACTTTTCAACAAAATCCGCTAAAAGAAACGGCGGGACTTTGCCGGTTCCCTGCAAAGTCCTGCCGTTTTAATCACCCGCCGCCAAATCAGAGGGCAAATTACATTTTGAATACCCTTATCGTTCCCCATTCATCATTTCAAATAGCCGAACCGCAAACAGCCAATTCATTTTTCGATCCGGGTGGTTAATGTAGTTTGCCAGTCTTTCCGTTATGTCTACTCCATTACTTTCCAGTGCTTTCCAGTCCTTATAACAGTCACATACCGGGATCTGATGACTTTGGCATACTTCTCTGGCTTTTTCCACATACAGATCCATAAGCCCGCCGGTCTGATTTTCCTGGGCTGTGACGGCGATTTCACGGATTCTCTCATCCTTGATATGGCAGCTGACCTCCGTATTCATCATATTGGGAGTCATAAAGATGGTTTCGATTTCTTCGTTTTTCAGTCTTTCAAATATTTTTCCCAGGGACTCCGCATATACGTTGATATAATCCTGTCCTTGTCCGCAGTCGTTGAGGCCGAAGCACACCACCACAAGATCAGGCTGGAATTTCATCACGTCACGCTCTATACGCGCATATCCCTGTTCCGCAGTGTTTCCTGAGATACCGGCATTTATTATATTGACCGCGACATTCGGATACAAAGTAGTCAGAATGTTTTTCAGGTAGCTGTGGTACGCGCAGTTCACGTCATATACCGTTTCCACCTCTCCGTTGTTTTTGAAAAACACTTCGAAACACCCCTGTGTGACACTGTCGCCTAAAAAAGCAATTGTAACAGGCTGACAACCATTCATATCCTTTGCTTTATCACGAAAAAGATTCATGACTTTCATGCTGCTTCCCTCCAAGCATTACCCAATCAGCGGATACTGGTCCGTCAGCTTCTTAACGATTGCCATCGCCTTCTCCTTGCCGGCATCCTTTTCATGCAGCATGATGGAGATAGCCTCTGCGATCTGTACCATATCCTCCTCATTCAACCCGCGGCTGGTGACGGCCGGTGTTCCCAGGCGGATACCGCTGGTAACAAACGGGGACTTTGGATCATTGGGAATCGTATTCTTATTACATGTGATATGTGCTTCATCCAGTAATTTTTCAGTTTCTTTTCCGGTCAGATCCAGATTGGTCAGATCTACCAGCATCATATGATTATCCGTCCCTCCGGAAACGATTTTAATACCGCGCTCCATGAGAGCTTTACTGAGAGCCTGTGCGTTCTTGACGATCTGCTGCTGATATACTTTGAAGTCATCCGTCAGAGCTTCCTTAAAACATACTGCTTTGGCAGCGATCACATGCATCAGAGGGCCGCCCTGGATACCAGGGAAAATCGCCTTATTGAAATTGAATTTCTTAGCCGCCTCTTCGTTGGCCAGGATCATGCCGCCTCTGGGTCCTCTTAAAGTCTTATGGGTCGTAGTGGTAACCACATCTGCGTACGGGACAGGACTTGGATGAAGCCCCGCCGCTACCAGTCCGGCGATGTGGGCCATATCTACCATCAGATATGCTCCGACCTCATCACAGATCTCGCGGAACTTCTTGAAATCAATGGTTCTGGCATAGGCGCTGGCCCCTGCCACGATCAGCTTCGGTTTTGCTTCCAGCGCGATCCTGCGCACCTCGTCATAGTCGATGAATCCCTCGTCGTTCACTCCGTAAGGCACTACATGGAAATATTTTCCGGACATGTTCACAGGGCTTCCATGGGTCAGATGGCCGCCGTGGTCCAGATTCATACCCATGAAGGTATCACCAGGCTCCAGCATAGCAAAGAACACCGCCATATTTGCCTGTGCTCCGGAATGGGGCTGTACATTGGCATAATCGCAGCCGAACAGTTCCTTCGCGCGGTCTATGGCCAGATTCTCCACCACATCCACACATTCGCATCCGCCATAATACCGCTTGGCGGGATACCCTTCCGCATATTTATTCGTCATCGGACTTCCCATGGCTGCCATCACGGCTTTGCTTACCCAGTTCTCGGATGCGATCAGCTCGATATGGCTGTTCTGGCGTTCCATTTCGTCCGTAATTGCCTGCGCAACTTCCATATCCACTGCTTTTACTTCATCTAAAGAATACATTCCTTTTCCTCCTGTATGCTTATTCGCTCTAGTGAGATTATAACATACCGCGTACGAGAATGGAATATAGGTTTTCATTGAAAAGTAGGTGGTCTCATGATAAGCTGTGGTTATAAATAAAGAAGATTTTACATAAATTGCATGAAAACTGCGAAAGGAGCCGTAATGAATTTATTATTGGATTATCGTTTCTGGATTCTCGCCTATCTCTTGTTGATTAATCTCGTCGGATTTGCCCTGATGGGTATCGATAAATCCAAAGCTGTCCGCCACAGATGGCGTATCCCGGAGAAAATGTTGTTTCTGTCCGCCATATTAGGAGGCAGTATCGGTGCCAGAATCGGTATGAGTGTATTCCGGCATAAGACAAAACACAAGTCCTTCACCATAGGGATACCAGTTATCTTTTTCCTACAGCTGGTTCTTGTGCTTTATCTTATTACGCGGTAATAAATCCTGGTCTTAGAATCCACATACCGGGTGGATTGATCCGCCATTTTATGAAAGGGGACATGTCCAAACCGAAATGGACATGTCCCCTTTTGTTATTCTTCAGGCTGGATGGCAATACCAAGCTCATCCAGCTGTTTTAGGTCTACTACATTGGGCGCCTCGGTCATCAGACAGGAAGCGTCTTTTACCTTCGGGAAGGCGATGACTTCCCGGATGCTGTCCTCACCGGCCATCAGCATCAGCATACGGTCGAACCCATAGGCCAGGCCTGCGTGAGGCGGAACACCGTATTTGAAGGCATTCAACAGGAAACCAAAACGCTCATAGGCGTCCTCCATGGTGAAGCCTAATATCTCAAACATCTTCTCCTGCACATGATTCTGGAAGATTCTGACACTGCCGCCGCCCAACTCGGTGCCGTTGAGTACGATGTCATAGGCTTTGGCGCGTACCTTGCCCGGATCGGTGTCCAGAAGCTCCAGGTCTTCCTCCATCGGCATGGTAAACGGATGGTGCATGGCCACGAAGCGGTTCTGCTCCTCGGACCACTCTAACAGGGGGAATTCCGTTACCCATAGGAAGTTGAACTGGTCTTTGCTTAACAGGCCCAGGTTTTTCGCCAGCTCCAGCCGCAGGCTGCCCAGTACGTCGTAAACGACCTTGTTCTGATCGGCAGCGAATAACAGCAGATCCCCGGGTTTTCCCCGCATGGCTTCCACCAGTGCGCTAAGCTCCTCTTCGGTCATGAATTTGGCGAAGGAGGACTTATAGGTTCCGTCCTCGTTGACCGCCAGATAAGCCAGGCCTTTCGCGCCGAAATCTTTTGCCAGGTTTACCAGAGCATCGATTTTCTTTCTGGGCATGGCGCCCTGCCCTTCGGCATTAATACCGCGGACACTGCCGCCGTTGTCCAGCGCACCGGTAAAGACGCCGAAGCCGCAGCCTCTGACCGCCTCAGATACATCCACCAGCTCCATACCGAAACGGGTGTCGGGCTTGTCGGAACCGAAACGGTCCATAGCTTCCTGCCAGGTCATTCTCGGGATCGGAAGGGTTACCTCCACACCGATCGCCTCTTTGAACACACGGGCCAGCAGCCGTTCGTTGACATCGATCACGTCGTCCACGTCCACAAAGGATAACTCCATATCGATCTGGGTGAATTCCGGCTGCCGGTCAGCCCGCAGGTCTTCGTCCCGGAAGCATTTGGCGATCTGGAAATACCGGTCATATCCGGAACACATCAGCAGCTGCTTGAACAGCTGGGGGGACTGGGGAAGCCCGTAGAATTTTCCGGGATGGATCCGGCTGGGTACCAGGTAATCTCTGGCCCCCTCCGGCGTGCTTTTTCCCAGGATGGGAGTTTCTATCTCAAGGAAGCCCTCTTCTGCCAGAAAGTTTCTGACCAGAGTGGCCACTTTACTTCTTAAGATCAGGTTTCTCTGAAGATCCGGGCGGCGCAGGTCCAGATAGCGGTATTTTAAACGCAGCTCGTCCTTGGTCTGGGAATCCTCCTCGATGGGGAACGGAGGGGTCTCCGATTCGGATAAGATCCGAAGCTCATTGGCCCGCAGCTCGATATCTCCTGTTGCCAGATTCTCATTCACTGCCCCGGCTCTCTTCTCAATACGGCCGACCGCGGCGATCACGAATTCGTTTCTTAATTTTTCCGCTTTGGCGAAGCCTTCCTCGCCGATATCCTTCGTCTCAAATACTACCTGCAGCAATCCGGAACGGTCTCTTAGATCCACAAAAATCATGCTTCCCAGATTCCGCCGCTTCTGTACCCATCCCATGACGGTTACGATTTCCCCAATATTCTGACTGCTCACTTCTGTACATCTGTGGGTCCTGTGCAACCCCTTCATTGCCTCTGCCATATCACTTTTATTCCTTCCTGACTTACCGAATTTATACATTTATATTTATAACATAAACACCGTTTCTCAGGCAAACAGCCCCGGGATCTCATCCAAAGCCACCTCTGTCTGCTCACCGGACTGCATGTCCTTTACATTGGCTCTGTTGTTGGCCAGCTCGTCGCTGCCGATGATCACGGTTTTCTTCGCGCCGATTTTGTTTGCATATTTCATCTGCGCTTTCACGCTGCGGTCCAGATAGTCTGTTTCCACGATGATTCCGTGAGACCTTATCTCATTGACCAGACGATACGCCCGGGCTTTCGCATCTTTTCCAAGAATACCGACATATAACTCCGGCACATCCATGGAAGGCAGATCCACGCCCTCTTTGTCCAGAAAATATAAAATACGCTCGATCCCCATACCGAATCCCACGGAAGGGATGTCCTGCTTCTCGTCGATTTCATGAATCAACCCGTCGTACCTGCCGCCTCCGCACAGGGTAAAGCCTTCGGAATTCACAAACTCAAATACGGTCTTCGTATAATAGTCCAGCCCGCGGACGATACCCGTGTCGATCTCAAAAGGAATCTTAAGCTCTGTCAGCAGCGCCTGCAGTTCTTCAAAATGGTTCCGGCAGTCCTCATCCAGATAATCGATGGTTCTGGGGGCATCTTTGACAATCTTCTTACAGCTGTCCACCTTACAGTCGATGACCCGCAGCGGGTTCGTTTTCATCCGGTCCCGGCATGTCTCGCACAGCTCGCTTTCATGCTCGGACAGGTACTTAAGCAGCGCGTCGTTGTATGTCTTCCGGCAATCTTTACAGCCAATGCTGTTGATATGAAGTTTCGCATCTTTCAGACCCAGTTTTTTTATAAGAGCCGCCACCAGGCTGATTACCTCTACCTCCGCCAGCGGGCTCTGCGCGCCCACGAACTCCACGCCGAACTGATGATGCTGGCGCAGCCTTCCGCTCTGGGGTTTCTCATAGCGAAATGCCGGGGTTACATAATAAAACTTCACAGGCTGGGGATTGGCATACAGATTATGTTCCAGGTATGCACGCATAACCCCCGCGGTACCTTCCGGCTTCAGGGTTATGCTTCTTCCGCCCTTGTCCTCGAACGTATACATTTCCTTTTGAACCACATCGGTGGTCTCGCCCACGCCCCGCTGAAATAATACCGTATGCTCGAAAACGGGGGTAATGATTTCCGTAATATTATAGGTTCTGGCCAGATCCCTGGCAATCTTCTCTACGACCGCGCGCCGGTGCATATTCTCACCGTACCAGTCCTGTACTCCTCTTGGTGCCTGTGTTATCATATTTTTCCCTCCTGTATTTCCACCTGCAGGTCCTTCTGGTTTAGCAGCACGCTGATGTCATCCTCATGAACCATCCGCTGAAAAGCCAGAAATATCCGCATATCGAAATTTTTTATTTCTTCAATCATCAGTTCCATCGCCGTCTCCAGATCAAAGGCCCTGCGGTAAGGACGGTCCGCCGTCAGCGCCGCGAACACGTCGCAGATTCTCAAGATCCTGGCGCCGTAGGGAATCTCTTCCCCTTTTAAATGAAAGGGATATCCGGAACCGTCGTAATTTTCATGGTGATGCAGAATCCACTGCTGGATATGTTCCGGATAGCCGTGGTCCCTGGCGATCTCATACCCCAGCTCCGTGTGCTGATGGATGTATTTCATCTGCTCTACATCCAGCGCTTCCTCATCTCTGCCATACAGATAAGAGGACAGCTTTATTTTCCCGATGTCATGTATCGTTCCGGCCACAGCCAGATCATAGCACATCGCCTGATCTTCCTGAAGCTCCCCAGCCAGTCTCCCCGCCAGACAACTGACACAGATCGCGTGGCTGATACCATCGGACACATCCTGCTGTAAGAAATTCTTTTTTTCCAGACTCGTCTCCATACGATCCCATCCCTATACCCCATCGGCCAAAAGATTCCGCTTACGCTCAAGCATATCCTCAATCCTGCCGATATATGTGGGCACATCCTTCACATTCCCGCAACGTTCGATCCGGTTCTGTGAGGGAACAACCAGTTTACTGACGCTTCCCGCTCCCAGAGCCATAATCGTCTGCATCTCTTCCATCATAAGTATATTGTAAATTCCGGCTTTGTCAACCTTTGCATAGCCTACATTTTCAAAATTTCCCGCCATATTCTTCTGACGGTACAGATAATAGGGCTCCATCCCCATGTCCCTGGCGGTACGTGAGGCCAGGTTCATAATCTCCTCCGTATTCTCGATCTTCAGCTCCCTATACTCTTCCCGGAACATATTCAGCCTGGCCGCCCTCTTAATCGCCAGCGAGTGAACCGTAATATTATCCGGGTCCAGTTCCTTAAGCACTTCCAGCGTATAGGCAACTTCCTCCGCCCCTTCCCCGGGCAGCCCCATAATAATATCCATATTAATATTATCAAACCCCAGCTCCCTGGCCATATAATAAGCCTCTACGGTCTGCTCCACCGTATGCCTTCGTCCGATCACGTCCAGTGTTTTCTGATTCATGGTCTGCGGATTGACGGAAATCCTGCTGATTCCATGGCTCCTGAGCACCTCCAGCTTCTCTCTGCTAATACTGTCAGGTCTCCCCGCTTCCACCGTAAACTCCAGCAGGTGCTCATAAGAAAACTTCTCCTCCAGCCTGGTAAGCAGCCGGTCCATCTGATCCGGCATCAGCGTCGTGGGCGTGCCGCCCCCCATATAAATAGAATTCAGCTTCTTCTGCCCGCACATTTCGGCAACTCCGTCAATCTCCCGAAACAGCGCCTGCAAATACTCCTCTATCCGATTCTCCCATCCGGAAATCGGATATGACGTAAAAGAACAGTAAAGACAAGTACTGGGACAAAAAGGAATGCCCACATACATACTGTATCCTTCCTCATAATCAATATCCTTCAGAATATGCAGCTCCCGGTTAGCGATCGCTATAGCCAAAGCGGTCTTTTCCCTGCTGACCAGATACTCCTCCCGCATCTTCGCGGCGATCTCCACATTCCTGTGCCCTTCCATCAGCATAGAAAGTGCGATCTTCGTCGGCCGTATCCCGGTCAGGCTCCCCCAGGGCAGCTCCTTTTTCGTATATTCTGCAAGAAGCTGGTACACCGCCCGCTTACATTCATTCTTAGTCTCCATCCGGTCCGCACTGTTTCTTGGAACCGTTACCTCCTTACAGACGCCCTCTTCCCCATTCAGCCGAATCACGATAGTCCCCGCCAAATACAGAAGCAGAATCTGTATCCTGGCCTCCTCCACAGGCTCCTCTGTCACAACAACCTCTTCCCCCGGAAAGAACGACTTCACCAGCGGAAATATTTCATTCAAAAACTCCCGGTTACCAAATTGAATCGTAATCATTCTTATAACTCCATACATTCTAAATTATTCTTAATTCCAATAAACCGGAATAAAAAATGCTTCTTAAACTCCTCTGATTATATCCAACTTCATAAGCAGAAGATCCCGTACATTCCCGGCAATATAACAGCAACACAGAGCGCGAAGTCAAAACCATCCCGCCAGCTATCATGCAGGGAGGAGAGGAAAGCGGCGGGGCCTTGGGGGGATGGGCCGCAAATCTCGTGGGGCCAAATCGCTTGAGGCCGGATCTTAGAACGGGTTACGCAGATGGAGGGAGAACCTCGCAGAGCCCGGGACACTGTCCGAGCCGTATTTCGGCGAGTTTGTCCCGGGCTCTGTTAATAAGAGGTTCTCCCTCCATCGAAGTTAGCCGTTCTTAGGTCGCAGCCCAGATCCGCTTACCGGATCCAGGCGTTATATTCTCTCTCCCGTCCGATCGTAGTCGGCTCTCCATGTCCCGGATAGACATCCGTCTCATCCGGAAGAGTCATCAGCTTATCCCGCACAGAACGAAGCAGCTCCGACATGCTCCCTCCCGGAAAATCCGTCCGGCC
Source organism: Diplocloster modestus (assembly GCF_019042245.1). Taxonomy (GTDB): domain Bacteria; phylum Bacillota; class Clostridia; order Lachnospirales; family Lachnospiraceae; genus Diplocloster; species Diplocloster modestus. The sequence goes on from NZ_JAHQCX010000004.1 coordinate 111,534, forward strand.
GATGCTGTCATAAAACAGCGTGTCTCCCGACATCAGCACCTGTTCCTGCGGCAGATAATAACAGCATCCCCCGGCTGTATGTCCCGGTGTGAACAGGACCCGGATCTCAAAACCCGCTAACTGTAACTCCTGTTGATCCTTCAGGCATACATCCGCTTTTATCGATGTTTCACTGCCGAACATAAGAGACAAATTCCTGTCCGCATACAGAAGCGGCTCACTGTCCACCTCGTGTATATAGACCGGAATCTGATAGGCATTCTTTAAATATTCCACCCCCAGGATATGATCCCCATGGGCATGGGTCAAAAGGATGGCCTGTGGTTTCAGTTTTTGCTCCTCGATTTTGACTTTCAGCCGCTCTGCGTCCGCTCCCGGGTCAACGATCACCATCTGCCTGGTATCCTTATGGATCAGAAAATAGCAGTTAGTGGAAAGCATTCCCACCGCATATATTTTAATTTCCAGTGCTCCCATTGCCATTACTCCTCTTTCTTTTCACATGGGAACCGGATCAGCCGGTCGTCCGTTCAATATCCATGATTCCCTCTACCTGGCGCAGCTTGTCGATCACCAGATTCAGCTGCTCCCGCCCGGTAATATTAAATGTGACATTGATCGTAGCCGTTCCCTGCTTGCTGGTCCTTACATTGATCGAAGTCATGTCAATCTGTTTCTCTGTAAATATCTTGGATACATCCACCAACAGACCCATCCGGTTCCTGCCGAAGATCTTAAGCTCCGCCAGATACAAGCCGTTGCCGGCCCCTTCATCCGGCTGCTGCCACTCAGCGTCGATCAGCCGTACCCGGTCACTGTCCGGTAAGTTGATCACATTCACACAGTCCGTCCTGTGAATGGACACGCCCCGGCCTCTGGTGACAAAACCTACGATCTCATCTCCCGGAACCGGGCTGCAGCATTTGGAGAAACGCACGGCCACATCGTGGATTCCCTTTACCACGATACCGCTTTTGGACTTAGCGATACTGATCCGGTTATCCTTGACCTCGGAGACTGTCTCCAGGATCTTTTCATCGGTAATCTCTTTTTTCAGGGTCTTCTGCCGCTCTTCCTGCAGCCGGTTGACTACCTGCCCTTCCTTTAAGCCGCCATGGCCGATGGCCGCCAGCACGGAATCCCAATTCCGGAAGCCGTATTTGCGCTGTACCACTTCCTGGAAATCCGGTTTCATAATCTCGCTCTGGTTGATGCTCTTTACTTTACAGTACTGGTTCACCATGTCCTTGCCGCGAGTGATATTTTCTTCTTTGAACTCGTTTTTAAACCACTGATTGATCTTGTTTTTCGCTTGTGTGCTCTTGACAATGGCCAGCCAATCCCGGCTGGGCCCTTTAGAATTTTGGGAGGTGAGGATCTCTATCCGGTCGCCGTTCTGGATCTCGTAGTCGATATTGACCAATTTGCCGTTTACCTTGGCGCCGATCATCTTATTTCCCACTGCACTGTGAATGCTGTAAGCGAAATCTATCGGCGTGGAACCGGCGGGCAGATTCTGCACATCTCCCGACGGAGTAAAGCAATACACGCTGTCGGAGAACAGATCCAGATCGCTCTTTAACAGGCTCATGAACTCCCGGTTATCCGACATATCCCGCTGCCATTCCAGAATCTGACGCAGCCAGCTTAATTTTTCTTCTTCCTGGTCCGCCACACTCTTCTTACCGTCGGAGGACTCTTTATATTTCCAATGGGCAGCGATACCATATTCCGCCGTCCGGTGCATCTCATAAGTCCGGATCTGAATCTCAAAGGGCTGACCGGTAGGTCCGATCAGAGTCGTATGAAGGGACTGGTACATGTTTGGCTTCGGCATGGCGATATAGTCTTTGAACCGGCCGGGGATCGGTTTATACATTTCATGAATGACACCTAACGCCGCATAACAGTCCTTGACCGTATCCACGATAATCCGCACTGCAAACAGATCGTATATCTGATCCAGGGTCTTATCCTGGTTTACCATTTTCTTATAGATACTGAAGAAATGTTTGACCCGCCCGGACACATCCGCTCGGATACCGGCCTTGATAATATGGGTCTGCACCTCATCCACAATACTCTGGACATATTCTTCCCGGGTACTTTTGCGAAGTGCGATCTTCTCCACCAGATCATAGTACACATCCGGCTGCAGATATTTTAAAGCCAGATCATCCAGTTCCACCTTCACCTTGGAAATACCCAGCCGCTGTGCGATGGGCGCGTAGATATCCATGGTCTCTCTGGCTTTTTCTTTCTGTTTCTCCGGCTTCATGTATTGGAGCGTACGCATATTATGCAGACGGTCCGCCAGCTTGATCAGTATGACACGGATATCCTTTGCCATGGCCAGGAACATTTTCCTCAGATTCTCCGCCTGTACCTCGACCTTATCCGCCTTGTACGACAACTGGCCTAACTTCGTAACCCCGTCCACCAGGAGGGCGACCTCACTGCCGAAACCAGCTGCTACCTCTTCCACCGTCATGATCGTATCTTCCACCGCGTCATGCAGAAGCCCTGCTACGATCGTCTCTTTATCCAGTTCCAGGTCCGCCAGAATGATCGCAACACAAAGAGGGTGAGTTATATACGGCTCACCCGATTTTCTCGCCTGGTCCTTATGTGCTTCCCTGGCTGTTTTATATGCTTTTTCTATTATGGATATATCTGTAGACGGGTGATATTTTTTCACACTTGCTATCAATTCGTCATACAGTACATCCGGACTGGTAAATTCAGCCGGCGCTTTTACACAGCTCTCGATCTCTTTTAGCTTATCTGCCGGTATCTGAAAGTCAGATTTTTCTTCCATTTATGCCCACCACTTTAATCGGTTATCTTTTTAGTCGCTTACGTGCGATGCATGAAAAATAGTCAGCGAGGCTTTTTCGAGCGCTACTATTTTTTATCGCTATGAGCACTTAGCGGCTGCCTTTTAGTCGCTTACGTGCGATGCATGAAAAATAGTCAGCGAGGCTTTTTCGAGCGCTACTATTTTTTATTATAATGAGATTCCTCAAAAAATGCAATCTTTTGTACTTATTTTACATCAACACCGCCAAATACACACTGAGCGTCAATATAGATGACTGCTCTGGGCGTTCCGTAAGGAGGACTTTTTTTGTTGGAAACCCCGCCGCAGAAGGACTGGTCTTTTACCATGACAAGCACGTCATCCGGAGCCAGGATATCGATCCCGCCAAAAATGGAATTCACTTTGATCAGCACATCCTGATCGATGATCGCATTCCGGATATCCAGATCCATGCCGCCGAACACGGTATGAAGAACAGCGCCCTGAAACACTTCATTATTATAGCTGATTTTTCTTCCGTTAAATATGGTTGAAAACTGAGGTACTCCCGCCTCCATATGAGGCTGATAGCTGCCGCTTTTTCCCGTATCCTGGCCTGCATATTCACTCTGGCCGGAATACTCACTCTGGCCGGCATATCCGCTCTGACCGGTCTGCTGCCCCTGCTGTGCCCCTGCGGAACTCCCTGCCTGACTACTCTTATTGCCCTTCGGTCCTCCCCGATAGCCTCCATGATAACTTTCATCCTGATAGGTATTTCCCTGATAAGTATTGCCGCGATATTGATTTCGATTACTTCGAACCAGGAAATTAATACCAATTACCACCAAAATCACCGGGAACACCATGCCCCACATCACCCGGCTGGGCAATACATTCTGCGACGACAAAAGCAGCAGGATACCGATACACAGACCGATAATATTTCCGGTATTCGGCCGGTTCTGTATCATGCTGATCACGCAGGGTACAATGATAAACAAGGTCCACCAGCCGTCAAAAAACAGACTGAAACTCCACAGGCCCAGAACATTTCCCGCAAACCCGACGCCTGCGATGATAAATGCAACGCCCCATAAAATACTTGATAAGCGATATCTCATAAGTATATCCTCCTTTATTCCATGTTATTAAGTGTATCACACAATTCTTTTATATACCATACGAATTGGAATCCATCCTGCTGCCAGCGGTCAAAATACTGAAATCCCAGTTTTTCCGCAAGAGCGATGGAAGCGGTATTCTCTACCCTTATAAATGCGCTCAGCTCTTCGCAGTCCAGTTCTTCCTGGGCATACCGGATCGCCGCCTCACAGGCCTCAGCTGCGTATCCCTGCCTCCAGTGCCCGGCATCTATCACATAGCCCAATTCCAGCACACAGCAGTCATCCATCTGACGGGGGGTTAATCCTACCCTGCCGATCAACCTGCCGGTGGAGCGTTCAAACACCGCCCACAGTCCAAAGCCATAAAAAGCATATGCGCTCTCTATATAAGCCTTTGTCATCCTGCGCTCTTCCTGCGGATCTTTCTGAAGTCCGGGAATATATCTGGTAACCCGCTCATCACCATAAATCCCGTAAAGCGCATCCACATCATCCAGCGTAATTTCCCGGATCAGCAGACGTTTCGTCACCGCGATCGTTCATGGTTCCCCGTGCGCCCGTTTCCACACTCTGACCATAAATTTCTCATCAACTTCCTCGAATCCTTCCACCAGGATATCCGCCGCGCTTAAATCCTGATCCCCGGAATCCGGGTTGATATAGCCGACACAGGGGATTCCGGCCGCCTTCGCCGCCAGCACCCCATTCTGTGAATCTTCTATTATAATACACTCGTCAGGGGAGAGTCCCAACTCCTGTGCCGCGTATAAAAACACATCCGGAGCCGGCTTCGGCTTATCCAGCGTATCCGCACTGACCATCCGGTCGAAATATTCCGTAACCCCGATCCCGCGGACCGATTCCTCAATCAGATCTTCCACGGAGGAGGAGGCCACAGCCAGCTTTAATCCTGCCTTGTGCAGTTTCCGGATTAATTCCACCACGCCTGGTACCGGCGGATAACCTTCTGTCTGAAAAATCTCACTCTGCTTTTTCAGCCCTCTGGCCTGGATCTCCTCCACACTCAGCGTGAGCCCGAACAGGTTTATTATTTCTTCCACTACCCGGTACTGGGTGGAGCCCACCGTCTTCTGGTAGGCCTCATAGGTATATTCTTCTTTGCATCCAAGCTCTTCCAAGACCTGGCAGTAAGCTTTATAATGAACCGGCTCGCTGTTGATAATCACGCCGTCCATATCAAAGATGACTCCTTTTAGCATGCGTTTATGCTCCTAACAAATGAATTTACATAGAACATACCATTCCTTTTGACAAATAGCAACATTTTTTTGCAGAGGGAGCGAAGCAGGGCGGGAAGCGGGCAGGCTGGACACGGATTCTGGACCTGGCGGTGTACGCCTGGGAGAGCTGGCTTTCGGGCATGGGGACGGCTGGGTGTGGGGCGGCTGTATCTCTGTGGATGCGTTCGAGGGGGCTTTGGATTTCTAATAGGCCAGGATTTTGGCCAGGACAGCCCGGGGCCGGACAAACTCGCATTCGCTCAAACAGTGTCCGGCCCCGGGCTTGGCCAAAATTCTGCCCTATAAGAAATCCATAAGACCTCTCAATGCATCCACAGAGATACAGCCGCCCCACACCCAGCCGTCCCCATGCCCGAAAGCCAGCTCTCCCAGGCGTACACCGCCAGGTCCAGAATCCGTGTCCAGCCTGCCCGCTTCCCGCCCTGCTTCGCCTGCAAAAAAAATAAAGGGAGGTGATGGCGAATGTAGATTTTTCGAAATTGATCTGGTGTTTGCGGACGTTATTGTAAGATCGCTCCGGTATTGGCGGAGGTTACGCTTTTGGCGTAGCGGGCCAGGTAACCGCCTTTCGTATTGGGGGTGGGAGGGTTCCAGCGGGTTTTCCGGGCATTTAGGATTTCGTCGGATACTGCTACATGGATGGTGTGGTTCGGGATGTCGATGTCGATTTGGTCGTTTTCTTCGATCAGGGCGATAGGACCTCCCAGGGCGGCTTCGGGAGATACGTGTCCTATGGCGGCGCCCCGGGTAGCACCGGAGAATCTGCCGTCGGTGATCAGGGCTACGCTGCTTCCGAGTCCGCTTCCCATGATGGCGGAGGTGGGATTGAGCATTTCACGCATGCCCGGACCGCCTTTGGGTCCCTCGTAGCGGATGATAATGATATCGCCGGGGTGGATGAGGCTCTGGTAGATGGATTGGAGGGCTTCCTCTTCGCTGTTGAATACTCTGGCTCTCCCCGTGTGTTTCATCATTTCCGGGGCGACAGCTGAGCGCTTGACTACACAGCCGCCTGGGGCCAGATTGCCTTTGAGGACGGCGATTCCTCCGGTGGGGCTGTAGGGGTTATGGAACGAACGGATTACTTCCGGGTCCCTGATTTCACAGTTTTGGATATTTTCTGCTATGGTTCGGCCGGTACAGGTCATCAGGTTCGTATGTAAGAGGCCCTGTTTGCTGACCTCGTGCATGACGGCACGAATTCCTCCCGCCCGGTGTAAATCTTCGATATAATGGGGTCCGGCCGGGGCCAGATGACAGAGGTTCGGTGTTTTCTCTGAGATTTCATTAGCAAGATCCAGGTCCAGTGTAATATCGCACTCATGAGCGATGGCCGGCAGGTGGAGCATACTGTTCGTGCTGCATCCAAGAGCCATATCGATCGTTAGAGCATTCAGAAAAGCTTCCCGGGTCATAAGATCTCTTGGTTTTATATCCTGCTCTACCAACTTCAGAATCTGCATGCCTGACCGTTTCGCCAGCCTCAGACGCTCAGAATAGACGGCAGGTATCGTACCGTTCCCGGGCATTCCCATTCCAAGCACTTCCGTCAGGCAGTTCATACTGTTCGCTGTGAACATACCGGAACAGGAACCGCAGGTGGGACAGGCGTTTTGCTCATACGCTTCGACCTCCTTTTTCCCCACCTCTCCAGAAATGCACCGGCTTACCACCTCTGATACATTGGAATAGCTGATACGCTCCTGACCGATTCTTCCAGCCAGCATCGGGCCCCCGCTCACGAAGATCGACGGGATGTTCAGCCTGGCCGCGGCCATCAAGAGTCCTGGTACATTCTTGTCACAGCTGGGAACCATAACCAGACCGTCAAATGGATGCGCCATCGCCATGGCTTCCGTACTGTCCGCGACCAGCTCCCTGGTTACCAGGGAATACTTCATCCCTTCATGTCCCATAGCAATTCCGTCACAAACCGCGATAGCCGGAAACACCACCGGCACTCCACCAGCCAGGGACACCCCCTGCTTCACTGCCTCCACGATCTTATCCAGATTCATATGACCCGGCACGATCTCATTCCAGGAACTCACAATACCAATCAAAGGCTTCTCCATCTCCTCCTCCGTGAGGCCCAGTGCATACAACAGTGCTCTCTGCGGCGCCGCTTCCATCCCTTTCTTTATCCGGTCACTTCTCATGAACATCCTCTCCTTTCTCATATGATGTATGCTATCACATATGACATAGTATGTCAATTCAGTTATCATACATCATTCCACCGCTCCGCCCCGGACAAAGACAGCGTTCTGCCCTGTCAGGCACCCCACCCCCCTGTGTTCCCCCTAAGAGCAGCTCCGCCACCCCCAGACCTTCCTCTGTTCCATGGCTATCCCGCTACCTAGCGTTCAGACATACTGACCGCCTCAATCGCCACGCTTCCCCCGCGGACTACCTCGATTCTGTTCCCAAAGCACTCTGCCAGCAGCCGTATCAGGTCACTGTTTCTATTTTCAGTCTGCAGGCACTCCAGAATTACGGCGCTTTTTCCATAGTCTTTGATCCGCACCCGGAATACTTCCGCGATCCGGAAGATTTCCTGGCATTCCTCCACGCTCAGGTTTCCTGCCTTTATGAACATCAGCTCTTTTTTGTGAATGGGAATGTCGGTATAATCCACAACCTTTATAACTTCCACGCTGCGGTTCAGCTGTTTCTTGATCTGCTCAAAGGTCAAATCGTCGCTGGTCAGGCTGATGGTCATGCGGGAAACCGTGGGATCTTCGGTCTCTCCCACCGTCAAGCTGTTCAGATTGTACGCTTTTCCGGAGAACAGGCCGGATATTTTGGCCAGCACTCCGATTTCATTTTCTACAAACAGGGATATCCATCTCTTTTTCATCTACTTTTCCTCCTATGCTTCCATAATCATATCGCTCAATGCGTTGCCGCCCGGAACGATAGGCAGGACATTGGCTTCTCTTTCAATGATAAATTCGATTAAAGTGGGAGTACTCTTATTATCCCTGGCTGCTGTCAGCGCGGCTTCTATATCTTCCGCGGATTTTACCCGGATTCCTTTGGCATCATAGCTTTCCGCCAGCTTCACATAGTCGGGGAGATATTTGGGGCAGCATTTATCCGGATTCAGGCAGTCTCTTTTACAGCTTTTTCGGTAGCATAAGCAGGTGCTGGAATACCTGCGGTTGAAGAACATCTCCTGCCACTGGCGGACATTTCCCAGGTAGCCGTTGTTCATAACACAGATGATAACCGGAAGCTCCAGCGCCATAGCGGTGGCCATCTCCTGAAGATTCATCTGCATACCGCCGTCTCCGCTGATACAGATAACATCCGTGTCCGGATTCCCGATTTTCGCGCCGATGGCAGCCGGGAATCCGTAGCCCATGGTACCCAGTCCTCCTGAAGTCAGCAATTGCCGGTTCTCATCCAGCTCCAGATATTGGGTGGTCCAGAGCTGGTTCTGTCCAACATCAGTTACAACGATGGATTCCTGAAACATGGTATTGATCGTTCGAAGAATCAGTTCCGGAGTCAATATCTGATTCTGGTTTGATTTCTGATACTGGTTTTGATCCTGCATCCGAATCGGGTATTTCTGCTTCCATCCATCGATCTTTTGTGTCCACTCTTCCAACTGCAGCTGCTGCGCTTCCGCTACCATCATCTGAAGGGCCGCTTTTGCATCACCTACAATCGGGATATCTACCTCTATGTTTCTGGAGATTGACGCCGGATCTACATCCACGTGGATGATCGAAGCGCGGGGCGCGAATTCACTGATTTTTCCAGTAATCCGGTCGTTAAACCTGGTTCCAATGGAAAACATGACGTCGCACTCGCTGACCGCCTGGTTCGACGCGTAGTTTCCGTGCATCCCAATGTTTCCTACATACAACGGATGGGTGGTAGGAATGCAGCCCTTTCCCATGATCGTCGTGATAACCGGGACACCGGTCTTTTCTGCGAACTGGGTCAGCAGCGCTCCGGCGCCCGATATCTTCACACCGCCGCCGCACAGCAGAACCGGCTGTTTTGCTGTATTTAGTATTCCCATAGCTTTCTTTAGCTGGCCTGCATGGATTCCGGTGTTGGGCTTGTATCCGCGTATGTTTACTTCTTTTGGATATTCACTGCTGCCGAACTCCTGCTGGATGTCTTTCGGGATATCGACGACTACCGGTCCCGGCTTTCCAGATGCCGCAATATAGAAGGCCTCTCTGATGATCCTGCCCAGGTATTTCCGGTCACGCACGGTAACAGCATACTTACAGATGCTTCTCGTAATCCCGACGATATCTACCTCCTGGAAGGCATCGTTTCCGATGAGATTTGTGGGTACCTGGCCTGTGAAACAGACTAACGGCACGCTGTCATAGTTGGCGGTGGCGATACCGGTCACCAGATTGGTGGCTCCCGGACCGCTGGTAACCAGACAGACTCCTGTCTTTCCTGTCGATCTGGCATAGCCGTCTGCCTCGTGAACCAGTGCCTGCTCATGTCTTGGCAGCACCACATCCAGATCGCTCTGCCCATATAGAGCGTCGAAAAGATCGATGGCCATCCCGCCGGGATAGGCGAACAGAGTCTTTACCCCTTCCTCAATTAATGCTTTTACAAATAAATCCGCGCCTTTTATTTCTCGTCCATTCCTTCCCATGTCTTGCATACCTATAGGATTCCTTTCCATGTTTTTTTCTGCCATTTCCATCTTTCATCCCTCCTGTGTCATACATTTTCTGTGTGTTTTCCCTCTTACATGTGTCTGTGAAATTAAAAATAATGATGCCAAAATCTGCCGGAGTCCGAAACTGCCTTACGGATGCTGGAACGAAAAAAAGCCCTAAGCCAAATACCTTTGGCTTAGGGCGAATATTTCATCCGTGTTACCACCTAAATTCAGAGATTCCTCTCTGCACTCTGCCAGCACGGATAGATTACCGGAACTGACAAGAGACTCTATCAGTACGGATATTACTATCGATACCGCTTTCCCTGTAACGGTGGAAAATTCCGTTGAAGTCTACTAAAGATCGCTCTCGTTCGGTCCACTGCTCGGAGGCTACTTCCATACTCCCGAATTGAAGATTCGCACCAACCATCTTCTCTCTGTAAATTCCGCAAAGTATTTACTCTTCCTCGTCCCTGCATTTTCTATCTCATTTATTTTCACCACTTTAACACAGGAAATTCACGATGTCAATTGAAATATCCTATTTTTTAAATTTCTACATATTCTATTTCTAAAATAACAAAATAATTCTAAAATATTAAAAAAATATCTATTCCCGCACTTCTATAAAATGAATTCCTGCAGTTTCAGCCAAAGGGCATGCAGGAAGGGGTACCCGAAAGGGGCAAGAACAAAGAGGAACATTTCAACCAGATCCGCATCCTGATTTTCAGTCTCGATTGCTGTGAACTCATAATCTATGGTTTCATAGTACTGCTGATTGTACAAAAAATACTCGACCACGATAAAAGCGTTTGCACCATTATTTATAATATTGGAACATACAATGCGGGTATCTGTGACGGCTGCCTTTTTATAAATAATCCGCGCCGATTTCAAGGCTTCAAAGTTACTGTTCTCTTTTACTTTCCATATGGAATAAACGCCGATATTGCCAGTCGGTGTTTCACTGTATTGTTTGACGGTTGAGATGCTGATTATGTAGGTGTAAATAATAAACGTAACGGCTACAGCCAATATCAATAACAAGCCGGCGAAGATAAGCTGTTTTTTCTTTATTCTGGTCATAATCACTCCGCTCTTAAGTAGATTAAAACGAAAAACGTTTTTATCGTGCGTGCATAGTTGTTCGGAAACCATTTATCAGGAAATACCGGGGTTGGTATTAGGGATGAACCGAATCTAATGCTTGATATATTTATGTAATTCATATAATAAGTTTTTCATGTGCTCCATGATGAAAGCAATCTCGTTTTCATCGCATCCTTTTACAATGTTCAGCAGCTGATCCTGTAGCTCTGTTAATTCGTAGTCCTCCTGTGTACTTTTGGCCGGAATAATCTGATCCACCGAAATATCCAAAGCGGTAAGTATAGACAGCAGACAGTTTAAACTCATTCTCTTATGTCCTGTTTCCAGACGATAGATATAGTTTGGTGTAACGCCCACTAATTCCGCTAATTTTTCCTGGCTCAGACCTTTGCTTACTCTTAAGTTTTTTATATTTTTAGCCATCTGTTTGTAAATTAATTCCAAAACTATTCCACCTTATCTTCCTACCCATTATTTTAGTCATATCGTTTCGCTGTGCAACTGACTGTAGGGAAATTATTTTTCCCGCCAGTCAGGGTTGGGCAGAACCTCTAAGGAGGCCTGGCAGCCGGCTTTTTTCGACAATTAGAAAAGACGATTATCCTTGGATTTTTGGATAATCGCCTTTTCTTTTTTTCTATATAAAGAGGAACAGGTACCGCTTCGAAACTCTTATTAAAATACTCTATCCCTCTGGATCTAGCCCCAGTTCCTTCATCGCATGACGGATATGGATCTTCATCGCGCTTCTGGCTCCCTGGGCATCCCTGGCCTCCAGGAATTCCATGATAAGCCCATGATCGCTTAAGGTACTCTTTACCGCCGCCTCGCTCTGCGCGGAAAGCGCCACCCCCCTGCCGATCGCCTCATACAGCACCGGCATCAGTTTGTACATGAAGTCATTGTGGGTAGCTTTCGCAATCGCTTTGTGAAAAGTATGCTCTGCTTCGGTCCGGTCTTTCCCTTCACGGATCAGCTCTTCCACCTGCCGTCCGTAGCCAATGATCCGCTTCAGCTCCTGGTCACTGGCCCTGGCTGCCGCCAGCGCGGCCGCTTCCGGTTCAAAGATCAGACGCATCTCATACAGATCCCGCGCACCCGCTTTCGTATCCGTCAGGTTTCCAAGCGCCATTCCAGCAAAGGTATCATTTTCTTCCCGGACGTAGGTACCAAGCCCTCTGCGTATCTCCAGCACTCCGTTGGTGATCAGAATGCGAACAGCCTCCCGAAGAGTCGTCCGGCTGACATCCAGCTCCCGGGAGAGTTCGTTTTCATTTGGAATCTTATCCCCGGGCCGGAACCTTTTCTCGATCGTAATCATGGTCCTTATATCGTCGGCCACACTTTCCGAAAGCCTTCTCGTATTTGCCATTTTGACTCCTCCTCCGTCTGCTTCTTTCCGTCTGACGATACAGGAATCGTTCAGACGGTTTCCCGGCAGATCACTTCGAACCCCATTTTCCGCTGCCTTGCCGTCAGATTCTTTGCCTCCATCATGTCCAGCAGCATCTCTGCCGCCTCCACTCCGCTGTCCCGGTAAAAATAACGGGCAGTGGTCAGTTTGGGCGAGATTACTTCTGCTAATTTGGTATCTCCCAGGCTGGCAATGGATATATCCTCCGGTATCCGCCTGCCCAGATCCCGGATCGCATTAACCGCCCCCACCGCGATCTCATCCGCAGCCACAAACACCGCATCAATATCCGGCTTCCTGCTCAGCAGGTGACACATAGCATGATACCCATCCTGAATCCCATACCCGGTTTCTGTTATGATGATATTTTCGTCCGGAATGCCATTCTCGGACAAAACTGCCAGAAATCCATCCTGTTCCCTTAAAGCTTCCCTGTTTTTCCGCGGCACTGCCAGCATGGCGTACTGTGTTCTGCCCCGTTTGACGAGAAGCTCCGTCATGTTTCTGGCTGCCTCATAATCATCGAAGCAGACACAGCTGTGTCCTTTTACCTGCTGTCCGATGATCACGCAGGGCGTCGTAAGTTTATCCAGAAATTTCTGTTGTTCTGCAGGAAAACCGGTTGGGATAAAGATAATCCCATCCACCCGGTTGTTCCTGAATATATTCAGATATTCCAATTCTCTGCTCGTACTGTTTTTTGAGTTGCCCAGTAATAGATAATACCCTTTTTCTGCCAGAACGGAGGTAATTCCGTCTCCCATCTCGCAGGCAAAATCGGATCGTATTTCCGGAAGAACGATGCCCACCTGCATGGTTTTATTCGTCCTCAGCATCTGCGCCTGCGCGGATGGTATGTAGCCCGTCGCATCGATGACCTTTTTGATTGCCTGCCTTTTCTCCTGACTTACATACCCGTCATTTATATATCTGGATACCGTCGCCCTTGAAACTCCCGCCAGCCTCGCAATCTCATTTATATTCACGGTAAAATTCTCCTTTTATCATCGGTATAAAGCTCAAGAGAAATGATATCAGAAAAATTATGTTTTGGAAAGCCCGATTTTGTGGTAAACTTTAAAGAACAACGTAAGAAAGAAAGGATGTACAAAATTATGGCACAGAATCCAGTTGTAACATTTGAAATGGAAAATGGAGATCTCATCAAAGCGGAATTATATCCCGATCTCGCTCCCAATACGGTCAATAACTTTATCAGCCTTGTCAAATCCGGTTTCTACGACGGCTTGATCTTCCACCGGGTAATCAACGGTTTCATGATCCAGGGCGGATGCCCGGATGGCACCGGAATGGGAGGTCCCGGCTACAGCATAGCAGGCGAATTCGCTCAGAACGGATTCGTAAACCAGTTCAAACACGCTCCCGGCGTATTATCCATGGCCAGAGCGATGAATCCCAACTCCGCCGGAAGCCAGTTCTTTATCATGCATCAGACCTCTCCCCATCTGGACGGCTCTTATGCAGCCTTCGGCAAGGTGACGGAGGGAATGGATGTGGTAAATAAAATCGCGGAAACCGATACGGATTACAACGACCGGCCGCTTACTCCTCAGGTAATGAAAACAGTCACCGTAGAAACCTTTGGAGTAAATTATCCGGAACCTGAAAAAATGTAAGCATAGCCAAAGGAAACTAACCGGGATCAGCCAATGACGCGGAGGGCGGAGGTGCTATTTTTACCGTCACTCTGCCTGCCAGGCTCATCGGAACACCCATATAAACTATCTGCAGGAAGTCTCAATATTTCCGCAGATAGTATATCTTCAGAACAGCTGCCGCGGTCACATGAAACGCCAGCACCGCAGCCATGGTCAAAGCTACGATCTTATTATAATAGGCAGACACGGTGATCCCCACCACCAGCGCTCCGGTTGTAATAAAAAAGCTCTTCCCCAGCGCGTTCTGGCGGATCATCTGCCTGCGCTCATCGTTCTCGGAGCGGTACAGGGCATTCAGCCTGGTCTCGCTTTTAAGCGCCATCCAAAGTCTGACCAGATAAATGATCAGCAGGATACAAAATCCAAAGAAAAGGCCGCTGACAAAAGATGACAGCATCTCATCCGTACTGCCGCCCGCGGCGCTGCCTGCCGTCATAATACCGGCCGCTACGACCGCCACCGCTGTCAGCAGACCTATTCCATACATTATGATTCTATGTTTCACTGTTTTTCTGAATCCATTCATAAAGCTTCCTCCTTCACTTCTGAAAAGTCAAACACTTCTTCAATCGTCAATCCGAAATAGCGGGCTATCTTATAGGCCAGTACCAGAGATGCGGTATACTTTCCCACTTCGATCGAGGTAATGGTCTGCCTGGTCGTTCCCACCGCTTCCGCTAACTCTTCCTGGGATAATTTTGCCGCTTTCCGCAGTTCCCGTATTCGTGTTTTCAAACATATCACCTTCTACTTTTCGCTAAGTTAACTTTGCATTTATAGTATAGTTTGCTTTGCATTTTTTGTCAAGCCCGCTTTGCATTTTATTGAAATTTTCTGTTCCCGTGCCAATTTCGAAATGCTTCTGTTTTCGGGTACTGGATTTGACAGATATGTATTGAACTATTAGAATTAAGAAATAATAGCAGCGGTCCAAAAATCCCCGCTGGCCCTAAAACAGAGAAAAATTTGAGATTTCTGTGCTATTATTTATAATAGTGAAACATCCACGAGCATCGGAAAGGAGTTCTCTGACATGAGCAAAATTCTCTTAGTAGACGATGAAAAAGGCCTCGTTGCGATGATGAAAAATTATTTTGAGCTGTCCGGATACCAGGTGCTCACAGCCTGCTGCGCAGCGGAGGCTCTAAAGCAGGCAGCCCGGCAGCCGGACATTATTTTGCTGGACATCAATATGCCCGACCTGGACGGGCTGACCGTCTGCGCCCGCATTCGGGAGCATATCTCCTGTCCCATACTCTTCCTGACCGCCCGGGTAGAAACAACTGATAAAATCAGAGGCTTTCAAGCCGGAGCCGATGACTACATCGTCAAACCCTTTGATCTGGATGAACTGGGGGCAAGGGTAGCGGCCCACCTGCGCAGGGAAGACCGGAAACAGGGCCAGTCCGTCCTGCGTTTTTTCGGGAATATGGCCATCGACTATACCAAACGCCGGCTTTCCATCGATGATACGGAAATATCCTTATCGAAGATCGAGTTTGGCATCGTAGAACTGCTCTCCGCCAATCCAGGCCAGGTCTTTGACCGGGAGAGGATATATGACATCGTATGGGGCCTGGAGGGAAGCGGGAACAGCGACACGATCATGGAACACATTCGGAAAATAAGGGCAAAATTCTCTGCCTGCACAATGCACAATTACATTGAGACCGTATGGGGGGTGGGTTATAAATGGAATGGCTGAACAAGAAAGGACTGAGACAGTCCTTTTTTATCATCACCGCTCTCTTTTTATGTCTGGGAATCGTGTTAGCCGGCATCACATTTTCGATCTGCTTAAAAGTCCAAGATCATATCTCCGTTTCCCCAAATTTCGAAATATCATTGGACGAAGAGGGAAAAATCATCTCTGGGAAAGAAACAGCAGCGAAACCGCAAACCCCAGATCACGGAGGCGGCATCTGGAACCTGATCACGCTCCTCCAATTCACCCTGCCTGTACTATGGATTATCCTGTCACTGATCAGCGCCGCCGTCGTTTTTTACAATCTTAAACTAAAGCGTCCGCTTGCCGTATTGCAGGCGGGAGCCTCCCGAATCCGGCGCCATGATCTGGATTTTCAAATCGAATCCTGCGCGCAGGACGAACTGGGCCAGCTCTGTGAATCTTTTGAAATCATGCGAAAAGAGCTGCAAAAAAATAATCAGGAACTCTGGCGTCAGATGGAGGAGCGCAAAAGGCTGAACGCCGCCTTTTCACACGACTTAAGAAATCCCATCACCGTTCTGAAAGGCTCAGCGAAAATACTCCAAAAAGAAGCAGCGCAGGATTCCCCTGATTCACGAATACATGCACCCATAATAAAGGAATCCATATCTTTGATCACAGAATACACCGCCCGTATTGAAACCTACGTAGCGCTTATGACAAATGCACAAAAATTAGAAGAAATAGAATGCCGCCCCCTCCTATGCGATACAACCGCATTACACACAGAACTGGAACACGCGCTGACTGTCCTTACCTCCAGCCAGAAAAAAATGATAAAAATATCAAACACCATCCTCACTTTGCAGGTACGCATCGACAAACAATTCTTATTTGACACCGCAGAAAATCTGGTAAATAATGCCCTGCGCTATGCCTCCGCAACCGTCCAAGTCGAAGTATCCTATCACCAAGACAAAATACAATTCTGCATTACCGATGACGGTCCCGGCTACCCCGACACGATACTGCAAAAAGGGCCGACTCCTTTCCTCAGAGAAAACCCCTCAGGAAATGAGCATTTCGGAATGGGCTTGTACATCTGTAAACTCCTGTGCGAAAAGCACCAGGGAGGAAGCCTGACCCTTGAGAATACCAACCGTGGAGCAAAGGCTACTGCCATTTTTAGAACGGAAAGCCTCTTTCCGCCCCATTCCGCAAACTCCTTGAGCATTTCTTGAGATTCATCCGTTACAATCTTCTTATCAAGCAGATAAGGAGATTTTTTATGGATATTCAGGTGAATCAGATTTCGAAAACGTACGGCAGCGGTGATAATCAGGTGGCCGCCTTAAATCGGGCTGCCATGACCATCCACGCCGGTGACTTCATTTCCATTATGGGACCTTCCGGCAGCGGAAAGAGTACTTTACTGCATATCTTAAGCGGTTTGGACCGTCCGACCACCGGTACGGTGACATATGGCAAGACGGATATTCATCACGGGACAGACCGGGAACTATCCGCTTTCCGCAGGCGGAAAATCGGTTTTATCTTTCAACAGTTCAATCTTCTTCCCGTTCTCACCGCCCGGGAGAACATCATCATGCCGCTCCTGCTGGACAGGCAGAAACCGGATGAGGCGTATCTTCAGAAGCTGGCCGGGCTGCTGGGCCTTACTGACAGACTGGACCATCTCCCTCATGAATTATCCGGCGGGCAGCAGCAGCGGGTGGCGGTCGCCCGTGCTCTGATCGCGAAACCGGATGTGATCTTCGCGGATGAGCCGACCGGGAACCTGGACAGCAAAAGCGGCGGGGAAGTGATGGCTATGCTGTGTGACATTCGGGAAAAACTGGGCAAAACACTCGTCATCATTACTCATGACACCCGTATTGCGGAAATGGCCGGCCGCCGGTTCTATATCGTTGATGGAGAACTCTCGGAGGTGACGGTATCATGAAATCATATCTGTCTTTAGCCTGGAAGGAATTAAAAGCCCAGAAAATCACTTCGACCCTGATTTTACTTGCGGTTATCCTGTCGACGATTGCCACGACCGCCATCGGCCAGTCCATCGGGATCTTACAGTCCATGCGGGTGAATCAGGCTTCCGGCCTGAATGGGGACCGCTACGGGACTTTTCATCAATTAACCGAAGAACAGGCGGCCGCTTTGTCATCCGATCCCCGTCTATACGATGTCGGCAGTCTCATCAACCTGGGCAATCTGGATTTGGGCAGCAGCGGTCTGACCCTGTTTCTGAGGGAATACTGCGGGGATGCTCTGGACGCCTACCCCTCTGTCGGAAAAATAAAAGAGGGGCGGCTTCCCACAAAGGAACGGGAAATCGCCCTGCCGGAGGACGCGCTGCAGTATCTGGATTTTAACGGAAGTCCGGGTGATCTGATCACGCTGCCCGTAAAAGTCAGCCTGCTATCCGATGTACAGCCGCCTTATGAATATACCGCCGATTTTGTGCTGACCGGTATCCTGGAAAGCAATTACATCGGTTACGCCACCGGAACCGTGGACGCGGTAGCTGGTGAAGGAACTGCGGCCGCCCTGCTCCCTTGGCGCTATTTTCTGTATTCCACAGATTTCAAGACGAAAAACACAGATCTCTTTCAATCCATTGTGTATGAGCTTGCCGGTCAGCTGAATATACCGGAGGATCATATTCAATATAACTGGGTGCTGTTAGACGCTCTGGGTATCTCCTATGATGAAAAAGGAAGCGCCGATAGCGCCGCCGGTTTCCCCTTTATGACAGCCGCCTGCGTTCTGGTCGGCGCACTGATCCTGTTGGCGGCCGGCCTGGTTATCTACAATATATTAAAAGTCGCGGTTACAAAACGGATACAGGAATACGGGACACTGCGGGCCATCGGCGGTGAACGAAGACAGCTGTACCGGCTGGTGACGTCGCAGCTGCTGGTGCTTTGCGGAATCGGAATCCCGTCCGGATTATTATGCGGAGTCCTCTGCGCGAAAGGAATCCTGACAGCAGCCACCGGGCTGCTGAATCCGGATCTGTTCCTGGCTGCCGACACCCGGGAACTGAACGCTGTCATAGCGGAAAACAGCTCCTGGCAAGTATGGCCTATGCTGGCCAGCGCTGCCGTTACCCTGCTGTTCGCTGTGCTCGCCGCCTTTCCCGCTGCCCGCTATGCCTCCCATGTATCGCCCACGGTTGCCATGCGCGGGCAGAAGCTGAAGATCAAAAGACACAGCAGAAAGAAAAAACGGATACGCAGCTTCGAGGCTTTTTATGCCCGCCTGAACCTGAAGCGGGGCCGCGGACGTACCTGGGTCACCATTCTGTCTATGGTTATGAGCATTACTGTTTTTGTGGCACTTCAAAGTTTCAGCGGCCTTCTGGATACAAGCGCGGCCGTACAGCAAATGCATCTGGGCGACTACGCGGTCACTAACGAAACCGTTGGAATCCCCCCGGAAGCAGCGTCTGAATTAAAAGAACATGAAATGGTCGGGAATCTGTCTGCCGTAAAATTATCGGTCTATCAGCAGGATGAAGAGGGTAATCTGCCGGTCCGTCTTAATTTTCCGCTGCAGTCCTGGGAGTCCTTCCAGATAGCCGGAATCGATTCCTCCCGCCTGGCCTCTTACACGCCTGGTCTTTCGGATCAGGATCTTTTGGAACTGCAAAGTGGTAAAGCCTGCCTGATCAAGAATCCCATTGCCTTTGTCTATGAGGGGAAAACCATAGAGTCTACAAATCTACAGCTTAATGACAGGATTACGGTTAACGGGCAGGAAATGAGGGTGGCCGGTATCGCAGACAATCCGGTAACGATCAACAACGAGGGCTTTGTAAACGGCGTACAGGTGATCGTATCCGATGGGGCTTATGATACTTTGACCGGCCGGACACACTATTCCGAGCTCTACCCGGAACTGCGGGAAGGCGCTGATGCGGATTCTTTTGAAAAACAGCTGGACGAATGGTGCCTGGAAAATCCTGGCAGCCATTGGCTCTCCTACCGCCAGTCCGACGCGCAGCTGGCCGAGAGCTTCGAACAGATCCATCTTCTCTGCTGGGGACTGATTTTATTCATAGGATTGATCGGTGTATTGAATATCATCAACACAGTTTACACGAACATTCATACCCGGGTTCATGAAATCGGCATGCAGCGGGCAATCGGAATGAGTACGCGCAGCCTCTATCAAACATTCCTGTGGGAGGGCGCCTACTATGGTATGATCGCCTCTGTATTCGGCGCTGTCTGCGGATATCTTTGTACGATTTTTATCGGTGCGGCTGCGGCCGATCATTTACAGTGGACGGCCGTTCCGGTGCTTCCCATTCTGGAAGCCGCAGCTGTCTCTGTAGCCGCCTGCCTGGCAGCCACCGCGATCCCGCTGCGTGGGATCGCCAAAATGAATGTGGTAGAATCTATTCTGACAGTTGAATAAGGGTTTCCCTCCATCGCTAAATTCAGAATTCAGATCAATCTAAATAAAGAAGCACAGTACCCTCCGGCCTGTATTGTACAGATTATTTTTCTGTACAATACAGGCCGGAGGGTACTGTGCCTTTCTGTTTCACTGGTATTATTTGATATTTTGTATGTCCTTAATGATTTCCTCCGCGGAATAGAACTCCTTCACCAGGCTTTCCCGCTTCACTTTGGCCGTGTCATAGACCGCATTGAGTGCCTTATCATACTCTTCTTTGGACATGAGTTTTCCTTCCCATTTATACTGATAAACGGGCTCGCCGTTCTTATCCAGCTGGACATTTGAATTGTCCTCCGCGCCATAGTAACCGGCCGCGATCTGTTCCAGCCGGCCATTTTCCATTTGGTACACCACGTCATAGTAGCTGTCCATATGGCCGTCGGAATTACACAGCAGACTGCCCCGTTCAATATATGAGAAATTTAACCGGCTAAGCTGCGTCTCATAGACTCTCCCATCCGCGCAGCTGATAATTTTACTCCCGACCGCTTCACTGCTGCCGAAGGCTGCGATCTCCGGAATATCATCATCATTGATATAAATCAACCGGTACCCTTCCCACATACCTGCGTCCTGAGCCTGCAGATAATCAGTATAAGCCTGCTGCCATGAGCTCTTCGCATCCGCGGGCTTTGGCCGGTCCGCCCCGAGAAACCCCAGCACGGACTTTACGGTAATTTCCGCCAGCGCAGAGTTGGTTTGTTCACTCAGCTCTTTTTCAAAAGTGAAGGATCCCTTTGCATCACCACTGAAAATTCTCGCCTCCGAGTATCCGGTACCCGCGTCCGGTCCCGATGCCGGTGAATAACTGCAGATAATAATAATATCGTTATAGCCGTCGCTGTTATAATCCGGAAAAGATACCGCTTCTACGGAGTTGAAAATCTCATTTGGCCGGATGTTATCCGGGAACGGCCCATCCAGGATACTGCTCACCTTGTTGTCCTTCCAGACGACGAATTCGGCGTCCGCCAGCGGTTCCTGATCCGTATCCGGCGCATAGGAGGCAAATTTCACTTCACCTAAAGGGGGGAGTTCCACATCAAAAGTCTGGTCTTTGATGATTCTCTCATCCGGAAACGTCCTGTCTGCCTGGTCTTTTTGGTCCTTTTGATGCTCCTCCATTCCCTGGCTTTTCTTATCGTTTGTCCCGAAACCGGAATCCTGTTCTTCCCTTTGACTCTCCTGCGTGGCTGGCTCCTGGTCCGGTGCCGCTTCCTTCTCCTTGCCGCAGCCTGCCAACAGACTCATCAACAAGATACCAAACACGATGATAGTTGCTAGTCTCATGGTTCTTCCTGCAGATTTTCTGCTTGTTCTCTTCATGACATGATTTCCTCCGTGCATGCGTTTTCCGCACATACAGGTACGGGTGAACCTCTTATCGTTCAACCTTTTCCCTTTGTTGTTTCATTTCTCAGTTTCTCACAGGGATGTCTGTCCTGCAGTCCCTATTATACTATCACGGTACCAATCTGTCACTAATTTCTCTATCTGTGATCTGGAAATCTATAGGAATCTGATCTGAAAATCTATAGGAATTCCCCCTTGTTCCCTGTGGATTTACGGGGTATAATATAGTCACTTCGGAGAAAAGTGGAACAAAAGTGTATGGAAGAAAGGACACACCTGTCATGGAATTTGAACAAATTTTACACATTGTGGTCACCTGCTTCATCCACGTGCTGGAATGCATCGGTATCCTCATCATCATGGTGGGGGGCTTACGTACCTTCATCTCCTATGTGCGTTCCGGTTTCAATGCGGACAGGCATGACATCAAGCTGGGCTTTGCCCGGTCTCTGGCTTTTTCCCTCGAATTTAAACTGGCCGGGGAGATCCTGCGGACGGTAATTACCAAGACGATCAGTGAAATGTATGTCCTGGGCGCCATTATCCTGCTGCGGGCCATCCTCACTGTCGTGATCCACTACGAGATCAAGTTCGAAACCGAAAATGAACGTTTAGAGCAGGAACAGGAACAATTGGAACAAAAACAATCGAAGTAAGCGGCCTCATCCCCGGCCTTTCATATGGGACTATTACGGCAGAGGTTTTTCCAGCCTCATCTGGGCGGCCAGCGCATTCTGATACACCTTATCGCTTATGGGAAGATGCACTTCTTCCATAAACCAGCTGGACAGATACGCTGCGTTGGCCAGCTCCAGCGCATTGAGGCCTTCTTCTCCCGGAACAGCCAGCACGTTACCGTACCTGATATGATCCGCAAAATTCTGTAACATCAGCCGATAAGTATCGGCTGTTTCTTCCACTGGAATTCTTCTGCGTTGGTGAGAAGGCTTTCCATAGATCTCCCGGTTCGACCGCGCAAATTCATCTGTCGCAAGCTCATTCTCATCAAAGGTAAGTACCGCATTATTTTCTATCGTAAGCCGTCCCTTTGTCCCCCATATCTCCAGCCGGTTAACCCCCGGGCTTTCTCCCGAGGACGCCAGATAATTCCCTTTAAAACCCGCAGCGTAGTGAAATCTTAGTTCTACACTGTCATCCACGGAAAACGAATTAAATCTGCCGTAACATAAATCCGCCCGGATACTCTTTGGCATTCCGAACAGCCACTGCCAGAGATCCAGATCATGCTGGCACTGATTGATCAGCAAGCCTCCGCCCTCTCCCGTCCAGCTGCTGCGCCACGGGGAACTCTGGTGATAACAAGGAGACCGGTACCAATCGTTTCGGATCCAGAGCGCACTGGTCAGACTTCCAAGACAGCCATCGCTGATCATTCGGTGAGCCTTAAGCCAGACGGGCAGCATCCGCAGATTAAACATGACCGCAAAAGCAGGCCGAATGCGGTTTTCCGCGACGGGCGCCTGCCGGTGTGCGTTAATCAGCTGCCGCGCTTCCATCGTGCTGACCCCCAGCGGCTTCTCCACCAGTACATGCAATCCATACTGAAAAGCCCGAACCCCAAGTGCCACATGCGTCCGGTGGGGCGTGGCGATCAGAATTCCGTCAAACTCTCCGGCATGCGCGAACATTTGATCCGTATTTTCATACCGCTGTATTTCCGGATATCGTCTTTGTATCTCCTGTTGGCCTTCCTGATTCCGGCAGCAGATACCGGTAAGCGTAAGTCCTTCTATCCCGCCGTCCGTCATCAGCTCGGCATATTGTCTCCCCATTCCGCCATATCCCACTAATACCATGCGAATCTTTTTTTCATTTTTGCCTGTCATTTGGACGCTCCACAGACTACCTTTCCGGGATTCAGCAGTCCTTTGGGATCAAAAACCTGCTTGATTCCCTGCATCAGCCGGATCTGCGTCTTTCCTACCTGCTGCTCTAAGAATGCCTGCTTTGCATACCCGATTCCGTGCTCGCCCGATACCGCGCCGCCCAGTTCATTGGCCCGTTCATACATTTTATCGAAGGCCAGTGCCAGTTTCTTCTTCCACTCCTCCTCATTCAGCTCATCCCTGCAGATATAGACATGCAGATTGCCGTCCCCTGCATGCCCGAAGCTGGGGATCCGGATATCGATCTCCCTGGCCAGCTGGTGGGTATATTTGATAAATTCTGCCACATGGTTCCTGGGGACGACCACATCGCACTCATCCATCTCCGTTGTGGAGGCTTTGATCGCCTCCAGGAACGCGCTTCTGGCGGACCAGACAGAATCCTTGCGCTCATCCGTATCAACCAGCAGCACATCCAGCGCCCCCTGGCTCAGGCACAGCTTCGCGGTCTTATCATACTCCGCTTCCACCTGCTCCAGGGAGCTGCCGTCAAAGGTCAGCAGCAGATACGCGTCACTCTGGGTGTCCGGGAATTTCTTACCCAGATATTCTTCCGCGAACAGGATCGTCTCCCGCTCCATGAATTCGACCGCCGTCGGAGCGGATTTGGACCGGATGATCTCCGGAACCGCCTCGATCGCCGACTCCATAGACGGATACGGGATCAGCAGGCTGATGCTCTTCTGGGGCAGCGGCACCAGCTTCAGTACCGCTTTGGTAATAATGCCAAGCGTGCCCTCCGATCCGATCATCAGATCTTTTAAGCTGTACCCAGAGCTGTTTTTGACGATTTTCCCGCCCAGCTCCACGATCTCTCCGGTGGGAAGAACGACCGTCAGCGCCCGGACATAATCCCGGGTAACACCATATTTCACCGCCCGCATACCGCCGGCGTTGGTGCTGATGTTGCCGCCGATGGTGGCCGACTTCTCCCCCGGATCCGGCGGGTACAGAAAATCGTGGTCCTGGGCGAACTGGGCCAGTTCCATCAGCAGCACGCCCGGCTCCACTGTGACTGTCAGATTCTCTTCATCCAGCTCCAGGATGTGATTCATCTGCGTGGTTTCCAGCATGATACCGCCGTACAGGGCCACGGCCGCGCCGACTAATCCCGTTCCGGAGCCGCGGACAACTACCGGTATATTTTTATCATAAGAATATTTCATAATAGCAGATATTTCCCCTGTAGAGCCGGCCCGGATCAGCACGTCCGGATAACTGGAGATCCCCCCCAGCTCATCATGGCAATAATCCTCACCGATCTGCTCCCGGGTCAGCAGGTTCTTTTCCTCTACAATCTGTTTTAATGCCAGGATATCCTCCTGGTCCATTTTGTGATAATTCATCGCCCATGCCCTCCTTTCAGCTGCTCCGTCAGTTTCGGAACAATCTCATACAGATCGCCGACCAGTCCGTAGTGCGCCACATCGAAGATGGACGCGTTCGGGTCCTGATTGACCGCAATGATGCAGTCCGATCCCTTCATTCCTGCCACAAACTGTACGGACCCGGAGATTCCGAGCGTGATGATCAGCTTCGGCTTCACGGTCCTGCCGCTCAGTCCGATCTGATGCTTGGCGTCAAACCATCCTGCTTCGATCAGCGGTCTCGTACAGGCCATATGTGCCCCCAGCAGTTCACAGAGCTCTTCTATCATTTCCATGTCCTTCGGACTCTTTACACCGCGCCCCGCCGCCACAATCACTTCTGCCTCAGAAATATCGATTTCCTTGGGCTTTTCAATTACCTGCAGTACCTCGGTATCCGTTTCCACTGCGGAATCGGGAAGCTGCATCCTGGTCACCTTCCCTCCGGCCTGCTCCTGCCGCTTTGGCGCCGAGAAAATCTTATACCGGACGGTACAGAACTGGGGTCTTGCGTTTGGTGTCACGATCTGGGCCATAATATTTCCGCCGAAGGCCGGACGAATCTGCACCAGGTCCGTATTGTCCTTCATCTGCAATATCGTGCAGTCAGCGGTCAGCCCAGTCCGGAATCTGGCCGCCACCTTAGGAGCCAGTGACCGCCCCAGGTTCGTGGCACCGACTAACACAGCGCTGGGATGTACCTGCTTCACGAAATCTTCCAGGGCATTGGCATAAGGGCCTATCCTAAAATCCGACAACTCCGGCCTGTCATAGACAAATACTTCATCCACGCCGTAGTGCAGCAGTTCCTGCGCCGCATCGTTCAGTTGACTGCCCAGGATCACGGCGTAAACCGGATGCGCGTTGACCGCAGCCAGTTCTCTGGCCTTTCCGATCAGTTCGAACACGACAGGATGGATTCTTCCCTGTTCGTATTCCGCGAATACGGTAACTCCATTCCACAGGCTTTTATCGATTCCCCCGGATTTCTGTTCCTCCAGCGTGATCACTCCCTGGGGGCCTTTTTTCACACACAGCTTACACATTTTACAGCCGGCGCTGATATCCAGTTTTCCGTTTTCATAGCTGATGGCGCCGAACGGACAGGTTGTCATCAGCTGTCCCGCGGTCTGCTCATTTACCAGTTCTTCGTGTATATGTAACGTTTGCACGGCTCATTATCCTCCCTATATGAATTTCTTCCCGCCCAGTATCCGGACAAAGGTTGTGGTCAGCAGGTCAGCATCTCCCTCGAAGATCTCCTTCGATGTGTTTTTCTGAGGCGGGAAGATGCGCTCCACCTGCGTGGGAGATCCGGCCAGGCCGTAGTTATTCTCGTCCTGGTCCGCAAAATCTTGAATGGAAAACGTCTGTATGCAGTTCTCATCCGCTGCCATCTTCCGGCGGTACGACGGAAGCCTGGGCGTATTCGCGTCCTTATCGATGGTCAGCAGGCACGGAAGAACCATCTTTACCTGCTGCAGATACCGATCCATATTCGCTTCCACGGTGATCGTCTTTTCTCCGGTTACCGTATTTCCTCCGCCTATCTCACACCCCTTTACAGCCAGGATTCTCTGCACATTCGCCATATGATCCATCCCCAGGAACTCAGCCGTCTCAGGCCCTACCTGGGCAGTGTCCCCGTCTGTGGTCTGTTTGCCGCACAGGATCAGATCGTATTCTCCCATCTTCCGGATTCCCTGGGACAGGGTATAACTGGTCGCCACTACGTCCGCACCCGCGAATTTCCGGTCACTGATCAGGCCGCCGTTGTCGGCCCCCATATAGACCGCTTCCAGCAGTACGCTTTTGGCCTGGGGCGGCCCCATGGTGATCACATCCACCTTTCCGCCGTACGCTTCCCGCAGGCACAGCGCCTGCTCGATGGCATACAGGTCGAAAGGGTTCATCTTGGATTCCACGCCGTCCCGTTTTAAAACTCCCGTCTTTTCATCCACTTCCACATTGCTGGTCCCCGGTACCTGTTTGATACACACCAGAATTTTCATGTTCTACCTCCTCGACAGGTCTTTCTTTTTATGTTATTCCTAATAAAAAGATACCCCAACCAGTGCAGCCCGGGATGGCTGCGGCAGTTTGAGGTATCCATATGCACAATCCAAATTTAATACATCTAACCCATTTATTAATACATCTTATCCACGATGGATTCCGCGGATTTTTTATTGTTGATATAGCTCTCATTATATGTCTGCCGGTAATACTCCGTATACAGGACTTCCATAATATACAGCTGGCTCATAACCGCAGTGGTCGAGCCTCCCTGCAGCGGCCCTTCCTTAGCTCCGCAGAGAATGGAGGTGTCGGAATAAGTCGTAAGCGGCGATTTGGCGAATCTGGTAATGCCAACCACGTACGCTCCCGCTTCCTTTGCCAGTTTCGCCGTCAGGATCGAATCCTTCGTGGAACCGGAATAGGAGATCACCACCGCCACATCCTGCTGTCCCAGCAGAGACGCCGCCATGGCCTGCATATGGGAATCCGTATAACAGAAAACTTTATCCGTGATCCGCAGGAATTTGTTGGTCGCCATCATGGCCACATGACCGCTGGAACCGACGCCGAAAAACATGATCTTTCTGGCCGGCACCATCGCCCGCAGTACCTCCAGTAGCTTCTGGTGGTCCAGCAGCGCATTCGTCTCCACGATTGCGTTGACATTGGAATTCAAAAGCTTCTGGGTCAGCACCATCAGATTGTCATCCTTATTGACATCCTCCGACAGAGGCTGCACTTCCTCTTCCCCTTTGATACTTAGGGATACTTTTATCTTGAATTCCTGGTAACCCTGCAGCTTCATCGTCTTACAGAATCGGAATACGGTCGTTTCCCCTACCTTACATGCGTCCGCCAGATCCGTGATGGACATAAACAGAACATCCTGCGCATGCTGCAGCAGATAATCCGCCACTTTTCGTTCCGCCTTTGTAAACTGATTATAGTTGGAACGTACCTGCATCATAAAATCGCCTTGAGCCATAGCAACTCTCCTTCAAATATTTTCTCCATGATTTGAGAATTTTACCGGCCCACCCGTCCTTTTGCCAGGTGAACTGCTCCCCAAAGGCCCGCCCTGTTACCAAGTCCGGCCCTTTTGAACACCACATCCCGAAAGCTTGGCATGATCCGTTCCAGGGTTACTTCCTTCACCTTTTCCACTACATAGTCCTGAGCCATTACCCCGCCCCCCAGCAAAATGCACTGAGGATTAAAAATATGTATCAGTGTAACCAGTCCATGGGCAATCTCCCAGATCCAGTCGTCCAAAAGTGTCTGAAGCACAGGATCATTGGCGATCCTCTCAAAGAGTTCCCTGCCGTTATGAATGTCCGGGTCATAAGCGTGAACGGTTCGGATCAACGCGCTGGTTGAGGCATAGTCTTCATAGCAGCCGCTGATTCTCCGGCCTTTTACCACCTGTCTGCCATGGATAACCACACTTCCCACTTCACCGGCAGATCCGGCCACCCCTCGGAAAATCTGTTTTCCGATCACGATGGCTCCTCCCACTCCGGTTCCATAGGTAAGACACAGATAGTCTTCGAAGCCTCTGGCGGCTCCAAAGTGCCCCTCTCCAATCGCTGCAGCATTCACATCGTTCTCTACCGCAACAGGCACCCGGAATTCAGCCTCCAGCCGTTTTCGGATCTCCATACCGGTATATCCTGGAATATTATCGTTGGCGTAACGGATCTTTCCTTCCTGAACGTCCACCTGACCAGCTGTGCTGATCCCGATGGCGTCACAGGGGCCATATGACTTCAGAATCTCAGCCGCACGCTGCATAACGAATTCTCCGCCCAGACATGCGTCCGTATCCTGTTCCTTTCTTTCCGTTAACGTTTCCCCTTCGCAAACTGCGCTTTTTATGGATGTTCCCCCGATATCCAGTGCCAGTATTCTCATAACTCACTCCTGCCTTACCACATTGACACACTGCATCATGATACATACAATCATGGTAATTATTATATTATACACTCATTTGTGGATCGCCGCTACATATCTTTTCGTAATGTCCATAGGCCTTGTGATGGCTGTTCCCACCACAGCCGCCAGTACTCCTGTCTTTAAAGCTTCTTTTAACTGATCCGGACTCCAGATCCCGCCTTCCGCGATTACCGGCTTTCCCGTGTCCTCCACCAGCCGTCTCATCAGGTCAAAATTCGGAAGAACCGCCTCTGCCGTGTATGGCGTGTATCCATGCATGGTGGTCGCTATAATGTCAAATCCAAGTTCTGTGGCCTGTAATCCTTCCTCATAGGTCGAACAGTCCGCCATAAACAGCTGATTCGGATATCTTTTTCGTACCTCTCGAAAAAATGGTTCCAATTCAACCTTTCCCGGACGGGTCCTGTTCGTACTGTCAAGCGCAACAATTTCCACACCGGTCTGTATCAGTGCCTCTACTTCCTTTATGGTTGGTGTGATATAGACATCGGAATCCTCATATACTTTTTTGATAATTCCAATAACCGGTAACGGCACTTCTTTTTTTATTTCGATAATATCTGACACACTGTTGGCCCGGATTCCCACTGCACCGCCCTTCATCGCTGCAACCGCCATACGCTGCATGATATAAGAACTGTACAGCGGTTCGTCTTCCAGTGCCTGACAGGATACAATCAGTCCTCCTTTTATTTTCGCCAGTATGTTATTATCCATCTGGTATCAACCTCCTCTTCCCCCAAACAGCAGTTACCTGATCCTGGGTACGAAGTCATGTAATTTCTTCAAAGGCCTGATCCAGTCGTGCGAGATCTTCCGGTTTCACAATATTATTTTTCATAATATTATACTCTTTCAATGTCCGAATATTTTCCTGCGTTGGTTCTACACCCAGGTCCTTTAGAGTAAGGGGCATATTCATTTTCTTCATCATTCCCAGTATCTTCTGATATTCCGTCTCCGTCTCGTGGTTGAACCGCATCTGCATCAGCACTCCTACCGCTACGATCTCTCCGTGCAGCGCATTCTTCGCCTCCACCGGGAAGAATTTGCGGACCGCATCGTACAGGCCGTGGGCCACTGCCAGCTGGTCGGAACCGCTGGAGAAACCGCTGACCATGGAGGTGACGATCAGATTGATTAAGGTCAGATCCTGAAGCAGTTTTTCATCACCCATAGGGTTTTCATATACCTGCACGCCAAATCTGGTCAGGAAATCATAGATAAATATGGAGTTGGAATATGCCATATATTTCTGAAGGGATACTTCCGGATAGGTCAGTTTGGCCGTGCCGTTGACGATCTCCGGGAGTTTCGCGATCGAATCCATGATGCCGGACGCGAACAGCTGCTTCGGCGACGACCCGATAATATCCAGGTCCACCAGTACAGAGTCGATCTCTTTCTCCTTCGGGATGGAGCAGTCATAGCTGCCGTTCTCTTTTGTATACATGATGCTCACTGCCGAACTTCCGGCGCAGGTGGCCACCGAGGTCGGCACCGTTATGATCGGAAGTCCCGCCATATCGGAGAATACTTTACACAGATCCATACACTTCCCGCCGCCTATGGCCACGACCAGTTCACTTCCAGCCTCTTTCGCCGCTTTCGTCAGGCGATTCGCAAAGTCCACGGAGTTCGGTTCATTCATTACACGATAAACGGTCTCAATTCCTTTTTCCGCGATTCCGGCCTCTGCTTTTTCCCGGACCAGGGGCAGGGTCGAAGGGCCGCCCACGATAAAAGCTTTTTTTCCGTAGCGCAGGATTTCATCCGGCAAAAGCGCTGCGGTTCCCTTTCCATATATAAATCTGCTGCAGCCTATTTTCAGAAAACTTACCTCTTCCATTTCGTTCATTTCTCCTTTTATTTGTCGCTGCCGGCTGTCAGTCCGCCGATCAGATATTTTTGTGCCATAAGGTAAATTAGAATCGGAGGTATAATGGCGATCACTGTGCCCGCCATGATCCAGTTCCACGGAGTGACGATATCCACCATTCTCGATAATCCCACCGTCATGGACACCTTTCCGGGGGATGAAGTCAGGATCATCGGATACAGGTACGCATCCCAGCCATTAAAGAAGGACAAGGCGAACGCCGTCGTAACCGCCGGAAGCGATACCGGGAGAATAACCCGCACCAGTGCTCCCACTCTGGTACAGCCGTCTACCACAGCCGCTTCCTCCAGGGTTACCGGAATGCTGTCGAAGAAACCCTTTAATAGCAGGATCGGATTCGCGATCGCCGTAGCCACCATGGCGATGATGATCAGTATATAAGTGTCATACAACCCGGTGGAATAAGACAGGCCGTATAACGGTGTCACGATGACGATCTGCGGTACCACCTGGATCGCCACGATGATCATCAGGAACGGGACTTTGAATTTGAATTTGAATCTGGAGAGTGCGTAGGCTGCCAGTATGGCGATCACCACGGTGAACAGGCTGGTGCCAACCGCATAGATAATCGATGCTGCCAGATATTGCCACAGCGGCGTCTGACTGGCCAGCTCTACATAGTTCTCCCATCGGAAATACTTCGGCAGGATCATAGCCTCCCCGAGCTTCTCAAACGGTGTAAAGGAAGTCATTACCGCCACATAGATCGGCAGCAGGGCAATCAGCATCCATATGATTACAAAAAAGTACCGTACGATATAGTTTCCGGTCTTTTTCATGGTTTTTCTCTTTTTCGCATTCATTGGTTCTCCTCCTTTACGTTATGTTTCATCAGGAAGAAAGCAATGATGGATACCAGGGCCATCGTAAACAATGCAATCGCGGCAGCCCCTCCCAAATCCGAGTTAACGAATGCTTTCTTATAGATCGTGATACTCAAAAGTTCAGTCGCGTTCAGCGGTCCGCCTCCGGTGATGACATAGACCAGGTCAAAGATCGTAATAGACCAGGCCATCAGTATGGTTCCGCTCATAACCATAACCGGTTTTAGCAGCGGTAACGTGATATGGGTGAAGTATTTGATTCCCAGCGCCCCATCCAGCTTTGCGGCATCCTCCACCTCTGTGGGTATGGTCTGCAGCGCGGACAGAAGGCTCATGACAAGAAATGGGACTCCCTTCCAGATCCGGATAAAGATAACCGTCACCAATGCCAGATCCACTCCCAGAAAGCCGATCGGTTTGTCGATGATATGCAGATTCATCAGGATCGTATTGATGATACCGTTGGAGGAATTGAGCACCCAGCTCCACATAGTACCTGCAAACACGTGTGGAATCACCCAGGGAATAATGACAACGGTCCGCATAAAGCTGCGCCCGGGAAGGGGTTTATTCAGACACAAAGCCAAAATGGTGCCTACAATAAAGATTCCCAACAATCCGAACACCACCCAAACGCCGGTCCGGCCCAGTGTCGCCATAAATTCCGGTGTCGCTATGTAGGAAAAATTCTTAAAACCGACCCACTTCTGAAATTTACCGATCAGATTAACTTTCGCAAAGGAGTACCAGATCAAATTCACAAGCGGTATAGCAAAGATGGCAATCATAACAATGATCGCAGGTGTCAGATAGATGTAGGGTAGCCGCCCCTTTCTTCTTTTCAATTTCATAATAGTATCCTGCCTCTCATGAATTTCCGGGAAGACGGATGGGCAGGAATCCTGCCCATCTGCCCGATCTTACCGGACGCAGCCGCCCGGTAAGGAACGATATCTACTCACTATAGTTCGATGCTACCGTCTGAATCATAAAGTCTATCGCTTCATCCGGTGTCATTTTCTCAAGCGCTGCCGCCTGTGCGCCATCCGCGATCGCCTGCTCTATCATGGCTACCTGCTTATCCTTCGGACGGGCGGATACGGTCTCAAGCTGTTTTACCAGCGGTCCCCAGTAGGGATCTGCAAACTCTTCCTTATCTTTTTCAGATTCCAGTATCGGCATCAGTCCCCACATCGTCGCATGTCTGGTCTGATTATCGGAAGACATCAGGCACTGCACTAATTTCCAGGCTTCATCCGGGTTCTTGCATTCCGCAGGGATCGACCATCCGTCACATCCCATGATGGGATGGGAACCGGCCGGTCCGGCAGGGAATAATGAGGTCATGAACTTACTGTCCTCGCCTTTATCCAATTCATCCAGGAATTCTTTTACCGCCCATCCGCCATCCAGATACATAGCGATCTGGCCGTCACGGAATAAGGGTCTTAAGCCAAACGGGTTATATTCTTCGGGGCTGGGCTGGATAATGCCATAATCATTCACAATAGCTCTGACCTGCTCCAATGCATCGGCAAATAATTTCCTGTTATTTTCATCGTTTTCAAAGGTAAAGCATTTATTCGCGTCATCCCAGATATCCACACCGGTATAGCTGGCATAGAAACTTTCAATGACATTCGCATAATCCTCCATAGCCTTCACACCAAATCCAAGTCCGGGAACACCTGTCTTTTCCGTGATGGTTTTTGCGTAGCTGATCATCTCTTCCATGGTCTGCGGAGGCTTCTCGGGATCCAATCCGGCCTGTTTGAAGAGATCTTTGTTATACCACAGGCTGAACGCCCCGGTTGCAGCCGGAACCCAGTACATCTTTCCGTCGGACGTTGTAGCCACATCAATGACGGACTGTGGAATATCCTTGCTTAAAACAGGATCATTTTTAACCCGATCCGATAGATCAGCAAGATATCCTTCAGAAGCCAAATCCCAGCCGTTGATAATATTGATAAAGGTTACATCCGGCAGTTCCCCCTGCGCGCCCAATAATTTTAATTTGGTAGTTGCTTCTGTCCATGCCATAGCGTCGAATTTCACCGTAACGTCCGGATTCTCTTTCTCAAACTGCTCTACGATCGGTGCGAAAATAGGTTCTGCCTTGGTCAGATCCCCCAGTCTTAACAGATTAAGCTCTACTTTGCCACCCGAGCCGGCGTCTTTGGCAGCAGAATCGCCTGACGCTGTACTAGCCGGAGCGCTGCCGCCCTTGTCATCCGCCGCCTGCTCTTCTTTTCCCCCGCCGCACGCTGTTAAGGACACCGTCATAATTACTGCCATTGCCAATGCTAATAACCGTTTCATTCAACCTTCCCCTTTCATTCCTATACCGTATTTCCGACGGTATAATGGTTATACCCTCCGGGTATTCTTAAATTAAGCGGCCCGTCGCCTGACCCTGGCACGCGGGCCGCCATAGTTCATAAATCATCACCTGTTTCTTTGCGTATGTAACACTCGTGTATGAAATTCTTTATTTTAACCCAACTTCTTTCAGCATCTTCTCAATCTTGGCATCCAGCTCCGGGGTGATCTCCGGCAGCGGAATACGTCCGGGTCCGCAGTCAGAGCCAACTAAGGCTGCCGCTCTCTTTAAGATAGCCAGTACAACAGGCTCTCCGCCGGTGGCGGATTCTGCCGCTGCCAGATCCAGATAAGGGGTTAACCGGTCGCGGATCTTCTTCGCTGCCACATAATCTCCGGCGTTTCTGGCTTTCCACATTTCCACTGCGATCTCCGGTGCGAAGTTTGAGGTACTGGAGATAAAGCCTGCGGTTCCGGCCAGAGCTGCAAACGGCTCTAAGAATTCACCATGGCCATTGATTACAGCGATCTTGCCGCCGATCTTCCGGGCTACTTTTTCCATTTTCGCAAAGTTCGGGGTACATTCCTTGATACCTACTACATTCGAGCTGTCCACCAGCTGTTCCATGACTTCCAGCGGAACATCCTTATGGGTAACTTCCAGATTATTATATAGAAGGATTCCGATATTTGCCGCTTTCGATATCTCTTTGTAGAACCTCAAAACCGCGTCATCTGTAGGAACATAGTAATAAGGAGAAAGAACCATAACGCCCGCTGCTCCAGCGCCTTCGGCGTGAGCCATCAGATCCTTGACATCCTCGATATTGCTGTGATTGCAGCCTGCAATGATGGGAAGTTCATCCCCTGCTTCGTCCACTGCTGTTTCAATCAGTTTTTTACGTTCAGCAATCGTAAGAGCTCCGCATTCACCGGTGCTTCCGCCTACAACCAGAGTGCAGTTGTTGTCTTTGTTGATTCCTTTGCCGATCAGAAAACGGATGTGATTTCTAACGCCTTCATAATTCACCTGTCTGTCTTCGGTCATCGGAGTAACAGCGATTGCGCAAATACCTTTTAATGCTTTTTTGAGTTCTTCAGGTTTCATAATTTTCATATCCTCCTTTTCCCATTACGGGATTCCCCACACATGATTTGTTTGCCGGCAACTTAAATTTCTGCGGTACGGACGGGGATTTTTCATAATTGTGCCGTACGCTCGTTTAAGTTATTTTTATCATAGCACAGAAAAAAAAGAATTCAACCATTTTCGGAAAAAATTTTCTTTTTTATGAAATGTATAAAAAATATTTCCACTATTTTTGTGCACATTTAATGTCTTTTAATCATGGGGATACTCTAATATGTAATAAATCCCCTTAATTGGCAAGCGGAATGTGACAACAAAAGACGGACTATCGGCAGGAAGCTGATAGTCCGTCTTTTGCATTGAGAGGGTCGCGGCCCTCTCAATGGGGTTTCCAAAAGGGCACCCTTTGGTACACGACTTGTGGCCACACTCCCGGAAAAGTAGCAGGACAGCGGGCAACCGTCAAGGCTGAACTGAACTGTCTTACGCCCGGCCTTGACTGCCGCCTCCTGTCCCGCTGAATAGGTGGACAAGGCGAATTATCCCTCAAAGTGCTTGGCCGCTCTCTTTCTGATTTTGTAGCGTTATTGAGGCTTTCCCACCTTCTAATTCGCCTAAGGTGTACTGCTCCATGATTTCAGCCCTCGCCACATCTACCCATGCGTTTAAGTTCTGTATCTGCGTGGCGGCGATGCCCTCCACATAAATCTGTATATCGGCCAGCAACTTCACAAAATCCGGGTGCGCCGCCAGTTCGCAAAGCAGGACGGTATCAATCCGCCCGCTTTTCAGCAGGTCTTTCAGGCGTTCCTGTATTGTCAACGCCATATTATCCCCTCCTTACTAGCCACTCGATAAATCGAGAGTCATCATAGTTCTGTTTTTAGTATTGAGTACATCTTCATGTCAATAACTATACCGTTCTTGATGGCGTTATTTCTCAATGTGCCCTCATATTGAAAACCTGCTTTTTCAAGTACCCGGCAAGATGCGACATTGTATGCAAACGGCTCTGCGTAGATACGAATAATATCGCTCTTATCAAAAACACACTTGCAGATTTGTTTAACGGCTTCAGTCGTGATTCCTTTTCCCCAATATTTTTCTGCGATGTAATATCCTAATTCGGCAGTCTGTCTGTGGATATTTCCTTGACGAAAAACGCCAATACTTCCAATTACTTTTCCGTCTATGGTAATAGCAAAGGCAAACGTTTCATTTTCGTCCGCGGAGAGCATAGCAGAAATATAATCCGCTCCGTCTTGCTCTGTGTAAGGGTAAGGTAATCCGTCCCGAAGATTATCTTGTATTTTTATATTGGAGAGAGCCGAAGCTAAATCTTTTGCGTCTGATAACTTCCATTTTCTTATTTTACAAGTCATTTTTTGACATACCTCCTCGTCAACTCCCGATTTTTTAATCTGCCGTTTTCATTCTACCACAATTCCGAGAGCGTGGAAATAGTGCGTTTTCCAGCCGGATTTCCAACCTTTCGGATATACGGGACGGGCGGTCAAAAAAGTGTAGACATGTGTTAGTTCATCAACGCCGGCTTCGACAGCGGCAGGATAATTCTGACAAAAGCTTTCAGTCTGGTGCAGCCGTCCACTACCGCTGCCTCTTCCAGCGTTACAGGTATGGTAACAATAACTTTCCAAGATACATTTTCTTATGATACGCAGTTTTAGTCGAATTTCCTCATATCCCAACTCTCCTTTCACTTTTTTATAAATAAATATCCGGTCTTTCCGCAAAATTACCATCTTCTTACATTCAAAACCGTTACAATCCACAAATTCATCTTCAAATTTTCACAATCTCAGTCATAATGTGGAAAGTTAAAAAATTAACGAAGAATGATTGACATTTTTTTAACGATCCCATATAATAGGCATTGTCAAGAGATTGTTAAAAAATTATCAAATAGTTATTATAGGAGGATTCGTTATGGCAAAGAAAGAAACCCAAACCCCGGTACCTGCTGTCATCGACAGTGTGGAAGCGCTCCAGGCGAAAATGAAAGCGATGAGAGAAGCGCAGAAAAAATTCTCCACCTACTCTCAGGAACAGGTCGATAAAATCTTCTTCGCTGCGGCCATGGCGGCCAACAAGCAGAGAATTCCCCTTGCCAAAATGGCAGTGGCGGAAACAGGCATGGGCGTAGTCGAGGACAAAGTCATCAAAAACCATTACGCAGCCGAATATATTTACAATAAATACAAAACTATGAAGACCTGCGGTGTCCTGGAAGAGGATCCCGCCTTCGGTATCAAAAAAGTAGCGGATCCCATCGGCCTGGTGGCAGCGGTCATCCCGACTACCAACCCGACCTCCACCGCGATCTTCAAAACCCTGATTTCCTTAAAGACCAGGAACGCCATCATCATCTCCCCCCATCCCCGGGCTAAGAACTGTACCATCGAGGCGGCGAAAATCGTTCTGGATGCGGCCGTAGCCGCAGGCGCGCCGGAAGGCATCATCGGCTGGATCGACGTTCCATCCCTGGAGCTGACTAACGAGGTTATGAAGGAAGCCGACATCATCCTGGCAACCGGCGGCCCTGGTATGGTGAAGAGTGCTTATTCCTCCGGAAAACCGGCACTGGGTGTCGGCGCCGGCAATACTCCGGTCATCATCGATGATACGGCGGATATCCGGATGGCGGTCAACTCTATCATCCATTCTAAAACCTTTGACAACGGTATGATCTGTGCTTCCGAGCAGTCCGTTACCGTTCTGGATAAAGTATACAAACAGGTAAAAGACGAGTTCAGTTACCGCGGATGCTATTTCCTGAAATCTGACGAGATCGAGAAGGTCAGAAAGACGATCATCATCAACGGCGCCTTAAACGCTAAGATCGTAGGACAGTCCGCATACAACATCGCAAAACTGGCCGGTGTGGACGTGCCGGAGAAAACCAAGATCCTGATCGGTGAAGTGGAATCCGTGGATATTTCCGAGGAATTCGCACATGAGAAACTGTCGCCGGTACTGGCTATGTATAAAGCCAAAACCTTTGAAGAGGCCCTGGTAAAATCCGAACAGCTGATCGCTGACGGGGGATACGGCCATACTTCCTCCCTGTATATCAATACCAATGAAAAAGAAAAAATGGCAGAGCATGCGGCCAGAATGAAAACCTGCCGTATCCTTGTCAACACTCCTTCCTCCCACGGCGGAATCGGTGATCTGTACAACTTTAAATTAAATCCTTCCCTGACGCTTGGCTGCGGTACCTGGGGCGGCAACTCCGTATCGGAGAACGTCGGGCCGAAGCACCTGCTCAATATCAAGACCGTTGCCGAAAGGAGAGAAAATATGCTGTGGTTTAGAACACCTGAAAAGGTTTACTTCAAGAAAGGCTGTATGCCGGTCGCTCTGGACGAACTGGGCACGGTGATGGGCAAGAAAAAAGCTTTTATTGTCACCGATACTTTTCTTTACAAGAATGGCTATGTGAATCCCATCGAGCAGAAACTGGACGAAATGGGTATCCAGCACACCTGCTTCTATGATGTGGCTCCCGATCCGACCCTGACCTGTGCCAAAGAGGGAACCCGCCAGATGTTAAACTTTGAGCCTGACTGCATTATCGCACTGGGCGGTGGTTCCGCTATGGACGCGGCCAAGATCATGTGGGTCATGTATGAGCATCCGGAAGTAAACTTCCATGATATGGCTATGGACTTCATCGATATCCGGAAACGTATCTATACCTTCCCGAAAATGGGTGAGAAAGCTTATTTCGTAGCCATCCCCACCTCTTCCGGAACCGGTTCGGAGGTAACTCCTTTCGCCATCATCACAGACGAGGAAGCCGGAGTTAAATATCCGCTGGCCGACTACGAACTGCTGCCGAACATGGCTATCGTGGACGTAGACAATATGATGAGCCAGCCCAAGGGCCTGACCAGCGCGTCCGGTATCGACGTTATGACCCATGCCCTGGAAGCTTACGCTTCCGTTATGGCTACGGATTACACCGACGGTATGGCTTTGAAGGCTATGAAGAATGTGCTGAACTACCTTCCTACCGCTTATGAAGACGGTTCCAACTTAGAGGCCCGCCAGAAGATGGCCGACGCTTCCTGTATGGCCGGTATGGCATTTGCCAACGCATTTCTGGGTGTATGCCACTCCATGGCCCACAAACTGGGCGCCTTCCATCACCTGCCTCACGGTGTGGCCAATGCCCTGCTGTTGACCCTGGTGATGAAATATAACGCGGAAGAGGTTCCCACTAAGATGGGTACTTTCTCCCAGTATGAATATCCTCATACTCTGGCCCGCTATGTAGAGTGTGCGAACTTCTGCGGTATCGCAGGCAAGAACGATCAGGATACCCTGGATAAATTCATCGCGGCGATCGAAGACCTGAAAGAAAAGATCGGAATCAAGAAGACCATCGCCGAATACGGAATCAAAGAGGAAGATTTCCTGGCTACTCTGGATGAGATGGTGGAACAGGCTTTTGACGACCAGTGCACCGGAGCCAATCCCAGATATCCTCTGATGAGTGAAATCAAAGAGCTGTACCTGAAAGCTTACTACGGAAAATAAGCAGCAGATACGAAATCGGATCATATGATAACTCGGCATAGGAATCTTTTGGCCGGAAGAAAATAGTCCTCTGCAAAACCATTTTCATATGTTAAAATAATTGTTAGGAACCCACTTCATACGTTATCGTGCAGCGGCCGCTGCACGTGCGCCCGAAGGGTACGTATTCAGGAATGCCCGGAAGGTATACTCTGTAGAACAGGGAAGGGAGAGAATTCAATGAAATTAGATCAGATCATCGCTACCCGCGACAAAAAAACAGTATATAAAACCGAAGGACTGGTTATCAAGGTATTTAACGAGGATCACCCGAAATCAGATGTATTCAACGAGGCGTTAAATCATGCCAGAGTGGAGGAAACCGGCCTGAATATACCGAAGGTCGTGGAAGTCGCCCAGGCAGAGGGTAAATGGGCCATCGCCACCGAATATGTGGAAGGGAAAACCCTGGCACAGATGATGGAGGAGGATCCGGATAACCTTCAGCAGTATATGAACCGCTTCGTGGATCTTCAGCTGGAAGTTCACAGCAAATCTGCGCCGCTTCTGAATAAGCTGAAAGATAAGCTGAACCGTCAGATCAGCAGCCTGTCCGGGGAACTGAGTGCAACCGCGCGCTATGAGCTGCATACCCGTCTGGACAGTATGCCGAAGCATGCGAAGGTTTGCCACGGTGACTTTAATCCGACGAATATCATTATCGACAAGGCCGGAACGGCTTACATTATCGACTGGGCTCACGCGACACAGGGAAATGCTTCCGCGGACGCGGCCAACACTTATCTGCAGTTCTCCCTGTATGATCAGAGACTGGCGGAGATGTACATGAGCCTGTTCTGCGAGAAGAGCGATACCGCCAAACAGTATGTACAGCAGTGGCTGCCCATCGTGGCTGCCGCGCAGCTGACGAAAGGGAATGAGAAAGAAAAAGATTTCCTTTTAAAATGGATTGATGTGTTTGATTATCAATAGAAGGAAAGCATGATTCCGGTGATGTGAGGGGACTGGCTCATTCCGGACGGCGACTAAGCAAATGATAGAGTAACGCGAGGAAGGTGCCTGTCCCCGGTTGTTGGTTTGCAGCTAAGACCAACTTCCGGGGACAGGCACCTTCCTCGCGTTACTCTTCTATTCGTTTTGTCGCCGTCCGGAATGAGCCAGTCCCCTCTTTGAATCTTAATGTTCCAGTACCTCATATATATCTCTCGGCGTGATCGTATCCAGATAGCTCTGCTGCATTTTGCTCACTCCCCTCTGCTTAACTATCTTCTCCCAGTCCGCCGCGATCGCATCCACCGCCTCCTTTGGCGTCATCTTTCCTTCGATCGCCTGCCGCTTATAGATCTCGATCGCATCATACATCTGTACCGCTCCGGGAATCCGAAGATCCGGCACTCCGTACTGGTGACCCAGAGCCAGCGCAGGCAGAAAGCTATCCGCATCTTTGTAAATGTCCCGGATCGTCTCATCCTCCCACTCCCAGGTCTTGACGGGTTCATATTCCCAGTAAGCTTTCTGTACATTATGGATCAGCCGGTCTCCTGTAGTCATGAAGCGGATCAGGTCATAGGCCGCCTCCTGATTCTTACAGGTATTGATAATGGAAAACTGCCAGCCATGGCCCAGCATCGTAGCGCGATGTATCTCCTCTTCCTTCTTCCAAGAATTGTTCTTGACCTGGAAGACCTCATAGCTGCCCGGTATCATAGAATATCCGGTGGAGGCCGCCTTTTGGGGCAGCACGGAGATATCCCTCCTTGCTATGTCAAAAGTCGCAGGCCAGGTAAAAAGCAGCGCGATTTTTCCAGCTGCCCAGTTATTCTGCATATCGGTCCAGTTCAGGTTCTTCATCTCTTCGGTCGAATAATTTCCTCGGACACAGTAAACAATATCCTCCATTGCCCGGACTCCCGCCTCATTGTTAATCAGAGGCTTCATGGTCACCGAATTAAAATAGGCGTCCCCATTATATAACCCATCCTTTTCCAGGTAGGATACATAACGTACCAGAAAATGCCAGGCCGAGCCGCGGCTTCTGGCATTGATCTCCGCGGTACCGGAACAGTCCTTCCCATTGAAGAATTCCGCAATATCATAATATTGATCCCAGGTTTCCGGGAACAGCCGGTCGCCGATTCTAAGCTCATAGCCGTACCTGCTTTCAAATTCTGACCCGTATTTTTCCCAAAGATCCTTGCGGTAAGCGGTGATAAATACATCTCCATCCACATTCAGCGCATAGATATTGTCTCCATACCAATTATAGATTTCCCTGTAGTGCGGAAAATAGGAATCCCATTCCAGGCCGCCCTCACTGTAAGATAAATTCACTGTTTCCAGATCGATAAATCTATTGAGCGACACCAATTTTCCGGTTTCCACCAGATCTCCCATCAGATAGGACGGATATAGAATAATATCATACTTATTTTCACCTTTGATAATATCATATGCGGTATTTTCAAAAATTTTGGAAAATGGAATTTCTTCTATTTTTAAATTCACTCCATTTTGTACTGCCCAGGCAGTCCCATCCTTTTTCAGGAAGTCCGCCATACGGTCCTGAGGAGCCGCCACCGTAAGGGTAATTCCCTCAAACTCCTTTACCTGCGGGGCCTTCTCCCGGTTCGTTAAAACGACGGTATCCGTATCATGAAAGCTAAAATCCGGCTCCTTAAAACCGCCAAGTTCGCTTTCCAGTTCTTCTCCGATTTTTAGCGGCGGCGATTCTACCAGGTCTATATCCCCATATTCATCCCTGTGGATACCCGCTGCCAGCAGAAGTATAAGAATACCCGGCACAATCATGAGGAACGGAATCCGAACCCCCTTGTTCTTCTCTTTCATCTGCCGTCCATCTCCTTTAACAGCATCTTCCGGTATTCCGACGGACTGTATCCGTAGATCTTTCGGAAGACCTTACTGAAATATTTTGTATCCTGATAGCCTGCCGCCACCGATATTTCATAAATTTTAAGCGCCGGATTTTTCATCAGAAAAACCACTTCATCCATACGCTTTTTCGTAATATAATCCATCACATTGATGCCCGTCCGGGCCTTAAATATGGACG
Organism: Diplocloster modestus; assembly: GCF_019042245.1. Taxonomy (GTDB): domain Bacteria; phylum Bacillota; class Clostridia; order Lachnospirales; family Lachnospiraceae; genus Diplocloster; species Diplocloster modestus. Next base: position 154,111 of record NZ_JAHQCX010000004.1, read on the forward strand.
ACAGATAACTTGCGGACATATGGATCTCCTCCGCTATATCTCTTAAGCTGATTTCCTCCCGGTAATGCTGGTCGATATAACTGCGGGCCTCCTCAATTGCCGTGTTGGACGTCTGCTGCAGTTTCCTGCCCGTATCCACATACTGGGCCGTTATCTTAAGCAGCACCTCCTGCATCTGCCCGATGCTGAGCGGTTCATTCACCGCCTGGAAGAACCGTTCCAGCCGGATATCTAACATCGACGGGGTCATTCCGCTGTCATAGATTTCCTGAATGATAATGGTCAGCAGCCGGTAATATACCATCCGGACGGTTTCTATATCCGCCTCTTTTAAGCTGCTTATCCGTAAGAATACCTCTTCGATGCATTCCCTGGCCGTCGTTTCATCCAGCCTCGCCAGCGCATTGGCGAACACTGCCTCATCATATTTTTGGATTACCTCTTTTTGAACCGCATGGGGCATATCCATATATTGGTAAATTCTATCCTCGTTGCGCACCCCGCAGATTTCCAGAGCCTCCCCCGCTTCCTGAAAAGATTTTCCGACGCAGAGCAGGTCCGGAACTTTTCTCCCGATTCCAGCCAGCACGGGCAGATGAAAATGTATTTCCAGATACCGCCGGAGTCTTTCACATTGTAAACGGATCTCATTTTCTCTGCAGCCTTCCCCGCCTTCCTCCAACAATACATAGATTTTATTATCCCTGGCCGCGCAGCATACCGGACATCCGCTGCGCTGCATCTGCTCTTTTACCGCCCTGCACGCGGCGGCGGTCACTGCCTCAGCCTCCGTACTTTTCTCCTGCTTAAGTGCCAGTATAAGAGCTATACAGCCTTCTCCCTTCATCGGTAATTCCAGGTCATTTACCATTTCCATGATCCGGTCGATCGCATATTGCTCCGAATCCACCAGCATGAAGATCAGTTTCTCCGCTTTATACCGCTTATTCTCTTCCATTGTGGTTATAATGGTATTCCGCAGCCGCTCTTTTTTCTTAAGCCGCTCGGCCACCCGTGTAAGAGCCGTCTTAAGCTCTTCCGCCTCCACCGGCTTGAGCAGATAATCCACAGCTTCGTATGTCACCGCGCTCTTCACATACTCGAATGAATTGTAACCGCTGAGAATCAGAAATTCCGTATCCGGGTAACAGTCCCTGGTCTGCTTCATCAGCTCGATACCGTCCATCCCTTTCATTTCCATATCCGTTACCACCAGTTCCGGCCGATTTTCCTGAATCATATCCAATGCGTCTCTGCCATTGGCCGCTTCCCCGATAATCGTAAAGCCAAGTTCCTCCCAATTCAAACAATTTTTCAGCCACAGCCGAACATAGCGCTCATCATCCACCGTCAGTACCCGATACATGCTTACCTCCATCCCTGATCGCAAGCCGGCGATACCGGCAGGAAAACAGATACCGTCGTTCCCACTCCCAGCCGGCTTTCCAGCCTGATCCCATACTCCGCTCCGTATCTTTTTTTGATTCTCTCATTTACATTACATATTCCGATCCCGCCTTTTCTCCGGCTGTTGATATTCGTTTCCTCCGCCGCCAGTCTCTGCTGTATTTCGCTTAACCGCTGCGGGTCCATCCCCTGTCCGTCATCGGTAAATTTAAGGATCAGTATATCATGCTCCTGCACGGATAAGATCTCGATCGTATTATCCTCTGTGCTGTCCCGGAATCCATGGACGATCGCATTTTCTATGATCGGTTCAAAGGAAAATCGGACGATCGGACGATCCAGGAATCTTTCATCCACCCGGTTTTGCAGGATTACCTTTTCATCAAACCGAAGATTGTGGATCGTCAGATAATTCCGGATATGGGTCAGCTCGTCCCGGATCTTCGCCGTATATTCCGTATTCAGGTTATACCGGAACATACCTGAGAGTGCGCCGATAGCGGTAATAATATTCTTCTGCGGATTCTCCGAATAGAGCAGCCCCTTGATCATTTCCAGTGTATTATACAGAAAATGCGGGTTAATCTGTGTCTGCAGCGCATATAGCTCAGCCTCTTTTTTCATAATCTCCAGGCTATATTTTTCATTCTGAAGCTTCTGTTCCACCCGGTGCTGCTCTTCCAGCTGAACGATCAGTCCCTGGATCTGCGTGATCATTTCCTTCAGATGCAGAGCCAGCTGCCCGGCCTCATCCCTGCCCTCGATATTCACCTCCGCCTCCAGATCCCCCGCTGCGATCTCATCCATTACATTGCCAAGCGCCGTTATCCGCTGGGTGACGCTCTGCGCGAAAAAATAACTGAAAATAAGGCCCAGAACCCAGATCAGGCTGGATACCAGCAGAATAAAATTCCGGACCTGATTGGTCTTGTGGGCAAATTCACTGCTGGGCAGCGATCCGATCACATACCATTGCAAAGCGTTATCACAGCTGAAAACCAAAAATTCCTTTTTTCCGTTCAGTCTTGTTTTCAAAACTCCCTCTGTCTGTCCCGTCGCTTTTACCGCCTCCAGCTTCTCTCTGGAGTTCAGTTCCCGGTCCTTGCTCTCCTGATTCCGATAGATCAGGCTGCCGTCGCCTTTAACGACAAACACCACCCCTTCCTTTCCCAAAGTAACCGTATCCAACGCTTTAAATATTTTATTTTTATCCACGTCCATCCTTAAGATGGCCAGCGGATTATTTTTCCTCACATTGAAAACCGCGGTATAACAATACAGATTCGAATCATCTCTCACCAGATACCCCGTATCATCATACCGGTCCGTCCAGTAGAAGTCCTCCGATTCCTTTCCCCGCAGCAGATTCCTTGCCCAATCCTCATTCATGATCTCACCGGCGCTGAACAGCGAATAATTATCCCAGGGAATATGATCGTCATATGAAAAAATACGGATATCCAGAATATCCTCATTTACCATGCGAAACGTCTCAATCTGTTTTTTCACCGCCTCAAAATACACCAGCATATCCTCGTAGTCATAGTCCCCTTCCAGCAGCAGATCCTCAAATCGCTCCCCCGCATAAAAGGAATTAAAAGAAACCTCCAGATTATTAATCCGGTAGTCAATATTATTATTAATCTGTTTTAAAACCTGCAGTGTCGTTTCCCCATACTCACTGTTCAACACCGACTCCGACTTATCAAACACAGAAAAAGAGAGTATCAAAATGGTGACAAATATACAGACCGTCAGATAAAGAAAAATCTTCGTCCTGAGCCGGATATTATTTGCCATACTTCGCACCATTTCAATACTTCTCTGTTTCAACTCACATCACACCCCATGCCGCCAACTTCTACGAATGATTATAAATGGTTACCGTTATACCGTATCCCTCCAGAATCCCCCGGAACTCCTCTAATTCCTCATCCGAAACCGCTCCCAGCTCTTCCAGTGGATAAGCAATCCCCAGCGCTTCATACTTCTGAACCCCTAACTTATGATACGGTAACAGATGCGCCTGCGCAATAGATAACTCCTGACAACATTTTCCAACCCTTTCTATATGTTCCCGATGCGCGTTAATTCCGGGAATCAGTGGCAGCCGGACAATCACCTGCTTTCCGGCCCTCACAAGCTTTTCCAGATTCTCAAGAATCCGTTCGTTCGGCACCCCCGTAACCTTCTGATGCATCTTAGAATCCATCTGCTTCAGATCGAAAAGGACCAGATCCAGCCCTCCAAGCACCTTCTCATAATCCTCCCACCGCGCATACCCGCAGGTCTCAATTGCCGTATGAATTCCATTCATTTTACACTCCCTCAAAATCTCAGCCGTGAACTCCGGCTGCATCAGCGGTTCCCCGCCGCTAAGCGTCACACCACCGCCGGAATTTCCATAAAACTGCCAGTCCTTCAGCACCTCCTCCAGAATCTCCGTCACACTCTTCTCTTCCCCCGCAGTCTCCAGCGCTCCCGCATAACACTTTCTCACACACTCCATACACAGATCGCACTTTTCCCTGTCAATCACCCGGCCCCCCTCAACACTCCGGATGGCACCCTTGGGGCAATTTCCCACGCACCTATCACAACCCAGGCACTTCATCTTCCGAAACAAAATATCCGGCTTCACCCCTCTCGACTCCGGATTACAGCACCACAAACAAGTAAGCGGACACCCCTTCAAAAACACCAGCGTCCTGATCCCCGGCCCATCCTGTACCGAAAACCTCTGAATATTAAAAATCGTTCCCACTCGATCCATAACCAGCTCCTCCATTCTCATCCCATTTAAACTCTCTCTACAACATCCCTCTATCTCAACGCTAAACACAATCACCATAATCGCATTTACAGCTACATAACCAAATTCACAACACTCCTCCGTCCCAACCACATTTACACCTGCCACCACATTTGCAGCCAAACTAACCTCACCGCCATAACTATTGGCCACAAATATATTAACACCTACAACTATATTTGCAGCTATGATTAACTTATAACCGCAACTCAGCCCTTCCCATCTCTCCCAGAAAAAAAGTCCGCCTTTTGCAGGGGGCTGCCGCGCGAAGGGGAGAGGAGGCCGGCGATCCGGGCGCGATATGGGCCTGATGGGTGTGGCGGTAAGCCTTTCGGGGAAAGTGTCCGTGTTCCGGGGACATTGGGCGGCCGTGCTGCTGCTTAACATAAGCGGGGCAACGGTTCCGGGATGCGGGGCGGCCTTCACGGCCGACCTGCAAGGTCCTCTGAGTACAGAACGCATCCGGCGTTCTGCACGAATAGGACCGGTTCCCGGAACCGCTGCCCCGCTTATGTTTAGCAGACAGCCGGCGCAAGCCCACAGTCCCCGGAACACGGACACTTTCCCCGAAAGGCTTACCGCCACACCCATCAGGCCCATATCCCGCCCGGATCGCCGGCCTCCTCTCCCCTTCGCGCGGCAGCCCCTCTCCCCCCGCAAAAGGCAACTACTTTTAGAAGTTTCCGATCTCCGCTCTGCGGATTATATTATCCTGCACCTCAGGAGCCAGACTTGTAAAATACGCACTGTATCCGGCTACCCGGACCAGCAGATCCTGATACTTCTCCGGATGCTCCTGCGCATCCCTGAGCGTCTTGCTGGACACCACATTAAACTGGATATGATATCCGCCCTTCTGCTGATACGTCTTGATCAGAGACGCCAGATTCCTGGTTCCCGCGTCTCCTTCCAGCGCCGATGGATGGAACCTCTGATTAAGCAGCGTTCCATTGGACGCTAGCCGCTGATCCACCTTTGAAGCGGAATTGATCACCGCAGACGGCCCTTTCTTATCGGAGCCCACCTGAGGGGAAAGTCCGCCGTCAGCCAGCGGGAAACCGGCCAGTCTGCCGGAGGGCAGCGCTCCGACCAGGGCGCCGAACGGCACGTTGGAGATCACCGTATAGATCCCCGGCGAATGTACGCCCTTCCGTCTCGGAATCGTGTATTTCGCCACTTCTTCACACCAGGCCCGGCCCACTTCCGACACGATGGCGTCCACATAGTCATCGTCATTTCCATATTTGGGCGCCCGGTTCAGCAGCATTTGGCGTTCGTTTTCCTTTCCTTCGAAATCATTCAGCAGCATATCGGTCATTTCACTCATGGTAAATACTTGTTCTTCGAATACCAGCTTTTTCAGCGCGGACAGCGCATCTCCCACATTGACGATTCCTACCGCCTGCGGGCACAGACAATTATACCGTCCTCCGCCTCTGGTAATATCCCTTCCGTTTTCCAGAGGATTTAACATCAGGGATGACAGATAGGGCTGCGGTACCATTTCTCCGTGAATCCAGTCCGCCATATTCATGATAATCGCCCCATGGTAGATAAAATATTTCATCTGGGTGAGGAAAGCATTCCACACCTCCTCATAGGACTGAAAGGTTCTGGGATCCTGGGTTTTAACGCCGATTAGTTTTCCCTTGTCCTTACCATAATAGCTGACCCCTCCGTTAAGCGCCAGCTCCAGCATCTTCGGAACCGTAACCCAGGCCGCTCCGCCATTTCCCCAGCTGTCCTCGCCTACCACCAGTTCCACACAGCCGATAATACACAGGTTTCTGGCGTCCTGCAAAGAGACTCCACGGTTCATCAGCGCATCCTTTGCGACCTCGATATTGAAGTTCTGGGGCATCCCGATCCCTGTCTTGATTACCTCTGCCGCACGCAGCCTTAATTTTTCCGGCGTTTTATCATGATAGCAGACCGACAGGTTCGGCTGAATCACCTTGATATGTTCCATCGCGTCCAGACAGATGTAGGACATCTCATTGGTCACGTCATTGCCCGCAGAATCCATTCCGCCCACATTCAGATCCTGTCCTGTGGGATCGCCGGCCCAGTATTTCGCGCTGGCGGTATCCACGAACTGATTGATTTCGCTGAACTTCACATACAGGCATTCTACCAGTTCTACCGCTTCCTCCCGCGTCAGCTTTCCGGCCGCTACATCTTTTTCATAAAACGGATACATATATTGGTCGAATCTGCCGGGGCAATAAGAATACCCATCCTCTTCGATCCATTGCATCACATGGGCGAAAAAGAATAACTGGCAGGCGTCTTTAAAATCTCTGGCCGGATTCTCGGATACATAATAACATCTGGCGGATATCTCTTCCAATTCTTTTTTTCTGGCCGGATCCGTCTCCTGTCCGGCCAATTCCTCAGCATAGGCGCCATAGCGTTTGCAGTAATTCATTGCGCCTTCCATACAGATACCGGCCGCCTGATAAAAATTGAAGGCTTCGTACTGTTCCGGGTTATTTCCCATATCTACCGTCTCTAATTTCCGGTCGATGTCCTCTTTCATTTTCTTAAAACCGGTATTGAGCACCTTGCCATAAGATGCATTTGTGTGTCCAATCCCATAATTAAGCGGAAGCGCGGCATTGTAAATACCCGTATCATAGACTGCCTTTGTTTCCGCGGAAATCATCGATAAGAACCGGGTGGTTTTCCGGTATTGTTTCCAGTACGGCACACATTTGCGGATCTCCTCCTTGGTCTGCTCCGTACAGCGGTACGGGTCCTGCGGACGTATTTCGAACATATCCAGATCGTTTTCGATCCAGTCTACATTATTCTCCGGATACAACACGCCGCCCTTGATATAGCGGCCGTTATTGCCGACGATTAATTCATCCGGCATAATCCGAAGCGTCATATGTTCCACGATATACCGGAACGCTTTCGCTCTGCGGATCTGTATCTCTTCCCCCTCCGTCTGCCTGTAGGCTTCCGTAACCAGGCGCATCCGTTCGCTGTCCACCTCCGGGACCGTATCTAGCAGCCGTTTCTTCAACCGTTCTGAACGGCACATATCCTCCGGTTTCATCTGCATAAAATCATTTACATATCCTGTTACCTGTTCCTTATGCATATTTTATTCCCCTTTCTTATATAAAATTTTCTTTTATTCTTCCAACCCTTTCAGCTCCCGATACCGCTTGATTCCCCGTCCCATTCTAATCATGGCGTTTATGGATTCCACCGCGTTTTTAACCGGACAGTCGCGGGTGCCCAGCAGACATTCCTCCAGCCCGATGTCACATCCTTCGCAGAGCGCTCTGCATTTTTCACCGGCCGCTTCCACCAAAGCGTTATCGAACTCTTTGATATTTCCGTCGATTACCAATTTCATCTGACTTACCTCACTTTCTTTTCCAAATAGCGGATTCGCAGCTATTCTTCCCTTTATTTCGACGTTGAATCTTCCCCGCATTTCAGTGTTGACAGGGAACGCATAGCCACCGCCACATAACAGGTTTCGGTATGAAGCCCGCAGTGTTGGCACAGTTTTTCCACAGCCTGTAACGCTTCCGTCACTTTTTCCTGGTCTACTTTCATCTTACTCGCCTCCTGTTTCTTTATTTTCTCTGAAGCATATACCGGAATGATAACGTCGCCAGGATGATCACTCCATTTACCAGATACAAAACCCATTGTGCAATTCCCATGATTAAAAATCCATTGGTGATCAGGGTCAGGAAAAATGCACCCAGAATCGTTCCCGGCATATTTCCCTTTCCTCCCGCCATGGTGGTGCCGCCAATTAACGTAACTGCAATCGCCGTCATCATATTTTCCGATAACATACCGGACACTGCATTGGATGATTGGGCGCATCCCAGGATTCCGGCCATAAACGAAAATACGGAGCACAGTACAAACGCTGCCACGATCGTATGGCGGATATGAATCCCTGCGAATTCTGCCGCTTCCCGGTTATCCCCGATAAACGCGATGTTTCTTCCGAACTTGGTTTTCTGCAACAGGATATAACCCAGCAGCACAAATACCGCCATCCACAGAAACATCACCGGAAATCTTCCGATATTTCCAGCGAACAAATTCGTAAACGCCTTATTGGAAAATACCACCGCCCGCTGTTTTGTAAGTATATAGGATAAGCCGTTGGCGATCATGTTCGCGGCCAGCGTGATAATAATGCTGGGCAGTTTCGTTTTTACAATGATCAGTCCGCTAATGAACCCAAAGCCCGCACAGACTGCAAAGGAAATGACAAATGCAGCCGCCACCGGCATTCCTTTGTTCATCAGGACGCACAGGATCGAGGCCGCCAGCGCCGGAAGCGTCTGTATCGAAAGATCGATCTCGCCCAATGTCAGTACAAAGGTAATTCCTGCCGCTAAAACTGTCACAATGCTCATGGACCGCAGGATTGTAAAAAAATTCTTGGCGGTCAGAAAGCCATTTGCAGTCACTGAGAACAGGAGGAACACCGCGGCGGTTACCAGCACGATAAACCCACCATGCGCGAAGAAACCCTGTCCCAGCCGCTTTATATTTGAATTTTCCATAATTTCCATTCCTTTCCCCGCGTTTTCATGTTCGTTTTAATTCCTGTTCCCGGTTGGACATCAGCGCGTTTCCGGTCAGTACGACGATGATGACAAGGCCCACGATGATATTGGTCAGATAAGGGGAAATGGCAAACATAAACAGGCCATTGGCAACGATGGTGATAAACAGCGCTCCCATAAACGTACCGATCATATTGGCGCGTCCTCCGGATACCGCAGTTCCCCCGATGACTGAGGCCACGATAGAATTAAGTACCAAAGCTTCCCCCACCCCTGCCGTCACATAGGTAGACCGGCAGCATTCCATGAAACCGGCGGCCGTTACGAACACCGCGTCCAGTAAGAACGCCAGCATTACATGTCTGTTGATCCGGATGCCGTAGATCATGGCCGCTTCCCGGTTATCTCCGATACACAACAGATTCCGTCCAAACCGGGTTTTTCGGATGATGAAGTCCCCGATCAGCAACATAGCCGCCATCCAGAGAACCGCGTTGGGAATTCCCGCGGTCTCACCGCCAAATACCTTCAACATACCCTGATGCTCCATCAGGATCGGTTTGTTATTGGCTATGATCCTGGTCAGTCCCATGGCTACTCCGCTCACCCCCAGTGTTCCGATGAAGCTTGGAAGCCCGGCTTTGACAATCACCAACGCATTTAGTAACCCCAATGCCAGAGTGGCCAATATACCAAGGATCAGCGCCGGAAGGAATGGCACATCCCGCATATACAATGCCGCGAAGATCACCGGTGACAAAGACAGCATCGCACCGTTGGATATATCCGTCTCCCCGATGGACAGAATAAAAGTTTCTCCAAAAGCCAGTACACTCAGTGTCGCCATCGACTGAAGAATCGCCTTTAAATTCGTCCCGCTGAAGAAATTTTTTGTCGTGACGCTAAAGATGAGCACCAGGGCCAGGATCGCTATATATAGAATCAGATTGTTATGTTTTGATTTTCTGCCAAATTTACGAACTTGTGTCATTCGCTTGTAAACCTCCGTTTCTTATACCCTTTCCGTATTCCTCAAGGGTATCTTTTCATTCCTGCTTCTTCATGCCTGTTATTTCGTGCTCTCTTCTATAATGCGTTCCCTGTTTTCTTCCGCCGCTTCGATAACCGCTTTGATCCGGCCTTCCTTAATAATCACCGCCCGGTTGCAGATGTCGATAATATCGTCGATCTCCGCCGTAATGATGATGACTCCTTTTCCCTGTTTCGCTGCTTCTAACAGCAGGGCCTTTACCTCTTCCTTCGCGCCGATATCAATTCCCTGGGTAGGTTCTACGAACATTAAAACCTCCGGTTCGACCAGCATGCTTCTGGCGATCAGTACCTTTTGCATATTACCGCCGCTTAAACTGGTCAGCTTCTTGTTAAGGGAGCTGTGTCCCCGGACATGGAATTTTTTGACCGCATCCTCCGCAAGCCGCAATTCCGCTTTTTTATTCACAAAGCGGCTTCTGCTTTTCACGTTTGTAAACTGCACCGCCAGGTTTTCCACAATGGATTTCTCATAAAATACTGTTCTGGGCCCCCGTTCCGGCAGCAGGGTAAGGCCATTTGCCACCGCCTGGCCCGGCGTCCGAATCTGTACTTTCCTGCCATCGATTTCAATTAGCGCGCTGCCTCTTTTATATGCCCCGTATATCATATCCAGCATGAGATTCTGTCCCTGATTTCGAAGGCCGTATACCCCAAGTATTTCACCTTTTTTAACATCGAAGCTGATATGATCCAACACACCGTTATCAGAGTGCAGGTCTTTTACCGACAGAAGAACCTCTTCTCCCGGTTTCTGCTTCTTAAAATTGCTGTTTACAAATTCCTGTCCTACAATCATTTCCACGATTTTATTATGGTTCAGGTTTTCGATCGGCTGGGTGCCGACCAGTTCCCCGCCCCGCAAGGCGGTTACCGTATCGCAGATTTCCAGCATTTCGGGTATCATATGGGAAATAAAAATAATACCCAGGCCTTTTTGCGCCAGTATTTTCATATGCCGGAACAAAATATCCCGCTCATGCCTTGCAAGCCCCGCCGTGGTCTCATCAAATACAATCACTTTAGCCCCGCCGTTAAGGCAGCGTACGACCTGCACCAGGCGCTGCATTACCGTATCGATGTCGCCCACCGGCATGGACGGGTCAATGTCAATATCAAAGTACTCTTTTAACAGCCGTTTTGATTCGGAATGAATGAAGCGTCTGTTCACCAGGCCTTTCTTTTTCACGAATTCCTTTCGTCCGATAAAAATGTTTTCCGCCACGGAAAGCTGACGAGCCAAATTCAATTCCTGGGGTACGATAAAAAATCCCGCCTGGCAGGCCTCCTTAGTCGATTGAAGTCTGACTTCCCTGCCTTCATAAAATATTTTTCCTTCCGTCGGCTTATGGATGCCCCCCATAATCTTGATCAGGACACTCTTGCCGGCCCCGTTATGTCCGGCCAGCCCCATTATCTCCCCACTGTGCAGACAGAGGGAGACACCGTGAAGGACCTCCGTCTCGCCAAATGTTTTTCTAATATTTTCCACACGGACCAATTCCATGTCCGCTTGGCGGCCTGTGCGGTCCGTAGCTTCTTCACTTTCTATACCGCCCATGCTCTCTCTGCCTTCTATGTTGTTTATACTGTCCATAGGATCTATGCCGTCCCTCCCTTCTGCCCGCAGGCCGCGCTGAAGGGTTTCTTATGTACAGCGGCCCGCGGGATTTTGATTATTTACTCCAGATATCCTCTACACCCAGATCCCATTGGTTCTCCAGCGCATCGATTTCTGCCGGAACCGGAATCTCCGTCACGCTTTCCGGAACGCAGTAGGTGAAATTCGTCTTCAGATTTTCATATACCGTAACCGGAAGGGGCGAGCTGACCACGAACTTCGGATATGTTTCCCCTGTTTCCTCTGCCAGCAGATTCTTACAGTACATCTTCACCAGGTTCGCTCCGGCCGTATACCAAGTCTGTGCCACAAAGGCCCCGGTGTAGTTGTGATCCGGCCCGTCGGTCGCCATCGGTATCGTGATCGTATTATCGATGTCTATCGTCACCATGGAAATATCCTTCCACGCCTCATAGCCCAGTTCCTTGAAAGCGGTCTGCGCATTGTCAGCCGGCGGATTCGCCCAGTCGATCAGCAGCACCTTGATATCCGGATTCGAAGCCAGCAGCCCGGTGATTACGGATTTGGATTCTGCCGGATCATCATACCACTCATCGACTACTTCCACATCCGGATACTTGGCCAGCACATCATCCCAGCCTTTGTACCTCTGGTAACAGGTGTTGATTGTGCCGTTTTTGCCGTTTATGTAGCCAATGGTCCCGATCTTACCCTGCCCGTTTAAGATCTTCACCGCCGCTTCCGCCGAATAGATGCCTGCCTGATACGCATCGATATCGGTGATTCCGATAAAGTTCGGATCGTTCCAGTCCAGGTCAAAGGGTACGGCAAGCATACACCCAAGCTTCGTCTTTTTCATAATCTTTTTCAGGATTTCCGTCTCCATCGCCGCATCGGAAGGACACGTGAAAATTGCATCGTAGTCCTGGGCAATCGCTTCGATCCTCTGATAGTCCTCCATCTGTGATGCACCGTCCTGAGCGGTAGCTACCCAAATATCTGAGAGTTCGATATTCAGATCCTCACACTGATCCCGGAATGCCTGCTGGATCAGTTTCATCGAATCATCCAGATGATCCTGCTCCAGTGCGATTTTTAAATTCATGGAACGTATCTTGTCTTTTTCCTCTTCTGTCAGTTCCAAATCCGCTCCGGTGCCTGATTTTACCGCTTCAGACATGCTGTCATCCTTATATTCCGCTTTGACCACCGGATCGTAAATGTCCAAAATATCCTGCTGGGTAAGCTTATGAAGCCCTTCTTCTGCAGAATCCTTCGTTTCATCCTGACCGGTGGGTTCTGCAGACGGATTCTGCTGTGTTTCTGCTGTTTGCGCAGCCGGCTGGTCTGCCGGCTGGCTTTGTGTGGAGCCGCAGCCCGCAGCCGAAGCGATGATCATCATGCAGCTTAATCCCAGCGCCAGTATCTTTTTTGTTCTTTTTAACATAACCTTCCTCCTAATTCATCCTATCGTCTGTTACACTTTCCTGATGCGGTACCTGCATCGTTTCCTTGTCTGCAATTGTATTTTATCCTGAGCCATAAGGATTCGTAACCCGATCATTTATCTGTCTTTTTCCAAAAGGTGTAACATTTTTTGATTTTCGGCAAAAGGGAGCGGAAAGGGGACTGGCTCATTCCGGACGGCGACCAAGCGGACGGAAGGGTAACGTGAGGAAGGTGCCTGTCCCCGGTAGTTGGTCTTAGCTACAAACCAACAACCGGGGACAGGCACCTTCCTCGCTTTGTTCTTCTATTCGTTTTATCGCCGTCCGGAAGGAGCCAGTCCCCTCTCGTTCTAGATCACAGCATTATATTCCCGTATTTTTTCCACTGAAACCTTTGGTTTATGCTGTGCGTCCAGCAGGCCGTTGACCTCCTGCATGACATCAGTCAGCTGAGTATAACAAAATCCCTGCAGCGTTTTAACTCTGCTGATCGCAAGAATCAGTTTCTGATACTGGTCCATCAGTTCCTGGGCCGTAACCTGCGTATCCTTATATCCCCATGCATGACTATAATCACTGACGGTAGCGGTACCGCCGAACTCTGACAGGATCACCGGCTGATGCATCCATCGATGTCCGTGGGCGTACAGCATCCTGCCCTGCGCGTCCTTATTCATCATGAGTTCCACATTCCCATATTTTTCTTCCAGTTCCTCCGGCCCCACCTGATAATCATGTATGGAACAAAGATCGGTAAAGCAAATCTGTTCCCAGCCATCGTTACTGCTCACGATCCTGCTGGGATCCATAGATTTTGTAAGATAATAAAGCATGGCTGCATAATTCTGCTGCTGTTCAGAGGAGATAATATTCCGTACACCCCAGGATTCGTTCAGGGTCACCCATGCGATGACACAGGGGTGATTCCAGTCCCGCCTGAGGATCTCGATCCATTCTCTGGTCGTATTGGCGACCGCCTCTGCGGAAAAAACATAAGCGCTGGGCATCTCCTCCCAGACCAGAAGCCCCAGCCGGTCCGCCCAATAGTAAAACCTGGGATCCTCGATCTTCTGATGTTTGCGCACACCGTTAAATCCCATCTCTTTCACCATCTTCAGATCCTGATAAAAGCTCTCATCGCTGGGGGCTGTCATCAGCCCGTCCACCCAATACCCCTGATCCATAATCAGTTTCTGATAATAGGGCTTGTTATTTAACAGTATTTTGCCGTTTTCTATGGAAATTTTTCTCATGCCGAAGTAACTCTTTACCCTGTCCTCACAATACCCGCCGGAACATATAGTGATCTCCAGATCGAACAGCTGCGGATGCTCGGGGGACCAATAGTGAAATTCCTCGATGGGATCGCTCTCCTGGATATGAAAACAAAATTCCGTGTTTCCAGGCTCCTGCTCCTGTTCTGATGCGGCAAGTACTCTTCCCTCATAAAGAATACGGCAGGAAATGTTCTTAGACCTGTTTCCAACCCAATGCGTATGAATGTCCACGATTTTATTATCGATGTCGGTAAGAACCTGCAGGGAATCAAAATAACCGGCTCCCGTTATCTCCAACCACACGCTCTGCCAAATGCCGCTGGTCTGGGTATACCAGCACCGCTCCGGCTCCTCCCCCCAGAACTGTTTCCCTCTGGGATAATCGCAGCTGTTGGTATCCACCACCCGAACGGTGAGGGAGTTGTTTCCATCACGGACACAGGTGCTGATATCGAACTGAAAGGAAGAATGTCCCCCATAGTGTTCCCCCACATACTGCTCATTGATCCATACCTTTGTATGGTAGTCCACCGCGCCGAATTTCAGAAGATAATGCCGCCCCTCCTCCTTCCTGATATCAAAATTCCTGTGATACCACAGATAATGATGGCAGGCGGTATCCCCAATTCCGCTGTTCTTAGACTGATAACAGAACGGTACGGTAATTTTATCTGTATACTCGTGCGATTGATACCAGTTCTGTTGTTCGCCGTTTCCGCTGTCATCGAACGCAAAGTCCCATATTCCATTCAGACTGATCCAATTCTCCCGCTCAAAATCAGGTCTTGGATATTCCTGTCGAATATAGTCATTCTTAATGTTCGTCATAGGTTAAGTCTCCAATCCTATATTGAATATTATTTCCCCCATCCGCTCGTCCAACGGAGGTCAGATAAAGAATCCTGCCGTCATTCAGTTCATACATAGCCGGCCATACGTTGCCGTCTTTTACCGTACAGGTGGCGCCGTTATCTTCTGTCATCCACAGCGTCTCCCATGGGGAATCCTGGTTTCTCATCCAGGTTTCACCGCAGTCATTGCTGACAGATACATGATGGGTATTGGAAGTGACCAAGATAGCTCCCGTATGCAGAGACAGGATAAAGGGGCCTCCCTTCTGATCCGGAATGCGCCCGCCGTTTACTTCCGGCCAGTGTATTCCATCCTCTGATATCTTAAAGAAGATATCCCCGCCCTCGGTTGCTATGACTTCATATACCAGCAGGTATCTTCCATCCGGCAGTCTGTCCCACACGGGCATGCCGGGCCGGGCCTCGCTCTTTTCCTTATCACAGACAACGGGGATCTCCGCGCCCCAGCTAAGCCCTCCATCGGCAGATATCTTCTCCGCGATCACCTGGGAATAAGGAGGATTCGCGCAGGCATATTTTTCACTGGCATACATAACCGCCACATCACCATTTTTGAGACGCAGCATATGCGGCTCGTAGACGCCCCGGTCCGGATTGCCCAGCTGGCCCGATTCCCCATGATTTTCGTCAATGATGCTCACTCTCTCCCACGTCTTTCCCTTATCGCGGCTCTTATAGACTGGCAGCTCATAGGACTGCTGCCAGATCACAGACCGGCAGGCCAGAAGGATATCGCCGTTGGGCAGCAAAAGAAGCTGCCCGTTATCCAGATCTCTTCCAGGGTCTTTTAAACTGGCTCTCTCCTCCCAATGAGTGCCGCCGTCATTGCTGACAGCGATGATCAGAGTATTGCCTCCGTACGGGTCCGCCATATAACCCATATTCCGGTAAACCGTGTATACAGCCAGCCAGCTTCCGTCCTCCAGAATAACCATTCTCGGATACTGGGAGCCAAAGCGTCCCGGACGGATTCGTCTTGCATCCGGCCCGGCGTCCTCACATAACGGCTCATTATTGATCAGCACAGGTTTCTTCCAGGATATATTGTTTTGCAACTTCATATTATGTAACCCCTATCTTTTTTGGTCGTGCTTCTACTCTATTGTTCACAGTTTTTCTCTATTGCTCACTGTTATACTTCTTGCTCATAGTCCTAATTTTATTTCTTGTTCATGGATCTTCCCTATATGCCGGCTGTTTTACCTCTTGTCGGCATTCACGCTAAGTTTTCTCTGCAGACAGTCTCCACCCGGAATGGACATCCGGGCGGAGAATATACACTATTTTACTATAATTTTAAAACACTGGGGATCCAGCCCATTAAATTCCCACTGCTGGATATTAGCGCCGTTTTCCACCCGCCCGGCATCGATATCCAGACACTTTCCGGAATTCTTGGCTATTATGGTATAATAGCCTTTTCCCCGGCTGAGCACGGTCCACTTCTGGGGATTTAACCCATTCGGGGTCCATTGCTGAATATTGGCGCCGTTTAATATGGAACCTTCGCTGACATCCAGGCACAGCGAACTGTTTACATTTTTTACCGAATAATACCCATCCGTATCCATGAGAAGCTCCCACTGCTGCCAGGAACCGCCGTTACTTTCCCATTGCTGAACATTGGCTCCCGGTTCCGTTAAGCCGTCCTTTACCTCCACAGCCTTTCCGCTGTGTTTTGCCAGAAACACATAGGGTGTATTTGTTTTGATACCAGAGACTGCTTCGATCTGCCAACACTGGGGCTCCAGTCCGTTCTGAGTCCAGACCTGTACATTACTCCCTGCCTCACTTTTTCCGCTATCCACGTCCAAGCACAGATCTGTAGACCCGGATCGAATCCGGTAATATCCATCGCCCAGCGATTCGAATCTCCAACGCTGTGACTCCGAATCCGTCCACGACGCCTGCATCACATTGGAACCGGCCGTTGACCCATCCACGGTCAATACCTTACCCGTATGGGCCGATACGATCTTATAGGAATCATTTCCGACTGCTTCAAAGATCCACTCCTGAGGAGACTCCCAATTTTCATCCCAGATCTGAATATTGGCTCCTTCCTCCCCCGATCCTGCGTCCAAGTCCAGATACTTATCCGTATGTTTCGGCTTCAGCTTATAGCAGCCGCCGTCCAGCCCCGGAGACGGTGGATTCAGATAACCCCTTCTCAGCTGGATATTATGTCCGCTGTCCGTGTAACCGGAACCCGACCTTCCGGCGGAAGTGATACAAACGATCTGATCGCTCCCCGTTTGATATAAGGCAGGCCATAGATTATCAGCGTCTCCGAACAGAGAACCAAAGGGGGCGTTACTCTCCAAATTCCAGGTCGTTCCTTCATCCCGGCTGACCGATATCTTATGTGTGTTGGAAGTAACCACCAGTTCCCCGGAGCTTAAGGCTAAGACGAAAGGCGCCCCTTTTTGACCCGGGATCTGACTTCCCATTCCAGCCGGCCAGTTGATTCCGTCCTCCGAGATTTTATAGAAGACATCCACATCCGTGGTTCCCACTATTTCATATACTAATATATATTTGCCGTTCTGCATTTTTGTCCAGACTGGCATACCGGGGCGGGCGTTCTCATGCTCGGTATCGTACACCGTCCATATCTCCTCACCCCATGTCTGTCCGGCTGTATTGGAGGTCTTCATGGCCAGGATCTGGGAATAGGCCGGTGATGACACCGCGTATTTCTCACTGGCATACATAACCCCTATCGTATCTGCGTCCAGCTGTACCATATAAGGCTCGTAGACTCCCCGGTCCGGGTTCGCAAGCTCTCCGGGAGCTCCGCTTATCTCGTCGATCGTACTCAGATAGGACCAGTGATAGCCCTGATCTGAACTTTTGTACACATCCAGTTTATAAGACTGATGCCAGATCACCGAACGGCAGGCCAGAAGAATATCTCCGTTTTCCAACTGCAGCAGCTGCGCATTGTCCAGATCTCTTCCCGGATCTGTGATCGTAGCAATAATGTTCCAGTTTTGTCCGCCATCCCCGCTCTTAGCGATCTGTAATTCATTGCCGCCCGCCGGATCCGCCAGATAACCATTATTTCTGTATATGGTATAGGCTGCCAGCCATGTATTCCCATTGGTGATCATGCGCGGAAATTGAGATCCGAAGTTTCCCGGTCTCTCACCTCTGGCGTCCGGGCCTGCGTCTGTAAATGGCATAATATTATGGACTAATACCGGCTCTTCCCAAGTGATCATCGGCGTGTCAGATGCCTGCGCTCCTTCCGCCGTCGTAGGCTGCCCCGTGATGACCGACAGTGCCAGGAGCATCGTGATGATTCCTGAAAGAACCCCCAAGTGTCTTTTTTTCATTCTACCCTTCCCCCAATCCGCTTACTTAAGCCCAGCGTCCGATATCGTCTCCTCGAATTGATCCGCCATCCACTTCAGGGAATCCTCCGGTGTCTTCTCTTTCGTCAATACATAGTGGCAACCCAGTTCCAGCACGTTGTTCAGCTCACTGGTGACAATCGGCACATCTACATCGGCAATGGAAGCTCCTTTATCCAGGCACTCCAGTAAGACCGGATATAACGGGTTATATTCTGCGATCTCCGGCTTCTCATAATTGGAAGTGCGGCACGGATCCATCGTATTCTCAACTTTTAAGATTTCCCCGTCTTTGGAGGTACAGAATTCACAGAACTTGAATGCCAGCTCCTGGTTGGCGGATTTAGCCGATATAGCCAGTGCCCATCCCCCCAGAACAGGCGCACCCCCGGCAGTGACAGAAGCGCCGACTTTATCCTTTACCGCAGACCCTTCCGACTGGGCGGTATTATACATTCCGGGCCACTGTTCCATCATAGCGGCGTCACCGGAGCAGAACATGGCATTGGAAGACTCCCAGTCAAATTCTTCCCAGTTTTCCGGAGCGCACTCAGCCAGCTGCAGCATATAATTCATGGCGTCCACGCCGGCCTGGTTATTAAAATCCGCCTCAAAACTGTCATTTACGATATCCCCGCCATAGGCGCAGAGACGGTTCTGCCAGATCCAGCGAAGATTCATAGCACCTGCATTCGCGCAATATCCATAGGTCGTGGGAGAATCCGGGTTAAATTTCTTTGTAAAAAACTTGCAGATGTCAAGATACTGATCCAAAGTCGTAGAATCGCCCGGTGCAGTCAGGTCATAGCCATACTGCTCCTTGAACTTCGCCTGCAGCTCCTGATCCTCAAACAGGTCGGTCCGGTAGAAATTCATAATCACATCCGGTTTGTAGGGCAAAGCTACGATTTTATTATCATAGCGGGCATAGGTGTCATATAATCCGGTCAGGAAATCGTCCGGATCATAATTTTCACTGGCCCAGTCCTCCATCATCCCGGTCATGTCCGCAACGAGTCCCGTGGTGGCATATCCGTGTATATTGGCGATGGGCATCAGGATGGCGTCAAAGCTGCCCCCCGCATTTAAGTCCATCTGTATCTTTTCCATATAACTCTCACCTGGAAATGTATTCACAACTACCTCTGCCCCGGTAATCACCTCAAACGTCTTCACTTGATTTTCCAATGCGGTCGCAAAATCCCCTTCGCAGGTGGCAATCGTAATTTTCTTCCCCTCGTATTTCCCTACCAGAGTCCCGTCCAGTGTCAGATTATCGAGTGTCAGACCCAATATGGTCGGAGCCTCAAAGTCCGCGTTCTGCTTCTCTTCCTGCACGGCGGCAGGCGGGTTGCTCTCCTGTGTCTGTGTCTCCTGTGTCTCCTGTGACTTGCTTCCACAGCCGGTCACTGCCAGAATCATGGATAAAATAAGGGAATACACCATCAGCTTTTTCATGTACCTATCTCCTTTACACTTCATTCATTATTAAGATCAGTTGCAATGTCGACATCGGATCTGTGCCTAAACGCGCATCCGCATGCTGTGCATACGTTTTTACCGTGATATCATGCTGCAGACATGATAGGATCATTTCTTATGCTTTCCGGAATCACAAGCTTTATTGAAACAGGATATTTTCCTGCAACAATCTTTTCTGTTCTATCCTTCTGTTATACCTTCTTTGTTCTATCTTGGAGCCAAAAACCTTTACCAGCCGTTATCCTTTTACAGCACCGGCCGTAATACCATCCACAATAAATTTCTGCGCAAACAGTGAGGTCAATATAGCCGGAATCATCACGATCATACCGATTGCCGACAATGTGCCATAGGGGATATCGGTGTTATATTGAATCATACTGGATATGGCAATGGGCAGCGTCTTTTTCTCATCACTGAACACCATTGTCAGCGCCATGCTGAACTCATTCCAGGAGTTAATGAATACCAGGATCCCCACTGTCACGATACCGGGTGTTACCAGTTTGACCGCCACCTTTGAGAAAAGGCTGAAGTTATTGCAGCCATCGATCAGCGCCGCCTCATAGATGGTAGCCGGCAGTTCCTTGAAGTAATTGATAAACAGCCATATGGCAAACGGCAGGTTCACCGCAATATGACACAGAGCGATACCCGTCAGCTTATCCGTCAGCCCGACTTTTAGAAATATCACAAAGTACGGGATCGTAAACAGCAGGGCCGGCACCATACGGATGGTGATAATGCCGTCACTGATCAGTTTTTTGCCCCGGAAGCGGAAGATCGACAGACCAAACGCTGCCGGCAAAGCCAGAAACATCGTGCCGGCGACTGCCAGACAGGCAATGAACATGCTATTTAGAAAATATCTCCCCACGTTGGTGTTGGTGAATATATCCACGTAGTACTGCATGGTAATCTTGGTGGGTATCCAAGCGGGAGGCAGCTGAAAGATCTGCGATCTCTCTTTAATGGAGGTCGTAAAGGTCCAGTATATGGGAAACAGGAAGTAGAGGGTAAAGATAGCCGCCACAAGAATCGCCATACCGGTCCAGAACATTTTTTTTGCACGATATTTATTCATACCTCATCGTCCCTCCTCTCCAAAATACGCATCAGCGCGAACGAGATCACCGCGATCACGATCAAAAACAGAAATGCTCCGGCAGATCCCTGCCCCACTTTCGAATATGTAATAGCCGTCTTATAGATCGTCGTACCGATGGTCTCCGTAGAGGTACCCGGCCCACCGGATGTCAGGGTATATATGACATCGAATGCCCTCAGGCTGTCCATAACACGTACCGTAACAACCATGGCGATAAAGTTCCGGATATGCGGGATCGTGATACGGAAAAAGATGGTGACCTTTTTCGCGCCGTCGATCAGTGCCGCCTCATATAATTCCTGTGGTACCGTTTTAAGCGCACCCATAAAAATCAAAAGGCAGAACGGTATGGAGCCCCACATCTCCACAAATATGATCGCGAGTTTTGCCGGCATCACTGTGGTCGTCCAGTTTACACTTTGAATTCCCAGCAGATTCAGGATATTATTGATCACCCCGTAATTCGGAGTGAACATAAGACCCCAGATCGTGCCTATGACAGTCGGCGCAATCATCATGGGGATAATCATGATCGTTTTGAGGATGCCCGCCCTTTTTTCGAAGACCCTGCTGGTCAGAATCTGCGCCAGCAGCATTCCGATCGCTACATCCAGCACCACCACGGCCACCGCGAAGGTGAATGTCCACCCGACAGCCTGACGGAACGCCTCATCCTGGATGATTTTTACATAATTTTTTAACCCTACAAATTTGGCTTCGCTCTGCGCAAAATACAGATTATAATTTGTCAAACTGATTCCAAAAGAATACAGAAGCGGAGCTACCGAAAATAAAAGTAAAAATATACCCGCGGGTGCTACAAAAATAAGATGTGCTTTTTTATCCGCGTAATGAACGATAGTCTTCCAACGACGTTTCAACTTTCCCGCCCCCCTTGAATTGTAGTTTAAACGCTTTAGCTTGTATCAAAAGAATAACATAAGTTATATATATTTTATATACTGAATTTAGTATAATTTCATAATTTGTTTTTCCGCTTAAAGCCTAGTATTCCGCAGTTTTTCGTATTTTCTTTATATTATTATAGACTTTTCATTTTTTTACTGTTATACTAACTATACTAAGTTTAGGGGATGATGTCGAATGAAAAAAATGCCTTTATACAAACAGATACAGGAAGATATCAAGCAGCAGATCGCCTTCGGTTCGCTTACTCCCGGCGACAGGCTTCCCTCAGAGATGGACTATTCCCGCAAATATTTTGTGAGTCAGATCACAGCCAAAAATGCTCTGAATGGTTTGGTCGATGAGGGATACTTAATAAGAATACAGGGGAAAGGAACCTTTGTAGCCAATAATCCAACGAAGACAACGTCTCCGTCCCTATCCGCACAGCCCTGCTTTCAGGCAGCCCAGAAGGGACTGGTCGGTCTGTTGATGCCCGCCATGGTTACAAAGGTATCCCAAAAATTGTTGAATTATATAGAAAAATTCGTGTCGGCTGAGAGTTATCAGCTGCTCTTTCATATCACCCGTGAATCTATCACAGACGAAGCATTCTCTATCCATTCCATGCGGGCAGAGGGGGTAAAGGGGCTCATCATTTTTCCAGCCATCGACGAGATGTATAATGAAGCGATCCTTCGGCTGAGTCTGGAAAAATTCCCGCTGGTCCTGGTGGACCGAAGCTTAAAGAGCATACCGGTGAGCAGCGTCACATCCGATAATTATACCGGCGTCTACGCCGCTACCTCCCATCTCATCAAAGCTGGACATAAAAACATCTCGATCATTTCTCCAAAAGTTACAAATTCTGCTGTGGAGGAACGGATCTCAGGATATGAGAATTTTCTGCTGGAACATAATATACTGATTAATAAGAGTAATTGGTGTATTCTGGATTTTGATATCAACGAGACCGCTTATGCGTTTGATTACATTAAGAATTTTTATGCCGGGCATCCGGAGATTTCAGCCGCGATCTGTATCAATGCGGAGATGGCCCAAACCACCTATTACGCTCTGAAGAGCATCGGCAAGAGAATACCCGAGGACCTTGAGCTGATTTCCTTTGATCAGCCTTATGTTCCCGGAGTATCCTATATTGTTCAGAACGAAGAAGCCATAGCCAGAAGGGCCGTAGATCTGCTACTGTCAAAGATAGAGGGCAATCCGGATAACGCTCAGATAAAAGTGGCGACGGAGTTTATCGACATCAGCAAGGCGGACTCCGGGGACGTGCCTTATCATATGCTCTATGTCTTAAATCAAGGGCCTTTTTCGACTTGAGCACTGTCTGCCCTTCCGGTTTTTCGCAGTGTATATGATCAATAGTAAAAAATAGGTGGCCGAACGATTCGGCCACCTCCCCAAAAAAGAATTTTTTATACTTTTTTATTTCGATTCTCCATGTATTTATCCCATACTACCATAATAAGTAGGATGACTCCCTTAATAAGGAGTTGATAGTTGAGTGTAATATTATATAAGTTCATGGCGTTCATCAAAAGGCTCATAAAGAGTACGCCGCCCAGCGTATTCAGAGCGCTGCCTTTTCCTCCCGACAGGGCGGTACCGCCTAAGATGACCATGGGGATAACCGTCAGCGGCCCATCGTCGGCTATTATAGGGCTGCCGGTATTCAGACGCGCCATCAGGAATATTCCGCCCACGGCGGATAATACCGCGAATATAACGAAAATAATAAATATGTAAAATTTCACATTCGTCCCTGTGCTTTTGGCGATCACCTGGGAACCGCCCACGGCATATAGATTTCTTCCGAAAACGGTATATTTCAACAGAAATTCGAAAACCAGAATAAAGATCAGAAAAAGAATCGTTATGACCGGTATCGGCCCGATGGTTCGCATTCCCAGATCGATCGCCAGGGGATCGGTCACCACCACAGGCGTCTGGTTACACAGGGCCAGGGCGATTCCCCGGACCAGGATCATCATGGCCAGGGTTACCACAAAGGAATCGATCTTCAGAAAAGAAACCACTCCCCCTGTAACGGCCCCCAGGATAGCGCTGGCCAACAGCGTCAGAAGCACAGCCGGTCCAAAGCCGACATGAGGGATAAGCATCGCACAGAACACGCCTGAGAACGCCATCATAGATCCCATGGAAATATTCAATTCCCCGCAGATCAGAGAGAGCGCCAAGCCCAGGGCCGCCATGCCGGAAGCCGGAAGCTGGATGAGCAGGCCGAAGATATTGTTCTGGGTCCAGAAGGACTCATTGATCAATGCCAGAAAAGCCGCAAATACCAGGGAAATAAAGAGAATTTTTTGATTTTTCACAACAGAGCTTATGCTTTTCATTGTCTCTCCCCCCTACTTTTTCTTGAGTCCGTCCAGTGCGACCGCCAACAGTAACACAAGCCCCTTGATCACCATCTGCAGTACGGAATTGATACCGGACAGATTCAGGATATTGGTGATTAGTCCGAAGATACACACACCGATCAGGGTCTGTACCATACCGCCTTTACCGCCGCCAAGTATATTGCCGCCGATCAGAGCCGCGATACAGGCGTCAAAGTCCGCGCCGTTTCCCATTGTATAGGAGGCGGAGGTGGTTCGGGAGGCTGTCACGATCCCGGCTGTGGCAGCGCAGGCTCCGGCGATCATAAAGGTGGTGATTTTTACCAGCAATACGGGAACGCCGGACAGGAAGGCCGTCTCTTTGTTCCCCCCGGTCAGAAAGATCATCCGCCCATATCTGGTTTTTACCAGGATGAACTGCAAAAGAATCATGATCAGGATCATCAGAATCGTGGCAAAGGGAATTCCCGCCACATTTCCCTGACCGATGAAGGAGAAAGCCGTGCCCCGCTGCGAGTACAGATTATTTCCCTTTGTATAGGTCAGCGCGATATACTGGGCTACAAGGGAGGTACCCAGGGTGATGAGGAAGGTCTCGCTTAAGCCTCCCCGGGTGACCTTTAATAAGATTCCGTTAAGGAGTCCCAGCAGACAGCCGGCCAGAATCGAACAGACCAGCGCAGCCCACAGGGGGACGCCGCTTCCCTGCAGCCCAATCGCCAGGCAGCCGCACACACCCAGGATACTGCCGATGGACAGGTCAAATCCTCCGGCCAGTAATACAAAAGTGACTCCTGCCGCCATGATCCCGTTAATACTGATCTGTCGGATAAAATTCAAAATATTTTGAGAGGTTAAGAATTGTTGTGACGCACAGGTCCCGATCAGGATCATGAGTAACAGTATAAACAGGTTTATATTTTCCCTGATCCAGGATAGTACCGCAGATAACACGTTTCGTCCGTTTCCGGTTTTATCATTCATTCTTTTCCCCCCTATATTGCAAGCCGGAGTACATTTTCGGAGGTGATCTGATCATTCCTGAGTTCTCCGGAAATTTGTCCCTCACGCATGACGATGACACGATTGGATAATGCCAGTATTTCAGGCAGGTCTGAAGAGATCAGCAGAATGCTTTTCCCCTGTTCGATGATCTGATTCATAATCTGATAGATCTCGAATTTAGAACCCACATCGATCCCCCGCGTGGGTTCATCGAATATGAACACCTTTGCATCCGTATTTAACCACTTGGATACAATAATTTTCTGTTGGTTCCCTCCGCTTAAATTCATGACCTTCTGTCTGGGAGAGGGCGTTTTAATATGAAATTGATCAATTAATTCCGAAATATTCTGATCTTCTTTTTTTCTGTTCAGCAGAAACCGTCCGCTGCTCTTTCGAAGGTTTGTCATGGTAATATTCATTGCCACACTAAAGCTTAAGATCACGCCGTCCTTCTTACGGTCCTCCGTGAGATAAGCGATCCCGTTGCGGATCGCATCTTTGGGGGAATTCACCGATATCTCATTTTGATCCATATAGATTTTGCCCGAGTCCCGATAGTCCGCACCGAATATCATTCTGCACACTTCGGTCCGTCCCGCGCCTACCAGCCCGGCGATGCCCAGAATCTCCCCGGCATGTACCGAAAAACTGACGTCCCGGGCGATTCCTTTCCGGCTTATCTGCTCCACTTTGAGCACCTCAGGTCCCGGATTGTGATGGATCTTTGGATAGATGTTTTTCATCTCTCTCCCCACCATCTTTTTGATGATGGTCTCATTATTCAGGTGCGCGATCTCATCCGTATCCACGATTTTACCATCCCGGATGATCGTTACCGTATCACAGATTCTGAAAATCTCCTCCATGCGGTGAGAGATATAAACTACCGTGACCCCCTCTGCTTTCAGATCGGCAATGACCCGATACAATATTTCCTGCTCCTTTTCCGTCAAAGTGGCGGACGGCTCATCCATCAGGATTACCTTGGCGTTAAAGGTCAGCGCTTTGGCAATCTCCACCATCTGCTTCTCCGCCACACTCAGCCGTTCCACTTTCATGGATACCTCAAGTCCTGAACCCACCTTTTTCAGAGCTTCCCGCGCCTCCTCATACACCCGGGGCCACGAGATCATACCGTGCCTTTTAAATTGCTTCATCCTGCCCAGATAGATATTTTCCGCAATACTTAAGCTCTCGATCAGATTCAGTTCCTGAAATATAATGGAAAGCCCCAGCTCCTGCGCCTTCAGCGGATGATCGATCACCGCCGGTCTGCCGTCTATCTCGATCTCCCCCTGGTCGGCTTTGTAATTTCCATACAGAATCTTCATCAGGGTAGACTTTCCGGCGCCGTTTTCTCCCACCAGCGCGTGTACGCTTCCCCGTTTCACGGCAAAAGATACTTCATCCAGAGCCTTCACACCCGGAAAGCTTTTTGAAATATTATGTAATTGAAGAACATAGTCCTCCACCTTGCTTCCCACCCTTCCCATGTCAGGGTGCTGTAACTCTTAAGGCAACCGTCCCCGGCCTTACAGCACCCTGCTCTTCTATTTTGCCTGACCCAACTTTGTCATGCCGTCATATGATCCGTGACAATGGCCAGGAACCGGATACTATTTGTAGTCGGCCACATTATCCTTGGTGATGACTTCCGGTACATATACCTGGGTCCGCTCCACAGTTTCTCCGTTCAGCACCTGCTTTACCACCTCGCAGGCCTTATCGGCGTACCATTTTGTTCCGACTGCTACGGTGCAGACGATCTCATCGCCTTCCACCATCTCTACGCCAACCGGATCTCCATTGATGGAACCGATCAGGATCTCTCCCTCTTTGCCGGCGGCCTTCACAGCCTCCAGAACTCCGACCGCCATTCCGTCATCGATGGGGAAGATCACTTTCAAATCCGGGTTGGCTGTAATCATATCCTCGGCTGCCGTCTGGGCTTTGGCCCGGTCCCAGCTGGCATCAATCTCAGCTACGATCTCCAGTTTTCCATCCACTGCATCTTTGAATCCCTGCTTGCGCTGCATGCTGTTATCCGCACCCGGTGTTCCGCCGATGATCCCGGCTTTTCCAGAATCCGCATGTTTTATGATCTCCTCGCCTACCAGACGGCCGGCGTCATACTGTCCGTAAACCACATAGTACAAAACGTCGTCCATCTGAAGTTCCGGTTCCATATTGAACAGACTGGTAATGATAATCCCCTGATCCGCAGCTTTCTTAAGCGCCGGCGCCACGGACGCATTCTGTGAAGCCTGAATCTGAATTCCGGTAACGCCCTGGGAGATACAGGTCTGGATCTGGTCCACCTGAGTCTGCGGATCCCCTTTACAGTTGAACTCCAGGTACTCATAACCGTATTCCTGACATGCTGCTTTCGCATCCTCCAGATATTTCTGCGTCCAGTCGTTGGCTTCCAACACCAGGAATGCAATCTTCACTTCTCCACCGGCGGCAGTCTGCCCATCTGTTGCCGCTCCCTCCGCCGGCTTATCTTCCGCAGTACCGTCAGCAGGAGCTGTCTGGCCGGAGCCGTCCTCCGTCTGCTTGGTTGTCTCAGCGTCTGCCTGGGCGCCTTCATCCTTTTTTGCGCCGCAGCCGGCTGCCATACTACTTACCATAACCAGAGATAATAACAATGCAAATAGCTTTTTCATTTACTTTCTTCCTCCTTTTTTATTCCGGTCTGTTTTCGTCAATAACCGGACGATGTTATTGCGTATTATATTTTTCTTTTCCTCATCCGAAATATGTGCAAACAGGATGCAGCCCAGGCAGTACGCCGGATTATACCAGGGCAGATCCGTTCCGAACAGGACTTTTTCCGAGCCGGCATGACTGCACATTTTCTCTATCATACCGTTCAGACGATAGGTATCTGTCAGTTCCAGATACACATTTTCCTGACTTGCCGCCAGTTTGATGGCCTCATCGCATTCCCCCTGGGCGGAATGTCCCATCAGGAATTTTAGATTCCGGTACCGCTCTGTCACATTGCGGATGGCATCGATGGAGCTGTAGGACCGGCCGTCCATAGCGGTCCCCCAGGTGTGGGACAGTACCAGCAGACCGTGGTCATCTGCATATTGAAGCAAAAGCTCATAGCCTTCGCTGTCCAGCCTGGTTTTGTGGTAATCCGGCAAAATCTTAAATCCCACATAGCCCTTATTTTCCTGAAACGCCCGCTCGATCTGATCCAGGGTGGCCGGATAATTGGGATTAAAGACAAAGTATCCCCTGATTTTATCCGGATGGCTTTTCATCGCCTCCTCTATCTCCTGATTTCCCGCAATTGGATCAAACAGTGCGCTGTTTGGCGCCGATATAATAAATTCAACATTCTTCTGTTCCATAGTGCCGAGCATCTCCCGGAGTTCTTGTCTTGGAAGGCTGCTGCCATAGAAACCACCCATATGCGTGTGGGTATCGATGATCGGGACACTGCTCAGACATCCATTTTCCATAAATTCTTCTGCCAAAGTAGATCTATTTTTCATATATGCCTCCATGTGTGCGTTTCCCTGCACAGATAGGTTTGCTGAAACCGGTTGTTCAAGCTTTTGCCTCGCTTATCAGACGTTCTATATTACCATGTGCGATTTCTTCGCGTGAAGAGGAAGATATTTCCAGGGAACGCAGCACTGCCAGCGATCCTCCGATATTATTCGTAGGGAAATCGCTTCCGTATACAAATCGTCCGCTGCCGAATCGGCCGATCATCCGTTCCAGTCCGCCGTCCGTCTCATAATCCCCGGTCTCAAAGTATACGTCCTGATAAGCCCGAAGCAGCGGGAACCAGAATCGGTCCGGACTCCATGGGCCGTAGTTGTGGATGATCACTCTCATCCGGGGGTACTGTTCCAGAAGACGGTATATATGTTCATAGCCCTCCGACGGTGTCAGGAATAACGGAATCTTCCGCATCTGGAGTTCGGTTAACAGTTCATCCATGGTAATCCGTTCCAGGAAATATCGCTGCGTCGTGGGATATGCCCGCAGAGCCTTCACCTGATGTTCCTGCATAGCCTGGAACAATTTCTCAGGTTCAAATTCCTCGTCTGTGGCGGGCGGCAGTATCGTCCAGGAAGGGATCAGTCTTTCGGGACATTTCGCCGTCTCTTTCACAAGCTTTTGATTTCCATAGGTGGGGGTTACATCGATCATGGCCTGATGCCCCACGATTGCGCTCTCGATTCCGCAGTAATCCATATACGCAATCATCTCCCCGGCGTCCCTCGCCTCCGCCACCCGCTCGACCAGCGTGAATCCTTCATGGTTCACAACCGTATGATTCACAACTCCATAACCGATCATGGCACTGCAGTCTATTACTCTCATACCGTCTCACTCCTTTATTCAAGATAAAATACCGGCTCCATATCCTTCCAGATATCCTGTGAAGTCTGCGGATTCCAAGGTTCCCGAAATCTGTCCGCTTCCGCTTCCCATTCCGCGCAGATTTGGTTCTCGGCCCACATTTTTTCTATCTGCCCAAGATTCCTCTCCTCCACTTCGTAGTAGGAGAACAGCAGGCCATCCGCGCAAAATATGGAATAGTTCCGAATCCCGGCTTTTTTCAGCACTTCCTTTATCTGCGGCCAGATAGCGGTGTGCAGTCTCTGATATCCTTCCAGGCCGTCCGGTTTTAAACGGGCCGCCCTGCCTATACGAATCATCCTGCTCATATCCTCACGCACTCAAACCCTCTGCACTGGGCAAAGCATTCCACCTCCCGGGAGAAATCACCCACTCCCAGCGCTAAATGATGGGAGGGACCGGCCTGGCACCACTCATCGAAGAATTGAGGGATCGGTTTGGCTACCCTGACCCTGCAGTTCGGATTTCCTATATTAAGGATATCCCCTTCCACCACTTCTCCGATCGTGTAGATCAATTTAAACGGAGCGTCTGTTCCAAACTGGGTCAGATTGATCAGCGTACAGGGCCCTTTTTTCATATCAAAATCAATACCCAGCCCTTTTCCGGTCTTACCGTGCTGCACATCCAGGTGTTTCAGTCTGGGCCTTCCCGACGCTACATTGATATTACTGGGTCCGTCATGACCCACCATAATAAAGTCCTCATCAAAGTCCATGGAAAAGAATTCCAGGAACATTCCGCCGCCGCCTAACAGATCCAGCAGTTTCATGGCCATCGCAGTCTTAATATCCCCCTCGGTAACCCCGGGGATTCCCATAGCCGCCAGCCTAGACACCGCCAGTGCGGACTGGGAACGAAGGGTTGTGGTCTCTTCTGTAGCTCCCCACCAGTAATAACCAAATGCATCGATTTTATGCCTGCGTATGACTTCATCGTAAGCTACCGCGATCTGCGCGGAAGTCTTCATGTGCTCGTTGGTTACGGTCTCATCCACCTCGTACAGGCTGCGGAACTGTTCATACATATCCTGAAGCTGCTCGTCCGTCACTCTTTCGTAGGCTTCTTTGAATTCCTCGATCTCCGGTCGGCACAGCATCCGGCCTGTGGTGCGGATCACCCGCTGCTCATCCGTAGGCATATCGGTCATATTTGTGTATGTATTGCCGATCACCGCAAAGTTCATACCTTCGAATGCACTGCCGGCGGCAGCCCCCATACAGTCTCTTCGTATGTCGTCCCACATCCCCTCATCCTGAAAATGTCCGCTGATCACTTTGAACTTTTTCGACAGTCCCACCAGGGTGCCTGCGTACTCCGGGATACAGCACGGTCCTTCATGGTGAAGGTAGATTTCCGTGTCGGCCGACTTATAATCGTAGCTGGAATCTTCATGGGCATTGATCAGGCGGATCGGTACAGCAAGTGTCCTCACTGCAGGTACGATCATCATTCCGGTGGTATAGCCCAGTGGAAAAATGAGCAGAATATCCACTTTGGCCGTGTTTAACGCCTCGGCCGCCCGAACGGCCGCCTCCGGGCTGTCCACCAGTTCTGAGTCCACTACCTCTCCAAATTCCTCCAGCCGTTCCCGGAACTTCGTATACATCCGGCTTCCCATATCCTTTAAGTTCGGGAACTGGCTCCAATAGATTCTGTGGCCTGTCCTGAGCAGACCGATTCTGGGTTTGAGTTTTGCTTGCATCATTTGTCTTATATCCTCCTTTTTATGTTAACATGATTCGACAGTTAAATCGTGAAACTCCATTCCGGTAAATCCGCATAAAATCTCCAGTTCCTTGCGATAGTCGCCCTGAACCCCACTCCAGTGATGACCAGCGCCCTGCTGCACCACGTCCTGGAGAATTCCGCTTACATCCCTTGAGAATGCAATCTTAAGCGGGGTACCTTCATATTCCAGATCCGTATGTACCGCATCTCCGTTTAAAACATACAGGTGCATACCGTCTTCCTTATTCATAAGATTTGCGATCGTATAGCTGCCTCTGGCATAAGTCGCGTAGCATATGGCACAGCCGTCACAGGTCTCTATGGATTTGCGCAACATCACTTCGGACCGGTCCTTCGCCAGGGAAAATGCCCCGGCCCCGCAGTGTGAAAACAGGATCGAGTTTTCTTCTTTATATAACTTCAGGAAATCTCCGTTAAACGCGGCTTTTCCGGCCAAATGTTCCAGCAGGCACATGACGATGGTGGAATGCAGATCCCCCTCGCAGCCGGCGGCGATCAGATCGTCATTTAATCTGGCGACCGCCAGGCATATCTGGGATTTCAGTTCCGGAAAACAGTTGATCGAATAACCGGCCAGGCAATAATGTTCCGTCAGCCGGCGGGCCGCCAGATAATAACGGGAAGCCAGAAGCCCGTCTATTTTCTCCACATCGCAAAGCCCGATCTGGCCTCTGATTTTCTCCCAGTAATCCTCCACCTCACACTCTGGTACCAGCGAGGCGGTCTGATAAAATTCTTCGATCGGTATATTTTCCAGATTGATCCCGAGTGTGCGTTTTACGGCAAATTCATCCCAGGCCATGCTCATCATGATATTGTTCTTGCCGGCGGATACCCCGATGGCCATATTTTTCATCCGGCCGTAGAGCATGGCCGCCCTGGCGAACTTCAAGAGCTTTTGCTCCGTATCTGTATCTCCGATATCCGCTACTTCCAGGGTATAATGCTTATGCAGGCTGTGCAG
Organism: Diplocloster modestus; assembly: GCF_019042245.1. GTDB lineage: Bacteria > Bacillota > Clostridia > Lachnospirales > Lachnospiraceae > Diplocloster > Diplocloster modestus. The sequence continues at coordinate 186,458 of NZ_JAHQCX010000004.1, forward strand.
TGCCCCTGTTACCAGCACTCCTCCTACCAGGGTCAGCGCTCCGATCTCTTTGTCCACCGCCCAAAGGAACACAGGGACATCACACCGGTCAATCAGATCCACCAGGAAATAATCCGGGACGAACGTGGTCAGAACTACCAGAATCGCATCCGGATTCCCGGTATGAAGCTCTTTTCCGATCTGCTGCACCTCCTGTCTGCTCATAGCAATATAGTCCCCCGGCAGCCATCTGGCCTCCTGGTTCTGCTTCAGCGCGTTTTTCATTTCCTCGTATTTTTCATATACTCTTTCCTCCCCCAGATGATTGCCAGGAAAAGCCATAGCGGCGATTCCGATATATGGCTCATGCGTCATCCTTTTCTACCTCCTCCTATTACTTTCAGTATAGTTAAACGTTTACCTTTTGGGTTAAAAAAATATGGAGGAACGGCGGGAACCGTATGTATCACCAGCCGTACAGCTCCCAGTCCTGCCGCAGCGCTTCATCGGTAGAGTTTCTCACAATCAGCTGGCAGTTTAATTCCACACACTCCACCTCTTCCTTCTCATCCTCCATAAGCTTCAAAAGCTTCGCCGCCGACTCAAATCCCAGTTTATACTTTGGAACATTGATCGTCGACAGGGAAGGTTCCACCAGGGTACCCACAAAAATATTATCAAATCCGATGACCGCCACATCCCTGGGCACGGCACGGCCGGACTCTTTCAGAGCCTTTATGGCCCCTATAGCCATCTGATCGTTGGCGCTGAATACCGCGGTAAAATCCGATGATCCTGTCAGAAGCTTCTTTGTGGCGATATAACCGCTGATGGAAGAATAGTCCCCATAAGCGATCAGATCTTCTTCTACCCGGATTCCGGCGTCCTGTAAGGACTGCCGGTATCCTTCCAGATTATCATCACACATCATCAGATCTTTCGGACCGCAGATATGTGCGATTCGCCTGTGCCCTTTGGAAAACAGATGCTCCATAGCCACTTTGGCGTACTTCACATTATCTATACCGATCGTGCTGATCCCGGTTAACGCAACGTTACATTCGGTAAATATAATCGCGATCTTTCTCCCGCCATCCATCATCTGGTTCAGCTCCCGTGCGTAATTCATCAGGGAATTCTTAGGGCAGCAGCTGTCGATAATCAGTCCGTCCACCCAGTTAGAATAAAGAAAGCGGACCAGCTCCTTCTCTTTAGTAAAATTGTAATCGGAACTCTGGTACATAATCTTATAGCGTGTACTGCTCACCGCATCGTCAATCCCCTGAAGCACTTCGGGGAAAAATACCTGCGTCACCTTCGGCAAAATCACTCCGATATTGTAAGTCCGTCTGCTCTTCAGGCCGCTTGCGTTTACATTCAGATTATAGCCCAGCTCTTCGATGGCGGCTTTCACTTTCTCTTGCGTCTCTTCGGTAACTGCTTTTGTGTGGTTTAGTACATGAGAGACGGTGGCTGTGGAGACACCTGCTCTCTTTGCTACATCTTTTATGCTCGCCAATTTGCAATCTCCATTCTTTCTCAAGTTAAACGTTTACCATATAAATATTGTAATATACTATTCTGACTATGTCAACTGTTTTCTGACAATTTATTGAATTTTCTATTTCGGCTCCACCATTCACCGGGCAGGTTAAGCATAGCTGGTAACCATAAAAAAAGCTGCTTATAACAAATCACCGTTATAAACAGCTCACTCACTCCGAACATTTAATTACAATCCATAAAAGGCAAAATACACAATGTAAATACACATGCATATTCAGCATATTTCCACAAATACAGGCACTTAAAAAACGCTCATTTTCTACTGGGTCTGGTGATTGTTCTTCTCACCCTGATATGGTACTATTTTAATACGGAGCAACCGCGTACAAGGAGGTTAGCCTTCCCTCATTCAACAGAGGGGAGGTGGTGTGCATGACTACATATGAAGCCATATCGTTAATGATCGCTTTTGGTGTACTACTCATCACGCTGCTTACCTACATAGATAGGAAGCATAAGCATTAACAAAAATACCTACCTTGTCACTTAGCCGGTACAGGTAGGTATTTTAGACCCGAGAAGGCTAACCACCACTGTGGGCGATTGCTCCTTTATATTTTCAATATAACACAAGAATTATTTTTTGTAAACGTCATTTTCTAATATATTTCCTCCGAAACTTCCGGAGAGAACCCAGGCCGTTTGGCCGACGGAAGAAATATCCATCCGATCAGCACGGTAACCAGCGCGAAGCCCACATTCACCCGATAGATCATCGCATACCCTAAGGATTCCTGTATCGCGGAAAAGAGCGGCGGAAAGATAAAATTGGAAAAACCGAACATCAGCATGGAGACGATCCCATAGCAGCTCGAGACCAGCCTGTCCTCGGCCAGCAGATGCAGATATTGAAAAATGACGGTCAAAAACAGCGGAAACACAATACCGTGCAGCAGATCTCCCAGGATTACGACGGGTATGATCCCGGTAGAAATGCATAGGAATCTGAGTCCTGAGAACACGAATACCAGCAGAAATGACTTTTTCACATCATAATTCCTGAAAAACTTCCCGATGGCAATAAAACACAGGAATTCAGAAAAAATTTTGAGTCCTGTGCTGAGGCTGAACAATTGGTTGGACAACAGCAGATTCCCTGTGATCCCGGTCAGATAGGAGGAAAATGCGAAATCGCATCCCACATAGCTGCCTATTCCTAAAAAACTCATCAGGTACAGCACATTCACTCTTCGGTTCTTAAAAATATCCGCAAACCGGATCTTCTCCGCCCGCTCACTCTCTGTCACATCCTCGAATTTTTTCCAGATGATCAGGACGCAGGCAGACAGCAGGAGGATTGCCAGCAAATGAAGCCCCCGGAAAGAAAACAAGCTGATGATCGTTCCCCCCGCCAAAGTCAGGCATCCCATCCCGACCGAACCCCATTTTCGAATCTTATCATAGGGGTATCCCTTTTGATCCGCTATTTTTTCTATATATATTTCATAAGTACCGATCAGCGGCACTCCGAAGCAGCCATAGGCCGCCGCGAACCAATAGATGAAGCCTGGCCGTATCACCAGAAACAGGACGCACAAGCCGAACAAAGACATAAGATAGGCGAACATAAACCTTTTTTTATTGCGCGCCCTGGAGAACAGGTAGCTAAGAAGCGGCTGCGCCGCCAGGGAGAAACCGGCTCCGAAGGCGGTCACCCGGCTCACCTGCGCCAAGGTAAGCCCTGCCGCTTGGGAGAGAAACGGATAGTAAAATGTAGAGACGATTCCCGCTATGCAAAAATACAAAAAGGTGGTCACATTATAGTAAAACAGCGGGCTTTTTTTATCTAAAACCATTGGTCCAACATCTCCGCATGAAACTTCTCAAAGCCGGGTATGACATAATCCGCCTGGCATAAGATCCCCGGATTTCCAATCCCTACGCTTTTCATCCCGGCTCTTCTGGCCGCCTCGATCCCCGCGGCCGCATCCTCAAACACTACGCAGGCCGAAGGATCCGTCCCCAGTCTCTTCGCCCCTTTTAGAAACACCTCAGGGTCCGGCTTGGCTTGTGATACCTGACTGCCGTCCACCACGGCATCCAGATAGTCCTGCAATTTCAACCGCTCCAGAATCACACCGGCATTTTTACTCACGGAACCCAGCGCCGTTCTCAGTCCGTTTTTCCTGCACTCTTCCAGGAAATCCAGGACGCCGGGAAGCAGCTCGGATTGGTCCATTTTATTTATATATTCTACATACCAGCGGTTTTTCTTCTCCGCCATCTCTTCCTTTGCCTTCTGCGTACATTTCACATGACCGATCTCCAGGAGAATCTCCAGGGAATCCATCCGGCTGACACCCTTAAGCCTTTCGTTTTGTGCTTCCGTAAAGGAAAATCCCAGTTCTCCGGCCAGCCTCTTCCAGGCCAGATAGTGATATTTGGCCGTGTCGCACAGCACACCGTCCAGATCAAAGATACAAGCTTTTATTTCCATGTGCTCCTCCTAGTTTACTTCCAACCCGTTCCGGTCCGGAAGCGGGCGGTAAGCCTGATGTGGTTCCGTCTGATACCAGTAAGCTACTGTGGCGATATCATCCTGCAGCGGCAGGAACCGGTTCTCGCTCCTCCATCCCAGCGCCTGCATTGTCACACGAAGCTCTTCTTCAAAATAAATGGGATCCGGAATATGAAAACGGTACATGCCGAACCTGGTATTCGCCCGGTACAGGCCGTCGGGTTTTATGATCTGGGGCAGCCCCTGGTACAGGTTACTGAAGCTTCCATACTCTCCCGCCGGCTGTTCAAAGTTCCAGGCGCCCCCGAAATAATCCTCCGTGCCGGTCCCGCAGATCGTGGGGAATTCGGCATCATGATCCAGATAAAATTTCACTTCCCCTTCGCCCCACCAGCGGTTGCTGTTCACCTGCCAGGCCGCATAAGTTCCCACATACTGCCCTTTTCCGCGTATCCCGTCGATAATCGTATAGGGTACCTTATACTGAACCGGATTCTCCCGCCGGTAAGAGGCATGAAAATATGCCGCCTTATCGCTCACTGCCTCCAACAGATAATCGATCTGATAGAAAAATATCCGTTTTTCAGATCCTATGTTTTCTATGGTAATTCTGGCGCCCTGCCGAAACGGCATGGGAAAGTAACAGTTGTACCCTCCCGCAGGATTGACGCTGATCGGAGCGGAAGAGATATTCGCACGTTCACACCAGCCATTGCAGAAGAAATCACCCAGCGGCACCTCCACAGAGGGGACTTCCTCATCGTCCCAGTATATCCTGAGGATCAGAGATCTTACACTCTCCATATGAGCGGTCATCCACATATGGGTGATTTTACCGCTTTCGGTTATGGACGCGATCTCGTATACTTCTCCTGCTTCTATTTCCACATAGGGCCTGACCTTCCAGCCCATTCCCAGTTCTCTGGCCGGATGGGTCATATCTCCCTCGGCGATCCGGGCCATGGCGCCCCTGCCTTTCTCCCCGGTGGGATTCTCCGCCGTGATGGAACGGGATTTGGCCCCGGATAGTTCGTATATGCGGTTCATCGGATCAAACATTTATCCTTCCTCCTTCGTTACCGTAACCTGATCAGCCGTTACCTCTGCCTGATACCGTCCGCCTTTCAGGCGAAGACCGAATCGGATCGCCCGGATATGTTCCGGCAGAGCCGGATGGAACACAGGCTGTCCGTCCTTTCCAACCCCCGAAAAGCCCGCCAGGCCGCAGACCACAGCTTGCCAGAGGCCCCCCGCGTTGGCAATATGGATCCCTTCGGCCGCCCCGCGCTGCGCAAGATCAATCTCCATACTCTTCTGTAAAAACTCATAGCTGCGCTTCGCATCCTTCACACCGGCGTGAACCAGGGCGTGGATCACATAGGAAAGGGAGGAATCATGGGTCGTAATCTTCTCATAATATTCCAGGCAGTTCTTTTTCGTCTCCTGGTCGAATGCATCCGGAAACAAGCTGAATAAGCCCAGGGTATCCGCCTGTTTTAAAGCTTTGCTCCGGTAATTCTTCTCCTGGGAAATAAAATGGCCGAACGGTTTGCTGCGGTCCTTCCATATTTTGTCAAATTCCACGTCCGCGAAATGGTCAAAATCCTGGCACTGCCAGATAAAATGCGCATCCTCATCATACGGAAATACCAGCCGGTCGTGTACTTTTTGGAATTCCTCCATCTCCAGATCCGTCACGCCCAATTCGTTCTTGCGCTCATCACCGGCGATTTTAAGAGTTTCCAAGGTCTGTTTAAGCGCAAATTTTACCATATAGTTGGTATAGGCATTGTCATTGGTAAATGCCAGATATTCATCGGGGCCCATAACTCCCAGCAGATGGCAGGTATCTCCTGCCCAGTCGACCCTGCCGCACCAGTATCTGGCGGTTTCCACCATCATTTCCAATCCCTGGTTCAGAAGGAATTCGGTATCACCTGTCACTTTGCAGTAATGCCACAGGCCATAAATCACATCTGCGGTTACATGCACTTCCATATCGCCGTACTGCCAGTTCGAACATTGTTCCAGACCTGACTGGCAGCATTCCCACGGGTATCTGGCGCCGGGGTAGCCATACCGGGCGGCGTTCTTTTTGGCTCCTTCCAGCATCCGGTAACGGAATTCGATCAGGGACCGGGCTTTTTGGGGTGCGGTGTACAGATAGAATGGCAGCAGATAAATTTCCGTGTCCCAGAAATAGTGCCCAAAATACGCTTCTCCCGCAAAACCTTTGGCGTCGATGGCCACTTGGGATGACCAGGGGAAAGCGCGGAGCAGGTGATAGATACTAAATCTCAGACTATCCTGCAGCCGTTTATCTCCTACGATCTGTACATCCGATTCGCTCCAACGGTTTGCCCAGATCTCCTCATGGGCTTTAAGGGTCAACCTCTGCGCATCCAGTTCAAGGGTTACCATCCGCTCCCGCAGACGGAGCAGATCGCCAAAGGGGCCGGATAAGATCATCCCGTCCGCTTCATCCTTCCAGTCCATACTGGTCGCGATAATCGTGTATTTGTAAAACACAAACGGTTCGCCTTTTTTCAAACGAAGCTTCCAGATCTCCCGCAGTCTCTGTTCCGTGCGGGAGCTTTCTTCCTTATAATAATCTCCGTCCTCAAATTTGCAGAAACATTTCATACAGACCATCTGACCGCTGTCCAGCGTGATCTCCGCCCATAAGCCTTCCTGGTGAAAGAGCTTTGTATCCGTAAAATGACTGTATCCGTTGGTGGTTACCGCTGCATCCACGAAGCTTTCCACCCTGATTTCCATATCCTGTCCGGCTGCCAGCTCGGCTCTCTGGACAATATAATGCTGATTCTGAAGACTAGCGTATCTTGTATATTCAGCTTCCAGTGAACCGGCCGCCGTATTCCACACGAAATGTCTAGTCAATACTCCGTTTTTCAAATTCAGGGATTCCGCAAAATCAGAATAGTCTGATAGCCCCATGTCGAACCGTTCCTCGTCCTGATAGAGCTGTATTCCCATTGGATAAGGCAGATTTACAATTTCCTCTCCTAAAATCGGATGGTTTCCATAGATACCCGGGACATAAACGCCCCATTTACTGACCGGATTCCTGGCTTCTTCCAGCGTCACATTCGCAGGCAGTCGCCAGTAATGCTCATCCTGGGAAGCCCCCGACAAATCCTCCTCAAAAGAAGCCCGCATCTGAATATAACCGTTTCCCTGAGCCCAGGCGCCCTCATAATATTTATTCTTTTCAGGGCTCCATTTTCCCTTTCTCTTTAATACCATCATTTTGATACCCTTTCCCGCAAATATTCCAGCATACAATGCAGAAGCCAAACTGCCAGCGGATTAGAAGCAAAATCAGCCGGCTGGCTTCCCTGGCCGCCGTCAAGCTGAAGTGTCGTAGCCAGGATACGGCGATTGTCTTTCTGAAACTCCACCAGATAATCATGGACTGCATAAGTTCTGGCGTCATATCTTCGGATCAGACTTTTATAGGAACCTGCGTAGTTTTCCATTTCCTTTTTGTTAAAAGCACGGTCTGTTGAGATTCCGAAGAATTGGAGGGCGGCGTATCCCTTATGTTTCAACCGGTCCGTGACCGGATGCGGGAATATGCGTTTCACCCCTTCCCGGTAAAACGGGACATTTTGAACTGGTATACTGCCGTCGCCTTTCACACAGATGATCCTATGTACTCCGTCCGGAAGCCTGTCGGCCAATTCCTCATCCTGCCGGGTGGTCAGCAGTATGTCCCCTGCGCTCAATTTGCTTAAGCTGCGCAGATCTTTGATTCTTTCCACGGTAAAAAAATATTCTATACCGCTAAAGCTGCCGGAATCATCCAGCAGATAGACCGTATGATTGTTCTGTACCCTGGGATAACTCCACACTTCCCAGCTGTTTGAATAGCAAAAACCTTCGCCGGACACCTCCGCCTCCAGCGTATAGCGCATGGGACATTTAAGATCCGGAAGGCGGATCGAGATTTGTGATAGTTGTGCCGTCTTATCCCGTTCGATCCGGCAGCTTTCTTCCTGTTCCCAAATCAGATCATCGCCGTTTTCTAATCGCACCCGGACAAATCCTTCCAGCTCCCTTCTGCTGCGGTTGGAGACCACCAGCCGTCCCTTTACGCTGCTTCCGGCATAATAATTAAAAGGATCTGTGTCTCTAAAACGGTCTCCGCCGTTTTTCCAGATCCTGCCCAGATCTTTTTGAAGCGCGATTACCACGTCACCATTGATCCTCTTCATAAGCCCGGCTTCGCATTTGCTGTTCCCCTCATCATCAAAGATGCCGGAGGTGGTCAGGGGAACATCGCGTATCGTGGTGATGTTATAGCCCTTGATCTCCGGAAAACTCCTGGTCATCTCCAGCAGATATTTCCTGGTATCCATCATCTGCCTTCTGCTCAGTTCCTCAAGTCCGCCGATTTCACCCAATACACCGTAGGATTCCAGGATTTCCTTCTGGCGGTATACCGGCTGATCGGAGCCAAATCCCTTATGGACTTTCCGCAGCAGATTCTTATGCTCGTTGGGATTCGTCCACCAGACATCTTCATACTTCGTTCCGGTCACCGGCCGGAAGGTGTCGGCATCGTTGTATTCGCCGAATAACCAGGGCTTCTTTTTCCGATAGCCGGCTGTGAATTCATGCAGAAGCGCATCGAACCTGGGCAGCTCCGAGTAAAAATGATAATCATAGATATCCGACTTTGCACCGCAGACCCCGTCGAAGCACTCCCCGGAACCGCTGTTGTCACACAGGATCATTTGAGCTTCCCGCACTTTTACCATCCGGTAAAGGTCGTTCAGGGCGGTTTCCGGCACCGTCGCATCCAGCTCACAGCCAAGGCTTACGATGGAGACAGTAGGATACCGCATAAAATAATCCAGCATCCTCGGATATTGATGGTAAATCCGGCTGATGAGAAACTCATTTTCAAAAGGCAGCCACAGCGGCAGTTCCTGCCAGGTCACGATCCCCAGCTCATCGCAGAGCTCATAGTAATAAGCCGGAGGAAAATACAGACAGTGTTTCACGGTATTGAATCCCAGTTCTTTTAGACTCAGCAGTTCTTCTTTCACTTCATCATATGTGGGTGCCGGCAGCATCCGGTCCGTATAACATCCCCAGTGCAGGGCTCCCCTCATATAAAATGGGTTACCATTGAGTAAAATTTCCCCATCTTCGATGCGGATGTTCCGGAAACCGCCCGTAAAAACCCGTGTGTCGCACGCCGTATCGTTATAGTATAGGGTCACCGTACACCTGTACACGTTTGGCTGGTCTGGTGACCAGGGTTTCACATCTGTGACCGGAACCGACATTTTATTCCGGCATGGCATTCGGACTACACTCTTACTGTGATCCGGATTTTCCACCACTGCTTCCACGGACCATTCTGCGTATTCCTGCTTTGTATCGTCATCCTTCATAAGGGGGATTGCCCCATCCTCTTTCCCACAGATCTCTCTGCTGAAAACGGCCCCCTGCACTATCGTATCATTTTCCATGCTGAAAGCGGCTTCCAGCTCAATCGCGCGGTTCTCCATGCTGAAAACCGGAACCAGCCTGTCAAATGCGCCATATTCCCGTATCTCCAGGGACACCCCTTTCCAAATTCCGCCGAAGGGCAACATAATATCCGGGATGAATCCAAACAAAACCGACCGGAAGAAATACGGGCTGTTTTTGTCAAAATCCGGTTTCATGACCCGGACTTCCAGCACGTTTTCCCCTATCTGAACCGCCTGGCCCGCCTCGATCACAAAGGAATCCCAGATCCCCTCATGTTCTCCGATCTTCTGTTTGTTCAGGAACACTTCACAGTAATAGCTGACTCCTTCAAACACCAGGCGGTACCTGTTTTCCAGGTTTATCTTTTCTAACAAAAAGCTTTTCCGAAACAGAAAAGGACCATAAAAATCCCTGTTTTCCATTATCGTTTCCACCGCGCACGGAATCTGTACTTCCTGTATCTGAGTGTCATACTCCACTTTCCATGCGCCGTTTAAATCAATCGTTCGCATACTTCTCCTCCTGCCTATCCTCAATTCTATCCTTCAGCCTGACCCTTGTCTGATCTGAATCCTATCCTTTGATACCGGCCGATACATTACTGTTCAGAATCTGCTTCTGCCCCAGGAAGAATGCGATCATGGTGGGCAGTGTCATCAGCACAGTGATCGCCATGATGGACGTATAATCTGTGGTATATGCCCCCTTAAAGAGTGATAATCCGATGGGCAGCGTAAATTTATCAGAATCCGAGATATACACCAGGGGCCCCAGATAATCATTCCAAACCACGATCATATACATGATGGCGGACAGGGCCAGCTGGGGCTTCATCAGCGGAAGAAAGATCCTGGTAAAGATCTGGCGGTAATTCGCCCCGTCTATAATTGCCGATTCTTCGAAGTCTCTGGGAATCCCCCGGAGGAACTGCCTCATCAGGAAAATATAGAACGCCCCCCCGAACCAGGCCGGCACGATCAAAGGCTTTAGCGTATCCAGCCAATGGAACGCATTATATTCCATATAGAGCGGAATCACCAGCACATCCCACGGGATCATCATGGTTGACAGCATCAGTATGAAAAAGAAGCCTTTGCCTTTAAAATCAAATCTCGCAAAACCATAGGCCACCAAAGCGCTGGAAAGAGTCATCCCGATCACGGCCAGCACGGTCACGGCCAGCGAGTTTATGAGATACCTGGTAAATGGCTGGGCGTTCCAGGCTTCTTTAAAATTTTCCAGATGGAATTCCGACGGGATAAAGCGGATCGGATACTGGCCCAGTTCCGCCGGATTCCTTACAGCTGTCAGCAATGCCCAGATTAGCGGGAATAAAAATACGACAGCCAGCAGAATCAATATCACATAGACACCTGTTTTTTTTATTTTCGTTTCCATTTTTTCCTCCAGTGGCGCGTTTACCGCGCCATAAATTCAGAGATGGGTGAACATTTTGTTCAACCTTACTCCCCCCTACACTTCGTAATACGTCCATTTTTTAGAAATGAACAGCACAGCGACGGTCAAAGCCAGCACAACCAGGAACATTACCCAGGCATTGGATGCGGCGTATCCCAGCTGGAATTTTTTAAAAGCGTTCTCGTATACATAGAGGGAATATATGTATGTGGACTTGCTGGGGCCTCCGGCCGTCAGGTTCATCACCACGGTCAGCTGCTGGAACGAAGCAATAATGGCCATAATCAGGTTATAGACGATGGTCGGGCTGATTAACGGCAGCGTAATCCTGGTAAATTTCTTCCATCCGCTGGCTCCGTCGATCATGGCCGCTTCCGTCACCGATACCGGAATCTCTTTTAAGCCGGTCAGGAAGACTAACATCATGGAGCCCTGGGCCCAGATCGTCGTCAGGACCACAGCCCACATAGCGGCGTCCGGGCTTCGAAGCCAGGGCACGGACGGGAGTCCGATCGTATTTAACAGCTGGTTCATGATCCCGTTATCCTTCAGAATCCAGGACCAGATCAGCGCCAGCGCCACACCGGAGATAATCGTCGGGATGTAGAATACCGTTTTAAAGAACCCGGCCCCCTTTTTGATCACATTGAGCAGGGCTGCCAGCAGAAGAGCGATACCCACATTGATGGGCACCAGCATGGCGGCATATTTGAATGTGACGCCCATGGAGTGATAGAAATTCGAGTCTTGGAACATTTTTAGGTAATTGGCGATTCCGATAAATTCACGGGTCCCTGTGATTTTCCAGTCAAACAGACTCATGAACAGGGAGAATGCCAGCGGGAACAGGGTAAATACCAGGAATCCTATGATCCACGGAGATATGAACAGATATGGTATGATTTTTTTCTTTCCTTTTAATTTCATAGTATAGATTTCCCCTTTATAAAAGGGCTGCCGTATCTGCCTTCGATACGACAACCCTCTGTCAAGTTTCGTTATTGGATAATGGCTTCCGCCTTGGTCTGTACTTCATCCAGAACCGCGGCTACATCCGCATCTTCCTGAGCGAAGATCGCTTCCAGTCCGGCATCAATCTCGGAGTTTACTTCCGGCCATTGAGCGGATTTTACAAGAGAAGGTCTCTTGGCTTCAGAACGCTCCAGCATCGTATAGAACGGCGCCATCTGAGGGTCATCCAGTAAACCGGTGTCCTTTGCGACTGATTCGCGGACCGGCATTTCGATTTCGCACAGAGTTTTTACTGATTCATAGTTGGTGTAGTATTTGATAAATTCCCAGGCCGCGTCCTGATTCTTGGAGCCGTTTGTCACGGACAGGAAGGAGGCGTGAACCACGCTCATACTCTCTCCGCCCTCGAATTTTGGCATCGTGGTGATCCCTAAGTTGATTCCGGCGTCATTTATGGCTGAGACGAACCACTTACCCATCTCGCCGAATGCGTAATTCCCGGAACCCATCGCCTGACCGAAATCATCATTTCTGTTTCCGGTATAGGCTATTTTATCTTTGTAAATCATGTCGTGTAAAAACTGCAGTGTCTCCTTGTTGGCATCGCTGTTAATCACAGGCTTACCGGAATCATTAAGCCACTCCCCGCCGTTGGACCAGAGCATGGATTCTAACGCATAGGGATCCGGGTTGTAGTAGAAGTATAAGCCGGTGGCTCCGTCTTTTGTGGTGGCCGCTGCCGCCGCTTTCAGATCTTCCATGGTCCAGTCTTCGTTTATGGTCACGCCTGCCGCATCGGTCAAGTCTTTGTTATAATAGATGGCTCTGGTGGAGAATCCGATCGGCATACCGTAGATATTTCCGTTCATGTCCGCGTAGTTGAACAGGGTTGCATAGAAGTCATCCTTGTCTTCCAGGCTGTCGATCTTATCCTGCAGAGGCACCAGGCTTTCGTAGTATGCCGGGAAATTCCACATTTTCACGATGTCCGGCGCGTTGTCGGAACCGATGGCCGCTGCCAGTTTCTGATCAAATGCCGTTCCGTAGGTCTCTAACTTCACCTCGATCTGATCCTGGGATTCGTTAAATGCTTTCACGATCTGTTCCTGTACCGTAACGGCCGGGCCGGAATCACCGGTAGCATACCTAAGCTGTATTTTCTCTCCTCCCGCATTTGCGGTTTCCTGGACGGCGGTATCACCAGCCGCTTCCGGCTGTTTTTCTTCTTTCGGGCTGCCGCAGCCTGTCAGCGCTCCGGCTAACAGCATTACCCCCATTCCCAATGCAGTCAGCCTTTTCCATTTTCCTGCTGTACTTTTTGGGCATCCCTGATTGTCCGACGTACGATTCCAACTGTTTTTCATACTTTTATTCCTTCCCTTCTTGTGTTCTTGTTGATCTTATTATAAAAAAACGGAGCCTCTTTGCAGACTCCATTTTTTTAATAAATACACTACTTTTTTAATATCTGCTCTTCGTAATCGGACGGCGTACACCCGGTCTGCTGTTTAAATACCTTAAAAAAGTAGTTGTATTGGTTGTATCCCACCATGGAATAGATCTCTTTGATTTTATATTCCTGGGCTGCGATGAGCTTTTTTGCCTTTTCAATCCGTATCCGGTTCAGGTATTCCGTAAAACTACAGCCGGTATCTTCCCGGAAAATTTTGCTTAAATAGGCGTAGTGGATCCCCAGCTCCTCAGCCACGTCCTGCTGGGATATGGGATCCATATAGTGCTGATGGATATACCGGACAGCCTTTGCCGTATATTTGGAATAATTCTCATAAAGCGCCTGGCTCTGCCTCGCTGTCTGCTGAACGATGCCTTCATAAAAATCCATCAGGATTTCCTTGATCTCATCCACGGTCTCCGTCTTCTTAATCTTCTGGTACAGTACCGGAAAGCTCTTATCCGGCGCCGGTTCTCCCAGTTGCCTCTCTTTTATGACCGAATACCCCAGATTCAGCAGTTCCACGATCGACAGTTCTACGATCCGTATCGGCAGTTTTATTTTTTTATAATGGTCAAACAAAATGTACAGATCTTCCCGGTAGCTTTCATCCGCTTCTGTCAGTTTTTTCACGAACTGCTCCCGATCGATTCCGACGGAACCGCCTGTGTTCCCTGATAATTTTCTGGCTGCGCCTGTATTCTGTTCATACCCGCTGTAGACCTGGCCTTTGCCCTCGAAAAATTTGTTTTCCAGCATTTTCAGGCACTTATGATAGGATCTGACCAGATCCTCCATGGAACTGCAGCTGTTGTCCATCCCGACGGAAACCTGGATATTCATCATTTTTCTTATATTTTCATTCAGCCGTTTTGCATATTCCTGGGTTCGGGACAGGAGGTAGAGCTGACTCTTCACATCCGTAAAAGACAGGATGATGGCATAGCGGCCTTCCTGTATGGACAGGATCTCCTTTTCCGGCGCCTTCTGGATCACCTTGTCCATAATATCCCACAGGGCGTTCAAAAAAATCCGCTTGTCTTCTTCTCCAAAGCGTTCTGTCACCTTCTGGTAATCATCGATCTCGCAGACCAGGATGGAAGCGCTGCTTAAGTCAAAGGGAATCCCGTGCCTTCGGAATTTAACCGCGGCTTCCTTTGCCCCCATCTCCCCCCGCAGCAGCTGGGTAAAAATCTTACTTCTCAGCGCTCCCCGGCTTTCCTTAAGGATCTCCAGGGAATCCTGCCTGTTTTCCTCCGACTGCCTTTCCCGGATCTTTTCGCAGGCCTGCAGCAACGCATGGGTCAAAGTTTCCTCGGTAAGCATGTGTTTCAGGATATAGTCCAGGCTGCCCTCCTTGAAGCTTTCTTTTACGTAGTCAAAATCCTTGTAACTGCTGATGGCTACCACCTGTATCGCCGGATTTATCTCCCTGGCCTGGCGGATCAGTTCAATCCCGTCTATCTTGGGCATCCGCATATCCGTCAGCAGGATATCCGTTCTGTGTTTCCGGATATGGGAAAGGGCGTCTTCCGGCTGGGTATATTCACCGGAAACCTTCGTATTTTTCAGATTGATCAGGCTTTTTAATTTCGTCAGCGCCAGCACATCATCATCCACAATTACAATATTTATCACGCTTCCCACTCCTTATAGGGGATCCTCACCTTTACTACGGTGGATACTCCCACGGTGCTCTCCACCTCTATGCCGTACTCATCCCCGAAATGAATCTTAATGCGCTGATCCGTATTGGACAGGCCGATACCGTTAAATGTGGAAATCTTACTGGTATCAAACCCCTGCCCGTTATCCGTCACATCGATTTCAATGGTCTCATTGATGCGGACTGCCTTGATATAAATCAGCCCTTCTTCGCTGTCATCATTTTCTTCAATCCCGTGAATGATGGCATTTTCCACAATAGGCTGGATCATAAATTTTAGAATCCTGGCCTTCTCCAGGCCCGGTTCGATATCCATATAACAGGAAATGGGCAGAACCGATTTGTACTTATATATTTCCAGATAATCGTTGATATAGTCTAATTCAGTCTGGAGGGTTACATAGTCTTTTCCGTTCTCCATACTCACGTGGAGCAGATCCATCAGCGCGTTCACCAGCCGCTCCACATTGGTTACCCGCTGTACATAGCAAAGGTTCTTGATGGTATTTAAAGTATTGAAAAGGAAATGCATGTTGATCTGTCCCTGGAGGGAGCGGATCTCCAGCGCCGTCTTTTCTTTTTCTTTGGTTTTGATGTCTTCCATCAGCTGCCGTATATCATCGGTCATCAGGTTGAACGCCTCGGCCACCTTCCCGAACTCATCCCGGCTGTTCAGTTCCACCTTCGTGTCCAGTGTACCTCCGCTGAAGTTTTGAAGGGCTCTGGTCAGGGAATCCACATTCCGGCTGATCCACTTGGAGAGAATACTGATGACGCAGAGCATGATTCCCATCATCAGCAGGGTGATAACAAAAATATTCTGAAATTTGCTCCGTATATCGGACAACAGGTTATCCATTGGAATCGCTATCGTGATGGCGATTTCATTTCCAAACAGCTGCTGGCTTATGGCCAGCCACTCGCTGTTCTCTTTGTCTTTTATGATCCGGTGGCTCTCTTCCCTACCATTTTCGATATCATCAAAGTGCGCGGTCATCTCCGGGCTATCCTCCACTGCCGCGTAGCCGGAGGATGTATACAGACAGGAATTCTCCCGGGTACGCACCCGGATCGCCGTGTTACCAGGGAATACATCGTCGAATATATCATTGATATCCGCCCGGTTCAAATTGACCAGGCAAAAGCCAATCCGTTTTCCATAGTAAAGGATATTCCGGTACAGCATGATGTCATCCGGGGAAAAATCGGAATCTCCGTGGGCAAATACCAGTACATCCTCTGAATCCGGCGGAAGTATTTCGTCCAGCCTGTTTTCTTTTACGAATTCGTAGTCGAATCTATTCCCACGGTAGACCAGGTCACCGTTAAAATTCCCGATGGCGATGGACTGGATCACCGTATTATTGACATAGATACTGTTTATGTTCTCATCCAGCTTAGTCCGGGCCTGATTATTCAGGTATTCATTTTCCCAGCGGTTGTGAATATAACGGTCTACGGTACTGTTATTATAGGTAAGGGTTCTGGTCTGGCTGCTGATATTTTTCAAAAGGCTCTCAAGCTCCCTCGCTCTCTCATCCAGCAGTACATTCATGGACTGGAACATGGTCTCCACCACCATAGATCTGGAATTCGTGTACCAGATGGCGGAGGTGATCGTTACGGCGAAGGCCAGGATCGCGCAGAGGATCAGCATTATTTTGTATTTGAATTTTATATACATTTTTAGTTTCCTCTGAAGGGGGATTTTTATTCCGAATTGCTTTCCGAACAGTTATCGACATTATAACACAAAATCTTTTAATGCGTATAGAGTGGATTAATAACCGCGCTATAACCAAGGTGTATTCCTATGGGAAAAAAAGAATCTCAAAACATTTAATCACAGGCCGCCACGATCCTAATACAATATAATAAAAAGTAAGTTAGGAGCTCTATGATAACTGTTATCATTATAATTTCATTTATTTTGCTGGCGCTCATCCTCATCCTGGGGATCGTGTGGCTGATACGGACCAGGCACTTCCGTCCCAATCCCGACAAAGCCCAGCAGCAAAATGCGTTAAACAACGATCTGAAAGATTCCGGGTTTGCCTATCATCTCATGGACGACTACTTTTACTCACGGATGGACTGCTGGCAGCGGGAAGTGGGATACTGCCGGTTGTATGATGAAGGCGCGCCCTTTTTTAATATGATTTTCGATGCAGAACCGATCACATTTTCTTACGGCGGAAAGCGATGGCTGATAGAGCTGTGGAAAGGCCAATATGGTATCACCACAGGCGCAGAAATCGGAATATACAATACCACTCTTGAGGACCTGGACACCGACCGTTTCCGGGGTACTTTTTATGAAAACATCCAGGACAGCGAATTTCTGCCTCTCTCCTTCGTCCTGCGCAGGAAAGGGCGGGTCCTGTTGCGAAGGGAGGCCACGCACTGGTGGCTGACAGCCTTTAAACTGGGAACATTTTCTAAGCTGCGTACGCTGACTATGGACGCTTCGATCAGTTTCCCCGATGCTAAAATGTGTGCCGCGTTTGTCGGAGGCCTCATCGAAACCGGCTACCGGAGGAGGGAATACAAGGTTAAGGGAAACCGGGTGGATATCCGGTTTACCAAGCCCCATTCGGATCAGCCCGCCTCCCGGAATAAACTCCAGGCCAGTATCGTACAAAAAGTAAATAAAAGCAATTGCAGATTATACAAAAAAGCAACCGCAAGATACAGCGACACGCTGGATAAGCTGGAGTATCTGAAAAACGCCATGCCGGAAGTCTATGAGCTGTTTGTGAAATCGCTCTATGCCAAAGGAGTTTATGCGGCATTCGATTGGATCCGGGATATCATCTATCCTCATCATCCCGTGCCGCCGGTACCGTCTAAACCGCCGTACCCGCCGGTACCTCCGTGCCCGCCTAAGCCGCCGTGTCCGCCGATGCCGCCATGTCCGCTTGAACCTCTGTGTCCGCCGGTGTCAGCCTGCCTGCCTCTGCTTGCCTGTCCGCCCAAACCGTCGTGCCCGGCTAGGCCTTCCTGTCCGGCTGTGTCTTCCTTCCCGGATGTGTCATCGTGTCCCACCAGGCCTGTGAATTCGTTGGAACAGGATTATTCCGCAGAATTCCGGTGCGGGCGGAGTCATTCTGATCTTTGTCACTCCGGCGATCAGGCTTTCCATTATGCATCGGAATACGCTCATGAGGATCATGTCCGCGAAATCTTAACGGCAGGTCCGCAGGACGCTGAAAAAACTGATATAGAATAGAAAGTATGATATAGGGGAGGTGTGATTTTTGTGAATCACACCTCCCCTATCTAATAATCCACCATGAATTTGTATAGAATACTCTCTATCGCATTTCTGAATCTTCGCTTCGTTCTGCAATACCCCTGAGTTCTGAATTTCTTTTATAATCGGATTAAATATCTTTTACAGAACGTCTTTTTATGTAGATAATCAAAACAGAGGCAGCCAGTATGGAGCTAATCATCAGGAACAACAGGATTCCCGCCTCCGAGGTATCTCCCGTTGCCGCTGGTGTATTCTGACTGTCATTGCCGCTTCCTCCGGCGCCGCCCGAATTATCGGAAGAATTATTGTCTGATCCTTTCCCCTGATCCGGTGTTGGTTCCGGCGTGGAAGGAGGTACCGGTGTCGGAGAAACCGTGGGTCCCGGTGTAACGTCTGGTTCCTTATCCGTAGTATCTGTAACTTTCAGATGGAAGCTAAAGGATTTACCACTGGCCAGATTGATCTTCAGATCCGTGTCCTCTGTCAATGTATTCAAATAGTTTATAAGCAGGACAATCCCGTCCGTATCGATTCTATAATCCCTCCCTTCCTCCAGTTTGTCTATACTTATGATCACATTTCCATTCAGTTTAAGCGGAATGGTTATTTCTTTATGATCCGAGCCTTTTGAATTTTTATCAAAGGTACCTGATGTATTTGATAACTCAGCGTCAAACAACCCATTTTTCAGGAAATGATCACTGTGCATTTTCATGGATGCAGGCATACCAGCCATGTAAAAGGCGCTGTTATGGCCGCCGTCCCGCAAATCGTACCCGTGCTCTTTTCCCACGCTGTCCAAATATTCATGGGTATTGACCGTCCCCCTGTAATCCACCATAGTATCCTGAAGTCCGCAGTCTACATAGAAATCATAAGCTTCCAGCTGGCTTTCACTCAAACTCTTCAGGCAGTTCAGGCTTTCCTGATTCAGAGCTCCCATATGGCTCGCCACGGAGGTATACAACTCGGGATACAGGGTTCCGATGCACATTGCTCCAAAACCACCCATAGAAATCCCAGTCACACCGCTGAATTTGGCATCACCGAGCGCCCGGTAATTCTTCAAAATTTCCGACCGGATTTCCGAGGTTACATGTGTCCTCCAGGGACCGGTAGAGTCATGATTTGACGGATCATAATCCGAATCCCGGTAAAAACTATTTTTTCCTGAATCCGGCATAACTACGATCATCTCTGTCACCACTCCGCTTGCAATCTGCTGATCCATAAACGCACCGATTTGGTCTACATTGATGAAAGAGCTGCTGCTGGAATTAATTCCGTGAAGAAGATAAACCACCGGGTAGTTCCGATTATCATTTTCATAATAACTGGGGGGCAGATATATCCCATACTTCAGGGTCTGGTTAAAGAGCGCGGATTCATAGGAGACCGCATAACATCTGCTCCAGTTGCCGTATTCCAATATCTTGCCGCCGTCATCCGCATAACAGATTTCAACTGTGTCTGAAAAAATGACCGTCTGAGCGCCGCTGTTTCTGTCATTCCCTGTTATTGTTCGATTTGCGGAATACCAATACCGTCCCTGGTCATCTTTATAGGCTCCCGCATTCTCATCCTGTACGTTTATATTTTCGTAGGGCGACAGCATGTCCTGAATTTCTTTCAGCCTTTCTTCCTTTGTATGACCATCATTTTTATAATCACCGGAAATAGTTGCCGCATACGCGTTCATATCGCCGGCGTTCATGGCGTTTATCTGGCTTTGCACGACGGCATCCAGTTCTGCCGATGTGACCGGATCGGCGGGAAGGCCTTTTACCGCACGCACTGCCAGCTCATTCCCACAGATTGCGTAGGGATTGCCGCTGTAGAATCCCCCGTTTCCATTATTGTTATATACGCGGATGCATATCTCATTTTTCCCGCCCAGATTCAGGCATTTGGTCGGAATCTTATATTCCCTGTTAACTTCCCAGTATGATTTTTCAAATTTTACCTGTTCTTCTTTATTGGCGTTACTATAGTCAAAGCCGCCATTTGCAGGAAACTGATTTGTTTTATTACCATTGCCGTCTACAAATCCGCTGGAAGCTACCAGCTGTCCGTTAATATAGATTACATCCATATCGTCAATGATACCCATCAGCAGTGTAACCTCATTATCCGATGTGAAATCCGCCGGCAAATCGAAGTTTCTGCATACCCATGCTTCCGACCAGGAAGGGAACATAGCCGTATCAGGCGCAGAGGCCGTCAGGGGAGCAGGGGCGGAGGCGGAAGCCGCTCTTCCTAATACCGCCTGTGACAGAGATGGTTCCGGCTCTGATTCCGGGACGTTCGTCGGTTCCGGCTCTGCTGTGGCATCCGGGATTGCCGTCGTTCCCGGTTCTGCTATGGTTTCCGGGACTGCCGTCGGTTCCGGTTCTGCTGCGGTTTCCAGAACTGCTGCCGGAGCGGTATTTGCTGTGGTTTCCGGGACTGTCGACGGCTCAAGCTCTGGATTTACTGTGGTTTCCGGTGCTACCGCCGGCTCAAGATTTGCCGTAGTTTCCGGGGTTACTGTTGGTCTGGGATCTGATGTAGTTTCCGGGGCTGCCGCCGGCTCCTTATTTGGTGTAGCTGTAGGCCCATCTGTTAACTCAGGCTCCGGGTCAGATACTGGCTCAGCCGTTTTTGCCGTATTTGCTCTGGCCATTATTTTGACTGGCCGGCGCTGCAATGCACTTTGTAACAACATCCATATTTTGTTGCTTCCTCTTATGGCAATCCTGTGTAATATCCCAACCCTGGGAAGAAATTTGTGTATCTACGGGAGTTTATCCGATATTCGGGTTGATCCTCCTGCAGGGAGACATCCTTTATTTTTCGTTCTCACATTACTCTATGCGCTCAAGAAATTCTTCGATGCTGTCCGCTCTCGCTGCCAACTTTAACCAGGCAGATAAAATACTTACATCCTTCTGAGAAGTAACGCGTATGCGAAGCTGTTCCGGCACTTGCCCTAACTCTCCCAAAAGTTCCAAAACATCATCTGCTTTCCCTTGTTCTATCCCCAAATTTTCGCGTTCTTTCAACTCATCCGCAAATAATTCCCGTAATGCTTCACACATTTTTCTGCCCTCCTGATATTTTTTCCAGTTCGCCCGTACGATCAGATCCATCGCAGCCGCGTACAACGGGTTCTTTTCCATTCCTTTATATGCCTTGGCCAACGGTTCAATATCCGCTTTCAGCTCCAGGTCATTTCGCAGACGGCCCAGCCAGACATTCTCTTCTTTTGACAACTCTCCGATTATAAGAATCTGTATCGGGAACAAAAAACCTGAAACATAATAGATCCCCGGATACGGCCTATCTACTTCTGCATGATAAAAGTCTTGTAAATACAAAGCAGCTTTCTTGGATAATGGTACCCAGCCAGTGTTATGGTTAATTCCTCCGGTGGAATCTCCATCTCATGTTCTGTGTTGGCTTGATAAATACAGGTATATCCGTTTACTTTAAAAAAACTGTTGATACTAATATAGTCTTCCGGCCCTTTATATTCTACAAAATTATACCGGCGAAAGATCCTGCCGATACTTTTCTCAATCCGGAAGCCGGGTTCCTTTTTTATAATCAACGTATCGATCTGAAGCGGTTTACTCGAGAGGTTATATTCCCGCTCAAATTGAAGGAAATCTTCTCCATTAGATAGTTCAATCTGCAGGGCCGCCTGGAATGCCGGATGCCATTGCAATATCCTTTTTCCCATATATATTTCTCCTATCTATTATAATAGAATTTATCCGGTTCTTCAATGGTCATTCCATAAGCATTCCTCCGCTTCTTCGATCTTCTTATTGTGTTATCGCGCTGAATCTTCGGCCGATTCGGCCATTAATGTGCTGTGCAGCACTTAAGAGTGTCACATATGTGACAAATAGAATCCTTCTGCGGTTTAGACCCGCAAAGATCTGTGACGATCTGAGTTTTATTATACATAATTTACATATATTCTGCAATATTCAGATATATTAAAAATGGTACTGAAAAGCGCAAAAAAATGCTGTTACAAATTGAATTCCAGTGTCCTGGCCATTATTCTGACCGGCCGGCACCGCAACGCACTTTGTAACAACATCCATATTTTGTTTCTTCCTCTTACGGCAATCCTGTGTAATCATCCACAGGATTACAGAAATTTCTTCATCTCATCCACATTTGCCTGTTCCGTCTTAATATGCTTTTCCGCCAGTTTTTTTACGTCCTGGTCAGAGTCATCGTAATCATGCACGCTCTTTGTCATGTTCGTAATCCCCATGGTGCTGCCCTGGATCATAAGCTCCGCGATTTTGGAGGCAGAGTTATCCATCATCGTCTTCGCACTGGATGAGACGTAAGACATCATTTTCGCCATGGGATTCGCACTCGTGGGTTCCTGGTTTCTCTCGTGCAGCATTTTATCCGCCGTATCGTAGGTTTTCTGATACTCCGACAGCTGCCTGGTCAGCACCTGGCTTAAATTGGAATCCTCCGTCTGCTTGAGTATATGCATGATACCATCCCGTCCCATTTCCGCATTTTCACAGATATCACGCAGCAAGTCTACATCATTGATCATTTTATCCCTCCAGCGGCACATTCATTATGCCATTCTTATACAGGAAAAAAGTTTACCTCTTTTCCCAATCATTATCTTTCGGTTAGTTTTGGCAATATCCTGTGAAATTATGCGAATGCAGACAACAACTTTTTATTACTTTCACTTTTTGTCCGCAGTTGGAATATAATAGATTACATCATAGTGAGCAAAGGATTTTGTATATGAAACCTTATATCAAATATTTATTTATCACCGTGCTGGCCGCCGGTTGTTTCTATCTGGACCAGCAGGATTACCAGGCTAGCGATCAGGCTCCGGCTGCGGATCAGACTCATCAAACGCCGGCTGACAGTAAGACCGGGGACTCGGATGCGGCCGCGTCACAGGCTGCCGCCCCTTCTTTGGATTCGCTCTCCATACCGGCTGATAACAGCGGAGCCGTTTCGGATACGGACTGCATCACCTATGCACCTGGCTTTACATATGAACCAATCCCCCAGTCTGTCATCCGGCGTATCACCGGCTGTTCTTACCCGGAAGACTGCCCGCTCCCTTATTCTGAGCTGCGCTATCTGAATCTGATGTACGTGGACTATTCCGGCGGGACGCAGCAGGGGGAATTGATCTGTAACAAAGCCATCGCCCAGGATCTGATTGAAATCTTCTATGAACTGTACCAGGCCGGCTATCCTTTGGCTACAGTATCCCTCATTGATGACTATGGCGCGGACGATGAGGCTTCCATGCAGGCGAACAACACTTCCTGCTTTAATTACCGCAAAATTGCAGGTTCCGACAAGTTGTCTAACCACAGCCACGGATTGGCGGTGGACATCAATCCACTCTATAATCCGTATGTCACGGCGGCAGCAGTTAGTCCTTCCGGCAGCGGGCCCTATGCCGACCGTTCGTCGGAGTTTATCAGCAAAATCGATCATGAGGATCTCGCTTACCGCCTGTTTACGGAACATGGGTTTATCTGGGGCGGCGACTGGGTCAGCCGAAAAGATTACCAGCATTTTGAGAAATCTGATGATTAGTCAGCATCGGAAGCCAGCCTAATGTTGCAGTTTTTATATGCTCTCCTCCCCGGATTGTCCGGCTATTTTGGTGTGATCCTTATCGCTCAACGACCGGTAGGTATAGATGATCGCTATCACTGATATGATAAAGGTCAGAATATCGGACACCGGCATGGAATATAATACGCCGTCTAATCCGAAAAAATGCGGAAGCAGCAGGGCAAAGCCTACGCCGAATACGACCTCCCGAATCATGGAAAGAGACGTAGATAAGAGGGCTTTTCCCAGGGACTGCAGGTAAATAAAGGTGGCTTTATTGATGCACGCGAAGATAAGCATGCACAGATAGATCCGGAAAGCTTTCATAGCGAACTGGGTATAATAGATGCTCTCATTGGAAGCGCCGAAGATCCGGATCAGCTGCCCCGGCAGGATCTCCGCGATGATAAGAGCCACGGCTCCCACGCATCCCTCGGCGGTCAGGAGATAGGAAAAGAGCTTTTTCGCCCGATTCTTTCGTCCGGCGCCTATGTTATAGCCCACGATGGGGATACAGCCTGCTGCCATTCCGACCACCACAGATATGACGATCTGGAAAAACTTCATCACGATTCCCACGACCGCCATCGGGATCTGCGCGTACTGTTCCTGACCGAATATAGGATCTATGGCTCCGTATTTGCGGATCATATTGTTAATGGCCGCCATAGCCGCTACCAGGGAAATCTGCGAGAGAAAGCTGCAGATTCCCAGAGGGATGAATTTGGATATCACTTTTGCGTGGAATCGGAAACTGCTCTTATCCAATTTTACCGCCTTCAAGTGGCAGAGATACCAGACAGCCAGGATAGCCGTCAGGACCTGCCCGATAACCGTCGCCACCGCGGCCCCCATCATGCCCCATTTAAAGATAAATATAAAAATCGGATCCAGAATGATGTTGACAACCGCGCCCGCCAGTGTGGAGACCATGGCGAACCGGGGACTTCCATCGGAACGGATAACAGGATTCATGGCCTGCCCAAACATGTAGAAAGGGATTCCAATTGTAATGTAGGTAAAATATTCTTTGGAATAGGTAAAGGTCTCCGCGTTCACTTTTCCTCCAAAGGCCGTCAGGATCTGGTCCTGGAATAGTAAGTAGAGTGCCGTAATCCCCAAGCTGCTGATCAGGCAGAGCAGGACCGAGTTCCCAATACTTCTGTGGGCATTCGCCTTATTCTTCGCCCCCAGGCTGATGCTCACGAAGGCACAGCAGCCGTCTCCGATCATAACGGCCACCGCCAGCGCTACCACTGTCAGGGGAAATACGACCGTGTTGGCGGCGTTCCCATAGGAGCCCAGGTAATCCGCGTTGGCTATAAAGATCTGGTCAACGATGTTGTACAGAGCTGCCACCAGCAGTGAGATGATACATGGAATCGCGTATTTGCGCATGAGTGTGCCAAGCTTTTCTTTTTCCAGAAATGCGTTGGCGTTTGATTCGTTCATTTTGATAAACCTCCTGTTTTACAATTATTAAGAGTTTCGTATTCGAAAGGCTCTTTGCTGATTGGAACAAAAAAACGCGTGCCGACGAGCTGGTTTTACGCCGTCTGGCTACACGCTTTTCTACTACAGTATATTTATTAATATGTTGTGTGCTGCGGGCTGTTTTTTAAGCTGCCTTTCCTTTGGCCCCGGTCGGTTCCGCAGGGTCACACAGAAGAAAATAAAAACGTGTGGCGATTAACTGGATTTACGCAGTCATGCCACACGTTCTTGTTAAAAAATATCATTTTTTTACGGGATTTGCAAAGGTATTTTTGCACAAAATTTTCCCACAAAATTTCTGCGAAATCCTTTCAGGTTCTGATTTAGATCCACAGGCCCCTGCGAGCCTGACCCACCCGGTGACAGAGTTCTTGTAGCATGGATTCAATTTAGATCCACAGGCCCCTGCGAGCCTGACCCCTTGCGTGTGTGGCAAATACATCAATTACACTGATTTAGATCCACAGGCCCCTGCGAGCCTGACCCGAAACCTAAAACGGCATGAAAACGAAGAGCAAAAAATTTAGATCCACAGGCCCCTGCGAGCCTGACCCATTTAAAATCCTTTTTACCTTACTTTCGTTCACGATTTAGATCCACAGGCCCCTGCGAGCCTGACCCTCGATACGATAGAGGAGTGGGCCGCGCTTCCGGAATTTAGATCCACAGGCCCCTGCGAGCCTGACCCCTGGACACGGATGAAAGTATTTACTGGACTTATATTTAGATCCACAGGCCCCTGCGAGCCTGACCCATTGTCAGTTATAAATTCCAGCATATACTTTGATATTTAGATCCACAGGCCCCTGCGAGCCTGACCCCACTTTTTCATTCAGTTCTTTTACTGCGCCCCAGATTTAGATCCACAGGCCCCTGCGAGCCTGACCCAGGGGATTTAAGCAAACTTATTTACGCTATGGCCATTTAGATCCACAGGCCCCTGCGAGCCTGACCCATATTTTCCCGTTCCATTTGAGCGAAGGCAGCGAATTTAGATCCACAGGCCCCTGCGAGCCTGACCCAGACAGGGCAGACAATCAGCTCGAGATTATAGTCATTTAGATCCACAGGCCCCTGCGAGCCTGACCGTGCCAGAGCAAATCGGTATGCGGCAAATCACAGAATTTAGATCCACAGGCCCCTGCGAGCCTGACCCGGGGACACGGATATTCCGCTCTCCAGGACCTTTGCATTTAGATCCACAGGCCCCTGCGAGCCTGACCCAGGGCGGTGGCGAGGACGATATACCAGATTTTATATTTAGATCCACAGGCCCCTGCGAGCCTGACCCCCGGAAAAGACTTCGTTATTGACGGAATCGAGGATTTAGATCCACAGGCCCCTGCGAGCCTGACCCTAGCAATTTTTTGCTGGAATTGGCCTACTGGCTTATTTAGATCCACAGGCCCCTGCGAGCCTGACCCCAACCTTGTCCACATAAGGTATTCGATCTACCAATTTAGATCCACAGGCCCCTGCGAGCCTGACCCATATTTTCCCGTTCCATTTGAGCGAAGGCAGCGAATTTAGATCCACAGGCCCCTGCGAGCCTGACCCGCTTACGGAATGAACCTTGTAATCGTAGACGGAGATTTAGATCCACAGGCCCCTGCGAGCCTGACCCTTTTGCAATAGTCACAGCATTTCGCGCTTATCTTATTTAGATCCACAGGCCCCTGCGAGCCTGACCCAGGAATGCATTGGGTATTGTTTTTATCGTCGGAACATTTAGATCCACAGGCCCCTGCGAGCCTGACCCACTTCGGTTAGCTTCTCTGCACCGAAGCTTTTCAATTTAGATCCACAGGCCCCTGCGAGCCTGACCCAGCAAAATTATCCAATTACAAACAACCAGAACCAATCTTTTTATACAAACCAAACAATCCCCCTATAAAATCAATACAAAACATACCTCTCTTCAATAGAATTTAGCTATTATTACCCATCTATTTTGGTGCGAATGATCCAGTGATTTCATGTTCACTTCACATTCGCACCAATTAATATTATAAATTCTTCACCTACTAACAAATATGTTCTTTACAGCATATGTAATCCATGCAGGCATTTTTCTACCTCCCTGCATACATATGATAAAAAATGCCACTAATCCGCGTCTCCGTTCCCTACTTATAATCCTTCATAAACTTCCGGCTCCAGGTCCTGCAAAGGATTCAGCATAATCTCATAATCCTCTATCCCCCTCGGACTGCTCTCAGGATTTCTTTGCCTGATCTGCAGAGCCCGATGTACCTTTGCCGAAGAATACTGGCCGGCAGGACAATTATGTTTCCACCAATACACCCGATAAACCTCCATACTGCCATCAGGTCTGGCCGCAGAACAATCATTTTCAAAGAGAGTCTTTAACGCATCTTTAATTTTTTCCGCATCTTCGTCGGTAAATCCTGTTTTTTCTGCCAGCTGGTGATTAATACTCCCCTTTATCACATACAGGCCAAACTCGACCCGATGCTTCATTCCCATCGTATCGGAGGATTTCTTCCCCTCTGCGCTGGGCTCGCTGTTGGTACTTTTTGTAATTTGCAAATCTACGATATCTACAGGAGATACACTGATTCCGGGATGTACAGAAACAGGCCCTCTCACTCCGATCGATACATTGTTGTCTTTAAATGCGAAGACCTGTCCAAAGCTGCGGACATCGATCCACTTTTCGCAAGCGGCTTTCGCATAACTCTCACTATTTTTCTCTTTTAACGCAGCCGCAAGTTCTTCGCAATTCTTTGCACGCTCACTTAAGCTTTTATAGCCATCCTGTATCCGGTCATTTGATTGCACAAAGATCTCTTCCCCCATATCCTGCAGACGGTTCCTGATTTTCCTTTTAACGCACACATCCGAGATTTCTCCGAAGCCGTCATAATCTTCTCTGGGGCGGTTTCCATTCAGGGGATCCCCGTTTGGATTCGCGTTTCTTACAGTAACCAACACCGCAAAATCAATCTTATTTGTAAATTCACTCATTTTGACACCTCTCCTTTGATATTTTTATCTTTCTGATAGATTTCCTGCAATTGATGGTAGTAACCGTGAATATAATCTCCATCCAGTCTGTTTAGGTGCCTGGACGCTTCATCCGGAAACATATCTTCGATCTCCGTCAACAACTGATCGAAGTAAATTCTCTGACCAATGGACAATTTCCGCTTATAAGGTACCGTTTTTTCCCAGATAATCTGCCAGGTCTTAAAAGGCCGCTTTGCAAACATATTTGTATACCTGGTGGCATTTGTCTCCCGGTTCTCTCCCGGTGCAAAGGTGATCGACTCCATAGCATGAGCTACGGCCAATAGCCTGCCATATAGATAATCACCCTTTTTGTTGTCTCTCTCTAAAGCCATTTTTGCTTCCTCCTTTTCATCCTGAGATTCGTCAATATGTTGCTTACTGATCATTGCACAAGTAATCTCCAGATATTTCCGTCTGTTTAAGCGGCTGTAAGCCAACGGCCTGGAGGCATTAAAAATTGCAGCTCTCACCATATCTCTGGGCAGCGGATGTTTATTCAGAATACAGGGCAGCAGCCGCTCTAATGAGGCTTTCATCAATTTATCGTCCACACTTACGATCCCGTTTCTCTCAGCACCGTATGCGGCCAAAATCATATCTTCGGGCCTGGGGGCTCCTATAAAAGTGAAGTACTGATCCATATTGTCCTTTTTATAGCCTAATTTCCATGCACAGGTAGAGTGCCAGAAAGCCAGACGCTCCAGAAAGTCAGAACCATTGGTTGATTGATAATAAGTAAGCGATAATCTCCCTGTGGTAGCCGCATCCATGGCCATGACCACCATACGTGAATTTTTATTATTCAAATCACCATATAATCCTAAAATGGCTTTTCTCAATTCCAAAGCATAAGAAAACCCTGCATCCCCGGAGATTACACCGGCAATCTCCTCTGTGTCTGAAAGCAATTTGGGAACCTGTTTTCCCTCCACATTCCAGGCTATAATGGCAGTTCCAAACCTGCGGAATCCCTGGCGCTGCAGAAGCCAGCGAAGCGCATTGTGAGCCTCCTGTGACTGCACGTAACCAACCGACAGCGCTTCCTCCTTATTTTTAAACCGACCTCTATATGTGAAGCCTGACTCATCGTTCGCTGAAATCAGTTTCGCTTTGTCCGCACTGTTCCGAATCTTCGAGGGATGTTTGTCTGTACACGGAAGTATTTCCCCTGTAACATAATCGATATCTCTCTTTTTTAATGTACTCAGATAATAATTCACATAACTTTCATAGACATCCCTGTTGTTCCAAAGCTCACCCACTAAAGGCGCATCAAAATCCTGTATCCTGAATCGGATAAAACATTCCGAAGGGATAATTCCCTGAATCTTGTCCTTATCCTGAATGATTCCTTTTTCATCCAGACTTATGATCCCTTCTTCGACCAGGTCGGCGATCAGCGTCTTCTTCCTAAGATATCCATAAACTGCCATAACGTATCGATGGCAGTCCCGCGTCTCACACCATCGGGCCAACTGTTGTATATAAGCTTCATAATATTCCGCAGCCTTTTTCTTATCGCTGTGATCAGCAAAATCCCCGGCCACATAACACAATTTATCGCACAAAGGATGCGGCGCGATACCGCTTGACCTGGTTCCTGAATCCTCCGTCACTGGTATAATTGTTACAGCCCGGCCCTTATCTTCTATCTTTCCCGCTTCCTGAAATTCCCCGTCCAGATTAATCGCCACTTCCACCTGCGCATTTTGCGTCGAATGTCCGATCGGCAGAAGCACATTTCCGGTCTCATCTACTAGTCCGACAAGTTCCTTACTGTTCTCATACGTCTCATATAATTCCTGTATCCATCCCAACTATTTCACCTCCTCATATAGTTCCTCCGCGTTTGAAAAATGATCGCCGGTGAATTGTTTCATCTCCATTTGCCGTAGGACTCGCCGCTTCTGACAATCTTCCGGCCTTGCAAAATGGATGACGCCCCGCTCCATCACAGGATTCCAGAATCGAGCCGTCAGCTTTCCCTTTTCTTCCTCTCTGACCGCCTCGTCCGGATAAGTAAATCCATGAACCATCAGGCCAAAGACCAATTCCGGAACATCGTCATAGGCACCTTCCCCTTCCTCGAAACCACAGGGCTCCACATATCCCTGGCACTCCCTCGTGCCCAGGAATATATCCCTGCGTCCGCCCCTCTTCAACATTCTCTGCGCAATAAAAAAGTGCTTATTTTCATTTCTGTCGTCCGCCATATCCGGCCGGTTCTCATTCCACTCGAAGTGGGCCCTGACCCTATATTCCACATCTTTCAGATAGGTGTATATGGAAAGAGTATTACCACCTCCATAATCTACGGGCCTCATCCCCTGGGATTCTGTCTGTATCTGTTTCATAACCCGTACGCTGTCAATATGCCAGACAAAGGTCGGCTTCCAATAGATACTCTCCGTGATACCTTTCAGCGCCTGATAGGTCGGCACCGGATAAGTAAATTTTTCTCCTCCGGTTCTGGTAAGCGGATCGGAAAACAAGGCCCTCCTGCCATACACCTTGAACTCAATACTATTTTCTTTTTCCATACGTTTCCCTCCTGTCTTTTTAATCCTTTGCTCTTCCCTCGGTGACGATTCCAAGAGCCAGATCATAGTATTCTTCTTTTAATGCCAGAACATTTCCATTTAGCAAAACGATAAGGGCGTTCTTCTTTAAAAGTTCTTCTATCTGATATGGAAACAGATTTACGGTATACCGCTGGGCTTTTTTTAACAGTCCCGGCAGCTGTTCGGGAGCCGCCTCTTTATTCAGGATATGGATGAAATCCTTTCCCTTTTTGTATGGCACTAAGATCCCTGCGGTATTACTCTCAATCGCCTCAAATCTATCTCCGGCTGTCTTAAATGCCTGTTTCATAGCCAAATCAGGCAGTATACCCTGCTTAGTGCGGTAAGCCCTGCAGCCCTGTGGATTGTTTTCTAATAACTCTACAAGGTTCGTTCCAATCTCCTCCATAAGGTATTTCATTTTCTGCGCCGCATCGGCTCTGCCGTAATACCTTGTATAGTATTCATGCATGGCCCGGGGAGCCAGTGGGTCTGTTTCCCTCTTCGTAAATTCCGGGATAAGCACTTTGCTGATATTTCCCCCTGTCTCAATCTCCTCCAGTTGTCCCAGGTTCTCTTCCGTACAACGTATCACATACACCACTCCCGCACCGTCTTCGGCCTCAGCGTTACGGTTACAGCGTCCTGCTGCCTGCGCGATACTTTCAAGTCCTGCGTAAGAACGGACAACGCTTTGAAATGAAATATCCACCCCTGCCTCGATCAACGAAGTACTGATACAGACAAAAGGCTCTTCATCCAGGAGCTTCCTGCGCATTTCCCTGATAAAATCAATCCGATGTTCCGGCGCCATAATATTGCTCAAATGCATAATCGCAACCGGGCGGTCCGAATCCTTGTTTCTCGCGCATACTGCTTGATAAACCCGTCTGGCAGCCGCTTTGGTATTGAGAATAACCAGCACATTTCTTTTTTTCTTTAATATTTCTTCCACCAATTCGGCTGTGCGGCCGGCATCATATGGTCCTTTTAGGGGTTTGATCACGGTACGCTTAAGATCGCGGAACAAGTTCTCCGGTGATGAGATGATGGAAGCCGGATCACTTAAGTGGATTGGATTACTTACTTTACCCAATAAGGGCTGCGTAGCGGAACAAAGTACCACCGTCGTATGAAATAGTTGATTTAAGATATTCATTGCCATATTAAAGGGCTCTATCATACGCAGCGGCAGTGACTGAATCTCATCTATAATAATCACGGCATCGGACAAATTATGGAAGCGCCGGACAGCCTGAGTACTTCCCGAAAACAAGGCATTCAGGAATTGTACGAATGTGGTCATTATAATTTTCTGATCCCAATTTTCTGTCAAATGTTTATACCGGCCTAATTCCGTCTGTTTTTCAAGATCTCTATCCTCCGGAATTACATTGGAATGGTGTTCCAGTATCCAGTCTTCTTTTTGCAGAACGTCTCTATATTCCTTACTGTTTTGTTCCAACACAGATATATAGGGCGCGATATAGAAGATCCTTTTCTTCCCGGTATGCTGGGCATGCCTCAGAGCATAACGCATACTGCTTAAGGTCTTTCCCCCTCCCGTGGGTACCTGCAGGATATAAATGCCCGTCCCATTTTCTGCAAAACTGAAACACTCTTCGGAAACCTGATTTCGGTAAGTATTAATTTTATTGGTCTTAGGCAATTTTTTCATGTACAGATCCAGATTATGAAGCGGCTCCTTCCATTTCGGAGCACGGGTCCTGACCTCCTTCTCCTGGCGGTTTCCCGTAAAGGCCGCCGTATTCAGCCGGTCTGCATCTATTAAAATGGATAGCAGCATGCGCTCCAGCATTGCCAGTGCAAAATCTTTTGAAATGTGAACCAGGTCCGTTTCTTTTAAATAAGCCCCTACTTCCTTTACCGCTTCCTGGAACCAAGCATCAAAAGGTAATTCCGACAGATCATCCTTTTCAAAATTTTCCAGGATCTCTGAATACTCAAGAGCGTCCGTATTCTCCTCTAAGCGACGGTGAAAAATATCTTTACCATCCACAGACAGACAATCCATCAGTCCGTGATGTGATAAAATAGCGGTACAGATCACTTGTTCGGTTATCTTTTCCAGTTCACCGTTTTTATTGAAACGACGGTGAATATAGATCGCTCCGGCCGAGCTGTGATTGACGCTTCCCCTTATGGCTGACTGGGGATTTTCTACAGCCGCACGCAAATAAGATTCAAAGCGAATGCGCCATTTTCCCAAATCGTGAAAATATGCCGTTAGTTTTGCGAGATGAGGGATGCGTAGGGGAATTCCTATTATCCAGGCCAGTTCACCGGTTTCTTTCAGATGGTCCGGTATGCTTTGTTCTTTTTGTGTGCTCTTAACTATGTGAGCTATCATACGCTCTCCTTATCGGATGTACCGTTCCATACTTTTCTATAGTTGATTTTAGTGTAATAGAAGAAACCTCATTTTGAGGTTTCTTCTATCTTTATTTAGGGTTATTCTCTTGGCAGATTTAATAGATTATCCGTTTGGGTATCGTTAGGCTGTGAACGGACGTACTTTTCCCCGTATTTACTCTCCGCGGGTACAAGATTAGGATATGGGTAAATGTTGACCTTGATCGAATCCGGATACATTTGCAAATATGTATATAGATATTCTTTCTTGTAGTATCCGTTTAATGCATTTCCCGTGATATAGATTTCTTCGATTTCTGTTAAATTCATAGATGCCTTACAGTATGTCTTCATTTTAATTTTTGTAGCATACATAGTTTTCGTTCCTTTCTGTTCTGTTATATTATTATGAATAAAACCTGTTCGTCAGCTTAAAAATAACATCTCCTTCAGCTGCACAAATTAACAGAACAGTTGACAGAATGCTGCTTATAAATTAAAATAATGTTGTCTAGGCATTATCTACTTTTATAAGTAGATTTGTTACTGTTTCGCATCTGGCATAAAATTGTCAGGTGCGATTTTTATTCATAGGAAAATATTACCATACCACTTAGTTACTGTCAAGCTAATACAACGTATAAATTATATTAATAACATAATCCCGTTTTTTATTGTCGAAGTAATTTTTTTTGCAACAGAATAATTGCTTTTTAAATTTATTCTTGATATACTTTTGGGGTCAGATATTTTTCTGTGGATTTAAAAGACAACAAAACTCGGGACATGTTTTTGATTAATTCATAACACTGCTCAATAACTAATATCTGGTTATTGGGCAGTGTTATTTTATCTATATCTATCGAAATCAGATAAGGCCTGTCCCCCTCTTCTCCCGACCAGACCGCCCGCATAAACTGTACTCCACCCCATCTCCCAACCGGATTCCCGGCCTCATCCCCTCGCGTCCATCATTCACTAATTGTGTCATTTTCTGCAAAATCCAACCACAAATCTGCGCAATAAAATTTAATCATTTCCCATATTGACACACAACGTGTTCTATAGTATTATAATCGTACATATGTTCGATTTCCATTTTTTACCACCAACCCCAATCAGAAAATCGAATACCGAAAAGGAGCCTTCTATGAGAATCAGAAAAGAATATTCGGAAATGTTCCGGCGGGAATATGAGATCGAGGACACGGTCTGTATCGTGAATACGAAGCAGGCGGGGATGTATATTAAGCGTAATATCCCGCTTGTTGATCTGTTCTGGTCCAGGGATACGCTCGTATTTGTATTTAACCGTGAGGATACGAAAGAGGCTTATGAGCTTTGGTGCAGGCATGAGCTGTATTGATAGATAGATTGAAAGAAAGAATTTTAATTATTATACCGTTATAAACGTTATGAATGGAAGAATTATTAATGAACAAAACAGAAATGA
The DNA here is from genome assembly GCF_019042245.1 of Diplocloster modestus. Classification (GTDB taxonomy): domain Bacteria; phylum Bacillota; class Clostridia; order Lachnospirales; family Lachnospiraceae; genus Diplocloster; species Diplocloster modestus. The sequence goes on from NZ_JAHQCX010000004.1 coordinate 221,262, forward strand.
AGAACATTGTCAAAAATACGGATTACAATACCGTATACTGCTATCATCAGGATCATGCGGGATTTGTTCCTCAGGAACTCGTGGAAAATGCGGACGGATTAGTGAACATCGTATTCCGGCCTTTTGATTTTGCCACGCTAGCGGCAGTATCCAGAGAAGGTGGCGGAAGTCGTCGTGCCGGAGGACGGCGGATATCACCCGGAGATCCGGGATCTGCTGGTATTGTACTATGTGTTGAGTCTCTCTGCAAATGTGAAGCTGGGAAAGTTTGATGCGGAGGAAATGTACCGGTGCAGTCTTTCTCCCATTGGGAAACTGGTTCTTACACAGATGAATACTATTGGTTTCCTGCAGCGGCTGGAGTCTCTGTGCGATCAGAAGATCGAGTATCGCAAATCAATGGCGCTGAAGGGGAAAGATGAATTTACACAGTTGATGGAGGCGCTGGTGGACCGGGCGAAGGCTGGGGATTTCAGCTGGATACAGCAGGTTGGCGGAGCCGGGTGGATTGGCAGCGGTAATGGGGCTGAACTATCGTGGCTGACAAAGCGGCCAAGGATGACAGAAAAGATTCTGAAATGATGAACTCTGATGCGGCTGTCAGATCGGATTCTAATGTGATGGATCGATTGGATGGGAAAGGTGTGGTGGCATAGGATGGGCTTGACTTTTATAGTCAGGCTTCATTACAGGTATTGCGAAGGTCGTTCCGGTGTTTGGAGGAGTGCCGGAATGACGAAAGGAGTGATTATATATGAGTGAAACACCGTGATTTACGCAGTTAAGCCACACGTTCTTATAAAAATATGACATTATTTTATGTGATTGGCAAAGGTATTTTCGCACAAATTTTCCATTCTAACAGGTTTTCAAAATTGTATTATAGCGTCCTCCGACTTTGCGACGCATCATATCCCACCGTCGTATGTATCTTCTCGTCCGACAGCTTCACCATATGCCGGATAAACCGTTCCTCAAACGCAGAACACCGGTATCTGGCACAGTACAAGAATCCGACTTCCAAAGGCTTCTGAAAATCCGTCAGCGGAATCGCCCTGACATACGTAATCCCCATCCGTTCCAGCTCGCCAATAAACATCTGCGGCAAAATCAACACCACATCCGGCTGGTTGAGAATACGGATAAAATTATCCATCGAATCAAACGTATAGATATAATCGGAAAACTCTTTCACTCGCATATGGGTCATCATATAATTCGACGAAACTTTGTGGTAGCTGTATGTTTGAAAGGTTGCGATCTTGTAGCGGTGGACACTGGTCACATCCGTGGTTTTCTTTACATACAGAGGATTATCTTTCCTGACAAAAGCGCAGATCGGTGAAGAAAACAGCGGCTGAAAGCAAAATTCCCGGCTCTCGATAATGCGCGTATAGATATTCTTCTCATAATCCATGTCAATCATGGAGATCAGCCCAATCCCTACCTGCGAATGAAACAGTTCATTTACAATATCCCCGCTCTGCTTTTCGTGGACAATCAATTCCAGATTTTGATAGGTACGGCAAAATTTCATCAAACCCTCATAAATAAATCCATTACAGATAAAAGGCATTGCCATAAATTCGAGATGTCCGCCCAAACGGTCGGCGCCCGTGCCTAAGACCAGCTGGTTCACCTTTTCCACAATTTCCGTTGCCTGTCCCAGAACTACCAGTCCCGCGTCCGTCGGTACGACTTCCCTGCTGCTGCGGCTGCGCTCAAAAATCTTTACCCCCAATTCTTTTTCCAGATTCAAGATGGCGCTGCTTAAGGAAGACTGCGCGATATATAGTTTATGAGCTGCTTTGCTAAAAGAGCGCTGCCGCTCCACCTCCAGAATATACTGCAACTGTTCTAACCGCATCGTATTCCCCCCTGAAAATATCCACACGCCGTTTTATTAAAGTTTTTACGTTTTACTACTACCCTCTATCTTGATTATGAAAAACTCCTTAGTATTCTTTATTGTATTCATTACTATGTTTTTTAACGTATATATTGCTATGTTTTATACCGTATTCTATATTATTAGTTTAGTCCATGACTATCCTAAAGTCAAATGATCCCTGTTGCCTGAAAACCAGTATCGGGCCTCCGAGTCCACCTCATAGATCGTCCAATCAATCGATCTGCACCGCAGGAATAAGGGGTAAACGACACTCCGATAATTGGATACGCAAATCCGGTATCCAATTATCGGAGTGTTGTTTACCCCTTATCTGAAGATCTTTATCCGTGGCCTTTATTCGCGATCTTTCACGACCAAATTCCCATTCTCTAATCCTGTAACATCAGCTCATCAAATAACAGCAGATATCTGGCAGCTCTATCCCCTTGCCTTAAACTTAATTGCCAGCAATGCCGCCCCAGCCGCTCCCACTAATTGAGGATCTATAGGAGGAATGGATAGCGTTGTCTTCAGCAGCCTTTCCAGGGCATTGCGGATTCCGATATTCTTTGCCCCTCCTCCTGTAAAAACGATCTCCGGTTGGATCTTGATCTTCTCCAGCAGGCCAAACACCCGCCTGGCGATGGCTTCGTGAATACCGGCCACCACATCTTCAACCGGGGTACCGGACGCGATCTTTCCGATCATTTCCTGCTCCGCAAAGACGGTACAGGTGTTGCTGATCTGCGCGGGTTGGCTGGAAGTCAGAGAGACCTCTCCCAATTTTTCCAGAGGTATCCCCAAAGTCTGTGCCGTTACTTCCAGATAGCGCCCGGTCCCGGCTGCACATTTGTCATTCATTACGAAATTATCCACTTTCCCATTGCGGATTTTAATCCCTTTACAGTCCTGTCCTCCGATATCGATGACCGACTTGGCCTCCGGGAAAAAATGGAGAACCCCCTGGGCATGACAGGTGATCTCGGTAATCTGACGGTCCGCATAGGGAACATTGATCCTCCCATAACCAGTGGCGACCGTATAGTCTACCTGTCCCGGCTCGATCCCCGCCTGCAGACACGCTTTTTCCAGCACCTCTTTGGACCGGCTTCGGTGCTCCGCTCCGGTAGGTCCCAGCAGGGAACCCCGGATCTCACCGTTTTCGTCCATCAGTACGATCTTGGTCGTAGTGGAACCCACATCTACTCCGGCAAATATCACAGTTCCCCACCTCCCGTCGTACCATCCATCTTCCCGTCTGAATCTCGCTTTCCGCACACAGCTTTCTCCCCATCCGCTTCACTGCCGTGAAGCTCTTCCAGAGCAACCAGCGCCGCTCCGTACGCGCAGGAAAACTGCGGTTCCGGCGCCTGGGACGCTCTGTCCTGCAGCCGGTCGGATACCGCTGCCACCAGCCCCTGGTTCTGGGCGGCTCCTCCGGTGATCACGCATTCCGGCGCGTAGCCCACCCGCTTTACCAGATTCACGATCTTCCCGCTGACAGCCAGATTCATGCCCGCCAGGATATTCTCTTTCGTCTCCCCCTCGCCGATCTTCGTGATCACATCGGACTCCGCGAACACCGCGCACCCTGTAGAAAAGGTGATCGGTTCCGTCCCCTTCATCGACAGCGGTCCGATCTCTTCCACATCGATCTCCAAAATCCTGGCGATCACCTGCATGAAACGGCCGCTGCCGGCCGCGCATTTCTCACTGAATACAAATTGCGCCACATGGCCATCCGGGTCCAGGCGGATCACCTTCGTGAGGGAGCCGCCCACATCCACCACTGTGTGACAGCCGGGCACCAGCTTCCTGCACGCGGTACTCTGACAGGTGACATCCGTCACCACCTTGGCGTCCTGATCCACGGATTTGGAGCCGATTCCGGTGAGTACGACCCTGCCCAGTTCTTCCGGCCGGATCCCCAGTTTCGCGCAGCCCCGTTCCAGCAGTTTTTTTGCGGTATCCCCATAGAGCACACCGCTGTTTTCCTTCTCCCGGACCATCTCTTTCCCGTCCTGATCCAGAATCAACAGTTTTGACATATAGGACCCCATATCCATGCCCGCCACATACATTTTCATCCCATCCTTTCTTTTTGCATGATACGGCAAAGCTGCCATGTGAATGACAGTCCACACATCCATCGACCGGACAGTTTTCTCTCCTCACACAGCAGCCCTGTTGCCACACTCCCTTCTGTTGTTCACTCACATCTGCCATTCTATCGTTTTTATTTACCGTTTCTCTTCCTGGCTTCTATCGTCTCTATGAATGCGTCGATCTGTGAAAAGATCTGCGCCTCGGAAAATTCTCTGGAGTCTGCCATATCGCTTTCCATGAACAGGGTCGGTAAATTAAACTGTTCGTTGATGACGTTCATCTGGTGAATCTGTCCCACGGTGACGGCACGGCAGCTCTTGGTCGCATGGCACATAATTCCGTCGCTTCTGTTTTCCTTTAGCAGATCGGCGATGCTCATCATCGTCAGGTTCATATTCTTTTCTCTGGCCTTGCGGAATTTTTCCCAATCCTTCTCCCAGCGCCTGGTAACCTCTTCCCGAATGGGATCATCCGTATCCACCTTGATCAGATCGTAGGGTTCCGACGGATTATAAGTAGTCTCACCGACAACAACGCCGCCTTTGGATACGATATAGTCAAAGAGGTTCATCTGATGCCACGGCGGAATTCCCATTCCCCAGCAGATTCTGTATTTTTCGTCCTCCAGGACATATTCTTTGTTCGCGATCTTGGTTTTGATCTCCTCGCACATATCGCGGTAGAAATCTCTGGTGGTCACGTCTCCCTGATTGAACATATACGGGTTAATGCAGCTGAAGTTATCCGACGCCGGCATGACGCATTTGCCCTGGGCACGCAGACGGTTGGCCTCGTACCAGTAGCACTGTGCCTCGTACTGATACTTCTGACACTGGCGGTAATAGTCCCAATCCATCTTCTGATGGGTCGCATTTTCCAGAAATTCCACAAAACGGTGCTGCTGTTCCACCTCATAGTCTATATAGGCCTGTTTCAGTCTCAGGTTATCCGTATCAATATAGGGGGACTGAATCAGCGGAATCTCATAATTAAAAGCCGGTACATCCGGTAAATAATAAGAAACGGAATCATACCATTTAAACCGGGTATCACAGCAATATCCGGTACCGAGCAACAGGTCGGGGTCCGGGATTCCGCCCGCCGGGAGAGTCTCCACCGGCATTCCCTCATTCCTGCAGCCACAGATCCCCAGTCCGATTCTGGCGTAGCTGCACACCAGATTCGAGAATCCGTCACTCTCCGCCTTATCGATAAAAGGGCCTTCCGCTTTCATCGCTGAACAGACTCCGGAGAAATTCTCCGTATAGACCGGCGTGATATCCAGAGCTTTTAAGATAACGCCGTTGACTCCCACCATAACATAAGCGACCGGGCGTCCCTCAGCTTTCGCCTGATGCGCTTTCGCATATTCGTCCTTGGACAGACGCCTGGCGATCCGGGGAGCCTGAGTATATTTCGTAGCCGTTGTTTTTTTCACGGGTTTTGCTTGTTCTGACATTTCTCATTCACTCCCTTCGTCAAAGCATTTCCACAAATGCCTGAATCCGCGTCTTTAATTGTCCTTTGGAATTGATAATGCTGTAGTCGTCCTCCAACGTCAGTACACTCAATCCCGCATCCTCCGCAAACCGGCGCAGTATCGGCACATCATACGCATGGGTATCGCAGTATCTCGTTATGAAAATAATCAGACCACTGACCCGGTATTCCTTCGCATAATGTGTGATATGGGCAAACCGCTCCTCCCTGGACTCTGTGCGGTAGGTTCTCGGACAATTAATATCATGCAGATAAGCATATGCGAGCGCATCATAGGGATCCTTTGACTCATCAGCCTGGAAGTTAAAAGTCCGGGTGCCGATACACATATCATCCACCACCAGATCCGCGCCGCACTCATCGATCAGCTCCAGCAGCGCCCAATCGTCCAGCTGAGCCATATGTAGCATTACTCTCGGTCTGGCAGGGCCTGAAGGCTTAAATGCACCAATCTCAGCAAGCGCATCTCTCAACAGCTGATTATGGGCCTCCACTTCCATAAAGGAGCCCGCAAAGACGAGTTTGTGGATATCCGTCGCCGATACCGGCGGGATATCCGCTTTCCGCAGTTCGTATATTTTATTGAGCAATATTCGGTTTTCATTATGCAGCCTGATTGCCTTCTTCAGGTTCTCATCCGTCACCTCAAGTCCCATCTGTTTTGCCATCTCGCATACTACGGCCCGGATGGATTCCGCATAGAATACATAAGAAGTGTCATAGGTCATATGCGGTACTTCGAGAAAGATCACATGTTTCACTTCTTTTACGTAGTAGTCCCAGATGTCATACATTTTCTCCAGGCACTCACATGCATGGGGAACGACGATTGCACTCAGGAAATCATACCGTCCCTTCAGCGCCAGATCGATACTGCTTCGGATAAACGGACACATGGTGGTCTCCAAAACCCGGTCGACTTCGGACGGAGTCTCCTCTACATCGCCGGTAATCCGATAAGGCACCGCACCTACAGCCGTAATCAGCTCTCTGGGAAAGGTACAGCAGTAGTGTCCGATGACGACCCGACCATTCTGTCTGGCTTCCCGAGCCAGCTTTTCGCGGTTCACGATCACATTTTCCGCGGCCTGCACACATTTAAACTGCGACACTTTAAACACCTCCATTTGCACTTGACGATTTACTTGATGTTTTTTTAACGATCCTTGTACTTTAAGTGTAAGCTCTGCTAACTTAAAAGTAAAATAGTTACAAGTGCAATTGGTTATCGGTTTAAACTATATGTCAGTTTATCTCTTTCTTCCCCTATTTCCCAATATAAATTAATAGTTTCTGAATTTAACAACTTTAAAGCTTCAAACTGCTTTTTTGAATCAGTCCTACAACGCCATCTACCAGAGGTTGATAACCTGCAATATCTTTGTTTTTCATGTTTTACCTCCAAAGGGGAAATCGGCATTAGCCGATTTCCCCAGTGTTATTTCTATAATATATGATTTAGAAATTTAAAGACGTATTCTGTCTTGGAGACCCGTTTTTAGCAAAACTCAAGCACTAAGATAGAATTCATATGGAAAATGCGTTCACTATATCCCAAACACATCATGCATCTCCGTCTCAGACATCGCCCGGCCGCTCTTCTTCGCGGCATTTTTCAGCATAGCATCCATCCGGTTCTCCACCGAGCGGCGGATCAGATCCTGGATATCCACCCTGCGCAGCGTGAAGAACAGCAGCGGATCTTCATCCAATCTCGCTCCCACACCATAGAGAACGGCGGCCACATGCTTACACATATAAGCATAGTCCGGACAGGAACATGAAAAATGAATCTCCTTCGGGGAGGGAAACATTCCGTACTCTTTTTCCGTGAAAATCACTTCCAGCTCCTTGGGAAACTTTCCCTCTACCAGTTTTTCCACGGAATCGATCCGGTGATTACACAGATTCACTACCTGCCGCCATCGTTTTTCTCCCAAGACATCGATCTCTACCTCTATCACATACGGCTTGGAGCCGGTACCCTGTACCAGAGCCTCTACGCTTCCCTCCCTGATCTGTAAGTCCAGCACCGCGTGGTTGCGCACATAACTTTTTCCCCGGGAAATACGGTTGGCATAGTCGGCGTAGCTCTCCAGGTTCTTATTCCATGCCTTACCCCACCAGCTCCGGGCAATGGTGTTACCTTCGGTCAACACCGGCGCCAGATCCGGATTTTTCTTTTTCAGCTTGGCGATCTGCGGTCAGCCTTGGCCCTCTTTTCCGCTACAGATACATAGGGCGCGAATCCGTAATAGCTCATGCTTTCACACCTCCCAGCCGGAACAGGTTCATCAGCTCCTCATTATTAAGCTCCGTGATCCACTGTTCCCCGGCCGATCCCAGGATATCGCCGGCCAGTTTCTGTTTTTCTTCGATCATGGCGTCGATCTTTTCCTCTATGGTTCCCTGTGTGACGAACTTGTGCACGATCACATTCTTTGTCTGTCCGATTCGGAAGGCCCGGTCCGTGGCCTGGTTCTCCACAGCCGGATTCCACCACCGGTCAAAATGCACCACATGATTAGCCGCGGTCAGATTAAGCCCCACGCCTCCGGCCTTTAGAGATAATACCATATAGGGTACGTACGCTTCCCCATTAAACTCTTCCACCATCTCACTTCTCTTCTTCACCGGGGTTCCGCCATGGAGAATCAATCCTTTTCTATTGAAAATTGACTCCAAAAACTCCGCCAGCGGCTCCGTCATTTCCTTAAACTGGGTAAATACCAGCACCCTCTCTCTCTTTTCATAGATGGTCTGGCAGATCTGTTCCAGGCACTCGAATTTTCCGCTGTTCTCCTTTTTATATTCTTCCAGCCCCAGATATTGGTCCGGGTGATTGCAAATCTGCTTAAACTTCATAATTCCGGCCAGAACCAGGCCTTTGCGCTCGATCCCTTCTGACTCTGCCAGCTTCCTCTCGATCTCTTTTACCAGCTTTGTGTAAAGTCCGATCTGTTTTTTGGAAAGTCCCGCATACTCCTTCACTTCCACCTTATCGGGCAGATCGGAGATGATGGAACGGTCTGTCTTCAGCCGGCGCAGAATAAAGGGCGTGACCATTTTCTTCAATGGCATAAAACCGACTTCCTCTGACTCCATCTCCTTCACAAGTCCCTGGAATTCTTTTACAGAGCCCAGAAGCCCCTTGTTCAGGAAATCAAAGAGAGACCAAAGGTCGCCCAGATTATTTTCAATCGGTGTCCCGGTCATGGCGACCCGAAGACGCGATGGGATCGCTTTCACCGCTTTCGTCTGCTTAGTGCCCGCATTTTTCACAGCCTGGGCTTCATCCAGAATCACGATATCCCAGCTTTTGACCAGCAGCCCTTCCAGCCTTTGTACCATTCCATAGGTAGTAATATATAAGAAAGCGTGCTCCGTATCCGTCTCATCCGTCTCCAGAGTCACCCCTGCCTGGCTGCCGTGGAGAATCTCATAGGGCAGCTCAGGTGCAAAACGCCCAAGCTCCTTCTGCCAGTTACCGATCAGGGACGCCGGGACCACCAGAAGCGCCTGTCCGCCGTGACTCTGCCGGTAATGCTCCAGCCACGCGATCACCTGTACCGTCTTGCCCAGCCCCATATCATCCGCCAGGCAGGCTCCAAGTCCAAGCTCGGCCATCAGGTTAAGCCATCGGTATCCCTCCTCCTGGTAAGTCCTCAGATCGGCACGGAACGTGGACTCCAGAGGGACTGGGGCAATGGATGCCGGCTTGACCATCATTTCCCGGATCTTCTTCATCCATTTACCATTCGATACTGTGACAGAGATCTCTTCTTCCTCCGCACTCTCCGGTACCGCACTTAATTCCAGTCTCATAGCCTCCGCCAGAGTAAGGTTTCCGCCTTTGGCCAGCTCTTTGGCTTTCTGCAGAGCCGTAAGCGCAGCTTCCAGTTTCTTTTTATTGATTTCCACCCATTTACCTTTGTACAGCACCAGCCCCTCAGCCATCGCCAGGAATTCCTTCAGCTGCTTCTCCGTAAGCTTCTCCCCATCGATCATCAGAGACGGAGAAAAATCCACAATGGCGTCCAGCCCCACCAGCGACTGTTTCTTGTTCCCCACGGTGAGAGATAAACTGACCGCGTTGGTATGCCGTCTCCACCAGTCCGGAACACGGCACATGATTCCCGCTTCCTCGTAGATGGGTATTTCCGACAAAAAGGTATAGGCTTCCTGTGCGGTAAACCGCAGAGGGGAAAACAGCTCGCCGCTCTCCATCAGATCCCCGATCAGAGGACTGGCATCCGCCGCTTTCGCCACCGCGGCCAGAAGAGACAGCAGTTTCTTCTGATCATCCTTAAACTCAAGCAAAGCGTTCTTTAATGGCGTGTGGATGGCCTTCTTACTTTTTACCGGCTTTGTGGAGTAAGTAGCCATAAAGGCAAAAGGATAATCCTCCTGATGGCTCTCCACCAGATGGAAAAAGACTCTGCCCGCCACACTAATCCTGGAGTTATATTCCGCAAAATAGGCTGCCGCCGTACCGTCATATTCCCGGATTTCACTTCTAAAGCACTCCAAAAGCTTTTGCCAGATATTACGGATCCACGTCTCATCCACAAACTCCGCGCCATTCACAAAAGGAAGAGCCTCCAAAAGTGCTCCTGTCTCCCCGGCAGACAGCACTGCTTCCATTTCATCCCGCTCCAATTCCAGTTCAGGGCTTGTAGAGATCCGCCGGATCAAATGGGCTGCGATACGATGCAGATACCACACGGAAGGTCTCATCCAGCCCTCCGGCAGCAGGAACCCCATATGATATAATCCCTTCCACGGTTCCTCCCTCAGCCGCTCAAACCAGACCCGTGATTCTTCTATGTACTGATTCTCACTATATTGGCTGTCTTTATCAAAGCCTGTCTTTATCTGAGCCGTTTTCTCCAGGCCTGCCTTTTCCTGGCCCATTGGCTCCGTACAGCCCGCCGCTTCTTTTTTTCTGCCGCGCCTGCCCGCCGCTTCCAGCAGCTCCACCTGAAATCCTGACGGCCTATAGAAGGCGTCCAATACCATCTTCCTCGTTCCCCTAACCGTTTTATCCAAAGTAAGGCTCCTTCCGAATTTACATCGCTTTGTTTCATAAGTATATCCTATTTTCTGCCGGCTAACAATAAGTAAATAGATCGTACGTCTCTGTTAGTTTTGCTGTTATTCATCCTGCTATCGATACCAGTCTTTCATATCTTGGGTTAAATGCTGCTATTCCATAGAACGATCTATTCATCTATTGGATAAAAAAAGGCTGCACCCTTCACCGATTCCCATCGGTCAAACGTACAGCCTGATTTTACATATTTCTTATTATACTAACTCCAGTACAACCTCCATCGCTGCATCGCCTTTTCTCGGGCCGATTTTCACGATTCTGGTGTAACCGCCGTTGCGGTTCTCATACTTGGGAGCGATCTCTTTGAATAACTTCTCAGTCAGATCCACATTTTTAGTGTTTTTCTTCTTGCCCGCAGCTTTTGCAGGTACTTCTTTTACGGGGTAGAGAACTTTTAACATCTGTCTTCTGGCATGAAGTCTGGACGGAGCGTCTTTGGTAACAGTCTTTTCCACTTCGTCGAAGAGCTGTACCTTCTTGCCATCCTGTACTTCTTTGATTCTCTTGCCGTCTTTATCCTTACGGGGAACCTTAGCGGTCACCGTAACGGTTTCGTAATTATCTTTTTCTTTTACTGCCATGGCGATCAAGCCTTCAGCCACTTTGCGGATTTCTTTTGCTTTCGCTTCGGTGGTGATGATCTTGCCGTTATTGATCAGGCTGGTCACCTGGTTTCTGATCAAAGCTTTTCTCTGGCTTGATGTTCTGCCAAGCTTTCTATATCCTGCCATTTACGCCTTACCTCCTACTACTATTCTTCCGTATGGTTTAACTCTAAACCAAGTTCTTTTAATTTCGCCAGTACCTCTTCCAGGGATTTGCGTCCCAGGTTACGGACCTTCATCATATCCTCGGAAGTCCGGTTACACAGCTCTTCGACCGTATTGATACCGGCTCTCTTCAGACAATTGTAGGAACGAACGGATAATTCCAGTTCATCAATGTTCATTTCCAGTACTTTTTCTTTTTCATTGTCCTCTTTTTCGATCATTACCTCTGCTGTCTTTGCATTTTCGGACAAATCTATAAATAAGCTCAGATGCTCACTCAGTACCTTAGCAGCCAGACTTACTGCCTCGTCCGGAGCTAATGTTCCGTTCGTATATACATCCAGCGTCAGTTTGTCAAAGTCCGTCACCTGGCCCACACGGGTATTCTCTACCGCCATGTTCACACGCTCAACCGGAGTATAGATGGAGTCCACGGCGATCACGCCGATGGGAAGTTCTTCATCTTTATTCTTGTCAGCGCTTACGTAACCTCTTCCTTTGGTTATGGTCAGCTCCATATACAGCTTGCTGTCCGCTCCGCCGTTCAAGGTCGCGATTACCAGATCAGGATTCATGATTTCAATATCCGGATCAACCTGGATATCTGCCGCTGTTACAACCCCTTCACCTTCGAACTCGATATAGGCCACTTTAGGCTCATTGGTATCACTGTTGTTCTTGATGGCCAAGCTCTTGATGTTCATGATGACTTCTGTCACATCTTCCTTAACACCAGGTATCGTGCTGAATTCATGCAGAACACCTTCAATCTTTACCTGGCTTACTGCTGCGCCGGGAAGAGATGAAAGCATAATTCTTCTGAGGGAATTACCAAGAGTTGTTCCATATCCTCGCTCCAAAGGCTCTACGACAAATCTGCCATACTTTTTATCTTCTGAGATTTCCGTAATATCAATTTTGGGTTTATTAAAATCGAACACTACAAAGCCCCTCCTTTTGGGTTATCATTGTTCTGAGGGTGATTATATACCACAAGCCTTTAAGGATTATTTGGAATATAATTCGACGATAAGCATCTCATCTACCGGAACATCGATTGCTTCTCTGTTCGGGAGTTCCTTTACGGTACCTTTCAGATTCTCCTGATCCACATCCAGCCATTCGGGAACCAGTCTTCCGCCTGCTACTTCCAAGATATCTTTATATCTTTGGTATCCTTTGCATTTTTCTTTGATTTCAATAACATCCCCGGCTTTGATTAAGTAGGAAGGAATGTTTACACACTTTCCGTTTACAGTGATGTGCTTGTGATCCACTACCTGTCTTGCCTCTCTTCTGGTTCTGGCAAAGCCCATACGGTAGATCACGCTGTCCAGACGTCTCTCTAATAAGATCATCAGGTTTTCACCGGTCATGCCGCGCATTTTATCCGCTTTTGCATAGTAGTTACGGAAAGGTTTTTCCAATACTCCGTAAATAAATTTCGCTTTCTGTTTCTCACGAAGCTGCAAACCATACTCACTCATTTTCCGGTTTGATCTTTTTAATTCTCTTCTGGATTTTTTATCATATCCTAAGTAGATCGGATCCAGTCCAAGGGATCTGCATCTTTTCAGGACGGGTACTCTATTAACTGCCATGTCAACTACACCTCCTATTAGACTCTTCTACGTTTTGGCGGACGACATCCGTTATGAGGAACCGGAGTGCAATCCCTGATACTGGTAACTTCCAAACCACAGGCCTGAAGCGCGCGGATCGCTGCTTCTCTTCCTGATCCGGGACCCTTTACCATAACGTCTACAGTCTTAAGGCCATGTACTAATGCTGCCTTCGTTGCAGTCTCTGCTGCCATCTGTGCTGCATAAGGAGTGGACTTTCTGGAGCCACGGAAACCTAATCCTCCCGCACTTGCCCAAGAAATTGCATTACCTTCCGTATCCGTCAAGGTTACAATCGTATTGTTAAAAGAAGACTGGATATGCGCTTGTCCGCGCTCAATGTTCTTCTTTACACGCTTTTTTGTCACTTTTTTGGTAACTTTTTTAGCCATTTTAAACTATTTTCCTTTCATTGAATTTGTCTGTCTTTTAAAGACAAATAATAGTTTTAATCAAGATCTACAGCAGAAGATTATTTCTTCTTATTCGCCACTGTTCTCTTCGGACCTTTTCTGGTTCTTGCGTTTGTCTTAGTCTTCTGACCGCGAACCGGGAGTCCTTTTCTGTGACGGATACCACGATAGCAGCCGATTTCCTGTAATCTCTTGATATTCATGGCAATTTCACGTCTCAAATCACCTTCAACCATCTGGGTTGCATCGATGACGTCACGGATTCTACCAACTTCTTCATCCGTCAAATCCCGGACACGGGTGTCGGGGTTTACTTTCGCTTCTGCCAAAATACGGTTGGAACTCGTTCTTCCAATTCCGTAGATGTAAGTCAAGCCAATCTCTACACGTTTTTCTCTCGGTAAGTCTACACCAGCGATACGAGCCATGTGCGCATTACACCTCCATTAGTTAATCATTACATTTCCTTGTTCTTGTCTGTCTTTTAAGACATACAGGTATACTGTAAGTGTTTCCTTGTTCTTGTCTGTCTTTTAAGACATATTACGTTTCAAAAGTCAATTCCATTTTCCCTCGGTATTGAAAAACAGAATCTATTGAATTATTTAAACCAGTATGAACAACGCAGCCTCGTGGTTCATACTGCAGCCGCACGAATAGAATGGAACCTGACAAGACAAATCAGCCCTGTCTCTGTTTGTGTTTCGGATTTTCACAGATAACTCTGATACTTCCTTTTCTCTTGATAACTTTGCACTTTTCGCAAATAGGTTTTACAGATGATCTTACCTTCACGGAAAACCCTCCTTTCTTGCCATAAGGCGATTCCTTATTTTTGCCCATAAATCCCGGACATCTCGGTATGTCCGCGGGCTTTTCTTATCTATTTTCAGGGCATAACTACAAAAGGGCCCCAAAAAACGTCCGTTTTATATTATAACATCAACCATATTATAATGCAAGACAAATCTTCCATAAATTCTCTGCGTTTTATGGGCATATCTGACTAATTATGTCTATTTATCTCTCCAGATAATTCTGCCCTTGGATAAATCGTAGGGGGACAGTTCAATCGTTACTTTATCGCCCGGCAGAATACGGATAAAATTCATACGCAGCTTTCCGCTGATATGAGCCAGCACCTTATGGCCGTTTTCCAATTCCACCTGAAACATAGCATTCGGCAACTTCTCTACGACTGTTCCTTCGATCTCGATAACATCGGCTTTTGACATAGTTTAGACCTCCTCACTTACCATTGTCGCCTGATAGGCTTTCAAAATATATTTGATTTCTTCGTCTATGATTTTACTTCCGTTTTCAAATTTCGTCTGCAGCTCACCGGATGCACGTTTGATGATCTGGACATGTCTCCGGTTCTTCTTTTTGGGCCGGTCCAGCGTCCTTTTTTTACCGTCCGCCAGATATACATATTCCGGTTCTACTTTTATTATGACATATAACTGGTCTTTGTCATGACCTGCCTTTGCCTTCGCCAGCATTCCTGCTTTCCAATCTTCCATAGCAAAACCTCTACTTCGAAAGAGTGAAAATTTCCGGCTCTCCATCTGTGATCAGAACCGTATTTTCGTAATGGGCGGACAAAGAACCGTCATCTGTTACTACTGTCCAGTCATCGTCAAGCCAAGCCACATCATAACGGCCTGCATTGATCATAGGCTCAATAGCAAGTGTCATACCGGGTTGCAGAAGTAAACCTCTTCTCTTCTGTCGGAAATTAGGTATCTGAGGATCCTCATGCATTTCCTTCCCTATGCCGTGGCCTACCAGATCCCGAACTACGCCATAGCCAAAACTCTCAGCATAATCGGCAATCGCAGCGGATATCTCATGGAGATGATGTCCTGCTCTGGCAAACTTGATTCCTTCAAAGAAACTCTGTTTTGTCACGTCAATGAGCTGCCTGGCCTCCTGGCTGATCTCCCCGACCGCATGCGTTCTGGCTGCGTCGGATTGATACCCCTTGTAAATGACTCCTGCATCCAGACTCACGATATCGCCCTCCTGGATTATGTGATGCCGATCGGGAATCCCGTGCACCACCTCATCATTTACGGAAACACAGATAGAAGCCGGATACCCGTTATATCCCAGAAAGGACGGGATACAACCAAAGCTTCGGATCAGCTCCTCGCCCAAAAGATCAATATCCTTTGTTGAGATACCGGGACGAACCGCTTTTTCCATTTCATTGTGTACTTTTTCAAGTATCTTGCCAGCTTCTCTCATCAGCTCAATTTCTCTGGCAGATTTTATTGTCACAGCCATATTTTTACGCTCCCAAAACCTTTACAATGTCACCGAAAACTTCCGCCATGTCCTTGGTTCCGTCTACTTCCACGAGAATTTTCTCCGCGGTATAATATTCAATCAAGGGCTGTGTCTGATCATGATACACATCCAGACGTTTCTTTACAGTTTCCGGTTTATCATCTTCTCTTAATACGAGTTCATTTCCGCACTTGTCGCAGATGCCTTCTTCCTTCGGAGGAATTGTAACTACATGATATGTAGCTCCGCAGTTTAAACAGGCTCTTCTGCCGGCCATACGATTGATGATGTTTTCATCTGCTACTTCTACGTTGACGGCGTAGTCTATTTTTTCACCGTTTGCAGATAATGCGGCATCCAGTGCCTCTGCCTGAGGGATCGTTCTGGGAAATCCATCCAGAATATAACCCTTTTTGCAGTCTTCCTGCTGTACACGGTCCACGACCAGATCTACAACCAGTTCATCAGGAACCAGAAGTCCCTGGTCCATATAGGTTTTTGCTTTCTTTCCTAATTCCGTACCATTTTTTATATTAGCTCTGAAAATGTCTCCGGTGGAGATGTGGGGAATCTGATATTTCTCTGCAATCTTTTCCGCCTGTGTTCCTTTACCAGCGCCGGGTGCTCCAAGCATAATTATTTTCATAGTGATTCCTCCTCCATTATGAAGTATTACCAATATTTTCCTTATATATGCCGTGTATTTAACGGCATATAGGTATACCCGCAGGGTGTTTCCTTATATATGCCGTGTATTTAACGGCATATAGGTATACCCACAGGGTGTTTCCATACTTATGCCCTAAAAGGGCGAACCAATCAAAGTCCGCCCCTTATCGGGTCAATCGCATTAGTCGTTCAGGAAACCTTTGTAGGAGCGAACCAGCATCTGTGATTCAACTTGCTTTAATGTTTCCAGAATAACTCCGACGATAATGATCAGTGAAGTTCCTCCAAAGGAAACATGAGCTCCGAATACACCGCTGAAGATGATCGGTATAACCGATACCACCGTCAGGCCGATAGCTCCGATAAAGATAATATAGTTCAGAATTCTTGTTAAATACTCCGTAGTAGGTTTTCCAGGACGGATACCAGGTACGAATCCACCCTGTTTTTTCATATTGTTCGCAATCTCCATCGGATTGAAGGTGATGGAAGTGTAGAAATACGCAAAGAATACGATTAATAAAATATATACCAGTAAGCCTACAGAATACGCCGGTTTTTGAGGATTACACCAATTTCCGGAATTCAGCACTGCCAAAATCGTACTGTCCTGGCCTTTACCGATAAATGTTGCAATTACAATCGGAAACTGCATCAGGGACGATGCGAAGATAACCGGAATAACGCCGGCCGTATTTACTTTCAGAGGTATATGTGTAGACTGGCCGCCTACCATTTTACGCCCCTGCATCTTTTTGGCATACTGCACTGGAATTCTGCGTTCTCCATTCTGCAACACGATAACAAATACTACTGTAAACAGGATAACTGCCAGGATAATGACTATCGCTAAGCCGGCTTTCGCAACACTTTTTCCCTGTACAAACCGCTGGAATAAAGTACCGATATCCTGAGGAAGCCGGGAAATAATGTTGATCAACAATACGATAGAGATACCATTTCCCACACCGTTTTCCGTAATACGTTCACCAATCCACATAAGGAATGCACTACCTGCCGTCATCGTAACAACTGTCATTGCCACGCTTACGAAATTGTAGTCCAGTAATAATCCCTGACGTCCAAAGCCAACTGCCATTGCGATCGATTCGATCAGTGCAAGGGCTACCGTTACATAACGGGTGATGGCCACGATTTTCTTTCTGCCGTCCTCTTCCTTGTGCATCTCTTCCAGCTTCGGAATCGCGATGGTCAGCAACTGCATGATGATGGAAGATGTGATGTACGGGGTAATACTAAGGGCGAAGATCGACATCGAAGTAAAAGAACCGCCGGTAAATGCGTCAAAGAAATTGAAGGCATCTCCGGAATGCTGCTGGAACCACTGCTGGAAGTACAACCGGTTCACTCCCGGAATCGGGAGCTGGGAACCGATACGTACAACTACCAACATGGCAAATGTGAATAAGAGCTTATTTCTTATGTCTTTTATTCTAAATGCATTACGAAGTGTTTCGAGCAATTAGATCACCTCTGTTTTTCCACCAAGAGCTTCGATTTTAGCTGCAGCATTTGCACTGAAAGCATTTGCCTGTACGGTAAGCTTCTTAGTTAATTCTCCATTTCCAAGAATTTTAACTCCATCTCTGGGGTTTTTTATAATACCTTTTTCCATCAAAGCCTCTACGGAAACTACTGCATCATTGTCAAACACTTCAAGAGCGTCCAGATTTATAGCTACGATTTCTTTTGAGTTTCTGCAGGTGAATCCCCTCTTAGGGATACGTCTGTATAAAGGCATCTGTCCACCTTCGAATCCGGCTCTGGGAGCTCCGGAACGGGCTTTTTGACCCTTGTGTCCTTTACCTGCAGTTTTACCGTTACCAGATGCATGGCCGCGGCCTCTTCTGAAGTTATCGCTGTGTTTGGATCCTTCTGCTGGTCTTAACGTCGATAAGTCCATCGTTACACCTCCTTAACTGCTGTTTCTATTAGATTTCTTCTACTTTCACTAAGTGTTTCACCTGCTGGATCATGCCACGAACTGCTGCATTATCCGGCATTTCTACAGTTTTGTTTAACTTGCGAAGGCCAAGGGCCTCAACTGTTTTTTTATGCTTCGGAACCGCGCCGATGGTGGATTTCACCAATGTGATTTTTAATTTCTCTGCCATTTTCATTGCCTCCTTAATTAAGCCAGAATTTCTTCGACGGCTTTGCCGCGATTCTTAGCTACTTCTTCCGGAGTTTTCAACTGTCTCAAGCCTTCGATGGTAGCGATTACCACGTTCTGCTTGTTGTTGGAGCCCAGGGATTTGGTACGGATATTTTTGATACCTGCAAGCTCCAGCACACTACGGGCCGGGCCGCCTGCGATGATACCAGTACCATCAGGAGCTCTCTTTAACAGCACGGAAGCACTTCCGAATTTTCCGATGAAATCATGAGTAATACTGTTATTTTCATCCATTGCTACGGTGATCAGCTTCTTGGCTGCGTCTTCTTTTCCTTTGCGGATCGCTTCCGGAATTTCGGTTGCCTTTCCAAGACCTGCACCGACATGGCCATTGCCATCGCCTACTACGACTAAAGCTGTGAAGCGGAAGTTACGACCACCTTTAACAACCTTAGTTACACGCTTGATGGAAACTACTTTTTCGGTTAATTCTAACTGACTAGCGTCAACGATTGTACGTTTCATGTGTTCTTCTCCTTCCTGCTTAGAATTTTAATCCGGCTTCTCTGGCTGCATCAGCCAGTGCCTGAATCTTTCCTTGATATATGAAGCCGCCACGGTCAAAGACAACCTCATCAATACCCTTTTCCAGGGCTTTCTTTGCGATAACCGTACCAAGATATGCAGCTGCTTCAACGTCGTTGGTTTTCTTAAGCTCTGCTTTTACATCCTTCTGAAGGGTTGATGCAGAAACTAAAGTGTTTCCCACGGTATCGTCGATGATCTGCGCATACATATGATTGTTGCTCCGAAACACAGCCAGACGCGGACGAACAGCTGTGCCACTGAAACGGTTGCGCATTCTTCTATGTTTATTCTGCCGGACTTCGGCTCTTGATTTCTTACTAACCATTTCTCTAACCCTCCTTTATTATTTCTTACCAGTCTTACCAACTTTACGTCTGATGACTTCGTCAGCATATTTGATACCTTTGCCCTTGTAAGGTTCCGGTCTTCTCTTATCTCTGATCTCAGCAGCGTATTGGCCAACTTTTTCTTTATCAATACCGGAGACGGTAATCTTGTTACCATCTACCTTGGATTCCAGTCCTTCCGGATCTTCCATCTCAACCGGATGAGAATATCCCAAAGAGAGGGTTAATTTCTTACCGGATTTTGCGGCACGGTAACCAACACCGTTGATTTCCAATACCTTTTCGTATCCATTGGTTACACCAACAACCATGTTGTTGATTAACGTTCTGGTCAGACCATGCAGGGATTTCATCTTCTTCAGGTCGTTGGGTCTGGTAACAACTACCTGACCATCTTCCATCTTGAGTTCCATCTCAGAGGGCAATACTCTCTCGAGAGTACCTTTCGGCCCTTTTACAGTCACTTTATTATTTTCTGCAATATCCACAGTTACGCCTGCGGGTACCGCGATTGGCATTCTTCCTATACGTGACATGCCCGTGTTCCTCCATTTCTATATTTAGAAGCCGCTTGGAATTTTACAAGCGGGGTGCTACGCTCGACTAGCGCTCGGCCGCAAAATACGCGCTAACGCTTACGTCTCGGTAACGGCGTTCTCACTAAGCTCTTCGTCGCAAGCTCCTCTTCGCTAAGTGTTCACAGCCTACCATACAAACGCTAAAACTTCTCCGCCTACCTGAAGTTTACGCGCTTCTTTATCAGTTACAACACCACTATTGGTGGAAATAATTGCGATTCCAAGTCCTCCTAAAACCTTCGGTAATTCATCTTTTCCTGCGTATACACGAAGTCCAGGTTTGGAAATCCTCTTAAGTCCGGTAATGATTTTCTCATTTTTATCTTTACCGTATTTCAGAGTAATACGGATTGTTTTAAAGCTGCCGTCTTCTACAAGATCGTATTTTGCGATATATCCTTCGTTTACCAGGATATTGGCTATCGCGATTTTCATCTTGGAAGCGGGTACATCTACGGTATCATGTTTTGCAGTATTTGCGTTACGGATTCTTGTAAGCATATCTGCAATCGGATCGCTCATTGTCATTTGGGTTTTACCTCCTTTTTTTTAGAATCTGCGGGGCTAATTAGCGGGGTGTTACATTCGACTGGGGCTCGACCGCAAAGGATGCGCTCACGCTTACGTCTCGGTAATGGCGTTCTCACTAGGCACGGAGTCGCTTACTTTTTCCTCGCCTCAGTGTTACGCTCGACTAGCGCTCGACCGCAAAGGACGCGCTCTCGCTGAGTCTCGGTAACGGCGTTCTCACTAGGCTCTTCGTCGCAAGCTCCTCATCACCAAGTGTTCACAGCCTCACCAGCTAGCCTTTTTAACGCCCGGTATCTGACCTTTATAAGCTAATTCACGGAAGCAGATTCTGCAAATTCCGTATTTTCTCAGATAAGCATGCGGACGGCCACAGATTCTGCAACGGTTGTATTCTCTGGTAGAATACTTTGCCGGACGCTGTTGCTTAATTTTCATTGATGTCTTAGCCATGAAATTTTCCCTCCTAATTATTTGGTAAACGGCATATTGAACTGTGTCAATAATTCACGGGCTTCTTCGTCGGTTTTCGCGGTTGTAACGAAAATGACATCCATGCCTCGTACTTTGTCAACCTTATCATATTCGATTTCCGGGAAAATCAACTGTTCTTTAATACCCAGCGCGTAGTTTCCTCTTCCGTCAAATGCGTTTGGGTTCACACCTCTGAAATCACGCACACGGGGAAGTGCCAGGTTGATGAGGCGGTCTACGAAATCATACATTCTTTCGCCCCGAAGTGTTACT
This sequence comes from Diplocloster modestus, assembly GCF_019042245.1. Classification (GTDB taxonomy): domain Bacteria; phylum Bacillota; class Clostridia; order Lachnospirales; family Lachnospiraceae; genus Diplocloster; species Diplocloster modestus. The sequence continues at coordinate 242,563 of NZ_JAHQCX010000004.1, forward strand.
TTACATCCGATCGGCATTCCTTCTCTGATCTTGAAGTTAGCGATGGAATTCTTCGCTCTGGTGATCACTGCCTTCTGGCCGGTGATTATTTCCATATCCTTGACAGCCGCTTCCAAAAGCTTCGCGTTTTCTTTGGCTTCACCAACACCCATGTTGATGACTACCTTGTCAAGTTTCGGTACTTCCATCACGTTTTTATATCCAAACTTTTTTGTCATCGCTTCCACGATTTCACTTTTGTAAATCTCTTTTAATCTACTCAACTTTCCGGACCTCCTTCCTTAGAATTAATCAATTACATCGCCGGTAGCTTTGGCTACACGTACTTTTTTGTCTCCATCCATTTTGTATCCGATTCTGGTTACTTTACCTTTGTGCAGGTACATGACGTTGGAAACATCGATCGGTCCTTCTTTATGCATAATACCGCCGTTCTGGTTTGCTGCGGAGGGCTTCGCATGTTTGGTTACCATATTAACGCCTTCTACCAGGACTCTGCCGTTTTTCTGATCTACGGAAAGGACTTTTCCTTCTTTGTCTTTATCTTTACCGGCAATCACTTTTACCGTGTCGCCTTTTTTAATTTTGATCGCTGACATCTTCTTAGAACACCTCCTTATAATACTTCCGGAGCCAAGGATACGATCTTCATAAACTGTTTCTCACGAAGCTCTCTGGCTACCGGCCCAAAAATACGTGTTCCTTTGGGAGTCTTGTCATCTTTGATGATGACTGCTGCATTTTCATCAAATTTTATATAAGAGCCGTCTTTACGACGAGCGCCTTTTACGGTACGTACCACAACAGCTTTTACAACATCGCCTTTTTTAACAACACCGCCTGGCGTTGCATCTTTGACCGTGGCTGTAATGATGTCACCGATATTGGCATATCTTCTGGTGGAACCACCCATAACTCTGATACAAAGTAATTCTTTGGCACCGGTATTGTCGGCAACTTTAAGCCTTGTTTCTTGTTGTATCATGCCTTTAACCTCCTTAAAATTTAACCCGAAGAAATTATTTCACTTTTTCTACGACTTCCACAAGTCTCCATCTCTTGTCTTTGGAAATGGGTCTTGTTTCCATAACTTTTACGGTATCGCCGATATTGCACACATTGTTCTCATCATGAGCTTTCAATTTATAAGTTCTCTTTACGATCTTTTTGTAAAGAGGATGTCTTACATGGTCTTCTACGGCAACAACGATGGTTTTATCCATTTTATTGCTGACAACTTTGCCCGTACGGGTTTTTCTCAGATTTCTTTCCATCTGTGTAGCTCCTCTCTATTACTCAGCAGCTTTCGCAGCTTCAGTCAGAACGGTCTGGATTCTGGCAATGTTTTTGCGAACTTCTTTGATTCTGCTTGTGTTATCTAACTGATTTGTCGCATTCTGGAATCTTAAGTTAAAAAGCTCTTTTTTCGCAGCTACTAACTCTTCCTTTAATTCCACAACAGATTTCGATTTTAATTCTTCTACAAATTTATTCGTTTTCACTGTTTATCACCGCCTTCTAAGTCTGCGCGAGAAACGACTTTACATTTCACAGGCAACTTATGGGTTGCAAGACGCAGTGCCTCTTTCGCCGTTTCCTCCGGTACACCTGAGATCTCGAACATCACACGGCCGGGTTTCACTACGGCTACCCAGTACTCTAAGGATCCTTTACCGGAACCCATACGTGTTTCTGCCGGTTTCGTAGTTACTGGTTTATCGGGGAATATTTTAATCCAAACCTGGCCGCCACGCTTGATGTAACGGGTCATAGCAACACGGGCTGCCTCGATCTGGTTCGATTTGATCCATCCGGGTTCCATGGCAATGATACCATACTCACCATTGCTGATGGTATTGCCCCTTAAAGCTTTCCCTTTCATGGAGCCACGGAACTGTTTCCGACGTTTTACTCTTTTCGGCATTAACATTATTTATCGCTCCCTTCCTTATCAGCTTTCGTTGGAAGTATTTCGCCTTTGTAGATCCACACCTTAACTCCGACTTTGCCGTAGGTGGTATCTGCCTCAGCGAATCCATAATCAATATCAGCACGAAGTGTCTGAAGCGGAATCGTACCTTCGCTGTAGAACTCGGTACGGGCCATATCTGCACCGCCTAAACGGCCGGATACGGAAGTTTTGATTCCAAGAGCGCCAGACTTTAAGCTTCTGCCCATGGAGGATTTCATCGCACGGCGGAAGGAAATACGGTTCACTAACTGCTGCGCAATATTTTCAGCCACTAACTGTGCATCTTTATCAGGTCTTTTCACTTCTTTGATATCTACTACCAATTTCTTGTCAGTAAATTTCTGAAGCTCTGCTTTTACTTTTTCAATTTCAGATCCGCCTTTACCGATGACTACGCCCGGTTTTGCGGTGTAGATCACGATTTTCACACGGTCTGCAGTACGTTCGATTTCGATTTTGGAAATCCCGGCACTGAATAATTTATTTTTCAGGAATTTTCTGATTTTGTAGTCTTCTACCAGATAATCAGCAAATTCATCTTCTGCATACCACTTAGAGTCCCAATCTTTGATGATACCGACTCTTAAGCCATGCGGATTAACTTTTTGTCCCATGATTGCCCTCCTTATCTTTCATCCAACACAATGGTAATGTGACTAATTCTTTTTTCAATCCGGTAAGCTCTTCCCTGAGCTCTCGGTCTGATTCTCTTCATTGTAGGTCCCTTGTTTGCATAGCACTCTGCAATGTAAAGATTCTCCGGATTCATTCCATTATTGTTTTCTGCGTTTGCAATAGCGGATTTCAATAATTTTTCGATCACGCCGGAAGCATATCTGGGGTTATACGCTAAAATACCAAGAGCCGCAGTCACGTCTTTCCCTCTGATGGCATCTAATACGAAACATGCCTTCTGGACAGACATTCTGGCATAAGATAACTTTGCGGAAGGTCTGGTATCTTTATTGGCATTTCTCTCTCTTTTTATCTGGCTTCTATGTCCTTTTGCCATGGTTTAGAATACCTCCTATCTTACTTTCGATTTCTTCTCATCTTTGCCATGTCCACGATAGGTTCTGGTAGCGACAAACTCACCCAGCTTGTGGCCTACCATGTCTTCCGTTACATATACCGGAACATGCTTTCTTCCATCATGAACTGCAATTGTATGTCCGACCATCTGCGGGAAAATCGTAGAACGGCGGGACCAGGTCTTGATGACCGATTTATCACCGGATGCGTTCATGGAGTCGATCTTTTTTAATAAACTCTCATCTGCGAACGGTCCTTTTTTTAATGAACGAGCCATAGGTTCTAACCTCCTTATTTCATAGCCTTTCCGTCTCTTCTTCTTACAATCAGCTTATTGGACTGTTTGTTCTTCTTTCTGGTCTTCAGGCCCAGAGCAGGCTTGCCCCAAGGGGTGCAAGGACCAGGACGTCCAATACCAGTTTTACCTTCACCACCACCGTGGGGATGGTCGTTGGGGTTCATGACGGAACCACGTACGGTCGGGCGGATACCCATGTGACGTTTCCGTCCTGCCTTACCTACGTTGATCAGGTTGTGCTCGCCGTTTCCTACCACACCTACGGAAGCACGGCAGATGATGGGAACCATTCTCATTTCACCGGAGGGAAGACGTAAGGTTGCGTATTTTCCTTCTTTTGCCATCAGCTGTGCGCTGGTACCTGCGGAACGGACCATCTGTCCGCCGCGGCCGGGATACAGCTCGATGTTGTGTACCTGGGTACCTACCGGGATATCAGATAACGGCAGGCAGTTTCCGATTCTCACTTCGGCTTCCGGTCCGTTCATGATCTTCATGCCGTCCTTTAAGCCTTCCGGAGCCAGGATATATGCTTTCTCGCCGTCTGCATAACAGATCAGTGCGATATTGGCGCTTCTGTTCGGATCGTACTCGATACCGATTACTTTTGCCTGGATTCCGTCTTTCTTTCTTTTGAAATCAATGAGTCTGTATTTTCTTCTGGAACCGCCTCCGCGGTGTCTGACTGTGATCTTTCCCTGATTATTACGGCCGGAGTTTTTGTTCAGAGATACTACCAGGGATTTTTCCGGGGTAGTCTTTGTGATTTCGGAGAAATCAGAACCGGTCATATGTCTTCTGGAAGGTGTATATGGGTTATAGGTTTTAATACCCATTTTTTTCACTCCTTTCAAGTTTTGGTTGTTGTTTGTTGCTATATTGTATGTTCCGTTCGACTAGCGCTCGACCGCAAAGGGCGCGCTCTCGCTGAGTCTCTGGAACGGCGTTCTCACTAAGCTCTTCGTCGCAAGCTCCTCATCGCTAAGTGATCACAGCCCTTCGAAAATTTCGATTTCTGCGCTGTCCTCGGTCAGCTTCACGATGGCCTTCTTGGTCTTGGCAGTTTTACCGTAGGTCATTCCACGTCTCTTGGTCTTGCCTTCCAGATTCATGGTATTGACACTGGCTACTTTTGTTCCGGAGAACATTTTCTCAACTGCTTCCTTGATCATCGTTTTGTTTGCTTCCGGATGGACTAAGAATGTGTATTTCTTCTCGCTCATCGCGTTCATACTTTTTTCCGTGATAATCGGTTTTAAGATTACATCATAGTATTGAATGCTTGCCATTATGCATACACCTCCTCGATGGTTGCAACAGCTGCCTTCGTTGTGATGACTGTGTTGTATTTTAAGATGTCGTATACATTGATGGTGTTGGTAAGAACCGTCCGGACTTCCGGAATGTTTCTTGCGGATAATACCACTTTCTCATCATTGTCATTCAGTACAACCAAAGCTTTGTTCACTTTTAAGTTGTTCAGAACTTCCTGGAACTTCTTGGTTTTGATTTCATCGAATTTCAGATCATCCAGCACGATGAATTTGCTTTCCATCACTCTGGAAGTCAAAGCCGACTTAAGTGCCGCTCTCTTTTCCTTTTTGTTCATCTTAAAGGAGTAGTCTCTCGGTACCGGTGCGAATACAACTCCGCCGCCCGTCCACTGAGGAGCTCTGATCGAACCCTGTCTTGCGTGACCGGTTCCTTTCTGTCTCCAGGGTTTCTTTCCACCGCCGGATACTTCAGAACGGGTTTTCGCTTTCTGAGTTCCCTGACGCTTATTTGCAAGCTGGTTTACGACTGCCATGTGTACCAGGTGCTCGTTTACTTCCACACCGAATACGGCATCATTTAATTCCATCGTACCAACTTCTTTGCCTTCCATATTATAAACAGATACGTTTGCCATCTGTAAGTTCCTCCTTTCTCAAAGCCTCTTATTTCGCCGTCTTCACGGTTTCTTTGATAATAACTAATGCTTTCCTGGGTCCGGGTACTGCGCCTTTTACCAGCAGCAGGTTCTTCTCTGCGTCTGCGCGGACAACTTCCAGGTTCTGTACCGTAACTTTCTTCGCTCCCATGTGTCCGGGCATCTTCTTGCCTTTGAATACTTTACTGGGATCGGATGCGGAACCGTTGGATCCGGCATGGCGGTGATATTTGGAACCGTGGGTCATGGGTCCTCTGTGCTGGCCATGTCTCTTGATCGCGCCCTGGAATCCTTTTCCTTTGGAAATGGCAGTAACATCAACTTTCTCGCCGTTCTCAAAGACATCTGCTTTGATTTCCTGTGCCAGCTGATATTCACTTGCATTTTCAAATTTGAATTCTTTAACGAATCTCTTACAGGATACGCCTGCTTTGTCGAACTGGCCCTTCATAGGCTTGTTCACCAAATTCTCACGTTTGTCCATGAAACCGACCTGTACGGCGTCATATCCGTCATTATCAGCGGTTTTCACCTGAGTAACCACGCAGGGACCAGCCTGTAATACGGTTACCGGAACTAACGTGCCATCTTCGTTGAAGATCTGGGTCATTCCAACCTTTGTAGCTAAGATCGCTTTTTTCATTCTTTCCTTTACCTCCTAAATCTACAGCGGAACGCGGCCATGCTTATTTAACTGCGTTCATACTAGTTCGGGAAAACAAGTTTCCTTAACGACACGGGGATACCGTATCGATTGCTGTTTATTTTTGTTTCATTTTGATGTCGATGTACACACCTGCGGGCATTTCCAGTCTGGACAATGCATCTACCGTCTTAGGGGTAGGTGTGATAATGTCGATCAGTCTTTTATGAGTTCTCTGCTCGAACTGCTCTCTGGAGTCTTTGTACTTGTGTACCGCTCTCAGGATGGTAACTACCTCTTTCTTCGTGGGCAGCGGCACCGGTCCGCTCACCTGAGCACCATTCTTCTTCACAGTTTCGATGATTTTTTTCGCGGATGCATCCACCAATTGATGATCATACGCTTTCAATGTGATTCTCATTACTTGACTTGCCATAAAAAAAGTCGCCTCCTTTTCGTACTTTTCATACCAGTACGACAAGCGGTGACTGTACACTCTTCCGTGTGTGTCGCGTTTGCTACATTCTTACACGGTGTGCTCTGCCCGGTCAAAAACCGTTCAGATACTCGATCCTGCTGATCCGGATCTTATTCGGTACAGTGACTTGTCGCCAGTTTCCTAACTTGACATTCGCTCCACGGAAAACCTGCCACATTTGGGCAGCAACCTCACGTTTCAACGCTATCAATGTCACAGCACGTTTAAGTATATAGGAAAGATCTGCGGATTGCAAGTATTTTTTTAATTTTTTTTGGTAAATTTTCGGAATAAGAGTTTCAATTCATGGCCCACTGGGCGGGGACTGGCACCTTTCGGCAGAAAAGACAGGTTTCAAGCAACTGCATGGAGAAAGGGGCCTGTCCCTGGATGTTGACTCGATAGACCCACATTCAAGAAGCAGGCACTTTTTTCTCACACAGACCGACAACCAGGGACAGGCCCCTTTCTCCACGCAGTTGCTTGAAACTTTCGCTTTACTGCCGAAAGGTGCCAGTCCCTTCCCATAATAACATTCAATTTATATTGTGGTATACGGATATTTCTGCTGTAACTCTTTATATAGGAAGCAATCGGGTGAGTGGTCGTTGATCATACCACAGGCCTGCAGATGTGAATAGACGGTAATGGCTCCCAAATATTTGAAGCCTTTGTTCTTCAAATCTTTGCTGATATCTTCGGACAGTTTATTTTGAGCCGGCAGGTTCCCGCCGGCGTGTTCTTTATACAGGATAGTTTTGCGGCCGGTAAAGGACCATAGGTAATGGTCGAAAGACCCGTATTGCTGCCGGATACGGAGAAAGCAGTTGGCATTATTGATTACAGCCTCTATCTTTCTGCGGGAACGGATCATGTCCGGTGTCTGCAGGATCTCTTCAATCTTTGCTTCCTGATAGGCCGCTATTTTCTCATAGTCGAAATCGTCAAAGCACCGGCGGAAGGTTTCCCGCTTCTTCAACATCATCGTCCAGTTCAGGCCGCACTGCATAACCTCCATCATGAGGAATTCGAACTGCTTACGGTCATCATGGACAGGGATTCCCCATTCGTTGTCATGATACTCCTGTAATATTCCGTGGTCCTGGCACCAGGTACATCTGGTGAGTTCTTTCATAATATAATGGCTCCTTTTGGACGTGTGATTCATCTTGGTTTCTTCTATTATAAAGAACAGGTTTTGAAATATCAATCTGAAACTTAAAAAAGGGGACTGGTATCTACATTTAAAGTGCAGTGAATTGAAAATTCAGTTTTCCGCCTATTTATACATCCTCATATAATCCCCGTGCGCGTCAACCAGCTCATCACACATCTTTACAATATCATCTATACTAAGCTCTGCCCCTGTGTGCGGGTCCATCATAGCGGCCTGATAGATGTATTCTTTCTTCCTTGTAACAGCCGCCTCAATGGTCAGGAGCTGCACATTGATGTTGCTCATGTTCATAGCCGCCAGCTGCACCGGAAGCCTTCCGATCCAGGTCGGATGAATACCCGTTCCATCCACCAGGCAGGGAACTTCCACACAGGCATCTGACGGAAGATTCTCTATAGAACCATGATTGATTACATTTCCGCCAATCTTATACGGCCGGTCGGTAACAACCGCTTCCATAATATAGGAAGCATATTCCAGACTTCTGTCATGGGTAATCTTCCCGTCGCTGAGGATGCTGCTGCGCTCTTCCTCCCAGCCTTTGATCTGATCCATACATCTTCTGGGATATTCATCCAGCGGAATATTGAATCTGTCGATCAGCTCCGGATAGCGGGATTTGATGAAAAACGGGTTATATTCAGCATTGTGCTCACTGGATTCCGTACAGTAATAACCCAGATGCTTTATGTACTCGAACCGGACCATATCTTTATGTTTACCCGCCGCATTCATCCCGGCTGCTCTTCTGCGTATTTCCGGATACAGGTCATTGCCGTCCTTGTCCTTAAGTTCCAGCAGCCATGCCATATGATTAATTCCTGCGATCGTCTCCAACCGACCTTCCAGCTTATCCTCCATATGCAGCTCTTCCAGCAGATGGCTGGAACAACACTGAACACTGTGGCAGAGCCCTACCGTCTCTACTCCCGTGTAACGCTGCATATAGCCGGTCAGGATTCCCATAGGGTTTGTATAATTCAGGAAAAGGGCGCCCGGACACACATCTTCGATGTCCCTGGCGAACTCCTCCAATATGGGGATGGTACGCAGTCCCCGCATAATTCCGCCGATGCCCATAGTATCTGCTATGGTCTGCCGAAGCCCGTATTTTTGGGGAATTTCAAAATCGGTTATAGTACAGGGGTCATATCCGCCTACCTGAATCGCATTTACAACAAATGCGGCATTTTTCAGCGCCTCTTTTCTCTGTTCTACACCCAGATATTTTTTGATAACGGCACGTCCTTGATTTACATTTTTATTAATTGCTTCGAGAATGACAGCAGATTCCTCCAGGCGCTTTCTGTCAATATCATACAGCGCTATCTCGCTGTCTTGCAGAGCTTTACTGCACATACAGTCTCCCAGTACATTTCTGGCAAACACCGTGCTTCCGGCACCCATAAATGTTATTTTTGACATGATAATTCCTCCATTTCTCTTTCCTTTTAATTATTTACAAATTGGTTTTACTATACAGCTTTTACGTGCCTGAATACTTGCTATATTCTGCTGCATAGTTTTATATTTTGTTGCATAGATAAGAACTATCCAGAAGGCCTTCCGGTTTTACAGGTTTTTTACAATGTCATATAGCACCATATTATATTGCTTTCTTATGATCTATATTATATAATCAGTGTGTGTAAGATTCTATCTTATTTGTGTCACATTATTGTGAATTTGTTGTATTTTTGGGTTCTTAACCCCCTTTACACAATCCGCAGCTGTGGCAGATTATTCAAAACAGTGGGGAGACCGAGATTATGATTATCGAAAAAATACCCGGGATTCTATCAATTTATTTTTGCGGAAGCGAACAATGCACGCCCGGCCACTCCTTCGGGCCTGCCGTACGTCCCCATTATCTGATCCATACGATACTGGACGGCAGGGGCACCTTTATAAGAAATGGGAAAACATACCGACTGGAGGCAGGAGATGCATTTCTCATCTCCCCTATGGAATCGACCTTTTACCAGGCGGACAGAACCGATCCGTGGAAATATGCCTGGATCGGATTTGACGGAATGGGAGTGGAGGAATATGTAGTGAGAACCTGTTTCAGGAATTCCCCTGTCTACCGCTGTCCGGAAGACAGGAATACACGGCCTGCCATGACATCTGTGATGTCAGCCATAACGGATGCCTTTCTCGCCACCGATCAGAACTCATTAACTCTTATGGGGTATTTCTTCCATCTGTTGGGCATCATGCAGGGAACGCAGCCGTTCGAAGATCGCAGCCACATAAAGGGATATCTGGAAAAAGCGATTGATTACATCCATAATAATTACAGCTACAATATCCATATTTCGGATATTGCTGCTTATATCGGCGTAGACCGCTCGTACCTGTACCGCCTGTTTATGCAGGAGGAACACATCTCTCCCAAACAATATCTGATGAGGCTGAGACTGCGAACCGCTTCCGGAATGCTGCATTCCCCACAGTACACCATAACAGAGATTGCATATTCCTGTGGTTTTCGGGATACGGCTACCTTCTGCAACCAGTTTAAGAAGAGTATGAAACTTACTCCCAGCCAATTCCGCAAGGAAGCTAGGGAGGAAACGGTACGAACGTTGCATTTTTATGAACAATCTTAAGTTTTCTTTAAATTAAGCTGCGGCTTAGGTAATATCATTGAATAATCCTCTCCATTATGCTACTTTTAATAAAGTAGCTATTACATCTGTACAGAAAGGAATGATGCCAAGGAATGTCAGCACAGACAAAAAAACCTCAAAATTCCGGAGGCAGAAAAACTTCTGCTCAAAGATCAAATTCGTCTTCTGCACACAAGTCTTCCCAGCAAAGCAAGGGGACATCCGGCCCGGCCCGGAAACCATCCTCGTCCAAAAAGGCCCCTTCCAATGGGAATCGTAAAAAACGCAGGAAAAAAGGCTCCGCGGGCTTTTATTTTATACAGTTCCTTATACTGACGGTACTTCTCGGGACTTTTGCTATTTTCGCCATCTCTTACGGGCCGAAAATCTATTCCTTATATAAGGAAGCAAAAGAACTGGTCGCTAATTCCGACCGCTCCACTTTCATGACCGGCCAGTCCGGAATGATCTATGATAAGGACGGCAGCCTGATCACGATCCTCAAAGGTGATAAAGATATGTATTATCTCCCTTCTGATCAGATTCCTCAGGAAGTCAAAGACGCCATTGTCAGTATTGAAGATAAGCGCTTTTATAAACATCACGGGATCGATCCGGTCGGCATCATCCGTTCCGCCGTATCCCTGGTCAAACAGGATGAAATTACCCAGGGCGGAAGTACCATCACCCAGCAGCTGGCCCGGAATGTTTTCCTGACGCACAAGGTCAGCTGGCAGAGAAAAATCCAGGAAATATTTATATCCTTTCAGCTGGAGCGCATTTACAGCAAGGATGATATCCTGGAATTTTACATCAACAACATCTATTTTTCAGACGGTTACTACGGGATCCAGGCTGCCAGCCGCGGATACTTCGATCAGGATGTCTCCGAACTTAACTTGTCCCAGATCGCATTTTTGTGCGCGATTCCCAACAATCCCACACTCTACGACCCCAAGGACCATATGGATAATACATTGGGACGAAGAGACCGGATATTGGCAAATATGAAAGAGGACGGTAGGATAAGTGACGACCAGTATCAGCAGGCTGTCTCGGAAGAAATCACGCTCCATGAAAAAACGGCTGTCACAACCACCTCCACATCGGCCGACAGTTATATTACTTACTGTGCAGTCCGCGCGCTGATGGAAATGGATGGTTTTGAATTCCAAAGTGAATTTGACAGCGAGGAGACCCAGCAGGCCTACCAGGATTCTTATAACACTTTATACGATCAGTGCAGACAGGATCTCTATACCAAAGGATATCAAATCTACACCTCCATCGATATGACGTTACAGCAGGAGCTGCAAAGTGCCATCGACGCCAGCCTGTCTGAATATACCACTCTAGGCACGGAGGGTGCTTATGCCTTGCAGGGAGCCGGTGTCTCCATAGACAACGCTACCGGCTATGTAACTGCCATCGTCGGAGCCCGCAGTCAGGAAGATATGCCTTTTTCCCTAAACCGGGCTTACCAGAGCTACCGACAGCCGGGAAGCTCGATCAAACCGCTGATCGTCTATACCCCGGCCTTAGAGAAAGGTTACACCCCGGATTCCACGGTAGTGGACCGCAAAACAGAGGGAGGCCCCGATAACTCCAACGGAAAATATTCCGGTTCCATCACCCTGCGCTATGCCGTAGAGCAGTCCAAAAATACGGTAGCCTGGAACCTGTTTCAGGAAATAACCCCAAAAGTCGGTCTTTCCTATTTAAAAGAGATGAATTTCTACAAAATTACGGAAGGTGACTACAATCTGGCCGCGGCTCTCGGCGGACTTACCAAAGGAGCCACTCCGCTGGAGATGACATCCGGCTACGCGGCCCTGGAAAATGGAGGCCGCTACCGCGCTCCCACCTGTATTATGCGCATCACCGATCCTGCCGGTAACAGCATTATCGAGACCTCCCTGAAGGAAAAACAGGTCTATACCGAGGATGCCGCCCGGACGATGACTGACATTCTAAAAAGTGTTATGACTAAGGGCCTCGGAAAAAGTGCCCGCATCTCTGCAATGGACAGCGCCGGCAAAACCGGTACGACAAACGATAACAAAGACGGCTGGTTCGTGGGATACACCGGCTATTACACCACAGGTATCTGGGTCGGGTACGATATGCCCCGCAAATTACCGGATCTATACGGTTCCTCCTATCCCAGCGAAATCTGGAAGCAGTTCATGGAAGCTGCCCATGAGGGGCTGGAACCAATTTCCCTGCCCTAGACTCTAATATGCTTTAAAAACATAGCAGTCCGCAGAACTGACTTTAATATTTCCCTGTCAGTCCTGCGGACTTTTTAACCGGATAATCATCTTTCCTGTATTTGCATTGCGGACACTGTCCTCTATGAATTATTTCCCATCCATCCAAACCAGAGGGCCTATGCTGTCATCCTTTTTTGATCTCCCCAGCCTTCGTAAGCGCCAGCTTCGTAGCCAGCGGTCCGACCAGCTCGTAGATTACGGTACCGCAGAGTATGATCGCGCGGATCGCGGCTCCGTGTTCGGGCACTACGGTCATAGCGATTCCTGAGAGGCCGATGGCCACACCGGCCTGGGGCAGGAGGGTAAAGCCCAGGTATTTCGAAACTACCGGAGGGGCTTTGGAAATCTTGGCGCCCAGGGCTGCGCCTAATGCCTTACCGGCCACACGGAATACGATATAGATCGCTCCGACCACCCCGATCGTGGGAATGATCCCGATATTTAACTCCGCGCCAGATATCACGAAGAACAGCATGAAGATCGGCGGAGTCAGTCTGTCCACAATCGGGAACATGACGTCGATCTCCGTGGAAATATTTACCAGCACACCGCTCATCATCATGCAAGCCAGCAGGGAGGATAATCCCAGTATATCGGAGACTCCGATACACAGGAAAATCATACCGATGATGCAGGACAGCCTCGTTCCACGTCCCGTGAACAGTTTCAGCAGGAATCTTAAGATAATTCCCAGGACCGCACCGTATACCAGTGCCCCTACGATCTCGAATACAGGCTCCAAAAGCGTCTGTGCCAACGCCACCTCTCCCTGGGAGGTGAGGGCTTTCGCGATCGCCACGGATATGCCAAAGCTCATCAGGGCAACTGCGTCGTCTATGGCTACAACCGGAAGCAATGTCTCGGTCACAGGGCCTTTGGCCTTATATTGCTTGACTACCATAAGCGTGGCCGCAGGGGCTGTGGCTGCGGCGATCGCCCCCAGTACCAATGAAAACGCCACGTTCTGGCCAGTCAGGATTAATACCAGATCGACCAGCAGTACGGCCGCCACGCCTTCGCAGACCGCGATGATAACCGGAGATTTTCCTACCTTTTTTAAATAGGAGAGCTTGAATTCGGAACCGATGGAAAAAGCGATGAATCCGAGGGCAATCTCAGAGATGATATCAAAGCTTTCGATTGTCTCAAGCGGCAGTATCTTCAAACAATAAGGACCAGCCAGCAGACCAATAATCAGGTAGCCGGTTACGTTCGGCAGATGTACCTGCTTAATCAGTTTCCCTCCGGCCAGTCCCAAAAACAGGGCGATAGCCAGATAGGTCAATGTATTAAGCGTCATAGGACTCACCCAGCCCTTCTACATAGGTAATCGGGATCGAGAACATGATTCCCGTATTCGGCTCTTTCATATCGCCGATGACGTTCTTAATGGCATTTCTGGTGTCCATCACCTGCTCATCTTTCAGTACCAACAGCATCAGTTTGCAGGTTTCTTTTTCATCCGAGGTCAGCATGGAGCGCAGCACTCCAAACATGGGCAGTTCCTCCATATTAATCAAGGCCTGCGCCATACCGGTACCTTCCAGTATCGTTCCCCCGGTCACGCCGGCCTCCGCCAGTTCCCGGATCAGATGTTCCATCAGATCCACTTTCTTCAGTATCAGCACTAATAACTGCATAATATCCCCCTTTTCATATGTTACAAATTATGGCAGGCAAGATTTTGTCCACCTGGTTTCCTCTATTATGCCTGTATTATAAGGCATATAGGTATACCCGCAGGGTGTTTCCTTTATTATGCCTGTATTATAAGGCATCTAGGTATACCCGCAGGGTGTTTCCTCTGATTAAAACGGGAAAACAGGCGCCCATCAGGCGCCTATTTAAAAGGTATACTTCTCTAATTTATTATTTTGAACTGCTCAGGTATTTTTCGATTTCACCGATCGCGTCTTCCTCATCTCCACCATCAGCGGACACTACGACCTCTTCACCAGCGGATAAGCCCAGAGTCATCATACCCATAATACTCTTTGCATTCACTTTTTTTTCTGCGATTTCCACATAGATACTACTCTCGAATTGACTGGCTACCTGGACCAACATAGCGACCGGCCGTGCTTCCAACCCAGATGAAAGTTGAATGGTAATAGGTTTCTTAATCATAATTACTCCTCCTTGTTTTGCCTTAGCTCTTCCGCTAAACTACTTAATTTTCTCAGTCTATGATTTACCCCTGACTTTCCCACCTGGGGCGTAAGCAGCATACCCAGCTCTTTTAAAGTAGCTTCCGGATACTCCAGTCTCAATGTTGCGATCTCACTTAGCCCTTCCGACAGATCGTCGAATCCGACGTTCTGCTGTATATAGCGGATATCCTCCATCTGCTTGACCGCTGCCGAGACAGTTTTATTGATATTGGCTGTCTCGCAGTTTACCTGCCGGTTAACGGAATTCCGCATATCCTTCAGAATCCGGACATTTTCCAGATTCATCAGGGAAACGTGAGCCTCCATCACATTCAGGATGTCCACAATCTGGGCTCCCTCTTTAATATAAACCACATAGTACTTCTTTCGCAATACAATTTTAGCTTCTATATCGAAGCTGCGTATGATTTCCTGAAGCTGTACAGCTTTCGGCATCGTGGCACAGACGATTTCCAAATGATAGAATTTCTCCGGATCACTGATAGAACCCGCCGCCAGAAACGCACCTCTTATGAAGGCCCGCCTGCAGCAGGCGCGCTGGATCACCAGATGATTGACCAGCGGGACTTCATCGTCCTCATCATTTGGCAGCATATCCAATAGCTTTGTAGCCTGCAGTATGCGGAGAGAATCCTCCGGATCTTTTACCGTCAGCAAATAGGTTTTGCTTTTTTTAAGATATACATTCCTTCGAATAGAAATTTCCGTCTTTATATTAAAGGTTTTTTTCAATAATGTAAAGTACTTTCTGGCAACTGCAATATTTTCCGTATGAATCTTCACAAAATATCTGTTTTTCTCCGTGATCTGGATTCGGCCGCACATGCCGATAATAGCTGCGATCTCTGCGATCTGGCAATGCCTGGCCCGGTTTACCTGCCTGGAAAGTTCTTCCTTGACCTCACTGGAAAAGGACATAGCTTCCTCCTTATAAGGGATCTCTATGCTTTGCGCACGGCATCCTTTTCAATATCCCGGTGTTCAATCTTCAGCCCGTATTCGACAGAGTTGCCAAGGGCCTCGTACAGCTTATTCGCCAATGTCACGGAGCGATGCTTGCCTCCGGTACAACCAATACTGATTACAAGCTGATTTTTACCTTCTATTATATAGTTTGGTATTAAAAACTTCAACATCTCGACTAATTTATTTAAAAATTCGTGAGAAACGTCAAAACCCATCACATATTCCTGCACTTCTTTGTCATTTCCAGTCCTGGGTTTCAGTTCATCAATATAATAGGGGTTGGGCAAAAAACGCACATCAAAGACCAGATCAGAATCACTGGGGATTCCATACTTAAAACCAAAGGACAGGATGGTGATCACCAGATTTTTAAATTCCTGATTCTGTACAAATATTTTATCCAGTTCTGCCTTTAATTCTCTTGTCAATAATTGGCTGGTATCAATGATGTAATCCGCCTGTTTTTTCAAAAATTCCAGTTTCCGCCGTTCTTCCTGAATCCCTTTATCCACCCGTCCGCCCCCAGACAGCGGATGGCTCCGCCTGGTCTCCTTGTATCGCTTGACCAGTACTTCATCCTCCGCATCCAGAAAAAGGACTTCATAAGTGAATCCGGCCACAACCATCCCTTCCAGCACCTGCTCCAGTTCTCCCAGAGCCTGTCCGCTGCGGATGTCTACTCCCAGCGCGACCTTTGAGATCTCGCTGGACGGAGCATAGGTAAGCTCCGCAAATTTGCTGATCAGAGAAATGGGCAGATTATCCACACAATAATAGCCCACATCCTCCAACATTTTCAAAGCGGTACTTTTTCCCGCACCGGACATCCCGGTTACAATGACAAATCTCATTTAGTCTACTCCCTCGAAACATCCAAGCGTCTTGACCTCTGTCTCCAGAGTAACGCCAAACTGTTCTTTTACTTCGGCCTGTATATGCCGGATCAGCTGCATAATCTGGGATGCGGTAGCACTCCCGCGGTTAATCACGAATCCACAGTGCTTCTCTGACACCTGCGCGTCCCCGATCCGGCAGCCCCGAAGGCCCGCATCCATAATCAGCTTACCGGCGAAATATCCCTCCGGCCTTTTAAACGTACTGCCGGCGCTTGGATATTCCAGTGGCTGCTTTTCACTGCGGGCTTTCTGCAGTTTCTCCATCCGCCCGCGGATCAATTCCGCTTCCCGGGGCGTCAGTTCAAATTCTGATTCCACCACAATACCGTGTTCTTTAGCCACTGCACTGGTCCGGTAACCGAACTCCATCTCATCCCTGGTAAGTACCCGAAGCTCGCCCTGCGGTGTCAGCATCGTTACCGCTGTGCATACATCCTTCAGTTCTCCTCCATAGGCACCTGCGTTCATCACCGAAGCTCCACCGACCGTACCTGGAATTCCGGCCGCGAACTCCAGACCGCCAAGGCCTTCCTCCAGCGCCCGTTTTGCCAGACGGGATAACAATACTCCGGCCTGCGCTGCGATGTGTGTTCCCTGCACCCGGATTTGATCCAGATTTTGAAAGACCTGAATCACAGCCCCCCGGTACCCGGTGTCGCTGACCAGTAGATTACTTCCATTGCCAAGTATATAGTAAGGGATTTTGCAGTCGTTACAGATTCGAATCGTCTGCTGAATTTCCTGAATGGTATGAGGGGTAATAAAATAGTCCGCAGGACCGCCGACCCGAAACGTAGTGTGTTTCTTCATGGCTTCTTTCAGTTTTACGCTGTCGCTGCCAACAATTTGACTTATTTGATTATAGAATTCCTGATTCACTGATAGGTCCTCTTATATTCTAATATATATTCACTAATATATTCCAAAGACGGTAACATTTATACCTGCAAAACCGTCTATGAATATCATACAATAATCGAACGATGAATTCAATCATTTTACTATGACAATCTTTTTACCGTTTTTTGCTGTTTTATAGCGGTTTTTACTAAGAAGAGAGCCGGGGCGGTTAAAAGGGGACATGTCCATTCCGGTTTGGGACAGGTAGAATCTGAATTCTACCTGTCCCAAACCGGAATGGACATGTCCCCTTTTCCAGACTACTCTGGTTTCAGGCAGGCTTCTATGTCATTCTGCTTATAATCTCCGCGGGACATATCCATGATATATCCGCTTTTTTCCAGCGCCTGCCGGTTCTTTTCCAGGGATTCCGCCGCTTCTGTGCCAAAGCTGGCTTTATTGTCATAGAGAAGGTAGGCTCCCCTGACATCTTCAGGGGACAGGTTTGGCATGATTACATTGGCTCCTGCGTCCAGTGCTTTTTCCCTGCCTTGCGGGGATAGCGTGGCTAACGCCGTGGTGGCAGGGATCAGGGCATAGGGCAGGAGAAGCCTGGTTAGGGCTACCATCAGGATTGTCATGTTGAGCGGGTCCTGGACTTCGGTGGCCATGGAAGGATCGGAAGCGAAATCTGCAAAGGGGGATTCGTGATGGGGTAAAAACGGACCGATTCCCACCATTTGAGGGGCAAGTTCAGATATGTATTTGAGATCTGCTGCCAAATGTTCTAAACTCTGGCAGGGAGAGCCTACCATGAAGCCGGCGCCGGTCTGGTAGCCGATTTCCTTTAGGCTGGTCAGACACTGCATCCGGTTTCTGAGACTTAGAGCCGGCGGGTGGAGTCTGGCATAGTGTGCCGGGGTGGCTGTCTCATGCCGGAGAAGATAGCGGTCGGCACCGGCTTCGTAGAGAAGGCGGTAGGATTCGCCGGATCGTTCTCCCAGAGACAGTGTAACGGCACAGCCTGGATACTCCGCTTTGATCGAACGGATAATCCCGCAGAGACGCTCGTCCGTATACCAGGGATCTTCGCCCCCCTGCAGAACAAAGGTGGAAAATCCCAGCGACGCCCCGGTCCGGCAGCAGCCCAGTATCTGTTCCCGATTCAGCCGGTAGCGCAGAGCATTCGCATTTGCCGACCTTATACCGCAATAGTAACAGTTGTTTTTACAATAGCTTGAGATCTCGATCAACCCGCGCAGATATACCCGATGCCCGTAGCTTCGGTCTCTCACCTCTCCGGCCAGTCTTTTGATATCGTTATGATATTCTTCATTCCGGATCAGGCCAAGCAGAGCCTCCTGTGTTGGCCTCTTTATGATTCTTAAAATAGTCTGTTCTCTGGTCGATTTCATCTTCTTATACCTCATCTGCTGGCTCTGACTCATCTATCTGACTCCGACACCCGTATTTTACATGGATTGGGAAAGTAAAACAGCCCCCTCCGGGAAAGGCTTCAGGGCCCTGGGCAGAATGCCCATTACGTGTGCGATGAGCATGCCATAGTTTGTCATGGGGATATTCTGTTCCCGGGCCGTGTGAATTCGATAGCGCATTTCCCTTTGGTTTAGCATACAGGCTCCGCAATGTATTATCAAAGCATAATCAGTCAACTTCTCCGGGAACCCGGTGCCGGAGGCCCAGGCAAATTCCAGACCGTCTCCGGCCTTTTCCCGGAGCCATCGGGGAATCTTCACCGTACCGATGTCGTCGGTCTGTCTGTGGTGGGTGCATCCTTCCACGATCAATACTTTATCTCCTGCTTTCAGGTGGTCTGCCGCCAGCGCCCCCTTTACCATGGGTTCCAGCTCACCCTTCTGCCGGGCGAACAGGATGGAAAATGAGGTGAGAAGTATATCTTCCGGCGTTTGTGCGCTGACCTGCCTGAAAGCCTGTGAATCTGTGATGACTATAGATGGTTTTACTGCCAGGCTGTCTAATGTCTCTTTGAGGCGGTTCTCCTTTGTCACAGCCATCATGGCATCTGCATCCAGAATTGCCCGGATCGTCTGCTGCTGGGGCAGTATCATTCTTCCTTTGGGAGCGGCGCTGTCGATGGGAGTAACCAGCACCGCCAGATCTCCCGGCTTTACAATGCCGCCCAACAAAGGAGCTTCTTCTTTTATCACGGAGGCTGCCTGTATGATCGCCTCTTTCACCTGGCCTATGAATTCTGCCTGATAAGCAGTACCGGTAAGGAAGGGAATCTGTTCCGCTTCCAGCAATGTTAACATACCGTCGGACGGCTTTGCCACGTCGCATTTGTTGATCACCGTCAGGCAGGGCAGGGATCTGATTCTGATCTCTTTCAGGAAGTCCACGAGCTCACAATCCGGCTCTTCCTGCGCTTCCAGAACCACCAGTGCGAAATCTGTCTTTCTCAGTACCTGCCTGGTCTTTTTGATCCGGAGAGCCCCCAGCTCTCCGATGTCATCAAATCCCGCTGTATCGATGAATACGACCGGTCCGATCGGCAGCAATTCCATAGACTTATATACCGGATCCGTGGTGGTTCCTGCCACATCAGAAACTACGGAAATCTCCTGTCTGGTCAATGCATTCATTAGGGTAGACTTTCCAGCGTTGCGTTTTCCGAATATGGCAATATGATAGCGGTTCCCCATAGGGGTCTGGTTCATGTCGTTCGTTGTCATTCGGTGCTCCTTTCATGATTTTCTCTATGCGTGCTCCGGGAATGTATCATTTACAGAAACAGGTCCCTTTCGCCGCTCTTAATTTTTTCTATGTTACCGGCGACCAGAATGCGCACTTTCTCATTATCTATCTTCGGAAGCTTGCTTTCGACCAGCCGGTCCACTTTACTTCTGAACTCATCCGTGCCGTAATCGCAGGCGTATTCAGTCAGGGTCATAAGCGCGTTTGGCAGACAGACATTTTTGATATTTCCGGATTTTGCCAGGGACATGAACCGGTCGCCGGTTCTACCGCTGCGATAACAGGCTGTGCAGAAGCTGGGAACGACATCCTCCTCCATCAGCCAATCCACCACGTCCTCATTGGTACGGCTGTCGGAGAGCACGAACTGGGGTTCATTGCGCTCTCTGGCGCTGTATCCGCCCACATCCACGCTGGAACCGCCGCTGATTTGTGAAATTCCGATTTTGATCAGCTCTTTTCTCATCTCCATGGTTTCACGGGTAGAGATGATCATTCCCGTAAACGGTACCGCCAGCCGGACAATAGCCACCAGCTTTTTAAATTTCTCATCATCTACGCCGTGATCCATAGCTGTCGGGTCCGTACCTTCCGCCGGACGTATCCTGGGCGAAGAGATCGTATGGAAACCGACGCCAAACTTTTTCTCCAAATGCTCATTGTGCAGCATCAGCCCCATAACTTCAAAATTAGGATCATCATGCAGGCCATAGAGCACACCGCCGCCCACGTCATCGATCCCCGCCTCCATAGCGCGGTCAAAAGCTGTCGTATGGTACCAATAATTGCTCTTGGGACCATGGGGATGCATCTTCTCATAAGTCTCTTTGCAATAAGTCTCCTGGAACAGGATATAAGTACCGATTCCCGCTTCTTTTAACATCCGGAATTCCTCGACGGAGGTAGAAGCGATATTGACATTGACCCGGCGGATCTCTCCATCCGTCTTCATATCATAGATGGTCTTAATGCAATCCAGTATATATTCGATCGGACAGTTTACCGGGTCCTCTCCCGCTTCCAGTGCCAGCCTCTTGTGCCCCATTTTTTCCAGGATACGTACCTCTTCCCTCACTTCATCCATCGTCAGCTTTTTGCGCTGATATTTGTGATGGCAGTTAAATCCGCAGTATGTACAGCCGTTAATGCAATAATCGCTCAGATAGAGCGGCGCGAACATAACGATACGGTCGCCGTAGATATGTTCTTTGATCTTTCCCGCTATCTGAAAGATCCGTTCCAGATGAACCGGATTCTCATTTGTCAAAAGAGCCGCCACCTCCAGGTGGGTCAGCCCCTCGAACCGGTCCGCCTTGTCCAGTATCCTTTCGATTTCCTCGTCACTTGCAGCTTTGGATTTTTCCAGGGTCTCCCGGATATAATCTCCATTAATAAATTCCTCGTCGGGTACGAAACCATCATGATTTAACATTCCCCTATACCTCCTTCTGTGATATCGCTGTCTTCACAAACACATGCGGCAGCCGTCCTAATTTACCTGTCAGAGCATTGATCTGGTCCATTTCGGCCATAACCGTAATCGACACGGCTGCTATCCCCTCCTGATCAAAGGGAATGCCCATTCGGCCTCTCACGATTCCATGAAACTCCGACACCACCTTATTGAAATCCTTCTGGCTGACTCCTGGTTCTTCCAGGATCGCACAGATCACTGCGATTTTCCTCATCCACGTTCCTCCTTCCGGCTGTATTAGGGAACCAAAAAAGCCCTTCTATCATTCCTGATAAAAGGGCACAAAACACCTCTGAAACCTACCTCTTTCAGCCGCCGGCAGGCGCACCGTCAGAACCGGTCTTTGTCTTCTCGTCCCCTTGTGAATCAGAAAATTCTTTTTCATCAGGTTGGCTTTATTATAGCAGGTAATTTTGCTTTATACAATAAAAAACTGAGGTATGTTTCTGTTTTGGTGTGCTTTTTCTGTGCAGCACAAGGGGACGTTTAAAAACATACTGATACGGAAACATGCTGGCTCCGTAATACATAATTTAGTGGTTTTTGGCTCATGTATTGCATTTTGGGTCTACAGCCGATATAATTTAAGTCAAATAAAACAAAATAAGGAAGGTACGGAATATGAATAAGAAGAAAGCCGTTGTGGCATTGGGACATAAAGCGCTGGGAATCACTCTGCCGGAACAAAAAATCGCGGCTCATGAGGCTGCCGCTTCGATCGCAGATCTCATTGAAAATGGGTACGAGCTGGTGATTTCTCACAGCAATGCTCCTCAGGTGGGTATGATCCATACCGCTATGAATGAATTCGCAGGACGCCATCCGGAGTTCACCGCCGCTCCTATGTCTGTCTGCTCCGCCATGAGCCAGGGGTATATCGGTTACGACCTCCAGAATTCCATTCGGGAGGAGCTATTGAACCGTGGAATTTATAAAACGGTCAGTACCGTGCTGACGCAGGTGGAAGTGGACCCGTATGACGAGGCGTTCTATAATCCGGAGAAACGGGTCGGCCGCTTTATGGATAAAGAGGAAGCCGAGCTGGAGGAGAAGAAGGGAAATTATGTGACAGAGGTTCCGGAAAAGGGATATCAGCGTATCGTGGCCGCGCCGAAACCTAAAAATATTATCGAAATCGACGCCATTAATGCGTTACTGGATGCCGGACAGGTAGTTATCGCTGCCGGCGGAGGCGGAATTCCTGTGCTGGCCCAAAGGCATCATCTCAAAGGTGCCAGCGCTGTTATCGAGAAGGATGCCGTCAGCGCGCTGATTGCGGAACGAATCGATGCGGATGTGCTGATCATCTTAACCGCAGTGGAAAAGGCTGCGCTGAATTATGGCAAACCAAACGAGCAGTGGCTGGATCAGATGACCACCACAGAAGCCAGAAAATATATCGAAGACGGACAGTTCGCCCCCGGATCCATGCTTCCTAAGATCGAGGCCGCTGTTGAGTTCGTCGAGGAACGCGAAGGAAGGACCGCCCTGATCACAATGCTGGATAAAGCGGTGGACAGCCTTGACGGCAAGACCGGAACGAGAATTGTAAAAGGATAAATATAAGAAGAAAATATAAGCGCGATATAAAAACGTTAACCGGTAATTTTTCCGGGAAATAAAGAACCGCCGGCCACTTCGTGATTTTACGACTGCGGACAGACTGATTTCTTTCAGATCTGTTTTCAATCATAACCACCGATGTGACCGGCGCTTCTTAATTTTATACGCCTTATGCGTTTCAAACATTCCTGGCAGTCAAGCCGGACAGGACTGCTTTCTCTCCCACATATTTCCGGGCAATCTGCAGAAAATGGTTGGCGTCGTCCTCTGTCATCAGAGGGGTATCCTGATACTCCCATTCCAGATGCATTTTCCGGTATTTGTCTCTGCACACGTTGTTAAATGCGCACAGTTCCCAGCGCTCGATTCCCTTTAGCACTTCCCCTTTCAGGAATTTCCCGATTTTATCTATGTTTTCTTCGGAAGCTGTAGCTCCGGGAATCAGCGGGGTCCGGATCCATATTTTTTTGTCCGGATCCCCATTGGCCTTCTGGATCAGCCAGATCAGATTGCTTAATATCAGTTGGTTGCTCATCCCGGTATACTGGATATGTTCATTTTTGTCCATCAGTTTGATGTCATAGAGGAAGGTATCCACGTAGGGGTAGACGGATTCGTAGGCTTCCCGCAGCCCCAGACCGCAGGTGTCCAGCGCCGTATTTTGACCGGCCTCCTTTATTTTCTTCAGCAGTTCCGTGACGAACCGGTATTGCAGGATGGGCTCTCCGCCCGATAAGGTAATTCCACCCTCGAAATCCTCAAAAAACATGGTGTCCTTCAGGGCTTCGGTCGCCAGGCTGTCCACATCCCAATAAGTTCCGACGATCTTAAGCGCCCCGGATGGGCATTTTTCCGCACACTGATAACATTCCTGACACCAGTCCCGGCGGATGCTGATTCCTTCCTCACCGGCCTGCACGGCTCCGAACTGGCAGGTATTCACACAGGTATGGCATCCGATGCATTCTCCGGCAGTCCACTGAAGTTCGGGATGCGGGGTGATGCTCTCGGGATTATGGCACCAGGCACAGTGCAGCGGACAGCCTTTCATGAATACCGTGGTACGCATTCCCGGACCATCATGTGTGGTGCCTCTGTGAAAATCAAACACCAGGCCGCAGTCCTTTCTGTAGTCAGATAGCTTCATAATTTACCCTCGTCACAAATTCTTTTTGGAATTCCCGGTCCATCACAACAAAGTGGGCACTGTAGCCGGTCACCTTGATCACGATGTCCGCATATTCCGGATTTGACGGATCATCGATGGCATTTTTTAACTGGTCCAGGTCGACGATATTGAAATTGATCTGTACCCCGCCGTTTTTCATGTAGGCCCTGGAGAATTTCTCGATATAGCTTCCCTTCTGCTCTTTCCCATCGAAAAACTTCGGCTGCAGCTCGATCTGCAGGGAACCGCCCTGGTACTTCCGGAACGGGACCTTCAACAGGGATTTGGCAGTGGCTGTTATACCGTTGTGATTGCGCCCGTGCATCGGGTTACACCCATGAGCGATGGGTTCCTCTGCCAGACGCCCGTCAGGGGTGGCTCCGATGATAGGGCCCGCATAGGTGTGCCCCATATACTGGAACAGGGACGCCCGGAAGTGGAAGCCTTTTATGTTATGCTGGCGTTCCAGGGTTTCCCGGATATTGGCGGCTACCCTCTGATAGATTTCATCCACATGATCCTCGTCGTTGCCGAATTTTTCCTGTTTGAGCATGATCTGCCGGAAAATCTCCTGATCTTTCCAGTTGCTGGCGATCGCTTTATTTAATTGGGCCATTGTATAGAGTTTATCTTCGAATATGACTTTTTTCATGGCATAGATAGAGTCTACCACATTGGGAACCGCCAGTACATTTACCGATGTATAGGCATTGCGGGCTCCGCCGATGTCAGTAATGTCCAGCCCTTTCTCGATCGTATCTTTCATGCACAGGGTGGTTACCATCTCCGGCCACACCCTCGCCTGCCACTTATAGACCCGGTTCTTAAACTCTGCCAGCGCCTCGGCTGTCCGCTCCACTTCCTCCTCATAGAGGGAAAAGAACTGCTCGAATTCGGCACAGCCTTCTTCTTCGGCTCTTTTCATCGCCCGCTGCATGGGCGCGGTCAGAACAAATGAATTCAGGTCGTGATCGCTGTATTCACTTCCCACCGAGCAATACCACTGGCATCCGCTGTAGGAGACGTTCCAGGCATCCTCAAACCGATAGCCGCTGTACAATTCCGAGTCCCTGAGCACATCGTAATTCACAAGTGTGGGAACTCCGCAGCCATGCCGCGTCACTACCTCGCAGGCATACCGATAGTAGCTCTCATCCATATCCGGGTGCCACATAACTCCCAGATGGTTATAGCCGCCCAGCATGTCATAGGCCTCAAGCCCAAGCCAGCTGATCTCGTTGGTGGCATCCCGTCCCTTGGCGTCTCTGCCGCCGAATGAAAAATAGTTTCCACCGTACTTCAGGTACAGCTCCGCCAGCAGTTCCCTGGCTTCCTCCCTGGTGATCACCCCATTTTCCAGATCCTTCCGGTAAAAATCGATCAACAGCTGATCCAGACGTCCATAGCCATTTCCATGGCCATTGATCCGCTCCACCACCTCATAGACCTGAATCCACTGCACCGCCTGCTCAAAGGTTTTCGGCTTTCCGGAAGCGATCTGGCGCATGTTTTCCGCTATTTCCATGTATAGGCTCTTCTGCTGTGGATCGGACTCTTCCCCAGCCAGCATTTCCGCCTGATCGGCATGGCGCCCCACAAAACGGATGATCGCTTCCACCACCATCACCTGCGCGTTCAGATAATCGATCCGGCTTTGATTGCCATAAGCCTTCCATTTTTCCAGACTGGCTTTCACATCCTTTAATAGTCCGGTCCAGCCCTTTTTCAGGCCGATACTCAAGTCCGGACAGGTGTGGGCCAGGCTCGTGCCACCAGCGCCCAGCTGGCGGAGCTCAAATCCCAGTTCCGTCACTTCCTCGGGATAGACGAATTTTCTCGCTTCATCCAACTGCCAGTGGAACTCGGAAACGATCTTTTCATCGGGGTACACCTCCGCTGGACTGTGATCCAGGAAATAAGCGTAATCCCTGGCCCAGTTCAACGCGCTATACTCAAATCCCTCCACTTTCGACGGCATCTCGCCGGCAAAAGGAAACGGCGCTCCTGTATCTACCCGGCAGTTATGATCTCCCAGGTTGATCCTCTCGTCATCTGACAGCGCCATCTCTCCGGTAGCCGGAGAAAATCCCGCGCTGTGCCCTGACCAGTGATATACGAGGAACTCCGGATTGTCTACATATACATTCCTCTTTCCGCTCTTGGAAAGGTCCGTACTTCTTTTCCAGAGCCTTTCCACCCGTTCACTGGCTTGAAACGCGGATTTATTTTCCAACATGTCATTATCCTCCTTTATTCTGTCTAATCTTCCCATCCCCTGTAGTCTGACTATACCTTATGGAGCAGCTATGCTGCGCCCCTGCCCGGAGGGCATGCATGAAGGGATGCTGTTACGTACACCTTATGTTTCGTCTCTGCCGCCTACCCATGCTTCCAGCGGTAACGTTCTTAGCTCAGGACTGTCTAAGCCTCCGGATACAGTCCATGGCAACCGCTATGATAATGACGGAGCCGATCACCACCATCTGGAGATAGGAAGAAACTCCCAGCAGATTCATCCCGTTTCGGATGCACTGCATGACCAGGACGCCAATCAGCGTACCCCAGATATTTCCTTTGCCGCCGGCCATGGAGATACCGCCAATCGCAGCGGCAGCAATCGCATCCGTCTCATATCCGGAAGCCACCAGGCCGGAGGTGCCGTTCATTCTCCCGGCGATGATGATACCAGCGATGGCACAGAGTACACCACTTAACGTATAGATCCCGCATTTGATCATTTTCACCTTGATACCGGACAGGCGGGAGGCAACCACATTGCCGCCGATCGAATAGGTATACAGTCCGAACTTTGTGTGTTTAAAGAGGAACCAGGAGATCAGATAGAGTAAAAACACTGTGATCACAGCGATCGGAATCATACCGATGTATTTCTGGCCCAGGAAATTAATACTGTCCGGCAGGCCATAGATCGCCTGCGCGTTGGTCCACTCATAGGCAAGCCCTCTGAATATCGTCATCGTACCCAGCGTGACCACAAAAGGCGGCATATCTAAAAGGGAGATCAGCAGGCCGTTTATCAAACCGCAGACACAGCCGATCAGCAGACACGCCAAAATACCCAGCGCTCCGTTCAGCCCTCTGTTCACCACCAATTCGCCCATCATAGCGGATGAAAGGGCGACGATTGCTCCGACCGACAGATCGATGCCGCCGGATATAATGACAAATGTCTCACAGATGGCCAGGACGCCGATGACCGACGCCTGCAGGCAGATGTTTATAAGATTTTTTGCTGAAAAGAAGTTCTCCGACACGATGCTCAATATCAGAATCATGATCAGCAGACCGGCCCCGGCCGTCAACTGACTGGAATTGTTATGTATGAACGTATTGACCTTATCATTCTTGATTTTCATTTCAAATCCCTCCTGATGCCAGGCGCAGTACTTTTTCCTGGCTGGCTTCTTCATGGCTTAATTCACCGGTGATCCTTCCCTCATGCATCACCAGTATTCTGTCCGACATCGCCAGCAGCTCCGGCAGTTCGGATGAGATCATAATGATTCCGACCCCGCGTGAGATCAGCTGATTCATAAGCTGATACACCTCGACTTTGGCCCCCACATCGATACCTCGGGTCGGTTCATCAAAGATAACGATTCGGGAATCCGACGCCAGCCATTTGGCCAGAACCACCTTCTGCTGGTTTCCACCGCTTAGATTCCCCACCATCTGATTAATGGACGGAGTCACAATCCGCAGATTCTCCTTTAACTCCTCCGGTATCGATGTGCGCTTTTTGCGCCCGATCACTCCGCATCTGCTGATTTTATCCACACTGGCCATGATCACGTTATCCTTGATGGACATACTCAGATTCAGCCCTTCCACCTTCCGGTCCTCCGGCGCGAGACCGATTCCCAGGCGGATGGCATCTTTGGGCTGGCGGATGACTGCCTTTTTCCCAAACACCGTAATCTCACCGCTGTCGATGGGATCCGCCCCAAAGATCGCTTTTACGGCCTCGGTACGACCGGCGCCCACTAATCCGCCGATCCCCAGAATTTCACCCGCGTGAAGGGTCAGATTGATATCCCGCAGCACCTGTTTCCGGTTCAGATGCTCCACCCGCAGAATTTCTTCTCCGATGGTTACGGATATCTTCGGAAATTTGTCCGTAATCTCCCGTCCGACCATCAGCTTAACCAGATAGTCGGTGTTTAGCTTTCCTTTTTCCACCTCGATGGTATCCACATAGGCCCCGTCCCTCATGACCGTTACCCGGTCCCCGATCCGGTTGATCTCCTCCAGTCTGTGGGAGATAAATATGATGGCGACACCGCGCTTCGTCAGGGTCTCAACCACCTGGAACAACTTGTCGATCTCCTGGTTGGTGAGAACGGCCGTGGGTTCATCCAGTATCAATATCTTGCAGTCCGTAGCGATCGCCTTGGCAATCTCGACCATCTGCTGGGCTGCCACACCCAGGTTCTTGACCGGTATCCTGGGATTGATCTTCGCTCCGATCGTCTCCAGGTATTCTTCGCTTTTGCGGTACATCTCCCTGCTGTTTAATTTGATGGTTTTCCCCACCATCAGCTCTTTGCCCAGGAAGATATTCTTCGCCGCGTCCAGCTCCGGTATCAGGTTGAATTCCTGGTAGACAGCGCTGATTCCCAACTTCTGCGCGTGCAGGGGACTGTCGAACTTTACCTGCCTGCCTTCCAGGAAGATCTCTCCTTCATCCGGGATATAAGCACCGGTAATCGTCTTGATCAATGTGGATTTTCCAGCCCCGTTTTCTCCCAGCAGCACATGGACTTCTCCCCTGCGCAGGGTGAGCTGTACCTGATCGAGGGCCAGAACTCCGGGAAATCTTTTGGTTATGTTCTTCATTTCTAATACAACCGCATTGTTCATCGTCCCACCGTCCTGATTTTTCTGAAAAATTTGCACCCTGTTTGACCAGGGTGCAAATTACACAAATGCATCAATCCTATTTACTGTAATTTGTTTCCTTATACTCGGCGGCATTTTCCCCCGTCACTACCTGGTAACCGGAATCGTTAAAGGCTTCCACGGACTCCCCGCCCAACGCCTTAATTGCGGTCTGCACGGCCAGACTCCCCATATTGGAAGGATTCTGGGCAACGGAACCTTTGAAAATAGGGTCTTTGGCGATCATCAGATCACAGGACTGCTCAAACGCGTCGTGTCCGACGATCATCACGTCTTCCCGTCCCGCGGATTTACATGCCTGATAGGCAGCCAGAGCTCCTCCGTCCCATGCGGCAAAAATAGCATTGAACTCCACATTTCCGTTGATCAGATCCTCCACTCCCTTAAGAGCGGTATCATCTACCCAGTCAGCGGCAATGGAACTGACCACTTCCGCATTTGGGGCCTTTTCCTTCAGCGTATCCACAAAACCGTCTTTCCGGTCTTTTCCTGTTCCCTGCGCCACCACGCCGTCGATGGTCACGACCTTTGCATCGTCCCCCAGGGCTTCTGCTATATAAGCAGCGGCTGCCCCGGCGGAAGCCTTGTTGTCGGTAGCCACCAGCGAGGTGATCTCGACGCCCGTCACCCCGTTATCCACCGCGATTACCGGCTTGCCTGCGTCGATGAACTTCTGTACGGCCGGAGCCACACCCACATCGTCACACGGAGCCACGATCAGGGCATCCACATCCTGGGTCAGGAAATCCTCGATTACGGAGATCTGTCCGGCTACATCGTTTTCTTTGGCCGGGCCGATTTCTTTAACGGTAACCTGGGCTTTTGAGGCTGCAGTTTGTATCGCGGCATTCAATTGAACCCAGAATGGTGTCGTGGACGATTTGGAGGCATAACCGATCACATATCCTTTGTCCTCTGTCTCTTGTTTTGTGCTGTCCGACTCAGCAGCCGGTGCAGAATTATTCGGGGCAGAGGTTGCAGATTCTGCACTTTCATTTTTCGAAGAACATCCCGTTATCATAGTTGCACATAATGACACCATACAAATCACGCTTAATAACTTTTTCATGCGGCAAATCCTCTCTTTCTTCTCCTACACATATTTGTTGATAAAGCATAGCTTTCTAAGCGGTTATTAAGTAACTTGCACAATTAATTTTCGGCGCCATCTGTCTTTTATTGTGGTTCTCACTTAATCTGCTCTCTTTATGTACTCACATAATAGCATTTATACCAACCTGTCACAACATTATATTGTGACTTCAGGGTTGCTGAATGTGACTTTTTCTGTAATTTGACGGAGTCGTTTCCATATACTTTTTGAAAGCTCTCGCAAAAGCCTTCTCGTCCATATAACCGCCCACAATACTGGCCTGATACACAGTCGCACCGTTTGCCAGAGCCTTGGACGCCTCGCTCATCTTCTTAGCCAGGATATAGCGGTTCGGAGACATTTTAAAGATGGACTTAAACTTCCTGGAAAAATACGACCGCTCCATCCCTGCCTGATCCGCCAGCTGACTGACCGTCAATTCCTCTCCGATATGCGTATCGATATATTCGATCACGCTCTTCATACGACGGCTGTTCGTCTTACGCAGAGGCAGCACCTCATTTAACATAGTCAAAAAAATATCAAACAGGCGGACGATCTCATTTTGATACTCCGGTTGTCCCGTCAGATAACGGATACTCTTTAAAAGGCTGTACATCACCGTTTCTTTCTCGATCTTCACAACACCGAAATCCGTATAAAAGTCCATCTTGATTTCCACATGGAACCAGAGGACTTCCAAAGGATTGTCCTTATTCTGCCACAATGTATAAGGATTCATCAGCGGAAAGATATAGAAATACCCCTTTTTCAGCCGGATATTCCGTTCCCCTTTCCGCAGATAAGCTTCCCCTCCGCAAATATAGTACATACGGTAAAACAGCGCGCTCTCATCCGTCATTCCCCAGGTGTCCGGACAGATCGTATAATCATTTAACAGAAGATTAAATTCGTAATTCATAATATCCCTCCCAACCAAAAACTCATCTTATCCTGATTATACATAATTCCCCCAAAAATTACACGCACAGAAAAAGCATCTCTTCGTGTTACTCACCTTCCCAGCCTTCACCAGTGCAGGCTTACGCTCCCACGCCGGCCTCCCACATTTCCTGTTGTCAATTTTCCCTTGTTTTACATATACTATATAGATATTAGGAAAAAGGTAACATATCGCATGGATGACTTTTTTGAATTTCTCTCCTTTGAAGGAACCGTAATCAGTGTCGCCAACGCAGACGAAAGATGCTGTACCCAGCGCATCACTGTCCAGAACGACGACAACAGCGTAGTAAACTTTATCGCCACTCCCAATACTTATTTCGTAGATCATATACAGGTGAATCCAGGCATGAGAATCACCGGCTGGTACTCTGCCAACGCCCCTGTTCCCCTGATCTACCCGCCCCAGTACACTGCCGTAGCCATCGCAGAATCCCTGTCCTGGCGCAGTGTTAAAGTCGATCGTTTCGATGATAATCTGATCAGCTATGACGGAACTCTCAGGCTGATCCTATCCCCCTACACCATCATCGAAACCCAGAACGGCCAGCTCTACTACTGTAAACTCGCGGGCCACGTCCTGGCTGTCCAGTACACCGCCACCACCCGCAGTATCCCTGCCCAAACTGTACCCGAGCGGATTACCGTCCTCTGCGTCGACGAACCCCAATAAAAAAGAGAAAAACCCCCATTTTCTGTCACGTTGTCCAACCCGCTCTTCCGCGGGTTTGTGACAGAAAATACAATAAAGGGGTTTTTCTCCTTTTTTATAGCTATGAGCACTTAGCGGCTGTTTTTTAGCCGCTTACGTGCGATGCACGAAAAGGTTTAGATCGTAGCGATATCGATCAGCGTCAGGTTCTTCCCTTCCTGGTTCTCCAGGCTGGTGGCCAGCGCATTGGCCGTATCCAGGGAGGTCAGGCAGTTCACGCCGGTCTCGATAGCATTTCTGCGGATCAGGAATCCATCCCGGTTTTTATCCCGGCCCTGTGTGGGCGTATCGATCACCAGATCGATCTCATGCCCCAAAATCAGGTCCATGATATTAGGTGATTCCTGCGTGATCTTATTGGTGCGCACAGCGTGTACTCCGTTCTCATTTAACACTTTTGCCGTACTTCTGGTGGCGTAGATGCGGTAGCCGATCTTCTCAAATCTTCTCGCCACTTCCACCGCTTCCAGTTTGTCCGCATCTTTTACGGTGATAATCATGTTTTTATATTTGGGCAGGCTGATCCCTGCGCCTAAGAATGCTTTGTAGAGTGCCTCGTTAAAGGTTTTCGCGATGCCCAGCACCTCGCCTGTCGATTTCATTTCAGGCCCCAGGCTGATATCCGCGCCCCGCAGCTTTTCAAAGGAGAACACCGGCATCTTGATGGCGATGTAATCCGCTTCGGGCTGAAGACCCGGTTTGTACCCCATTCCCCTGATGGTCTCCCCGATGATCACACGGGTGGCCAGCTCTACGATGGGGATGCCGGTTACCTTGCTGATGTAGGGGACGGTACGGCTGGATCTGGGGTTCACCTCGATGACATATACCTCGTCGCCGGCCACGATGAACTGGATGTTAATCAAGCCGATAACATGCAGGGATTTCGCCAGCTTCCTGGTGTATTCCTCCAGGACCCGGATCACCTTCTTATTCAGGCTCTGGGCGGGATATACGGAGATACTGTCTCCAGAGTGGACGCCGGCCCTCTCGATATGCTCCATGATACCGGGGATCAGGATATCTTCCCCGTCGCATACCGCGTCGACTTCGATCTCTTTGCCGACCAGATATTTGTCTACCAGGATCGGGTGTTCCTGAGCGATCTGATTGATGATGCCGATGAATTCGTCGATTTCCTCATCACAGATGGCGATCTGCATCCCCTGGCCTCCCAGTACATAGGAGGGCCGAACCAGGACCGGATAACCCAGCTCCGCGGCGGCCGCTTTGGCTTCCTCGGCTGTGTAGACTGTTCTTCCCGCGGGTCTTGGAATACAACACTGCTCCAGAATCTGGTCAAACAGTTCCCGGTCCTCCGCTGCATCCACATTCTCCGCAGAGGTCCCCAGGATCGGAACTCCCATCTTCATCAGGCTTTCCGTGAGCTTGATGGCGGTCTGCCCGCCGAACTGCACGACAGCGCCATCCGGTTTTTCCAGATTTACGATATTTTCCACGTCTTCCGGGGTCAGCGGTTCGAAATACAGCTTGTCGGCGATGTCGAAGTCTGTGCTGACCGTCTCCGGGTTATTATTTACAATAATTGTCTCATAGCCCTGTTTCTTAAAGGCCCAGGTACTGTGAACCGAACAGTAGTCAAACTCAATCCCCTGGCCGATTCGGATCGGCCCTGAGCCCAGTACCAGTACTTTCTTCTTCCCTTCGGTCTTCTCCACCTCACATTCGCTGCCGAAGCAGGAATAGTAATAGGGGGTGGACGCCGCGAACTCTGCGGCGCAGGTGTCTACCATCTTGAAGGCGGCCGTGATCTGGTTCGCCTTTCTCATGGCCTTAACTTCTTCCTCTTTTTTGCCGGAGAGCTGCGCGATGATGTAATCCGGGAATTCCAGCCGTTTTGCCTCGGCCAAAAGCTCCGGTGTCAGTTCATCTTTCTGCAGCGCCTGTTCCATCTCTACCAGGATGGCGATCTTATCGATAAACCACAGGTCGATCTTCGTGATGAAATTGATCGTATCCTGAGAAATTCCCCGGCGAATAGCCTCGGCGATCACAAAGATCCGGCGGTCATCCACGCGGTGCAGCACCTGCATCAGCTCTTCGTCGGACAGATGGCCGAAATCATAGGACATCAGGCTGTCCACATGCTGTTCCAGGGAGCGGATCGCTTTCATCAGCGCGCCTTCGAAGTTGGTACAGATACTCATAACTTCCCCGGTAGCTTTCATCTGGGTGGTCAGCGTGCGCTTTGCCATGATAAATTTGTCAAAGGGCAGTCTGGGTATCTTGACGACGCAGTAATCCAGAGCCGGTTCAAAGCTTGCATAGGTCTTGCCGGTAATGGCATTCTTAATCTCATCCAGAGTATATCCCAGAGCGATCTTGGCTGCCACCTTGGCGATCGGGTAACCCGTGGCTTTGGAAGCCAGCGCGGAGGAACGGCTGACCCGGGGATTTACCTCGATGACGCAGTATTCGAAGCTGTCCGGCTTCAGCGCGTACTGCACATTACATCCGCCGGTAATTTTCAACTCATTGATGATATTGAGGGCTGACGAGCGCAGCATCTGATATTCTTTGTCCCCCAGTGTCTGGGAAGGCGCCACGACGATACTGTCACCGGTATGCACTCCGACAGGGTCGATATTTTCCATATTACAAACGGTGATGCAGTTGCCGGCACCGTCCCGCATTACTTCGTATTCGATCTCTTTCCAGCCGGCGATGCAGCGTTCCACCAGAACCTGCCCCACACGGCTTAAGCGCAGGCCATTGGCCAGAATATCCATCAGCTGGCCCACATTGTAGGCGATTCCGCCGCCGCTTCCCCCCAGTGTGTAAGCGGGCCGCAGTACCACCGGATATCCGATCTCTTTAGCGAACTCAACCCCTTCCTCCACGGTCGTTACTACCTTGGAGGGAGCACAGGGTTCGTTGATCTTTTCCATGGTTTTTTTGAATTCGTCCCGGTCTTCCGCCTTCTTGATGGTAAGGGAGGTGGTTCCGATCAGTCTGACATTCTGCTCTTTTAAGAATCCGGATTCATCCAGCTCCATGGCCAGATTCAGTGCAGCCTGTCCGCCCAGGGTGGGCAGGACGCTGTCCGGTTTTTCTTCTATAATTAACTGCTGAAGCACTTTTACGGTCAGCGGTTCGATGTATACTTTATCGGCGATATCTTTGTCGGTCATGATCGTTGCCGGATTCGAATTCACCAGGACAACTTCGATGCCCTCTTCCTTCAGGGAACGGCAGGCCTGCGTGCCTGCATAGTCGAATTCAGCCGCCTGCCCGATCACGATCGGACCGGAACCGATCACCAGCACCTTTTTTACACTTGAATTCTTAGGCATTCCTGGCCACCTCCATCATAGATATAAAACGGTCGAACAGTGTATTGGAGTCCTGCGGTCCGGGACTTGCCTCGGGATGGAACTGCACGGTAAAAATATTTTTACCGATATATTTTAACCCCTCATTGGTTCCGTCATTGACATTGACAAACGCGGGAACCGCTACATTGGGATCCATGGCCCCTGCATCCACCACATAGCCATGATTCTGCGAGGAAATATAGACCCGCCCGCTGTCCAGATCCTTTACCGGATGATTGGCACCGCGGTGGCCGTATTTCATTTTGTGGGTATCCGCCCCGTTGGCCAGAGCCATGAGCTGATGGCCCAGGCAGATCGCGAAGATCGGAATATCACTCTGGTACAGTTTTTTAATTTCTTCAATGATCTCCCGGCACTCCTTGGGGTCCCCAGGCCCGTTGGACAGCATAATTCCGTCCGGCGCGTCCGCGATGATCTGTTCCGCCTTCGTCCGCGCCGGGTATATGGTTACCTCGCACCCTCGCTCGTTTAAGCATCTGGCGATATTTCTTTTCGCGCCGAAATCCATCAATGCCACTCTGTACCCCTCGCCGGAAAGCGTCTCTTTGTCCGCACAGGTGACTTTCTCCACTACTTTTCCAGTAGTATAAGATTTCAGCCTTGGAAGTATTTCTTCTATATTATAATTCGTATTGGTGGTGATCATACCGTTCATGGTACCTTTTTCTCTTAAGATCTTCGTCAATGCTCTTGTATCTATACCTGCGATTCCGGGGATATTATGTTTTTCTAAGAAATGTTGAATAGAATCTTCACTGCGGAAGTTGCTGGGAAGTCTGGATAATTCTCTGACAATATAGCCGTCCGGCCAGGGTTTTAAGGATTCCATATCCTCATAACATATACCATAATTACCGATTAGCGGATAGGTCATAACCACTGCCTGCCCCGCGTAAGAGGGATCCGTGAGTATTTCCAGATATCCGGTCATTGATGTGTTAAATACGATTTCGCTGATGACTTCACGGTCCGCTCCGATGCTCGTTCCCGTAAATACATGCCCGTCTTCAAGAATGAGAAAAGCTTTCATATTCCACCCTATTCCTTTCATTATTATTGTCTGATTTTCAAGACATACAGGTATACCCGTAGGGTATTTCATTATTAATAGTCTGGTTTCCAAGACATACAGGTATACCCGCAGGGTATTTCATTATTAATAGTAACCCTTGTATTAAGCCTTAAAAATGGCTTTTTCATTATATATAGAAAAAGCCATGGAACCTTTGCCTAAATTGACAGCATTGTACCACAGAATTCGTCACTTTTCAACTATTTACTTTTAATTCAAAATTTTTTTTTGATCATCAAAAATTATGTCAGATCCATAACCGTTCAAGCTCAACAGGAACCAAAGCAGGCAGAGAGGATAGAATATCCTCTCTGCCTGCTTGAAAGCATTTCCGCCAAAACACCTCAGCCCAATTTTTACCTTGTCTTTCGGATTTTATTTTCCAACGCCCAGACGCGTCTCTATCTGATTCAATAATTCTCTCCCCTGTGCCGGACGTATCTTCTCTTTTGCAATTTCCACAAACCGCGCAAATTCCTTGCTTTCTCCCCCCAAGGTAATAACATCTCCATTTTTCAGGGTAAATTTCAACGCTTTTTTGGTCATTGGTTTATCTACCCGGACTACGTCCTCCCACTTAAGTTCGCTGGTTTTTCCCATAAAAGAAATAATTATAATGCGATCGGAGGTAATCAACGTTTTTTTTACAAAAGTAAAGAGCATGCAAAAAGTACCCAGTAGTTGGGATACCAGCTGAAATCCTGCTACAAACAGGTAAGAGGCCGCTCCCGTTCCGGCCGTATTAGCGTCTGTCAGCTTCATCCAACAGATAACAAACCCCATGACAACCAGTAACACTCCCAGGAACGCCGTCATCCAGGTCTCGTGCAGGCAAAGTTCCCCTCGCTCTTTCGGCTGGTTTCGTATAATAAGAAGCGCGGCGGCTCCCAAAATCACCAGGGTCAGCACGATACTAGCATAGATTATCATCTGCATTTTCTATAACCTCCTCTTTCAATCGCATTAGGTACTGGTACAGCTTCTGTGCCTGCTCCGGTGCACGGGGCAGCAGCATCAGCACATCATATATATAAGGCCAAAAATGAATACCAAGAAGCTGGCCGGCAAAAGCCATGGCAGCCACCTCCTCCAGGGAAACAAGTCTGCTCTCCCTATGCAGGGCTCCCAGTTTCCAAAGCTGTATATGCTTCAGGTTCACATACAGAGTCTCATCCTGTTTTTGAAGTACATGAAACAGTTCATGTGCCAAAAGCAGCGAGTAAATATCCACATCTCCCAGCTGCCGGCCAAGCCCGGCGGCTTTTATCAGAGATTGTACATCCCGCGCATTATCATTATAAATCTCAATACAATCCGGTTCATAGTAACAGGCAAATGTTATAATCCCCGGCCCCTTCGGCATAGGGAGATTTCTCACAGTAACCCCTAACTTTTGTGACAGTACGCGGCTGTCACGGCTTTCCCATTTTTCACACAGCTTTTCGGCCTGCTCCCGCCCGCAGGCGGAAGCCTTTATGAAATATTTATGATAAGCCTGATCTGAAAGCTTATTTTGCAGCGGCTCCCTGCTCATGGCATAAGCGCTCCAGACTTTCTCCCCTAAAGACAGCAGCTCACTGCACCAGCCGCTAATCATCACAGTAATTCCGTTCTGGCGCTGATCAAAATGATTTCTTCCTCCATATTCGCGTCCAAAAATTCGCTTCGCATAATCGTAACCAGCTGCTCCAGACTCAAGGTGTTAGAAAAATCCAATACTTTTCCGCCCATGCCCAGGAAAATATCAGGTGTGCGAACCATCTCATTTTTGTAAGTAAGCATTTCGTTCCACAGTTCGGCCGTCTTTTCTTCCCACTCAGCCGCTTTGCACAACACTGCTGTTGCATCGCCGCACTGCACTTTTACAAAGCCGCGATGATCAATCAAGCGGAGCTGCTGCCTATTATCTGCCTTGTGTCCAAAGACAAAGAAAATATCACTTTTCAACAGCATTTCTACTTCCGATGGTTCCGTCCGCATGGAGGCAGCTGCCAGCTTTCTGGCTTCCTCTTCATCACAGCGCAGCTTCAGATCAGTAGCCTGTACCTCATTGGAACCAAGGGCAATAGCCGTAACCTTAGAGGTCTGAGAATCGATTTCCACCTGCACCTCCACGGTATCCGGCACCGCGCCATTCTTAATTGCCATAGCTGCGGCCTCTTTTTTTATCTCTGCTATATCTTCTGTTGTCGGATTCGGAATCACACGTTCCACCACATCACGAATCATGGCCAGAGCGACGCCAATGGAAGAAATGACCTCCGCATGGGTCGGAATCGAATAGTTCATACCCATTGCTTCCGCGCAAAATGGAAGTAATGCGCCGGCTCCGCCGCCACACCCGACTAAAGAAATCTGATCCCGCTGGATTTTATATTTTTCAGAAAAACCCAGAATGACCGGTTCGATTTTTTCATAAGCTTTCTGAAGAATCTGCCGCGCACACTCCTCCACGGAAACTCCCAGATAATCTGCAAGGGGTTTCATTGCCTTCCGGGCACTTTCTACATTTCCGTAGCTATAATCTCCCTTCTTCACATAGCCAAGAACATTCGCCGCGCAGCTATTCGTGATTGTGATGCGTTTCCCGTCTGCCAAACGGATGCGGACATAATCGCCGGGATCCCCTTCCTTTGGCGAGAAGAATTCCAGCACCGGATCTGTGATCTCTTCCTCCGGTGTGTATACCGCATAGGTCAGGCCGCCTATATGGGCACTTCTGGGGCCCACATCTGCCAGCTTGTTTCCATTCGCGCGCACCATGGAGCCTCCGGCCACACCAAGCACAATGACATCAAGAGAATTTACATACGTCTGATGCCCTCCTACAACAGAATACTCCACTGCCGGACGGCCGTTTTTGATCACACCGATGTTGGTGGATGTGCCTCCCACCTCAAAATAGATACCGTTTGAGGCCCGAAGGTACATCAGTGCTCCCATTACAGAAGCCGCAGGGCCGGACAGCATCGTCAGGACGGGACGCTTCTTCATCTCGGCAATATCCATAACGCCGCCGTCACCTCTCATGATCATTAACGGCACATCAATTCCCGACTTACGTACTGCCATTTCCGTACTGTTAGCCGTATTCAGCATCTTGGGCAGTATGCTGCCGTTGATTGCCGCCGTCCGGGTTCGGCGTGTGAGGCCATACAGCTTGCTGATTTCGGAAGCCACACTGACCATCAGCCCCTTTTCCTCCGCTACCTTCTTTACCAGCAATTCATCCTCAATCCCATCCACCCCAAAAGCCTGCGAAGCCACAATCACCTCCGCTCCTTCTGCCTGCAGACAGCCGATCTCCTGTTCCACTCTATCCTCTGTAATTTCCTTATTTTTCAAAAACGTATGGCAAGTCTCAATCCTGCGGCCGGTGCCAAGATCGATGTCCCCGATCCTGCTCTGCTTCCTGGCCAGTATCCCCTCCAGGCCGCCCCCGCCCATAGCCAGGATACCCACCTTCGCCACATCGCCCTCCAGCAATGCGTTGGTTGCCTGCGTAGTGCTATGCGCAATAAATACTACATCTTTCGGATCAATATTATTTTTTGTTAAACAATTTTCAAAACATTCTATAACGCCCGCCGCCACTCCAAGCTCGTGGTCATGCGTTGTCATCACAATGGATTCACCCACGATCTCCTGCGTTTTATTATCCAGGGCTACCGCCTTGGTATGCGTTCCTCCTACGTCAATTCCGACACGAATATTACACTTACTCAACTGGGTATTCCTCCTATTCATTTTCGATAGGTAAAAAGAGTATCGCTTGCAAAACTCTCCGCCTGAGGCAGGCCGCGCAAACGGCATCTTCCTTTCCGCCACAGTACGATCCCCCGGAAGGCTTTTTTATGCAACAGGAGCGCTATCCCATTGCAGAAAAAAGGGTTGGGAAGAGGGAATCCCTC
The DNA here is from genome assembly GCF_019042245.1 of Diplocloster modestus. Lineage (GTDB taxonomy): Bacteria > Bacillota > Clostridia > Lachnospirales > Lachnospiraceae > Diplocloster > Diplocloster modestus. The sequence continues at coordinate 282,819 of NZ_JAHQCX010000004.1, forward strand.
TCCCCCCTCGAAATCGAAACGAATTCCGGCAGAAACTATCATCATAATTTTAGATTGCGAACATGAAGTATGCGACAACCTCTAGGACAAACGCGCAAGGCAGCGCATAGGGCAGTACCTGCCGCATAAAGTCTTTGATATTCACCTGCGTATAACCGATCGCCCACATATTCCAGGATTGTGTCGGGCATACATTGGTAGTTATAGTACAGCAGGGAATGTAAAACAGCGGATACAGAATGCTTAACGGCAGGTTTGTAGCGCTTGCAACGATTACAAAAGTAGCGACGCCGGCTCCCCAGATAGTTAACGGTCCGCGATACAGGGCCAAAAAGCCAAAAATACCAAAAATCAGGAACAACGCCAGCACATTGGTCGGCATAATCGGGGCAACGATCGGGGCAAGCAGATCCTTGCAGGAGCCTGCAGACTTGATAAACATCTGCAAAAACATCAGGAATGCGAGAACCAGGCCTACATCGGCAACGCCGTCATGGAAGGTTTTCTGGACCATTTCTGCAATCTTATTCCAGCTTTTTAAATTACCGGTAAAAAGCAAAGCCCATATAACAGCAAAGCAAATAGCCGGTACCTGCTGAATACCAAAGACAATGGAAAGGAAAACAGGAAGCAGCGGTGTCAGCATGGCCAGAACACCAACCTTCTTGCCATTTGTATCCACGTTGGGGGTAGCCGCCCACGCATGAGCCTTCTTGCCCTTCTTCCTGCTCAGGATCACCATCAGAACGATGGAGATAAAATGGATCACGAAGGCAGCAAACGCGAACCGATACCATTGGCTCCACTCCGCAGCAGTAGACAGATATTTTGCATCGCCGATCATCATAGTACCGGCGGCCTGCGTCAGCAGGGATTGATTAAAATAAAGTCCGCAGCCTACGCTCATTACAAAGGAACCTGCAGCCAGTGTCTTTGGAATCCCAAGAGAAAGCATGATCGGGAAAACGATAACACCGATGGCAACGACAGCGCCAGGGCCATAGGAGGTCGTAAATATAAGAGCTGTAACAATGCACAAAAGGATACAAGTAATACCCGGCTTATCGCCGCCAAGCTCAACTGCCTTACGGATAATCGTGCCGGCAATCCCTGTCTCAAGCAATATACGCCCAAACCAGCTGCCGAAAATGATGTACACGGCTGTCGGGCCGAAACCGGTCGGACCACCGTTAAATATCGTCTCATTGATTGTTGGCCAGTCGATGACACCGCCAATCGCTCCCAATCCGGACCAGAGAACAGCCATAATAAACAGGCCCAGCATCAGATTGCCGCCCTTAGCGGCATAAACAATAAATGCAAGATATGTAATCAATAAGAGTACACCAATAATAGTTTCCATAAAATAATTGCTCCCTTCTTTTACTTTTCAGTCATAAATTCCTTTTTCTCATTCCTTCTGCCGGCTCTAACAAGCTTTCTTTCCGTCTTAGATTTCACCCTTCCCAAATGTGAAACTTGTTCGTTATACCTCATCAAGCCTTCTCATCTGTGAATTTGACCAATGACGGTTATATCGGGTCTTTCCCGTCCTTGCATCCTCATATTCTATGCTCCAGTCAAGATGTCGATAGGGCGCTCCCGCCTCCTCAACGGCTATCCATTTCACAAGATCATCCATCATTTCCTCAGACCATGGGAAGGTATCGATATCCGCGCCATTATAAACCCCCTCCTTGATTCTCTGGAAACCGAATAAGTCGCGCACCTTCGTCTTCTCCGCGTGATTTACCACCTCTTCTGCCAGATGTGGAGGGATAAACAGTACTCCCGCGTCGCATGCATACACAACATCTCCAGGCAGGCAGACTGCTCCGCCTATACGGCACGGCGTATTGAATCCTGTAAGCACATGGTCGCGTAAGGGCGTGGGGTCAACTCCGCGGTAATATACATTGATGTCCGTTAACGTCTTCATCTGCTCAAGGTCACGTATGGATCCCCAAACTACCGCACCACCGCGTTTTGTCCGCTCCTGCAGCACAGTACCGAGATTGCCGCCTATAATGGTTCCGTATTTGACCTTATCAAACAGGTCTATAATCCATACGTCATCTTCAACCAGGCTGTCTACAACAAATATATTATACAGGTTCGTATTACCTTGCATCCCCTGCACCTTTGCCTGGCGTTTCATGGCGATTTCCAGGTCAAGGCGGATCGGAACAAAGGTTGACGTAACTGCACGTCCTACCGTAGGAGTGTTCATCTGCGGATTTGAACTTCTGAATCCGGTCTGGAACTGGTTATCATATCCAAGCTGCCAGCCTATCTCCCAGACCTCCTCAAGACTGTAATGGCGTATTTTCTCCAGAATCTCATCCGATACCCTGGGACGTCCGTCCTGCATACGCTCGCCTTCCCATAAAGGTGTAATTTGAATAATGTCTTTCTTACAGTTGAATTCCATTGCCTTACTCCTCCTTTTATGATTCTTTTAAATTACAGGCTCCCTCCGGTTCTCCAGTCCTTTTGGCCTGACATGAACCGGTTAAGCTCCTGAATTGTCGGAAGTCCATCGTTATCACCGATACTCATTACCTGAATTGCACCCACAGCATTACCTCTGCGGACAGCCTCTTTCATAGATAAACCTTCTCTGAATCCGGTAAGCACTCCTGCCGCAAATCCATCTCCCGCCCCCACCGTATCAACCACCTGATCAACCTTAAAACCTTCCGCATATCCGTTCTCATTACCTGACGCATAGTATGCGCCCACACTTCCAAGCTTAATAATTATAGTCTTAGCACCTTTGGTAAGATAATAATCAGCAATTCTCTCCGGTTCCTCCAGCCCTGTAAGAATCCTGGCCTCACTAATTCCCGGCAGGAACATATCACTCTTTCCAGCTATATCATTCATATAATCGCACATAACTTTTTGGTCTCCCCATAACTGAGGGCGCAAATTTGGATCAAAAGTAAAACACATTCCGTTTTCCTGCGTCTTTTCCAAAAGTGCCGCCACAGCTTCACGTGCCGACTCCGACAGCGCAGGTGTAATTCCCGTCATATGAATGGCGTCATATCCGTTGAAATCGAGTTCTTCAATATCGCCGGCATTTAAAGTCGAAGCGGCTGAATTCCTGCGAAAATAAAAAATATCCGGGTCGCCCTTCTCCACCTTTGATTTCAGCATAAAACCTGTAAAATGATCCTCTGCAAACCGAATAAGCTCTGTCGAAATATTTTCAGCTTTCATCATCTTAATTACTCGTTTTCCAAAAGGATCGTTACCGAGCTTTGTAAAATATCCTACCCGATGCCCCAGACGGCGCATTCCTACAGCCACATTAAATTCGGCGCCGGCCAAAGCCATGGTATATCCACTTACGTCTTCAAATTCCCCCTTTTCCTGTGCTATAAATAAGCCCATTGGTTCTCCCACTAACAATGTACCCTTTTCCACTTTTTCACCTCCCTTCTTAAACATTTCAAATTGCCCTGAAGCAGCAATTTTATTTGATACCTTCTCTTCTTGCACAGCTATGTTAATCGATTTCAAAACAAATCAAAATTTCACTTTTTCAATTAAATTAATATATTGTACAATTTTTAATGTATTTTATTACTTTTTTTATGAGATTACATTAAATATATCACATGCCATAAGTGTAAATCAAGTAATTTTTACTTAATATTTTCTAATTATTAAATGTATTTATTTTTTTATGTTTATCGTTTTACAAAAATCCCCAAAAATATTTCATAAATAAAAAGAGTCTACAGCAAAAATGCCGCAGACTCTGCTATTTTTTGATTCTATTATTTCTTCTTTCAGGATCTAGATCGTAAATGAATGGCAAATCCGCCAATCTCTTCCTGAAAATATATTGCAATTAACTTCTTTAAATCATCTTTTGGTTTGTCTCGGAAAGTATAGCCGCGATTCTCAAAATACGCGATTGCCCGGTCAATATAGTTTGTTTCTACTGCTATATGTCCACGCTCCCCATATAACGGATTTTTCAATATTTCAAACATAGTTCCAGCAAAGTAGGAAGCAGATGAATCTATCATTGGCAATTCAAACATCTCTGATAATAACTCGGCCTTTTCCCTAGCCTCTTCCTGATTACCGGAATTCATCCCCACATGCAGCAATTTAAAATCATGCATTTTTAAAACAGCTGCTTTCGCAATCTGTTCTATTTCATCAAACTTTCCCTCTTCAATCAGTTTAAGAGGACATAGCCAGCTGCCCCCGCATGAAGCAACACTAGGCACATCCAGGTATTCCATCAAGTTATCAGCGTTTATTCCACCGGTCGGCATAAAGCGCAGCGTATTGTAAACAGCGGATAAAGCTTTTATAAAAGCGGTACCTCCAAGGATTTCTGCTGGATAAACTTTTACCAGTGTTAACCCCAATTTTACAGCCTGCTGGGCTTCTGATGGGGTTGCGACTCCCGGTATCACTAAAATCTTCTCCCGGCTGCAATATTCTACCAGCTCTGCGTCCAGCCCAGGGCTAATTATAAATTGGGCACCGGCATTTATAGCATCCTTCGCCATGTCTATGCTGGTAATCGTCCCTGCACCAACCAACATATCCGGTAATGCTCTGCGGATTTCCTTTATAGAATCCCTTGCAGCCGCTGTGCGATATGTAATCTCTGCTACTCTGATTCCGCTTCTCATTAATGCCGATGCCAAAGGTACTGCATGTTCGCTTGAATCCAGTACAATGACCGGCGTGATTCCATTTAAATAAATTTTTTCAGCCGCCTTATCTTTCATAAAAGCTTTCCCCCTTTACAAACAGTATGTTAATCGATTTCATAATTTACAAAATCAGTATATCAGTTTGCGGAGAAAAAGACAAGACAGTTTTATTATTTCAAAAACTATTTATTTCGTATGCGCAATGTTGAATCCCTTATCACCAAAGGATTAGGCAGAAGAATTTCACTAGGCAGTTCATCCGGAGCGGCAATCCGTTCCAGTAACAATTTTGCCGCCCGCTCTCCAAGCTCCTTTGCATAAATGGTTGCCGTAGTAATATTGGTGTGTACAATTTCCGGCCAATTCATCCCATTATTCCAATCCCAATCATCCGGGCCGCACAGGCCAATATCATCCGGCATCGATAACCCTAATTTTGTAATAGCCTTATAGACACACATTGTCGAAACACTATTCGTACCAATAATCGCAGGGATGTCATCCTGGCTCAATGAACTAAGAAATTTTTTCAACTGTGCAATCACGCAGTCTTTATCATTCACATCAATCACATAAATATCATTTTCCGGCAGATAGCCATAGATCTCATGAACCGAGGCAAGAAATGCATCACGCCTTCTGTAACGGGTTGAATTATCGCTCCATGGCTGTACAAAAAAAGCAAGTCTTGTAAATCCCTGCTCTTTAAGATGCATCACAAAGCTTCTAATCATTTCATTATCCTTATTTGTAACAATATTAAAATTATAATCCCGCACGAAACGATCGCAAAGAACAATCGGAAAACCCTGACATGCTAAACTTATTAAAAATTTATTATCCGCAGATGTCGTGTTAACGATCAGCCCATCCACTTTTTTAAAAATCAGTGAACGGATATATTGTTCTTCACGCTGTTTATTCTCACTGCAATTAAGAAACAAAGGTGTGTATCCATTAGATACTAGAACCCTCTCAATTCCTATAATGATTGCCGAAGAAAAAGGCGATGACACATCCGCAATTAATACACCAATCATGTTACTTTTTTGGTTTCTTAAACTGCGCGCTATGTCACTTGGATGATAATCCAGCAATTCAATAACTGTCTTTATCCTATTACGGGTCTGTTCACTCATCAGTTCTTCTTTCCCGTTTATATACCGCGACACAGTAGTTGTCGAGACACCGGCCGCCTTTGCAATATCATTGATTGTAACTTTAGCTTTTGCCTTCAATCATTAAACTCCTTTAACTGTAAATTCATGAATTGTGGTTTATTATGTGCAATTTTTTGAAATCTGCCGAATTTCAACTCCATATACGAAAGGAAGCAGCCTACTGCCTTCTCATTAAGCGTAGGTGACAACGCCCTTTTGGAGCAGGATTTCCGGCCGATAGGACAATTTTGCTTTTCTGAGTCCTTCACTTCCGGCATCGTCCTCCCGGTTCGTATATTTATAATTTTTCGCCTCATGCGCCGCGAACTGCTGATTGATCATCGGATAAGCGCCAGGCACATCGGCAAAAGCTTTTTCATTGTGAACCACAAAGGTATCATCGCTTACCGGTTCCCCGATCGCGATCGCCACCACCTGCCCTTTTGCACGGATCAGACCGCCTGATAAGTGCAGTTCCTTTAACAGACGCAGCGCATTCATGGTCACGCACAGCTCCAGGCGCTTTTCCTCATCCTGGTCACAGGCATTTTCATGACGCCATTTCAGCGCCATCTGGAACGCGTCGTCCAGATTTTCATCCGTAATCTTTTCATATACCCAATCCGGATACAGCTCCCGGAATTTGTTAATATGGTTTCTCTTACCGTGATATTTTTTACCGGCCAGAGTGATCAGCTTTTCCGTTTCATAGACGTAATCTGCGGAATCCCGGTCGTACTCGATCTTAAATTTCCCCGGATATAATGCCTCCAATTTCGCAAAATCCTCTTCCGTAACCAGATGCATCCGGAATGGATTACCTTTTTCCTCGTAGTACTCCATCATTTTATCCATACAGCTTTTTAAATCCCCCTGTCCTCTGGGAAAATCAAAAGAGGGATTTTCTTGTATTGTCTGAAATACCAGCATGTCATCGACGATGGCAAATTCGATCGGATACTGCCTGGACCACAGGTAGGTGTTGGCAAATGTTTCTTCGCAGCTTCTGACCTGGGAGGCCCAGAGGTACTTAGTGACCAGATCCCGGTCTTCCAATGCTATTTTCTTAAATTCTATTTCCATAACTTTACTTCCTATCCTTTTTTCTATTCGTAGTTTCAATCTCATTTCAGTGGGAGATACCGGTTATTTTCTGCCGATAGCAGCCGTTAAGCTGGATCCGCCGGTTCCGGTTCCGCCTATAGAGTCGGGAAATCTTTGTTCATTATATTAAACAAGTTCCCCTTATTTTATACCTTGTCATGCAGCGAAAGCTGCATGCCTGCCCGAAGGGCATGTATTACGGGATGCCCTTTGGGTATACCTTGTCATGGGACCGAAGTCCCCTCATTGCGGAACTGCATTTGATACAGGCGTGCGTAGATTCCGTTTTTATCAAGAAGTTCCTCATGTGTTCCCTCTTCCTGGATTCCCTCCTCTGTCAGCACCAATATTTTTTCCGCATTGCGGATCGTGGACAGGCGGTGGGCGATCACAAAGGTAGTCCGGTTAGACGCCAGCCGTTCCAGAGATTCCTGAACCACCCGCTCACTCTCATTATCCAGAGCCGAAGTAGCCTCATCAAAAATAAGAATCGGTGGATTCTTTAGAAACACCCTGGCAATGGATAATCTCTGCTTTTGTCCGCCGGAAATCTTCACTCCCCGCTGTCCGATATCCGTATGATAGTGATCCTGCATTTCCATAATAAATTCATGGGCATTTGCCAGTTTTGCCGCCCGGACAACCTCTTCATCCGTAGCATCCGGCCTGCCGTACCGGATATTATCCATTACCGTTCCGGCAAACAGATACACATCCTGCTGAACGATTCCAATTTGATCTCTCAGATCCTTCAAACGCATATTTCGTATATCGATCCCGTCAATCGTAATGCGCCCCGAAGTAACATCATAAAATCTCGGGATCAGACTGCAAAGCGTCGTCTTACCGGCGCCTGAAGTTCCTACCAAAGCAATATAAGTACCTGCCTTCACATCCAGACTCACATGATGAAGCACCTTATCCGTACTGTCCTCATAACGGAAGGAGACGTCTTCGAATACGATATCTCCCCGCAGCTTCCGAATCGGAACTGCATCTTTTCCATCCCTGATATCCGGTTCCACATCCAAAATTTCCAAAAAGCGCTCATACCCGCTGTATCCGTTCTGGAACTGCTCGGTAAAATTCACCAGCTTCTTCACCGGCTCCGTAAAATTATTAATATATAGAAGAAATGTAATCAGGTCCGCTGCGTCGACCGTTCCCCTGGCGATAAACATCCCTCCGGCCATGAGTACCACCACGGTTACCAGGGTCGTAAAAGCCCCCAGCCCCGAATTATATCCTCCCATATACAGGTAGCTTCTCTTCTTCGCATCCACAAACTTGCTGTTGCCTTTATAAAACTTCTTCAGCTCGATCTCCTCATTGGCAAAAGACTTTACTACCCGGATACCGGAAAGATTATCCTCGATCTGACTGTTAATATCCGCGATCTTCGCCCGATTCTGCTTAAACGCGTGCTTCATTTTCGTATTAAAATAAAACGCATAGATCAGCATCACCGGCAAAAATGCAAACGCCACCCACGTCAGCGGCATGTTCACCTGAAACAGAATCACAAAAGAACCGATCATCTTGATCAGGGAAATAAATACATCCTCCGGCCCATGATGTAAAAGTTCACTGATATCAAACAGATCATTCGTAACCCTGGATAGCAGCTGCCCAACCTTTTGATTATCATAAAAAGCGAACGACAATTTCTGATAATGGGCAAAGATCTCATTTCTCATATCATACTCGATCTTCGCTCCCATAATATGTCCGTAATAGGCAATATAAAAATTACAGACAAATTCAATCAGTACCAGACCAATCATCAAAATTCCAAGCCGCAGTACCATCTGCACCGCATCGTTTAGCGGCAGCGCCGATACCCGGCTGGTAATATAGCGGACGATCAACGGAATTACCAAAGTCACCGCGGCGCCTATCACAGCAAAAAACATATCTGAAATAAAAAGCCACTTATAAGGTTTGTAATACGAAAATAGTTTCCTCCATTTATGTTCCATCATATTCCCCCTAGCTTACCTATTATAAACTCTCTGCCAAAATTTTTCAACTGTAATTATTCAGAGTGCAGATTGGTAAATTCGACAGTAGGCAGGGATGACTCCGGGAAGGCGGAACATAAGGAACGGGAGCTTCACTGGTCCCTGCCCTGGGAAAACAAAATAAAAAGAGAAAAGGATATACATCCGCGGTTGTATATCCTTAATCTATATTAAAAGTACGGGCAGAAGCCTCGTTACTTGAAATATCTTTATTTTTTCATTTTGGGATTGAATATAAGGGAAGCAAGGTATCCGAAGATTAGAGCTGCGGATACTCCTACAGCGCTGGCGGTAAAGCCTCCCATAAAGATCCCGAGGAATCCGTCGCTTGCGATCGACTCTTTGACACCCTTCCATAACAGATTCCCGAATCCAAGAAGCGGAACGCTGGCTCCGGCCCCTGCGAATTCCTGGAATGGCTGATAGATGTTAAGAGCTCCGAGTACAGCGCCGCTGCATACCAGAAGTACCATGATTCTGCCGGGCATCAGTTTTGTTTTTTCCATCAATATCTGAACCAGGGCACAGATCAGGCCGCCTACCCAGAAAGCATTGATATAATCCATTTATGTCCATCTCCCTTCTCTTTCTTTGCGTGGACAATACACTTAGTTTGTCCCGATCATAAGGCATTATGCACGTTCGGGCGGTAAAAATGATCAGCAGCTCTCCAGTACAACCGCCTGGGCGATGCCGGGAACTGTATTTCCTTCGTTGTAGCTTACCTTTGAGAGCAGCGCTCCGGTAGGTACCAGCATGACCCGTTTCCACGCTTTTTTCTCCAGCTGTCTCATAATATAGGCCGACAGGGTTACGGCCGCACAGCCGCAGCCGCTGCCGCCGTTGTGGGTGTCCTGGCGCTCTGCGTCATAGATCTCAATGCCGCAGTCCGTATGCTGGCTGCTGATATCAAAACCCTTTTCCTTCAGCAGTTCCAGAAGAATGGTTTTCCCTACATTTCCCAGATCCCCGGTAAAAATGCGGTCATAGTCGGACGGCTGGCGGTTGAAATCCATGAAATTCTGGTAGATTGTGTCACAGGCCGCAGGCGCCATACATGCCCCCATATTCAGGGAATCTTTGAGGCCGTAATCCACGATTTTTCCGGTGGTAATACCGGTAATACGAACTTTCCCTCCGTCTTTGCCCAGCACGAATGCACCGCAACCGGTGACTGTCCAGCAGGCGGACAGGGGCCGCTGGCCGGCGTACTGCAGGGGGAAACGGAATTCCTTCTCCGCACTGCCAAAATGGCTGGAAGCCATGGAGATTACATAATCCGCATAGTCCGCAGCTACTATCATAGCTCCCAGGGATAACGCTTCTCCTATGGTGGAGCAGGCTCCGTACAGTCCGAACAGCGGAATGTTCAGATCCACCAGTCCAAAGGAAGTAGCCACTCCCTGGGCCAGCAGATCACCGGAAAAGATATAGCGGATCTGCCAGCTCTCTAGTCCCGCTTTTCCGATGGCCATTTCCCCAGCCTGCTTCTGAAGATAGCTTTCAGCTGCCTCCCACGTTTTCTCACCAAACAGCGCGTCTTCGCCAACCACATCAAACAAATGTCCAAGGGGACCCTCTCCTTCTTTTTTTCCCACGATTGAGGCATGCCCCAATATATGCGGAGCATGTTCAAATTGCAGGCTTTGCTTTCCGATCATCTGCGTCATGAGATCACCCCCGTCCACTGCAGCAGATAATAGATCAATCCCAGCAGCCAAGAGGTAAAGATTCCGTACAGGATCACCGGACCGGCGATGGTAAATATTTTACACCCCACACCGAATACCTGGCCTTCCTTTTTAAACTCGATGGCAGGCGCCGCTACGGAATTAGCGAATCCGGTAATGGGTACCAGTGCGCCTGCTCCGCCGAATTTCGCAATCGCCGGGTAGATATTCAAACCGGTCAGGATGATACTGACCAAAATCAAAATCAGGGAGGTCCAGGCTCCGCTGATATCTTTCTCCAGACCGAGGCCCTCGCAGTAATTCAGAATAAACTGGCCAATCACACAGATAATCCCGCCGACGATAAATGCTTTCAGCATATTTAACGAGAGACTGTGGGTCGGTGTCACCTGCTTTACGTATTCGCCGTACTGTTGTTGTTTCTTTTCGTCCATAATTGCATTCTCCTTTACAAATGTAGCTGTATTTATTGCTGTATTTTCCTTATCTGCCGCATGGATTATCCGGCTACCATCCCTGGAAAAAGTACAGGATGGCCCCCAGAGACCTTCCGATCGCCATACTGATAATCATAGCGGTCAGGCCTTCCCGCAGTTTGATTCTCCGCTCAAAGATAGGGATCGTGTTCACGATCTCCGCCAGCGCCATAGCCCAGGCGCCCACAAACATTCCGCCAAAAAGGCCGTAAAATCCGAGTCCGATTTTTCCGAGATGAACCGGCAGCTGATAGATGTACATCAGATTTCCCAATGCGCCGCCCACCAGCACACAATCTTCATACCAGAGGATCCGATGCGCAGTGTGCGTCCTGCCGGCAAACCGCGGGATGATTCCCAATCCTACGATAAACGCAAAGATACCTCCGGCAACTGTGAATCCGCTGCTCAATCCGATGATAGCCATCAGAATCTGTCTAATTAACATCCACGTTCTTTCCCTTCCTGCTGCTGTCCTCTATGACTGTCGTGTTGACATCATCCTCGTACAGCCTCATTTCCACTTCGATGGGAGTCGGATCGACGGACAGTTTTCTGCCCCCGAAATGGTTAAAGAAAATGACCACTCCCACTGTCAGGCCGATAGAGTAGGACAGCTCCAATATTGTGAAACCGTTGGAGGTCTCACCTGTCATCAACATATAAATCTGGCTGAACAGTTTCGTCAGCTGTACGTCATTGTTAAACGACATAATGGAAAAAGCCGCTCCGAAAAAGGTGGTCAGGCAGACCAGAAGCGTCTTCAGGAAATCCATGACTTTGTGCTGGTGCGGTTCCTTTTCATATGCGACTACAAAATCCGTCTCGCCTACGTTATTTATTTCCAGTTGGGGGTAGATCGAATGGATCTGCTCGATTACCTTCAGCACTGACACTGCATTCCGGCTGTAGCGTTTGGCATCTGAAAGGGTCAGGATCTTCATAGCCTTCAGCCGGTTAACCACGTCTTTATTACTGCACTCCAGCTTCGCCACGTCCCCCAAACGAACCTCCGTGGTATGCACTTCCGTGTTCCGCTCTATTTTTAAATACAAGGTATCCTTCAAAGACATAGGTTCCGACACCCTTCTGTTATATTTTCAACAAATGTACCTTCCGTAATAATGCTTTCCTTCTGGACAACATAGGAATAATAGAAAATCCCTACCACGATCGCGATTAATACAAGAGAAAGAAGAAATACTCTGAATTTCGTCCGGTTTATCATTTTTATCCACTTCCTTTACCATTCATTTGCTTTTTTCGATATTCTAAATGTAGTATGGCAGGATTTTATAAAAATATGTAAAAAATTCAAAAGGGGACATGTCCATTCCGGTTTGGGACATGTCCATCTTAAGTTGGACATGTCCCAGACTGAAATGGACATGTCCCAAATCAATTTGGACATGTCCCCTTTTGTCAGTTCTGCTCTTCTTCGAAAAGCAGTGATTCGATATAATATTCCTGAGCCATAAATGCAGCTCCTGTGGTGCTGTTGTTTTTTTCTTTTACCAGCTCAAGAGTCAGACCGGCAAATAAATTCTCATGCATAAGCTCTCTCATCTTCTCACTGGCCAGATGGAAGAACTCCGGGAAGTCGGATATGATCGCGCCTCCCACCAGAATGTATCTTGTATTGTACATATAGACCAGGTTTCTAAGAAGCATGGCCAGATGCCTCGCCTGGCGGTCTACAAAGCTGACTGCCCACTCCTCCCTGGCGCGGAAAGAATCGTAGATCTGTTCTACCTCTGTAATCAGATGTCCTTCTTCCTGGCACTGTTCGATGAGGCTGTTCTTCGTCAGATAGGTCTGGACGCAGCCCGTCTGGCCGCAGTCACAGTGCCGGCCGCTGGATTCCAGAATGACATGCCCTACTTCTCCTGCCGCATTGTTACTGCCCCGGACCAAAGCTCCGCCATACATGACCGCGGAACCGACTCCGGTACCGATGGACAGATAGGTGACATCCTCATGTTTGATGTCCCTATGCCTGTGCGCCAAGCCCACCAGAGAAGCTTTCATATCATTATCGACGAATACCGGCTGGTCAAACAGTTCCTCTGCCAGCCTTCCAATCTCGACATTTTCCCACTGAAACTGAGGAGCAAAATAAATCGTACCGGTTTCATAATCTACATTACCTATACATGAAATACCGACGGCCATAATTTTCTTTATCTCATACCCGGATTCCAGGCATAATTCCACAAAGGCCGCGTGGGCAATCTTCACGATTTCTTCCGGCTGATACGGCCTTTTTCTCAATTTAATCTGTTTGCCTGCGGTGATAAGATCTCTGAAATTCAGGATACAGATATTGATGTAATCGGAATCGATGGATATTCCGGCTGTCAGAATCGCATCATCGATGACTTTTAGCCGGATTCCATTTCGCCCTACACTGCCATTCACCACGGATTCTGCCTGCTGTACCAGACCGAACTCCATAAGCTGATCCGCTATTCGTGTGATGCTGGTAGGGCTCATTTTCGTTATCTTTACAATGTCTGCCCTGGAGATCAGAGCGTCCTGATTATCACGGATAATGTTTAAAACCAGCTTGCAGTTATTCATTTTTATATTACTTTGATTCTGAACCGTTCGCTTTTTCAATATGATCCTGCTCCTACATAGTATCTTTTCCGATTTTCTTTCATTCTACAACAAAATCAGGGGAAGCTCAATCATATGGTTCAACTTCGTTCAGGATTCTGTCTTATCTGAATTGCACCAGTCAAAACATACGGCGGCTACCCCCTTGCAGCAGATTACAATGTCCTCGACTTTACATTCCTCGTTGGTTCTGTGGGCCAGTGCCGGATTCCCGGGGCCATAATTGACCACCGGTATCCCCGGAACTCTCATCAGCCATCCTGTGTCCGTATGGAAGCCGGAACCGTTGAGGATCGTTTCCGGCCGGATCTGCCTCGCGCTTTCCCGGAATACCTTAACGAATGGATGATCTGCTGGCACTTCCGAGCAGTCAGCCTCGCAGACCCACTCCACCCTCGGGGGATTTTGGGCAAGCCAGGGGTCAGCATCGCTGATTCTTTTCATGAAGTCTTCGAATTCTCTTCGGGTACTGACTCCCAGACCATCCTCGTTTGTCTCCTGGGGCAATACCTGGATATTGTAAGAAAGTTTACAGGTGGCGGGAAAACTGGACCGGTGATGCCCGCCTTCGATCATGGCCACCTTGACTTGACAGGATTCTTTTAAAAGCGGATGGTTTTTGTCTGGCCGCAGCGCCCATTCTTTGTTCAGATTGTCGATCTGGTCCATGATATATCTGGCCTTCTCGATGGCATCCACGACTCCGCCTTCGGACCAGTGCGGCTGAGATACCTCCAAATGTCCGGTTTTACCGTAGATCGTAATATCGCCCCACTGAATATTCCTGCACAGCAGGCTGATCTCCAGATCTGTGGGTTCTCCCATAATACCTGCATCGATCTGTACGCCTTTTTTCTTCAGCCAGTCGGCAATCGCAAGACACCCCGTTCCGCCAGACTCTTCACACACGGCACTGGCCAGCCAGATATCCCCTCTGGGTTTTTCACCGGTCTCCACCATAGCTTTGACCGCCATCACCATACCGGCCAGGCCGCCCAGCATATCTACAACGCCGCGCCCATGCAATACTCCTTCCTCTATCCGGGCGTCAAATGGCGGATACTCCCACTCCTCCAGATCGTCCGCCGCTACCACATCGCAGTGTCCGATCAGCAGAATGGATTTGGCATGATCCGGATCTGTCCCCGGCAACTTAGCCACTATGTTTGGTCGGCTGCTAAAATCGATCTGGTCCGTGTAACCGGTTATAAAACCAGGTTTTTCACGGTAAGGTTCCAGTTCATTCAGATCCACATCGAAGGAATAGATCTCCATCCCCAGATCCTGTAACTGTTCCAGAATAATCTTTTCGCAGCCGGCCTCGTTGTAGCCGTGATCCGCTGCATAGACCGGATTGACCGGGCGCGAACGGATCATATTCTGAGTGAGCCCGATCAGATTTTCTTTCCTTTCTTCTATATAAGTAAGTAATGTCTCTTTCCCCATTTTAAATTTTCCTCCGTTTGTTAATCATATGGATCTGGCGTGCCGCCACACTAGTTATTTACCAACAATGATTGTCTGCTATATTTACCGGCACACCGTTTATCTCATACCTACAGATGCTTTATTTCACACTCTTCTCCTGTGTGGAGCTCAGCGCAACCGCCACGATAATCACCAGCCCTCTGACGATCATCTGCTGATGAACGCTCAGGCCGTACATTACAAGAGCATTGTCAATCATTCCGATCATAATCGCACCCACGATCGCACCTGGTATGGACGCCTTTCCACCAAACATGGATGTCCCTCCAAGAACGGAGGCCGCAATCACGCTGGTTCCGGCATCTTCTCCCAGGGTATATCTGCCGCCGCCAAACCTGCCGCTCCAGAGGATACCCGCCAGCGCTGCCAGGACTCCGCAGATCATCATAACCTGCATCTGAACTTTTTTAATCTTCACGCCGGAATAGAAGGCAGCGTTGGGATTACCTCCCACTGCCAGGGTCCTGCGGCCAAAGGCTGTCTTTTTCATCACGATATAGCCGGCCGCAAAAATGATAATCATCCAGATAAATACGGAAGGAATCACACCCAGATTCCCGCCGCCGAAGATATCCAGAAACGTTTGGTTGGTAATCGGCACCGCCTTTAGATTCGTCATCGTTCTGGCGATCCCCATCCACACTGTCTGTGTACCAAGGGTCGCGATAAACGGCGGCATATTCAGGTAAGCGATCAGCACACCGTTGGCAGCCCCGGCCAGGCAGCCATAGAGGAGCGCCCCTGCCACCCCTGCTGCAATCCCATAGGACTCCACCAGGAGGGCACACACCAAGGAAGCCACACCCACGATCGGTCCGATCGACAGATCGATCAGTGCAGCGGCCAGCACGAAAGTCATTCCCACGGCCATAATGGCAATTAGGCATGTCTGCCGCAAGATATTCATCAGATTACTGATATGTGCGAACCCAACCCCCACATTGTGAAGTGTCACGCTGAATATAAGGAACAGACCAATAAATGCGATAAATACAATCATTTCATTGAGTTTAATTTTCATTCTCCGTTTTGTCTCCAAAAGTCATCCCCACTTTCTCACTGTATTGCGGCTGTCAGCTCGTCCTGCGTAATAGTCTCAAAATCTTCATTCAGCAGTTCCCCTGTAATCTCCTGGTTTTTCAGAATTAGAATCCGATTGCAGTTCTGATTGACCTCCTCGGTCTCGGATGAAGCCAGGATCACTGCTCCGCCGGTCTGTTTAAATTCATCGATGATCTGCATAATCTCCGCCTTCGCATGTACATCCACACCAAAGGTGGGATCGTCCATGAGAATGATCTTTGGGTTTGTGGCCAGCGCCTTGGCGATTACCACCTTCTGCTGGTTTCCGCCGGACAGGCTGCGCACGATGGTGTCCAGGTTCTGGGTCTTGATCTGCATCCGCCCGATATAGGTTTGGGCAACCTCGTTACCTTTCTTGTCGTCCAGCAGAAAATGCCTCTTCATTTTATTCAGCCAGGACAATTCCATATTAAATCGGACGGAGTGATCGACGGACAGCCCCTGAATCTGTCTGCTCTCAGGAATCAGGAAAAATCCAGCCTCCACCGCTTCGCTGGGATGCCGGATCCTCACCGGCTTACCGAGGATCTGGATCTGCCCCCCGGTGATGGGCTCCACCCCGAACAGGGCCTGGAACAGTTCTGTACGTCCGCTGCCCTTAAGTCCCGCCAGTCCCAGCACTTCCCCTTCATACAGTTTAAAGGACAGGGGGGTTTTGATTCTCCTGGTCGTGATCCCTTTTACCTCCAGAAGCGGGGTAGTTTTATCTATATGGACTACACTGCGCTTTTTCTGCAGCGCATTGCTTTCCTCGCCGAGCATGGCACTGATAATGGTATCCATGGAGGCATCCTGAATCTGCGCGTCCAGTGTCAGATAGCCATCCCTGATCACAGTTACACTGTCACAGTTTTGTATAATTTCTTTTAAATGATGGGTAATCAGTACAACAGAAATTTTATTCTCTTTCAGCCTCTGTATCATGGTGAACAGCTTTTCACACTGCTTTCCATCCAGTGCGGCGGTAGGCTCATCCATAAGGATGATCTTTTTATTTTTCAGAACGGCTTTACAGATCTCTATCATCTGCATATCCGAAGAACTCAGCTCTTTAATTCTCTTATAAATATCAATATGGATATCATATTCCCTAAAAAAATCAAGTACCCGTTTCGCGCTCTCTTTTTCATTTATGATCCCATAAGTTTTAATCTCACTGTTCAGATAAATATTTTCCAGCACCGTCATCTCAGATACCAGGCTGAACTCCTGGAAAATCATCCCTACGGAATCGGATGCCTTTCTGTAACTGTTATGAATTTCCTCTCCGAAGATTTTTATATCGCCGCTGACCGGCTTATAGATCCCCTGAATGATTTTCAGCAAAGTACTCTTTCCGGCCCCATTTTTCCCGATCAGTCCTCTGATTTCACCTGGTTTCAAATTGAAATCAATATCCTGCAGGACAAAAACCCCATTAAAGGACATACAGATATCCTTCATTTCCAACACATAGTTAGCCATTTTCTCTCCCTTCCTTCGGGCTGTTCTGTATGAGGAAAGGAAACGCAGCCTATCCATTGACTGCAGATAAGCTGCAGCTCCATTCCCGATTGCGTATGCCGCTGTGCTTTTATGCGCCTATCCCTTTTTCCGTCAACGCATCTTTTAATACTTCGGGCAGTTCATCCCCAAAGGACCATTTCCACATTTCTTCCATGTTCTCCGGTGTCACCTTCTTCCCAGGACCTGCCAGTTCTGCCGGAACCTCCTGCCCCAGATATGATTTGGCCAGCGCGATGGCTGCTGCGGAGGCATAGTAATAGGCCGAATCACAGACAATACCAGAAATATATCCGCCGTTAATCATATCCAGGCAGCAAATGGTATCCAGATCGATGGTCACAATGTTGAAATCCTGCATATTCAGGCTTTTTACTACTTCCAGCACTTCTAACGCCGGTGCGGAAAATGTGACAAATACACCTTTGGCATCCGGATGTCTGGTCAGCATCGCGCTGATCGCCGGGCCTGCGTCACTGGCCAGCTCAATACCGGCTTCTTCCGCCAGGTTGATATCCGGATAATCATTTTTGATCGCATCCACAAACGCACCGTCGCGGGTATTGGATACATAGTTCACGCTGCTGATGGTTATTGCCAGTACATCTCCTTTTCCCCCGATGGAATCCGCCAGCATTTCGGCGGCCATTCTGCCTTCTTCTGCGAATTCATCGGACACCATAGTCACATATTCTTTTCCCGCGGTGTAACCATCCGGGACGGAACCCGTAAATGCTAGTTTGATTCCGGCTTGTACCACCGGGTCGAAGTTCTTGGCCGCAATCTTGGATTCCTGTGCCTGGCACACGATCGCATCCACACCCATGGAGATAAAATTTTCCATATTGGACTGCTGGACTGCCGGATCCAATTCGCAGTATGCCTCCCCTACCGTTTCGATTCCCAGAGCCTCGCAGGTATCCTTAAATCCTCTAATCTGTCCATATCCAAAATCCGATTCCGTGGGTACCTCGATTGCAAAACGTAGTCCCATGTCTTTGACCTGCTTGATTTCATCCGCAGACAATCCATACTGCTGTCCTGCCCATTCAATGTAGAAACCGTCCCCGGAGGAAGCTGCATCCTTATCCGCCGCTTCCGCCGCTTTCGGTGTATCCTGCGGTTCCGCCTTTTCAGACGACGCAGTAGCAGCCGGCTCTGCCGCCGCATCTGCCGGAGCGGTGCCGCTGCCGCTGTTGGAAGCGCAACCGGTTAACTGGACCCCAATCATTGCCACCATCAATAATGCTGTGATTCTCTTTGTTCTCTTCTTCATTGTCTTTCTCCCTTCTCCTTCTCTTTCTTTGTTGTTGTACCTGTATAACCTACACTTTTCCTATCAGATCCTTTTCACTGCCGTTTCTGTTTTCATCCCTCCATTTCCGCTGCTTAATGCGTTAGTGTTCTATCGGTGTTCCGATAAGGATATGTTCTCTACTCTGAGTGTAGCTCCAGGCAAAAATACCTTCATGATCGTGAAATTAGGAAATTTATTATTCCAGTGATGTTATTAATTTGGTTAAAATTGATCTTTTATTCTCATCCCTTTTTCCCGATTTAATAAGAAAGGACGCAAGTATCCTTCACTGCCAGCCATCGGGAGTACCTCCGGCTTCAGCGGGATATTCAAAATATTCATCATGTATTCCCGGCGTTTTTGCATCCGGCTGTACACCTTGGGATAATCTCTCATCAGTTCCTGGCGAAGCTGCTCATTTGCCAGCACGATACCATCTTCCGCATTTGCTCCCCCGCAGCCTGGTATACTGAAAATGATATCCATCTGAAGCATCATGCCGCTTCGCAGCCTAATTTCAGAATCCCGGAAAATGGGGGATGACATCCATTCCTCTCCCGCAGTCAGATGCCCTGGATTTAAAGTCCATCCGTATTTTTCAGGGGGAGCCGCCTGTTCGACCGTCCGGTACATTTGCCCTCCGGTAACGCCGACCCCGATCGCTGCATACCAGGCTGCCGCCGCCGCATAATAGGGCTTAACCACTCTCTCAAGATAATCGAAAGCCGGTTCCGGTAATTCCTGTTCCGTCTTTACCACATACCCGCAGCGGCTGGTCAGTCCGCCCCGCAGTCCCATTGTTGTAGTAAAGCGCTCACCTCTACAAAGCTTTTTGGGTCTGGGAGCCACAACCGCGTTGGTAAATCGCTCCCCGGCTGCACAGATCGTCTGAACGCTGACCGGCTGGCCCTGAACCGCCAGATACTCCGCCAGATCAGTCTCCCGGGCCCCCTCCCGGATCTCATCCAGCATCTTCATCACACAGGAGGATGCCTGGGAAGCGCCATATTCATAATGGGCGATCTCATTGGCGCCGACTGTCGTCCTGACTCCGTTTGCCGGATCGATAAACAGTCCGGTGGCATTGATTACAGCTTTACTTCCTCCCACTTTGCGGATAAGCGCGTCTGTTATGTAATAAGGTACCTCATAGATTTTACGGTTATCCAGTCCGGGGGCTGTGAACATCTTCCACCCCGCAATTCCAGCCCGCATACCTTCCCTTACGCTGGCCGCTTCCAGCGCTTCGGAAACGGACATTCCCGGATCCATAGGCTGGTTGGGTAAAGAAAAATACGGGACATGAAGGGCTTTCACCGGAATCCTGCTGTAGTCCGCCATGCGCAGGGATTCATTTCCCAACATCAGCCATGCGCTGCCGTCCCTGTGTAAAATCAATACTGCCTCCTCAAACCTTGGTTCAAAACCAGTCAGATATCCAAAGTTAGTCCCGTGTTCCCGGTCTGCATAAATCAGAAGGACATCCAGCTCCTGGAGTTTCATCTGCTCCAGCACCCTGTGCTTGTGGAGCTTCATGGTATCATCGGTAAGATCAATTGGTTCCGGAGCCGCTTCCATGAATGGCGGCGGTATCACAGTATATTCCGTCTGTTCTGGCAAGAAATGCATGTCGCTCCTCCTTTTTGTCCATAGCCATTCTGGCCGCGCCGTAATAACCCGCATCATTTCCCATAACAGCCAAGACAATTTTTGCTTTTTCCTTTTTTAAAATCGCGTGTTTTTCATAGTGTTCCTGTATGATCCGTATCAGAAAATCTCCCGCTGCCGAAACGCCTCCGCCTATGACAAATACCTGAGGGTCCACTACATAGCTGACGGCCGCCAGACATTTACCAAGGAACTGCATACAGTAATCCAGTGTAACCAGTGCGGCGGGGTCCCCTGCTTTCGCCGCATCCACCACGTCCCTTGCAGTAAAACCTTCCATGCCCCTCAGGACTGACGGCAGACTGGTATCCTTCAATATCTTACCTGCATTCCGGACGATTCCAGTGGCGGAAGCCATCTGATCCAGACACCCACGGCCGCCGCAGTTACAAATATCCGTTTCATTTGGATTTACCATGATATGGCCAATCTCTCCACCCAGGCCTTTCGCACCGTATACAATTTTCCCATCCAATATTACCCCGCTGCCCACTCCGGTTCCCAGCGTGACCAGAACCAGACTTTGGTAGCCGATACCGCCGCCTCTCCACATCTCTCCAAGCGCCGCTACATTTGCATCGTTTCCTACTGTGACTGGGATCCCTCCAAGCAGCTCGGAGAGTACCAGGGAAGGATTTATATCGGTCAAGCCGAGATTCACGCAGGATTCGACATAACCATTATCCAGTACTGGTCCCGGCACCCCTATTCCAACTCCCCTGACCTTGGTGCGGGAAATACATCTCTCTTCCAGAATATACAAAATTTCTCCTGCAATATTCTGCATAATATCATTCTTCCCAACCTCTGTATAATTTCTGCCGCGTGTTGGGATCTCCCAGTTCTCCAGCATTCGACCACTCTCCGAGAACATCCCCAGCTTAATATTCGTTCCTCCGACATCCACCCCAAAATAGTAATCCATACCACACCTCATCGTAAAATAATACTTCGATCTTCTGCAAACCTATTTTATTTCTCCTATGATGTTATAAATAGTATCATATGTATATTTATCTGTCAATTAAGAATAATAGTCAAAATTTATCCGAGAATTTTGGGACATTTTAAAGCAAATAAGGGGACATGTCCATTCCGGTTTGGGACATGTCCATCTTAAGTTGGACATGTCCCAGACTGAAATGGACATGTCCCCTTTCCTCTACCATTATTAAAGCTTGTCCCGCAGTTTCTGCAAGATCTTCTTTTCCAGCCTGGATACCTGAACCTGTGAGATCCCGATCTTCTCCGCCACCTGCGTCTGGGTCTTGTCCTCATAATAACGCATGAGGATGATTTCCCGTTCCTTTTCCGTCAGGGAATCCAATAACTGCTCCAGCACCAGCTGATTCAATACCGCATCGTTCTGGCTGGTCTCCTCCTCCAGCTTATCGATCAGATAGATATCACTGCCGTCCCCCTGATAGATGGTTTTATAGAGGGACTCCACCTCCACGCCGGAATCCAGCGCCATAACGATTTCTTCCTGGCTGGCGCCGATCTCTGCGGAGATCTCTTCCAGGGTCGGCTCCCGGCCGATCTTATGGTTGAGCATTTCCCGGCACCTTCGCGCTTTGTTGGCTGTTTCCTTTAAAGATCTGCTCACTTTGATCATTCCGTCGTCTCTTAAGAATCTTTTGATCTCTCCGGTAATCATCGGAACCGCATAGGTTGAAAACTTTACATCGTAACTGATATCGAATTTGTCGATTGCCTTGATCAGCCCGATACTGCCGATCTGGAACAGGTCCTCCATCTCATGGCCCCGTCCCTGGAATCTGCGGACGATACTCCACACCAATCCAATGTTTTCTTCCACAAGCCTATCTCTCGCTTCTTTATCCCCTTCGTGTGATTTGACAATTAAAGCGATCGTATGCTCCATGAATTCATCCCTTTACTCTTCCTCATATTCGCTGTCCCTGCGTCCGATTTTCTTTTTCATGGAAACCTTGGTTCCCTTTCCCACTTCGGACTCTACTTTCAGTTCATCCATAAAAGCCTCCATAAATGAAAATCCCATGCCGGAACGCTCCTGCTCCGGAGCGGTGGTAAATAACGGCTCCATGGCTTTTTCCACATCCGGGATGCCTCTGCCCTGATCGATGACCTCCAGACAGAGTTCGTCCTCACAGGTCGTGCAGTTTATGGTGATTTTATGTATCTCATTGCCGTATCCATGGATGATCGCATTGGTGACTGCTTCCGATACCGCCGTCTTTACATCCGCCACTTCTTCCAAAGTGGGATTCAGCTGGGTTAAAAACGCCGCGACCGCGACCCTGGCGAATCCTTCGTTTGACGACCTGCTGTCGAATTCTAATTTCATTTCATTACTCTCCTTCATGGTGCTCCCCCTTTATAATGTTTTGGTTTCCTGTGGAAAGTCGTCATAGATATCGATTATCTTGTGTATGCCGGATAAGGTGAGAATCCGCCGGATTCTGGGGCTTACCGATACGGCCAGAACCTTTCCTCCGGTAAAATTCAGGTTCTTGTAGCGTCCCATGATGACGCCAATCCCGGAGCTGTCCATAAAGTTCGTGTTAGAAAAATCAAATACGATACTCCTGATATTCCGCTTTTCCATCATATTATCCGCACCCTTTCGAATCTCTTCTGCATTATGATGATCCAGTTCTGTCGGAACGTGGATAATCAGGCTGGTATTATCCAGTTGAAACAATGGTGACATCTGTATTCCCTCCTGTCTTAAATTGCCGCTTTCGGTATCAACCGTCCTTAAACTGTGAAAAAATGCACAAAAAGAGCGTGGCAACCCACGCCCTTTCTCATTCCTGTGTATTATCCGGCAGCTCCTCCCCTGTGTCCTGTGGAAGCTGCTGATCCGTGTTATCATTCGTCTGATTGCTTCCAGCCGCATTCCCGGCTGCATTTTCACCACCGGCATTCGCCCCTTCCACCGGCGGCGTGCTCATATAACTTGCGGACTGCCGCGCCTTATTGGTGTTCGGGTACTTGTCATATACCTGCTGGTAAAACTTATCTGCATTGGCCTGATCCCCGGAACGGTCATAAGCCCGCGCCAGATAGAACAAAGCATCCCCGTTGTGGACATCTGCGTTTAATTCTACGGCCTGCCCAAGATCCTGAATAGACGCAGCGAAATCACCTTTTTTGTATGCGTCATAGCCGGTGGTATACAGCTCCTCGGCAGCCTTGGTGTTCACATCTGTCTGGATCGCGTCGTAGAGTGTTTTGGCATCCCCGGAAAGGGACGCGGCATCTACTTTTTGAAGCGCATCCGCAGCGGTCACGGTATCTTGTGCACTGTAGGCCGCATATGCGGCCAGCAGCTGTTCATAGCTGGTCACTTTCACATCCTGTGCCTGCGCCTGCTGCTTTGCTTCTTCCTCATTGGACTTCGCCGCGGCCAGATCGGTTTCCAGCTGTTTAATGTTGGCATTCTTGGTGGACAGCTGTTCGTTAAATTCGATCTCCGACTGATTGCTGTTGCCCTTCTCCGCCTGCATACGGGCCGGAAGGACCAGGAACCACATAAGCGCCGCTCCCACCAGCAATCCGATTATGATATTAATCACCGTCGACATGCCGGAATTATCCTTAAACGTCTTCGGCTGTATAATCGTCTCATTTCCACTGCGGTAGGCTACCGAATCCTCATTCTTCGGCTCCTCCGGTTTTGGATTTACTCCTTTGAATGCATTCAGCTCTTTGACCAGATGTAAGGTCAAGGTATTGGCACGGTCTATTTTACCGGCTCTTCGCAGCATACTCTCCGCTCTGCCGTAATCTTCATTCTTCATGTAACACAGCGCCAGCAGCTGATACGCTTTGACCAGTTTCGGATTCATGGACAGCACTTTTTTCAGCTGGATTACCGCCAGATCGTCACTGCTCTGCTCACAGTACAAAAGCGC
This sequence comes from Diplocloster modestus, assembly GCF_019042245.1. Lineage (GTDB taxonomy): Bacteria > Bacillota > Clostridia > Lachnospirales > Lachnospiraceae > Diplocloster > Diplocloster modestus. The sequence continues at coordinate 307,519 of NZ_JAHQCX010000004.1, forward strand.
CTGGTTAAACTTCTTGATGGTGGTGTTCATGGTTTCCAGTCGGCCCTGATTCTCCTGCAGATCGTTCAGAAAATAATCCGCCGGATTCTTTTTGGACTGAATATTTTTGCTGATGACCCACTGGCTTAAGGCGGCCACAGCCTCACCCATCTCATAGTAGATCAACCCCAGCAGGTTCCTGGCCTGCACATGATTTTTATTATATTTTAATGCCAGATTCAGACTGGTCACAGCACCGGACAGATCCCGCACCTTCGCCTTTTCCAGTCCGTCGTTGTATAACGCATTGGACAATCGTATTATCTTTTTATATACTGATACATCAGCCCCGCAGTTCGTGCAGTAATCCACATCGGACAGGGTGCTGCCGCAATATAAGCATCTCATACTGTTTCACCTACTCTTCCGCGCTGCGTGCATGTCATATTTCCACATATTCAAATGTCGCCGTTCAAATGTCTGAAAATCATTCTGCACTATCGTTCTTTGTTTCTCGATTCCTTAAGCATTTCCTTCAAAATATCGGTCATATCCGTCAGATCCTGATTGCGGATCGCCTCTTCCGCTTCCTCAACCTCCAGGCTCGGATGAAATTTCTTCAATTCTTCTTCAAAGTTCAGCATTGTACCGCCTCCTTATTACTTCTTTCAATTCACCAACCAGATACAAAGACCCGGCGCAAAACAGCATACCATCGCCTGTTCGCTCTATAGCTGTCTGAAACGCCTGTTCCATATCCGGTACAGCCGTCACCTTCTTTGATGTCCGTTCCTCAAAGATACGTTTTAACTCATCGGATGGCACACCACGGCCGCTGCTTAATTGGGTTATCACATAACTATCAAATAAATCTGCTTCAATAATGGTCTGGATCATTTGCGGATATTGTTTTTCCTTTACCGCAGAAAACAACAGAACTTTCGGCCCGCGCTCCTGGAATACCCTTACGGTCTCTGCAAATCCGCAGATACCATCCACGTTATGTGCACCGTCCAGATACACATCCGGAAGGACCTCCTCCATACGCCCCGGCCATCTCATATTGGAAATACCCTGCTGCATCGCCTCCCGGCTGATCTCGTGCCCGGTATCTAACACCTCCAGCGCCTGTAATGCCAAAACTGCATTTCGGACCTGATAGGCCGCCGCACTGTGCACGGTCATTCCAATACATCCATAATAACGACTGCAATAAGAAAAATCAACGGTTTTGTCAGTATTTAATAATTTTGTTATAATTTCATCATGTACCGGCCGCGTTGGCGCTCCCATCTTCACGGCCTGCCGTTCCACCACGCGGTTCACTGCGTCCTTAGCCGCGTCATAGACCACGGGAACTCCTGCTTTGATGATTCCGGCCTTTTCCGCCGCAATCTCTTCAATCGTGCTGCCCAGCCACTCCATATGGTCCAGGCTGATGGAGGTAATCACTGTCACCGCCGGATCTTTGATGGCGTTGGTCGCGTCCAGTCTGCCGCCCAGCCCTGTCTCCAGCACCCCATACTCCACATGGTTCTCTTCAAACATTACCATAGCCATGGCAAATAAATACTCGAAAAAAGTCGGATGCGGCATTCCCTCCCGCTGCATAACCGACACCGCCCGGTCCACTCGCTCAAATGCATGAACCAGCTGCTCATTTTCCACATTCTTACCGTTTATCTGAAACCGCTCATTTACGCATTCCAGATGGGGTGACGTAAACATTCCCACGGAATATCCCGCCGTCCGTAATACAGAATTAACATAGGCGCAGACTGATCCCTTTCCATTCGTCCCCGCCACGTGTATGATCTTCATCTGATGCCCAGGATTGCCCAGATTCTGAAGGAGTCTCCTCGTATGGTTTAAGTCATTTTTCTTCGTAAATTTCGGTATATCTAAAAGATAAGACACTGCCTCTTCATATGTCACTGATACTCATCCACCTTTTTTATCCACACCCATTATACCTGAATCTCCTTTTATTTCCAACCTAAAGTTTTTAACATCTTTAGACAAATCTCGCAGGATAATATGAGCAAAGTCCGGCGCGGAAACGGAGGCGCCGGACTTTTAGACAGATCCCTGGGATCTTTGAAAAATATCTACTATAATGTGGAGCGTACTGCATCTATAAAGGCAGATGGGTCTATGAAGAGGTCACCGGCCGCATTTTCGTATGCGGTCTCTCTCATGAGTGTTATCATCCGGGTTCCTGTAAGCAAAGGATTGATCTGCCATCCCAGTGCTAATATTCCTGTTCCATAGGGGATAGCCCAGCTGTGGCCGCCTATCGCATCATAGCTATAAGAATATTCCCCCCTTGATAGGTTTCCGCGGTGGTACGGTAACTTACAGGTGTCCCCAGTGCCTGGGGCGGACATTCCTGGAAATCACCATCGGGTGTTAAACCAGTAAGTATTGATATCTTTTGTATTATATTCTCCTGGTTTTAAAGTTATGGTTTCTCCGATACCGCGCACATCTGCATATGGTTCCAATAATATACTGTCATCCGCAGTTTTCCCCTGAGATGCTATGTCAGGCGTATTTGTATCTTTCTCTATATCCTTCTGGTTGTCAGCGGTGTGTGGATCTGCGGGAATTCCACAGTGACCACGAACAGGTCTGCGATAGTCTCCACAGTCATCCTGCCTCCGCAGGCCTCCGTAAAGCTCTTCGCGATCGACAGGCCCAGACCGCTGCCGCCGTCTGTCCGGCTTGAGTCGCCCCTTGTAAAACGTTCCGTAAAATTTACGTCGGCAGGGATCTCCGAAGCGGACGTATTTTTCACACTTGCCACCGCGACCGAACCGTCTGTTTTCAGGTTCACGTATATGCGGGAACCGTCCAGGGAATACCGCAGTGCATTTTGCAGCAGGTTCTGGAACACCCGGTACAGGCGCTGCCCATCCGCCATGATCAGGATCTCTTCTTCCGGGATATCGGTCTTTATCTGGACCTTACTGCCGGCAATCCGTTCAGACATGTCTGCCAGGGTTTGGCGGAGCAGCTTGCCCAGATCCAGCGCTTCGATCTCTACCGGCAGCTGCCCGGAGGCCGCTTTGCTCACTTCAAAGACATCCTGCACCATTTCTTTTAATTTCTGAGATTTGCTGTCCAGGATCTGTACATAATCTCTGATGTAATCCGGCAGCCCTTCTTCCTGTTTGAGAAGCTCCACATAGCTGATGATGGAGGTCAGCGGGGTCTTGATGTCGTGGGATACATTGGACACCAGTTCCACTTTCATGCGTTCGCTCTTGATCTGCTCTTTTACCGCGGTATCCATACCTTTGCGGATATCATTCAGATCCTGCACGGCCCCGGCCAGGTCACTGTCCGGCTGAACCTGCAGTTCACTGGTGATCGCTCCGTCGCGCACAGTCTTGATCTGATCGATGAGCGTTCCCGTATCCTGCATCAGCCGTTCATTTTTCTTCATGTAATACATCTGCATATAGATCATCAAAACAGCACCCAGAACCACCAAAATCATCAGGATCAGAAGCGGTACGATCTCATATCCGCCGGCCAGGCAAAAGATCAACAGACTGGCAGCCGACAGTAAAATGAGCACGGCCGCTACAACGATCAATGGTATACACCGGTGCACAACCCGCCTCTGAAACGGAAGTTTTAAGTCCGCAGCACGGAACGCGCCCGCAATATGTCCGCTGATACTCTGTTTCCATACCTTTTGATTGTATCTGTTATCATTTACAAACAGATAGATAATCCAGAACAGTCCGACCAGCCCGGCTGGCCACGCAAACATTTCCTGGAATAATTCCCGAAACATGCCTGTATAGAATTCTCCATACCGGATTCTCATGAAGATTTCGCTCCACCAATAGCCGGAACGAAATAGTACGAGTCCCAGAGCCAATAGCAGCAGGATAAGCTTTACCTCATACCAGATTTTTCCTGTTATTTTGGCTATCCGCTGATCCGCCCGCTTCTTATCTTTACGCAGGATAAGATAGACAACGATCAGGAGGACTCCCACCGCCAGTGAGGCAGCTAATGCGATGTATCGGCCCTTTTCCTGCCGCTGGTTATATTCGATCCAGTACAGTCGGTTGTAGAGCTGCCTGGAGGAGTCTTTCGCATACTCCCCTTTGATATAGAGCTTTGGCGACTTGGCCGCGGCTATGGTAACGGTAGCTTTCTGGGTTTCCTCATCCACAGTAAAGTTCTTATAACCGGGTACGTACCAGTCACTGTCCTCCCGGTAGTAACCATCCTTGTACACATCTATCTCTTTGCCGTCTTTTCGCATCTTCACTGTATTGCCGTCAAAGTACATCAGGAAGTTGTAGTCTTTGGGCGCGGCCATACCAGCGCCATCCAGTTGTGTGCCCTCGGCGTTCGTGTAAACGGTTCCGTCGTTATAGGTGATCCGATACAAGATATTTTTGTCATCTTTGATCGCATTGTGATACTGCTCGGCTCTCTTCTTATTCTCCTCTTTGGAGCTGTAATCACCGTTTCCATATACACCGTACTCGTAACCATCGTAATCGTCATAATCACTGCTGTAATCCCCGATCGCTTCGGTAACTTCATTCGGATAATCCTCACTCAGGCTCCAGCTCCAATCGCCGGTTCCGCTCTCGACCGCATATGCCTGCGCGATGTCTTCATAATAAGTGTCCGCACCGGAGTAATAGTTATACGCACGATAACCGTTTCCCCAGAGAGGCCCGCCGGTAGCCATCGCCAGAAAATTTTCCAGGTAATCCGCCATCTGCCAGCGGAATTCTCCTGTATTCTGATAATCTTCCTCAAAGGCTTCCGTTATCTGCGCCTTCCATGAGGATCTGGAGGATAATAAATAGACGGAATCTATGATACCGGACAGTAACAGGGTTATCCCCAGAAAAAATGCGGTAAAACTAATGATGCTTTTCCATTTTGTAGCCAATTCCCCACACCACCTTTATATATTCTGGTTCTTTTGGATTGAGTTCGATTTTTTCCCGGATGCGTCTGATATGGACCATAACCGTATTTTCCGGTGCGAAGGCCTCTTCTTCCCATACTCTCCGGTAGATCTCCTCGGCCGGAAATACTCTGCCCAGATTCCGCATCAGCAGATCGACGATCTTCGTCTCTGTGGCCGTCAGCTTGACCGGTTCCTGATCCGCATATAATACACGCTCATCGGTCCGGTAGCTGAGCCTTCCATTGAAGATTTCACTGGATACCACGGAAGCATTGATGTCTCCCAGGCTTGTATACCTCCTCAGATGACTGCGCACCCGCGCCACCAGTTCCTGCGGATCGTACGGTTTGGTCACATAATCATCGGCTCCCATGGAAAGACCCAGGACCTTATCCGTATTCTCACTCTTGGCACTTAAGACGATGATCGGCAGATTCTTTCTCTCCCGTATCTTCATCACAGCGGACAGACCGTCTAACTTCGGCATCATCACATCGATTAATATCAACTGTACCGGATATTCCGCGATCTTCTGTAATGCTTCCAGGCCGTCGTAGGCTTTTTGAACCGTGTAGCCTTCCTTTTCCAGCAGGATCGATATGGCTTTTACTATCTCTTTGTCGTCGTCTACGACCAGTACACATCCGTTCATCTGATCTCCTCCTTAAGAACAATCCTATCATAATATGGATATCTTACAAACACGCGGGTATATTTCTTACGAAAATCTTACATTTACTTATAAGGGTAACTTGTGCTGATGCTTATTGATGGTCTTGTTGACTGAAAGTTCTTTTATGGGGTGCTTTAGGTTTAAAAGATTGTTTTATTATAACATGGTACTGTTCGAAAAGCATTATGGAAAAGATGCCGATGCATGGCGTAAATGGTATGGTGGATAATTTTTATAGGTTGATTTTGAAAATAAAAATGTAACAAATTTTGGATTCCACAAAAATTGTTACATTCTTTGATACGCTTTTACTTTTGTTTATTTTCATTTTTGATATCGCGTCTTGAAAAATTTAACGCTTTTCCTCAGCAATCTTCAGATCACTAGTGCATTATTTTACATCCACGCTCTCCATGCGGAGAGCGACTAACAGGCTGGTTATTCTGGACATGTGGCAGAGATTTCAATCCACGCCCTCCATGCGGAGAGCGACGATCTATACCATGGATTATGCATCCGATGCCATATTTCAATCCACGCCCTCCATGCGGAGAGCGACCCGACTGCTTAATGTCGGAGAAAGAGGAATAAAATATTTCAATCCACGCCCTCCATGCGGAGAGCGACACACTCGAAATAAGTGTATAATAAAGATAGTTAAGATTTCAATCCACGCCCTCCATGCGGAGAGCGACAACTCATCCATGATAATCACGGTTGGTTTTTCCGATTTCAATCCACGCCCTCCATGCGGAGAGCGACCAATACTGATCGTTAGAGATCCGTCCGCCGCAGATTTCAATCCACGCCCTCCATGCGGAGAGCGACGCAAGGTGATGGGGATGATCCGGACAACGAAACGATTTCAATCCACGCCCTCCATGCGGAGAGCGACAAGTTGCGGCCGAACCAAACAGCAAGAAGGAGGATATTTCAATCCACGCCCTCCATGCGGAGAGCGACAGCAAATCTAAACAAAATTATTTCACTAATTTATCTAATTTCAACCAATATAACCAAAAACAAGCAAAAAACTTCCTAACTATTTAGCTTCAATTAACTTATTTATATAAATTTACAATAAATTTCAGGTGCGAATGTCCCGTGGATTATATGTTCACTTCACATTCGCACTAAAAAACCAACGGCTCAGTTCCATCAAATCTGGGTTTTGCCCCTATATATTCCACCTTACTCTTGTACTTATCTCCCAAGTAGTAAAACCTTCAAATTATCTACCTTTTTATCAATAATTTTCTCTAGTAAAGCCTTTACTTGTCTGCACTTAACAGCATCCATGCTCCACTCAAATACTGAATTCCGGACACGTTGTCCATAATTCACACACTGCTTCGCAGCTCTTCGTATCTAGTTTTTCCTGCAGCAGTTTCAGTATCTACATCATATGATATCAATACGAGAATACATATCATCTACTTCCCCCCAAAAATAGTGATACTCATTCAGATAACCTCTGATGTACCTGGCCAATAACATAGCCTGCACATGTGGGTCGATTCCCCATTCAATTTTTTCATCGAGAAAAGAATGTTCTCAATGAACAGGTATTGCAGCTCTTTGACCATTTCACACCATATGTATAGTTTCTTTCATAAATTGATACATTTCCCTGGATATATCCTGCGTTTTTTCCATAGCCCAGTATCGAATGTGACTGACAGACGCCTTTTTGTCTCGCCATAATACAAATAGCCATCTGGTATTGTACAACGCAGCATCTTTTCAAGGCAAAGAGACTGTCTATTGAAGTTTATCCACATCATTTTCTTTGGGAATTCCCCGCTTATATTCAATTGGATTCGTTCCCCGCCTGCTTTTGCGCATGTCCTCCGCAGACCACGCAGCCGCTCTGCGGCTGAATTATCGTATGATGAAATTCCATGTTCACGCCGTCAAACCAGATATACTTCCCTTCGAATCCCTCGGTATGTCCGGTCAGTGCCAGCACCGCCATCTGGGCCTGGGCCATCCCGATCATGCCAGCCATGGTACCGAACGCGGCAGGCTCCCTATCATTTTCCATGGCCTGAGGATAGAGGCAGGCCAGACAGGGACCTCCGGCCTGCTTTACATAGAACAGACAGCCGCCCCATCCATTGATACCGCCGTCGATCAATGGGATATTTCTGCGGACACAGGCTTCGTTTAAAAGGAGCCTTGTCTCCAGATTGTCTACCGCGGCGATGACCAGATCGAACTCTTCTGCCAGATCCGCGTTTGCCCTGGTCAGCCGATATGTATACACTTCCGACTGGATGCCAGGGGAAAACCGGGCCAGCCATGCGGCGGCCACCTCAGTTTTCCATCTGCCGATGTCCGCAGGTGTATACAGAAATTGACGGTTCAGATTATTAAGTGTGATCCTGTCATGATCCATGATCCCGATCCGCCCGATACCCGCGCCGGCAAGTCCTTGAAGTACCGAGCAGCCAAGTCCCCCAGCCCCGACCAGCAGGATGGAGGCTGCGAACAGTTTTTTCTGTCCGCTTCCCTGCAGATATTTTAATTTCTCCTGTCTGTTATACCGCTGGATATCCATTTTCCCCCCCGATACGTGCGTCTTTTCGCACATATAGATCTGGTGGAACAGGTCGATTACTTAACCGCCTCCGCACAGCGGTAAAAAACGTATTTCGTCCTGATCCTGAATCTTGGTACGGTAATTTCCAGTGTTCAGAATCCCTTTGCCGTTTACGGTAATAAGGCTTCTCTTCGCTTCGGCGTATGCCTCTTTTCCATAAACTGTCTTAATATGCTTCAGACACTCTTTGATATCTTCCCCGGGACAGACCTCCTGTTCCGCGCCGGTCAATTCCCTCAGTTCCCCGTAATACTTCAGATACGCCATTTTCCCACGCCCCCCCTCAATCGTACAACTTCAGCTGCTTGCGTTTCCGCTTCGCCGGATAACCGTCCTTCCCCCATCCCCGTACCTGATAGTAGCGGGGAAGCATTTGCTTAAGCTTAACCACGGTATCCGGGTTATCACTGTCCTGCGGTGTCTTGGTCAGCCGCTCCGGCAATGCGTCATCTTTTGCGGTCATACCTTCCCGGTAGTTGTACATCCGTTCCAGGTTGTATCCCCTCTCACCGATCTGCATAAACTTACCGGTTGTCATCGGAAGTCCGGTAATCAGTTTCAGTGTCTGGGCATGCGGCAGCAGATACATGGAATTAAATGGAAGAAGTCCGGGCATGAGTTTCCACATGATTCCCAGAACCCCACGGGCCGCCAGCAGTGCTTTACCGCAGAACTTCGTGAACCAGTGGGAAGGACCCAGGCGGAAGAGAAAGGACGGAATCATGCTGTAAGCGGTAAACAGGCAGAAACCAGCTCCGGATACGGCCTCCATCGTATTTTGCAGCATGACGGTCAGCTCCGGTTTTCCCTTTGTGGACAGCGGGTCCGCGGAGATCACGCCCACAGACTCGAACAGGGCCAGATACCCTCCGTTCAGATGGCAGCCGCCCCGGTTCGACGTGGCATAGCCAAGGCCCATTCCAACCGACTGCCTGGGTTCATAGGAAGCTAATTCCAGCCCTTTGGCATGGATCGCCGCCGCCTCATGTCCATAGCGCTCTGCCAGCCATTTGGAACCATTCGCCAGCTCATCGCAGATGCCTTCCCGATAAGCGATCTTGCGGATCACTTCCGTCAGGTTGTCGGTGCGGCCGAATTCCACACCAAAATCCGCGATTCCCTGTTCCTTTAATTCCATGGCAAAGGCAATGGTCCCGCCCAGGGATATGGTATCCATTCCCAGCTCATCCGCCAGATAATTTACTTCATTGATGATATCCAGATCCGCATTTTCAATGTTCGATCCAAACAGGCCCACCGTCTCATACTCCGGCCCTTTGACTTCCACATCGTGAACCTTCACCCGCCGCTCGCAGCGCACCGGGCAGCTGGTACAGCCGCTGTTTTTCACCAGCTTGGTGTCCGCCAGCCGCTCACCGCTGATCTCATCCGCGTGCTCATAAGAACCTTTCTGGAAATTCCGCGTGGGCAGCGCATCTGAGGCGTTGGCTTTGTTCACCAGCCCGGCGCTGCCGTATTTCGGAAGGGACGCTCCGGTCATCGGATGATGCTGCAGGAAGCGGACCCATTTCTCCACATACTCATCAAAGCCTTCCCGGTCATAGATATAGGGTTCCTTCGTTCCGTAGGCCACACAGGCTTTTAGGTTCTTCGATCCCATGACAGCTCCTGCGCCGCACCGCCCGGCCACCCGTTCGCCGGATACCGCGCAGGCATACCGCACCAGATGTTCGCCTGCGGGTCCGATCACCAGTTTTCCGTATTCCTGGGGAAATTGTTTCTGTACCTCCTGTGCCTCCATTCCCCACAATTCCCTGGCAGATTTTAAATGGATTTCCCCGTCGATCATCATGAGATAACAGGGATTTTTCGCCCGTCCTGTGATAATGAGCCCGTCATAACCGGCTCTCTTTAACATCATCCCGAACGTCCCTCCGCAGTTGGAGGTGGCTATGCCACCGGTCATCACATTTTTGAAGCTCATATTAAACCGGCTGGAAGAGGGCGCTCCGGTTCCATTCGCCGGACAGGTATTAATGATCAGCATGGCCTCCGGCGCCAGAGGATCCAGGCCTGGAGATGTCAAGTCGTATAAAAGCCTGGAACCCATGATTTTTCCGCCGATATATTTTTCAAACATCTCCTGATTGATCGGATAGCGGGTGGCTTTTCTTCCGGTCAGATCTATTTTCGCATAAACCGGTAATCTCACAGCGCTCCCACCTCCTTTGCAGTTCCCATTCCGATCACGTGCAGCGGACAGATCTGTTCGCACAGACCGCAGCCGACGCAGGCTTTTTCATTGGCCAGCTGCGCGAATACCCGAATATCCCCTTTATACGCAGGAGGAGAGATCTTCAGCGCCTGGGCCCTGCAGATCTGCACGCACATAGAACAGGCGCTGCACCTGGCCGTGTCAATGATGGGCTTCCTCCATTCGGTCCTGGGAACTTTGGATACCTTAACCCCCTCCTGATCCAGGATCGCTTCCTTCGGACAGGCGCGGCCGCAGACTCCGCACTCCACACACCGCCTTGGGTCAATCTTATGTAAGTGTTTTGCCGCACCGGCAATCGCGCTCACCGGGCACAGGCGGGCGCAGAGGCCGCAGCCAATGCAGGCTTCTGTTATCTGGTATGCCATTTAGCCAGACACCTCCTGACGGTTAATAAGCTTTTTTCAGTATCCGGATCACATCCTCTTTATCCACAGCCACCGGGTTTGCCAGCATTGCTCCGTCTCGCAGCGCCGTGACTGCCACCGTCTCAAAATCCCCGGGATTTACTCCGGCATCCTGAAGGCGCATCGGCAGGCCGCAGATGCGGTTCAGTTTCCTCTGCAGGCGCCGGACCGTCCGGATCGCCTCTTTCCCCCGCTCTTCCCTGGCGGTCTGCGCATAGATCTCAGGGCCTGCCAGATATAACAGCAGTTCGCCGTAGACTTCATCCAGTTTTCCCAGATTATATCTCATCACATGGGGCAGCAGTATCGTCATCGCATCTCCATGGGGAACATGACAGACTCCTCCCAGCGCATGGCCGATCCCGTGCACCGCTCCGACCATGGAATTCGAAAATGCGGCTCCAGCCATGGTGGAGGCATTTGCCATAGCAAGACGCGCCTCCGGGTCTTTCCCGTCCGTCACCGCTTTGACCAGATACTCCCGCACCATCGTAATCGCCGCCGTGGCATACGCATCGCTCAGCGGATTCTTCTGCGTGCAGCTGTATGCCTCCATCGCATGGCACAGCGCGTCAAAGCCGGTGGATGCCGTGATTCTGGGCGGCAGGGTCTCGGTCATCCGGGGATCCAGCACCGCTACATCGGGCAGCATATGGTTGGAGATAAACTCCATCTTGACCGCTTTCTTTTCATTTTTAATCACAGCCACCATTGTCATCTCGGAACCGGTGCCCGAGGTGGTGGGCACTGTGATAAACGGCACATGTTTTCCCCTGGTCATGGACTCGCATCCCTGAAGCTTTAACAGGTCATCCACACCGTGTGCGATCATGATCGCCGTCCCCTTAGCCGTATCCATGACCGAACCGCCTCCGATGGCGACCAGGCTGTCGCAGTTGTTCTCTTTGTACCGCTTCGTAATCTCATTCACCACTTCCACGGAGGAGTCCGCCGGGATATCGGTGAATACGGCAGCCGGCCGGCTGCCCTGGCTTAACATAGCGTCCAGCACCTTCTGCAGGGCTCCTATTTTCTCCAGCACTTGGTCGGAGAGCACCATCGGCCTGCCGGCCTCCAGCCCCTCAAGCTCATAGGCGATATTTTCCAGCGCCTTCTGCCCGGACAGGATTTTCGTGGAATTCTGAAATTCATAATATTTTGGCAGCATAGTTACCCTCCCTTATATTCCTAAGATTGCGCGGCAATACACCGCAATACTGCTGACCTGCTTTTTCGGCAGTCTGCGCAGGATTCTTCTGGTCATAACCGGTGGAAACAGATAACTCTCCGTCAGGTCGATGCACCGGACGATGGACATGACCTCGTACAGATCCCCTTTGACCATAAACCGGTGCTGGGCGTACGCCGCCGTGGTCCCGATCTGTCCGGAAAATACCAGAAAAGCACCGTCCAGACTCTTAAAAGCCATGCAGATATCCGGCTCGCTCACGTCCTTTAACCGGGCCAATCCCCACGACACCCGCTTCATACACAGCTTGGGACCATTGTGGGAGGCGCTTAGCACAATCGTCCGGCCCACCGGCCAGCTGTCAATCTCCTCCTTCACCCTGGAGTCCAGCTTATAGAGGACTTTCATTCCCCGGTAGAGAAAAAAACAGATAACGGAGGCAAACAGGGATTTTGCGGTCGTGGCCAGATTCCTTTTTTTACTTGGTTTCATAGCATCCCTCCTGACTTGGGTTACTGCCATGCCCGCCGACCGGGCTGCGCAGAATTTTATATTCTACTCTAACTATAGACTCGATGAGGGTATGCGTCAACCAGGTATTTTTTGCTCTGATCGCTTTTTGCTATGATCGCTTAGCAGCTGTTTTTTAGCCAGCTTTGCCGGACACACTGAAATAAAAAAGGCAACACATCTGTGCTCCCGAACAACTTTTGGCGTCCAAAACTGGCATGGTCATATTTACCATAACTGGTTATTTTAATAATGCCAGAATTGTTTTATACTGCAAAGCATAAAGGAGGCGATCAGTAATGAAAGATACAAAGAAACTTGTGGTAGCCGCTCTGATGGCGGCCCTTACCTGTGCAGCTACCATGGTGATCAAAATTCCAACACCGACATTCGGCTATATCCATCCGGGTGATGGCCTGGTATTATTATGCGGAATCGTGCTTGGTCCGGTAGGAGGCGCCCTGGCGGCCGGTATCGGCTCCATGCTGGCAGACGTCTTCTCCGGCTACATGTCCTTCGCGCTTGGCACCCTGATCATCAAAGCACTGACAGCCGCCATCGCAGGACTGTTGTTCCGGCGCATCCGCGCGATCCGAAGCGGAAGCACCGGCAGCAGCTACGCCGGTATCATCACCGGCGGAGTAGCAGGAGAACTGTTCATGGCAGCCGGATATCTATTCTATGAAACCCTGCTGGCCGTCATCAGCGGAAGCGCCCTGGCCGCAGCCTTCACAGCCTCTGCCGCCGGCGTTATATTTAACATCGTACAGGGCGTAGTAGGTATCGTTCTTGCCATCCTCCTATTTCCAGTGCTATATCAGATTCCCAATGTGCGTGCCTGGGTCACCAGGAAATAATGCCTTATACGTGCTCTTACCAAAGCCGGGGCGGGCAGGCGCAAGGCGGGACATCAGGACGGGAGGCCAGGTGCCAAGCACCGGTATTCTCCCATCCTGATGTCCCGCCTTGTGCCTGCCCGCTCCGGCCCTAAGTACTAGTTCCTGAATAAAACTACTCCTTTTTCCCACTAAACCAGATGCTTCTGCCCAGAGCCCCTAATGCTGCCAGAAGCCGGAGGAATCTCCTCCGGTATTATCCCCGGGATCGGGATCCTTCTGCGTACTCTCCTCCGCCCTGTCCGTTTTGTAATGTAGTCCACGGCCCCGGCCTTAAATCCTTTGAATTCAGCGTCTGGGCCTGTGATGCCTGTCAGATAGATGACAGGAATGCCGGTAGGCCCGGAATAATGAATCCGCTTCATTTTCCCTGACAGCCTCTTCTTTTGTCTGTTCCGGCAGAATCTGCTGTTGTTTGTATACAAGAAATCTAGTTTTCTGTTTTAAAAATATTGCACAATTTCCTAAGAGTCTGCAGAATATGTTCCTCCCCCGGCAATTACATTTTTTTAAGTATAACATAACCGGGATGATACATATAGTATCTGTCAGTTACCTATGGGCCTCCTTTGAACTAAGCTCAGGTAAGTTACGCAAGTGCTGCTCACTCATGGTGATGATTTTCCTGTCCGTCGGAACTATCCTCCGAATGGTGGCTGTTTTGGCCGTCGTTGGGCGACGTCGTGGTTTCTCCAGTATCTGCGTGGTTGTTGTGTTCTTCATGACCCGTGCCTTCCCCATGGGATTCGCAGGCGTCGATCTGTCCCTGCAGCTCTTCGATGCTGTGATGGGTGTAATCTGTGATATCCACATCCGGATCGGTTTCCTTCAGTTCCTGAAGATACAAATATTTCCCCGGAGTGACGCCGTAGTCATGGGCCTGGGATACCGTATCCTCATCTACCGCATGGCATTCCGACTGAAGAGCCGGATATTCAGCGGACGCGGTGTCAACGTACTGGCGGACCTCCTTAAGCATAGATTCCTGGGTGTCCGCTGTCTTTGCATAGACAGTGACCACAATGTCTGATGCGGAGTTGAAATATCCTTCCATTTCTTCCGCGCCCATAATCGTATCCACAGCCTCCTGCCAGGGAAGGTTTTTTAGATTTTGTTCAGCAAGGATCTGTTCTCCCTCCGGATTAAGGGCCCTGGTCTCAACTACACGGTTGAAACGGTTGATCCCCAGCTCAATGGAGGGATTGACATCGATACTCACCAGAGAGGTCTGGGCATAATAATAATGGAAGCTGCCGGCGCCCAGCGTAAATACCAGGGCCAGACAGGCCGCCGCCGTGTAAAACGGCCTGAGACTCCTTCTTTTTTCCGGAAGAAGTATCACTTCGCCGGTCTTCCAGCTACGGTTGGCGGGAAGGGATACGAATTCCCCTCCGTTTTTCATTACAACGGCTGTATTTTTCTCTATTTTCATAACAATTCCGGTCTGTGCTTTCATTTTAATTCACCTCCCTGTACTTAGGTAAGAATGTACGGATTCCGGGATAATCTCCCATCAGCAGGATCGCCAGGGTTATGATATATTTCCGGTGTTTCTCTATCGTCTTCGCGGAGACTTTTAGCTGCGCCGCCAGTTCCGCCTGGGGCAGGCGGTGCTGACGGATCAGCCCTTTCCTATAATCAGGTTCCTCCACTACCGCACGCGCGATCATGAGGCAGTTCTTCCTGGAACGCTCCTGCTTCGGACAGATCCGGGGCAGTTCTTCCCATCGTATCCCATAGGCATCCAGCACATCCGACAACAGCTGAATCTCCTCGGACAGTGCGTTCCGCTCCTGGTCTTTTTCATAGAGCTGCCAGGATACTTTCGCCTCCGCATCAGACATCTGCCCGGATTCCTCCTCCTCTTTCGGTTCAAAGGCAATCACTTTTGAGCGGTATCCCATCTGCTTTCGTCCTTCATCAATCAGACGGTTTTTGATACAGATCTTGCAAAAAGAGAGGAAATTCCCTTTCTGGGGTGAATATTGTCTGATACAGTTCAGAAATGTCAGCATGGCGAGACTCAGCATATCATCGTATTCCAACATCAGGTCCTGCATTCCGGTTATCTGCTTTTTTAAAAACGGCAGATAGTCCGACATAAGTTGTTCTGTTTTCCCGGGATCCGCCTGCGCGCTTTGAACCCGCATTTCTATCGTATTCACATCAGTTCTCCTATTTCTTACTTCTGCTCCATTCAGATTGCACGGATATGCATCTATAGAGGATATGCATCTATATAAAAGATACGGATCCGGTCCTGTATTTTATAGGGTGCCAAAAATTTTTTTCGGCACCCTACGTTTTTCACATTGTCAGTCGTAATCTGTTAACGAGTCAAAAATAAAAAAATGAAATGAGGTAATCTTATGTTACAGAAAAAATTCGCTGCTTTCCTTTTAACCGGTATGCTGACCGCTGCTGTTGTATGTATCCCCGCCCTGGCATCTACTTCCGAGACCGCTCCTGCCGATTCCGCTCCGGCAAGCTACCCCATATGTACGGAGAACGGGTGCAGCAAAACCTACGATCACAAACATGACGGGACTTGGTATGAGGGGCACCATAAGGAAGATTGTTCCGACCGCACGGACTCCTCAACATGTACCGGAAAACACTCCGGCACTCACCACACCAGCACCTCCCAGTCACAGGGCCGGCACTCCCATCACACAGGAACCCAGACCCAGGCTTCTACCGCAACACAGGACACTCAGACGAATAACGGCCACGCGCATCACAGCCACAGCGGAAGCCATCACTAAGCCATCACTAAGTCAGCACTGATAACCAAACAGATGATTCAGCCAATACAGGCTGAGTGAAAACCATTTACCGCAGCTTTCATTGTTCGTATCTACGTCATAATTGCACATAGAGAGCCCATGCACCCCGCTGGGGAATATATGGCATTCAAACGGAACTCCGGCCCGCTTTAACGCCATACTGAACAGCATGGTATTCTCAACCGGTACCACATTATCATCTGCGGTGTGCCACAGGAATGCAGGCGGTGTATCGGCCGTTACCCTCTTTTCCAGCGAGAACCATTCCTTCAGCTCCCCATCCCCGCCGGACACATTCTCCAGGGACCCCTGATGCGCAAACTCTCCCGCGGTAATCACCGGGTAACTTAAGATCATCGCATTCGGACGGTTCTTTCCGTTCTCCGTATCCATTCTGTCTGTCAGCCGGCCGCTGTTCCACAGCGTCCCCAGGCTGGCCGCCAGATGGCCTCCGGCCGAAAATCCCATCACCGCAATCTGATCCGGCTGAATCTGCCATTCCCCGGCCCTCCTGCGGATCATCATAACAGTTTCAGACAGTTCCATCAGCGGCCTGAGTTCCTTCGCGTATTCCCCAATGGAATAATTCAGCGCAAACACCTGATACCCAGCCGCGAACCAGGCGAAAGCCGGCGGATCTTTTTCCCGGTCGGACAACATCTCATATCCGCCCCCCGGGCAGACCACCATACAGGGTCTGATTCTATGGTTCTCCATTTCCTCACTGACATCGTGCAGATATCCCGTCACATAAGCATTAGAGCCTGTATCCAGCACTTCCTTAACAATCTTCATCACTCTAACCTCCTAAAGGGGGACATGTCCAAACCAGTTTGGGACATGTCCAAATTCACTTAATAACTACCATACAACATTCACATTGTTTTTGTCTATATATTTTAAAGGAATCCCCCATAAAACTCCAAACTCAAATAATTCTTCCCCCGAGTGTCTGTCCGAATTCACTCATCACCAAAGCCGGAGCGGGCTGGCGCAAGGAGCAGCTTTCCGGGGGCGCAGGCGCGCCAAAAAAGCGGAGACCCAATCCCTTCCCTTAAGCCCGGGGCCCCGGTGGTGTCTCCCGGGGTGAGCATAGGGCGGCTGTGCAGCAGCTTAGTAAAATTTAAAAACCGGATTCAGGATGCACGGCGGACTTCATGTCCGACGGGCAAGGGCCACTGAACCGGGAACGCCTCATGCGTTCCTGGTGAATTGGCCCGGTTCCTGAATCCGGTTTTTGAATTTCACTTAGCTGCTGCCAGCGCAAGCCCTCCGCTCATCCTGGGAGACACCACCGGGGCCCCGGGCTTAAGGGAAGGGATTGGGTCTCCGTTTTTTTGGCGCGCCTGCGCCCCCGGAAAGCTACTCCTTGCGCCAGCCCGCTCCGGCCCCCCAGCACTAATTCCCAGCAGCCCTCTTATCCTCCTGTTTCTTCCTCTCTACAAAACGCCCCATAATAAAAGCGATGATGCCCACACCGATTCCGGTCTGAAGGCAGAAAAACAGGCTCTCGACTTCTCCCGGAAGTTCTCCTCCGATGATAGTCTCCAGCACCGGCTCGAACCACGGCTGGTAATCTTTGTGGACCTCGGCAATCATCTGGCTTCCGGCATCGTCAGAGCCTCCGAATTCAGCTCCCTTTAATGCGAATAGCGGAATCCCCGCCAGAAGGACTGCTATGACCAGCAAGATCAGAACAAGTTTTGTATCTTTACTCATCTATTTTACCTCCTTATAAAATCCAACGGATTTCAGTTCCGCTTTGGCATAGGTCTCCAGCGCGATTATGATAACCAATGTCAGGATTCCTTCCAGAACAGCCAGCGGCAGCTGGGTTGGAGCGAATACTCCCAGAAATTTAGCCGCGGATACGGCAACACCGCCATTTTCTGCAGGATGCGCCAGGGCCAGCTGAAGGCTGGTTATACAGTAGGTAAAGATATCTCCCAGAAAAGCGGCCAGGAAAATACTTAACCGGCGGTTCACCTTACATTTCATACATAGTTTGTATATTCCATACGCCAGGAAAGGCCCTGCTATCGCCATGGAAAAAGTATTGGCTCCCAGCGTGGTCAGCCCGCCATGCGCCAGAAGGATCGCCTGGAATAACAGGACAATGATACCTAGAATACCCACGACGCTGGGACCAAATAAGATAGCACCCAAACCGGTACCGGTCATATGGGAGCAGCTCCCTGTCACGGACGGAATCTTCAGTGAGGAAATGACGAAAATAAATGCGCCGGACATGGCCAGTATGGTGATCGCCCTTCGGTTTTCCTTCAAAATCTTTTTCAGTGAAAAGAACCCGGCAACCAGAAACGGCAGACAGATCACCCCCCATGCGATACAGTAACCGGCCGGGAGATAACCCTCCATGATATGCATCGCATTGACAGCCGGAACTACGGCGAATATGGCCGCAAACACCGTTGCTAACTTCACTGCTCTTTTTTGTCTTTTTGACATCTCTCTTCTCCTTTCTTTCATGACTTCGCGTACATGCTTCCCAGGCATGAGCCAAAATCATGACAATCCGATCTTTTACGGATTTCGTCTGCGTCCTGCCATCTTCCGTGGCTGATACGCAGTTTGTCCCGCGCCGTTAGGCTGGAACGCAAATAGGAAGGGCAGGTCTTCTGACTCGAGCATCCGCATTTGCCTCCACTCTCTTCCCGGTTTCCCAGTGATTCCCGTATTCGTGTGAAAATACGGAGACGGACGCAAACTCCTCTCTTACAGCGGCGGGACCGCAAGGGCTTTTCACCCTTTTCCCTATTATCCTGCGGAGAAATGCAGGCACCTCTTCCCCTTAAATGCACCCTTTCGGGCAGGCTCACGGCTTACGCTGTGCGCCAATGTATATGCAAAAGCGGTCTTAAAACATCCCGCGAATTGCCTGAACTAAAGTAAGTACTTCTGCTGAACAGACACTTTATGCTCTCTCTACCAGATCTCTGAACGCTTCGGTATCTCTGGGATATTTCTTCTGATCCGGCAGCAGATGCTTTTCTACCAGCATCTCATAGATATCCATCAGGGCCGGACGCTTCAGATGCGCCCTTGTCAGAATCTCTGTGTCGGAGAACACGTCCAATGCCGTCCCGTCCCCGATCACCTTACCTGCGCAGACCACCAGGACTCTCTGGGCCCAGCGGTAGGCAAAATCCACATCGTGTGTGGATATGATAATGGTTTTATCCTCTGACCCGAGCTTTTTCAGGACTTCCTCCAGCATTCCGGCGTTGACCGGATCCAGGGAGGCGGTAGGCTCATCAAAAATGATCACTTCCGGCTTCATCGCGATGATATCCGCGATACTGACCCGCTTCTTTTCCCCGCCGCTTAAATAATGCGGCGGCCTGTCCCGAAATTCGTTCAGATCCATATAATCCAGGGCCTCATCCACCAGCTTTTCCACTTCCGGCCTGGCCAGTTTCAGATTCATGGGTCCAAAGGACACCTCTGCCAATACCGTAGATGCGATGATCTGGCTATCCGCATCCTGGAAAACAATCCCCACCTTTTTGCGCAGCGCGTTGATATTTTTTTTATTCACTTTTTCACCGTGAAAAAAGATCTCCCCATGATCTGGAGACAGCACCCCGTTCATATTTAAAAATAACGTGGATTTTCCCGCCCCATTGGCTCCAAGCACTGCAATACGTTCTCCTTTACAGATTCTTAGATTGACACCGTCAAGTGCCTGGGTTCCGGTATCATATTGATAGGTGAGTTCCCGGATTTCCAGAATGGCAGGATTCTCTTCCACTCGCTGCTTTGATCCCATTTTTTCCTCCAGCGGCGCATTTGCCGCGCCATCTATTCTAAAGCTCTATGTGTTTTCCCTCATAAAAGAACCGACAAGCTCACCAAAGCAAGCAAATACCCGACAGCAGCCATTACCTGCCAGACCTCTGTTTTTTTCTCTTCCTCCAAAAACTTAAGCTCCCCTTCATATCCCCTGCTTTCCAGGGCATCATAGTAAATCCCTGCTTTCCGAAAGGACAGGATCAATAGATTTCCGGCTATATTCCCGAACGTATAGCAGCTTCTCCGGAAGCCCTCATACCCGAGCCTGGCCCTGGCCGCTGTACTCATTCTGCCCTGCACGTCCAGCAGTATAAAAATAAAACGGTATATCATATTCATCAGCTCGATGAGCAGTTTCGGCAGATGTGCCCGGCCCAGCACCGAGATGATTTCACTGGCAGGTGTGGAAAGCGTGAGCATATACATGGCGCTGACCGCACCCAGAGCTTTAAAGCTCAGCTGAACCGCCCGCATGATGTCTGTTCTGGAAGTATATAAATAAAACAGGCGCAGATTCAGGTTAAAATCTCCGTAAGGCCTGGTGGCGACACCCAGTCCGATGGCGATACTTCCCATCAATATAAATGCGGCGGGAATTTTCATAAGGGACAGATACCGGCGGATACTTAAGCCTCCCACACATATGGTCAGCAGACCCATGCTGATCATCACCGTAACAGATACCCAGATATGATCCAAAACGATGCAGACGATCAGCAGAGCGACAGAAAACAACACTTTAAAGGAGGCGTTTACTTTCCGCATGCCGGAGGTGTAAGCATAGTAATCAATCGACTCCGCTCCCTGGTGTTTGTGAGGTTGCCTGCTCATACACACATATACAGCAGGGCGTTGCAGATCGCAGCCGCCACGTTGCTGCCGCCTTTTCTTCCTCTGGCGACGATATAGGGAACATCCGCCTCCATCAGATATTCCTTGGCCTCCGCCACATTTACGAAACCAACCGGAACCCCGATCACCAGCCGGGGATGAATACGGCCTTCGTCGATCAGCTCCCGCAGGCGGATCAGTGCCGTAGGAGCATTGCCGATGGCAAAGATAAAATCTTCTCCCAGGCCGGCCGCTTTTTCCATGCTGACGGCCGCCCGGGTAACCCCTCTTCGCTTCGCTTCTCCGGCCACATCCTCATCGGCCATAAAGCAGTGGACCTGCCCTCCGAATCCGGCCAGGGTCTGTTTGCTGATACCCGCCTTTCCCATATTCGTGTCCGTCACGATCGACACGCCGTTTTGGATCGCAGCCAGTGCTTTTTCCACCGCCTGGTCAGAGAAGCACAGGGTATCCGCGTAGGAAAAATCCGCCGTTGTATGGATCACCCGTTTGATCACCGGTTTTTGTATCGGGTCCAGATCCCGCTTAAGTTCCTGCTCAATAATTTCAAAACTTCTCTGTTCTATTTTTTGAGGGTCCATGGTATCAAAATGCATACGAAACCGCCTCCTTCTTCCTGCTCTTATATTCCGACCATACGGTAAATCTCGTTTATATTCAGATTTTCCCGCACCGCGTCCGCCAGCTGGTCGTATTGCCTTCGCTTATACTCTTCGATATCCATATGCCTGCTGTCTTCAAAGGACAATCCTTTCCGCCGGTAGATCAGACGCAGAAAACGGTTGGTAAATTCATTGTTTTCAAATATCCCATGCACATAAGTGCCGGCTGCATTCCGGCAGACACATCCGTCCGCTTTCACCGGTCCCGCTCCGGAGCCGCTTACGGCTAACCGTATCCTGGAAAAATCAGACACCTGTCCAAACTCCCTGCCACATTTGTCTGACCCTGAGCCCCCGGTTCCGGAGGCCGCGGCGCCGATGGTACGCGATGTCCCCATGTGGATTTCATATCCGGTAAAAGAGCTGCCCGACAGCCCCTGGTAAAAGCCCGTAAGGCCTGACACGGTACCGTGGACTCTGGTTCTTACCTTCTGTTCTTCAAATACTGTCTGGACCGGCAAAAGCCCCATCCCCTGCATCTGTCCGCCATACTCCACCCCGCAGGGATCACAAAGGCTCTCCCCCAGCATCTGATAACCGCCGCAGATCCCGAATACCGGAACCCCTTTCGCCGCACACTTAAGAACCGCTGTCTCCAGCCCGCTCTGCCGCAGCCATCTGAGATCTCCCATGGTATTCTTCGTACCCGGCAGCAGGATCAGATCCGGCTCCCCCAGTTCTTTCACTGACGATACATATACAACCTCCAGCCCCTCCACGGTTTCCAGCGGATTAAAGTCCGTAAAATTAGAAATATGCGGCAGCCGGATTACCGCCGCTTTTACTTCCCCGGCTGTACCCTTCCTATAGAACCGTTCCGTCAGGCTGTCCTCGTCCTCGATATCCACGCTGATCCACGGCATCACACCCACGACCGGCAGCCGGCACTTTTCCTCCAGCATGGCGATTCCAGGTTCCAGGATGCCACGGTCGCCCCGGAACTTGTTGATGATCAGTCCCTTGACCCGCTCCCGCTCCTGCGGTTCCAGAAGTTCTACGGTACCGTACAGCTGGGCGAAGACACCGCCCCGGTCTATATCCCCTGCCAGCAGGACAGGCGCGTCCACCATCTTTGCCAGTCCCATATTGACGATATCATGGGTCTTTAAATTGATCTCCGCGGGGCTTCCCGCACCTTCGATCACGATGATGTCCCGGTCTTTTTCCAGTTCCCGGTAGGCCTCCATGATCACCGGTACCAGCTTCTGTTTATAGCGGAAATATTCAGCTGCGGGCATATTTCCCCGTACCTCACCGCATACGATCACCTGGCTTCCCACATCGCTGACCGGTTTTAACAGGATCGGGTTCATCCGCACCGACGGTTCGATGCCTGCCGCCTCCGCCTGCACCACCTGCGCCCGCCCCATCTCCAGCCCTTCCGCCGTTATATAGGAATTAAGCGCCATGTTCTGGGATTTGAACGGAGCCACGCGGTAGCCGTCCTGGGCGAATACCCGGAGCAATCCGGCTGTCAGCAGGCTCTTTCCCGCATTTGACATCGTTCCCTGTATCATTATATTTTTAGCCACAACTCTCACCTGCCTGTTCCATTCCCGGTGACGGCTGCATTCCCGGGTACTGTTCCTTCCCTGCCGCATTTACAATACGCCGGATCTCCCGCAGCAACACCCTGTTTTCCTCCGGGTTTTTGACCGCTGCCCGGTAATATCCGGCCGTTAGGCCCTGGTAATTCGCACAGCTGCGGATCAGGATCCCTGCCCTCTCCAGTCCTTCAAATAAAGGGATCCGGCTATAGAAGCATATAAAATCCGCGGCCGGGGAAAATACTTCCATTCCCAGTTCCCGAAGTTTTTCGGCCATCTCCTTTTGCTGGTTACGGATCAGCTCCCTGGTGCGAGGCAAATAATCCCACCGGGGTTCCCGGATCCTGTGCCTGGCGATGCTGGTACCGGCCGTCTGTGCAGCCTGGGATACACTCCATTCGGGGATCTGTTCCCGGACTCCCCGCAGCAGCGTGTTATCGCTGCACATGCCATAGCCCAGGCGGATTCCCGGCATCGCATAAATCTTCGTAAAGGCATTCAGTACAAACAGCTGCGGATTTTCTTTCAATACCCGTTTCCCGCTGGCAGTCTCATAATCCTCACAAAACGGGAGAAAACATTCATCCAGCATTACAACGGTCCCCGATTCCCGGCACTGTCTCAGAATGTTTGCAAACAAATCCTTTTCCAGACGGTTGCCCATGGGATTTGCAGGATTGCACAGATACAATAGGTCTGTATCCGGCGTCAGTTTGTTAAGGATTTCATCCGTGATCCGGAAACCGTTCTCTTTTTTCAGGATAAAAGACACGGCCTGTCCGCCGGCGGCATCCACGGCCCGCTCATATTCGGAAAATGAGGGCTGGGGGACCAGCGCCCGGAGCGGCCTTTCTTTTTTCTTCGCCAGTGCCCTTGGAAGCGCATAGATTAATTCCGATGCGCCGTTGCCGCAGATTACCCACTCACCGGGGACCTGCTCCATCTGGGCTATGGCAGTCTTTAATCCGCGGTATTCCGGGTCCGGATACCGCTCACAGCAGACCGCTTCCTCCCGAAGCTTCTGAAGCGCGAACGCAGGTATTCCAAGCGGATTGATATTGCTGGAGAAATCATACCTGATCTGCCGGTTGTATATATTGCCTCCGTGCCTGTCCTGGTCTGTAGGTCTCATTCTGGTAAGCTCCTTCATTATCATTCAGATCTTTATTCTCATGATACAATACATCCCCCCTCTGACGGCGCACACCGCCAAAAGGGCAAGAACCGCCGAACCGTACAGCAGACGGTTGGCCAGCCTGATATCCTCCGCATCTACCGGCCGGACCGGATCTCCGATCACCGGCTTCTCTTTCTTATGCCCGAAGTACCAGGCGTCTCCCGCCAGCTGGATCTTTAGTGCCCCGGCGCAGGCTGCCTCGGTCTGCGCCGAATTGGGGCTGTCATGTTTCCTGCCGTCCCGCCTTAAGATCCGCCACGCGTTCTTTCCATCCATTCCCAGCAGAAATGAAACTGCCGTCATGAGCAGGCCGCTGATCCTGGATGGAAGATAATTCAATATGTCATCCACTCTGGCCGCTGTTCTGCCAAAATACAGGTATTTTTCATTTTTATAACCAATCATGGAATCCATCGTATTCACCGCTTTATAGAAAAAACCCAGCAAAGGGCCACCCAGTGCCATATAAAGCAGAGGCGCGATACTGCCATCCGACGCGTTCTCCGCCACGGTTTCCACCGCGGCCTTTGTTATCCCCGTCTCATCCAGCACAGAGGTATCTCTCCCCACAATCATGGACACCGCTGTTCTGGCTCCTTCCACGTCGCCGTCCTTCAGCGCCTGGTAGACTTTCATGCTCTCAACCTTCAGACATTTCGTCGCCAGCAGCTGGTAACACATAAACGCTTCCACCGCCATACCAAGATACCGGTGTATCCGATAAGACAGCAGCAGCAGGCCCGCTGGTATCAGTACGGATACGAGACATACCAACACCGCCAGAGCCGCCCCTTTCCACAACTGGACCCCTGGTGGATCTTCTTCTCTTAAAAGCCGCTGCTCCAGCTGTTGAATGACCCATCCGATTCCCCGTATCGGATGCGGCATCCAGTACGGATCCCCAAACAGAAGATCCAGTATAAATCCTGTTATCAAACGAATCATAATTTCCTCACAATCTTAAGCTGCCATCCATCGCTGCCCTCTGCCTGAACAACGCCCTCGCCCCCACCGCCGTCTGTTTGCACAACGCATTCAAACCCGCCGCCGTTGGCGCATTGATAATCAAAATAATCACCCTTTGGTTCCCCCAGAGCTTCCATGACCGCCATGATGGTTCCTCCATGTGCGATCATAACCAAACTCTTTTGCACCTGCTTAAGCTCTTGGTTCCATTTGGCCGCCGCCCTGTTCATCACATGGAGAAATTCTCCGACACATCTCTCCTTAAAGTGCGCTCTGTCCTCTCCTCCCGGAAACGGAAGCGTACCGCCGCTGTCGATCCATTCCCGGTACTCTTTGCACCCGCTTAATTCCAGATAATTCTTTCCTTCGAACAGGCCGAAGCTGCATTCCTTCCATGCGCTGACCGGGCAAAATTCCATACCCGGATAGAGCAGGCCTGCTGTCTGTACACACCGCCTCATGGGACTTATATACAGCAGGTCCGCTTTTGGGTACCGCCCCGCTTCTTTTGCCTCCAGCAGCGCGCGCACTCCGGATGGGCTCAGATCCTCATCCGTGGTTCCTATATACCGCTTTTCTTCGTTGCCCTTTGTCATCCCATGCCGGATCAGCGTAATCTTCATTTTATCTTCTGTCCGATTCCGCATACGATCCGAACCACCGTCTGCGCCGCCTGCGCCGCTTCACACATGGTCCGTCCCACCGCTTCCCGGAACTCTCTTTCTTCTTTTTCTATGGGTACCACTCCATATCCCACTTCGTCACAGATAATAACCACATCCGGTTTTTCTGACAGCAGATCCTTAAGGCACCCGATGGGATCCTGCCGCTGCTCCAGCTGCCGCCGGATCACTTCCTGATAATCGGAAATGATATCCGCCCCGCTTCCCTCCGTCATTTCCACATAGGCCCGTTTTCCCTGTGCCTTTCCTCCAATATATAAATGCATCCGGCATCCCTCCTGTCTTTCTATAGGAAACGCTGTAAAACCACCAGAACCAGCAGCATACAAAGCTCCGCACATGCCAGGAACCAGCCGGCCAGATCGCCGGTCACCCCGCCGAACTCTTTGTAAGCCTTATAGCGGTAGTAGATAAAACACAAGCCGCCGGCCGCACACATCCCGCTCCCCAGTACCGGCTGCACCGCTGCCATCACAGCTGCCGTAACCGCCAGCAGAAGTATCAGAACCAGCCGTACCGCCCTTTTATGAGCGGTTGATGAAAATGCGTAAAGCAGCCCTTCTTTCCTGGCCCCCCGGAACCATACGACAGAAAGGCCGCTCAATGTCCTGGACCAGACAAAGCTGCACCCGTACAAAATAAAGGCCGTCTGATTCTTAAGCTCCGTTAAAGCCCCATAGGTCAAAAGGACATATGGGATGAGCATTAACACCGCAAACGCACCGATATGGGAGTCTTTCAGAATCTCCAACTTCCTCTCCTTCGGCTTATAGGAATGCAGCGCGTCCATCGTATCCATATATCCGTCCAGATGAATGCCTCCGGTAACGAGGACTGACAAAGTCAGAACCCCGGCTCCCAGGAACGCCTGGCTGAAACCGGCCAGACGGCAGATGGTGTAAAAACCGAATATAAGCAGCCCCAGCACCGCGCCTACCAATGGGAAAAAGCAGATACTGTAACGCATATTTTTCTCAGACCACTCAACTCCCGGCATCGGAATTTTACTGTACATCCCAAAGGCGATGATACATGATTTCAGGATTGTCATCGTTCTTCCCCTTTCCCTGCGGGCACTGCCGATATGGTTTTCAGCAGAACCGGAATCGAATAGACGACCTCATATACCTGATCCATCCAGGCTCCCAGCAAGGTATTCAGAAAGCCGAGACTCTCTATATACCCCTCCGTTTCCGGCGGATAGGTATGGCCGTCGGAAAATATCTCATTGGTGACGATGACCAGGTGACGGCACCGCCGGCCCAGATCCTTTATCTGGCGGAAGATGCGTTCTGCCAGCGCCTTTGGCTCTTCCTTAAGCGATTGTTCCCCATACATCTCATTTGCCAGCAGATTCGAAAGGCATTCCAAAAGGACTGTCGGGGAAATGCCGCCGCCCGCGGCATCCGCAACGGCTCTGTCCTTCCCTGCTGCGTCTGGATGCAGTTCAAACGCCTGATGAATATTCCGGTAACACTCGATCGTCTGAAATCCCTTTGCCTCCCGAAGCCTGCGATGACGGCGTATCCTCTTTCCTGCCTCCTCGCCATAGGGTTCCATGGTTGCTATGTAATAGAGGGATACGCCTCTTGAGAGCTCTGCGGCCAGGTTTTCCGCATATTCCGATTTCCCGCTGGCGCTTCCGCCGGTCACCAGGCATCTCATCTAATATCTCCTATGCATTCTTTTTTGGATATATCAATATTTACCTTCGTGTTTTCATTTCCGTTTTCCCCGCTGTCTTCATACTCCTGGTATGCTTCTATCCCGATTTCGGAAAAACTGTCATTTTCCCGGTAGACTTCCAGCGCCATATCCAGCATCGGCACCAGCAGCACCGCTCCGGTCCCCTCTCCCAGGGCCAGATGACCGTCTATGACGGGAGAAAGCCCCAGTTCCCTCATCACCGGTTCTGCCGCCGGTTCACGGCTCAGATGGGAAGCCAGCAGGAACGGCCTCACCTGCGGGCAGATGCGGACAGCCGCCAGCGCGGCGGCAGCGGAGATCAATCCATCCACGATCACCGGGATCCGGTAAACGGCGCCTCCGATAAAGATACCAGCCATACCGGCCAGATCCAGCCCTCCCAGGGTCTGAAGGATCTCCAATGGACTCATACGTTCCACCGGATAGGTTTCCAGTGCCCGTGCGATGACCCCGCGTTTTCTGGCAAGTCCTTCATCATCCAGGCCTGCGCCTCTTCCCACGGTATCTTTGGCGGAAAGCCCCAGATAAGCGGCAATCAGCGCGCTGCTGGTTGTCGTATTTCCGATGCCCATCTCTCCGGTAGCCAGCAGTTCATACCCCTGCTCCCGGCATTCCCGGACCAGACGAATCCCGGTGTCTACGGCACGGCAGACTTCCTCTTCAGACATGGCCGGACCCTTCAGAAAGTTTCTGGTACCATCCGCGACTTTCATTGCCCGCAGATTTGGATGCGTGATCCCCCGGGCAATCCCTATATCGACCGGAATCACATCGATCCCGGCCCTGTCCGACATCCGGTTGATGCTTGCAGTTCCTTTGGCTATATTTAATGACACGACAGCGGTCACTTCAGAATCCGTCTGTGTAACCCCCTCTTCCACAATCCCGTTATCCGCGCACATGACGATGACCGCACGCTTTCCGATCCGCACATTTTCATCCCCGGTAATACCCGCGATCTGTATCACCAGCTCCTCCAGCCTCCCCAACCCTTTCAGCGGTTTGGCTATACTGTCCCACCGGTCTGCCGCCCGTCCTGCTGCCGCCTCATCGATTCCGCAGGGCATCTGTCCTGCCAGATATGCGGTATACTGCTCCCGTGTAAACTCCGGTATATTCTCCATTCCAATCCTTCTTTCCCATCCGCAGGTTTTTTGTTCCTCCGCTTCTACGGCATGCTCCTTTTGCTCCCCATGCCTCTGCGCTCTTTCTCTATGATACTCCCCGGCCTTCGCAATAAAACGATCCGCGGCCTTCTCATTTCCAAAGAAATACAGATGCGGAAAACCTGCATACAATGTATCTGAAGAGATTCCTTCCTGCCACTGTCTGCGGCTGCCCGGCTTCACCGCCAGAAACGCGCTGCCCTTGTGTTCACTGTCCCAGTAATGGAAACTGTGGGCTTTGATGGTATCCCCCGTTTCTCCCAACAGACAGTCTGCTTCCGGCTTAAGTTCCAGATACCCGAACCGCTGCAGATGTTCCGTCTTATAGCAGCGTCCCTTCAGCACTCCTGCCATGGAATGATATGTGCCGTCCTCCCCCTCCAGCTCCTCATGCAGATATAGGAAACCGCCGCACTCCGCAATACAGGGCAGGCCATTTTCTATCTTCCTCCTGATCTGCCGGCGCATTGCTTCATTGTGTGCCAGTTTTTCCGCATAGAGCTCAGGATAGCCTCCGCTCAATATCAGTCCATCGATATCCTCTCCGGGGCCGGAATCCTTAAGCGGGCTGAAGTATACGATCTCACAGCCATGCTCCTGCAGATAGTCCAGGTTGTCCCTATACAGGAAACAGAAAGCTTCATCCTTTGCCACAGCGATCCTTACTGGTTCTGCCATATGCTCCCCGGATACCGCCTTTCTAACTATCGGAGGAGCAGACTTCGCAAGTGTCATCAGACCGTCAAGATCAATGGTCCGTTCCAATTGATCCGAAAACCGGTCTACGATCTCTTTGAAATTATCAATCTCCCGTGCGGTAACCAAGCCCAGATGACGGCTCTGGAAGAGAAGCTCCTGTTTCTGCCGGGGAACATAGCCGAATACACAAATCCCCATTTCCTCCGCCACCCTCTTTGCTTCCGGATACAGACTTTCCGGCATCCTATTAAAAATAACCCCCCGGATCATAGACGGTTGCCGAAACTCCAGAAATCCCTTCAGCACAGCCAGCACGGAACACCCCATCCCCCCGCAGTTCACCAGAAGAACTACGGGGGTATCGGTCAGCTGTGCAATATCACGGCTGCTGCCCTGATCTGTGAACCCGATCCCGTCATAATATCCCATAACCCCTTCCACGATGCTGATCTCTTTCTCTTTGCCATTTTTCCAGATTAAATGCAGCAGCTTATCCCGGTCCGTAAAAAAACTGTCCAGATTCCCCGTACTCACTCCCAGTACACGGCTGTGGAACATGGTATCGATATAATCCGGCCCGCACTTAAAAGCCGCGGCC
The DNA here is from genome assembly GCF_019042245.1 of Diplocloster modestus. GTDB lineage: Bacteria > Bacillota > Clostridia > Lachnospirales > Lachnospiraceae > Diplocloster > Diplocloster modestus. The sequence continues at coordinate 337,618 of NZ_JAHQCX010000004.1, forward strand.
GAATGTCCCCGCCGGATCAGGCTGTTGAGAATCCCGCAGGTGATGGAGGTTTTTCCGGCCCCGCTTCCGGTCCCGGCGATCAGTATTCTGGGAACCGGCTCTTCCCCTTCTAAAGCTCCGGGAATTTTCTCACTGTGATAATGAACACAGGATTCTGACCTGTCAGCATATGATAACTGCCCGCCACGTGGGTTTTGCTCACCTGAACCTGTACTATATCCATCTGTAACTGCATCTGTGTACATATTGTAAGAACCTCCGTTACCGTTTCTAAAGCAATGGCATCCAATACCACCTGCATCTGCGGATTCTGCCGGAACAGCCTCGTAAGAATCGCAGCAACCCTGCCTTTGCTGCCTCCGATAAAAGCGGCGTCCGGCACCGGCAGGCCTTCCAACACCTCCGGGGCCATGCCGTCCACAACCGCCAGATTCCGCAGGCCAAAATGTTCCGCGTTTTTTTTAATCAGTTCCACCGCCTCCGGCTTACACTCAATCGCATAGACCTTGCCCCGGTCCGCAGCCATGGCCATCTCTACCGACACAGAGCCGGTTCCGGCTCCGATATCATATACGATATCTGTTTCCTTAAGCGCCAGTTTGCTCATGACCACCGCCCGGATCTCCGGCTTGGTCATCGGCACGTTTCCCCGGATGAATGCTTCCTCGGGAATTCCCACACAGGTTTTGCCTTCTCTGATTGTTTTCCCCTCCGCATGTTCCGACAGGATCATCAGAACACACAGCGACTGAAATTCCTTATCCAGAAAATCCCGTACCTGGCCGGAGGATATCCGCTCTTCCGGGTAGGACAGGTTCTCCCCGATCCATAAGCCGCAGCTGCCGAAACCAGCTTCTGTGAGGCCTTGCAAATGTTCTGCCGCATCTTCCCCGGTCAGCACAAAGACCTTGCTGTGCTTTCGTACGGCTGTAGCCAGACTTTGCTTTCTGCCATGCAGGCTCAGGATGAAGGCATCCTCCCACGGAATGCCGATCTTTGCGGAAAAATAAGCGAGGGAGGAAATACCTGGTATCACTGCTGTGTGATAGCCTTCCAGCGCTTTTTCCAGATTCCGTGTATTGCTGTAGAATCCCGTGTCGCCGGACAAGAGGACGGCAAACCGCTGCCTGGGGGACTGATCAATGATCTCCCGGATCTGTTCAGCCTGGTACTGTACCCATATCTCTTTTTTACTGTCCGCATAGGGTCTGACCAGCCGCTCAGGCCCGATCAGCACCTCGGCCTGTGTGATCCGGCATTTTCCTTCAACCGTCAGGGTATCGGGCGTGCCCATTCCACATCCCACCAAAGCGATCTCTTTCCTCATCCAGCCAATTCTCCTATCTGTATTTTCATCTCTTCCAGAGAATAACCGCTCTCCTGCACCGGCCTGTCTATCAGCAGGACACGGATATCCGCTTTTCTGGCTGCGTTTATCTTTTCCTGAAAACCTCCCTGCCTGCCTGATTCTTTCGTCAGCAGCCAGCGGATACCGAATTCACGGATCAGCGCATAATTCAGCTCTTCGGAAAACGGCCCCTGCATCGCGATCAGATGTCTCCCTTTGATACCGCTGGCATGGCAGGCTTCCAGCACTTCCGGCACAGGAAGCACTCTCACAAAAAGCCGTTCTTCATAATGAGGAATAGCGCACAGAGGTTTTAACTCTTTGCTGCCGGTGGTTACCAGGATATTCCCTTCGGTCCCGGTGAGTATCTTTGCGGCTGTGCCGATATCCGCCGCATGGATCACAAGATCAGCGTGCATTCTATCTGCCCTATCTATTGCAGCCGCTTCCTCCTTCGTATCCAGTTTCTCCATCGGAACTGCTCCCGCCTGCGCGGGACGAAGCAGCCTTCTGTATGATATATCCGCAATCCTGCAGGCTTCGCGGATATTCTGTGTAACAGCGCTGGCATAGGGATGGGTGGCATCCACCACGAACTTCGGCTGTTCCCGCACAAAAAGCCGGCTCATCTCTTCCATGTCCAGCCGTCCCGTCCGGACATCCAGCTTCCCCGGGACTTCCCGGATCAATTCTTCGCCGTAGGACGTGGCGACGCAGATCAGCGACGGAATCCCCAGCGCGCTTAAATATTCGCTCAGCTCCCGCCCCTCCGACGTACCGCCGAATAGTATGACCTTATACCGATGCATAATGGTATCCACGGGGAGTCACCATCCAATTCCCGATTTTTTTCGTCTGGCTGCTGCCTATGTATACGGTGGTAAACATGTCCACCTGTGTTTCCCGCATTTCCCGGAGCGTACAGATCACAGCCTCTTCGCCATCCCTGCCGATCTGCTTCACATAACCGCAGACCGTATCCGGCGGCTGGTACTGCAGGATGATATCACAGGCTTCCTTCAGATAATCTTTCCGTTTGCGGCTGGATGGATTATAAATACACAGAACCATATCCGCCTGGGCACACAGCGCGATGCGCTGCCTGATCCGTTCCATGGGGGTCAGCAGATCACTTAAGCTGATCACCGCGAAGTCGTGGGATAATGGGGCTCCCAGTACCGCGCCGCCGCTGCAGGCCGCCGTCACTCCAGCTATGAACTTAAGCGTGGTTCCCGGTTCCTCTCCGGCCAGTTCACAGAGCAGGCTCGCCATCCCATACACACCGCTGTCGCCGCTGCATACCACCGCCACCTCCCTGCCCTCACGGGCTTTCGTAAGCGCATACAGGCACCGCTCGGTTTCCTGTTTCATAGGTGTGGTATAATATTCTTTCCCCGGAAAATATTCCCGGACCAAATCGGCATAGACCGTGTATCCCACAATCAGATCGCTGGCCTCCATGGCCCTCTTTGCCTCGATTGTCATATATTCGTAGCCTCCGGGCCCAAATCCGATCACTCTTAACATGTTAGCTGCTCCTTCTTTCCTTGATTATATATAAATCATGGATGATTCATCTGAACTCATTCCCAGTCTGCCATATCCAGCGGAGCCGGAGTCTGCCATGTCCAGCGGAGCCGGAATTTCTTCTGCGCAACGGCAAAGGTCATTCCGTTTTCCGCCTGTTTTGGAACCAATAACACGCCGCCCCCGCTTCCAAGCACCGCACTCCTCTCGCAGACATTATCCACCCCGACCGTATGTTCCACGAAAGCGGAGCCCTGATATTCTCCTTCTACCTTCCGAAGCGCGTCCTCTGAGAAGGTCACAAACGGAACCCTAAGTTTGCGCGCCAGCTGTATCAGGCCCTCTTCCTCCTTTTTCCGGTCAATGGAGTAAATCGCCCGGATTCGTTCAGCTGCCATTCCCCGTTCCCGAAAAGCCCGGTCTAAAAAATCTGCCAACTGGGTGAACGGTGTCCCCTTTCTGCATCCCATCCCCACGAACAGATCCCGGGGGATCAGGTGCAGGGTGGTCTGAAACGGCAGTGCTGTTTTATCGTATCCGATATAGAAACCGGCCTCCTCCGCCGTCCCTGTGCTGCCAGGATGATAAAGCTCATCTGAAATCACGGCTCCTTCCGGCGAAGATATGGGATAATACCGTAAACCATCCGGAACCGGCCCGGAGATTTCCTCTTCCGATGCCGCTCCCACCTTTTTCCCTTCCAGGATACGGCCGGAGATTTCCTTTATTTTTCCAATCTCGGTTATACTCAGGAAATTCTTTGCGGCGAATACATCTACCGCAAAACGTTGTTCGCAATCCGTAGCCGTGGTAATGACCGGTTGGGCTCCGGCGCATACTGCAACTTCCCGGCACCATTCGTTGGCGCCGCCCAGATGTCCGGACAGTACACTGACACAATATTCCCCCAGTTCATCCATCACCAGCACCGCCGGATCGCAGTCTTTGCCCGCGATCAGCGGCGCAATACTCCGCACCGCAATGCCCATAGCTCCGATGAACAGGATCCCGTCCATACTGGGGAAGAGATCACACATCAGTTCCGTAATACTTGTAAATGGTCTGCATTCCCCCGCCGCGAACCGGCTGACCGCATAGTTCTCTATCGTCATTCCAGGGGATTCCCTTCGGATCTGTTCCCCAATCCATAGATTCAGTCCGGTGCCCTTTTCTGTAAATGACAGGATGGCCGCCCGCCTCATACCTTGGTCCCCTTTCGGAACTCTGTGGTAAAGGACGCATCATACAGCTTCGACAGTTCATAATCCTCCCCCAGGCATTCCCCGACCACGATCAATGCGGTTTTTCGGATTCCATGGGTAAATGCCATCTGGGGCAGATCTTTGAGCATTCCGCGAACGATCTGTTCCTCTTTCCAGCTGGCTTTATATACGATAGCACAGGGCGTATCCCCTGAATAAGCGCCCCGCAGCAGTTCCTGCTGTACTTTTTTTGCCATGCCCACACTCAAAAATATCACCATGGTGCAGCCATGTCCTGCCAGAAGATGCAGCTGCTCCAGCTCCGGCACCGGCGTCCTCCCTTCCATTCTGGTGATGATCACCGACTGGGAAACCGCTGGAAGTGTATATTCTGCCTGTAAAGCCGCTGCTGCCGCACAAAAGCTGCTGACTCCAGGGCATATCTGATAGGGAATTCCCGCTTCTTTAAGCCTGTCCATCTGCTCCCGGATAGCCCCATACAGGGACGGATCCCCGGTGTGCAGGCGTACCACTCTGCGGCCCAAGCGGTCTGCGTCGATCATCACCTTCATCACCTCGTCCAGCGTCATATAAGCACTGTTATAAATCCGGCAGTCCGCGTTTGCTTCCTCTAGAAGCTTCGGATTGACCAAGGACCCGGCGTAGATAATGATATCCGCCGCCCGAAGCAGTTCCTGCCCCCGTACCGTGATCAGATCCTCTGCACCGGGACCCGCCCCCACAAAATTCACCATAATATCACCTGCCCTCCTGATCTGTTGACCGATCCCGAAACCGCTTAAGCAAAATGTCCGCGTTTTGGGTCTGCCCCAATAATCCATACTTGTTAGAGAACAGGATCACGCCTGTCTCCAGCTCCCGGCCCGTTCGATGGTTCAGATGAGCCTCTATCTTATTCATCAATACGTTCATCACTGCTTCCGTCATTCCCGCTGTCTTAAGGATCTCCAGTGCCTCGTCTGTGGTCACACAGCCGAGAATCTGTCTTCCCATCTGCGCGTCTCCCCCCGCCTGCAAAAGACAGGCGGTCAGCGTCTCCATTCTGGCGTCTGCGAAACGGGAGTGTGTGTTCATTACCCCGGCTCCGATCTTCACCAGTTTTCCGATATGCCCGATGAGAAGCAGGCTGCGAAAATCCATCTGACACGCCATATCCAGGGTATCCCCTATAAAATTACTGCATTTCACACAGATATCCAGGTCAATTCCCAGCTGTTCCGAAGCAAAATCCTTCCCATAATTCCCCGGAGCGACCATCACGTCCCGGATACCGGCCGCTGCCTTTACCTGGAGCTCCAGACGGATCGTCTCCACCAGCGCCGCCTCACTCATAGGCTCCACGATCCCGGTAGAACCCAGGATAGAGATACCGTCTTTGATCCCCAGTCTGGAATTAAAGGTTTTTTCCGCGATCTGCTTTCCTTCCGGCACGGACAGAAGGATTTCAAAACCGCCTTCATAACCATACCGGTCCGAGATCTCCTCCACCGCCTGTCGGATCATATTTTGCGGGCCCTGGTTAATCGCCGGCTGACCCGGCTTTTGCTGAAGCCCTTCCCTGGTCACCCTGCCGATGCCCTCCCCTGCGTCCAGGCAGATTCCCTGGTCTGTCTTACGTACGGTGGCATAGATCATAATTCCGTCCGTGACATCTGCATCGTCTCCCGCGTCTTTTTTCACCCCGCAGGTTACCGCGCCGTTCTGCTGCCGGACGCCATACAACGGCAGCCGCAAAAGCACGCCCCCCGGTGTCGTTAACTCCACCGCTTCAATTCGGTTCCCGTCAAGCAGCATTTGAGCAGCCGCTTTGGCAGCCGCGGCCGCGCAGGACCCGGTGGTGTAACCGCATCTCAATTTTTTTTTATCCTTATATCTGTATTCTTCCAGCATCCCGATCACCCGAAAATTTTACTTTTCAATCTTTCTAACCCATGTTACAATGCAGATAATTTGTGGCTGGTATCCATTTGGATTCCTCTGCCGCCAAATGAAAGGAGAATATTCCATGAATGGTACTTTATACGGCATAGGCGTCGGTCCCGGGGACCCGGAACTGCTGACCATAAAAGCCGTCCGGATTCTCAGGGAAACCGCATGGCTCGCGATCCCCGGCGCGGACAAGGAAAGCTGCGCTGCTTATCAAATCGCCGTTCAGGCAGTTCCCGAAATTCATAAGAAACCTTGTCTGTACATACAGATGCCCATGACCAAAGATGAAGCCCGGCTTCAGGCCAGCCATGAAGCCGGCTGTGCCCGGATCGAGAAGGTATTGTCCAAAGGAGAATCCGTATGTTTTCTCACCCTTGGAGATCCGGCGATCTACTCCACCTATCTGTATCTGAAAAAACTCGCTTCCGCCCACGGCTATCCGACAGAAATCGTAAGCGGGATACCCTCATTTTGTGCAGCGGCCGCCGCTTTGAACATCGGTCTGGTGGAAAGGGCCCAGCCTATGGTCATCATCCCCGGCGCCTATCCAACCGAAGATGTACTTGATTTTCCCGGCACAAAGGTCCTGATGAAATCCGGGAAACAGCTGGCACAGGTGCGGGATCAGTTAAAGAATCGCCGCCTCACCGCATCCATGGTGGAAAACTGCGGCCTGCCGACAGAAAAAATCTACCCTGCTCTTAAGGATATCCCGGATTCCGCGGGTTATCTGTCCCTTATCGTGGCAAAGCCCGGCGAAGATGGGAGATAAACAGCTCCTGTACCGCCGGATTTTCCCCCAGGCCTTTTAACCTGCATTGAACCCGGTATCCCTGCGTTCGAAAGAGCTGGCACCAGGAGTTTTCCTCTCCGGCCATATCATTCTTTGCATGGTCGCCGGCTACGATCATAAACGGAATCAGTGAGACAGATCGGTAGCCGCCGCTGCTCACCTGTCCCAGGGTTTCATGGATATCCGGCTTTCCTTCCACCGTTGATATGTAATAGTCTTTACGGCCTCTGCCATGCAGGACTTTTTGCAGCCGCCGGTATGAGGCATTCGCAAAATGCTCGCTGCCATGTCCCATAAATACAACAGCCTGTCCCTTCTCTTTCCTTTCCTGCTCCAAAATATCCGCTACGATCTCATAATCCTCTTCACTTTTCAGCAGAGGTTCTCCTATACCAAAATACCGGAAGCGATCCCTGTACTTCTTGGCTTCCTCTTTCATCAGTTCATTCTCGATTCCGTCGATAATGTGGGTAGGCTGCACCACCGCTGCCTCTATACCATCCGCCAGCATCTGCTCCAGCGCGCTCTTCACATCCGGAACCCGGATACCTTCCGCTTCTTCTATTCTGCTTCGTACGATCTTACTTGTAAAAGCGCGGTAGATCCGATACTCCGGAAATGAGGCACGTATTTTTTCTTCGATGGCCCCAATCGTCTTTTCCCGGGTATCCCGGTAAGTTGTCCCAAAGCTCACTACCAGTATTCCTTTTTTCATCCGTTCCTCCAGTTTATGCTTCTGCATGAACTAAGTTTCATCTGCGAAACTCGGCTTTTTTATTTCATAGGAGCACTTTCCCTTGAAATGAAAAAACGCTCTTTTATGCGGCTTACACATAAAAAAGCGTATGATAACACATCCTTTAAAGGATCCATTTCTCACACCCTGTCATACTCCGTGACAGCTTGCGTAAGTCCTATCAAAAGGCAGGTTTTCTGGCTCGGCTTTTTTCCGCAGATCGTATTCCTTCCCATATGGAATCCCGATTTGGTTCTATACAGTGGTATCTATCAGCTGATCCGCAAAAGCCATACAGCGGCGGGACCGCACAGGTTTTCCACCTGTTTCCCTATTATCCCCTGCACCGGATGTGCGGGGGCACCTTTTCATATTGGATTGTAAATACACGATAAAGTATAGCATTAACCGATTACCCAGTCAACAACACCTGCTATACAATCTCTCATTTCCTATATATCTCATTTTACATCTCATCTGTCTCCGGAACCTCACTTAACCGGATCGGCCGGATATCAATCCCCGAATCCGGATGAAGCGTGATCAGCGTCGCGCCTCTTTGCTCCGTCCGTTTGGAAATCCCAGGCATCGCCAGATAGTCGATGGACATTCCAAAGGTCAGCCTGACCTTTTTATACTCCAGAGATATATTGTTATAGTGATCGTGTCCCACAAAGATCCCCTTCGTACTGCCAAGAGCCGTCACTGCTTCAAACAGCCTGCTTTGCTGATCCGGGCAACTGATCGCCCCGTTCTTTTCCCCCACTTCACCGTAGTAACAGACCACCTCCGGATCGCCCGCTTTATATTTCTCATAAGCTTCCCGGAATTCAGGAAGCGGTATATGAAAAAACAGCAGGGAACTGATCTGTCTTCCCTCTTCTAAGGACAGTTCCCGGATCATCTCCTCGTACCAGATCACCTGATCCTCATGGATATAATCATACCGGCTCCAGCCTCTCCCGGTATAAGAATTCGAGTCCAGCAGAAACAAGGCCTGATTCAAAGAACCATCCGGATTCAGAATCTTAATCATCTGATTACTTCTCCCGCTGATTCCCGGCTGAACACTGCTGTATAACAAGTTCTTCGTATTCTTATACGAGAACACCTCAAACATCCTTCTCATTTCCTCCGCCGTATGGGAGGCCACAAATTCCGTATCGTGATTCCCATACGTAAACGCCCAGGGAATCCCGATATTTCTCATAAATGAAGCAAACTGCATCATCGGCGCATGGTTATTAAAAGATAAGGACTGGATCCCCAGCGGAAACACAAAATCACCGGTAACAATCACCAGATCCGGCTGCGCGCTGCGGATCAGTTCAAATACCGCTTCCAGCGCCTTCTCATCCTTCCTGGCCGAAAAGAAGCTCCCTCCCAGATGAATATCCGTAATCTGCAAAATTTTAAAATCCGAGTCCTCCGGCATCGTAATGGAGTAAACCCCGGTCTCCTCCTCATATCCCACCGTCAGAGGCCGGTGGGGCACCATTGGGATCATATTGATAAACGGCTGTATCCACCAGGAATCCACATTCATCAGCCACTTCAGGGCAAATCCCATGCTGAATATCAGGATCGCCAGCATCCAGGTATTCCACCTGGCCACCCGGCTTTCCATAAAGGAAAATACAACTACAACCACAGTCCAATAAAAAGCCATAAACAACAACAGCCTGGTCAGATAGCGTTTCAGGGACCTGCTGTATTCCTTATCCACCAGCCAGTTACAGAAATAAACACAGACCGCATCCTTCACCACCATATAAACGCCGACCGCTGCGATCCACATATTTGAAAAAGCCAGTACTTCCCCCGCGTCCATCCTGGTCACCCGGAGCATATAGATAAACGACCAGATCGAACTCATAATCAGCACTGCGCAGATCACAATGCTGTTTACCAGTTTCTTCCGATACGCTCCCTGCAGCATCACCATGTAATCCGACGCTTCCTCCCCCAGCGAACAGTATTTCTTTAAATACTGCCTGCTGCGTATCAGACGGACAAGTCCAGACAGGAACAAAAGCGCACCGGCCAGACAGACGCAGAATACCACGGTCCCGGAATAGATTCCCGACACCAGGAGCACACCGATGACCAGTGCGGTTCCGACCGCTGTCATCGACGCGTATTTTTTTACTTCATAAAAATAATCTATCATTTTCCGCTTTGTGATATGTTCCGTTTTGGGCACCTTCTTTTTTAGGAAATAGGTAGGGATGGGGGGAGCGATGGGTTCGGCGGCGGATGGCCCGCACCGGGGAGGCTTTTCCTGGGCAGGGGGAAACTTCGAGGGTGCTTTGATTTTCTAATAGGCCGGAATTTTTACCAGGACAGCCCGGGGCCGGACAAACTCGCAAGCTCAGACAGTGTCCGGCCCCGGGCTTGGCAAAAATCCCGGCCTATAAGAAAATTCAAAGACCTCTCAATGTTTCCCCCTGCCCAGGAAAAGCCTCCCCGGTGCGGGCCATCCGCCGCCAAACCCATCGCTCCCCCCATCCCCCGGCAACCCTGCCGGACAGGAGTGCAAGTCAGTATTCTATGCCATGGCGGGCTTTTATTCCACGCTCATAGGGATGTTTATGGCAGAGGATCTCTGAATCGTAGTCTGTTAATTCCAGAAGGCGGGGGACGGGATTTCTGCCTGTTATGATTATTTCTATCTTGTCCTTATTATACTCTAAAAATTTGTATAGTGGATCTTTTTCGATCAGATTGTAGTTAATCGGATAGGTAAGTTCGTCCATTACCAGGAAATCGCATTTTCCCTGCTCTGCCAGCTGTCTCATTTTTTCCAGGATCTGATTGTGGATGTCTGTTAGCCGTTTCTTTTGCTCTTCTGTCATCTGGAAGTAGAAACCAAAGTTTTCATCGCTTCTTAATATATCAATATTGGGGATTTTTTTTAACTCTGCCAGTTCTGCAGTCTCATTTCCCTTCATAAATTGGCCGAATACTACCTGCATTCCCGCACCAGCTGCACGCACCGCGCCTCCTACAGCTGCCGTAGTCTTTCCTTTCCCTTCTCCGTGGTATAATTGAATCATAGTATGGGCTCCCTTCTGTCATAAGTAAACATTTACATTCAATCACTCACATATTCTAAACATATTTTAAATAAGTAAGCATAAAAAACTTCGCACCTAATTCCATACTTAATAATCATAGCACGTACCCGTGTCACTTACCAGATGCCTTTCCCTCAACAATCAGTAGTCAGGGCGATGATGGGCGGCTGCGTGGCCGCCCATCACCGCCCGTTCCTCGCGCACCCCCTACCGCGAAGTAGACCCAAACCCCCCGTTGCGGACAGCATCCGCCTCGTCGTCTACCGTGATTCCAAACTGTGCAAAGATCCCCTGCATGAACCCGTCACCGGTTTTTAGCTGCAAGACTTTATTCTCTTTGGAATCATTTGTGATTTTAGCCATGATATGCCCTTCGTTATCGGAATAAAAATAATCGCTGTCGATGATTCCAACCGTATTGTTCAGCTGGAGCCTGTATTTGAAGCCCAGGCCGCTGCGGGGATAGAGTTTCAGTACCCAGCCTTCTTCCATCTCCGCCCGGATACCCGTAGGAATTTTGATGGTTTTCCCAGGCTCCAGGGTGAATTCCAGAGGGCTGTAAAAATCATATCCGGCCGATCCCCTGGTCGCGCGGGCCGGCATGCGGATCTCCTCGTAGACCTTGCGCACCACTTCATCCGGTGTTCCAAGGAATGAGTCTTTCCAATCTTTTTCAAATTGCTCCGGGCTTACTTTGTGAAACTGTGCGATTTTTAACATGTATCCGCTTCCTCCTTGTTGTATGGTAAAATAAATAGAACTTTCTATATTGACAGGAACTCTTCCCGATGGAACAAAAAGAGCGGTTCAAACTCCAACAGAGTCCAAACCGCCCGTTCTTATCTTAAGCTATGGCGAGGAATTTATCGATCTGTTTGTTGAGCAGATAGATGATAGCCTCCACCACCTGATGACAAAGTGCTACGATATATCTGCAATCCTCTTCTACCGATCTTTTGAATTCCAGGTACTCATTATGCGCTTTTTGGATGAAGATGCAAAGCGCGTCCGGTGTCTCGAATTTTTCCATTCTGCCGGCGTTTCTGGATGCTTCTCCGCTTCTGATATATTCTCTTAATCCATGTTTCAGATGTTTTTCGTAAATGCAGTGTTCTTTTAGATTTCCTTCGTAGGTCGCATTGTGCGGAAAGGTGAAGTAGTCCGCCATGTAGTGGATCACCTGGCCGAGATCCCTCCAGTATACCCGGGCATTGCGCTTCATGATATCGCAATTTACGGTCAGCCTTTTTATTTCAGTCCGAACTTCCTCGAAAGTCCCGTTAAATTCGTGTTTTTTTGTCAAGAAAGAAAGTTTGCAGTCCGGCAGGATACTGCCGAGGTAAAAGGCTTTCTTGTGTTTGGAAAGCTCTTTGGTTCCATTTGCTTCTACAATATATTTCGCCAGTGAGATGTGCGATTTTTTTCTCAAGTTCATATCCTCCAGGATTGAATTTTTCACGAACCTTTTTTATTGTACTTGAGGCGAAGTAAAAACACAAGTTATTTCACGTAAATTTTTCATGAAGGGTAAAATTGGCATGTATAAATGGTGTACTGTTAAGTATACATGTAAGGACAGGGGGGCCGGTTTCAACTGCACATAAGAGGAACTGCCGGAAAAATCCGGGAACCGGAGACTGCTCGAAACCTGTCGGAATTAACTGGTTATGTAATGACTATTGTGATAGAATATTTGTAAAGGATTTTCCAAGCAGCGCTCGTATGTTCTCTAAAATTCAAAAAAGAAAGGGAGCTTTATAGACTATGGCAGCCAGGTATAAAACGAACCGTATTTTTACAGACAAGCTATGGCAGAAAGATTGTCCCGTACTGATGGAGAAAGGCGCGTTTCTGTATGATACCGTCAAACAGCTTCATCTTTTACAATTCAAGTTTTGCAACTTACAATCTAAGGTTATAGAGTCCGTACATATAGAAATCGAATTTCCGAAAACGGATCATGATGTTTCGGCCGTTCCGATCAATTACCGCTACCAGGAGATTCATGCCGCCTTCCATGACCGGTTCGGAATCCAGTCTCCCATTTATGTTATAAAGAAAGAAGTCAATGAATTTCAACTGACGGTCAAGTCGGTTCACTTTCAGGATGGAAGCATATGGACAGGAGCCTCTCCTCTTATTCCTCTGGCTGCTCCGGACTATCTCACAAGTCTTGGGGAGTACCAGGAAACGTTTATTCAGGAAGTACATAAAATGAAAGACCTTAACTGTATGAATCTGCCGACGGACCGGGAGGAATTCTGGTATTGCGCCTGCGGGACTGTCAATGGAAAGGACGAGACCCATTGTATCAACTGTTCCATCCCAAAAGAGGCCATTTTTCAGCTGAGAGATCCGGACTTTCTCAAAGCCCGCAAGCAGGAGGCGGATGCCAGGCAAAAACTCCTGGAGGCAGAACAGGAGGCAGAAAGGCTCAAAAACCTCCAGACAGAACTTGAAAACAAAAAGAAACGGAAAAAGGTGCTATTACGCATCACTGCCGTCTGCTGTTCCCTGGTGCTGCTTTTTGGTATCGGCCTGCTTTCCGTAAAGGTGTTCTATCCGGAATACCGCTATGACAAAGCAGTCAGTTACATGGAAAACAGGAATTATGACAACGCTTTGCAGGTATTTGAAAGCCTGGGCGACTACAAGGATTCCTCAAAAAAGCTGCTGGAAACGAAATATGCCTATGCCGGAGTCTTGGCGGAGAACAAAGATTACGATGGTGCGCTGGCATATTATAACGAACTAAACGATTCTATGGATGTAGGGGAGGAGATCGATCTTGTTCGTTATCAGTTGGCAAATGATTGTGTTGAAAATGGCAGATACAGCGATGCTTTGAAGATCTACCAGGATCTGGCGGATTATAAGGATTGCGCTAAACGGATACCCGAGACAAAATATCTTCTGGCTAGTGCGTCTATGGAAAGCAAAGATTATACGACAGCGTACCGATTATATACGGAATTAGGCGATTATAAGGATGTTCCGGAAAGAATAACTGAAGCCAAATATCTTCTGGCCAATGCATCTATAGAAAGCAAAGATTATACGACAGCGTACCAATTATATACGGAATTAGGCGATTATAAGGATGTTCCGGAAAGAATAACCGAAGCCAAATATCATTACGCCGGCGTGCTGGTGGATCGGGGAGATTATCAGGAGGCGGTCGATCTATATAAAGAAATTTATAATTATAAAGACAGCGCCGATCTGCAAAAAATCGCAAATTTTAAGAAGGCTCAGAAATTCTTTGATCAGGAAAACTATAGTGAATGTTTGTTCACACTTCAAAAGATGTTTAATTCGTTAAAAGATATTGACGGGGCAACGGAACTTTATAATGAATGTAAAAATAAATTATGGAGGCAATAATTATGCCGCATAGCCGGAATATAACGCGCTGCGGCCGCTGTAAACAACTATACTTTTGTATTCTATTCAACAATATGATCTAAGGAGGGATTGTTTTTACTATGCCATCCAAATATCAAACACTTCGAATCTTTACCGAAACGCTGTGGCAAAAAGATTGTCCGGTACTTTTGGAGAAGAGCGCTCTTTTATATGACCGGGATAGAAGGCTTCATCTTTTGCAATTTAAATTTCGGAACATACAGTCTCGTGTGATAAATTCATTATATATCCGGATCAGTTTTGGGGAACCGGACAATCATGCAGCGCCGGTTACGGTCGGTTATCGTTATGACAACCTACAGGCGGCAGGACAGGAGCATTTTGGAAGCCAGTCGCCTGTATATATTTCGAACACCGTGGCTGACGGGTTTCAATTGGCTATCGAATCAATCACTTTTGAAGATGGCAGTACATGGACCGGCAGCTCTCCCCTGACTCCCCTGCCCGCTCCCGGGTTTATTTCAAGTCTTGGAGTATACGGTGAAACCTTTATTCAGGAAGTACATAAGCTCAAGGCGATCTCCTGTATGAATCTGCCGACGGACCGGGAGGAATTCTGGTATTGCGCCTGCGGGAATGTCAACACCAGCGATGCCGCGCATTGTATCAACTGCGGCTTTCCCAAAGATGTAATCTTTAAACTGAGGGATCCTGCTTATCTAAAGGAATGTAAGCAGATTGCCGACGCTGAACAAAAGCGCATGGAAGAAGAAAAAGAGGCGGAACGGCAAAAAAAGCAACAGGCTGAATTAGAAGGCAGGCAAAGGCGGAAGAAGCGTCTGATCCGCCTTGCCGTTATCTTCTGTATATTGATCTTTGCGTTTAGTATTGGCCTTTTATCACATAAAGTGATCTATCCGAATTATCGTTATCACAAAGCGCTCAGTTATATGGAACAGGGAAATTATGCGGATGCGCAGAGTATCTTTGAAGGTCTGGGAGACTACAAGGATTCCGGGAAGCTGAACATGGAAGCCAAATACGGGTATGCCGGATTCCTGGCCGAAAATGGTGAATACGACGCGGCGTTGGCCTGTTATAAGGAACTGGAAGGTTATAAGGATGTCTTAGAAAGAATAACATCCGTATACTATAACATGGCAGATTCCTATGTGGAACATGGTAATTACAGCGAAGCGCTGAAGATTTATCAGGATCTGGGAAACTATGAGGATTCCGAAGAGCGCATACCGGCCACGAAATATCTCATGGCCAATGCCGCGATGGAGAGCCATGACTATGAGACAGCGTATGGGCTTTACTCCGAATTAAGTGATTATAAGGATGTACCGGACAGGATGAACGAGTGCAGTTACCAATACGCCGGGCTGCTGCTGGAGCAGGGAAAATATCAGGAAGCGATTGATCAATACAAGAAAGTGTATCATTATAAGGACAGTGCCCAGCTTCAGGATGTAGCCAAATTTAACATTGCAAAGAAGCTATTTGAGGAAAAAAACTATGAGGAATGCTATGCAGCGCTGGATGGCTTAAAGAAAAGCCTGAAGGATCTTGACGGCGGGATGGATATGTATATGGAATGCTGTTATCAGGTGGGTTTATATTACCTGAAAATTGGTGATACCGTGGATGGTCTGGGCTATTTCCGGTTTATTTTCTACAATGAAGATTACAAAGAACACTATACCGATCTGTTGGAAAAAGAAATGTACGATAAAATTGCGGAAGACAAATGGGATAAGGCAGCATTAATGAGAATGGCCCTTCCGGATGATTATCAGGACCCCGCTCTGGATGAAGAGTTCTACATTGCCGGAAAGCGGATCTATAATTCTTTCTACACCTGGACTGCTTCCAGTGTCTTTGAATATCTGGCCTCCATTGATTATAAGGACAGCCGCACATGGTTAAGAAGGATACGCCAAGAGCAAGATGAGATGGAACAAAGGGTGTCATAACGTATCCGATTGGTCGCCTGTATCCGGGACGCCGTTATGTTTATCTCCCTATGTGGTATTCTGAGATTGGCCTCCGTCAGTCTCAGGTGATCCGTTACTTCCAGGTATTCTCCGTATGATCCGGGCTGCTTTTTACTGCCTCATCCTATTTATATTCTCCCGTTATCTGAGGGACCCTTATCAGTTTCTGGCCGCAAATATGAAAAGAAGCAGCTGGCGTGTTCTCTGGGCCATACCGCTTCTATTTATGGGGCTTGTAATGTTCCTGGGACTTTATCCTCATGTGCGGACGGACAATCTGTTGGGCGTCACCTTTCTTTATGTCATTCTCGGATTTGTTTACTATATTATCTACCAGGTATTATTAGCACTTATGATCTGTTAAATCAAAAGCAGGATCTGGACGTCCTGAAAAATCAGGTGGTTATAAGGCGGAAGCGGGGATGTTCCGGCTGCGGCTGCTTATAAACAACAGGGATGAAGAGGCAGCTGGCCGCTAGAAAGAGGTGCATTGTCCGAAAGGTATCTTAGTTTAATCTTGAGTATTTTGTTTAAATGTTCTATAATTATGAATAAATAATGTTGGTTTTTATCAATATCAGACAAATGGAGGGAATGTTTTATGAAAAACAAAAAAGCTTTAGCATTGACTGTTATTGGCTATACCGCGCTTGGGCTAGGCTGTTTATCCGGGTTTATTATGTTAACGCAATCGGAATTAGCGGCTACATTGTCTTGTATCATTGCCGGTGTTATTTCCTGTTTCTTGTTTTTAGGTTTTGCGGAAATCATAGAGCTGCTGCAGCAAAATCTGAATATTATGCGCGGTATGGCTTCTGCTCAAAATCCTCCACGTTATGTTGCCCAAAACGGAGGAAACCATCCTCAACAGCCGGTTCCGCCAAAGAAACCTGAGGTAGTACCTGAGGAACCCCTCCCGCCTCTTTAAATCTGGATGTCTCACTGGTTGTCTCATCTCATTATCATAACCGGTCAGCGAACCCAAAGGAAAGGACACTGCATAAAAATCGATTGTTACATATCGGAATCGGTAGGTCCTATTCATTCTTTTCCGTATCTGTATTCAGATCTGTGCGTGCCGGAAGATCAAATATTTGGCATCCAAACCCCAATCTTCCTGCCGGATCAGCGTTTGACTCATTTTACCTTTACGGTAACAAAGGTACAGTTTTCCGACGGTACTCTGTTTGAAGGCGAGGAACTGCTTCCCCCTGATCCAAAGACATTTCCGGCCCGCAATAATACACCCTCTCTTTCCGGGGAAATTCAAAATTCCAAGCCTAAAAAAATTTAATTCTTACTTAGAAAGGTGCTTTCGCACTACTTAGCATTCTTCCCCGGGGCTTCGTATGCCCGTTTCTTAGGGTTTGGAACCGCCGGCGGTATGCGGGGACGCACGGGGACGCTTCGGGCGGCCGGGTTCTTTTGTATCTCTCTGGGGGCGCATAGGGCTAGCGCTGGAATACGCTTAGTGAAATCGGAAAGCCGGGGTCAGGATGCCCGGCGGACTTCACGTCCGACGGGCAAGAGCCTCTGAACCGGGAACACATCAGGTGTTCCTGGTGAATAGGCCCGGTTCCCGAACCCGGCTTTTCGATTTCACTTAGCGGATACCAGCGCTAGCTCTCCGCGCTCCCAGGGAGATACAAAAGAACCCGGCCGCCCGAAGCGTCCCCGTGCGTCCTACCTCGGCCAGCGTTCCTCTCTCCCCATCAGCTTCCCAAACACCTGATGCGGTTCCCGCTGATACCAGTAAGCCACTGTAGCCACATCATCCTGCCGCTCATATATACCCCGATGGCACGATCCGATCTGCTGCACCGTAACCTTAATATCCTCCTGGAAATATACCGGGTCCGGTATATGGAACCGGTACAGCCCCCTCATCGGCGGACAATCATCCATATGATAATCGTTATGCACGCTGTCATCCTGCGCCGAATAAAACGGATATCCCAAAAACGGAGTGCAATAAGTATGCTCTACTGTCTTTCCCCCTGCCTGCGTCGCAAAGCTCCAGGCTCCGCCGAAATAATCCTCTGTCCCGGTGCCGCAGATCGTAGGATAATCCTTATCCCCATCCAGATAGAATTTTACTTCTCCTTCTCCCCACCAGTATCTCTCCAGGGTCGTCAATGCCATAAAGGTCCCCACATACTGGCCGGAACCCTTGACTCCATCCAGGATCACATAATCCTTCTGCTTTTCTGTCATCCGCTGCCGCCGCCACTGCGCGTGAAAATATCCGGCATTCTTAGGCAGCCCATCACACAGGCAGTAATCCACCTGATAGAAAAAGGAAGGAACCGCCTCTTTATTCTGGTTTTCGATGGTAATTTTTGCCTTTTTCCCGAAAGGCATGGGGAAATAACAGTTAAATCCCCGGGTCGGATTTACCACCACCGGCATGGAATTCACCGGATACGCTTTCGCAAAGCCGCAGCAGAAAAAGTCTCCAAGCGGGCACTCTACCGACGGCGTCTCCTCGTCATCCCAATACATCCGCAGCACCAGATCCCGCAGAACAAAACAGTTCTGATCGCTGGTCTTATCCGTCACTGTGATCCAGATATGCCGGATGACCCCGGGACCTTCCATCTCAGCCAGCACCTTTGTCTCCCCCGGCGCTATCGTGGGGATGCAGGGGGAACCCTTTCTGGAGGGTCCCAGTATACTGTCTGACATTCCTCCCTTTCCCTTTTCACCGGTGGGATTCTCTGCATTAATCGCCCTGCTTCTCGCGTTTTGAATTAAGGGTAAACTCTCCATCCCCATGATCGATGCAAACATTTTATATCCTCCGTTTCTGCGATTTAACAGCTAAATCGATAACTAGATTTGTAAATCTATATACTTTACTGCCCCAGCAGCCGCGGCTCCACACAGGATACAGTTCCGTACTCCGCAAATACCCCGATCAGGCCGGATTGTGCGCTGTAGCACCTGGTCGTCAGCGCCACATCATCCACATACACCTGCATAATCGTACCGCTGACCAGCAGCTGTACTCTGGCCTCACCGTCCCGGAACCGCACAGGGCGTTCATCGATATAACTTTGATCCCCGTCGATCCGGTTATAATAATCCATCACAATCTTCTGATGTGTCAATTCCAGACGCAGCTGGCACCACCGTTCCAGCTTTTCCCCGCTGACATGGATCATCAGTCCCACCGCTTTCGTTCCCGGTTTCCACCGAAGAGTCGCTTCGAACAGGCACGGATCTTTTAGTTCTCCCAGGGAAGCCCAGCCGAATCCGTCCCCGGATATTCCGGTGAGCAGCTTCCTGAAAGCCTGCTTTTCCTCTGATTGCTTCTGTAACGTTTCCTCTAATTTCCACACACCCTCAAAACCATGTACCTGTATAGGCAGTTCCAGGCCGAATGACCGGCGCACCGCTTCCACCATCCGTACCCCCAGCGTCTGATCCTCCCGCTGGATCAGCTCATGAACACAGGTGTTTCCTCCCCACACGAATCTGCCGTCATCCCGGCAGTCCTTGCGGATAGACAGCCATCCGACCAGATACCGCTTTTTCCCGTCCGTTACCGTCTTGGCCGCATAGAATTCCCGGCCGTCGAACATATCATCCTGATCCGGCATCTCCCATGGGCCGTCAAACCGTTCTGCCAAACGATATCTGGTTTCCCACCATCGGGAATAATTGGAGAAAGTCAGATACCATCTGCCGCCCATCTGAAAAGCATCGTGGCATTCGTGCGTCGGAAATGTCCTGGGCGAATAGATGGTCTTATAGTGTTCCCAGTGTTTCACATCCCCGGAGACATATACTGCCGTACATCCATCCCTTAAAACCGCCCCATCCTTTTCCGTAGCGGTTACCAGCATGCAAAAGCGCTTAAGCTCGGGATTCCAGAATACATGAGGATCCCTCCAGTGCCGGTCTCCATAATACCTGGTGTCCGGCGGGAAGAAATAGCCGGTATCTTTCGTCCAGTGGATCAGATCCACGCTGGCAGCCCTTAAGATGGCCTGCTCATATTTGCCGGGAACACCCCGGTTCCCTTCACAGAAACCTGTATAATAAAAATAAAAAGTACCGTCGTGATGAAACACACTGCCTGTCGCCGCATGCCAGTCCTGCTCATCGGGACTGCCGTTTTGAAGCACCAGCCTGCATTTCCCATAATGTACGAAGTCCTGGGTCTCGACCGCATAGATACAATATTTGTACAAAAAAAATAAAATATATCTGCCTTCCCAGTAAAACGGCATGATATCTCCACACATCTCACCGTGGGGCATCCCGGGATACTGGTTCTCGGGAGTATAGAATATCAGATCGCATCCTTTCATTCTGTCGCCGCCTTCTTCCTTTCAGGTGTATTCCGGGAATTACAGCCGGATTGCTTTTCTTCTGTACTCTCATCAAAGCATTTATCTCCCTTCCCGGGAATCCGGTACAGCTTATACCGCACCTCCTGATTATCCGGGAGTAATTCCGTGAGATCGGATTCTGCATAATAAAGCATGCTGCATACCGCTTCCCCCTCTCCCCAGAACAGTTCAACGCTGTTGGTATCTAAAAGCAGGTGCAGGTATTCCGGGTGTTTCATTTCCCTCTGACTAATTTTCCGGCATAACCACTCTTTTCCAAGTTCATCCGGAAAAGCTGACGTCCGATTTATCTCCAGTTCTTTTGTTTTCGTATTTACTAAGATCTTAAGACAATTACGCTCATTGGTCAAACGAAATTCTCTTGTCTCATCCCGCAGCGGCAGCTCCATCGTTATGTAACAGGGCTGTCCCGGAAGAAGGATGGCCGCTTTGTCTGTCCTGGCCGGATAAGGCTTAGCCGCTTCGAATAATTCCCGCACCGGATATTGGGCTAACCGGTAATCCTTCCCGCTTTTTTTAAGTTTCAGCTCTCTTGGAAATGACATAGTGCCCCGGTACTTCACGGCCGGCAGCATCTCCGCATAAGCCCACCGGTTCTGCCATCCCATAAGAATCCTGCGGCCCCGCACATTTTCATAGGTGACCGGCGCGTAAAAATCATATCCGAAATCCAGTATTCGTTTTTCCCCTGCCGGAGTTTGCGCAATAAATTTCCTGCCGTTAAAGATCCCGGTGAAGTATCTCACACAGGAATATTTTCTTTCCGGGATTATGACGCTGACGGTTAAAATCCATACCTGCCCGCGCTGAGAAGGTTCCGCTGTTTTGTCGTCCTCCAGTGCCATCGGGAACAGATCCGGGCACTCCCAGATTTCCCCCGGTTCCTGGTCACCGCTTTTAAAGGTACTCTCATATTCCCATTCCTTCAGGTTTCCCGAACTATAGATCTGTACCTCCTGTCCTGCTGACAGTACCATGATCCATCGCTCCTTAGGTTCATGGTAAAATACCTTCGGGTCCCGAAAATCTCTCAGGCCAGGATTCAGCACCGGATTTCCTGCGTATTTCAGAAAGGTATTACCTCCATCCAGACTGTAGGCCAGGCTCTGGGACTGAATCACCGACTCTCCCCACTCCCGGTGATGGGTAAACACAGCCACCAATGGACCGTGCGCATCTGTTCCGAATCCGCTGGTATTATCCCTGTCGTATACCATACTGCCGGAAAATATCTCTCCGTGCTCATCCGGATAAAGAGCCACGGGCAGATATTCCCAGTGGATCAGATCCGTGGATCTTGCGTGGCCCCAGTGCATCGCGCCGTGGGTCAGGCCGTCCGGATCGTATTGGTAATACAGATGATAATATCCCTCAAAAAAGATCAGTCCGTTCGGATCGTTCACCCACCCCGCAGGCGGGCTGAAATGAGCTCCCGGACGGTTATAACCTTTTATCATCCTATTGTCCTTGTTGTCCATCACTTGTCCTCCGTCGTATTCACTCAACCCTTCACCGCCCCGGCGACCACACCCTCAATGATATACTTCTGCAGGAACAGATATAAGACGAGAATTGGAATAATCGTCAAAACCAGCGCCGCCATCATCAGGCCCAGATCTGAGGAGAATGTCCCATAGAAGGCCCGCGCAGCGATCGGCAGGGTATACAGTTCCTTCTTACCCAGTACCAGGCTGGGCAGCAGGTAGTCATTCCACAGGTTCAGCGCGTCGATGATCACCAGGGTAGCGACCATAGGTTTTAGCAGCGGCAGCACGATCATAAAAAAGGTTTTATACCGGCCGCATCCGTCGATACTGGCCGATTCCTCCAGCTCCATGGGCACTGTACTCTTGATCGCCCCATGAAACAGGAATATTCCCATACTCACACTGAATCCGATATGCATGAAAATCAGCGTCGTCCTGTGATTCAGCATATTCAGGGTCCCGCCGTAGATCGAAACCAGCGGAATCATCAGTACCTGGAAGGGGATCGCCATGGAGGCGATCATCAGGGCAAACAGAATTTTTCCCGCCATCCAGTCGGTCCTGGCAAAAATATAGGCGGCCATGGCGGATACAAAAATAATCAGAACCACGCTGCACCCTGTAATGAACAGGGAATTTCCCAGTGCCTTGAAGAAATCCATCTTCTCTACCGCCTGCACAAAGTTACTCAGAATGAAACCATGTTCCCCGACCAGAGACAGTGGCTTCTTAATTACATCGATCTTGGTTTTAGACGCATTGATCAAAACCAGGAAGAACGGGAAAATGTACAGGAGCAGGACCGCAGACAGGATCACGGTTTTCAGCATTCCGGAATTTCTTTTTCTCTCTGTCATCTTACATGCTCACCTCTTTCTTCTTGCCGATCATCACCTGGCTTATGGAAATCACCACACATATGACAAACAGGATCACCGCTTCCGTCTGCCCCACACCGTAATCTTTGGTTGTAAATGCTTTCATATAGACATGCATAGCGGCCATGACCGTGGAGTTAAAGGGGCCTCCGTCCGTCAGCGACAGATTCAGATCATAAGCCATAAAGCATCTGGTGATGGACAGGAACAGGCATACCACAAAAGAGGACACCATCAAAGGCAGGGTCACGAACCGGGTGCACTGCCACTGCCGGCAGCCGTCGATCCTGGCCGCTTCCAGCAGATCCTTAGGTACGCTCATCAGGCCCGCGATATAGATTAACATCATGAAGCCCGAGTACTGCCATACCGTGACGATAATAAGGGCAAACAGCGCCTTGTCCGGATCTGACAGCCAGGACGTGGAAAAGATCCCGATCTGCAGCTTCGTTCCCACGGATACCAGCGCCCTGGAAAAGATAAACTGCCAGATATACCCCAATATCAGTCCGCCGATCAGATTCGGTGTGAAAAATCCGGCCCTGAAAAAATTTTGTCCTTTTATCCCGCTGGTGACCAGATACGCCAGCACAAAGGCCAGCACATTGATCAGGATCACGGATATCGCTGAGTAGATCAGGGTTAGCAGCACAGAACGCCAAAAGTCCGCATCCTGAAATGTGGTAATATAATTGCCAAAGCCTACGAAAGCCTTATCCGCCGATATACCGTTCCAGCCGGTAAAAGTCAGATAAAGACCATAGACGAACGGTACCATCAGAACCATGATAAAACAAAAGACCGCCGGTCCGGCAAATCCCAGGAAGGTTCCCGTCTTATACCAGAATGAATGTTTCCTTTTCATGCGGTTTTGCACCTGCTTTCTATTCAAGATAAATGGGGCCGCACTGCTGTGACGGCCCCTCTTGGAATTTGCTTATTTTTGTGCCTGCCAATAGGTTTCGATTTCGGAAGCCAGTTCATCCCGTTTGATATTGTCCCCCAGGTATTTCTGAAGGGAGGCGCCGGCCTGGGTCCCATGATCACCGGGGATCTCCTGATACCAGTACATGGACTGCCCTGCATTGATATATTCCTGTGCGGAAGCGCTTAAAGGTGCGGATACTTTTTTCTGTATGTTGGAGAACGCGGGGATGATACTGCATTCCTCTACCATAAATGTCTGTCCCGCTTCATCATATACCAGCCAGTTCAGGAAATCCTTCGCTGCCTGCTGCTGTTCCGGTGTCGCATATTTCGCATCGATGACAAATTCTTTGCTGGCGCCGCTGACCAGTTTGGTGTTCGCATCATCTGTCGTATCTTTCTGAGGCAGAGGCATAATGCCGATATTTTCAGTATGTTCATAGATATCCGTCGCCCAGCTGCCGTTGAACCAGAATGCCACCTGGCCTTCCGCCAGATAAGAATTGTTCAGATCGTAATCTGCGGAGAGGGGATCGGAACCATTGATATTATATTTTTTCAGCAGATCAAAGCTATCCATCAGGGAATTGAAACGGGCATTCTCCGACAGCTTTGTTTCACCGGACTTCAGGGAATCCACGAAAGCGATGGAACCGTCTGCCGTGTTGCCCTGCTGGTCATAGAGCTGCCCGAAGAAATGGTTGGCCAGGGACCAGTCGTCCTTGTTGATGGCCACGGGAGCTGCCATACCGCCGTCCGCCAGTTTCTTCAATAATCCTTCGAATTTGTCTAAGGCAGCGTAATCCGCGGGCTTGAACGTCTCACCGGTAATTTTCTCGATCGCGTCGGCATTGTAGATCAGGCCCACTGCCTCCACGGTAAACGGGAAACTGTATACTTTGCCATCGATGGTGATTCCATAGGTATCGCCGCCGTCTTTGATCCAGTCCTCACCGCTTAAATCCGCCAGATACTCCTGGAAATCATAGACATCGGGATGGTCAACCAGCATAATAGTGTAGGGATCGCCCGCCGCGTATTTTCCGGCCAGGTGGGTTCCAACCACATCGCTGGTGAAATTTACTTCTACGGTCACCCCGGTCTGCTCCTTGTACTTCTTCGCCATCTCCTCGAATTGAGTCTGTAGCTCGGATTTCGTATTTAATAAGGTAATGCTCGTTCCCTGACCCGAAGCGTCTGTGGCGTTTGTTTTGGCATCGGCGTCATCTCCTGCCGGTTTTGCGGTACTTCCGGCGGCAGTTGTTTCCGGTGCCGGATCGCTTGCCTTGGGTGCTTCTTTTGATCCACAGCCAATACACAGGCCTGCGGTCATGATTAGTGCCAAACCAATTGCTGCTAACTTTTTCATTTTCATAATCCTCCATTTTTTCTGTAGTTGCATTGATTGTTGGTCTGATTTTGTTCTGGTTTTTACATTCATTAATAAAGTTAGTTTTAACTCTGTTATCCAAGTCAACTCGGGTTTACAGCTGATTTTTGTGATTGTTGTCTGGTTATTCGTTCTTCGGTTGTCAATTCTCTGGTTGTCCTCTGTTTCTCATCAGGCTAATTTTAGGCAAACGGATTTTGTAATATCCCGGGATTTTAGTATTTCCACATTTCCTTTATTGCCTAAATTCCTTTATTGACTAAATTCCTACATTGCCTAAATTTCCTTCTTTACCTTATTAAGTCACCATACAGTTGGAACCTGCAGGTTATCTAATAAGATTATATCTATTTTCCCTCCTTTTATCTGACTGCAAGTATTGTTACGATAATTTCCTCTTCTAAATAGAAACTTTGTAGCTAAGTCTTATGTAACTTTGTAAAACTGCGAACTTTGCGAAATGAACTCCGTAAAGTCTGTAAACTCTGCCAACTCTGTAAATGTAAATAAGTAACCTTTTTAATGAAATCCTTATATATGAGTAACCGTATATAAGAATTTTTATAATAGAACAACCTCTCTAGGATGAGTAACTGTATAAAAGAATCTTTATTATATGATAAATTTTTTAAAAGAATCTTCATTTCTGGAGCACATGAATAACGCACATCTTGTAAATACAGGTTACTATTTCAAGTTTACATTTGTTCACTTTTACCTCACAGGATAAACTCTGAATATAATTTAATATGACTAAAGTTATTCTGCTTACCCTATATTGAGTATAATTCGACAGGAAATTATCTTTTTCTTCTGTTCTTATTGTGAATATTATCATTAATTTTAACTAATGTCAATATTTATTTTGACATTTTTTCAATTTAATTTTGACATTTTTGTTTATTATCAGCTCCATATTTTAACATTTGTTTCATGAACCTAACGGTAGCAAAGTTTACCTACCATGTTTTTCATTAACATACGTTCAATTTCCATCGTATTATTTGAACATTTAAATAATATATTTTAACATTTTTGTATAATTCACTTGCAATTTAAATATATTTTCGCTAATATAGAAAGAAGAGAACGCAAAAAAAAATAGTAGCGCTCGATCATTGCCCGCTGACTATTTCTCATGTACCGCACACAAGCGGCTATCAGACAGCCGCCAGGGTCCATTGTAATAAAGAATATTCCATAGATTCGAGGGATTTGACATGTCAAAAGAAAAAGTTACCATTCAAGATATTGCCGATGCACTGGGCCTTTCCCGTACTACGGTTTCCAAAGCGTTGAACGGTTCCAGCGGAATGCCGGAAAAGACCGTCCGGGCGGTACTGCAGAAGGCAAAAGAAATGAATTACAAGCAATTCGCCTATCTGTCGGATGTTCAGGATACAGATGCCGGCCAATCCGAAAAAGGAGGGAATCTGGCACTGCTGGCTCATATTATGCCCAACCGGTTCCATATCGCATCGACCCTGATGGCCACTCTGGAGCAGGAGATCAGTAAACACGGCTACTCCCTGACCATACATATTTTAAGCAACGACGATATCCTTTCTCTATCGCTGCCTCAGAACCTGAAACTGGGCCAGGTGGATGCCTTGATTTGCCTGGAACTTTTTGACGAGGCTTATACCCGTATGCTGTGCGGCCTCCGAAAACCGGTATTATTTTCCGATGCTTACTGCGGTTTTCCCCATCATTCCCTGCACGCAGATCTCCTCCTGATGGAAAATAAATACAGTGTCTATCATATGCTCCACTCCATTATAAAAACTACTGGAATCCGTACGGTAGGATTTATCGGTGACCCGAATCACTGTCTGAGTTTTCACGAGAGGTTCGAGAGCTTTCAGGCTGCACTTCTGGACACTGGAATCCCCTTTCACCCACAGAACTGTATCATCGATGACGACAACTATTATGGGGATGACAGGTGGCTGTCTAATCGCCTGACGGGCCTTTCAGAGCTCCCGGATCTGTTTTTCTGTGCCAATGACCTGCTGGCGATGCAGACGATTTCCTGCCTGTCCGGAATGGGAATATCTGTACCGGAGGATGTACTTCTATGCGGGTTTGACGATACTTTTTCGTTAAGTTCCATGAATTCCACGCTGACCACAGTGCGAACCCCCAGTGCAGATATGGGGATCATCGCCTCCAGGCTCTTATTGAACCGGATCGCCGACCCGGACCTGCCTCCGACGTTTACCTATCTTCGAACGGAGGTCCAGTTCCGTCAGTCTACCAAGCTGCCCGGTCATAGTTAAAAATATTTCTTCTCTCTATGACCGCATAATAGCTCTTATATTTCCTTTATTCCTTCAGAATTTTAACCGCATTCTCGACACTGATCCCAAGCCGGTAAGCACCTGCCTCCAAAAATTCCAGGGCTGTTTGCCGGCAGCGGATTCCGCCCGCTGCTTTAATATATACACTGTCCCCGACAACACTTTTGATCAGATTCACCTGGTCCAACGTGGTAGGCGCAATCCATCCCGTCGCCGTCTTTACGTAGTCACCACCGCCTTCGACCACCAGTTCGCATGCCCGTTTTGCAAAGTCCTCGGGCAACAGTGATATTTCAATGATACATTTCAACGGGATCTCCCCCGTTATGTCTTTGACCGTTTTAATTTCATCCCTGACCCAATCATATTTACCGGATAATAGCCAGCCAATATTGATCACCATGTCAATTTCCTCAGCGCCCAGCGCGATATTCTGTCTCGCCTCGTATAACTTTGTATCTGTCAGTTCACCGCCCGAGGGAAATCCCACCACTCCTCCGGTATGCACAGAAGTACCGTCCAATCCTTTCTTTACCCCGCTCATGTAGCAGGGCAGCACAAATGCTGCAGCGAATCCATATTCCACAGACTGTCTGATCAGATAATCCAAATCCTTTTCCGTGACATTACTTTGTACCTGTGTGGCATCGATATGGGATGCAAGTTCTGACCTAGTCATTATGTATATTCCTCCTTCATCTTTCATGATCATTTGATATTCTATTATTATCATATGTCATATCTCGTGTCAATCATTTTATTCTGCATAGCAGCCCAGTTTCTTCAACATGGTTGTTCCATCAATTATATCGGATCCTTTTCACAGCAGAACAGGTACAGATTTCCTGTTATCAGTATCCCATTTCCAATCCCCCATCCCATCCGCCGGCAATTCTGCTGCTTGTAATAAACGTTCACATATGATAAATTAGATTTATATTTAGTTCATTGTTCTAAAGGGAGGCATCCACATGAATGAATATGAAAAAATACAATTGCTGGTGAATATATCTAAGATGTACTATGAATTGAATTTCAGCCAGCAGGAGATCTCCAATAAGGCGGGCTTATCCAGAACATACATCAGCAAGTTATTGAACGAAGCCAGAGAACGGGGCATCGTTGAGATTCGGATCCATGATCCTGTGAAAGCGGAAACTCCTCTGGAAGAAAGCTTACGCAAACGTTACGGTTTAAATAAAGCCATCGTCCTTCCGGTCAATGATTCCGAACCCGCATTATTAGACCAGCTTGGAAACGCTGCTGCTGAATACTTAAATATGATAATCCGTGAGGATGATATCATAGGTGTTGGCTGGGGGGAAACACTCCACGCTTTTTCAAAAGCGGTCATAAGACGGGAGGAATTGAAAAACATTCAGGTGGTACAGCTCTGCGGCGGTGTTACGAAAATGAATCAGGATAGTTATGTCAGCGATATTCCCAGGAACATAGCCAGGAACCTGAGCGGCTCCTGCCATTTGATCCCGCTGCCCGCTGTTCTGGATAGTGTCACCGCCAGGAATGCGGTCATGAAGGACCGGAATATCACCGAGGTGCTCCACCTGGCGCGCCAGGCAACCATCGCTGTCATCACCGTGGGCGTGTTTGTAAAAGAGAATGTATTTGTATCCTCGGGATATTTCCGTGAGAATGAGATCGAGCAGCTGGAAAAAGCGGGTGCGGTCGGAGATATCTGCTCCCACATCATCAAAGAGCACTGTGAAATCTGCGATCCCCAGTTGGAAAAGAGAACCGTTTCCGTCTCTTTGGAAGATCTTATAAGCATTCCAACTAAACTATGCATAGCCGCAGGAGGGCGAAAGGCCAAAAGCCTGAAAGCTGCTTTAACGGCAGGCTGTATCAATGTATTCGTGACAAATGAAAGGATGGCAGAGGAACTGCTATCGGGAAACTGATCCCTTCAAATAAAATAGAAACGAATGAAACACAGGAACAGTAAATGGTGCAAAGGAGCAGGATATGAAATCTGTTATTTATGGCGCCGGCAGTATCGGCAGAGGGTTCATCGGGCAGCTTTTCAGCGAATCTGATTTTGAGGTTGTATTTATCGACCAGAATAAAGAGCTGATCGACCAGTTGAATGGCCGTAAAAGCTATCCGATTCGATTTGTGAAAGACGCGCAGAACTGGGAAATCCGGGTTGTTCATGTGCGTGGAATATGGTCATCGGATGAGGAAGCGGTCATAGATGAGATCAGTACCGCGGATCTCATGGCCACCTCCGTCGGAAAAAACGTTCTTCCCGTCATTGCTCCGGTCATCGCTTCGGCCCTTAGGAGACGATGGAAACTTTCCATTGACGCGCCCCTGAACATTATTGTGTGTGAAAATATGGTACAGGCGAATGCCTACCTGGGAGAATTGATAAGCGGCCATCTGACTGCGTCCGAGACCACTTTGTTTCGGGAAAAAACAGGAATGGTAGAAACCTGTATCGGCAGAAATGTACCGGTCATGAGCCCCCTGCTGCAGGACGGCGACCCATTAAGGGTAATCGCGGAGGATTACAGCGAGCTTCCGATCGACCGCAGCAGCTGGCTGGGTGAGCTATTACAGATCAAACACATGGTCCCCTATGAGCCCTTTGACTTTTATATCCGCAAAAAACTCTTTATGTATAATATGGCCCATGCCGTGGCTGCTTATCTGGGCGATATCCTGAATCTTCCTGCCCTGGCCTCTGCCATACACATTCCGGCTATCCGCTACATCACATCGAAAGCCCTGCAGGAAATCAGCATCGGAATGGCCCACGAGTATGACAAAGACCTGGAATCCATCATTCTATATTCCGATGAGCTGTTATACCGCTTCGGCAACCGGCAGTTAGGTATCTCCGTAAAAAGAGTTGCCCAGGATCCGATCCGTAAACTCGGTATAAATGACCGTCTAATGGGAGCGGCCGGACTATGTCTGAAACATGGTGTTTTTCCTGGTCACATAGCGGTCGGTATCGCGGCTGCCTACTATTATCACCATGCTACTGATGAGGAGTCCCAGGTTCTACACTCTTATATCGAATGTGAAGGAATCGGAAAGGCCATAGATAAATACAGCGGAATAGGCCTGCAGCATCCTCTTCGGGAGACGGTTCTGAAGCTGTACCGTATGCTTAAGGATCAGTGTTCTTTTGAGGAAATCATACATACCGCTGAATATGAAAAGATGCATCCATAATAGATGCATCCATAGCTGTGGTCTATTTTACAAATACTTATTCTCATACTCTTCCATAGGCACCGGCTTGCTGAACAGGTAGCCCTGTGCCAGTTCCACCCCGCAGGCACGAAGCGCCGATAACTGTGCCTCCGTTTCAATCCCTTCCGCTACCACCTGAATATTCATTTTTTTACAGATATCTACAATGGACTCCACAACTGTGCTGGCTCTTGGATTGGAGGCCACATCATCCACCAGGCTCTTGTCCAGCTTAAGCACATCAAATTCCACTGTGGACAGCAGGGCCAGATTGGCATATTCTGTACCAAAATCATCAATGGAAACCATAAATCCTTCACACCTAAGATCGCGGATCAGCGTCTGCATATCCACACTGTCTGCCTCATGCGCAGTCTCGGTAAGCTCAATCTCCAGATATTTCTTATCCACACCATACTTCCTGCAAATTCCCGCGATACGGCTGATAAAATCCGGACGGGATAAGGAACACCGGGAGAAATTAACGGAAACAGGGAGCGCCTGTTTTCCCTGTAACGCCCACTCTTTAAAGCGGGAGCATACAAACTCAAAAACATAAAAATCTATCTGGCTGATCGTCTCGCTTTCCTCCAGCAGGGGAAGGAAATTACCGGGCAATACCAGGGAATCGGAACGAGGCTGGTATCGGATAAGTGCTTCCGCCCCCACAGCGGATCCATTGCTGGATGCCACCTTGGGCTGGAGATACACCACGAAATGCTGCTGTTTGATCTCCTCGCACAGTACCGCTGGATCGGCCAGATGGAGGATCTCGTCACTGTGATGCCGGTACCGGTTAGAAGCCGGGTTCCTTCGATAGAAATCCTTCTTATCCTCATACATTCTAGCATCCGCGCTTGCGATAATCTGCTGCAGATCCTTGAACTGGGTGTCCCATTGGGCGCCTATGGCGGCACTGCAGCGGGCATTGCTGCGAAAACGGCGGCGCAGGCCTGCCACCCGCTGTTCAAACGTCACCCGGTCTATACCCGGGCAAATAATAACAAATTCATCTCCGCCGATCCGGTAATAATCTGCGTCCTGAAATGCCTCACGCATCTGCCGGGCACATTCCACTAGTACTTTGTCCCCGAAAGCATGACCCCTTTGGTCATTAATGTCTTTTAACCCGTTTACATCCAGATATACGATACCCACCGGGCCGATATGTTCGGAAAAAGCAGCCGAATCCTCCATATAGCGGTTTCGGTTATAAAATGAGGTAAGGGTATCGTAATAGCTCAGGTGGGACAGCTGCCGCTCACTCTGTGTCCGCCGGTAGGTCAACATAAGAAAATAACACAGCGTCTGCAGCAAAGATACAATGCTGCGGATACGGTCCGGAGGGGGATTGTCCACCCCCAAGATCCCACGCAGCTGTCCCTCCTCCTCCATCGGAGCTGCCGCCAGACTGTGGATATTCTGGCCGGACAGCAGCTCATACTCCTCAGGAGAACTTTCCCGCATAGTCTCCACATCTTCCAATATAAAAAATTCCTGCCGTTCGAAGGCCGGCAGCCAGCTGGCGATAGCCGACAGGGGCATGTCCTGCAGGGCATCCTTCTGTGAAGTGCTTCCCTCGGCACACCACTCGTAGTCGTTATAAAGCAGCTCGTTCCTGATCATCCCCACATAGACACGGTCGGCGCCGAGGAATCTTCCCAGACGCTTAAGAATTATGGGAACAGACCGGTCAAGATCATACTCCTGGTACAGGGTACGCACACACTCCATCACCATTTGCTCCGCGTCCAGGGTTTTTTTCAAAGCCTGCTTTTCGGCGTTGGCTTCTGTGATATCGAATGCCAGTTCCATCCGGGCAGCCCGGCCGTCCCATGGCAGCAGGCGGTCTTTTAAGAGATAATGCCTCTTAGTGATGGGATTCGTATATTCCCAGGTATAGTTTTCTCCAAAAGTCAGTTTCGATGACGTACAGAATTCACAGGGACTGTCCATTCCCTGCAAAACTTTATAACACTTTCTGCCGGACAGATCTTCTACGCCGAAGGTTTTCCTGCCTGCCTCGTTGAGAAAAAGCAGATCATAATTTTCCAGGTCTGACACATACATAAGTTCCGGGATTTCATCCATAGGGGCACGCAGGTCCCTGGACATCCTCTCCAGTTCCTCGCTCTTAGCCCGGTTTTCTGCCTCCGCTTTTTTCAGAATCTGCTGCTTTCGCGCCTGTACCGAACCGTACCAGACCAGCAGCGCCACCGGTATCAAAAAGACCACAATCAGAAGGATCAGATCCCGTTCCGCATTATGTACCTGTTTTTCCGCATAGAGCTCAGCCGCGTTGACAGCCTGATTGCAAAGAGTGAAATATTCTTCACTCAGCAGGAAAAGCTGCGCACCGCCAGATCCCTGGCGTACCTGCTGAATCTCCTCTTTCAAAGTGTCCCATAACACCTTCATCTGCGAGATCAGATCCTGATAATGTTCGTCTGCTAACCGGTCCAGGTGATTATCTCCCTCCCCGGTGTCAAGTTCTGCAAGAATGCCGTCCAGCTGTTGGAGCAGATCATCATTGGGCTTTCCATCTAATTCCTGCTTCACCAGCTGCTGGGTCCCTCCGCGCACCACACCTGCATAGTTGATTACCCGGGCATTTCCCTGCAGCCCGTGGATCGACAGGATCGAAAGCAGCCCGGTGATAAATAGCGCTGCCGCCAAAATCACCGGTATAATTCTCTTTTGCATTTTAATAATTCCTCCATGTCAGCGGTCTCAAAAGTCTATCTGGTAATTATCTGGTAATCAAAAGTAATGAATTCCCCTGTCTGTCCTTTACTGAGTACAGAGCTGCGGGATGGCCGGGTATTCTTAGTTTCAATAAATAAAGATAATATTATAATTATAGCTCATTTCCAGGAAAGCGCCAGAGGGTAAATGAAGAATTTACATCAAAAAAATATACCTTCTGCCTAAGCAAGGTATATTTTAAACAACGGTTATATGATTATGCCTATCCGGATAACCGGGAAAAACGCACAATCCTACTTTCCGCTTAATTCATAAGGGGTTACCTGATACACATAATAATTGAGCCAGTTCGTATACAGGTTATTGGCATGAGACCGCCACTGGAGCTCCGGCCGGATCGTCTCATCATCATTGATATAATAATTCTGAGGTTTATCGATCTCCAATCCTTTCGCCCGGTCCCTCATATATTCATTGTGAAGCGTAACCCGGTCATACTCCGGATGCCCCATCACAAACACCTGGCTTCCGTCCTCATCCATAGCCAGGAATACTCCGGCATCCGCGGATTCTGCCAGAATCAGGATCTTCCCGGTAGCCAGCAGGTCTTCCCGGTAAACAGTCGTATGTCTGGAATGCGGCGCCAGGAAAACATCGTCAAACCCGCGTACCAACGGAATTTTTCGGTTGGACACCCGATGTTTGAATACACCGAATATTTTCTTCTGTGTCTCATGCTTTTGTATTCCATAGTGATAATAGAGGGCCGCCTGGGCTCCCCAGCACAAATTCATCGTGGAGGTGACATGTGTCTTTGACCACTCCATAATTTCTTTTAATTCTTCCCAGTAATCCACCTCTTCGAAATCCAGCAGTTCAACCGGTGCTCCTGTGATGATCAGTCCGTCAAATGTCCTGTCCTTTACTTCGTCGAACGTAACATAAAATTTATTAATATGACTGGTGGGCGTATTTTTAGATTCATGGCTGGATACGGTCATGAAAGTCACATCCACCTGCAGCGGAGTATTGGACAGGGAACGCAGTAACTGCAATTCCGTATCCTGCTTCACAGGCATCAGGTTTAATATACCGATTTCCAGGGGGCGGATATCCTGATGCAGCGCACGATTCTCATCCATCACGAATATATTCTCCCTTTCCAGAATTTCCTTGGCCGGCAATTCCCCTTTAACTTTGATTGGCATACATATCTCCTTCTTTGTCGTCAAATAGTTTACTATGCAACTAATCCAGATTTTTATCTATGTTTCATTATATCAAGTTATATGAGGTTTTAAAAGTTTAGAATTTTATTCTATATGTCCGCCCTGCGCGGACAATCCATAATCATCCCGCAATCAGCCCGAATTTTTTCAAGCCATTATAGATCCCCTGCTCCTGTATCGGATCCGTACGGTACCTGGCTTTTTCTAGCACATCCGGATACGCGTTGCCCATAGCAATACCATACTCGACATATTCCAGCATTTCCAGATCATTATTGCTGTCACCAAACGCGTACGTATCACTGCGGTCCATATGCAGATGCTCCAGCAGTTTCTGTATGCCCGTGGCTTTATTATGCCCCACCGGCACCATTTCTACAAATGGTGAATGATTGTGGCAGACAAGCTGGTATTCTCTGGCAAGCATATGTTCCACAGACTCCCAGTGGTCCTGCGGCTGCCGTATGGCGATCAGTTTATTAAATTCGGTATTCTCTTTTTCAATCGGCCTCAAAACCGGCTTAAATGAACCACCCAGCTGTTCCCCCAATCTGCGGTACTCCGTGCTGGTATCCGCCGCATTATAATATAGATACCGGGGGCCCTCCAGAAAATATTTCGCCCCCGCCTGATCCAGCAGTGATGTAAGCCGCTCCAGCTGATCCGGTTCTGCTATTTTGTTAAAAATCACTTCCCCTTCATGTTCCACATAAGTACCTGCGCCGCAGATCATCCCCTCAAACGCCATATCCGTTATCTCGTCAAACACGGCTGCCCTGGTACGTCCGGTACAGATCACCGGAATATGCCCGTTTTTCCTGAGCAGTTTGATACCCCTTCGGGCACTTTCGGGTATACCCACGTTGGAGTTATACAGCGTGTTATCGATATCAAAAAATATAATCTTGCGGTCCATATTTTCCTCCTTTAAATATTACAGCTACATCAGCGGCGCAAAAAGCCTCAGAATCCGGGCCGCCAGACGGGTCCTCCCTTTTAACTTCTTCCATTCATCCACATGGATCTTCCTGCATTTTTTCAAAGTCTCCTGGAAATCCCGTTCCACATCCCCGACCACGCTGTTTTGATAGAAGAAACAGCCGCATTCAAAATGCAGGTACAGGCTCCGGTAATCCAGATTGATCGTACCTACGGTACAGGCCTCGTCGTCCGCTACAAATACCTTGGCATGGACAAAACCAGGGGTATATTCGTATATCTTCACGCCCGCCGTCAGCAGCTCCTTGTAATAGGATTTGGCCAGAATAAACGCATATGGCTTGTCCGGTATCCCGGGCATGATAATCGCCACCTCCACCCCTCTTTTCGCCGCGTAGCAAAGGGTCTGTATCATATGATAGTCCAGAATCAGGTAGGGAGTCATAATATGCACATACCTGGTAGCACGGTTCAGGATATCCACATACACCGTTTCCCCCATGGGTTCCTGATCCACCGGACTGTCTCCATAGGGCATGACAAAGCCGTCTCCCGGTTCCGGGGTTTTAAAGGGTTCACTGGGAATGTACCGCTCAAAGTCCTCTTTTTGCGTCCCGGTAATATTCCACATCTGCAGGAACATCATGGTCATGCTCTTCACCGCATCCCCCCGGATCATTACAGCCGTATCCTTCCAGTGCCCGAACCGCTCTTTTACATTAATATACTCATCCGCCAGATTGATCCCGCCGGTGAATCCGATTTTTCCGTCAATAACCAGTATTTTCCGGTGATCCCTGTTGTTATAATGGGTAGATAAGACCGGACGGATGGGGGAGAACATTTTACACTGGATCCCATACTCTTGCAGCTGTTTTGGATAACTGTACGGAAGCAGCACGATGGAACACATACCGTCGTAGAGCATACGGACCTCCACGCCTTCCTGCACCTTGCGTTTTAGGATATCCAGCACCGTATCCCAGAAGATCCCCTCCTCCACAATAAAATATTCCAGAAAAATAAACTTCTCCGCCTCATTGAGCCTTTTCTTCAGCTCTTCGAATTTATCCTCTCCCAGGGGAAAGTAAACTGCCTCTGTATTTTCATATATCGGATAACCACTGGTCGTCTCCGAGTACACAGCCAGCTTCTCAACCTGGGTATTGATCTCACTTAAATGCTTCCTTACCTGTTGATCTTGCGCCAGATACGGGCGGGTTTCCGTCAGCATCTGGGTATGTCTTAAGTTCATCAGTTTCGGCGTCCACTGAGTGTGCACAAACAGATAGAGCAGGCCGCCGAATATCGGAATGATTACGATCGGGACCATCCAGACCAGTTTAAAATCAGGCTCACTGGTTGAATTTACGATAAATACCACGACGAACAGGGAGATCAGGGCAAAGATCCCATACACCCATACCATATAGTCTTCCAGCGCCAGAACGCAATAAACCAGAAGGGCTACCTGTACGATCAACAGCAGAATCACCATCAGGCTCCTTCCGTAGATCACACCGAACACCTTTTTCTTGCTCCTCTTCATCCGTGATTCAGACATCACTTCTCCTCCTTCGTACCCCGTTAATTCCTGTCATACCCTGATGATTCCTGCCGTACTCTCACTGCCCGTTCTCTTTCAGGATCTTATTGTATCAGAGCCAGGAATTCTTCCTCTGATATAACCGGCACATTCAGCTCCCTGGCTTTTTTATTTTTGGAAGACCCTGATGTGGTATCATTGTTGATCAGGTAGCTTGTCTTAGATGTTACGGTACCGGTCACTTTACCGCCCTTCGCCTCAATCAGCTCTTTTAATTCCGCCCGGTTGGCGAAGTGCTCCACACTTCCGGTAATGACAAATACCTGTCCCTCCAGCACCTGTTCCTCATTCTCAGCGGCCTCTTTTTCGATTCGCAGTTCTTTCAGCAAATGATCGAACCGGCGGCTGTTTTCCTCATCCGCGAAATAATCCACAAAGCTTTGAGCGATCACAGGGCCGATCCCATTGATCCCGCTTAACTCTTCCACCGTCGCCTGCCTCATTTTCTCCACATTATACTGATATTCCCGGCAGATCATTTTCGCGTTGGCTAGCCCGATGTTGGAGATACCCAGACTGTAAATGACCCGTGGAAGGGTGGTATTTCTGGCATTTTCGATACTCATCATCAGGTTCTCATAGGATTTTTCCCCGAAGCCCTCCATCTCCACAATCTCATCCCTGTAATCCGACAGATGAAACAGATCCGCAAACTCGTGAATATACCCGCGCCCGATCATTTTCTCCAGCGTCATCTCCGACAGGCCGTCTATATTCAGCGCGTCCCTGCTGACAAACAGGGTAAATGCCTTCAGACGCTTCGCCTCACATTTGGGATTCACACAGTAAAGCGATTCCACATCATTCATCTGGCGGATCTGCGTCGGCCCGCCGCATACGGGACAGACTTCCGGGATATCATTGACCCCGCTTCGGGTCAGATTTTCCGCGATCTGGGGGATAATCATATTCGCCTTATATACTTCAATGGTATCACCCACCCCCAGCTGCAGTGCTTTCATAATACTGATATTATGCACACTGGCCCGGCTGACCGACGTTCCCTCCAGCTCCACAGGCTCAAAGATCGCCACCGGATTGATCAGGCCAGTCCGGGAAGGGCTCCACTCTATCTGCGTAAGCCTGGTCTCCCGTATTTCGTCGGCCCATTTGAAGGCCATGGCACTCCGGGGAAATTTGGACGTATTTCCCAGAGACAGACCGTATTCAATATCATCCAGGAGCAGAACCAGCCCATCCGATGGAAAATCATTGTCGCTGATCCTCTCGGCAAAAGAAGCCACGACCTCCTTCAAATTCTCCCCATCAACCATCACATGCTCCACCACGTCAAATCCCTGCTCCGTCAACCAGTCAAACTGCTTCATACGCGAGTTTTCAAAATCAACCCCGTCTGCCTTGACGAGAGCAAATGCCATAAAATGCACATTTCTCTTTGCCGTAATCTCATTATTCAGCTGCCGGACAGAACCGCTGCACAGATTCCGGGGGTTTTTATATTTCGCATCCACATCCTCGATCTCATCATTGATCCGGTTAAAATCTGAATAGGTAATAACCGCCTCGCCTCTCAAGACCAGTTCCCCTTTATAGCTGATATTCAGCGGAACATTTTTAAAAACGCGGGCGTTATTTGTGATCACCTCGCCCACTTCACCGTTTCCCCGGGTGACCGCCTTCAAAAGCGTCCCCTCCCGGTAAGTCAGCACAATCGTCAGCCCATCCAGCTTCCAGGACAGTACCGCCTGCTGATCCTTCAACCATTCCTGCAGCTCATCCACGCTCTTCGTTTTATCCAGCGAAAGCATAGGCGACTCATGCTGCTCCTTGGGCAGTTCATTGACCGCTTCATATCCCACATGAACCGTAGGGCTGGACGCCAGAACCACACCCGCATCTTTTTCCATCTGCACCAGTTCATCATACAGCTTATCATACTCAAAATTACTCATGATCTCCCGGTCTTCCTGATAATAAGCCCTTCCTGCCCGGTTCAGCAGCTCTACCAGTTCCTTCATTCTCCCTATCTGTTCAGCCATTCGTTCTCTCCTCAATCACTGTCGTATTCGATGAATCTCTGATCAATTCCTGGAGTGTCCGCCACTCCTGCGGGGTCACCTTCCGATAAGCGCCGGGCTTCAGATTTCCCAGCCGTATATTCATAATCCGCACCCTAGTCAAAGCCGCCACCCGGTACCCCAGATACTCGCACATCCGCCGGATCTGCCGGTTCAGCCCCTGCGTCAGCACAATCCGGAATCGATACTTATCCAGCTTCTGAACCTCACATTTTCTGGTCACAGTATCCAGGATCGGGATTCCCCCGGCCATAGCCCGGACAAATTCCTCTGTAACCTCCCGATTCACCGTCACGACATATTCCTTCTCATGACGGTTCCCCGAACGCATTATTTTATTCACGATCTCCCCATTATTCGTCATCAGCAGCAGTCCCTCTGAATCCTTATCCAGCCTTCCCACCGGATAAATCCTCTTCGGATAATGCAGAAACTCTATAATATTATTCTTTTCCCTTTTTTCCGCCGTACATACAATCCCCCGGGGTTTATTTACCACCAGAAGGATCATTTCCTCCTCCTTACAGGCCGGCCTGCCGTTCACCAGAATCCTCTGATCCTCCCTCACCTTCATCCCGGTAACCGCCGGCACCCCATCCACCGTCACCTTCCCCGCCTCAATCAGCCGGTCTGCCTCTCTCCTGGAGCAGACCCCAGCCTCACTCAGGTACTTATTCAGCCTAACTTCCTCCATACCATTCCCTCCAAAATCCATAAAACAATCAACATATCCAAACCCAATCAGAACTGAACTATACACCAATATAGCGAAATGGACATGTCCCAAACCGGAATGGACATGTCCCAAACCAGAATGGACATGTCCCTTTTCTCCATTTACAGATAAACGCTTTCCTTCTCTTTCTCATCCTCAAAGCAGATACGTTCCAGTTTTTCCATCAGCAACTTTCGATGCACGAACCCTCTGATCAGAAGTCCCCCCATCCCAACGCAAAACAAGACCATGCTCAAAACACCGGGATAAGAAACCTTCAGCAGCCCGAACACCCAGAACCCTGCCCCTGCCATCAAACCCATAGACAAAAAGACCAATAAAACCCCTCTGACAATAATCCCTTTCCCCTGAACTTTTACAAAATACGCCTCCCATTTAGCCCGATCCATATGCCCCAACTTCTTTTTCACCAAGAAAGCCAGCAGAATCAACCCCACAGCCAGCGCCTTCGCTAAATTCATCAATATCAAACAGGTAATCAAAATAACAACCAGTCTCAGCATCCTTCACACTCCTATGTAAAAACTCCGCCAGAGCCAAAGCAGGGGCTGAAGCATTCAAAAATCCGGAGGCCGGCCGGCAGTTCCGGATTCCAGCCGCGCCCGCCGGAGAAGATCTCTTGTGTTTGAAAAGCATGGCCGAATAGTGGAGGGAGACTCAAGGGAGAATGGCGGCCCTTATGCCGACATTCTCCCTGCTTTCAGAGGCTCACGGAACTGCTCATGAGGTTGCTTTTTCAAACACAAGAGATCTTCTCCGGCGGGCGCGGCTGGAATCCGGAACTGCCGGCCGGCCTCCGGATTTTTGAATGCTTCATACCCGGCCCACTCGCTCCGGCACCCCGGCTCAGTCCCAAAGGCCCCTACAACAGCTTATGAATATCGTTAAACATCACGAACAGCATCAAAGCCAGCAGAAGAATCAGCCCGGTAAAATGCACCATTCCTTCTTTCTCCGGATCGATCGGTTTCCCACGGATCGCCTCGATCACCAGGAACACCAGCCGCCCGCCGTCCAGCGCCGGAATCGGCAGCAGGTTCATCACCCCCAGGTTGGCCGACAGCAGGATCAGCCAGTTCAGCATGGTAAGCCACACATCCTTGGCGGTACCGCCCACCTCCTGCACCTGCTCATAGGACTCGCCCACGACATTGACGATGCCCACAGGCCCGGACAGATCATTGATACCCACCTGACCGGTGAAGAGCATTTTCAGGCTCTGGAACGTGGCCTTGATCCAGTATTCCACTTCATAATAACTGTACTGCAGCGTCTGCAGTGCGTTTCCTTTCTCCCGCGGCCCCGGTCCTCTGACACCCAGCAGATACCGGCCCTCTGTCTCGTTGAACTTGGGCGTCAACAGGGTCGTATATTCCTTGCCATCCCTCTCATAGACCACTTCGACCGGTTCGCCGCTCTGATTGAACTGCATATAGTTATTAAATTCCCGATATACATGTACGGAACTTCCGTCTACTTTCTTAATGATATCCCCGGCCTGTATCCCTGCTTCCGCCATAGGATAGTCCGGAATCACCTCATATACGGACGGCTTGTCAAAGCCGATATTTCCTATAATAATCACTGCGCCGATAAAGGCCAGGATAAAGTTAAAAATCGGACCTGCCGCAACCACAGACATCCTGGCCCAGACAGATTTGGCTCCGAAGGATCTCTCATCCTCCACCAGACCGTCTTCCCCCAGCATAACACAGGCACCGCCGAACGGGAGAAGCTTCAGGGAATATTTCGTCTCGCCTTTTTGTACGCCTACAAGGGTAGGCCCCAGGCCGAGGCAGAATTCCGTCACACAGATCCCGTTTTTCTTAGCCAGCAGAAAATGCCCGAATTCATGGAAGAGGATTAAGGCACTGAATATCACTATGGCTATCACTATTTTCAAAATCTACCACCTGCTTTCAATCCGGTCATAGACCGCTTGCTCTGTCTCCAAAATTTCATCTATAGTAGGTGATTGTATCACTTTTATATGATTCATGCAATCCCCGATGATATCCGGGATATCCAGGAACCGTATCCTTCGCTGTAAGAATTTACTGACCGCCCGCTCGTTGGCCGCATTGTATACCGTTGGCATCAGACCGCCTTCCCGGGCCGCCCGGTATGCCAGTTTTAATCCGGTAAATGTCTCTATATCCGGGTCCTCAAATGTAATCTGCCGAAGAGCCGCAAAATCCACCCGCTGTCCGCCCAGATACCGGCGTTCCGGATAGTAAAGCGCGTACTGGATCGGCAGCTTCATGTCCGGTGTTCCAAGCTCCGCCATGACCGCCCCGTCCACATACTGTACCATCGAATGAATGATGCTCTGCGGGTGCACTACTACTTGTATTCTGTCCAGATCCACCCCAAATAACCATTTCGCTTCCATAACTTCCAGCCCTTTATTTACCAGGGTGGCGGAATCGATGGTGATCTTCTGTCCCATGGACCAGTTCGGGTGCTTCAGCGCATCTTCCACCTGGATCTGTTCCAGATCTCCCCGCTGTCTGCCGCGGAACGGACCGCCTGAAGCGGTCAGCAGTATTTTTTCAATGCGGGACGGATCTTCTCCGTTCAGGGACTGGAAAATCGCACTGTGTTCACTGTCCACAGGCAGAATCCGGACGCCGTACTCTTCTGCCATGGGCATGATGATATGTCCTGCAGTGACCAGTGTCTCTTTGTTGGCCAGAGCAATGTCTTTTCCCGCGCAGATGGCTTCCATGGTCGGACGGATTCCGATCATCCCCACGATGGCGGTTACCAGAATCTCCGATTCCGGCATGGAGGCCAGCTTTAACAGTCCATCCATACCGGACGCGATTTCCACTTCGCAGTCTTTGACACGAACGGCCAGGTCCTTTGCATGTTCTTCTGACCAGACCACCGCAAGCTTTGGCCGGAATTCGCGGATCTGCGACTCCAGCAGGGCGATGTTCGAACCCGCTGAGATGCCTTCCACTTCCAGGTCTTTATTTTCACGGACAATGTCCAGAGTCTGGGTCCCGATGGAACCCGTGGAACCCAAAATCGCTATTTTTTTCATTGGTTATTTCCTCACTATAAAAATAGCAGCGCTCGAAAAAGCCTCGCCGGCTATTTTCCATGCATCGCACGTAAGTGCCTGAAACACAGGCACTAAATGCTCATAGTTATAAAAACAGATAAACTAAATAGTATACTACCGGAGCTGTAAAAATGACGCTGTCAAACCGGTCCAGAATTCCACCGTGGCCCGGTATGAGCTTCCCGTAATCCTTCAGCCCGAAATTTCTCTTGATGGCCGAGGCCGCCAGGTCTCCCACCTGGGAGATCACCGCCCCGACCGCACAGGTAACCGTAATCACAGGCACCATATCCGCGGAGGCGTATCCGACCAGCACCATCACTTTCGCGAACAAAAAACCCAGAAGCGCAGCACCGGCGACTCCGCCGATTCCGCCCTCGATGGATTTCTTCGGGCTCAGTACGGGCGCCAGTTTATGTTTCCCGATCAGCATTCCCACGCAATAGGCACAGGTATCGCATCCCCAGGAGCAGATAAAGATCAGCCACACGATAAACAGGCCTTCCGGCATTCCCATTCTGGTTTTGTAAATGTAGGACAGCATGACCGCCACATAGACAACCCCAAAAAATGTGGTCATAACCTGTTCCGCCCGATATTTCGGATAGGTGAACACGTATACCATCATCAGTGCGATCAGGATGAGCAGTAGACACATCATCCCATATTCCTGCAGCATCATCTCCTCCTCCAGCTGGTGTTTCTGCATTTCCAGCCAGACAAGCCCATAATAGGCCACAACGCCAATGCCCGCAGTAATCATCAGCGGAGAACGAAAGGTCAGCTTCCCGACCTGGCATAATTCCTTAAGGCCGATCAGGGAGACCGCCATCAGGGTAACCAACAGGACAGGCCCGCCGCTTATGATCGTGAAGAGGGCAATGATAACTAATACGATCGAGCTGCAAAGACGTGTTAAAAACATCTATTCTCCCCCCTTGACTCCGCCGTATCTCCGGTCTCTACTATTATACTTTTCGATAGCCTGCATTAATTCCTCTTTTGTGAAATCAGGCCAGGCTGTATCGGTAAAATAAAACTCCGTATAAGCCAATTGCCACAATAAAAAGTTGGACAGCCGCTGTTCCCCGCTTGTCCGGATCAGCAGATCCGGATCTGGTATGCCGGCCGTGTCCAGGTAAGATCCGAACAGCTCCTGATCGATGTCTTCTGTGCGTATCTTCTGCTTCTGCACATCCTCCGCTATCTTCCTGGCTGCCCGCGCCAATTCATCCCTGCTGCCATAATTGATCGCGATGGTAAAGTTCAGGCCATCGTTATCTTTGGAGGCTTCCTGGAGTTCAAAGATCCTGCTGCGGATATCGTCATCCAGCTTGCCGAGCTCCCCGATGACCCGGACCTTCATCCGGTTCTTCTCCGCTGTCTTCAGACAGGTCTTCATGTAGTTGCGCAGGAGTTTCATCAGCGCATCCACCTCATCCTTGGGCCTGGCCCAGTTCTCAGTGGAAAACGCATAGACCGTCAGATATTTGATTCCCATCTTATAGGCGTCCTCGCAGATCCGCTCCACGTTCTTGCTGCCCTGGGCATGTCCGTAGTTCCTGGGCATCCCGCGTTTCTTCGCCCAGCGCCCGTTTCCATCTAATATGATCGCCACATGCTGCGGAATATTCATAGATTTCCTCCTGTAAATGGGCGGCCCAAAAGACCGCCCACATCTTATCCTATAACGCTAAAATTCCTCAGAATCTCTTAGAAATTCCTATACCGTCAAAATCTCTTTTGATTTATCCTCAATTGATTTATCTACCGTCTTGATGTATTTATCTGTCAGCTTCTGCATCTCATTTTCCAGATCCTTCAGATCATCCTCAGTAAGCTCGCCGGCCTTGTTCTGTTTCTTTAACACCTCGTTGGCATCACGGCGGATATTACGGATCGCCA
This sequence comes from Diplocloster modestus, assembly GCF_019042245.1. Taxonomy (GTDB): domain Bacteria; phylum Bacillota; class Clostridia; order Lachnospirales; family Lachnospiraceae; genus Diplocloster; species Diplocloster modestus. Next base: position 382,409 of record NZ_JAHQCX010000004.1, read on the forward strand.
CTTTCGCGGCCTCTCCTTTTTTCTTAACATCCTTAACCAGTTCTTTTCTCCGCTCCTCTGTCAGATCAGGGAACACCAGACGGATCATCTTACCGTCGTTGGTCGGATTCAGACCCAGGTCCGAGGTAAGGATCGCTCTCTCGATGGCTTTCACCATACTGCCTTCCCAGGGCTGAATCTGAATCATGCGCGCCTCTGGAACTGTAACATTCGCCACCTGCTGAATCGGTGTGGGTGTTCCATAATAGTCTACCCGGAGTTTGTCCAGAACATGCGGATTCGCCCGGCCTGCACGGATACTCCCGAACTCTCCCAACAGATTCTCATGGGTTTTTTCCATCTTATACTCATATTTTTCTAATCTTTCATCCATGATATAGTCCTCCTTTATTTATCTTGCTTATTTGAATTGTTTATCTGAACTTTTTTACCTTTTTATTTCACTTCAATTTCTTCAAATATTATGTTATGATTCTTAACTTTAAACAGTCACTCTGGTACCGGTAAAGTCGCCTTTCACCGTATTCACGATACTGTTCTCCTGATTTAATCCAAACACCAGCATAGGCATTTTATTTTCCATACACATAATGGACGCGGTCATATCCACGACGGCCAGCTTCTTGTCGATAACCTCCTGGATACTCACCTCGTCGTATTTCTTCGCATTGGGATTGGACTTGGGATCATCATCATAGACTCCATCCACCGCCTTCGCCAGAAGAATGACATCCGCCTCGATCTCTACCGCCCGCAGCACGGTTGCCGTATCTGTGGAGAAATAAGGATGTCCCGTTCCCCCCGCAAAAAATATTACGAAATTATGGGCAAAATATTTGCCGACCCGCTCATGGGAATACAGCTTCGAAAACCCACCGCATTCAAACGGGGTCAACACCTGTGTCATCATGCCTGCAGACTGGAAGATCTCGGAAACATAGATGCAGTTCATAAGCGTCGCCAGCATACCGATCTGATCCGCCTTCTCCCGGTTGATGTTCTCGCTGCTTCTGCCCCTCCAGAAATTACCACCACCGATGACAATTCCCACCTGAATTCCCTCATCTACCAGGATCTTGACCTGCTTGGCCACCTTCATGACCGTAGCTTCGTCAAATCCCGTTTTCTTATCTCCGGCCAATGCTTCTCCGCTGAGTTTTAACAAAATCCGCTTCATACAAGCACTCCTTGTTCCTCTTTTTCCACCATTTTAACACACTTTCCGGGAAACGCCAATATAAAGTTGGAGTTCGATTACCCAGTTCGGTTCCATCGGTATAGGCCGCTGCACCTCCTGCGTCCCCTTATTCCAACTCAAACGCCCCCGTATACAGCTGATAATATTTCCCACGTTCCTCTATGAGTTTCTCGTGGCTGCCCCGCTCTATAATCCGTCCGGCTTCCAGGACCATGATGACATCGGAGTTCTGGACAGTGGAGAGGCGGTGGGCAATTACAAATACGGTGCGTCCTTTCATCAAGCTGTCCATGCCTCTCTGGACGATGGCCTCGGTTCTGGTATCTATGGAGGATGTGGCCTCATCCAGAATCATGACCGGGGGGTCTGCAACGGCAGCCCGGGCGATGGAGATCAACTGGCGCTGGCCCTGGGACAGGTTTCCCCCGTTTCCTGTAATCACCGTATCGTAGCCGTTGGGCAGCCTTCGGATGAATTCGTCGGCGTTTGCCAGGCGCGCTGCCTCGAATACTTCCTCATCAGTGGCATCCCGCTTGCCGTAGCGGATGTTTTCCAGAATCGTGCCGGTGAAGAGATTGGTGTCCTGCAGGACGATCCCAAGAGAACGGCGCAGGTCCTCTTTCTTAATTTTGTTGATGTTGATATCGTCGTAGCGGATCTTGCCGTCGGCCAGATCGTAGAAGCGGTTGATCAGGTTGGTGATCGTCGTCTTGCCTGCGCCGGTGGCGCCCACGAAGGCTACCTTCTGGCCCGGTTTTGCGTACAGGGTGATGTCGTGGAGGACGATCTTTTCGGAAGTGTAGCCGAAGTCCACGTCGTAGAAACGCACCTCGCCTTTTAACTCCGTGTAGGTGATGCTTCCATCCCCGTGAGGATGTTTCCAGGCCCACAGGCCGGTCCGTTCTTTCGTCTGTGTCAGTTGGCCGTTCCCGTCGTGTTTTGCATTTACAAGCGTCACATAACCCTCATCCACCTCGGATTCCTCATCCATCATTTTGAAAATACGCTCCGCACCTGCCAGGGCCATAATCACCATATTTAACTGGTTGGATACCTGGCTGATGGGGTTCATGAAGCTTTTGCTGAGCTGAAGGAAGGATGCAATGGCTCCCAGGGTCAGGCCGCCCACCCCGGCTACCGCCATGGTTCCGCCCACGATGGCTAACAGGACATATTGCAGGTTGCCCAGATTACCCATGATGGGCATCAGAATATTGGCGAAGGTGTTGGCCTCTGAGGCATCGTGGCAGAGTTTCTCATTTTTCTCATCGAAACGCTCGATGGCCTTCTCTTCATGACAGAAAACCTTGATCACTTTCTGGCCGTTGATCATCTCCTCGATGTATCCGTTCAGGTCACCGAGGGCACGCTGCTGCCTTACAAAAAAGTAGCCGCTCTTGCCCGCGATCTTTCGGGTCACGTTCAGCATGAGGGCGACGAACAGCAGTACAAACAGCGTCAGCTGCCAGCTGGTGGCCACCATGGCGCAGAATACCGCCAGGATGGTGATGACCGATGAGAACATCTGGGGAATGCTCTGGGAGATCATCTGCCTTAAGGTGTCCGTGTCGTTGGTGTAATGGCTCATAATGTCCCCGTGGGTATGGGTATCAAAGTAGCGGATGGGAAGGGTCTGCATGTGAACAAACATCTCATCCCTGATGTTTTTTAAGATCCCCTGGGCGATGGCCACCATCAGCCGGTTGTAGAGAAGCGTCGCGATCACACCGCTTAAGTAGATACAGCCCATGACCATCAAGGATCTTAGCAGGGCGGTAAATACCGGCGATGCTTCCACCAGAAGCGGAGTGATATAATCGTCGATCAGTGTCTCCAGGTACAGTGAGCTGGCCACACTGGTCAGGGCGCTCAGCACGATACAGATCAGTACCAGGCAGAAGCGCAGCTTATACTGCCCCAGATAGGAGAGCAGCCTTTTTACCACCTGCGGATTGATATCCTGCATTCCTTTTCTATTTTTATTGTCACTCATCCTGACCGCCTCCTTTCACCTGGGATTCATATACTTCCCGGTAGATGTCGTTGCCTGCTAAAAGCTCCTCATGGGTACCCACCGCCTGGATCCGGCCCCGGTCCATCACTATGATTTTGTCGGCATCCTGTATCGAGGAGACACGCTGGGCGATAATAAATTTGGTGGTATCCGGGATCTCTTCCCGGAACGCTTTGCGGATCTGAGCATCCGTTTTCGTGTCCACGGCGCTGGTAGAGTCATCCAGAATCAGGATCTTTGGTTTCTTTAACAGTGCGCGGGCGATACACAGCCGCTGTTTCTGTCCTCCGGATACATTGCTTCCTCCCTGTTCGATGTAGGTGTCGTAGCCGTCCGGGAAGGAGCGGACGAATTCATCAGCCTGCGCGAGCTGACAGGCATGGACCATCTCCTCGTCTGAGGCCTGCTCATTACCCCATCGCAGATTTTCCTTGATGGTGCCGGAGAAGAGCACATTTTTCTGGAGTACCATGGCCACTTGGTTTCTGAGACTCTCGATATCATAATCACACACATTGACCCCGCCCACTCTGACCTGTCCCGCAGTGGCGTCATACAGGCGCGGGATCAGCTGGACCAGCGACGTTTTGGACGCTCCGGTCCCGCCGATGATGCCGACGGTCTCACCGCTTGCGATATGCAGATCCACACCGCTAAGACAGAGTTTCTTTGTGTCTTTGGTATAGCTGAAATCCACCCGGTCAAAATCTACAGAACCATTGGGGACTTCTGTAATGGGCTGTTCTGTATTTTTCAGATCACTGATCTCGGTCTTGATCTCAACGATACGCTCTGCGGAAGCCCGGGCCATCGTAATCATAACGAACACCATAGAAAGCATCATCAGGCTCATCAGTATCTGCATCGTGTAGGTGATCAGGCTCATCAGCTGTCCTGTGGACATGCCGTTTACCGGATCTCCCCCGGTCAGCACGATCATTCTGGCGCCGAACCAGGAGATCAGCAGCATACAGGCATAGACACAGAACTGCATCAGCGGCATATTAAAGGCCAGCAGTTTTTCCGCTTTGGTGAAGTCCTGATAGATGGATCCGGATATCTTTCCGAACTTTTCTACTTCATAGTCCTCCGAGACATAGGATTTCACTACCCGGATGCCGTGCAGATTCTCCTGCACCACATTGTTTAATGAATCGTAGGTGCGAAAGACCCGCTCAAAGACAGGATGGGCCTTCGTCATAATGATATACAGACCGATCCCCAGGACCGGCACCACGCCCAGAAAAATCATGGCCAGCCGGCTGTTGATCCCGAATGCCATGATCATCGAGAAGATAATCATGAACGGTCCCCGCACGGCCATTCGTATGATCATCTGGTATGCATTCTGGACATTTGTGACATCCGTGGTCAGCCTTGTGACAATGCTGGCAGTAGAATATTTGTCGATATTGAAAAATGAAAAATTCTGGACATTATCATACATATCCTTCCGCAGATTCTTCGCGAATCCCGCGGATGCTCTGGCAGCCGCCTTTCCCGACAGGGCCCCGAACAGAAGCGATACCATGGCCGCCACAGCCAGCACGGCCCCCATGCCCCATATGTACTTCAGATTCCCGGTGTCGATTCCATTGTCAATGAGCCAGGCCATCATCATGGGTATGATCACTTCCATAATCACTTCCAGAGAGACATATACGGGAGCCAGAATGGAATCTTTCTTATATTCCCGTATGCTCTTCATCAATTCCCGAATCATAATGATTCCTCCTTTTTATAGTTTGTATACAAATTGTTTGCAGGTGAATAGTTTGTATCCGCATAGTTTGTGCCCGAACTAACAGCAAGAAAAATCTGCCGTCTGAATCGTTTAAAATTGTTTCATAAACGTCTCCTACGGCATTTACAACAGATTTTTCTTTACTTTATCTAATAGCGTAAGCATCGTGTCGACTTCCTTTGCTGTCATCCCTCTGACCAGCAGTTCCTCCATCTCACAGATATTGTGGTATACGGTCTGACAGATCGCTTCCCCTTTGTCGGTAATCACCAGTTTTTTCAGCCTCGCGTCTTCCGGTACAGATATGCGCCGGATGATTCCGTTCTTCTCCATTAGTTTCAGGATCCCGGTGACCGTAGATCTGGTAATGGAGAATTCCTGCTCCACATCTTTCTGAAACACATCCCGATGCCTGTTCTCCTGCAGGAAACGTAAAATCCAGCTCTGTACCGGGGTGATGCCTTCTATCCCGCTCTTCCTTTTCTGTTCTTCGATCTTTCGGCCGATCAGATTCGATATGGCATGAATCTCATGCCCTATATCTTTATCTCTCATCTTATACCCCTTATTTTACTTCTCGCATATTGTTCGGTTCCAAACAATTATAGGATTTTATTTCTCTGTTGTCAAGTTTTTTCTGGAGATAAACTTGAGATTTTTCCGGGCAGCCAGACCTCCTATAGCGGACACGGCGGGGCAAAGGACCGAATCGCCACTTGAGCAAGCATTGGACAGGGACAGAAATAAATTGCAAAAATAGTTCACCGTTTTTACAGAAAAGCCCCGCGGTCTTCGCCTTTTCTGAATTTGCAAATTCTTCTATATTTGTAGCATCTGCTCTCAATTCCTTTACAAGCGCAGTTTTTCCTCCATACCGTAATCACATTGGCAGTTCATCGGGGAATAGCCGCAAAGATTCCTTACCGAATGGTTCCCATCATTTCCTTTAACTATCGTCCTTATAATAATGACGGTACGCTGAAAACATCCACAGAGGGCGCCAAAGCGGAGATGGAACGGGATTTTGAGATCGACTACTACCGTGTATGGACCCACATGCGCATCGTCACCAGGGAAGCAAACTTCAATAGCTCAGGCCGATTCGGGCTATCAGAGATCGAAATCGGAACGGATCTGGAACCGGCCCAATTTTCACTGCCGGAATATGGAGAACCGGAAATTCCCGCCCAACAGCAGCTTCCGGATCCCAACGCCCACTGGGCCTTCGAGGAAGATACCCTGTTTACAGATATCATTGCCGGCAGCACAATCTCCCAATATACCGATTCCGGGGATCTCTTAAAGGTCGACACCACCATATACGATCACTGTACCGATCCAAATGTCGAAACAGATCAGCAACCCGAAAGGATTCACCGCTGGATCCGACAATAATAACACTTCCGACCGTTCATTTTGTGGAATTACAAAGAGCCTGGCAGCCGCCGGGCTCTTTAAGATTAATCGAGATCTTATGCTAGCAAGGCATCATTGATCTGTTACAAATACAGGGATTTTTCTGGACACTCATCGATACATTTTAAGCATAAGATGCATTCTGTACCATTGAGGCGTTTACGGGAATTATCTGCGACGTCTACATTCATAGGACAGACCTTTTTACACTTTCCGCAGGAAATACATTTATCCGAATCATTTTTCACCCGCAGCAGTGCATAATAGCTCGCAGGTTTCAAAAATACCGTTATGGGGCAAATATATTTACAAAAAGCGCGGTTGTCCTGAAAAGCAAAAGCCAGAACGATTCCTACCGCGTAATACAGCACATTGCCGATGATAAAACACCAGAACATAATTTTATCCAAATCCGCCACATGAAAAACAAAAAGCGCACCGACAAACAACAGCGAAACTGCGAAGACGATATATTTGATATAACCGATCTTTTTACGTGACTGCTGCGGTACCTTATAAGGAAACAAATCCAAAATCATAGCTGTCCAGCAGGCATACCCACACCAGCCGCGTCCAAACAAGAGAGGGCCAAAAATCTTTGCAACCGCATAATGAATCACAGCCGCCTCAAATACGCCCAAAAACAAATAGAACCAGAAGCCTTCTATCTGCATATTTTCATGAGACAGTATACCGAGATAAACCAACATATAAAGCCCCACGGCAAACTGATATGCTCCCTTTTAGGTAGACAAGTGAAATAATAAAAACTTGTTTCCTGAAAGGGGGTATTTTTTTGAGTAGAAAAGGTAAGTACCGCATAGAAGAAAAACTAAATGCTGTACAAGAATATTTAGATGATAAAGATAGTATGTGCTCCA
>NZ_JAHQCX010000040.1 GCF_019042245.1 Diplocloster modestus
AAATAATAATTTAGCGACCCATAAAACTTCGGGTGATCATGACAGTAGATATATTAAAAAATCAGGCAATGGTACGATTACTGGTAATCTGACTGTTGCTGGTACCATAAACGATAGCCGCGGCAATCTTGTTGGCGCTGGCACATCAAATAGTGTGGCAATTGTGTGGTCATCAGCTATGCGGTTTGATGTATATGTCGATAATACCTTCGTCGGCACGTTGACTCCAGTCAAATGATCATTAACGTGCATACACGATCCTAAGATTGTTGGTATTATTCATATATGACGTGCCCCCGATATTAAAGTCGGTAACATATAATGTGCTTGTCGTAACACCGACAGAGCAAAACGCATTTACACTGCTGTCGCGATAATAGCCGTCCCGGAATTTTTGTATAGTGTCAGTCAAACAGGCCGTTGGAATGTTGAAAACAAATCGAGTATTACTTCCGGTGGTATTCTCTCCAATCACGATCAATAATTCCCTGTACTGGGTATAGTCCCTGTTAACAGGATTGCTACTGCCAACAACACCTGATTCGGAGAGTTTTTGCCAGCTTAAATTATTATTTA
>NZ_JAHQCX010000041.1 GCF_019042245.1 Diplocloster modestus
GATCGGTAATGCAGAGGTGGATCTCGCTTCCGGAATATCCCCAGCACCGGCGGCCATGAGTTATGGTCATGCGTATTTTGATGGAGTCGGAAAATCCATGTATGCATACGCAAACACAAACGGCAAGGTGACTGTGTTATGCCCGGGTATTGCAGCTGGCAGCACTGTAAGGTTTAGTGTGGTTTTTCCGGTCATTTAAATGATCATTTAAACATAATGCTACCAATCAGCGTATTATCCACAAACACTTGCATTAAACTGCCCGTCCAATTAAGACGTATTTGACTTGCCGTACTACCTTGTACAACATAAGTGCCGTTAGCCTTTACCCCACCGGATACTTGCAAAGTACCTGTAATTATACCTCCACCGTTTTTGGGGATATAACCAGATAATAAGCTATTCGTCTCGCTCTCAGTGTAGTACCGATCATCATGTGTATGCGATGAAGGTGTATAAGTTGACGGTTTACTCGTTATAGCTGACCACGCATGGGTATGATTGACGGGAGCCTTGCCAGCTAAATTATTATTT
>NZ_JAHQCX010000042.1 GCF_019042245.1 Diplocloster modestus
TTTAGTTTTCGCATACGAGGCTTTCACTCTCTCTGGCCGGCTTTCCCAAAACCGTTCTGCTAACTTCCATGTCACTTATTGCGGTCCATAACCCCGGAATGCACGCATTCCGGTTTAGGCTCTTTCCCGTTCGCTCGCCGCTACTTAGGAAATCGATTTTTCTTTCTCTTCCTCCGGCTACTTAGATGTTTCAGTTCACCGGGTTCCCTCCGTATGGCTATGTATTCACCATACGGTGACTGAGGTTTGCTCAGCCGGGTTTCCCCATTCAGATATCTCCGGATCGTAGGATATTTGCTCCTCCCCGAAGCTTTTCGCAGCTTATCACGTCTTTCATCGGCTCTTAGTGCCAAGGCATCCACCCTGCGCTCTTGTTCGCTTGACCTGCATTTATACATAGCGTTGTATAAATGGGTCGTTGGTTCTTGATTTTTTCTCGGATTCTTTGAATTGGTTTCAATTAATCTTTTTAATCTCGGATGTCTTGAAGTTTCTTTTTTCTCGGTTCTGTTGGCG
>NZ_JAHQCX010000043.1 GCF_019042245.1 Diplocloster modestus
CTATGGAAATCAAGTCCCTCTATGGCATGAGATGGGGGATCGAAACATCCTTCTGCACATTAAAACATGCCTTAGGTGCCATAAATCTACACTCCAAAAAGCGGGAAATGATAACCCATGAACTTTGGGCACGGCTGATCTTGTTCAATTTCTGCTCTATTATTACGGCTCATACCGTTTCAACGTGCCAGAAAAAGAAACATGTTCATCAGGTGAATTATACGGTGGCATTCCAAGCCTGCCATTATTTTATCAGGCTTCATAACGGAGAATCGCCGCCAGATATAGAGGATCTGATCAGGCAGCATACGCTGCCTGTCAGACCCGGTCGGAACTATGCCCACCAGCATAGATTCCAGATACCTGTCAGCTTTACCTATCGATTTTAAGTAAAGCGGATGAAACCACCACCATAAGTATAACATTTCTAAACGGATAAGACATCTATCCGTTATTAGTCA
>NZ_JAHQCX010000044.1 GCF_019042245.1 Diplocloster modestus
CTTCTAATTTTGCATGAAAAGTACGGCTTGTGTATTGATAACCTCTATCAGAATGACATAATGGATGAGCATTAGGATTACTTTCAATGGCTTTGTCAAAGGTATCAAACACTAAGGCGTTATTGTTTGTATCACTAATTACATAGGATACAATCCTTCTGTCATAAAGATCTAGAATGGCACTGAAATATACTTTGTGTTTTTCTTGACCGATATAATATTTAAACTCTGTAACGTCAGTAAGCCATTTTTCATTTGGCGCATCGGCGTAAAATTCCCGATTCAATACATTTTCTGCTATGAACTGTGGATTTGAAGCCTGACGCGTGCATCCGTTGTTCGAGTATTTAATTGTTGATTTAATATTCTTTTTCCTACAAATACGAAGTACTCGTTTATCATTCACTTTTATATCATGATAGCGTTCCAAGTC
>NZ_JAHQCX010000045.1 GCF_019042245.1 Diplocloster modestus
GGATGGGGGACCTTCCATGATGTTCGTGTGGATGGGTTCCATCGGTTTGATTTGTTGGATGGCGGTTCTTGGCCGGGCCTGGTGCTGAGCCCTCGAAAATCGGAGATTTTCTCGGTCACGTTAGGCCTTGAAATAAAACTGGCTTTTGATTCGCCGTCCGATTTGACATGCACTTCGTGCATCACGGATCTTTTATAAATGATCATCGACAAGCAAGCTTGACGCTGCTCATTTCTAAAAACTCCTACTGCGCTGACGCGCAGGTCAAATCTACATTCGATAAAAGATAAAAGTTTTGTTTTAAGACTTTTATCGATGGAGATAAAGGGATTCGAACCCTTGACCCCCTGCTTGCAAGGCAGGTGCTCTCCCAACTGAGCTATACCCCCGT
>NZ_JAHQCX010000046.1 GCF_019042245.1 Diplocloster modestus
TGGTCTTCGAGTAGCGGATGCCGATGTTTCTTTTTAGACTGGGTACGGGTGAGAATGCGATTCACGGTAACATCAAAGGAATCCGTGTCGGGAAAGTCATTCCCCAACAGACGCTTGGTATTGACATCCTTAGCCCGAATCAGGAAATAAGCGCCTTTTTCAATGGCATGTGCAAAAACATTGTAGGAATGGAATCCCCGGTCAGCGATAAAAATAGGGGAAGTTCCTGGAGGGGGATCAAAACGGTCAATCAAATTTGAAAGGGCCAGGAACTCGTTTTTTTTCCTGATTGGCTGAATTTGAGCATCAAGGTAGCGCTGCGATAGCAGATTAAACAAAGCAACAAGATGGATCTGGTTAAAGCCATTAACAGATCTG
>NZ_JAHQCX010000047.1 GCF_019042245.1 Diplocloster modestus
GCTATCAGGAAGCGGAGGACGCGTTCATAGACCAGATGAAGTACTACATTAAGATGGAAGCGATCCTGGAAAACACCATCGACCAGGTATGGGAAGAGAAACTGGAAGAGCCGATGGCAGCGATCTTCGCCTGTCCGACCACGACGATCCCGCGAGGTAAACCAATCAAGCAGGGCGGCGCGAAATACGACCTGACCGGACAGCAGACCATCGGAACGGCAAACGTGGCAAACAGCCTCTATGTCATCCGGAAGCTGATTTTTGAAGATAAGGTGGTTACAGGCGCCCAGTTACAGCACGCGCTGGAGACGAACTGGCAGGATGAGACGACGGTGCCCACCGGCCCGCAGATCAAGGCGATGTGCCTTGC
>NZ_JAHQCX010000048.1 GCF_019042245.1 Diplocloster modestus
TTCCTTTGGTCATGATGACAGTCCCTCCTGTTCCGGAAGCTTTCAGCTCCTCATGACCATTATACTTCTTTATCCAGTTCCTGAGTTGAGCAGTTGAATGAATTTTAAATTTTTTACAGATACTCATAAGAGAGCCTTCACCCGCCAAATATGCTGCAACCGCTTGTTCTTTTTCTTCTTTAGTATAATGCTTATTTTGATTTGTAGAAAATGCATCCACACCCATCGCTCTATATTTATTTTCCCACAGCCTAAAGGCAGATACATCAATTCCCAATCTATTCGCAATGGAGCACATACTATCTTTATCATCTAAATATTCTTGTACAGCATTTAGTTTTTCTTCTATGCGGTACTTACCTTTT
>NZ_JAHQCX010000049.1 GCF_019042245.1 Diplocloster modestus
GGGTTTCTGGTAAAAGAAAAAGAGGAGCCATCACAGGCAAGAAGCAGGAATTTATTTTTGTAGCAGATGGGTGGGTAATGAGAATTAAAGCGATAAAACAAGGTCTGAAACACATCATCGGAAAGTTTGCGCCGTTGTTGATAGAAAGCGGATAGGGTTGGAGTGTCCTTATGATAGCAGAAATATTTCATCAGTTCATGGTTTACAGAGCCGCTCTGCATAGAAATTTGGAACCGGATGAGATCCTTAAAACCAAGTTTACGGTTTCTGGAGAAATCAAGGCCTGGACGTTTGGAGAAGTTGTCGCGTTCAAGATCCATGCGGTTGATTTCAGAAAAAAGAATATCTTTGGTA
>NZ_JAHQCX010000005.1 GCF_019042245.1 Diplocloster modestus
TATATAAGAAAGCGTTCGTTTCTGAAATTCTTTTTTAGAATTTTCAGGGTTGTTTCACTGTTTAGTTATCAATGTTCGTTCGCTGTCGAAAAGTTTGTCTGAACAACTGCTTTATATGTTTACCAGCTTTTGCTCTTTCCTTGTTCGAGGCAGCTTAGATATAGTATCATAAACAACTTTTTGTGTCAAGCCATTTTTTTACTTTTTTTTGCTGCCATCTTTGATCTCTCGACCGCGGAATTTTATATTAGCATATGCTGTCGGAATCTGTCAATATTTAATTTAAATTTATCGATCTTGCTCTTCTTTTTATACAATAAATAGTAAGAAATCACTTGAGACCTGCCCTTAGAACGCCTAACTCCGAAGGCTGGAGAACAGTTCCAGGCCCTTGCGAGGTTCTTCCGCCTTTGGAGTTAGACGTTTTTAGTCAGCCCTCCCTATTTTTCTATAGGTACACGTCTGCGAATAGCCCCCTGACCGAATTATTCTTCTTCCACCAGTCGAAGCCCAGCCGTGCTGGTTACCGGCAGAGAGATAATGATCGCTTTCGCCTTGCTCTCCATTCCTGCCTGATGCATAACCGCCCGCATAATTTGATTTTTCTCTACACTTTTAGTTATTATAAAAATCATTTCTTTTTCAGATGCCAGTGAAACACCAAGGAACTTCTCCGCCTGCTCCATTCCCGTGCCCTTAGCATGGATAATCGTACCTCCGGCTGCCCCTGCGCTTCGAGCCGCTTCCATAACCAAATCACTATAGCCCTGGTTCGCAATAACCAGCAGTAAATCATGTGTGCAACCTGTCAATGTGGATTCCGCTCCCTTCTCATAGTCCTGATTTTCTGTTAAAAATAATAACTCCCGCTTTCCTCCAATGCTGCTGAGTGGAATGGTAAAAGCGATCCCCGTGCCGGGAATATCGATCTGCAGCTTACTCTGCAGTCCTTTTTTCAAAGTAAGCCAAACCGAATCCGTGACGATTCCGAAAATAACTGCTTTCTCAGAATCCTCCAGACCAAAGTAATCCAGCATTTCACTATTAGCTGTCCCATTCCCGAGAGTAATCAATGATATCGCCGTATTTCGCTCTTTATAAAAGGTCAGAAATTTGGCTAACATATTCCGATTCGTAATGGTAACCATTAAATAAAGCTCACTCATAGTAGCCTCCTTTCCTACAATTCAATAATATCATAATCATCCAGCAATTCAAACTCGGCAGCGGCCGGTGCCGTAACCAGGAATTTCTTGGAACTTCTCTCCTGAATGCGGTAAATAAGTCCCAGAATCTGAATCGTTATGAGAGGCGTCATGGCTACCATGGCCACAACTCCAAATGCATCCGTAACAATATTCCCCCCCACACGGACACAGGCCCCCATCGCAAACGGAAGTAAAAAGGTAGCGGTCATAGGACCGGATGCCACACCACCGGAGTCGAACGCAATGGCCGTGAATATTTTCGGAACGAAAAATGATAATCCAAGTGCAATCGCATAGCCCGGAATGATAAACCAGAAGATGGAGATTCCGGTCAACACGCGAAGCATGGCGAGCCCGACGGAACAGGCCACACTGATGGACAAACTGTGTTTCATGGCTGATGCCGGAATTGCAGAATCCGTCAGCTCTTCCACCTGCTTTGTCAAAACATATACAGCCGGCTCTGCCATAACAATAAAATAACCGATAACCATACCTATCGGTACAATAATAAAACGATAGGGCAGCGCCGCGATCATCTGTCCCAGATAATTACCGGCGGGCATAAAGCCCACATTCACGCCTGTCAGAAATAATACCAGGCCTACATAAGTGTAGATCAGGCCGATTAGGATTTTAATCAGCGCTTTTTTACTCAGCCGCAGGGATACAATCTGGAAAATTCCAAAGAATATAACAATCGGGAGAAGAGAGACTGCGATCTCCATCATATATGTCGGAAGCGCGCTGGAAAATAACTGCCGCAGAACAATCGAATTTTCTATCTCCGGAATGGTCACCGGAACATATTCTCCGCCGGACGGATGAAAGACGAGGCCCAGCAAAAGTACCGCCATAATAGGCCCAATAGAGCACAATGCAACAAGTCCGAAGCTGTCATCCACAGCATGCTTGTCACTTCGGATTGTAGAAATACCGATACCCAGCGCCATAATAAAAGGTACTGTCATAGGTCCTGTAGTAACACCGCCGGAATCGAAAGCGACAGCAAGAAAATCTTTTGGGACAAAAAACGCAAGGCTAAACACAATAATATAGAAAAAGAACAGCATATAAGACAGTGGAATGCTAAACAGCATCCTCAAAAGCGCGAAGATCAAAAATATTCCCACGCCAAAGGCTACTGCAATTATCAGCACCTCATTTGCAATAGAAGGAACCTGATTCGCCAATACCTGAAGATCCGGTTCAGAAATAGTAATAATAAATCCTAAAACGAAGCCCAATACGATCATAATCCAGAGCCGTTTCGTTTTTGTCATACAACTGCCGACCCGTTCCCCCATAGGAGTCATGGCCAGTTCCGCTCCCAATGAAAAAAATGTCATTCCCACCACCAGCAATACGGCGCCTATAATAAAGGCCATCAGTATACTCGGTGAGGTGGGCACGATGGTAAAACATAGCAGCAACACAATACCCATGATTGGGAGAACCGCATTCAGCGATTCTTTTAGCTTTTCCTGTAGTTTTGTTCGATACAATAGCATTCTCCCTTTCTGATTTTAATTTTTTTCAATGAACGATTATGTAATCCAGATTAACTCCATAGTTACTTTTAACAAGGGCGGATTGATAAGGATAAAATAAGAAGATTTTATACAATAGTGTTCGAAAAAGCCTCGCCGGCTATTTTTAATGCGCTGTACATAAACGGCAATTTTATTTATTTTTTGATTATAACATAAAATCCGCAAGAATTATAATATTTATTTTTAATCTTAACACGAAATATACATGTACCAAACAAATCCCAATAGGCAGAAGGATATTCCACACGAAACAGAACGGAAACCAACAAAATGCAAAATGGATATACAAAATGAGAAAAGAAATCAAAATGGACATGTCCCAAACTGAAATGGACATGTCCCCTTTTGACTCTTTGTGTTTAGTGTACGGTTGCGCCGAATGGCATCAGCGCCAGTTTGGCCATCTTGAAGTGCTGGAGCCCAAACGGGATACCTACGATCGTGATACAGAAAATGATTCCGAATATCACAGATTCCAGCGCCAAAGGAATTCCGGAGATCAGCAGCCATATCAGATTTACCAGAAAGGATACTGCCCCTCCGCCATAGTGTACTTCTTTCCCGAAGGGACACATACTCAAACCCGCAAACTTAAAACACTGTAAACCGACGGGAATGCCGACGATTGTGATGCACCACAGGCATCCTGCCAGAGCCCAACTCAATCCGCTGATCAGCCCTCCGAATATAAACCATATTATGTTTCCTAAAAATGACATATGCTCTTACCTCCTGTTCCTATCCTCCGAATCCACAATGCTCCATTTCACCTTTCTTCATATCTTCCAGTTCATTTAAAACTGAGTCTACCCGCACACGTGCATCCTGTACCTCTTCCAGGGCCTGGTCGATTTTCTTTTGTACATACCAATCTGCTATCACCCCGTCCAGAAAGAAATCTGCAAATGTAATGAATCCATCGATTTCCATTTTCAGATCCGCCGGAATCAATACATCCTTTAGCTCTCTTTGAAACCGCAGAAGCAATCGCTTGGCCTCCTCGATACTGGCACTGGCGTCATCCAGCCGGGAATGTTTTAACAAACCGATCAGAAGGCCGCCGCCGATCATGTCCCAGAGTCCCAGGTCTTTCGCATTGGATAGACATTTCTCCGCATCCTGCAGGCATTCCAGCGCTCTGTGTCCCGCCATCAAAGCTTCGTTGATCTCTCTGACATTCTCTTCTCTGTTGTACATACTCTTTACCTCTCTCCTTTTGAACAGCGTTTCTAGTTCCGTTGTCATGTGGCAGAGGATAAAAAAAGACTTTTATTCTGGCACTCTGCCACAATAAAAGTCTTGCGCATTTCATTTCGATACGGACGCCTCTCGGCATCGTCTTGACGGTTTCGAAATCACCTTACGGTGTAGGCTACTCCCTTTTATAGTTTGGATGATATCATAGCCGGGGGGAAATGTCAATGTACCTTTGTTATTTTTTTAACTTTCTGGAGTTGGGAATGGAGCTCCAGGATGTTCGGAGTTTCAATTATAATGAAAATCCCTGATTCATTCCCGTCCGTCTGCGTACAGCCCCGTAAGATTCATAAGAATCTCCACGACCGTATCCATATCCTCCGCCGCCACATGTTCATAGGGTCCGTGACAGGCATAGTATCCAGCCCCCAGGTTCGGGCAGGGAAGCCCCCGGAAACTGAGCTGCGAGCCATCGGTGCCGCCGCGGATCGGCCTTGTGATATGGGTAAGGCCAGCCCGGTGAATCGCTTCGATTGCATTTTCCACCAGATGGAAATGCTGACGGATGACCTCCTCCATATTATAATACTGATCCCGGATATGAAGCTTGACAGTTCCGTCCCCATATTTGTCATTCAGAAGCACACAGATGTGCTCCAGACTCTTCTTACGCCCTTCAAACAGGCCCCGGTCATGATCCCGGATGATATATTCCATATCCGTGTCATCCGGTGTACCATTTAGCTTGGTCAGATGGAAGAATCCCTCGTATCCTTCCGTGTCCCGCGGCGTCTCACCGGAGGGAAGCATATTGTTCAGCTCATTCGCCACCAGCAGTGCATTGATCATCGTGTTCTTGGATGAACCGGGATGGACTCCGAGCCCCGTAATATGGATCTTGGCCAGCGCCGCATTGAAATTCTCATAGTCAATGAGGCCTACCTGGCTTCCATCCACGGTGTAGGCATATGTGGCACCGTATTTGCTGATGTCCAGATCCTTGGCGCCGGCGCCGATCTCCTCATCAGGCGGAAAGCTCAGGCAGATCTTTCCATGGGGAATCTCTCCCTTCATCAGGCGCTCTGCCAGAGTCATGATCTCTGCGATACCGGCTTTATCGTCCCCGCCCAGAAGCGTGGTTCCGTCGGTGACGATCAGCGTCTTGCCCTTCATGGAGGGCAGATGGGGAAACTGCTCTACCGTCAGCGTGCGGCCGCTGTCCCCCAGCGTCACATCTTTGCCGTCGTAGTTCTCTATGACCCGGGGCTTTACATTCTTTCCATTGAACGCAGCTGTGTCCAGATGGGCACAGAACCCCAGAGAAGGAACCTCCTCATATCCCGGTGTGGCCGGGATCGTGCCATACACATAACATTTCTCATCCACATGGGCATCCTCTATACCCATACCCTTCATCTCATCCACCAACAGATAAGCCAGGTCAAACTGGCACTGGGATGAGGGCACCGCGGTACTGGTATCATCACTGGTGGTGTGAACCACCACATATTTCAAAAACCGTTCATAAGCCCGCAAATCCATACCTCCTTCTACCGATCGATGAACATGTTCTTTCAATCGGATACTCTTTTATTGATGTTCATTTTCACATAAATATTTAACAGATATTCTTCTTATTAATGATATCTTCCGCAGGCTATACGCATGCTCATCTGGTCAAATATTCCTTCAGTAATTCCGCCGTATTTCTGAGGGCGTCCACATGGGTCCTCTCATAGTGGTGTGAAGCGTCGGTGCCCGGGCCGATACAGGCAAAATTCACGTCAGCCCCGCGCACAACACACAGACTGGCATCGCTGCCGTAACGGTTATGTACCTCCACCCGGTAGCCGATTCCCGCACGACGGGCAAGCTCGGTCAGACGTTTGCGGAATCCATAGTCATACGGGGAACGGCTGTCCTTTGCGCAGATCGTGACGCAGTGTTCATCAGAAGTATGGCCGATGCCCGCTGTTCCGATGTCGATGGACAGCATCTCGCGGGTATTCTGCGGAATGTAAGATACCCCATGCCCGATCTCCTCATAATTTGCCACATAGAAATGAGTGGTATGCCTGGGCCGGATTCCGTTCTCCGTCAGATACTTCATTACCGCAAACATAACCGCCACACAGGCCTTGTCATCGATGTACCTGGACTTGATAAAGCCCTTCGGCGTGATCACGGTCCTGGGATCATAGAACACGTAGTCCCCCACGCTGATCCCCGCATCCGCCGCATCCTGCGCGGAGCAGAAATCCTCGTCCAGACGGATCTCCATGTTGTCCTCCGTACGTACCTCATTGCGGGCCTCCTCCGGAAAATTGTGGACGGATGGTTTCTCGTAGAGCAGCGTCCCTGTATATTCGGTACCATCCATGGTGCGCACCACCAGATTCTCACCTTCATAGGTAGTCCATGTATATCCCCCGATCTGAGCTGCCCTCAGTCTTCCGCTGGGCAGAATCTCTTTGACCATAGCTCCCAGGGTGTCTATATGCGCGTTCACCAGAACCTGATCCTCATTCTCCTCCCCTATAAGAGTACCGTAGACCGCACCCTTGTTGGTGGTCTTTACGGGAATATGAAGAGAGGCGAATTCCCGGCGAATCCTCTCCATTGCCGCCTCACAGTCTCCTCCCACGCTGGGGATCGCCAATAGCTCCTTCATTAACTCCAGCGTATAATCCATATCCAAGTTCATCATCTGATCTCCTCTATTCTGTCGTGGGGAAATTCATTCCCTTATTGTCCAAAAATGTAATCCAGACCTTGCCGCGCATTCCCGAAGGAACAGGCTCCCCGACAGCCTGCCGCTCCCGGTCCAGGCCGATACGTCTGTGCCTGATCTGGTTGATCGCCTGCGAGAAATAAGGCCAGCCCTCCACTATTTCTCCAGGATAATCGGTTATCTCGTTCTCCGGGTCTATGGCATAATTGATCAACCGGTTCGAACAGTATACCTCGATCGTATTTTTACCGGCTGTCAGGGCCCCCGTCACATCCAGCTTCCAGGGACGCCTCCATATATCCCCGCAGATCCTGCCATTGATCCGCACCTGCGCTACCTCCCGCAGCTCTTCCAGGTGTAATACCGCGCATCCTGCCGGAACTTCCTGTATCACCAAAGAGCTGGTATAGACGCCCACGCCGCTGTAATATCTCGTTTGCTCATACTGCTGCCAGAACTCCGGCTGCTCCCACTCAAGTGTGAACTCCATCTCCGGAATCTCCAGCCGCCATGGACCTGGCAGTATGCAGGTTTTTTCCTGCGGGACCTGCTGCATAAAAAGGTCTTTCCCGGACAAGATCCGGTCTGTCGCAGGGAGCTTTGTATCTTCATCAAAGAACACGAAGACGGAATCAAAGGCTTCCATATCCAGCGCCAATTCTGTGGAATTCTCATATCCGGCCGCCTTCTCCACCCCATAGGGTTTGGCCGTTGCGGCATCGAAGACGCTCAGCCTTTTTCCGCAGACCGAGAAATCAAAGGTCACTTCGCGGCTTTGCGCGGATATATTGGCGATAAAGTAGATATCCGTGGTTCCGTCCACCCTGTGCACATATCCCACGCAGTCCCCGCCTCCTGTGATCCTTACATCCGGACGAACCCGCTGCTCCAGAAGCGCCGTCATCCCTTCTCCCCGATCGGGGGCTATGGCCGCCGCGCCCCTGCCGCCGGAGCGCCAGATGCCCGGCTTCTCCGGGAATATACGTGCCATGCAGCTTTGTACCGCGGCATCCTGTTCTTCCCGCCGGCACAGTCCGCAGCTCAGATAGGGAGCTGCCTCCGACGCGATCAGGATTCCTCCGCTCCTCACAAAACGTTCCAGCTTTTCTGCCGTACCGGGCAGCAGCCGTTTGCATCCTATGAGCAGGATTGCCCGGTAGGTGCTGCCGTTCACCGCCATTCCCTCCTCAAAGGAAGCATAATTGTTCAATATATCGTCATTTATATAGTCAAAACAGTATCCCTTTTTACTGATCCGGTCGGTCACACCCCAGCCCATGTATTCCTGCAGCTTCATGCCCATATGCAGATCCGCCATCTGATTCTCCGACCAGATGTCGGCCTGGGGCAGATAGATCGCGATATCGCATCTGGACCTGCCGATGCGCAGCATGCCGGAAACTCTCTGGATGTAATCACCCAGATGCCTGTAATAAGGCCAGTAGGTGTTTGTGTGATTAATCTGGGAGGATGCGTAAAACGGCCAGCCCAGTCTGCCCGCATCGGGCGGGGAGTAGGCGTATCCATGGTTGTAAATAGCATTTATACCGTCCAGGAAGATCGCATCCACCTCCGCCTTCATCATTTCCAGGGTCTCCATAAACCGGGGAACCCGAAGCCAGGTAAAGGACTCGCAGGATACAACCGGTTTATTATATATGTGCGCAGCGGAGGATGCAAAACGCCTGTGTATGGAATTCACCTCCAGTTTATCCTGGGGTCCGAAGGTCTCCCCCTCGGGTATATGCGCGCTGCCGTAGGCCTTGAGTATGTCCGCCCAGGTCCCGTGGGCCTGTATCCGCGCTTTGGAACCGTGTCTGTCACACCATGCGGTCATGTTTTCGAAGAAATTCTCGATGGTCAGTTCCGACATGGTCAGGAAATAATCATACCGGATCCGATCGGAGATATCATCGATCTCGCCCCACAGTCCATAAATATACCTATCCAGCCGGTACCCGCGCCGTCTGAAGAACTCTTCCTCCAGAATCCCCGTCCAGTTATTGCCCAGCAGCTCAATGGAGTCGCAGAAGAAGCAGCGGAATCTTCCCCTGCCCAGCCGCTCGGTCAGGGGATTACCGCCATTTTTCAAAAAGAGATCCACGGCGTCCTTCCGGCAGTGATCTACCACGTATCCTCCGGCATCCCTGGCCGGGATCGCCGCCTGCTGGTGATACAGATGGGTCACGAAAACCACAATCTTCCAGTCCCCTTCCGGGATGGGGATATCTTCCAGCACCTTGCCCCAGGGCCATCCGAACAGAAGCTTCTCCTGGAGGGACGGGGTCAGATCCACGATGGTCTCCTCCAGCATTCTGCTGTCCTTCATTTTCCCCATCACAGCGCGCTCGATCTTTCCGGTAACACGGCTTGTGAAATCATAGGAGAAGCTGCGGGGTCCGGACACGTCGATCTGATACGGGACCGCGCACTGTACCGAGAGTTCCTGCGGAACATGGGGCCCCCCGTAGGGCCAGGAGGAACCAAGCGTAAAATCGACTCCCAGTCCCAGTTCCTCCGCCCTCTTAAGCGTGTAATCAAGGACATCGAAAAATTCCGGTGAAAAGTACGGGATATTGTATATTCCCGCCTCCGCATCGTCTGCGGCCAGCGGATACAGCGTCTGGATCTCCACACCGCCGATTCCGGCTTCCTGCATGAACCGCAGTTCCCTGTCTATCTCTTCTCTCTGAACCGCACAGCCATACCACCACCAGCGGGTCCATCCTTTCGCCTCCGGATCCGGATGCTCCAGTCTCTGTACATGACAATCCATTCTCTAACTCCTCCTGTTGGCCGCGCCTTACACTTTAACAGGACACGGCTGATTACACAAATCGTCTATCCGGGCACTAATTGTTCTACCGCTAATTTTTCAATATACCGAGCCAACTAACCTACAATTCTATAAATTGCATGGATACACAGCGGATCCAGGGTAATCTCACTAAAGCCGCTCTCCTCGTTGTAAGCAACGGGCATAGGTTTATGCTCAGGATATACCATTTCCGCTTCGCTAACCTGCATATAATCCCCGTTCACCATCAGCCTGCCCCCGTCGATCAGCGGGGTATCTCCTCCGGTGAGTCTTGCAAGCGCGGAGAGTTCATGTATCAGAAGTTCCCTGCCTTCCTCCCGCTCATAGCAGGTGAACTCCAGACTGTTCATCAGATCCGTCTGAAGGAACACCCGGGGGGCAAAGTACGTTTCCGTAACTCCGGCAAAGAAGTCCTTCACCCATAGAAAATCTTTATTTATCATAGTAAACAGGTCAAAACAGGCGGTCAGAACACGACCCTGACCATAGGCGTTCTCATACAGGGCAGGCAGTCCGCTATCCTGTCCGGGCAGAGGATTCCCCCAATTCACCCAGGTGGTCTCCGTCAGCAGGACGGCGGGCTCCAGGAAAGTCCCCAGCACTTTGGCACCATCGGCCCTGGTTTGGAGCACATATTCACCCACCGGCGGTGTCGTCTGAGGGGAACGCTTCCATATGGGCTCCTCCTCCGGTCTGATGTAGGCACACCAGTGGTTCTTCTTATACGTCTCATCTTTAGCGGTGAAATGGCAGCCGCTCAGATCTGCCAGGGCAAAATCCTGAAGGATGGCACCCTGTTCATCACAAAGGCCGGTCTCGCCGGAGATCAGGACAATTCCCCCATCCGCCACATAGCGTTTAAGATCTGTCTTTAAGTCAGGGTTAACAAAAAACAGATTGGGGATCAGGATCATTCGGAATTCCTTCATACGGTCGTAACTCAATTCCAGCTCCGGCACAACTCTCCAAGTCCTCTTGCTGTAATCGCACAGCTTCATGGCACCCAGAAGCGCTTCCCGGTGCGCCCCGCTTACCTTGGCGCGGCTGATGGAACTGGCCAGGATGGGATGCTCCACATGCAGGGTGTCCGCCACGTCGCTCTGCACAATAGCGATGTCAGCCACCAGACGGTTGTCTTCCAGATAGGCCTCGAACTTCTCCACATCCCGAAATGCTGCCCCCACTTTCCTGGCTTCCTCGAACTCAAGAGTTCCATCCCGGTGCATAGGTTCACTGTACATAAATACGCGGCATCCCTGCGCGGCGATCTCTGCCGCAGCCAGACGGTAGATGCTGTCCGGCTGATAATTGTACACATGGGACACATCCCCCGGCCCCAGCTGGGGGTACTTCCCTGCGGAGGTATCCCGGGCGTACGCGCCGGACAGCCAGTTGCCCGCCCAGGGCTCTGTGAAGAGATAGTCCAGCTTGTTGCGGATCTGTCTGGGATAATGAGCGGCGAAGTTGATGGTCAGGGCCAGTTCCGGGTCGATCTCCCTGATCGTGCTGCGCAGATCATCCAGCATCCGCTCCGCGCCCTCATTCAGAAAACGTTCCAAATCCCGGTTTTTCGCCATCATCTCAGCGTCATCCTCGGGCATCTCATAGCCGAATTCCTTCCGGTACAGCGCTTTGCAGGTATCGCAGTAGCACAGCGCCCTGCCGAATATGTCGATGAACAGGCTGTCCGGGTGGTAATTCTCTACGATCTCCCTTATCTGCCCCAGTATGTATTCCCGGTATCCGGTCTCATAACAGGGCATTCCCCATTTGGCGTTGCTGGTGTTGGCGGGCATCCCGCACTTGAGCGGCTGTCCGTCCTTCCTGCGCACCGCCCACTCCGGGTGGGCCTTAGGGGCATAGGTATCGTATTCGAAGCAGTAATAGGCGTTGAACTCAATCCCGTGCTTTCTCAATATAGGCACTATGGTCCCGACCCAGTCCTTATCCTTAAGACCCGGATGCTTCCTTCCGATTTTCGTATTGTAATAGCTGCTTCCCCAGTGATCCTTACAGTAAAGCATCAGGTGATTGATATTCGCTTCCTCGATAAAGCGTTCCCATTCATCCGGATCCAGATTTTCAAGCGTCACCACGGGCGGGTCGGGGGAGTGGTGATCAATCAGATACCCTCGGTAGCTGTGTTTATATTTCTCTGACATATTTGCCTCCTGCGGCGCATTTACTGCGCCATAATGATTAATTTTAAAATTCCCCGCATCCGCACGCCCATATATGGCCTGCAAATGCGGGGAATGCGTTGTCATTCAGCGATTGGGCTGCTGTTTATTTGGTTGCATATCCAAAATAGGTCAGATTGCTGATCGCGGAATAGAATGTGTTCTGAAGATCTTTCATACAATACACATAGCTGGCATAATACAGCGGGCACACCGAGAAACCATTCTCGGAGTACATAATCTGTTCGATCTCTTCCAGGACTTTATCCCGTTCCGGGCCGTTCTGCATGGTGGATGCCTGCTCTACAAGCTTATCATAGTTCGCATCGCTCCATCCGGAGTACTCAAAGTTTCCGTTGGTACCGAACAGCTGGTAGTATCCGATCGCGTCATTAAACGTGATACCGTAACCCAGACGCGCCAGATGGAAGCCTCCCTTGGAAATGGTATCGGTATAACCGGCCGAATCGATATTGCCCAGGGTCACTTTTGCCTCCAGTATACCTGAGAGATCCGACTGAACTGCCTCTGCGACAGCCTTGTTGGTATCGGAGGTGTTAAATTTGTATTCCATGGTAGCGCTGCCGTCCCATCCGTCGGCTACCGCTTCATCATAGAGAACCTTAGCCAGTTCACAGCGTCCGGAGTAAGTGCTCAGATCATAATCCGGATATTTTTCCTGAAGCCATGCGTACATCACTTCTCCCACCGCATCGGTCCAGACTTTATTCTCACTGTTGGTGACACCGTTGGGGATCAGGCCGGTAGCGGCTGTAGATCCGTCCTGGGTAACATTGGTGACCAGGTTTTCCTTATCAATCGCCAGGGTAATCGCTGCTCTCACCCGCCAGTCCGGAATTGTCTCGCAGTTCAGATACAGATATGTCACATTCAATCTGGGATTCGAGTAAGCATCTCCCGATGCGATCAGGCTTTCGATCTGATCCGTGGGAATCCCGCTGACAAAATTATATTCCCCTGACTGATAAGCCGCCATGTTGGAGGTTTCACTGTCAGACAGATGGAACGTAATCTTGGAGGGTCCCAGGTTAGCATAGTCATAATATTTCTCATTCTTTGTCAGCTCGATATAACTGTCATGAACCCAGTCCGTCATCACATAAGCGCCGTTGCTGATGAAAGTCTCAGCCTCGGTCCATGTATCGCCGTTCGCCTCGATCACATCCTGGCGCAGAGGGTACAGGCCGTAATGGGTACACATATCCAGGAAATAAGAGCAGCTGTTTTCCAGCGTTACAGTCAGTGTCTTCTCATCCACTGCCGCGATCCCAAGCTCAGAGGGCTCCATGGTCCCTTCGGAGATAGCTGTAGCATTCTTCACGATGTTGTTTAACAGCGTGCCGTTGGAAGCCGCCGTTTTGGGATCCACCAGTCTCTGCCATGCATAGACAAAGTTATCCGCTGTGACTTTCTCGCCGTCGCTCCAGAAGATATCATCTCTGAGATGGAAGGTATAGGTGAGGCTCGCCTCGTCGAATTCATAAGATTCCGCCTGTCCGCACACAACCTCGGAACTGTACTGATTGTCATTTCCGTTCACGGTATCCTCGATCGCCGCAAACTTCATAAGGCCTTCCGACATGTGGAACAGAATCTCAAACTGATCCGCTCCGGTCGCCAATGTAGGATCCATGGAGTGAGGCTCCGAGTATCCCAGCGCCACGTCGATGGCTAACTCATCCCCACTGCCGGAGGTATCCTTATCCTGCTCTTCTCCCTTCGCGGTATCCGTAGTCCCCGCGTCGGTCTTACCTGTGTCGCTTTCGGGTGCAGCCTTGGAACCACACGCTGTCACAGACAGGCAGAGTACCAATGCCAAAAACAAAGAAATCACTTTTTTCATACTTCTTTTCCTCCTTTTTCTTCAGGTTTGCTTAGATGCCCCCTGTTTTCACTATTTATATTAGGCACAGCAGAACATATCCGCTTGCATAATATCATTATGATAAAATCCATCCTGCTTTACTGGTCGTACAGATGACATGCAACGTAATGCCCCGGCCCACATTCCCGCAGAGCGGGCACTTCCTCCTTACACCGCTCCTTGGCATAAGGGCACCTGGTATGGAACCGGCAGCCGGAAGGCGGATTCATGGGGCTGGGTATATCCCCCTCCAAAGTGATGCGGCTCCGGCTTCTGCTAAGTTCCGGATCGGGAAGCGGAACCGCCGAGATCAGAGACTTGGTATACGGGTGTACCGGCTTTTTGCAAAGTTCATAGCTCTCCGCCAGTTCTACGATAAATCCCAGATACATAACCCCTATCCGGTCGGATATATGGCGCACCACAGACAGGTCGTGGGCGATAAACAGATAGGTCAGCCCTTTCTCCTGCTGCAGGTCTTCCATCATATTAACTACCTGAGACTGTATGGATACGTCCAGCGCAGAGATGGGCTCGTCACAGACGATAAATTCCGGTTCCACCGCCATCGCCCTGGCTATCCCGATACGCTGCTGCTGACCGCCTGAGAATTCGTGGGGGAATCGATTGGCATGCTCCGTATTCAATCCCACTTCATCCAGCAGATAGCGGATACGCTCCTGTCTCTCTCCCTTATTCGCCGCGATCTTGTGAATGTCCAGGGCCTCCCCTATAATCTCACCCACAGTCATCCGGGGATCCAGGGAAGCGGACGGGTCCTGAAAGATCAGCTGCATCCTGCGCCGGTAGTCAAACATGGGGACCGCGATGCCTTCCTTGCTGTCGTAGATCGGCGTGCCGTCATATACGATTCTCCCGGAAGTAGGCTCATGGAGACGAATCACGCTTCTTCCCAGCGTGGTCTTTCCGCAGCCGGACTCTCCCACCAGGCCCAGCGTTTCCCCCTTATAAATGTAGAAGGAAGCGTCCTCCACCGCCTGGACATAGTTTTTCTTCATAAAACCGGACTTAACCGGGAAATATTTCCGAAGGTTCTCAACCTCCACTAACTTTTTCTTTTCGCTCACCGGTTCCCCACCTCCTCTTTCATCTGGCGTATATGCTGCCAGCATGAGGATATATGCCCGTTGGCATTGATACAGACCGCAGGCGGTTCCTGCTCCACGCACACTTTCATACATTCTGTGCAGCGGGGCGCGAACCGGCAGCCCTTGGGCGTATCCAGCATATCCACCGGTGTTCCCTCGATGGGAATCAGTCTTTCCCTTCCCTCACTGTCCAGCCTCGGCATGGAGGCCAGCAGCCCTCTGGTGTAGGGATGCTGGGGATGGTAGAAGATATCATTTACATCCCCCTGTTCCACGATATGGCCTGCGTACATTACCGAGACCCTGTCGCATATCTCAGCCACCACTCCCAGATTATGGGTGATAAAAATGATGGACATATTATTTTTCGCCTGCAGCTCTTTCATGAGCTCCAGTATCTGCGCCTGCGTCGTTACGTCCAGGGCTGTGGTAGGCTCGTCTGCGATGAGAAGCTTCGGGTGGCAGATCAGTCCCATGGCGATCATGGCTCGCTGGCGCATTCCGCCGGAGAATTCGTGGGGATACTGGTCGATCCGTTTTTCCGCATTGTTAATGCCAACCATGTTCAGCATCTCGATCGCCCTGTTTCTGGCTTCTTTCTTGGATATGGACCTGTCATGGCAGGTCACCGCCTCCATGAGCTGATCCCCTACGGTATACACTGGATTCATGCAGGTCATGGGATTCTGGAAGATCATGCTGACTTCCTTCCCGCAGATATCCATCATCTGTTTTCTGCTGTAGTCCAGCAGATTCTTTCCCTCCAGGAGAATGGAGCCGCCTATCACTTTTCCAGGACTCTGGAGCAGGCCCATGATCGAGTAGGCCTCCACACTCTTTCCGGAACCGGATTCCCCCACGATCCCCATCACTTCATTATATCCCAGGGAATAGGAGATTCCGTCCACAGCTTTCACTTCCCCGGCGGGTGTGAAGAATGATACCTGGAGATTATTAACTTCAATCAACTTCTTGTGTTCATCCATAATGGCACCTCCTTATTTCTTCAACCTGGGATCCAGGGCATCCCGCAGCCCGTCGCCGATAAGGTTCAGTGTCAAAACCAGAACACTCAGTATGATGGCAGGACAGAGCAGGCGGTACGGATATAGTGACAATGCGCTTAAGGCGTCAGAGCACATGGAACCCAGGCTGGCCATGGGGGCCGCGACTCCTATTCCCAGATAGGAAAGGAAGGATTCCATGAAGATCGCCGACGGGATCTGCAGACAGGTGGCTATGACCAGCTGTCCCACACAGTTGGGCAGCAGATGCCGTGTGATGATCCGCTTATTGCCGGCCCCCAGTACCTTTTCCGCGGTAATGAATTCCATGCTTTTTAACTGCAGTACCTGGCCTCTCACGATACGCGCCATACTGACCCAGTATAACAGGGCAAACACGATAAAGATACTCACGATTCCGGCGCCGAGATCACTCATGGCCCTGGCCAGACCCCAGTTGGATGTGTCAAACCACTTTTGCAGAGGATCGGATATAACCACCTGCAGAAGAAGTACCATAAGGGTACTGGGAATGGAAATAATCAGATCGATGATCCGCATGATCACAAAGTCGACCACGCCCCCGCAAAGTCCTGATATAGCTCCGATGGCCGCCCCGATCACCAGTACGATCAGCGCCGCGATGATACCGATAATCAGGGATACCCGGGTTCCATACATGCTCCGCGACATGATATCTCTGCCGGAGGAATCCGTGCCAAACACGTGAGGGAATACGGACTTGATCATCTCCACCTCTGTGGCGTCCGAAGACGGCTCGCCGACCGTGTATTCCAACGGAGTGACTGTGTTAAATTCACCGTTCTTATAGTCTTTCGTACGCCCTATGGTCAGAATATCCGCTGCATCCTTGTCATAGATGATCATGGCCTTTTCCAGTGCCTTCTCAAGGGTAAAGCAGTAAGTGGTGTTATTCTGCTCTATGTAATAATCACCTTTGGACAGGGACAGCAGGGAACCCATGATCGTCTCCGTAAAGAATACGGCATCCGCCTCCTGGAGCACAGTCCGCTCCATCTCTTCACTTTTTGAATATTCCATAGGTCCAAGCTTTGCGCTGTTCCGATACTGGCTCTCATAACTGTAAGGTACGATCAGCGGCCCCACAAAGGCGAAGACCACAATCACCAGGAATACGATCAGAGCCGCCATAGCTACTTTGTTGGATCGAAACCGCCTCCATGCATCCCTCCAATAGGAGATACTCTTTCTTTTTTCAATGAGATTTTCCTTCTCGCTGTCGCTGGCTGCGGAAAATCCGTCCTCCGGGATCTTCAGAAAATCCAGATCCTTGGGATTATTCAGGTGAATAATCGGCATTGCCTGTCTCTTTGTTTCTCTATCCACCCTCTATTCCCCCTTTCCTGTCAGCGTAATACGGGGATCTACAAACTTGTAGATAATGTCCACCAGAAGATTCATGCCGATCACCAGGGCCGACAGCACTATGGTCGTCGCCATGATAACAGGATAATCCCTCTCAATGATACTGGAAACAAAATATTTGCCCAGTCCCGGAATGCCGAACGTAGTCTCTATGACAAATCCTCCGCACATAAGGCCGGCCGTCAGGGGCCCCAGGTAGGTAACCACCGGTATCAGGGAGTTACGAAGAGCATGTTTAAAGATAATCTTACCAGTCTTCAGGCCCTTTGCCTTGGCTGTCCTTACATAGTCCTGATTGATCGCATCCAGCATGCTGGTTCTCGTCAGCTTCGCCACATAACAGGCATAATATAAACCCAGTGAAATGACCGGCATAATGTAGGATTTTACATCCGTCAGGCTTCCTGACACCGACGGCAGTATCCCCAGCCGTATAGCGAAGACCTCCAGCAGCAGCGTCGCCACCACAAAGTTTGGTATGGCGATCCCCAGCGTGCTGAACACGCTTAACACATTATCGATCCATTTCCCCCTGAAATAAGCCGCGATACATCCCAGTGGAACCCCGACCAGCACCGTAATCAGCAATGCCAGCATTCCCAGCTTGATCGAGAGTTCGAATTTCCCCTGATGGAAGATAAGGTCTGACACCGGCGTGCCTTTCTGCATTTTCAGGGAGGTTCCCAGATCCCCGTGCAGGTAACCTTCCAGATAATTCTTCAACTGGACAATCAGAGGCTTGTCCAGGCCATACTTCTCATTGGCCAGCTCCATCTGCTCCACTGTCGTGTTCTCCTCCAGAAAAGGGCTGCCGGGTATCGCATTCATAACCAGGAATGTGATAGCCGCCACGAATAACAGTGTACAGACTGACGCTGCAATTCTCTTTACTACATATCCGAACATAGGCTTCCTCCTATCACCGTACTAAAGTTTCATGTCCGAACGGACTTCCTTAAAACACTTCACCGCAAAGTCCAGATCTTCCCTCGTGTGCCCGGCTGATATCTGGGTACGGATCCGATCCCTTCCCTTTGGCACAACCGGATAGCAAAAGCCTACCACATAGACTCCCTTTTCCAGCATCCTGGCCGCGAACTCCTGTGCAATGCGGGAATCATAGAGCATGACCGGGACGATGGGGTGTTCACCCGGAAGCAGGTCAAATCCGGCCTCCTCCATCTGTTCACGGAAATAGCGGGCATTGTCGTGAACCTTATCCCGAAGTTCCGTGGACTCAGTGAGAAGATCAATGGTCTTGATGGTCGCCGCA
Organism: Diplocloster modestus; assembly: GCF_019042245.1. Classification (GTDB taxonomy): domain Bacteria; phylum Bacillota; class Clostridia; order Lachnospirales; family Lachnospiraceae; genus Diplocloster; species Diplocloster modestus. The sequence continues at coordinate 18,366 of NZ_JAHQCX010000005.1, forward strand.
CAGATGGCAGGCGCCACGGTGTTGGAGAACAAATAGGGTCTTGAACGCTGCCTGAGCAGATCAACTATCTGCTGCTTCGCCGCGGTAAAGCCTCCGGACGCGCCTCCCAAAGCCTTCCCAAATGTTCCGGTGACGATATCCACCCGGCCTATCACTCCGCAGTGCTCGGGCGTTCCCCTTCCATGTGCCCCCATAAAGCCGGATGCGTGGCTGTCATCTACCATCACAAGAGCGTCATATTCGTCTGCCAGATCGCAGATTTCTTTTAGTTTAGCTATGTAACCGTCCATGGAAAAGACCCCGTCGGTGGCTATCAGCTTAATGCCTGCCCCCGACTCCTGCGCTGCCTTAAGCTGTCTGCGCAGATCCTCCATGTCACTGTTTTTGTACCGGTACCGCTTTGCCTTGCATAACCGGACACCGTCAATGATGGACGCATGGTTCAGCTCATCGGAGATCACTGCATCACTTTCAGTGAGAAGTGTCTCGAAAAGTCCGCCGTTGGCGTCAAAACAGGAGGAATACAGGATGGCATCCTCGGTTCCGACAAACTCCGCGACCTTATGCTCCAGCTCCTTATGGATCTCCTGGGTCCCGCAGATAAAGCGGACGGAGGAGAGACCGAACCCCCATCTGTCGTAACTGGCCTTTGCCGCTTCGATCAATTCCTGGTTGGTGGAGAGTCCCAGGTAGTTGTTGGCGCACATATTGACCACACGGCTGGCCTGGGTGGTATCGATCCGGGAATACTGAGGAGTCGTAATGATGCGTTCCTCTCTCCAGGTACCGGATTCCCGTATGTCTCCCAACATTTTTTCATATGTTTTCAGTGCTGTTTTCATATCTTCATCCTTTCCAGTCCAGAATCACCTTGCCGGAGTTTCCGCTTATCATGGCTTCAAAGCCCTTTTCAAACTCCGTGTAATGGAACCGGTGCGTGATCACCGGCGACAGATCCAGTCCCCCCTGGACCATGTAGGACATCTGATGCCAGTTATCCATCTTTCTGCCATAGATTCCGCGAAGTGTCAGGCCCTTACAGATAACCTCGTTCATGTCCACCTCAATCGGCTTATTCGCCAGCCCCAGAAGGGAGATCATCCCGCCGTTACGCATAACGCCTAACATCTGCGCAAACGCCTCTCTGCTTCCTGACATCTCAAGACCCACGTCAAACCCCTCACACAGCCCCTGTTCCCGCATCACGGTCTCCAGATCGTCCTTCGCCACGTTCACCGCAGCATCGGCACCTATCCTGCGGGCCAGTTCCAGCCGGTATTCATTGACATCTGTGATAATCACCCGCCTGGCCCCGGAAAACTTACAGATCCCCGCTGCAATAATCCCGATCGGCCCCGCGCCGGTTATCAGCACATCTTCCCCCACAAGAGGAAACATCAAAGCGGTATGCGTGGCATTTCCAAAGGCATCGAAAAAGGATACGATATCCTCCGGTATACGCTCATCGATCTCTATGACATTGGTGGCGGGAATACAGACATATTCCGCAAACGCGCCATCCCGGTCCACTCCCACGCCGATGGTGTCCTTGCACCACTGGATATTGCCGGTGTGGCAGTTCCGGCAGCGGTGGCAGGTGATATGCCCCTCTCCGGACACCCGCTGCCCTACCTCCAGACCCTTCACCCCGACTCCTAATCCCGCAACCTCTCCCACATATTCATGCCCAATGGTCATGGGCGGTTTGATATGCAGCTGTGCCCAGGGATCCCAGTTGTAGATATGTACGTCTGTGCCGCAGATCGCTGTCTTGTGAATCTTAATCAGAACTTCACCAGGTCCGGGCTCTGGGATCGGCTTCTTTACCAGTGTCAAACCTTTACCACATTCACTTTTCACTAATGCATCCATTGTGTTTGTCATACGAATCCCTCAATTTTACACAAATGTCTTCCCCATAAAGACATTTATTGATTTTCGTCCTTGTTACAAGGACATTATATATAATTTTCGTATATTATGCAATGTTTTTTTCATTATTTTTCAAATTTATTTGTCAATATTTTCACAGCTTTTTCGTCATTCTGTTCAGTTTATTTTAGATTTACACAAAAAAATATATTTTTTTACCTGTTCAAGAACAAGTTTTGTGAATTGTGACTGTTCCCTCAGATGTCTAAAATCTATGGTTCCGCGGTATCTTTTTACGTTTCCGAACGATCTCTCAATCAAAAAGTCCGCTTCCTAATTGCTTTCACTTGCGTTATGTATTATTATACACAAATTTTATTATAATGGATTATTGGAATTTTTCCAACTGTGAACGCACGCGTCCGGCCAAAAAGGCAGCACCCCTCTCCGGCATTAGAATCTGACATATCCAGATTATTTTTTGCTTGCGTGACGGTGTTTCATGGGGAATCATGAATGAGGCTACCTCTGTATGTCGTTTTCATCATGAGATGGAGGCAGGCAAAGAAAATACGGACCTGTGTGCTGCACTGGTCCGCATTTTTTCTTTTTCCATATGCTTTTGTCCTTCTTTTTTCCCACTGGTCCGCTCATATCAGGATTTTGCTGTTCCAGTTCCCCTATATGATTACGAATCACTTTCATTAAATTATGCTGCGTATGATCTTATTGAAATTCTCCGCATCCCATGCACTGCGTCCGATAAACAGCCCGTCTACCCACGGAATCCGGATCAGGCCTGCTGCATTTTCCATATTAACACTGCCGCCATACAGGATGGGTATCCGGTTCCCGGTCTTTTCTCCGAACAGCTCCGTCAGGATATGCCGCATGTGCTGATGTCTTGCGGATACATATTCCACCGAGGCCGGTTTACCGTTGATTCCTATGGCCCATACAGGCTCATAGGCTACCCACACTCCGGACGCTTCCTTCCGGTCCAGCCCGTGAAGCGCTACCTTCAGTTGGGTGCTCAAAGTCTCGTCACTGATGCCGAAGTTCCGCTGTTCCAGTGTTTCGCCTACACACAGCAGGGGAGTAAAGCCGTACTCCAACGCGGTTCTGACTTTTCTTCCCTCTTCCTGGTCAGTCTCCCGGAATGTGTGTCTTCGCTCGGAATGCCCGATCTCTACGATGTCCACTCCTACCTCTTTTAACATCAGCGGCGATATCTCACCGGTGAACTGTCCTTCTTTTTCCCAGCACATGTTCTGTGCGCCCAGCTTCACATGGGAACCTTCCGTTACCTGGCGGGCCGCCTCCAGGGTGGTATACGATGGTATCACGAAGAGTTCCAGAAGTTCCTGCGGAAGATCCTCTGTCAGTTCCTTAAGTCTCTGCAGATATACCTTCGTCTCCTCTATCGTTTTATACATCTTAAGATTCGTTCCCAGATATTTTTTTTTCACTTCATCCATATTCGGTCACCCGCATTTGATCCGGTTCTCGGACTCGATCTCTTTGATCGCATCCACCTTTGGTGTAGACGGGGAATCTTTGAATTCCAGGGAAAGCCATCGTTCCAGAATGCATTTGGCCAGTTCCACCCCAATGACCCGTTCGCCCATGCACAGTACGTTTCCATCATTGCTGAGTATTAACCGTTCCGCTGAAAAGATATCATGACAGACCCCGGCGCGGATTCCCGGGAATTTATTGGCTGTCATGGCCATGCCCAGACCGGTCCCGCAGATCAGTACCCCGCGCTTTTCATAGCCGCTGTCTATAATTTCCTGGCATACTTTTTTGGCAATATAGGGATAGTAGATATCGTCCTTCTCACTGTCACACCCCATATTTTCAACTGTATAGCCCTTTTGTTCCATAAATTTCATCAGTTCATCTTTCAAATGAACCGCAGCATTATCACAACCAATTACAATCTTTCTCATAGTTTCCTCCAAGTGTGCGTATTTTGCACATATAGGTATGGATGAACATCTTTTTGTTCAGCCGTTCCTCCAAGCGTGCATTTTTTTTGCACATATAGGGATGGATGAACATCTTTTTGTTCAGCCTTATAACCGCCTCATCACTGACCTGGTATTACAAGGTATCAAGCCGGATCACATCCAGGTCGTCGGGTATATACAGGTTACCATGATAATAACCGCGCCCTTCTTCCAGATATTCTTCCCGTCTGTGACCATAGGTCTGATCCTCGGTATGCCAAAGGATCAGATTCTTCACATGTCTTTGCTCAGCCAGAGTACACGCATCCCTTACCGTACTGTGATGATATTCATAAGGATGAAAAACTTCTCTCTGGCTGTATAGGCAGAAAGCCTCCGACAGCAGCCAGTCAGCGCTTTCCACATAATCCTCCCTGCTCTCATGGCAGGGTTCATCTCCCAGGAACGTCAGCACTTTTCCGCATTTTAACTGCATCCGGTATCCGAATTGTTTTGCTTTCGTCGAACACAGATCGAAGAAGGTGGCCTGGTATCCCATGATGGCTTTCTGCTCCCCGTCCGCCACAGGAATCCAGCATATTCTCTCCTTCATCAATTTTTGTTCCACGGCCCGCAGCGTGAGACCGCAGATCGTCCTGATTTTCTCCAGTAGTTCCGGGTGCGCATATAAATTTAATACTCCCTCATACCTTCCCTGGCTCATCCGGTAGGTAATCATCCGTATGGCACAGATGATACCCAGCAAATGATCCGTATGTTCATGAGAGACAAAGATATGGTGGACCTGATTCCAGGAGATACCCGCTTCTTTGAACTGGCGGTAGATACCATCGCCACCTCCGCCGTCTGTCAGAAGAACATTCTCTCCGTCGTAAATTGCATAACAGGTATTATAATATCTCGTTACCAGTGCCGTCCCGGTACCCAGAACAATCAGATTTTCCATTCTCTGCCTCCCTGAACTTTTTAATTCCAATCCATGCTTACCCACTGCACTTTTTCAGTGCCTGCAGCTATGCGCTATCTTGCTTGCTATCTTACTTGCTTGCTATCTTACTTGCTTGCTATCTTTGTTGCTATCTTACTTTCTTTCCCTACTTTATTTCCTGCTAATGTCTTATACTATGCCACTACCCCTTTCTGATCCCGGTACATGCCTTTTTTCCATTTTCCATCCAGCATGTCGGCCATAATCTGATTCAGAAGATCTCCAAATTCCGGCTCTACAATATGCATATCCGCAATGATCAGATCCAGATTTTCGTTTTCTTGATCAAACTCTTTTTCCAGGATGCTGCGCATCAATGTGGCGCGTCTGGACCAGCGGGCCTCTTTTTCATCCGGCTCCCATACCGGGCCGTCTCCATTGCCCTCAGACCAGCCGCGTTCCTTGGTACAGATCTCTTCTCTCTGATCATATGCGGACCAGCCCTGCATCGGGATCACAAAAGCAGTGGGGCCCTTGGTGCTGTTTAATTTCTCCGCAAAATAATGGGACAGGTCCTCAATCTCATCCAGCGTGGGAACCATGATGGTTACCCCTTCGTTATGCTGATAGGGGAGCTGTGTATCTTTATACGGTTTTCTTCTGCCGGATTTAAAGTCATCCAGATATTCCTGGGGCAGTGAGGACAGGGCGCCGAATGCGGACTGATCGCAGCCGCCGGGGGTGACGACCTGCGGGATGCCCACATCAGCAGCAGCCGTTACCCGCTCCCCGGTCCAGGTCTCCGGTGTACCGTATACACTGTGATACATATTGTTGGTCAGTTCTCCCGTAGTCAGATCGATGATCGCGGTGATCTGGCCGGAACGGATCAGGTCCTCCATCGTGGCTCCGGTTCCCACCTGGTGGATGATAATGGTATCCCAGCCATGGGCATCCCAGTACGCACTGCAGCGGTTTACCGTCTGAGTCGTGGTGCCGTAGGCGGTGATGGCCATCAGCGGTCTGGATGTGGAAGCATCGATCTCTCCCACTTTGCCCATGGCTACGATGGCTGCCGCAGCGTTGGCGACCATCTTACGGGTAACGATATTGATGCCCTGCTCCGCCGTGGGATTCATGATGTAAATATCTTTATTTCCCAGCCACATGCTGACATCGCTGGAGGCCATGTCTGTCATCATAATCTTCGGCACCCCAAAAGGAAGTGCCCTCATCAGATAAGTCACTGTGGTGGTACCCATGGAACCGGCCCAGGAGATAATTCCATCCACTTCCCCTGCTTCATACATCTGCATAATCTTGGCAGCTCCGGCTTCTCCCACCGTCTTAACCGCTGTCGAACGCGGGGATTTGAAAATCTCTTCCTTGGTCTTTCCCACTGCCTTCAGAACTTCCGTCAGAGAGATATCTGCAAAATCCACGTCGTGGCCGCAGCCGCAGTTCAGGATCTTTACGTCTCCGCCGGCTTTCGCCACCTCATCCGCCAGAAACTTTAATTCAGTAAATTTTGTATCACACATTCCTGCTACGATTATTTTCGGTTTTTTCTCCATTTTATTCCCTTCCCTTTCTTTTTCCCGGCAGCTGATATTCATTTCCTGCAAACGGCCCATTGGCACTTGAATCCTATTAGCAGTCTGTTGTTTCCGTATTTCAGCCCACGGGCATCTGAATTTCTCTGCAGCACGCCGCCGCATCTGAATTTATTTAACGGTCTGCAGGCATCTGGATCTCTTTGTATTCCTGGGTTGCCGCAAGTACCGCTTTCTCGATGGGCATCCGTTCCGCCGCGGAACCGCCGATGAAGCCCTGCGCGTTGGTCCGTTCCAGAACGTATTTGACCTCTTCGGGTCCCTTGATCGGGCCGCCGTGGGCGAACACGATCACGTCTGGATTCACCGCTCTGGCCGCGTCGAAGATCCGCTGGCTCAGTTCACATGCCTCATCCAGGGTCAGATTACTCTTAGCTCCCATCAAACCGCCCACGGTGGAACCCACATGGGAGGAGATCGCCGGGCATCCGGTTTCCGCCAGGATTCTGGCCTCATCGGGGGTAAAGGCATAGGCCAGGGAGAACATTTCCATCCGGTGCGCTTCGGCCACGAAGTCAACTTCCCGGTCCCATCCCATTCCAATGGCCGCCATCTGTTCCATGATGGAATCGCCGTAGATCTTCATCATGAACGGGTTGATTCCTGAGATTCCGGCTTCCCAGAGTTTCTTCAGGTGTTCTCTGTGAGGGAACAGCGGGTTTGTTCCGCCGGACAGGGACAATACCGGCGTATCTTTTACATTTGCCACGATTTCCGGAGTCAGGCTGAAGATCACTTCGTTAATATCGGAGTAAGGCATCAGCGGCGCTAAAGACCCCTGCCCTTTCATTCTCCAGTAGCTGGTTGCCGATACGCAAATTAAGTCCGCGCCGCCCTTTTCCTGTAATTTTGCTGTCAGGCCGCTGCCGCAGTTGGGCATGAACAGTACTTCTTTTTTCTCGATCTTTGCTTTTAAGAGATTAATTACCTCATCTTCCTTAAAACGCTTTGCCATATTATATTACCTCCTGATTTATATAAATTTATTTAAAAATGCTTCCGTGTTCTCAGTGATGATCTGCCGTACTTCTGCCGCCGTAACCAACCCGCCGTCCGTCAGCTGATCTGCCAGGTCTTCCAGATTCTCTCTGGTATCCGTCTGCTCATAGAAAGGAAAATCACTTCCGAAAAGCAGATGTCTGGTACTGCCTGCCCAGCCCTTAACCGTCTGCAGAAGCTGCTGCATGGGCCAGTTCAGGGTTTTCCCCGTCTTTCCAAAGTTAGTGCTTACGTCCGCGTAGATGTTGGGGTGCTTGCGAAGCAGCATCGCCGTCTCCTCATACCAGATCCGGCCGGCGTGGCCCAGGATGATCTTAAGCTCAGGAAATTTAAGCGCCGTCTCATCCATATACACAGGGCGTCCGTAGATGTCCCCGTAGGGCCTGACCCCGATTCCCCCGCTGTGGAACAGGATGGGTTTCCCATACTCCTGCATCTGCCGGTAGACCGCATCCAGCCGGTCATCGTTTGGATAAAACTGCTGCATATTGCAGTGCAGCTTCAGCCCCGCAAAGCCCTGATCCTCGATGCAGCTTCTCAGAAAATCCACGCTTCCCTCCTCAAAGGGATTCAGTGTGCAGAACCCCAGAAGCTTTTGGTCTGACTCCCGCACCGCGTCCGCCACATATTGGTTCAGGCCGCGTATGTCCTGGTTTGTCAGTTCCGGCCCGAAGGACAAGGCACTGACTACAGTCAGGTCGATACCGGCAGCTTCCATGGAAGCGAGAAGTCCGTCGGCGTCAAAGGAAAAACGGCTGTTCCTGTTCTGAAAATATTGGCGCATAGATTCCGGATTTCTGTCCATGGGCCATAAATGGGAATGTATATCGATAACCACGCGAATCACCTCTCTTAGCTGTTATCCGCTATGCATTGCTAAAAATCCAGCAATAAACTTTATTCCACATATCCGAATTGTTCGATTGCCGCCCTCAGTTCTTCATGTTCTTTCATCGCTTCCTCAAGGGACCGCCCCTGCTGCACATATTCTATAGCCTGGAGCATGGCCCGCACTCCGGCTGCCGCTCCCATGGGATGCCCCTGGACCGCTCCGCCGGGCGCCAGCATAATGTCTGTACCGCAGTCCTTCATATAGCGTTCCACCACTCCCGGATGGACACCGCCGCCCATAGATGGCAGCGTCGGTCTGATCATCCCCCAGGGCAGGGACAGCTGATGAGCGGTCTGGATATATTTTAACCGCTCCAGCGGATATCCCCCGTACGGGGTGTTCATCATCACAATATCCGCTCCGCATAACCTGGGCAGCTTCCCGATGGCGATATCACTGCCCATGCCGCTGTTCACTCCTTCATAGAACATACCGGAACCAGCATAGTGGCCCAGAATCGGAACCGGGCAGGTGCTGGCGATGTGCTGCAGCATACTGTAGCCGACCGTGGCAAAATTTAACATCAGTGCTTTCGCCCCCGCCTCCAGAAGCCGTTTCACATGATCTTCCTGTACGGACGCGCTTTCGGTGGCATTTACCACGTAGATCGTTTCTTTTCCTGTTTTCTCATAGGCAGCCCTGGCCGCCTCGTTGTAGGCCTTGACCCGCTCTGCGGCCGGGGAGAAATCCGGGTTTCCCAGGAGTTCATCGTCCTTGATAAAATCCACGCCGCCCAGGGCCGTTTGATAGAAAATACCGGCACCGGTCTTCGGGCTGTGGCCCGTACACGGTTTGATCATATTTAAGAGCAGAGGCCGGTCCTGGACCCCCGTCAGCTTTCGAAGCCCCGCGATCCCGAAGTTAGGTCCGTGAAACTGCCTTACGAATACTTCGGGCAGCTTCAGATCCACCAGCTTCACCTGGGCAGAGGTGGACGCGTCATTGCCCAGCAGGGTAGTCAGCAGCATCGGCAGCGATCCCTGGAAATTCGCGTAAGGATAAGCGATCTGGATAAAATAGTCTTCCTGCTCCCCAACACTTTGCGTAGACAGATCATTGGGCGGCGCTTTCAGGATCCGTATCACTTTTCCCATATGGTTTCTGCGCATTGCCTCATCGATGCCCGGAACGGGCACCCAGGTGCCGATGGTCTGCCCCACCGCCATCGCCGACGCCTTGGCCGTTATATCCGTTTTGCGGGGAAGCCTGATATAATAGACGGCCAGCACATAGTCCTGTCCCTGTATCTCCTCCGGCAGGCAGAATAATTCTTCCTGTTTCATGTTTACCTCCATTTGTGCATTTGTTAACACATGTAAGTATGGGTGAACATGATATTCAACCCCTTACTCCCCAGTTACCGTAATTCCAGTCTCATACAAAATCCCGTCGCGTATGACCTGGACTTTCATCTCCCCATGCAGTCCTTCTTTACTGATGAATTTATCAATCTCCCGGGAGTCGCTCTTCTGAAAAGTGCCGACGCACATGGCCTTAAAACTGGTCGCCGACGTGGATATGTAATACCGGTGTACGTTACCGCTGCCCTCGGTCAGCAGCAGCATAACCAGTTCACCCTTTTCAAATTTCGCGTTAAACCGGATCCGGTCTTCTTCCTCCGTAACAGAGGCCTGACAGCCTTCCGGCAGCTGCTCCCCGGCTGCCTCTGCCGGTATCTCTGTCTCGAATTCTTCCGTGATCCCCAGTGTCCCCAGAAGCTGTCCTTCACCCAGCTCTGCGGTCTCTCCCGCATAATATAACGGCAGTTTTCTGGCCCGGTAGCAGTTGGCCGGAACTTCCAGCTCATAGACGATCTGCCCGTCCACCAATTCACAGGTAATGGAATTCAACGTCAGTTTGTCTTTATCCCGTCCCATTAGCGCCATGGATCCCAGTTCCTCGCTGGGCTTGCCGTCAATATAAGCGATTCCGCCTGAGTGGACCAGGTAACGGCCTTCGCCGTAGTACTCCACGTTGGATATATAGGGTGAAAAGAAATCGCTTCCCCGTTCCCGTCCGTACTCCCAGACCTGGCGCACCTTATGGTTTTTATGGTCGATCCGGTAGCGGACTCCCCTGGAATAGCTGTCCGCGGCCTTCTGGTATTTCTCCGGATATTTACTCCGGTAATGCCCGTTGTCAAAGAGCATCAGGTCCCCGTTCGGCGTATAGATCACCCCATGCTGTTCGTACTGGTACCCAAACGGTTCTCCCTCCGGTTTCAGGAAATACTGACTGACAAAATCTTCCGGCCACTCATCCGGATCACCCAGTACCCAGTTCAGTGCTCCTGTATCATAGTCCAGATTGATCACCGCGTCCTGATGCCGCCCGGAAATGGTCAGGCTGTTGGTGTCTTTTTCATACCAGATTGAGTTATTGTGGAACCAGTCCCTGTCATCCCAACTTCCCGATTTTCCGCGGTCCTGGGGCAGGACAGATTTGTAATCCCAGCGTTTTAAGATCTCTCCTGTGTCCTTGTGGATGAGTACACATACGTCCTCCACCGTAGGGGCATCCGCATCCTGGGTCAGCACCAGGATATTGCCGTCCTCCATCTCAAACTGGTCGTGATGGTAACCGCCGGGCAGCCGGTATTCCCGGAAAACCTTACCGCTTACCGCCATCTCGTATAGTCCTGTGGTATAGTAAGGAAGGCCCGTCAGACGCTCCGTCCCTATCAGCAGATGACCGTTTGGCAGCCGCTTCAGCGCAAAATTCAGATTCGCGTCGGAATACCAGCGGATATCTCCCCGGTAATCCACCGCCACCGGTTTCGATCTCACTGCCGCGGTGAGCCACATCATCTGGTCCCCCATATAAACCGGGTCCGTCTCACAGCGCGTGGGCTGCGGTACCCGCTCGTTCATGGGACCGGTCTGGATGAGCATTTCGCTGCGCTCCCCGGTGGACAGGGTCAGTAAAACCCGGTTGGCTGTATCCGCGTAAAGCCCATAGACCGGCAGAATATGTTCACACTGCGCCGGAAATGTGTGAACCACATTTCCGGCTGTCTCCCTTCCGGACACGGTAACCGTAACCTCTGCCGGCACGCCGGTCCGGAACAAGACCATGGCGGTTAACGGTGCCAGCATGTAAGGATTGAGTTTTACCAGAGGATTCTGAAGTGTCCAGGTCCCTTCGGAAAATTCTTTCAGATAAGCCTGTTCATTCTCCCGCTGGGCAGTAATGATATGTTTTTTCTTTCTATATTTCATCCTTTTTCACTTCCTGTCTTCTTGAAATACGCCGTATTATTTCCACTCGTTTCCAGCCCAGTAAGGCAGATAGACATGGCTCCGGTAGCAGGTGCAGAAGTTGCCGTTATAGCGGGCTTTGAATACCACTTCATCGTTTAAGAGTTCCACGAACAGGCAGTTTTGTACCGGTGATGTCAGGAAATCCCAGTACCCCTGTGTCTGGCGTCCTTCGTTATCAAACATGGTGGCGGAGAAATCAATCCAGTAATGTCCCGTTCCCAGATAGTCCGCATTCCCCATAACAGCGGAGTTTCCTTCGATGCCCAGATCCCGGTCGGAGGACCAGAGTTTTTCCACAGTCATATGATCCTCATCCACGCGGTAGAGAACGGCTCTGGAAGACTTGTTGATCACTTCGATGCCCAGGTTCTCACGATATTTGTGATAGGAAACCATATTGTCAAAGATCAGCAGATCTTTGTTGGGAAGAAGGGTCACCTTATGCTGTCCGTGGGGATAGAAGAACAGATCACCCTGCGCTTTCAGGATTTTGCCGCGCAGCTCTTCCGGTATTAATTCCTTCTGCGGATCATCCGCCGGTTCGGTCAGAATCCATTTTATTTCCCCGGTGGACGCGTCGTATTTCACTAAGGCGTCCTGGTTCCGGGCCGAGAAGATAAAGCTGTCGTCGGAAACATCGTAGACGATAGAGTTCATATGGCACCAGTCCAGCGTCTCCGGGCGCTCCGGATGTTTCCGGCTGCGGTAATGGAATACGGATTCCGGGATCGGGAATATTTTCTTGGCATCCCATTCCCGCACGATCTCGCAGGTCTCGCGGTCAAATTCCACGATATAGTCTTCCTCCCGGTGGCTGCCCGGCTCCCGGGTCAGTGCCACGATGTTGCCGCCTGGCATCTCGATGATGTCATGATGGATGCCGTCGCAGAAATATTCGTGGACAAATTCTCCCATCAGATTGATTTCATAACAGCTCTGGGTATAATATCCGGTTTCCGCCTTCTCGGAACCGATCATCATGTTTCCGTTTTTAAGAGGCGTCATAGGTCCTACATTTCCCAGGATAATATCGGAGAGATACCAGCGGATATCGCCGTTCCTGTCAAAGGCCGCCGTGTAGGAAGGTTTCTGTCCTGCAGCCTTACCGGCATCTGTCAGATGCATTGGCAGCGCATAATTGCCGTTTACGAACACCAGGCCGTCCGCCAGTTTATCCCGTTTGATTTCCTGGATTTCTATTTTCTGTATATCCGCAGGCAGAGGTGCTGTCCCGATCTGTACGGTTTTATACGCCTTGCTTCCGTCACTGCCGATCGCCGTCAGGCACACTTCATTATCACAGCCGGCGTACAGCGCGTAGACCGGAATATAATGCTCTGTGGAATATCCTTCGAACGCTTGGGTAAATGTACTCTCCCGGTCCTTACCCGGCGTTTTCAGAACGATCCTGGTCTCCTTCTCTGTCCGGAACATCAACAGTGCGCTTAAAGGGGACTGTCCGAATGGATCCACCACAAGATAAGGATCGTCAAATGTATAATTTCCTGCCGCATATTCTTTCAAAAGCTGTTCTTTGCGTAACCTCTGTGCAGGTTTCAGATCTTCATAAACTTTATTCTCGCTCATATTTACCTCCAGTGACGCATTCACTGCGTCTTAAATTCAGGTATGGGTGAACATCTTTTTGTTCAACCTTCTTACTCATCCTTAAGTTTAAAATTTCAGAAAACCGGTCAGCATCCAGAACGGTATGATGATAATACACAGGAATACAGTGGCCAGGACGAACCGGATACTCCCCCATTTTAACGTGGTCTTATTATCAAACATGCCGTAGCTGAACAGGATCAGGAACAATACCCACTCATACGGGAAGAAAAGCTGCTGAACGCCCCACACGAAACCGTAGGACGCGCCTACTGCCGAAAGTCCCAGTTTTCCGGCCATCTCGATAATAGAGGGAACCAGGGCGGCTGTGGCGGCCATGGGTGTCATAAACATATTGAAAATCACGCCGAAAGCGTAAGCTACCAGTATCATGCCGAAATTACTGGCTCCGCCTAACAGCGGCAGTGTCAAATCGCCTATCATGGTGCTGAAGCCTACCGCGTTGGATACACTTCCGATAGCCATGCAGGAAGCGGTGAAAATAATAATCGGAAAGTTCGTCGCCTGAAGATCCTCGATGGGGGAAATGTGAATTCCCGGAAGGAAACAGGCAGCTGCACCCAGCATGAACAACCAGCCGGGATCGATCTTCGTAAACAGCATGCCAAGCAGTACAAGCGCGATGATAATCAACATTTTCTTCTCTCTGATCTGCATTATGCCTAAAGCTTTGGATTCTTCTTCCAGGTGGTCTTTACTGGAGAACTGTACGTCCTGTTTGAACAGAATCAGGATCAGCCCGGTACTGACTACCAGCCACAGCAGGGCGGGCAGCGCGTTGGAGATCAGATGCTGCATCCAGGTTACTTCGATACCCGCATTTTTCAGATGCTGGGCGATAATCATTATATTGTCATCTCCGGACATCCACACCCAACGGGGTCCGATACCGGCGTTAAAGCCTGCGAACATGATGCCGATTCCTGTCTTGGTTCCGGGTTTTAAATCCATGGCCTTGCAGATTCCATAGGATATGGCACAGAAGATAGTAACACGGCCGGTAATGTTCGGTACCAGCAAAGCGGCTATAATTCCCGCAACCGCCATTCCGATCACGATTCCCTTGTAGGAACCTCCTGTCTTCCGGATACAAAAATATGCCATTCTCTTCATCAATCCGCTCTTATCAAACACTACAGCGATAATCAGGCCGCCCAAGATCAACCAGATGATGGAACCCGTCCACGGCGAGAACACGACGTCCGCTCCCGCTATCCCGAACAGGATATAGAACAGATTCAGCAGGATTCCGGCTATGTACACCTGGATCAGGTCCATGACCCATACCAGAATTGCCCAGAGGGTGATCGCCATAAATCCTTTCATCTGTAAGGTCACCACTTCGGTGGTCGGTACCAGTAAGAATATCAGTAGTGGAACTCCCAAAGAAATTACCCATTTTAAAATCTGTAATACATTGTTTTGATTCGTTTTTGCAGTCATCCCATTTCCTCCAATTTTAAATTTCCGCTGCTACTTCACTGAAAAATCACCGCAATTCCTTTTCATAGCTGTTAGATGCCTAACATTTTTTCAGTCTTTTTCTTTTGTTCACACCCATTTACTTCACCTCCGCCAGCATAATGTTCACGTTTCATTTTTCTAACATTTTACAAACAAATTTTAACATTAAACTCTCACATTTACAACATTCTTTCTTACATTTTATTCATTTCGTGATAGCAAATAAATGTTAATCTCTATTTTTGTCACATTGTACCAACGTTTTTCACTTTTCAATGTTCGTAATAACACATTTTTGTTATAAATTTGTTAAACTTTAACATTTTTTGTTAATCTGATCATTTTATAGCATCCTCATATTGATTTTATACCTAAAAAACGTTATAATTAGACCGTCATAGGAAAAAATACTACAAAGGGGTATAAATTTTGGGAAAAAAGAGTGAACGGATGAATCGTTTAATTGAATTGCTCAAGGAGCAGGAGTCCATATCGATCAGAAAATTATCTGAAATGTTAAATGTTTCAGAAATGACGATCCGGCGCGATCTGAAATCATTGGAGGAGAATGACGTGATCAATCGCGGATATGGAAAAGCTACCTTGAAAGAGACTCCTCGGGAAGACTTTAAAGATGAAAATTATGAATTGCTTTCCGCAAAAACGAAACATAATGACGAGAAAGAACGGATCGGCAAATACGCAGCCACTTTGGTGAAACCGGGTGATATCCTGATTCTGGATACAGGGTCCACAACGGAGAGGATAGCCAAATACATACCGGATGACATGGACCTGACGGTTATGTGTTATAACTACAATACGCTGGCTTACCTGGTTCACAAGCCTTATGTAAATCTCATATTCCCCGGCGGCTATTATCACCCGAACGGCCAGTTTTTTGAATCCCTGCACGGCATCAAGCTCATCGAGGAAACCCGCGTGACCAAAATGTTCCTCTCCGTATCGGGGATACACAAAACCCTCGGCATCACCTGTTCCAACAACTACGAAGTGCTGACCAAGCGCAGTGCCATCCAATCCGCCAGGACCCGGATCATCGTCACGGATTCCAGCAAATTTGGGAAAATACGGCCGGCCTATTTTGCCACTTTGGAAGATGTGGATATGATTATCACCGACACCGGATTATCGCAGGAATGGCAGGAATATCTGGATCGGCTGGGAATCGAGTTGGTTATGGTATAATGAAATTGACAAAACAAAAAACAGCTGAAATGACAAACGTTACCGTTCAGCTCCTCGTCAGGAACTGGAAACGGTAACGTTTTGCATTTCAGCTATTTTAACAGCCAGATCAAAAGATAATTATGGTTATACAGCCAGGTCAGAAAGGAACTGCGTCCAATCATCCCAAAGAAGGTCTGTCCGGTCTGTGTCCCCGCGAATACGGTCAGCAGCAGGAAACCGATCCAGATGACCAGAAGCCCTTCCGCCGCTCCTAACACCAGGCCTGCGGTCTTGTTAACACCCCGCAGCACCGGCAGGTTCGCGATAAAATCAAACGTAAAAAGCGTAAACCGAAGCACCAGTGTTAAAATCAGGAAAACAGCAACGAACGCGATGAGATTCACAATCGCACCCGCAAGATAAGCCGCAATGGATTCATTCAGCCCTGTCGCTTCCAGGAAGGAACCATCTGCAGGCAGCTCCTGATCTGTCTGTGCGCCGCCTTCATCTGCCGCTCCCGACTCCGGCTCTATCTTCGCCAGCATATTCCGAATGATGGACGGCAGCTCAACAGATGAGCTGCTTCCTGCATTTCCATCTTCTGCGTTTTCCCCATCCGCCTCATTTTCCGAATCCGGCTCTCCTAACTGCGCCACCACTTCCGCTATATTCTCCTTCACCGTCCCATACAGCGGCGTATGGTCTTTTAGGAAATCACTCACATAGGGAGTAACAAACCATACCACCACCATCGTCACGATCAGAGAGAGAAATGATATAAGAATCCGAATAAAACCTTTGTGATAACCGTTGATCGTCAGCCCTGCCAACACGATCACAACTGCAATCAATAACCAGTTCATGTGCCACCTCTTCTATTTCAGTTTAATCTGCCGCGTATTCGAGGAATCCACCACTATAAATTGACTCCCTTTGTTCTTTGGAATGATATCCAGTATATTCCTTGTCATGGTTCCCGTAAATTTTTCCACACCCTTCAGGTTATATACGGAAAACTGTTTCTGATAAAACATCAAAAGCTGGTCGTCATATATTTTAATCCGGTCAAATTCGGTGTTAAGCTTCTGCGTCAGAAGCAGGCTGCCCTGCAAATTATAGATCCTGGCACTGTATTTACTGGCATTATCCGCAGAGGTCACCACGATCCCGATATGGTTTTCGTCATAAAAAATATCGACCAACTGTTCCCCCTCTTCCAACGGTACCTCCGCCGAAAGCTCCGGGATCTGTTTGCCCTCAAAAATAAGAAACCGGTCGTCGCCGAAAGCCACCGCGTGTTCATTGTCTATAAACGCGGTACGCGGGAACAGCACTCCGTCTACAATCTTTCCGCTTACCAGCTTGTCCGTATAATTCTGCCCCACAGAACCAAAATTATAAAAGGCCACATGTGTTTTCAACGCGCCTCCGTCCAGCTGCAGATAGGATACGATAACCCTGGTATTGTCATTGGAAATATCAAGATCAACCGGGTATCCGGAAATATCCAGAGAGGTCTTGTTCTTGGCTAGCGGTTCCCCGCCGCTTTTGTCATAGATATTGATCCAGGTGGTATCTCCGTCCTCCAGCACAACAGCTACTGTTCCCAGTTCTGAGACACGAAACTTTTGAATCGGAAAGTTTGTGTTCACTTCTCCCTGATTCCCGTCAGCGTCAAAGATAAACAGCTTTGTTCCCTTGATATCGCCAACAGCCGCCATATTTTTGCATATATCCACCGTGGGGGACTGCATTTCATAAGTATAAGCCCACAATGTATTATTCTGGGCGTCACAATAAGAGACTCCGTCCTTATTGTATTTCAGGATCTGCCCCTGAAATTCCATGTACTGAGCCGTCACGGTATCCTCACGTTTGATATCAGTTTGCACTTCGTACTCTTTATATTCCCGGTTCTGAAGGTAAAAATAGGCAGCCGTTCCAATAATGCCCAACACGGCCAACACGGCCAGTATCTTATAAAATTTCAAAATCCGGTAGCGCCGGATTTCTTTCTTTACGGAAGCCGCCTCATCTACGGAGACGATCTTTCCCCTGCTTTCCAGTTCTTTTTTCTTTTTAAAATATTCCCTTGCGTTCGGCAAAGTTCTACTCACCCTTTTATAGTATGCCTGTGCTGATCGGCGTGTTCGTATCTTCTGAATCTTCGTCATTATGCCCCGAATAATCACATTCCGGAACTCCCCGGACAGGATACACACTCCGCGCCACTGCAGGCGCTCCGTCGGCGCTGATATAATGTCTACGACATTATATCACATATAAAACTTGTTATCAAAAAAATAAATGTGAAATTTGTATGACTCTATCAAATTATGCATCTTTAGTGCAGGCGGATTTGGCGGATGCCGGCGGAGTCAATTACCGTATATTGGTATTTTTTATCGCCGGGAATAATTTCCAGGATAGGTAACGGCATATCTCCACTGTATCTTTTCCGGCCGCCCAGATCATAGATCCGAAGGGCTTTGTCCCTGCACAGAAGCAGCTGATCCTTGTATAACTTGATTTCATCATATGCCTCTTCCAACTCTTTTGTAAACTGCTGGGTACCGTCTGCGCTGTAAACCTTCAGCAGAATGGGGGCCCCCTTCTGTCGTGTCACCGTCATTCCGACATATTGGTCATTAGAGAAATAATCTAGCGCTCTCTCTTCCGCTGGGAGATCAATCTGTTTTAACGGCTCCGGTATTTCATTTCCTTCAAACAGGAGTATACTGCCGTTCCCCAGGGCTGCCGCATGAGCAGAATCTATGAATACCACTTGCGGAAATATGCCGCCTTGTATTATTTTACTGCTGACCAGTTGCCTTACCGTCTCTGAGCCCACTCTCTGCAAGCGGTAAAATGCAATATGGCTTGTGGATATGGTGTCCTGCGGCTGCATATCCAGCTGCATATAGGAGACTATGAGTTTTGTGCCGTCCGGCGAGATATCCAGGTCTGCCGGGTATCCTATTCTGTCTTCCGGTACGCCATAGCTGCCCAGGGAATCGCCGGTAAGGCCGTTATAGATCTCAATGCGGCTGTCTTTCCCCTCTGCAAGAATAACAGCCACCAGCCCTCGGTCCGAAACCCGGTACCGCCGGATTGGCAGCTGTGTATATATCTCTCCTCTCTTACCAGACGTATCAAACAGAACTATCCGGTTTCCCCGGATATCACCAAGTGCCGCCATGGAGCCGCAGGTATCGGGAAAAGGGGTCTGCATCTGATAGCTATAACTCCAAATACGCTGGTTATCCTCACTGATATAGGTGACGTTCCTGGCGTCATATTGCATGATCCCGCCGCAAAAATCCTGATAATCCATTCCTTTTGAACTGGTCAGGACCTGATTCGACTGCACCTCGTAAGCTTTGTAGGTACGGCCCGCAAATCCGGCAGCCAGGGCCGCAGCGGCAATAGCGAAAACACACAATACTGCTGCGATCCCCAGACGGTGCCTCATTCTTGTTCGTTTTACAGGTCTGCCTGTATGGATCTTCTTTAATAATCTGTTTTTCTTAATCTTCTGCTTTTTTCTTAAATATTCCCTCGCATTCGACAATAGATTTCACCTTTATGGCAGTTGGATCTTATCCCCCGCCAGAATCCGGTCTCCGTTGTCGATGCCGTTCAGCTGGCAGATCTCATCCACTTTACTATAAGTTCCATATAATTTCTTACTGATTTTTGCCAGCGTATCCCCTTTCTGTACGGTGTAATACTGACCGGTCAGGGAATTCGACGCCGGTTCCGCCGGAGTATCGGGCTGGTCAGCCGGTTGTTCCGCAGGCTGATCCCCTGCCTGATCTACCGATTGGTCTGCCGGCTGCTCTCCTGCCTGACCTCCCGATTGGTCTGCCGGCTGCTCTCCTGCCTGATCTTTCGATTGATCCGCCGGCTGCTCCGGGGTCTGGTCTGCCGGCGCCGCTGCGTTGGGATCCGTCTGTTGATCCGGAGGTGCTTGTCCCTCAGGCTGGCTGCCATCGGCCGGCTGCTGTCCTGCCGGATCCTGTTGGTTCTGCGGGGATGTCTGGGGAGCCACATTGCCCGCAACGCTCTGTACCGGAATCCCATCCGTATTCTGGCTAGTCCCTCCATTTTCCGCAGTAATGGTATCATTAATATTATTCAGAGTCGCCTCGATATTCTGCATCTTATCATAATTATTAATCATATTGATCCCGATCACAAATACGATCAGCACCAGAAACGTACTGGCCGTATACATAAAGGTCATAATCCGTTTCTGATGCCCGGTATCCTTCTTATCCTGCATGACCGCCCGGAAGCTTACCGCCGCATTATCCGGCACTGCCTCCACCGGCTCGATGCTGGCTCCTTCATGTTTATCAATCATATATTCCTGCATCGGTTCATTTTTTTCATAATAAATATAATAGCCGTGCTGTTTTACGAGTTGTCCATTTTCATAGAAAAAGAAAGCATCTTCCTTTTCCAGAGGCTCTCTCATAAAAAACACCTTTTGATTACCGGCAAAATTCTTCGTATGGGCGCTTAGAATATCCTCCCCAGCCTCCAGAGCGAAGCCCGGCATGGACATGTACCACCCCACGATCTCCCGGTTATCGAAAAACCTCTTGATCGTCTCATAAATGCCTGTCCAGGTATCCTCCGTAAATCGGATCCCCTCTTCATTTTTCTCCACATGTTCCGCTTCAATCGCGCTGTTGATAAACAGATACTGGCACCCTTCCTGCCTTTTCGCCTCACCCAGAAGCACCGCCGTTTTCGACTCGGCATCCCCCGTATCCGCCAGCTGATTCAGGTATGTAACTACATAATCTTCCACATATATTTTCTTCTTATCATCTATAACCCCTATTTGTCTTACGTTCTTAGGAAGCCTGACCGGTTCCGTCTCCCCGCCGCCGGTCTGCTCTTCTTCATTATATATTACCTCGATCATACTCACACCTCGCTTCAACCCTTTTCCAGCATATTACCACAATCCCCTGAACAGATTTTATCGTTTTATGTCACCAAATCCTAAGTTCTTACCGACATTATTTCCCATCCTTCGAATAACGGTGTCACGTTATGGGGGAACAGGTATTTAAAATCCTTTCCAAAAGACCCCCAGCGAATAATACCGGAAAAATGGGTAAAACTTAAAACAGTTAGTGTGCCAAAAAGAGCACGCATGGAGGAAAAGATGAGACCTAAATCTTCAGATACGGTTTATTATATAAATCCGAAAGGGATGCGGGCGGTGAATCGTTTTTGCGGTACCCTGCAGAAATTAGTGAAAGAGACGGGCGGCAGCGGTAGGCCGATCGTTTTTGTTTGTATTGGGAGCGACCGGGTAACCGGGGATAGTTTGGGTCCTTTGATCGGGTATAAGTTAAATAAGAGCCCGTTTGCTTCCCGCTTTATTATCTATGGGACGCTGGAGTATCCGGTTCATGCGCTGAATCTGGATGAGACCATCGGGCATATAAAAAGCACCCATCCGGGTGCGCTGGTGATCGCGATCGATGCTTCGCTGGGATCTCCGGGACATTTGGGGTATGTCACATTGGGAAAGGGGTCTTTGCGGCCCGGAGCCGGGGTAGATAAGGATCTGGCTGAAATCGGTGATATCTTCATTACCGGAATTGTAAATGTATCGGGTTCTATGGAACAGCTGCTGCTCCAGACTACCCGGCTGTCCGTGGTGATGCAGATGGCGGATTTTATCAGCTCGGGTATTCTGGCGGCAGCGAAGAAGCCATTGTTTACTACGGCGATTTACGATGAGGTATGGGGCATCCAGGACCTGCATTTTTCCGAGTAGGCCCGGGCGATCTCCACAAAACCGCAGTATTTGTCCGTATACGCTATGACCAGCACTTCCGGATTGGTGGGAATCGGCAATGTTACCGGCCACATATGTTTCAGGATAATTTCCCGCTCCAGATCATTCAGATCGAAGTACCGTTCCGCATTTATAAGCGCTGCTCTGGGATGCGTCATAGCATGGAAATGTTCGCCGGTTTCCCTGGCATGGGTACGCCAGTCATACAGAAACAGATCATGCAGCATACCTGCCCTGGCCGCCGCCCGGGCATCCAGATGCAGAGCTTTGCAGATACAGTAATTATAGTAGGCCACGTGAAGACAGTGATCATAGCACGATGTATCACAGTGGTGCGGATATTCTTTCATCTGAAGTACGACGGGATGTTCCGCGATATCCTGGATGACCTCATAAAACTCTCTTTTGTCCTCGTCCGTAGCTGCTTGTTCTACGCTTTTAATTAACTTGTGCATTGGAACCGCCTTCTTTACAAAAATGGGAATAGAAGCTCTTCACTTCTATTCCCATTATAATACGCATTTCTAAGGAAAAAAACCTAATTTTCCTTAAGAATTTCTAATTTTTTTGTAGATGCCTTCTGCATCCAGTCCGTATTTGTGAATCAGGGCCGTAGCGGGACCGGATTCACCAAACACATCATTGATACCGATCTTCAATACGGGAGTCGGGGCGTTTGCAGCGAGAGCGTCGCAGACTGCGCTGCCCAGTCCGCCGATGACGGAGTGCTCTTCTACGGTAACCACTTTTCCGGTTTCCTTAGCCGCGGCTACGATCAGATCTTCGTCTAACGGTTTGATCGTATGAATGTTGATGACTTTCGCCTGGATACCATCTGCTGCCAGCATTTCCGCTGCTGCCAGAGATTCCGATACGCACAGGCCGGTGGCTACGATGGTTAAGTCTTTTCCTTCTCTTAAGACTACGCCTTTGCCCAGCTCAAATTTGTAATCCGGATTGTCATTGATCACAGGCACGGCCAGTCTGCCGAATCTTAAGTATACGGGGCCTGCGTACTCTACCGCTGCGCGCACAGCCGCTTTTGCTTCAATATCATCTGAGGGGCTTAACACGACCATTCCAGGCAGCGTTCTCATCAATGCGATGTCCTCATTGCACTGATGGGTGGCGCCGTCTTCGCCTACAGAGATACCGGCATGGGTGGCGCCGATTTTCACATTTAACTGAGGATAGCAGATGGAGTTGCGGACCTGCTCAAACGCGCGGCCTGCCGCGAACATGGCGAAGGTGCTGGCGAAGGGAATCTTGCCGGTGGCCGCAAGGCCCGCGGCTATCCCCATCATGTTGGACTCTGCGATACCGCAGTCGATATGGCGGTCGGGATATGCTTTTTTGAATACTCCAGTCTTGGTGGCTGCTGCCAGGTCGGCATCCAGAACTACCAGGTTCGGGTACTCGGCTCCAAGTTCCACTAATGCATTACCATAGCTTTCTCTCGTTGCGATCTTCTTTACTTCTGACATAATGCTTCACCTACCTTTTCCAAATCTGCCATTGCCACGGCGTACTGCTCATCATTGGGAGCGGAACCGTGCCAGGATGCCTGGTTTTCCATAAAGGATACGCCTTTTCCTTTTACGCTGTGAGCGATAATGGCAGTGGGGCATCCTTTGGTCTCTTTCGCCTCGTTGAAAGCTGCGGCGATCTGATCAAAATCATGGGCATCTATATTGATCACATGAAAATTAAACGCTTCGAATTTCTTATCGATAGGATAAGGAGAGCATACATCGGCTACAGAACCGTCGATCTGCAGACCGTTGTTGTCTACAATTACAACCAGGTTATCCAGATTTCTGGCGCCTGCGAACATGGAAGCCTCCCATACCTGGCCTTCCTGAATCTCACCGTCGCCCAGCAGGGTGTATACACGGTAATCGTCATCACTCAGTTTCGCGGAGAGGGCCATACCTACTGCCGCGGAGATTCCCTGTCCCAGCGAACCGCTGGACATGTCAACTCCGGGAATGTGTTTTTTATCCGGATGCCCCTGAAGATAGGAGCCAACGTGGCGAAGGGTCTTCAGATCCTCTACCGGGAAGAATCCCCTGTAGGCCAGTGTGGAATACAGGCCGGGGGCACAATGTCCTTTGGAAAGGACGAAACGGTCTCTGTCCGCTTTGTCCGGTTCTTTCGGATCTACGTTTAATTCTTCAAAATACAGATACGTAAATAAATCTGCTGCGCTTAAGGATCCGCCGGGATGTCCCGATTTTGCACTGTGTACGGCAGTTACAATACCTTTGCGGATCTCATTGGCAGTTTTCTGTAACTCTAATTTGTTCATGTTCTAACCACCTTTTCCTTTATTCTCCAAAGACAGCTTTATAATCTGCCTGGAATTTCACAATACCCTGATTCATTAACGGTTAACTGGCATTACGCCCTATTCCATAACCTGGGCTTTCAACGCTTTCAACCGCTTCATCACGTCATTTCCACCAGCTGCGAAATAGTCGCTGAGCGTCTTGTATTCTTCATAGAGCTTCTTATATACCGCCACATTTTCCGGGATTGGCTTGTAATACTCCTCTTTTACCTTACCCATCACTTCTGCGGCCTCGAAGATGGAATCATATCCGCCGTTTGCTTTTCCAGCCGCCACGGCTCCGAACATGGCCGCTCCAAGGGCCGGGGTCTGATCAGATGCGGAGATCCGGATCTCACGGTTCGTGACATCAGCATAGATCTGCATCATCATTTTATTTTTCTCCGCGATACCGCCGCAGGCGAACAGCTCATCAATCTTCACGCCATTCTTCTCGAACGTTTCGATAACCAGGTTCGTACCGTAGGCGGTAGCCTCGATTAACGCCCGGTACATCTCTTCCGGTTTAGTCAGCAGCGTGCATCCCAACATCATGCCGGTCAGGTCGTAATCCACGTAAGGGGTCCGGTTGCCATTCCACCAGTCCAGAGCCAGTAAGCCGCTCTCTCCGGGTTTTAGTTTCTGCGCTTTTTCCGTCAGCAGCTGGTGAATACCGATTCCGCTCTCTTTCGCTTCCTCGGTGTAGGAAGCGGGCACACAGTTTTCGACCAGCCATTCAAAATGATCTCCCACGCATGCCTGTCCGGCCTCATAAGCAAAATAACCGGGCATAACACCGTCTTCAACCACGCCGCACATACCAGGAACAATCTCTTCTGTCTCACCTAACAGTATATGGCAGGTGGAAGTTCCCATTACCATCAACAGCTGTCCCGGCTTCGTGATCCCGATACCGGGTACCCCGGAATGTGCATCGATGATCCCTACCCCTACCGCAGTCCCGGGTTTCAGGCCGGTTTTCGCCGCCCACTCTTCGTTCAGTTCCCCGGCCTTCATACCGAGCGGATAGATTTTATCGGACATTTTCTCTTCGACCAGATTTTCCATTCTGGGGTCCAGCGCTTTGAAAAAATCTTTGGAAGGGTAGCCGTCCTGTTTATGCCAGATCTCTTTATATCCTGCATAACAGCTGGAACGTTTTTCCTCTCCGGTCAGCATGTAGTTTACCCAGTCCCCGACTTCCATGATCTTCTCCGCGCGGTCATAGATCTCGGGGGCCTCGTTCAGGATCTGAAGAACTTTGGGCTCCATCCACTCTGAAGATATCTTACCGCCGTAGCGGTTTAAGAAGGTTTCGCCTCTTTGTTCCGCGATCTCGGTTATCTTATTCGCCTCGGGCTGGGCCGCGTGATGCTTCCAGAGCTTCACATAGGCGTGAGGTTCTGATTTCAAATCTTCTTTATAGCACAGAGGCTCCCCGTTTTTATCGGTCGGAAGTATCGTGCATGCGGTGAAATCGGTAGAAAGTCCGATGACATCCTCCCCGTCGATTCCTGCCGCCTTTAAAACCTCCGGAATTGTTATCTCGACAACCTCCATATAATCGGCCGGATGCTGAAGCGCCCAGTCCATCGGAAGCTTTGTCCTGCCGTCCGGAAGGTACTCATCCATAACACCGTGGGTATAAGGCTTCACAGCCTGCGCCACAATATTTCCGGTCTCCACTTCCACCAGTACGGCACGGCCGGATTGTGTCCCGTAGTCAAGTCCAATTGCGTATTTTTTACTGCCCATAACATAACCCTCCAATTTTATATTTTTAGAATACTGTAAGGTATCTTATCAGTCAAGAAACAGATGAATTATTAATAAATAAATTTACTTATATTTTTTATTTTATTAATGTTTTTCCCAGAATCTTTGGATTTTCCAGTTAATCCACACGATTTTCCGTTAATATTCCAGATGCCGCCTTGGATTTTTACATTTTTATTATTAATAATTTTGAGCTTCGCATTTATTTTTAAGAATCTTTAAGCGGCGGCTATGATGTCATAAAGCTTAGAAATGAATCTTCGCGTAAGAGGTACTGCCGCGGATAATCAGTTTTGGTTCATATTCAACATGGTAAATACTGGTGGGCTGGATCTCGCTGTTGTACGTATTCAGGGAGGCAATCTTTTTGACCACAATATCGCAGGCATCCCGGCCTTTCAGCACCACGAAATGTTCCAGCGTCGTCAGGGACACCCCCTGCAGGCTGGATATCAGTGTATTATCACAGCCCATAACCGAAATGTCGGCAGGTATCTTATATTTGGCCTCCAGGAGAGCGTCCATAATTCCCACCGCGATCATATCGTCCAGCCCCACGATGGCTGTGATTCCCTTCTCATCCCGGATCAGTTCCTTTGTCATGTCATAACCCATCCGGTATTCGGAATCAATGCTGGGCATCTGCTCATTCCACCGCTCACCCGGACTTTTGATGATCACATGATAGCCAGGCCCCATTCCCTCGAACTCACTGACAAAACCATCTACCCGCTTAATTCTCGCTGGAAGGCGCTTCAGAAGCGGCGTCGTTACGAAGGCTACTTTGCGATGCCCTAATTCCAGCAGATGTCTCGCCATCAGCCTGCCAGGCTTGGTGTTGTTCAGCTCCACCGTGTCCACGCTCATGGTTTCATCCCTATTCCCGATAATCACGATGGGTATGCTGGCGGACAGCTCGTCCACCTGCCTGCAGAAGCTGGGGCTGGATGTATAGATGATGCCCATGGGTTGCATAGACTTCATCATCTTCAGATATTGGTCTTCCAGCTTCATATCCCGCTGTGTATCGCAGACGAATACGCCGTATCCGTTTTCTTTGGCCACTTCCTCAATCCCCTGGAGCAGCATGACATAATAGGGATTTGTAAGCGTCGGGCAGAATACCACGATCAGTTTTCCGCCTTTGCTGTCTTTACGGATCCGGCGGCGGGGCACTTTGTAACCCAGTTTCGTGGCTGCCTGTTCCACCTTCTCCACGGTCTCCTTTGAAAATGAGACATTATACTTTTTATTCAATACCATCGAGACCGTCGCCTGCGACACTCCTGCCGCTTTAGCGACATCCGAAGAAGTGACTTTATTCTTCCCCATGCCTACCTCCGCAAGCCCATTTTCCCTCTCAGGATGTTTTTTCTCATACAGTATTATTATAGACGATGTTGTGATTTTGTACAATGAAATTTGTGTTAAATGAGCGGGAGACCGCTTTAATCAACAACTTTAAGATTTGGATATATTTTTTCTATTCTGTCGTCCGGGAAATGGCTGTCCAAAAAATGTTCCAATGTATTCTGCGCCTGGGGCTCACTCTGTCGTTCTGCGTAACGCCCCAGCGCCATCGCAGATAGAATCATGTTGATTATCATAAATAGAATCAGTATCCATGTGGCCGGTACCCCCGCCTTCCGTGGAATCTTTTCAATCAGTCCGGACAGAAATGGATAAATCCCCTTTAACCACACCACCGCGGCGATTCCCCAGAAGAAACAGTACAGTAGATTAATTCTGCCGCCCAGATTAAAAGGGATGTCACTGTAGTCCCAGAAAACTGTCCCAAAGGCCAGCTCCGTAAACACACTGCATATGTATTCGTAGGCTCCCCCCAGCACCGTACCGCAGACGAATAGATAACGGTCGCTTTTATCTTTATATTTATACAAAAGCGCAGTGAGAATAGCACAGGCCAAACCCCACACAATACTGAACGCACCGTAGACAACGCTGCTCCTGCTCATCCAGATACCGGCTGTGATCCTGCAGAAGATAGTCTCCACCACATCTCCCAGGAACGCGCCGACAAAGAACAGGGCGGTCAGTTTGTAGAAACCGCATCCCTTTGCGAATATCTCTTTTTGTGCCTTTTCCTTTACCGCCCTCTCCGCCAGCAATTTTGCTGTCTCAATGTTCGGATACGCTTTCATCATTCTGCGCTGCATCCTGCCGGTAATCGCATTTCCGAAGGAGTCAGAGATGCGCTGCATGTCCTGCGATACCTCGTCCAGCCTGCGGATCCTGATTTTCAACTGGAGCGCGGCGGTCAAAGCGCTTACAAAGTCCAGTACCAGAAGGATCAGGGCAGCCAACAGCACGATCCTGCCGATCCAGCGGGGTATCAGGCCCAGAAGAGTGAGCAGCAGCGGATTCGTTACGCGGATGCAGAGTATACCAAGCAGTCCGAATATCACCGCCAGGGTAAAACTTATGTAGCCTTCGAACTGAAAACGGTTCTTACTGAAATCCCACCATTTCCGGCGGAAGAAACGTTCCAGAAGCAGGCCGGTTATATACATGAGAGCAGCTGAAAGGATAATCCCGCCGATGAATAAAAAGAACAGATTCCCTTTCAGTTCCGACAGGAAAACCGTAAACAGTATGGCTCCGAATCCGTATATGGGACAAAATGGGAGGTTCAGAAACCCGGTATTGACAAACCTGTGCTTTTTGGCCGCGGAATAGATGACCCCGGCGCACCATCCCGCAAAAGAATATATGAGAAAGTACCAGAACAGTTGGTAAATCGTATTGTACATTGTATCAAATCCTCCGTATCCGGGCCGGATGCAGGCCTGCCTTCATCCCTGCGTGCCCTTGTTGTATATTTCATGCCTTTTTGTAATTTGTAAGATGTTAAAAGGGATTATAACACAATGTGTTAAAAGAACAATCAAATATTTTCAGATTTCTAGATTGGCTGCAATAACATATTACAGGGATAGGACCTTGAACATCTGTAACCGTATGTGATATAACAAAAATATAAATTCTAAAGCGTCTGCTGTTTCTCTAGAAATAGATTAGATCTGTTAATTTTTATCTTTCATGCATAAGGGCACCGTACCTGGCCAGCTCGGCCGCAAAATCAATTTCTTTATAGATATACTTGGAGGGATGCTTATTATTATTAATTTATAATGCGGGGGTTTCTCATTTCCTGTCGATCTGGAATACATCTTATTTTGTTTGGTTATAGCCTATATTATCTATAATGAGTAATTATAGCCTTATTAATCTATAATAGCTAAATATAGCCTTTATAATCTATAATAGATCAATATAGCCTATATAGGCTATAATATTCAAATATAGCTTGTAGGATGTATAATAATTGATTAGAGCTCCCTTTTGCTATATAATGGTAAAAAAGGCCTGGAGGTGTCAGATGTATTTTTCCTTTTCTTTTAAACCTTATTTAGCAATTATTGGCGATCTGAAACATTCAAGGGACATATCGGACAGGTACGTGGTTCAGGAAAAATTGAACAAAGTTTTAGGTGAAATAAATGAATCTTATTCCAGGGATCTATCATCCAAGTTTACGATTACATTGGGAGATGAATTTCAGGGTTTGTTAAACTGCGGAGTTAACACGATGCGTATTATCTCCGATATTGAACGAAGGATGTACCCGGTAAAAATACGGTTCGGTTTCGGTATCGGTATCGGTTCCATCACTACCGACATCAATACGGAGATGGCGATCGGAGCAGATGGCCCCGGTTACTACAAAGCCAGAGAGGCCATCGAATATCTGAGGATCATTGAAAAAAGGAATAGCACGCAGGCAGCTGACATCCGATTTGGGGCTGACGGCGACAATCAGGGTATCGTGACCATGCTCAATACCATTTTAACACTGCTGACTGTCATAAAAGAATCCTGGAGTGACCGCCAAAGAGAGGTGATCGAAGATATCCTGGAACATCAAGACAGTCAGACCAATACTGCGAAACGTCTGCACATACGGCAGCCTACCGTTCAACGCATACTGGCAAATGGAAATTATTACGCATACAGGGAAGCATTGGATACGCTGGAGAAAGCATTGGAGGAAATTACACAAGATGTTCTTTAAAGAAATCTTTCTTTTATTACTATTGGCTCATGTAATAGGGGACTTTTATCTTCAAACAGAGGAGCTGGCGAAGAAAAAAGCGGATCATGTACGTTGGGTTATTATACATTGTCTGATTTACTGGGCGGCATTCATAATCGTTATTCTGCCGGCATTCTCCTGGAACCTTGCGCTATACGGTTCTCTGTCAGCCTTGCCGCCTATTTTTATACGGTAAATGTCGGAAGTCTGACCTTGAACCATGGTCTGACCGGAATCCTGTCCGTGATCGGGGCGTCAAAAACAACCTGTCTCTCCTGGATCACAGCAGTCCTGCTCATACATAAACCCATAAACATCGCAATATCCAAAATTCTAATTAATTATAAGCCGGAGGATAAGGATTCCGACAGAAAAAGTGTTCACAATGCAGGGAGATTTATCGGAACCATTGAACGGCTCATTATGCTAATTTTCATATCATTGGGTCAATACGCGGCCATAGGTCTGGTCCTGACAGCAAAATCAATCGCAAGATATGATAAGATCGTAAAGGAACCTGAATTCGCAGAATACTATTTGTTAGGAACACTGCTAAGTACAGCATCCGTAATTATTATTTCATTTATCCTCTGATGAATAAGAACAGTAGAGGACGAAACCTCGCAGGACACGGGAAAGAATCCCCGGGGCACACTCCGGATCGTATTACGGCGAGTTTACCCCGGGTCCTGCTAATCAGATTTCGTCCTCTTCTGTGTTTATCCGTTCTTATCCGCCCTTAGTTCCGGTGGATGCGGTATGTTTATCTTGATTACATTTTGCTGATTACATTTTGTTGATCCAGTCCGCCATGTTATCCTTATAGAACACATAGGGATCATCCATGATCACTTCTGTACCTCCGTCCGAAGCCGGAGCAGCAGTAAAGGTAGTCTCGGGATAATCTCCCCAGGCGTCCATGGTAAAAGTGGATCCCTCTTTACCGTCAAAACCATCGTTCATGACTGCCAGTGTAGCCGCTGCGGACAGAGCTCCCAGATGTCCCAGATCCCACAGCATCATGTACGGACACACATAGTCGAAAGCGTTCTCATCCGGTGACAGGGGCATAAATGCCTGCATTTCTGAGGGCACGCCCAGTCCGGTCACTTTCATGTCGCTGCCGGCCTGCTTCAGCACCTGGCCCTGCGCGGCCAGACCCACAGTGGTCGGTGCGATAATGACGTCTACTTTGTTCTCGGACATGAAGGCTTGGGCCTGTGTGGTGGAAGCGGTCAGGTCGTCATTTCCGTATTTCTTGTCCAGTTCTGGGCTCACCTTTCCCTGATAACAGGGACGCTGCAGTTCTTTTTCCATATCTGCGATCCAGCCGTTCTGTACCGGAGTGTCGATGGAGGCGGACAGCACACCGATCCGCAGTTCATCACCGGTATAGGAGGCCAGTGCGTCGTCTACCGCTTTCTCCATGTTATCTCCGGGATAATCCACGCCCAATGCCTGGAGAACTGCCGCCCGGACCTGGTAAGCGCCCAGGGACTCGGAAGATGCCTGATTTACATGGATCGTACGGAATTCCGGGTTGCAGGCGGAATCAACGGAATTGATAATAATCCCTGCATCCTTTGCCTTCTTGAATACTTCGTCATAGCCGGCGTCCCCGTTGGTGGCAACGGTAATGGACGCCACTTTCTGAGTGATCAGCTCGTCAATGATCTGTACCTGCGCTGCTACGGTTGTCTCTGTAGGGCTTTTTTCCGCTGTCTTATATCCATGGCTCTCCATGTAATCTGAATAGCCTTCGTAGATCTTCGTGGTAAAAGTCCCCGCTGCCTTCAGCAGCAATACATGAGCGCCTTCCAGGTCCCCGCTGCCGGAGCCCGAAGCAGACGTGTCCGCAGGTGCCGCGCTGTTGCTGGAAGCCGGAGCCGCGTCTTTCTCTCCTCCGCTCTGTGCGGACGCATCTGTGTTTTGGCTTCCGGTGTCCGCAGGCGCCGTGTCCTGTTTGGAACCGCAGCCTGCCATTGCGCTGACCGTCATGGCCAGGCACAGAGTAATTGCCAATAGTTTTTTCTTCATGTTTCTACCTCCCAATAGAATTTTATTTATATAAACAGCTTTGCTGTTCATACCTCATATCTTGTATATATCTCATATACACCCCTATATTTTCCGGAACCTGCGTCTCACCGCCGTGAATAAATCCTTGTTGATGTTGGGAATCAGGACGGCAATCAGCAGAACCAGTCCGGTCAGTGTCTTTTTCGCGTTGGCGTCCACGCCCATCAGACCCAGCGTATAGATCAGAAAAGCCATAATAAAGGTAGAGATCACCGGCCCGTACATCTTACCTTTTCCGCCGCTGGTGGAGACCCCTCCCAGCGCGCAGATAGCAATGGCGTTCATCTCGTATCCCACACCCATGGTGGAGCTGACACCGCCGCCCATTCTTCCGACAAAGAAAATCGAAGCAATTCCGCACATCCCCCCCATGATCAGATAGACTGCCAGTCTGGTTTTCCGCACATTGATGCCGGAATACTCGGCGGTTACTGCATTATTTCCTATGATATAGAGCTTCCGGCCAAAGCCGGTCTTCTGAAGAACCACAACGAATATCGCTGCCATCAGCAGAAAGATGATCATGGCCAGCGGGATGCCCGCGATCTGGTTCCAGGCCAGCTTTGTATAGAAGGCCGGGAAATTTCTCAGCACGTTCACATCCAGTATGATCTTCACGATTCCCCGATAGAACAGGGAATTTGAGATCGTCACAATAACGGACGGCATTCCTACATATCCAACCAAAACACCGTTGAACATTCCCAGCAGCACTCCCGTGGCGATTCCTGCCAGGACACAGACCACTGCGGGCATTCCCTGGTCCATCAGCAGGCCGGTTGTCATGGAACAGAAAATCATGTTTGCTGCACAGGACACATCGATCTCTCCCATCATCATCACTAACGCCATCCCCAGAACCAGCGGGCACAGATCCATGCCGGACTGGATAATGGATGTGATCGTTCCGGATGCAAAATACAGATTGGGCCGTGCAAGCATCAACAGTATATTGATCAGGAAGAGCAGATAAATCAAAATCATTTCCCATTGAACAAGGAAGCCTGTAATCTTCCATTTTTTCTTTCCGTTCATCACAGCATTGCCCCCCTCTCCTTTAGTTCCCGTCTTCTGGTGGAGCGGGCTGTCCAGATATTAATACCTACGGCAATGATGATAATCGCTCCCTTGATCGCATCCTGCCAGACGCTCAATCCGGGAAGCATACTGATAAAAGACGTGATTATGCTCATCATCAGGACAGCGATAAATACTCCCCCGACTCTCCCCTGGCCTCCGATGATACTGACCCCTCCCAGGATACAGATCGCGATAGCCGTCATCTCGAAACCGTCTCCGATGGCAAAATTCCCTACCGCGAAGTTGGCCACATAGAGCATCCCGGCAAGTCCGCATACCGCCCCGCAGATGGTATAAGACATCAGCATGACGCGGGATTCCCGGATACCCGAGACTTTCGCGGATTCTTTGTTGGTTCCTACCGCGTAGATCCTCCGTCCAGGGGTGGTATCGTTCAGGAATACAGCGGCCAGGATCAGGATCAGTGCCGCGAACCAGATGATATTATAGATTCCCGCTGTTTTTCCGATAGAAAAATTCTGAAAGGTCATCTGATACTGATGCGGATACCACCATGCACCGGAGGAGATGATAAATGCCAGTCCCCGGAATATGTAATTCGTTCCCAGCGTGGCAATCATGGGCGTGACTTTTAGAGTTCCCACCACAAATCCGTTAAACATCCCGCATACCATACCGATCAGGACCGCAACGATCAGCCAGAGGAAAACCGGTACCTGCGGGTGGTGGAATTGAAGCAGAGAGCACACACACCCCGACAGGGCCATGATACAGGATATGGAGATATCAATCCCCCCGCTGATGATCACGATCATCTCTCCCACAGCCAGAAAGACAAACACACAATTGTTGCGGAGCATATTCATCAGCGATCCTACGGAATACAGATCCGGAGTGATAACAGCGGCCAGGATCAGCAGAACGATTAACCCCACCATCAGGCCAAAATTCTTGTTCCCTGTAATCTTTCTCATGCGCCCGCCTCCTTTTGCCTCAGAGAAGCCTCCAGAATCATTTCCTGAGTGGCCTCCCCCTTTTCAAATGTCCCTGTCACCCGGCCGGCTTTCATCACCACAATACGGTCGGCCATGCCCAGCACCTCCGGCATTTCGGAAGAGACCATAATGATCGCATAGCCTCCGGACGCCAGTTCGTTCATAATCTCATAGATCGAGGATTTGGCTCCCACGTCGATCCCCTTGGTCGGTTCATCCAGGATCAGCACTTTCAGGTCACAGTTCAGAAGCTTTGCGAATACTACCTTCTGCTGATTCCCGCCGGACAGGGATGAGGGCGGTGCCTGGATACTTTCCGCCTTCAGCTGAATCTTTTGGCAAAATCCCCGTGCCGCTTCTTTTTCCTGCTCAACGTTTAAGATCCCATAGTTCAGAAATTTGTCCATAGCGGCTGAGGTAACATTCTGATAGATCGGAAGCTCATTGATAAGCCCCTGAATCTGCCGGTCTTCCGGCAGCATACCGATCCCGAAGCGGAATGCATCCTTGGGGCTTCGGACATGGATCTCCCGTCCGTTCAGCTTAAGGCTCCCTGTAGCCGGGGGCATGATACCGAAAATACTCTGACAAACTTCGGTCCGGCCGGCCCCTACCAGCCCGGTCAGCGCTACAATCTCTCCCTGACGGACGTCGAAGGACACATCCTTGAAATAACCTTCTCTGGATATTCCCTCCACCGCAAAGACCACTTCCCCGATCTGCGCGGTTTTCACCGGATACATCTGGTTCAGTTCCCGCCCTACCATCTTCGAGATCAGGTCGTGGTTCGTGATCCCGTCCACATCCCAACAGCCGATATACTCCGCATCCCGGAATACGGTAACACGGGAGGCCAGCCGGTACATGTCCTCGAACTTATGTGTAATGAAAATAATGGATACCCCCTGGTCCCGCAGATTCTCGGTAATTCGGTAGAGTTCCTCACATTCGTGGTTCGTCAGAGACGCGGTCGGCTCGTCCATGATCATGATACGCGCGTTTCTGGACAATGCTTTGGCGATCTCCACCAGCTGCTGTTCCGCCACAGACAGGGCGGACATGGGCTTATGTACATCCAGGGCCGGACTCAGCGGCGCTATCAGTTCTTTTGCCTTCTGATTCATACGCTTCCAGTTATACAAGCCTATCTTATTCTTGATCTCCTGGCCCATAAATATATTCTCTGTAACCGTCAGATCGGGAAATGCGGTCACATGCTGGTAAATAGCTGCAATTCCCATCCGGGCGGATTCCAGCGGGGAACGGAAGGTTACCTGTTCGCCTTCTAACAGCATGGTCCCGCTGTCCGGCTGATGTACACCGGTGATCACTTTGATAAATGTAGATTTTCCCGCTCCGTTCTCCCCCATCAGGGCATGTATCTCCCCTGGTTTCAGCTGAAAACTGACCCCTTTCAGCGCCTGAACGCCTCCAAACGTCTTTACCACATCTTTCAGCTCCAATATATAGTCACCCATTGGTTAAAGTCTCCTTTCCTCCACCCAATCTATGGAATCAGTATTACTTTGGAGGCTTCCTGTGTTCTGGACATTTCAAACCCCTGATGATACTGTTCCAGCGGCAGTTCGCAGGTGATAATGGATTGAAGATCCAGACGGCCGGCGGCAGCCAGGGCAAGGCTGTTTCTCCAGGATTCCGCGTTATATCCCATGTGTCCGATAATCCGGACATTTTTCAGCGCGAAATCGTCAAGTCCACGGTTATAGGTCTTATCGCTCATTCCGATTCTGACGACCGCCCCCTCATTTCTTACGATCCGAATCGCCTGTTCCGTGATCATCGGTACTCCGGCCGCATCTACTACCACGGCCACTCCGTTCTCACCTGCTATCTTCAGGACACTCCCCACCAGATCTTCTTCCTCATCCGATGCCAGAAAATCAGTAGCTCCGTATTTCCTGGCAATATCCTCCCGGCTTCTGCGGTCGGAGGACATGCCGACGGCTATCACCCTGGAAGCACCGCCGATATAGGCCTGCTGGATGGACATAAGCCCCAGAGCCCCGACACCGAATACGACGGCAGTCTCACCCGATCGGAATCCTGCCTGCTGAATGACGGCATTGTAACCGTTTGCCGCCGGATCCATCAGGGTAGCTTCCGAAAAGCTTAAATTGTCCGGGATATGGTACAGACAGTTGGGGTACATCTGTAACAGCCTGCCCGGTATCCGCACGTATTTTGTAAATCCTCCGTCCATGGAACAGCCCATGGTCTGCCGGTGCGCACAGGCTACAAAGTTACCCGCGGCGCAGGAAGGACAGCGCCCGCAGGCGTCTCCTGTATTCTCCGATACCACCCGGTCTCCGATCTTCCAATAGTCTGTGACATTTTTACCAATTCCTGCTATGACGCCGGCAAATTCGTGTCCCATGATAAACGGGACCCGGCCCATGGGCTCCAGCCGGCCATAGTAAAAATGCAGGTCACTTCCGCAGATACCGCATGCTTTCACCTCCAGCAGTATATCGTCGTCGCCAATCACCGGTTCCGGTACCTCCCGGAATTCTACCTGCCCTTTTCCGCACAAAACAACCGCTTTCATTTTTACACACTCCTTTCTTATTTACCTCCTTCGATGCATTTCCCGTATCTCAATGGATAATACATCGCATATTTACTTTTCCTTCCTATTTACTTTTCCTTCCTAACGGATTACCTGATTCAGCTCCAGCCGTTCCCCGCTGGGCCCACGGAAGGTAATGTATTTTACTCCTTTGGACCAAAGCTCTTCATCCTGCACAATAGGGCCATCAAATATGACACCTCTGGCGGAAAGCTCCTCCACAGCCTGTTCTATTTGGTCAGTGGCGATCGCGATATGTTCAATCCTGCCTCTGTCCGGAAGTTCTGTCCCAGGCTGGCAGATGCATTCAAGAATCAGATTGCCTTTCTGTAAGAATACGATCTCCGTTGTGATGCCTGATTCCTGATCAACAGCGGATTTCCCAGTGGGGGCCTCAAATCCCAGGATGTCCTGATAGAATTTCTTCGTCTCCTCCATGTCTGTTACCCAGAGGCCAATGTGAGCCAGATCTTTCCAGCCATTCTCCTTCATAAGTTCATTCTCCTGCATAAGTCCTTCCTCCCATCTGTCTTTCTGCTTCCTGTGAATATCTGTGTGTTCTCCGTAATTTACACATAGAATCCTGGTTATCTGATGTCTAGAAGCAGTATTCATACATAGCTTTGAGTGCGGTTTTGTTATATTCATCTTCTATCCCGTTATCCAGGCAGTCCACATAAGCCGCTTCTACCAGGAGATCCACCTCCCTGGTCGGTATACCCCCTTCTTTAAAGGAGGCTGGAACGCCGATCCGGCGATACCACTCCTGCAGGGCTTTCATTCCCAGCTGTGCCTGGAATGCCTCCGGGAACATCCGGATTCCAAACACCTGCCGCGCGAATTTAGCAAATCTTCCGGTCAGACGCTCATCCTTTTTATCCAGCATGTAGCGCATCCAACCGGTAGTGACGATGGAGATCGCCGCACCATGGGGCGTGTCATAACGTCCGCTGAGCGGATGGGATAGAATATGGCAGGGTACGTAAGTCTTTCCAAGACCACAGCGGTAAAATTCATTCCAGGAAATGGAGGCCGCCCACATCATCGTGTCCCGTGCCTCCTCATCCTTCGGATTCTCCAGCAGGCATTCCATACACTCCATAACCGTGCGCATCAGACTCTCGCAATATCCATCCTGGATCGGTGTCCAGTGTTCCTGTCCTGTAAAATAAGCTTCCGACAGATGGGATATAATATCTGCGGCCGAGTAAGCGGTATTCCGGATCGGAATACCGTAAGTCAGCACCGGGTCCAGGATGGAGGCCCTGGGATAGATCTCCGGTCCGGACAGTGCGGATTTCTGTTTTGTCTCCTCATTGTTCATGACTGAGATACAGTTCATCTCCGAGCTGGTGGCCGGTATGGTGCAGATCGTGACCAGCGGAAGGGCGTCCGACAGTTCTCCCTTTCCCTCATACAGGTCCCAGACATCCCCATCGTAGAGTGCCCCTGCCGCAATACACTTGCCCTCGTCCATCACGCTTCCTCCGCCCACTGCCAGGATGACACCGATCCCGTTCTCCAGGACCTTCCGGATCCCTTCCCTGGCATGGGCAACATCGGGATTGGATTTGACACCCAGGTGCTCTACTGTTCGCACTCCCGCTCCACTTAAGGACTGATGAATCTGTCCATAGATTCCGATCTGTTCCAGTACCATTTTGTCATAGGACAGCAGAAGAACTTTATCTCCCCGCAGCTTTACCTGTTCTCCCGCCTCCTTCACTCTTCCTTTTCCGTATATCATCTCTGTAGGAATACAGAAATTAAAAGGTCTCATGACCTGTCCCTCCCTTAGAATTCTATGGCTACCTTTACTGCCGTCTGTTTCTCATGAAGCGCGCATTCGAACGCTTTCTGCACTTCCCCGAATTTAAAAGTGTGAGATACAACTCCGGATACATCCACCTTGCCCGATGCCACTGCATCCAACACCAGCGGATAGATTCCGTGATAACGGAATACGCTCAGGACATCCACCTCATTGTTGTTCAGCTGCAGCTGATTGATCGGAACATCCTCATGGACATTGCCCACCAGGACGATCTTCCCGCCCTTCTTCACCAGATCCGGGGTCATAGCAGCGGTAACTTTACTTCCAGCCGTCTCAAATACGAAATCCGCGCCCTTTCCGCCGGTAAGCCGGAAAACTTCTTCCATCAGATTCTGTCTGGCGGAGTTGATGACCGCAGACGCTCCCAGTTCCTTCGCTTTCGCCAGACGGTTATCATACAGGTCGGCTATGATCACGGCAGAAGCTCCCAGCGCCCGGCATGCAAGCAGTGTCATCAGGCCGATACAGCCGGAACCCAGCACGACTGCAGTCTTTCCCAGAGAAATACCGCTCCGCTTGGCCGCGTGCATGCCTACGGCAAATGGTTCGAACATGGCCCCTTCCAAAGTGGAAACAGAGTCCGGAAGCTTAAATGCCATAAAAGCCGGATAGGATATGTAACGGCTCAGCGCTGCCGTCTGAAACGGCGGAGAAGCCATAAAAATCATGTTATCGCAGAGGTTATAGCGTCCTTCAAGGCAATAGTCACATTTTCCGCAGGGGATACCGGGTTCCACAGCCACACGGTCCCCCTCTTTCAGATGTTTCACATCTTTTCCGGTCCGGCAGACAATTCCGGCACATTCATGGCCCAGAATAAAAGGCAGCGGCGGTTCTTTCACGAATCCTCCATAAGTGGGGTCTTCAAAGAAACCCACATCGGAGCCACAGACTCCCACATGCTTAATTTCGATTATGATATCGTCCGGTCCACATTCCGGCATAGGTACATCCCTGATCTCAAACTCAAATGCTTTTAGCAGATAGGCACTCTGATTCTGCATAGCAAAAATCCCCCTTTCAATCCAGATTGTCCGCGATGGCTGCGTCAATCATAGCCATTTCTTCCTGTGACAGTTCCCAATCCATTCCACGGCAGTTTTCCGCCGCTTCTTTTTCATTCCTCACGCCTACAATCGCTGTATGTACATAATCCTTCTGAATACTCCAGTTCAGCGCCGCCTGCGCTACCGGAGCATGATGGTTCGCCGCCGCTTTATCCAGTGTTTTCAGCAGCTCCATAATCTGCGTAAACATGGGCTCCTCGAAATACGGATAGAAGGTTCTCCGGGTATCCTCAGGCGGGAAATCCGGCATGGACCGTATCGCCCCAGTCAGGATCCCGGCCCCCAGAGATCCGTAGGTCATGATTCCGATCTCACGCCGTGCGCACCAGCGCATCAGATCGGTTTCCACACGGTTTACCATGGAAAACGGCGGCTGGATCACCTCCACCGGCCCGTACTTTTCCGCTTCCCGTATCTGTGATTCGGAAAAATTCGACACGCCGATATGACGGATCTTACCCTGGTCCAGCAGTTTTACCATGGCTCCCATAGATTCCCCGATCTCCACTTTCGGGTCCGGCCAATGGATCAGGTAAATATCTATATAGTCCGTACCCAGATTCTTTAGTGATTCATCGCACTGACGCAAAATATTAGCCGCTCTTCCATCTTTGATATAGCTGCCGTCGTGTCCAGTGTAGACCGCTGTCTTTGTAGTCAGATACACTTTATCCCGAACGCTTCTGACTGCCTCTCCCACTACCCGTTCGGAATGTCCGGCATTATAACCGGGCGCCGTATCGATCAGATTCACTCCCTGTGCGGTCATCTCCCGTATAGCCTCGATACTGTCCACTTCATTGACTTCACCCCAGTGGGCGCCGCCAATAGCCCAGGTGCCCGTAGTCAGAACGGATACATCCAATCCTGTTTTCCCGAATCTCTTATAACGCATGTGAAACCTCCTTCTCCGAATCCAAGACTTCCTGCAGCTGTTCCCGGCTCTTGATACCGGTGGAAGCCCCTATATGGCGGACCGCGATTGATGCTGCCGCATTGGCATACCGGCAGCAGTGGTACAGATCCTGTCCTTCCATCAGGCCCGCTATAAATCCTGCCGCAAAATTATCCCCGGCCCCTGTGGTGTCCACCGCTTCTACCAGGAAAGGCGGTACGATCATGCGGGTATCCCGGTTTCTGGCCAGACAGCCCCTCTTTCCGATCTTGATAATGACATTGGCCGCCCCGAAGGAGAGAATCCGCTCTGCCATCCGGTCCGGATCCTCTTCACCGGTCAATCCCCGGGCTTCCTCCTGGTTGGGGAAGAAATAATCAATGTAGGGCCAGAGATCCCGGTAGGTCTCAAGCCTGCATCCCTCGGAATACATCATGTCTGCACAGACAATCGCTCCGTTTTCCTTCGCTGCCCTCGCCACAGCCAGCGCATTGTCCACGTCGTCAAAAGGCGGGAAGTAGAGGCTGGCCAGCGAGACCACCCGTGCCCCCCGGATCTTCTCCGGGTCCACCCGGTAACTCAGCGATTCCGGGCGGGACGCGTTGAAAAAGCTGCGCTCCGCATCCTCCCGAATCAAAGGCACCGATAACATGGAAGGACTGTCCGGATTCGTGACGCTTTTGGAATAATCCACGCCGGCCGCATCCAGCACCATACGGATAAAGTCCGCGGTTGGATCATTGCCAAGGCCAATGATCAGTTCCACTTTATTTCCCAGTTTGTTCAGCACATAGGCCTCATTTACCGCATCACCGCCGATCCAGATCGAAGTCTCCTTTACCGGAATCAGTTCTCTGCTGAAATCAATCTGCGCGACTCCGCGAATGCAGACATCCACGCAGCAGAACCCGACGCATATTACTTTATCTGGCATCCTGTTCCCCTCCATATTTTCAGCTTCCGGTTAACGGCTGTGTTTGAAAGACCTCAATGTGCTCTTTTACGATCTCCGTAACCGCCCGGTCCGCCGCTTCCTGAATCTCCTGCATATGAATCGGACGGTCACCCGCCCGGGCGACAGTCTCCTTCACCGCGCCGGCCGCCGCCAGGGACATGCCGGTGAAAAAGTTGATCTTGTTAATCCCATGTTCCACGGCTCCCCGGAAAGCCTCCGGTGACAGACCGGATCCCCCATGCATCACCAGTGGAATGTCCACCTGGCTGCGGATATCGGCCAGCCGCTTCAGATCCAGCTTCGGTATACCCCGGTATATCCCGTGGACCGTACCGACCGCTACAGCCAGGGCATCCACCCCAGTGGCCTC
The DNA here is from genome assembly GCF_019042245.1 of Diplocloster modestus. Taxonomy (GTDB): domain Bacteria; phylum Bacillota; class Clostridia; order Lachnospirales; family Lachnospiraceae; genus Diplocloster; species Diplocloster modestus. Next base: position 60,053 of record NZ_JAHQCX010000005.1, read on the forward strand.
CACAAATCTCACGGCTTCTTCCGGTGTGGTGAAATTCGCGCTGTCCGCGACCGCCCCATCTCTGAGAAGCGCGCCTCCCTCAGCGCCTCCCACATGTCCGATCTCCGCTTCCACACTGACGCCGCAGGCATGGGCAGCCTCCGTAACTTTTTTCGTAATGCGGATGTTCTCTTCCATAGGCAGGGATGAACCGTCGAACATCACTCCTGAAAAACCGGCGTGAACCGCCTTCATGCAATCCTCGAAGCTTCCCCCATGATCCAGATGGAACGCCACCGGTACACTGGCGTTGCGGATCATTTCCAGCGTCAGCTTTACATATTCCCCGGGTTTCTCCTGCTCCTCGATCATCCCCCATGTAACCATCAGGATCATGGGGGTTCCGGTCTGCTCCGCTGCCCTCAGTATCGCCGCTGTATTCTGGTAGCCTGTAGTGTCAAATGCCCCCACGGCGTACCTTCGTTCCACGGACTCATGAAGTACCTCTTTGAGCGTAACTAGTGACATTTTCCTTCTCCTCCTTTTTCTGTATCGATTCCTTAATCAGTCAGGTGGTTATGAGTGATCCACCGGAGGCTTCTGGGTCTCATCTGGGAATTCCTCTGTCTGCAGCTGCTTTCTACAGGCTTCATAACCCGCGGCGAATGCTAGCAGTTGTTTTGTTTCCGATTCATCCAGGCAATCCAGCACATGAATCAGCGCTCTTCGATTATCATACTGGATCTTCATAATCCGCCTCCTTTCTTTGACTTAAGCAAAGTATATATCGAACAAAGTCAAATGTCAAGCTAATTTTTATTTGACTAGGTGATACTTTTATGATATGCTAGCTTCAAGAATTGAGGTGGTATGGTATGACACTGGGTGATCGGATAAAATGTATCCTGTCAGAAAAAAATATGAAGCAGGTGGAATTTGCTTCCACCCTGGGGATAAGCGCCAACTATGTGAATCAGCTGGTCAATGGAAAAAAGACGAATATCTCAGAGACATTAGCAAAATTAATTGAAGAACGTTTCGGATATTCAGCAGAATGGATCATAAACGAAAGCGGCAGCAAACTGGCATCTCCTACACTTTCGGCGATTAAAAAAGAATTTATCCGGAAAATCAGGAAAATGCCGGATGAGGAAGTCCTCGCGATGCTGGCATTTGCGGAAACCTTCGCGAGTTTTAAACGGCAGTTCGGTATGGCAGATCCGGAAACGCAAAGCTGAGATACTCCGGATCGGAAGCCGGGGATTCTGCCGGAGGGCTCATTGCGGAAACTCCCGGCTTTTCCCTGGCTCCATCTATCATAGCTGACTGGATATACCTCCCGGCTTTATCGGTCCGCCTCCCATTTTCTTCGGTCCTGGTAACAGTCGAAAAGGATCAGCCAGACACGAAAACCATAAGTACGGATAATCTGTTCGCTTACAGGAACCAGTCCGCTGTCCGGATCGTTCATATAGGGAAAGCAAGACCCGGCGATCCTGACAAACATGCTCACATCCTGCGCAGGAACCATAGGATCTACAAACAGCGTGTCTGCATTTAAGTCATAAAGAACCACAAATTCATCCGGCTCCAACGTATACCTTTCATACAACAGCAGCTTCATGGCCTCTGTCAGCCCGTTTTTCTCTACACGGATTATATTCATGTTATTCAAAGCATACAGCTCCTTTCCGGAAACATCCTTCCTACATCTTAAGTTCTAATACTCTCATATACAGCAGTTTTTGTTTTCAAATGGATTTTCTGTGTTGGAAATACACAGAGAAATTACTGGAATTCCTTCGGATGGGAAGGAACAAGAATGGATGAAGAGTGTTTTAAAATTTCATAGAGTTAATTAACTCTATAAATTCATTATATCCGTGTGTCCGCGCCCTGTCAAGAACATATGTTCTGATTTTTTGGATTTGTCCGGCCGCTGTTTACACTTCGCGAAGAAAGGATGCGGTATATACCGCAGGAGGTGTTTATGATAGATCATCAGAATTCCATCGGATCACGTATCCGATACTATCGGAATATTCGGAAATTGACTCAGAAACAGCTGGCAGAATCCGCCGGCATCAATGAAGTGACTCTACGCTGTTATGAAGCCGGAAAATACCAGCCGCGCTATGACAAGGTCTGCAATTTATGTAAAGTTCTCGGCCTTCGTCCGGAAGACCTCCTGAATCCGCCCGCATCAAAGCCCAAAGAAACAGTCCCCATGGCATATTCCTGTATTCAGGAAGAAACAACCTATTCCATTTCCGGCCCGGAAATATCATTTTCATCGTATGGCGAGAGCCAGGATCTGGTTGATGAGGCGCTCAGGCATCTTCTGGCATTAAATCGTTCCGGCCTTCTGAAGGCTCTGGAACAGCTGGAACTATTGGGCAGGATTCCTGAATACAGGGTAAAATGAGACGCTACTTAAAGCGAAAGCGGGTATGCTTTATGCTGACCACTGAAGAGCAGACCGGCTGTACAGGCACGACGGGGGGCGTCAAATACCAGGGAGCCGATACGTTATGTACCCGGGGACGTTCCAAGACCAAGGCGCAGCCCGCCAGATGTCCGCTCTGTACGGACGTGACCTATGGGGTGCCGGCAGGGGAGCGGTGTCTATGGTCCTCTTTTTCACATAAGGCGCCCGTGTGAAATCTTAATGAAACCGGACCGGCCGGTTGTGGGCGAAAGACTGCGTTCCGTGCAGTCTTTCGGTGGCTGCTGAGCCGCGAATGCATCCAGCATTCGGGGTGAATCAGCCGCGTACCCGCAACCGGCCGGCCCGATTTCATTTAGATTTCACCGGGTAACAGCCTTAAGTGAGAAAGAGGACCATAGACACCGCTCCCCTGCCGGCACCCGGCAGTCTTAAACCAGCCTATTTGCCGGTTCTCTTCCCTCAAATACGGCGATCAGCGCTTCGGCTGTAACGATGGATGTCGTCGCACAGTTTTCATAAGTCTCCGCTGAAGTATGTGGAGTGGCGACATACTGCTCAAAGGCAAACAGCGGGTTCTCGGGCAGTACCGGCTCTGAGGCAAATACATCTGTTCCTACTCCCGCGATTTTGCCGGATTCCAGGGCTTCACAGAGCGCCTCTTCCTCTACTATGGTTCCCCTGGCTGTGTTGATGATGCAGACCCCGTCTTTCATACGGGCAATGTTTTCCCGGTTGATCAGCCGTGTAGTCTCAGGTGTTGCCGGCAGATGGATGGAGATGATATCACTCTGCTCCAATACCTCTTCCAGACTGCAGAGCCGTACGCCCAGCTGGTCAGCTTTTTCCTGGTTCGGATATTTATCGTATGCGATCATAGCCGGATGGAAGCCCTGCAGTTTTTCCGATACATTCCGGGCGATGGCTCCGAATCCCAGGAAGCCGATCGTCTGGCTTTTCAGCTCATGGGCCATGGGGCGGACCCAGTCCCCCCGGCGGATGGCGGCATTCAGGAACGGGATCCGTCTGGTGAGGCTGAGTATAAGACCGATCGCCTGCTCAGCAACCGCGGAGGTATTCACTCCCGGGCAGTTGCTGACACTGATTCCATGGACTTTGGCGGCTTCCAGATCTATGTTGTCCACTCCCACGCCAAAGCGCGCAAGGGCTTTCAGCTTCGGCGCCAGATCAAAGATCTCCCCGTTCCATGTGTCGACGCCCGCTACCACACCGTCGACGTCTGCTACGATTTTTTTTAACTCTTCCGGCGTATAGGGGCGGTCATGGGGGTTCTCCACAATTTCACATCCATAATCTTCCAGTATTTTTTTGCCTTCCTGACAATATTTTGAATAGTTGGTGGCGGTTACTAGTATTTTTTTCATTTCTGTTTGAGCTTCCTTTCTGATTTGATATTATTCCGTTTCGTCTAACCGGATCTTGAATACTATCTTTTTAACGGGCGAAGTACCGTTGATCTGGCAGCAGGGAAGATGCGCATCCCACGGATACATCAGCATAAACATTCCTGTTTTCAGTTTTGCACCGATGGATTCGTCCGGTGTCCGGTAAAAGACAAAATCCTCCTTCGGTGTCTGATCTTCCATCACCTGCAGCTCATCCGAAAAATTAAGGTAAACCAGTTCTTCCCCGTCCATCATGTACTGCAGGTCCAGATGAGCCTTATGGGATTCCATTTTCCCAACTGATTTTTCGCGGGTCTCATAGCACTGGACCAGCGCAAAAAGCTTATCACCGTCCAATTCATACCTGCCTTCCGGCGGCATGTTTAAGCCTGCCTCCCGGATAAAATCCCGGATCAGGCCGCACTGACGCTTTGTCAGCGCATATTCCCGGAGGTGTTCTATTTTATCAATAATCATGCGTATTCTCTCCTTCCAGCTCCGATATCACGATCTGCCCCTGAAGTCCATACGGCTTCAGGACATACGCATCCGTGTGGAATTCGCCGGTGGTCCGGAAATCCTCCCAGCTGATCCTGCTGCATCCGGTGTATTTCTGGTGGAATGGCCCGAACATATTCCTGGGACTTCCTATAATCTGAATATCTATGGCATTGCTCTCCATGGTTAAAAAGTCAGTGATGTCCACGCTTTTCCTGGTATTTCCGATCAGTATTCCAGCGTCCTTTCCGTTGACGGTTACTTTTCCAAGAGTTCCCCGGTAGTCTCCCAGCTTCAACTGGTACCGCTTCCGATCCTCAGGAGATTTTTCCACCTGAAAATGATAGACAACGCTGCCCGGATAATGGTACAGTCCCTGCATCGTCCAGTCCCCGAAATGCAGCATTCCGCGGTCCTGAACAATCCGACGGTCCTGATCCACCATAAAATCCCCCAGAAGATAGATGTCTTCCAATTCGGTTGCATTCCGGTAGATTCCTCTCAGGACCAGCTCATTTTCACCCTTTTTCAAACCAGGGACCCGGAAACGTATCATCTTCCGGTCCAGGAAATAATCCTCCGTCTCCCGGCATGCCTTCTGGTTACAGATAAGGTTATAGTCCAGAGGTTTTTCAATCACTGCATACAAGGAACCGTCCGGGACCTCTTTTACCTCAAACCGAAACTTCAGTTCAAATACTCTGCCGTCTGTGCCGCACTCCTCATAGATCCAGCTGTACCGCTGCGGTGCGCCGTTATAGTAGATCTGCTGGAGTCCCATGGCATCCCGTATCTGCCGCTGGGCCTGCCAGACTTCCAGATCCGGCGACCAGGGGATCCGGCTGATTTCCTGCTCCGTATCCGCCAGCCGGTAACTGCAGCGGTCCAGTGTCAGGACATTTTCCATGTCTCTGGTAATCAAAGCTTCCGGCCCCAGACACGCCCACACCCGATCCGCCCGGTGCGGATGCTCGTAAGGGAAGTCTGCGCTGCCCTCCAGAGGCTTTTGCCCGGTGCGGATAAAATACACCCGGCTCATGGCAGGCGTAAAAGTATCTACAAATTCCATTATACCTTGCCCTGCCGCTCTGACCGCAACCGGCCGTGTCACATCATCCAGCGCGTCATAGCTCTGTGCCTCCCCCGCGGCGGCAAACTGCATCATTACCCGGTGCTGGTGTTCCCGGTCATTGTTCACGGCAAATATCAGATAACCGTCCTGCGTTTTACGGATCATGGTCAGAATATCCGTATCTTCCTGCATCCGGTCATTTTTGACACGCAGCAAGCGGGAATTTATATGGTTCAGATGCGAAAGAGTCTCCTCATAATCTTCTGTCCTGTGCAGATTGGGATGCTGCGCCAGACTTCTTCTCACATATCGGATTTCATCGCAGTCGGGTATTTCACACCCGTTTGTATCCTCCGCAGGAATATCACGGCAGTCTGCCTCTTTGCCAGGCCCGGATTCGTCCGGAATATATTTTCCATTGATCATAGAGATCATGGACCCGGTCCAGATTACTACTCCGCCCTGATCCATAAAATCGGTCAGAAGTTTAACCGTACTGGAAAACAGCGTGGTGACCCTCGGCACAATCACGATACGGTAAGAGCGTTCCTGCACATGAAACTTCCCATCCTGTACCCTGCCCGCTTCTTTCAGTATTATCTCGTCGCCGAAATCAAAATCCTGATGATTACCCATCAGCATTTTCGCCAGGCGGTTATACTCCTCCCCAGCCCGGTTCAGACGGAAAATATGTTCATCCAGCCACCCCATATTCATTTCCACATGATTCAAATCCTCATCCGGCGCGCTTGCGCACATGGTCCAGATCGTAGACATGGGATGTATAACCAGAATGTCCCGTACCACATCCCCGGTGCGTACACATGCAGAGACTCTTCCGAAGTAATCCTCCAGAATCCTGTTATTCTCCCACCAGGTAGTCTGGTAGTTAAATACCGGAGGATAATCCCGTTTACGGCAGCCGGTTATGGAATACAGCGCCAGATGCTGGCACCTGCGGTTCACTCCCAGTACAAACTGCCAGTCGCCCAGCCACTTCTGCCCTTCGAAAGTAAAATCCCAGCCTGTACAGCCATAAGTCTCGGTCAAAACCATATCCCGGTTATACTGATTGGCCACACTGGTACATTGCTTGACCGTCAGGTATTCCTGTGTCTGCTCCCCCAGGATATCAATCCCGGGCGCATGCATGTACCGGTAATGGGGCATAGCTGCGCCGCATACCCGTGTCCCGTAACCCAGGTCATTTTCATACAGCATGTGTCCCGTCATCAGCAGTTGATTCTCTTCACACCAGTCATAGAGCTGCTTCGCATAACACTCACTAAAACGTTCCGTCAACGTATACCAGTAATCATGCCTTATCTTTTCACACCCCTCCCCGTCATAATACAGGCAGGGTAAATATTCATAAAAAGAGTACCCCCTTTTCTCCCGGAAATATTCCGCCATCCCTTCTCCCCAGGGAATCCAGGGCCGTCCCTTTGTAAATACGCTGTAGAAATCACAAAAATTCGGTTCATCCGTAAAAAAGCCTTTCACCGCGCGGCCGAATTCCTGCTGAAAGCGGTCCTTATAACGCTCATGTGTCAGATTAAGAAACGTTCGGACCGCATCCGGGTTCAGATTATCGGATGGTGCGAAACCATTATACCATTCACTCTCTCCGGAAACCTCCACCCGGAACACCAGCCAGGCATTCCCAAACGGGATCTCCATTCCAGCCCCGAGCGCCTCTTCCCGTGTATACTTACCGATCGTCCTTCCTTCAATCCGTGCCGACATCAGCGCCACCACCGTACCGTCCTCACAGGCGTCTCCCACCCGTATCGTCCGATCCGGCAAATGCCCCGCATCAAACACTTCCAGACTAATAGCCTTGGCCGTATACTTCCCAGGGTCCGCCTTACTTACCAGCCCGCCGGCACTGCCGGACGGCCATTTATCTTCATCATAGATCCATGCCTCCATATGCTGTCCGGCCGCTCTATCCACCGCCGCACCTACCGCCTGCATCCATTCCTCCGACAGGTATTCCGTCTCCAGCCCTTCCCGGGAATGAATAAAAAATCCCCCCATTCCCTGTTCCTTCATCCCGTCAATCTGCCGGACCAGCTCCCCTTCTTCCAGCCGGTCGTTCCAGGCCCAGAACGGAGCGCTCCGATATGCTTCCGAAGGATTCGACAATTCCAGCTTCAATTCTTCAATTGTTCTCAATCTATCACCTCAATTTTCCTGCCATCCCGTGCCAGAGGCCGGGCCTTAGAACGGGTTACGCAGATGGCGGGAGAACCCGCAGGGCCCCTTTGCCTCGCTATCTCCCGTCCTCTTAAAAATCCATTTTACATTAATACATCCTTCATATACTCAGTCATCCGGATAAACTGTTCCACTTCAGACACGCAGGTATCATTCAGCAGAGCCGGATCTTTGGTACGCGATACGATAGTCTGGAAATTTCCGATCTTACGCTGATAGTATTTGGCGTTGATCGGATATACCTGGCGCTCAATGAAGGAGGCCATGGTCAGGAAGTCCGCCATGGTTCTGGCTTTCTCCGGTTCTTTGTCGAAGTTCTCCGTAAGCCATACATAGAGCTCGGGATGGAAGTTTGCCATAACACCGCTGAAGCCGCCGGCCCCTTCCTGAAGGGAGTCCAGAAGTGTGGAGGTGTTGGCGTTGAACAGTTTTAATTTGCTGCCCTTTATGGCCTCCAGTTTTCCTTTTATATTTTCCATATCACAGCTGGTATCTTTGGTGAAATAGAACCGGCCGGTTTCTGCACACCACTTCAGCAGTTCGGGAGTCATGACCCGCTTATAGGGATAGGGGCACTCATAAAATCCCAGAGGAAGGTCTTCGGGCAGCTCTTTTAACAGTTCTTTCAGATTGGAGAGCCAGATTTCATCGCTTTCCTCTTCTTTTGCCAAGCGATTCGTTAACATGATCACTGCATCCGCGCCGGCTTTTGCGATTTCGTTCAGTTCTTTCGCTTGATCCTCAAGGGAATCGGAAATATGGCCGGAGGAAACGACGGCGACTCTGCCGGCCGCTTTTTCCACCACAAATCGGGTGATTTCTACACGCTCTTCCAGGGAAAGGAAGAACATCTCGCTGGACTGGCAGACGGCAAATAAACCGGCTACCCCTGCGTCAATATACCACTCGATCAGTCTGCCGAGGGATTCATAATCTACCTTATTATCCTCTGTGAATGGTGTTAACATGACCGGATATACGCCCTTTGGAAATTCTGTTCTCATAACTTTACTCCTCCTAAATCCTTTTAATTTTATTTTTTAAGGTTAATCTTTTCAATTTTTATTTCAGTCATTTATTTATTAATTCTGTCAGACTGCCGGAATCTAATGGATTTCCTGACATTCATCCAGTTCCAGACACCAGTATGCGATCGCTTCCCGTTTATATGTGTATGTGACATGAATGCGGCGCCCCTCTGCGATCACAGCCGGGTAGGAGAATTCCCCCTGACCGTTCTCCATATCCATTCGTTTATTCCAGTGGATGCCATTATCCTCCGAAATGAGCAGCGAGATAGGTGAACGTCTGCCCCAGTTTTCGGAAACCGGATTGCACGCCAGTACCAGCCGCCCATCCTCCATCCGCACCAGATCCAGACCGCTGTTATTATTGGGCAGCCCCGTCGCGTAGGCCGGACACCAACTCTGTCCGTAATCCCCGGAATCACTTCGGTATATCCGGCCTTCCGAGCTTCTCAGCAGCATATGTACATTTCCCGGCGCGGATTCCCACAGGGAGGGCTGAATAACCCCTCTGCCCGCGAAGGACTGTTCGGTTACCGGTATATCGCTGCCGTTTCTTCCCTGTCTGGACAGATAGTCTCCGTCCGGTATGCGTACATCATTACTCTTGCTCCAGCGGACGCCCTCATCCGTACTCCTGTCCGTATAGGCTCTCCAGATACCTTTTTCCAGGGATGCCGGCGCCAGGATACTACCGTCGGATAAACGGATCATTTTGTTTTTCACAGGCCCGCGGCCTCCGAAATCACCAGGGACCAGTTCCCTGGATTTCGTCCAGGTTCTGCCGCCATCCGTGGATTCCGACGTCATGGTCCTCCATTCGCTGATCTCATACCCAACCTTAAAGTAAAGGCGGATTACCCGTTCATTGAAACGGAAGAGAACCGGGTTCCAGTGGGGTTCCTCTGTGGATTCGATCAGCCACGGACTGCTGAAGGTACCTGCCTCTTTGGCTGACATCCAGATACCGGTGTCTGGAGCACCTTCCGCACTTCCTCCGAACCAGGCGGCCAGCATACGGTTCTCATCCACTTTCAGAATGGTGGAGGCATGGCACATTTGTGTTTTCCCCTCCAGGGATATAAGGTGTTTTTCTATCACCTGATACATTTCCTCTATTTCCTTTCAAGCCAATAGACAGGGGTGGTCAGGATTCCCATCTCTTTTAACTGATATTCATAGCTCCACTTGTTCCCTTGCGTACGCCACAGATTCGGTCCATACCAGGTCTCCCCAGCATCCGCGTTGTGGATTGGTCCGAACGCATTGTGCCGGTTGCCGAAGATCCTTATTTTCAACCGATGTGTTCCCTTTTCCACGGGGCCGCAGTTGATCCTATATGGAGCCAGCGCTACATTTCCCACGGTCGTCTCATCCAATTCCACCTGTATCAGTGCTCCCCGGTAATGGGAAAACTCCAGATGAAGCTCACCTTCACCGCAGGTCAACGGGACCTCATAGACCAGATTCCCCGCGTAGAACGGCAGGCCCTGTCTGGTAAAGTCTCCGAACTGAATATTATCCGGAAGGGGAATCAGTTTCTTTTTCCGGCCGTTCACCTGAACGCCGAAGCTTCCCAGCAGATAACACCATTCCACATTGGTCTTTCGGCCGAACGGAAGGGAAATCTCCAGAGTATTTTTCCCAGCGCGGATCGGAGGCAGCGCTATCTTGCGGATGCACTCGTCTACATACCAGCCGGTATCGTGCAGCAAGACCGGGGAATCATTCAGCCAGATCCGGGCCAGCTCCGGGTGTTCCATCGCCAGAACAGGGGAGTCTACTTCCACATCCGATTTTATCTCGTACCTCAACCGCAGCATATGGGCGGCCTGTTCTTCCTCCTCATAGATCCAGGGCTGGGCAAGGGCCTCCATCCGCAGGGGCAGACCCAGCTTTTCCCTGAACTTGTTGTCGATTCTCAGAATTTCATCTTCCGGCTGCCATACCTCCCCATCGAACGCGTATTGCGCCAGATCCAGCAGCAGCGCGTTTTCCTCCTCCAGCTCAAATCCAGAGGGATCTGGTAACTCGGATGTCTCTTCCGGCAGACGGCAGATTCGATTTTCCGGCATCTCCTCAGATGGTTCTTCCTGTCCCTGGGGGACTGGTTCCAACCGCAGAAGCAGGCTGTCGTGCTGCGAACCGTAATAGGTAATGAGGGTCCTGCCGTTCCGGTAGTTTGCTTCTACAGAATATATTTCTCCCGTCATGGTATCGTAGACCACCGGGCGGCAGCGCCGGTTGATTCGGATGGTCCATTCCTCCGTGTAGGTGATATGCTCATTTCTGGGCTTATTCACATGACAGATGAACAGCCACTGGCTGCTGCCGTCATCCCGCAGCTGATAGAACAGATTACAGGCCCGGTTTCCGGTCTCTTTGTGTTTCATTCTGGTGGGATCGTCTCCGTCCACACCCCGCACAGTGATGTCGATATCCCGGTATCCTTCCAGCGCTTCCAGCAGATTTCCCTGGTTAAACGGGATTCTGGTACAACGTGCGGCCAGCTTCCCGGGTACCTCGCTTACCACGGCATCCATATACCGCGGCATATTTCCCATAAACAAGACTTCGCCGCCCTTCCCTGCGAATGCTTCCAGCAGTTCAACGGTATGCTTTCGCAGCGTGTGGCATTCGGGTACGATAACCACGTCATAGGCCATCGCTCCCATATGGAATCTGTGGTCCTGATTATCCGCCCGCTCGTCTTCCAGAACGGATTCTGATATGAAGTCAAAGTCGATCAAACCGAACAGAAGCCAATCGATCAGGGTTTCAAAATTGTGTTCCAGCACCTGACGAATTAAGGAGGTCTGTTCTTTATTTCCCCAATAGATCCAATAGGATTCCACCGGGTGGATGACGCCGACCCGCACATGAGGTGTTCCCCGGGTCAGGGCAGTGTTCAGTCTGGCAAAGTGGTTCTCTATGCAGGGATATTCTTTGTACCACGGGGACTGGTATCCGATACTGGCCGGATAATCCCGCTTGGCTTCTCCTTCCATGGATACCCAGCTCAAGTGAGGCACACGCACGGTGACCCCCAGTGCCGCCTGCCAGTCACCCGCCAATTTGTGATTCCGGAAATCAAAGTCCCAGCCGGTCACTCCGTATAACTCACTCATAACCCCTTCCCGGCCTTCCTGATGCGCGATGCTCTGCGCCTGCTTGGCGGTGGAAAATTCCCGGCGGTCGCACAGCATATCGATTCCGGGCAGGCCGAAATTCTTCATGGGGCGCATCACTTCCCCGATCGCCAAAGTCTGAGAGTGCAGCGTCCATTCATTCATCATATGGCCGGTCAGGGCGATGCCATGCTTCTGGCACCATTTACCGATATTATCCCCGAAGGCCTCAGAGAAACGCTCACTGACATGGACATGATATAGATAACGAATCTTTGATACCGGGATATCCTTCTGTTCCCAAATCAGTTCCGGCAGATGCGCAATGATGGAAAAATCATATTTTTCCCGAAAAGTCTCCTCAAAGTCGTCGGTGAACGGAAAGATAACCGGTTCTCTGGCAAACGGTTCCCGCAGCATTTCTTTATGGCTTGTCTGGGGTTCGTCGGTAAAAATCGCCGGAATCGCCGTTCCGAAATCCTCTTTTAGCTCTTCATAATATTTTTCATGGGTTAGTTCAATAAAACGGTCAATGGCTTTCTTGTCAAGCGTATTAACGTAAGCCTGATTGTTAAACCAGGGGGTATCACCAGAGATTTCCAGATACGCTTTCCATAGATCGCTGCCTGTTTCTTCCCCATCATCCACTTTTTCGTAGGACGTCATATATCCATCATCGTCCAGATGAATCCGGTATTTTCCGATCAGCGTCCGATTCTTGCTGCGCACCGCTTTAGCCGCGGCCATATAGGCCCCCTCCTCCGGTTCCGGCACATCATTAGGCGCGAAAACCAGAAACCGGGTACGATACTGCTGGTCCCGGGTCACAAAGCCGCCTGCACTGCCGGAGGGCCAGCGGTCCTCATCGTAGAGCCAGCAGAGCATATTCTGCTTCCTGGCCTCTTCCTCACACATCTTGATTTTCTGAAAGAAATCCTCTCCCAGGTAACGGGTATTCAGGCCCACACGGCAGTGCATGTGGAAACCGCCCATTCCCATTTCCTTTAACTGTCCGATTTCCTTTAACAAAAGCTCCTCCTTCAGGTCACAGTTCCAGGCCCAGAAAGGAGCCGCCCGGTACTCGCTGGTCGGATTTCGGAACAGAGATTCTGAAAGCTTTGGTTCCTGTGCTTTCTTGTATAACATGTAAGTGTCCTCCGTTTCAGTTGGGGACATGTCCATTTCAGTTTGGGACATGTCCATTTCAATCTGGACATGTCCCAAACCGAAATGGACATGTCCCAAATTGAACCTACCGGTATTGGTTGCGGTATTCCACCGGCGTTAAGTTGGTCATTCTCTTGAATATTTTGAAAAAGTATTTGGGATTGGAATAGCCGATCTCATCTGATATCCGCTCCGCGCTAAGGTCCGTCTCCTTGAGCAGCTGCTTGGCTTTTTCCAGCCGGATGTCTGCCAGATATTCATTGAAACTCATGTTTAACTTTTCTTTGATCAGGCTGCTGCAGCTGGCCGACGGAATATAGAACTGGGAGGCCAGTACCTGAAGAGTCAGCTTCCGGTGATAATTGTTCAGGATGTACTCCTGTATCCGGTCGAACAGCAGATCACTCTCCTGGGAGGCCATCCGTATAGAATTCAGGATGAGAATCACATAACCGGAAATCTCTTTCTGCATCTTCTCAAGGCTTGACTGAAACATATAGCGGCGGTAGAAGACGCTCATGATATCATCGGTCTCCGTGTTGTTCTGCACCGCATAATCATTTACTTTATCTATCAGATTTTCACAGGTATTCCCGATCACGCCCAGCGTATGTTTGGACAGATCCATTCCGTTGAAAAAATCATCCAGCAGTTCTTTCGTATTATGGCTTTGATATTTCAGGCGCCGGAACAGATTCTTCATATGGTCCTCGGAATAAGCCATGCCTTTCTGTTCGGAGATAGCTTTTGCCGGAAGAATCCGCACCCGGTCGTTTAAGAAGATCTGGCGGTCCAGCCTTTCGTTTAACTGGTAACAGCGGTTCAGCTTCTCAAACCCCTGGACCGGATCACTGAGGAAGATAAACAGCTTGCCTGCCGGAGTGACTTTCTCCAGATAGCGGGCGATATGCTGCGCTTTCGCTTCCATTTTCTCCTGCAAATCTTCCCGGGCAGTTTCCATCAGGATAAAATACTGGTATTTATTCATCGGGTTTTCCAGGATAATATAATTAATGTCATTCAAATGTTCCCTGCAGATCTCCTCCGCTTTGCGGATGCTTTCCGGATCCTTGCTGTTTATGGATATCAGGAGATTGTAACTTTGCAGGTTATAGCTACTGGAGGATAACGCTTCCTCTGTCGTGTCATTCCAGGGCTCCAGCAGCGCCTGAATCAGCACATCCTGCTCCTGTTTCAATTCAAAGAACGCTACCTTTTCCTCCAGCTGGATCAGATTTTTCTGCTGTTCAATCTGAGCGACAGCCTTGGCCAGCTGCTTTTCGATCTCTTCTGTGGAGAACGGTTTCAGCACGTATCCGACCGCTTTTTTCTCGATCGCTTTGCTGACATAGTCAAAGGCTTTGTAACCGCTGATGACAATAATTGGTTTGTCGGGATAGTGCTCGGCGATCTTCTCCAGGAATTCCATTCCGTCCATTTTCGTCATTTTCATGTCGGTAATGATAATATCCGGATCTTCCGCTTCTATGAGCGCCAGGCCCTCGATCCCATTGGCCGCTTCCCCCGCACAAGCAATCTGTATCGAAGTAATGTCTTTTATCTTGCTGATTAACCCTTTTCTGATCAGGACTTCATCATCTACAATAATATAACGGTACATATAGTTCTAAAGCCCCTTTCCATTAGAAATTTTATGAGATATTTAACGGCAGGGTCATGGTTACGGTTACGCCTTCGCCCGGCCGGCTGTCTATGGCCAGACCGAACTTCTCGCAGTACAGTAACTGGATCCTCTTATGGATGTTAGATAATCCGATGCTGCTGTATCTGGCGTCCTCGGATATCGAGTCTGGATGATAGATCCGTTCCCGGACCTGAATGAGCGTCTCATCATCCATTCCACTTCCGTTATCTTTCACCTGAATCATTAGGCGGCCGTTTTCACGGATTGCTTTTATGGAGATCTCCCAGGGCATCTCCTGCCCGGCCAGTCCATGTTCAATGGCATTTTCCACCACAGGCTGCAGCATGAATTTCAGTACTTTCGCTTCCAGCAGCTCCTCGCTTATATCCAGATCCACCTGGATCTGATTGCCGAACCGTATCTCCTGAATATTGATATACTGACGTATGTGCATGACCTCGGTTTTCAGTTTCTCTTCGTCCCGTTCATATTCGATACTGTAGCGCAGCATATCTCCCAGGGATTTAGACATGGTGACGATCTGCTGGTTATTTTCGATCTGAGCCAGACAATTTATATTTTCCAACGTATTGAAAATAAAATGCGCATTTATTTGTGACATCAGGTTGCGGAGCCTGCTTTTCAGGAATTGGATCTCGCTGACATATTTTTCTTCGATCAGCTGATTGATCTGCTTTAGCATATTTTCATAGCAGCGGTAAAGCACGCCGATCTCATCCTGACGGGTCCGGTATTTATTTTCAAAGCACTGTTTAATGTCTCTCGTATTGCTCATAATACTGGCCAGTGATACCAGCGGCGTCAGCAGTACCTTTTCCGTAAATAAAAGCAGGACGATGATAAAAACCAAGATAGCTGCAATAATCGCGATCAGGTATACCGTACTTTTGTTGGAAACCTGGGCCAGTGTCTCAAAGGACACCTCATTGACAATGTTCCAGTCCTCCACGTTCAAGGTCCCGTATATATAGGCGTCATTGCTGCCGTTCTTGATGATCACGCCGCTCTCTTTTCCGATAATTTCCTGAATTTCGCTTTCTTTTAAGCTGACATCCTCTGAATCCCCGTAGAGAATGGTGCCGTCTGCATCCATGACAAAGCTCTTTCCCCAGGGAAGGCTGTTGTCCTGAATATTGTCAAAGATACTGTCGTTACAGACCAGAGCCAATACCGCTGAATGCTCTCCTTTTACATCCGTAAACCGTCTGGCGATCACGATTTTCTGCTGGTCGGGCGGAAAATTATCAGGCTGGTACATCTTGGTAACCTGGAGGCTCTCGCTTTCCATCAGTTCCTGATACCAGACGGAGTCTTTGTACTCCTTCTCCAGCCCCAGTTCCCTGTTTCTTACAAAGGAATAGGTATACCCGCTTTCGTTAAACAGATAAACCCCCTCCGCGTACTGGTTGTTCCCGATCAGATTACTGCACACATACTCATACATACGGTAATTTTCCAACCGCTGCCCGGCGGTCAGAAGATTTTCCTGTGTCTCATTCTGACAGATATACAGCATACAATTACGGCCGTCGTATTCACTGAAGATCAGGGACGTCATCACGCCGTCGAGATTTTCAAATATATTGTTAATCCTTGAGGTAACCACTTTCACTTCATTATTGCTGGCCGTCGATATCTGCGCATGGTAAAACTGTGTGATATTTCTTAGGGTAAAGATAAATAGTACAACGATGGGCAGAATGGATATCGCCAGCAGGCATCCTAATATCTTAATACGGATACTTTTCGAACGCTTCATAAACACACCTCCACTGTTATCCATTCTACCCTAATGCATATAATTATACAAATACGGCCCCGGTTGCAGCTCTGACTTTGTTTGCTGCCGGTAACTGACCCGGCCTGTCAACGGTTATTGACTGGAATAGTTTCCCCGGAGTAGTTCCTCGTATGGAGAAGCAGTCGGTTTTTTCTTTGAATAGACTGACTTCCGGGGACAGGCCCCTCCCATCAGGCCGTAATTGGTAACAATACTCAGCCCTTAACCGCTCCCACGGTCAGGCCGCTGACAAAGTACCGCTGCAGGAATATGTAAATGATAAGAATCGGGATCGCGCTTAAGAAACAAGCTGCGAATAACATATTCCACTGGGTCGCATTTTCCATATCACCGATAAAGTTCAGCATCGTCAAAGGCAGCGTCTTTTTCTCCGGTGCGGACAAGAACAGCATACTGAAGAAGAAATCGTTCCAGATGGGTACTCCCTGTGTGATTATGATAGATGTCAGCGCCGGTTTGGTCAGCGGGATTACGATCTGCCCGAAGGTTCGAAGCGTTCCGGCCCCATCGATCGTAGCCGCTTCCTCCAGCGCATAGGGCACACTGGATTTGATGAAATTCGTATACAGGAAAATGGAAAACGGCAGGGCCGAGGTCACGTACAGGGCGATGGGAGCCGCGATCGTATTGCCAATTCCGATTCCGTTTACAATCCGGTACATAGGAATGATGGACATCTGGGCGGACACGATCATACCAGCCAGGAAAAAGATCTGGAAAAAGGGTCCTAATTTTCCTCTCAACCTGGCGATGGCATAGCCTGCCATAGAGGTAAACAGCAGCAGCAGAACCGCACTGATAAAGGTAATTAGAACGCTGTTCTTCAATGATCGGAAATAATTCATCTTGTCAAACGCCAGCCCGTAACTCTCCAGTGAAAAATTCTGAAACAGGTTCAGATAGGAGCTCGAATCTTTTAGGGGCCGGAAGGAACCGGATAACGCGATAATAATCGGGGAAAGGAACAGCAGGAAAAATAATGCCAGGCAGATGGTGATGATGATTTCTTTTCTTACACTTTTTCTCATTATGCCTCTATCTCCTTTCTCCTCATAAAGAACAGTACAATTACAGAAATGATCAGAATAAATACAAAGGCAAAGGCTGCTAATGCTTCTGCCTTACCGAACTGCCCCTCCACAAATGCCATCTTGTAGATGGTGTACATAAGCGTACTGGAAGAGCTTCCAGGTCCGCCGCCCGTCAATGCGAATACATAGTCGAAGGATTTGAACCCGCCGATCAGTCCCAGCATGACGTTGACTGTGATGGTGTTGGCCAGCATGGGGATACGGACTTTGGTGGTAGTCTGCCATGCAGTACAGCCGTCGATCCTGGCTGCTTCAATGATATCTTCATCGATTCCCTGAAGGCCGGCCAGGTAGATGATCGTCATGGTACCGGATGTCTTCCAGGTTTCCACAAATGCCACCGCCAGCAGCGCAGTCCCTTTGCTTCCCAGCAGGTTCGGTACGGTGCCGGATCCAAGTGCACTCAGCACTTCGGAGATCATTCCGTAGTAGGGAGCGTAGACATAGCTCCAGAGGAACGCCACAACAATGGTACTAAACAGGGCTGGCAGGTAGAAAATCGTACGGAACACACCTTTTGCCCGTATCTTCATATTCAGGATCAAGGCCAGTGTAAGCGCCTGTATATTTCCCCATACCACTACGAATATCGCATAAATAATGGTATTCTTCATGGCATTCGTCAGTGTCCCCTCCTGGAACAGATACTTGAAGTTCTTCAGTCCTACAAAATCATAATCTCCCATGCCGCTCCAGTTTGTCAGACCGTAAAAGAATGACATCAAAACCGGGGAAATCCAGAAGATGACGTAAAACAGCAGCGCCGGAATCAAGAACGCAAGCAAAATATTTCGTTTCTTTTTATTGATCATGAATAGCCTCCTATTAGATTCAGAAAGGCATTTACAAATGTGAACTCACTATTTGCAAATGCCTTTTATGCCCGTTTTATCTTATCGACTTATCGGTCTATTTGTCCGTAAGCTCTTCAAATTTACTTTGCATTGCGTTGCAGACATCTTCTGCGGTCGCATCACCGGCAATTACTTCCTGGAACTTCGTGCACATCATATCGCTGACACCTTCCGGCCATGCATTGTTCAGGTTATAGATATTCTTATAGTCTTTGTAGCGGTCCAGATATTCCTGAATCAAAGGTCTCTTATCTTCTACGCCCTCGTAGCAGGGGATATCGGAGCTTAACTCTACCCATTTTTCGAATAACGGGGTTCCTTCTGTAAACCAGTATTCCAGAACTTTGTCGATGGCTTCCTGATTCTTGGAGTTTGCGCTTACAAAGATACCGTTTGACGGAGTTAAATTGTAAACAAATTCTTTATCTGCTTCGTTGGAAGGAATCGCGAACATGCCTTTTTCGAACTCTACCGCGCCCTGTTTATTCAGTGCGTCATAGCCAAAGCTGCCGTCGAAGATCATCGCTGCTTTTCCATCCAGGTAAGCCTGACGGCTCTGTTCCTGAGATAAACCTAATGAGTTTTCAATGATATATCCCTTGTCATACAGAGTTTTGTACTTGTTGATCGTATCGATCCAGGCAGGATCCGTGAATTTGGTTTCGCCTGTGAATAACTGTTTGTCAAAGTCATAGTTATCGGCATAGATCGCGGATGCACCGATCTGATATACACCGAACTGGATTACGAAGGACTGCTTGTCACCCATGGTAATCGGCGTGTAGCCTTTTGCTTTTAATTTATCGCAGGCTGCCAGGAACTCGTCCCAGTTTTCAGGAATCTTGTCGATTCCGGCATCGGTGAAGGCGTCTTTGTTATACCAGGTGGTCAGGAAGCTGGATCCTAACGGAATCGCGTAGGTCTTTCCATCAAAGCTGTAGGAATCGGCGATGGATTTGCTGAATTTTCCTAACTGGGAGAAATCGGACATGTCTCTTACATAACCGGCGTCTACCAGATCCTGTGCCTGAAGTCCGGCCCACCAGGTGAAGATGTCAGGTCCCTGGCCGCTGGCGAATTTTAGTTTTACAGTCTGTTTGTACTGGTCGGTGGGAAGCTGTTCTACCTCGATGTTGATGTTGGGGTATTTTTCTTTCACCAGTTCCGGCAGCCAGTCCAGATAAAAGTCTTTGTTGTCGGTGGTCGGTCTGGTGGTTACCATTAAGGATAAGGTCACTTCTTCGCCGCTGTCCTCTGCGGGTGCTGCGTCTTTGTCCGCATCTGCTGCTGCGGTGGCAGCCGGCGCTGCTGATGCGTCTGCGTTTGAGTCGTCCGCTTTATTGTCGTTTCCGCTTCCACATGCTACAAGGGATAAGGTCATAACAGCTGCTAATAATAAACTGACTATTTTCTTTTTCATTCTTAACTGAATCCTCCTGATCTGTTTTTTGATCTTTTAAGGGGCCTGCAGGACTTCCTTTATCATGGTCTAAGGTTATCATAGGAGGGAGTAACTTTTCTACATGAGATATAGTAACTTTTTTGATTTTGTGAATATTTTGTGTACAAATCATAAAGATATTATGAGCGTCGCGGAGTGTTATTTATTTCATAGTATCTCTTTCCTGTGAAGAAATAATGGGGATATTACGCATAAAAGCCATTACAGCTTCCTGAAAAATGAAAGTGTAATGGCCTTTGGCTTTATTAATAGGCTATGTACTTACCTTGACAATAATATATAATTCTCAGTGCCAGATGCACTGTTTTTTATATTATTTCCATAAGGCAATTAGGACAGAGTTTAATGATATAAATGCCTCTTATTATTCTATTATAATATTATCATAAATAATATTCTCAGCTTTTACATCCAAGCCTCTTCCGTCATAATGCAGGATTGCGCCTGTTATCTTCTTATCCTTTATATCATCGTATTGAAAGCAGTACCAGTCATCATTGGTTATATAATCAGTTTTATCAAAAATACTAATTATATCACTGCTGGCTTTTACCGGCTCTTTCCCAACATCTTTTACATACAAATCACCTAATATCATATCTGCATTTTGTAGCTTAACCGGATTTTTCAGATAAATCACCTGATTCCCGTCAGCGCTGATCTTCATCTTAAAAACATCATCCGCTATTTTAATTCTTGTGGGATTAATACCGTTTTTATACTCATATAATGTAAATGTCTCATCTTCCATATCTTTTCCATAATAAATATAATTTCCATTTTTTGAAACTTGTGCCTTTTCCACATCTGTGCTTATTTTTTGGAACTCTTCCGGCAAATTTAACTGAAGCTCGGTTTCATACAACGTAAAGTCTTTATCCAACATCACTATTTTACCATTTTGTATGTCTACTACTCTCAATATGTTCCATATTACTCTTGAACTATTGCCATTTTCATCTATATAATATAAGTCTTTTAAATATTTTTCCTCCCCATCGATAACCACGTAAATTCCTTTTATTTTGTTACGATGACTGCCGGACAGCCTGCCCTGTATAGTATATATATTAAGTTGATTAACGCCGCCTTCTGTTTTTGCTACTATGCACTCTTCCCCTAACTTTTTGCGGAAGAGCCGGTCACTGTTCCCATTGCCAACGATTGCCTCCGTGCTCTCATTGAAAAAGAAGGCATAAGTATAAGCTTGGCTGCTGTCTTTGAGCTCCAGACTGCCCAGTTTTTCCTTCTCCATATTTTCTGCAGTGTATATGGTGGTGGTTTGCCCCTTTTTCTCCGTCCAAACGGCCATCTTACCGTTATTGGATATCCCGACCAGTTCCACCTCACTTCCCTCTTCACAACTCGCAACCTTTACCGGCTCATCTGCACTTTCCGGCAATATATAGATTCCCTGATCCTTAAATACAAGAGCCGCTAAGCTGTCATTCGCCGGATATACCTGACCCTGGCCGATCTTAGTAGTTTCCTTCGTATCAAATAAGTACCTGTATACTGGTTCGGAACCGATCTCGCCGGATCTCTCCATGTAGAGCAGACCGTTATTCCGGGTCGTCAGGAGAATGACCGGCGCATTTGCTATTTTAACCGGGTTTTTCCCCTTTCCATCCAAAAGGTATAAATTGTTTCCATTATTCAGTACGATATACCTGCCGTCCCACGTTATAAATCCGGATCTCCAATCGCCTTCTACTTTAATCCATTTTCCTTTTCCATTATGACAGTAGGCATTACCGTCGGTATCGATATAAACATAGCCTTTTTCATCCATTATGCTGTTTTTATTGCTTCTGCCCATTATCATAAATACTGCCAGAAGGATTACCAAAATGCCTGCTGCAACTGTTGTCCAAACTATATATCTTTTCCTCTTCTGCTTTGATTTTAACGGACGCTGAACAGGCTGTATCTCTGGCTGCTGCCCAGGTATCGCAGCCGGCCGGACATCCATCTGTTTTCCATTTCCCAACTGTCTGCCCTCAACGTTCGTGTATTGAGCCGAATTCACCTTTTTTCCACAATAAGGACATATCATTAATCCTTCTTCCACGTCTTTCTCACAATTCACACATTTTACCATCACGCCCTCCCCTTCCAGCACCTTTTTCAGTCAAAAGTGATAAAAAAGTATACACTATTTCTGCTCTCCCTTCAAGCATTTCACCCAAATCAGTATCGCATTTATCTTTATTTTTGTGCAACAATCACAACATACGTGTTAATCAACAGGCTTAAAAAACCGCGCCGGTTTTCGGACAGTCTCAGGGGGGATCCGTTATGTTAAAAGTATTTTTAGCGGAAGACGAATTCGTCATCCGGGAGGGGATCAAGAATAACCGTTGTTGCACTGGAAGTGCTGGAAAAACGCGGTTATTGACCATAGCAAAGCCATTGCGGCATTCCGGAATTACCGGAAGCGCAATGGGTTTTTTTGCTTTACATTAGTATAAAACATCCTTTATCAGGGTTTGATTCTCTTTTCCATTATAATAGACATAGTCTCCTTTTATTTTATTTTCCTCATAAACACTGTTATATTTGAAAAAATTAACATATTTGTCCGATATGTATCCTTGCTCATAAGGCGAATAAATCCTGACCACATCACTGGATATCTTCTCGCTTTCTTTCCCGATTTCTTTTATATATAAATCGCCGCAGCTGGTGTGGGACCCTTTTACCTTGGACATATCCCTGAGATAGGCCACGCTTTTTCCATCCGCCTGGATCTTATAGGATCCAACCTCTTCCGCGATCTTTTCCGGTTCGAGAGATTTCTTATTAGTCATACAGGAATATAGGGTAGTGGCTCCATCATCATAATCCTTCGAGTAATAAATATATGCTCCGTCTTCCGATAACTTTGCGTCATCTACATCCGATGTGATTTTAATTTCATTACTCACCTTATCTCTGTCTATCTCGGCTTGGTATAGATTGTCTTCATCATCTAAGTAATAAATCTTTCCATCTGCCAAGGCCTTTATGCTAATATCTGCTAATACCTTCTCTCTTTCTCCGTTATTGTCTATGTAGTAGAAACTGGAACGCGAATCAGTTATCTCCCCCTTAGTACAGATGTAAAAATTGTTTAGCTCCGCATCTCCACTTCGTATCCGTCCATCCGGTGAATACACGCCAGAACCGATCAAACCGCCTGCGTGAATAATCTCTGGTTCCTCACCCAATTTTTTTCTGAAAATTTTATCCGTATAATAATTAAACGTTACTATTTGCTGACCATTTTTATCAAAATAACATTCTCCGAAATTTATATTTATGTCGTTCGTTTCTACAGTTCCTAACTTGGTCTTGGACGCATCCTCGGAAACGTAAAAACAGGTCTCCGATTCGTCATATTCGCTCCATACTCCCATCCTACCGCTGTCCGACATACCGTACAATACGATCTCCATATCTTCTTTACAGGATGTGATCTTTTCTTTTTCCATAGAGTTTTCCGTTAACTGGCAGATACTCTCGTCATCCGTAAACAGAATGTTGAGTTTATGCGCGGCCAATAGACATTTACCGATCCCCAAATTCGTTATTTCTTTTTCTTCAAACAAATATCGGAAATACTCATCTTCTGAAGAAACCTCATTATACGGGCTGCCCACTAATAACTCATAAAACCATTTGGCCTCTTCCGCCTTTCCATCCGGAAATTCGTTATCGAAAACGGCTTTGTAGGCAGCATAACTATATTTGGGAGCCTCCTCAGCCAATTTTTGAAGAATATCATCCACCTTTGCTTCCTTAACATGTGTTTTACAGAAAACTAATCCTTTATCTCTTATCCCGTAAACCAAAGATACATTTCCGGAAACTTTTTCTTCATTTTCGCCTTTTCCATCATACACATATAAATTTCCATTTTTATCCAGCACAATTAAATGCTCTCTGTCCAGCGTAGCATAACCTTGTTGAAAATGTCCTTCCACTTTGACTGAACGATCTTTCTCCGCATAATAGGCATTACCATCCTCATCCAGCAGGACCACCATATTATCAGGCTCCAAACCAGAATTTTTTCTTCCTCCTGATAATGAAAAAATAAGAACCAGGACTATTATGGCACATATGGCCGCACCCAAACCGATAAAAAGCAGCGGCTTTTTCTTTTTTTCTGTTTGAGCGTTATCATACATGTTTTCCGTATACCCACCGTCTTTTGCAAGTCCAGCTGCCGGTACGCCTGTAGGGTCTGCTGTCTGTACACACTCAGGCTCCGGATCATGAATCTTACAACCTGCTTCTGCGTCATCCGGCTGTTGGTCCTGTATCTGCTCATCCACCTCTTTTGTTGTTTGATCGAAGGTAAATCCACAATAAACACATACTGTCAAATCATCGTTAATTTCTCTTCTGCACCCCGGACATATTTTCATAGTAGTATCCCCCTTAAAATTCGAATGAATAATCGTATAGAATATCTGTCGCCTCCAGCTCAACTTCCTTTCCGTCGAAATGTAAAATCCTTCCGATAATGTTCTTCTTTTCCTTATCCTCATATTTAAAACAGTTCCAGTTATCCTTTGAAATATACCCATCGTTTCCAAAAATACTGATCATGTCACTGCTTACTTTTTTAGGTTCTTTTCCAAATTTTTTGACGTATAATTCCCCGTATTTCGTATACATCTCTTCAATCGATGTCGGATCTTTTAAGTAGGCTACCTGCTTTCCATCCTCACTTATCCACATCTTATATACGTCATCGGAGATTTTAACGCTATCCAATTTTTTGCCTGCCTTACATTCATATAGAGTGTATGTCTCATAGTCGTCAGAATCTTTTCCGTAATATATGTACTCTCCATTCTTCGAAACCTGAGCCGTATACACTTCGGAACTTATTTTTTGTATATTCTTCAACTCTTTTGTTCCCAGATCGGCAATGAACAGGGAATCATCTTCATCTATATATACTACTTTTCCTTTGTGGATTCCCACGATTACCTGTATGTCCGAAATGATTTTTTCACGTTCTCCTCTTTCATCTATATAATATAAGTTACTAAGATACTCTTCTTCACCGGCGCAGATTACATATAATCCTTTCACATGATCGTTTTGCCCCCTATATATCGCCCCCTGTTCAGAATAAATACCAAACAGATCAGCCTCACCGATTACCCTGGCTTCTACACATTCCTCTCCAAACTTCTTTCGGAACATTTGTTTACTGCTTCCATTTCCAACTATAACTTCCGAATCTTTATTGATAAAGCAGGCATAGGTATAATCAAAGCCTTTATTCGTGAGCTCCAGGTCTCCTATTTTTATCTTTTCATTGTTCTCCGACACATATAAAGTCGTTTTGGACCCTTTTTCCTCTGTCCAGACAGCCATTTTCCCTGTATCTGATATACCGACCAGTTTCACTTCGCTTTCCTCTTCACAGCCAGCTACTTTTACCGGTTCGTCTGCATTATCCGGCAGGATATATATTCCCTGGTCTTTATATATAAGGGCATCTAAACTATTATTGGCCGTACATTCGATATCTGATCCTATCTTTGTTCTCTCTTCCGTATCAAAAAAGTATCTGTAAGCAGTGTCACTGTCTTCCCCTGCGCTATTGGAATCTGTCGTATAGATGAAACCATTGTTCCGAATCGTGAGCAACCTTCCATCTTCACTTCTGACCTGAACTCCATTATCCCCTTTCCCATCGAAACAGTACAAATTTTGATCCACATCCGTCAATACTATGTGTTTACGATCCCCCGTACTATATCCCCCGCTCCATTCACCTTCTATTTTGATCACTTTGCCTTTTTCATTAAAGGAATAGGCGTTGCCTTCCGTATCGGTAAATACCTCCGTGCCATATTCTGAAACCGCCGCTTCCTTTCTTCCTGCTGTCAGTAGAATAACTGCCAGAAAAATAGCAAAAGCAATGATAATTCCACCGAGCAAAAGTACCGACTTTTTCTTCTTATCCACTTTTGAATCTATCACCGGTGGGGCGGACGGTTTGTTTGACGTTATATCCTGGCTGCTCTGAAACATGAATTCCGCATCTGCATTTTTAAAATCATTTATATCCGGATCATTCTGCAATGTACGATCTTCTCCGTCACTGATATTCATCCTTTCATCTTCCCCGCCTCTTTCTACAGTAGGAATCGAATTTCCACAATAGGGGCATATACTTAAACCTTCGTCGATATTTCTCCCGCAAATCAAACACTTTTCCAAAATATCCCCTCCCTAATTTCAAGCATTACTTATATGTAGTTTTTAATAATTATACTCTATTTATGATACATCCACAACCAAATTGCATAAATATAATTATATTCTTAAATATTTCTTAGTCATTTAGCACAACAGTTTGTGTGACGGGTCCGATCTTATCAGTAAAGTATGCTAATACAGCAAGTGATCCATCACGGCCAATCGGATGGAAGTTTCGTATACATATGGCTGAACAGAAGTGTACATAAGTAATATACTCTTGACTGTCCTCTCCATATGTCTTACAATATTATAAATTACATATGTAAGCATAAATAACGTGTGCCTGATAAGTATACTTACAGCATCCCTTAATACATGCCCTACAGGCGGGGTCGCGGCATAGCCTCTCCATAGGATAAAATCAATATGTGCAGAAATACGCACCCAATGGAGGAATATATGAAAAATTTACCACGGATTTCCGACGCAGAATTAGAAGTGATGAAGATCGTGTGGAACTGTGCACCGATCAGCACTACCGAAGTGATCGAGCGGCTCACAGCCACTTCCCAATGGAGCCCGAAGACTATTCAAACCATGCTTCTTCGGCTGGTAAAAAAAGGCGCGCTCACTTATGAAAAAAGCAGCCGTGTATTTGTATATTCTCCGGCTGTCGCCAGGGAGGATTACGTGAATCGGGAAAGCGTTTCATTTCTCAACCGCTTTTACGGCGGCACCCTGCGGTCCATGGTTGTTAATTTTCTGGAAGAAGACCGTCTATCCATGGAAGAGATCGAAGAACTGCGACAGCTTCTGGATGAAAAACAGATCCGGGGTGAAAAATCCGGTCACATAGAAGATTAAGGTTGAAAAAAAATGGTGAAATTATGTATGCTCTGCGTTTTCTTATGACAAATCTGATATTAAGTATGATTTTACTGGTTTTTCTGGGAATCCGCCGGCTTCTGTCCCGTTATTGGACCGCCGGGTGCTGTTATGCGCTCTGGCTTCTTCCAGCCGCTGCACTTCTGGTTGCACTGCTCCCGTTCCGCCTGTTTCCATCTTCAGGCGTTCCTGCCATCGCAAAAGAATCTCCTCTGTCCGCCGCTGTCACATCATCCGTACAGGATCAGAATCCTGCTGATAACGAAAATTGGCTGCAAGATTTCACAGTCGCTCTGGATCGGCCGGATTTCGAAGTTCTGAATCAGGTGATTATGATCTTATGGTGCTCTGGCATGACTGCTGCTCTGGGACTCTATCTATTGGCAAATCTGCAGCTAAAAAAAATCTGCCGAAATTCTCATCCTCCCGCATTTCGATTGAGTGAAGAATTTCGAATGAGTGAACTCTTCAGAAACTGCAAAATGGAGCTGGGCATCCGCAGAAATATTACTCTGCTGCTATCTGATCAGGTCTCAACACCGTTTATCTATGGAGTTATACATCCCCGCCTGATTTTGCCCTCAGATCTTGCAGACCGGGACAGTCAGAAGGAAACGAAAGAAGAAATCCGGTTTATTCTGCTCCATGAACTGACACATTATAAAAATCATGACCTTTTTTACAACCAAATGCTCATGCTGCTAAGGCTCCCCTATTGGTTCAATCCCATAATCCCTATCGCTATCCGGGAGTTTCGTTCCGACCGGGAATTATACTGCGATGCCTGTCTTTTACATGATATGCCTCCCGGCGATCGTTTGAAATACGGCCACACAATATTGAACTTTTCAAACGGGGTCCGACATCATCTCTTCCGCCCGATCACTACCGGTTTCTCCGGAACAAAGAGGCAGCTCTTCCGCAGAATCGAACAGATCTCCTCTTATCGAACGCCCTCCGGCTATGAAAGGTTCCGCGGCATAGCCGCATTCCTGCTGATCACTCTAATCATGGCTACTCAGCTTCCGCTGCTGAATACCCAGGCGGCTGCCAGGCCGGCACCGGTTGTTGTTTCCGCCGTGTCACCATCCGGCAGGGAAACGCTCCTTCCTTCTGCCCCTGCGCCCTCCTCCTCTGCCCTGGATGTGTATGGTTATTTCCGGGGGCTTGACGGCTGTATGGTGCTGACCGATCTGAATTCCGGCCAATACCGGGTC
This sequence comes from Diplocloster modestus, assembly GCF_019042245.1. GTDB lineage: Bacteria > Bacillota > Clostridia > Lachnospirales > Lachnospiraceae > Diplocloster > Diplocloster modestus. The sequence continues at coordinate 88,180 of NZ_JAHQCX010000005.1, forward strand.
TATAATGAGGAAAAAAGTACCCGTCGTATCTCACCGGATTCCACCTATAAGATCTATGCCGCGATCAACGCATTGGAATCCGGAATCATCGCTCCGGATCAGAGCACTCTGCCCTGGAACGGACAGTCATATCCCTTCCGGGACTGGGAAAAAGATCAATCTCTGCAGACCGCTATGCGGTACAGTGTAAATTGGTACTTTCAGGCACTGGATCAGAAAGCCGGCCCGGAGAATCTGAAAGAATTTTATCAAAAGATCGGCTATGGTAATCAGGATCTCTCCGGCGGTACCGACAGCTACTGGCTGGAATCCTCACTTGCCATATCGCCTCTGGAACAGGCCGGTCTGCTCAAATCCTTCTATGTAAATGAATTCGGATTTCAACCGGAAAATGTCGCCGCCGTAAAAGAGGCCATCAAACTTTCTTCCGATTCCCTAAGTATGCTGTTCGGTAAGACCGGTTCTGCAAAGGTGAATGGAAATTATGTATCCACCTGGTTTATCGGATATGTGGAAAATCCCGACAATACCTGGTTCTTTGCCACGAATATATCCAATGCCGATAATGCCGGTGGAAATACCTCAGCGGAAGTGACATTACAAGTGCTGAAAGATATGGGAATCTATCCTTCTGTTTAAACCCACTCAGAAAATCTTCATTTAAAATATTCATGGATAATACGCACCGCAATATCCTTCGCATCCGTACCGGTAATCCAGCTGTCCTTCGCCGCCACCAGCCGGACTGCAAAGTAGTTGGTCTCCTCCCCATTCGCTGTCATTCCCACGTACCAGGCGTTGGCATGATTGGCATTCCGGCCGGTTCCTGTTTTTCCATAGATCTGAATGTCGCAGGCGTCCTCATCCTCGGTCTTCATCATTTGCCGAAGCATCGATATGTGTTCTTCCTGGAATTCCGTATTTCCATCGAAGATTCTGGCCAGTACTTCTGTCTGTTCCCGTGCGGATATTTCCAGAGAGGATTCCAGCCAGAAGCCATTCAGTTGTTCTGCACCTCCGTTTACTGTCCCGTCACCCTTCCATTGGTTAATATCACAGTTGCCGTAAGGAAGGGCATTCACCCATTTTTTAACCTTTTCTTCTCCAACCTGGTCAAGAAGTTTACGGTAATACCAGACACAGGATTTCTGAAATGCTTCCTTTAGATTTAGCTCCTGATTCCAGGCAGTATTCGCGTAAATGGTCCCGTCATATCCCATCTTAGATTCCTCTGACTCAACTACGCCTTCTTCCAGTCCAATCAGTGTTGAAACCACCTTGAATGTTGAACACGGAGAGACACGGACTGAGGCCATCTCTTCCTGGTAAATATGAAACGTGTTTGTCCTGCTATTATAAAAAACGGCGCAACCGGTTTGTCCCTCAAAACAATCGCTGTAATCTTCCTTTACGATAACCGGATCTTTTGGGGCGGAGCACTCATGTTCTGTATTTCCTGTCGATTCTGTACTCCCCTTATCAGCAGACAGGATCCCCTTGTCCTTTTCTATCTTTTCATCATGCATTACAGCTGAGGGGGCCTCTGCAGATGCAGCAGTCTGGCCGCATCCTCCGCTGAATATACCAAGACAGATGACCAAAAGTAATATTATAAAACTGGATTTATTCATAGGTATCCTCCTAATATGTCCTTTTCCTCTTTTCGTTTATCTTTATGTAAGCTGTAAGCTCATTTCATTAGATTTGTATTGAATATTTTGAATTTATTATATTGAAAGGAATCCATTTTAAATAACTAAATTGTACCTTATACCCCTTTATTTTATATTTCCCTCAATTTAAATATTACATCTGTAAGCATTATAAGTCAATCAGAATCTGTCCGCTTCCAGAATATCTTTCTCTTACGGTTTCCAGAATCTTGTTTCCAATATAAGCTAATTAGTAAACAGCAGCATTTTTCACGAAAACAAATAGTGCCCGCTCACTATCTTTACCAAATCTATTTTTAGTGAACAGGCGCTGTAATAATTAAATCATTTTATTTAAAAAACTTCTAAACTTCCTTCAGTCACGAATGCCGAACCATATACCAGTCTCAAAGTTCCACCCGTCCCTCCAAGGCCCGCAGAAGCGTCACTTCATCAATATATTCCAGATCGCCCCCCACCGGAACCCCACTGGCAATACGGCTCACCTTCACCCCGGAAGGCTTGACCAGCTTACTGATATACATCGCTGTCGTCTCTCCTTCCAGACTGGAATTCGTAGCGATAATCACTTCGCCCACATCTCCCTGAAGCCTGGCCATCAACTCTTTTAACTTAATATCGCTGGGGCCGATCCCCAGCATCGGAGAGATGGCCCCGTGAAGTACATGATAGACCCCGTCGTACTTACCGGTCTTCTCATAAGCCGCCAGATCCCTGGTATTCTCCACCACCATGATTGTATGCTGGTCCCGCTTCGGGTTACTGCAGATGGGGCACAGTTCCTGGTCGGTCAGCGTATAGCACTGCTTGCAGTAACGCACGTTGTTTCTGGCCTCCACCATGGTATCGGCCAGCCGCTGTACATCCTCCACCGGCATATGAATCAGATGAAAAGCCAGCCGGCCGGCTGACTTTGCACCAATTCCCGGAAGCCGGGAGAGCTCTTCGATTAAGCGGTTAATCTGATTGCTGTATATATCCACGATATCCTCCACTCTCTCTAGAAAGGAAAACCGCCGCCCATTCCGCCCATGCCGCCGGTCAGCTTTGACATAGCCGCGCCGTTCGCTTCTTCTACCTGGCGGAGAGCTTCATTGGTAGCGGCTGCGATCAGATCCTCCAGCATTTCGATATCTTCCGGATCCACCACTTCTTCGGCCAGTTTGACCTTAACCACTTCTCTTTTACCGGAAATGGTCACTTCCACCGCCCCGCCGCCGGCAGCCGCGGTAAATTCCTTCGTTTCCAGTTCCTTCTGGTTCTCTTCCATCTGACGCTGCATTTTCTGCGCCTGCTTCATCAGGTTATTCATATTGCCGGGCATACCCCCGCCCGGAAATCCTCCACGCTTTGCCATATTCATGTCCTCCTTATTCTTCCTCAACGGTAATATCCATGTGGATGATTTTCTCTAAATCAACAAAGCTGTCCTCAAAGGATCGCCCTGTATCAAGCATTTTCATATCGACTTCCACTTCTTTGCCAATCCGGTTGGAAATCAATGCTTCCAGCTCTTCTTTATGTTCTTTGGAACCTACATAGGCAGCTCCCAGTTCGTTTTCAAATACAATCTGCAGTTTATTTCCACCGCCCAAACTCAGCCTGGCTCCCTTCAGGAATACTTTGTCAGGTCCCGAAGCCTCATTTACAATACTTCGCCAGTTGGAGACCACCTGTTTGATATCTTCGGGTATCGCCTTTGGCATCGGCGGTTTCGGCGGCTCCACCGCTGGTGTCTGCACGCTCGGCGCCGTGTTTGGAGCCGCCGGCGCTGCTGTGACGGTAACGCCTTTTTCCAGTTTTTCTTCCACCACCCGAAGGCGGTCCAGCAGGGATTCACTGTCTTTCTCCATAGCCGGCTTACACAGTTTAATCAATGCGATCTCTATTAAGATCCTCTTCTGTGAAGCGTAGCGGATCTGATTGGACAGATCCGACAGTACCCGTATATAGCGCATCAGGGTCTCTGCATCCAGTTTTTGGGCTATCCCGCTCATGCGGGCCAGGGATTCTTTCGACGCGTCGATGACATCCCCCGCCTGGTCCGAGGTCTTAATCAACAGCAGGTTGCGCAGATACCAGATAAAGTCTGTGACAAACTGCCCCATTTCCCGTCCGTCCATGACCAGCGCTTCTATGGATTTCATCACTCCGGTCACGTCCTGCCTGATAATCTGCTCCAGCAAGCCGCCAAATACTTCGGTATCCACAGCGCCCAGCACTTCCAGCACATTTTCATAGGTAAGTTTCTGTCCCAGGTAAAAAGCAAGGCACTGATCCAGCAGGCTCAACGCATCACGCATGGAACCGTCGGCCGCTTTGGCCACATAGCGGATCGCTTTCTCCTCCACCTGGGCGCCTTCCTGTTCCATCAGATCCTTAAGCCTGGCGGATATGGTTTCTATGGAAATCCGCTTAAAATCATATCTCTGGCATCTGGACAGAATGGTAATCGGTATCTTATGAACCTCCGTGGTCGCCAGGATAAAGATCACGTAGGATGGCGGTTCCTCCAGCGTCTTTAAGAGCGCATTAAACGCACCTATCGATAACATATGCACTTCATCGATGATGTATACTTTGTACTTTCCTTCTGTGGGCGAATATGCCACTTCCTCACGGATTTCACGGATATTGTCCACGCCGTTGTTGGAAGCCGCGTCGATCTCGATTACATTCATGCTGGTACCTGAGGCGATGGCCTTGCAGGAGGCGCACACACCACAGGGACTCCCGTCAACCGGATTCTCACAGTTCACGGTCTTTGCCAGGATCTTTGCCACCGTCGTCTTACCGGTACCTCTTGTACCGCAGAACAGATAGGCGTGACCGATCCTGCCGGTCCGGACCTGGTTCTTTAATGTTGTAACGATTGCGTCCTGGCCCTTCACATCCTCAAAGCTGTCGGGACGGAATTTCCGGTATAACGCAGTATAAGACATAAGTTTACTCCTGTTCTAATCTGTCATTCCTGGTTCCGTTGCGCCAGTCAGTCGCCGAAACTGATACCGATTCTCTTCGCTTCCTTGATAATGGACGACTGGGGGTCCACCATTTTCAGTTTGCCGGCCACTTCCTGCAGCGGAACTTTCTTAGTTTCCCCATTTACCATGCCGACCATATAGCCATATTCCTCATTCATGATCAGCTTCGCAGCAGCCGATCCCAGCCTGGTGGCCAGTACCCTGTCATAGGGACAGGGGCTTCCGCCTCTCTGGGTGTGTCCGGGAACAGTAATTCTGACCTCTGATCCTGTAGCTTCCTCGATTTTAGCCGCGATCTCATAGGAAACGGAGGGATATTTGTTCTTCTTCTGCTTCTCCCGGAATTCCTTCTTGGATAATCTGGCATCCTCCTCGGAAATGGCTCCTTCCGCCACAGCCAGGATGGTAAATCTCTTTCCGGCTTTATTTCTGGCCTCGATGGCATTTACCACCTTCTTGATATCATAGGGGATCTCCGGCAGCAGAATGATGTCCGCTCCGCCGGCGATACCGGAGTGCAGAGTCAGCCAGCCGACCTTATGTCCCATGACCTCCACGATGAACACCCGCCCGTGGGAAGCTGCCGTAGTATGAATACAATCGATGGCATCCGTAGCTATATTGACCGCGCTGGTGAATCCGAATGTCATGTCGGTTCCCCACAGATCATTGTCGATGGTTTTGGGAAGGGTCACTACATTCAGGCCTTCCTCCCGAAGCAGGTTCGCCGTCTTATGGGTGCCGTTTCCGCCCAGAATAACCAGGCATTCCAGCCCTAATTTGTAATAGGTGTGTTTCATTCCCTCCACTTTGTCCAGTCCGTTTTCATCCGGCACGCGCATCAGCTTAAACGGCTGGCGGGAGCTGCCCAGAATCGTTCCTCCTCTGGTAAGGATACCGGAGAAATCCGAAGATCCAAGCATTCTGTATTTGCTGTAGATCAGCCCTTTATATCCGTCATCAAAGCCAAAGATTTCCACATCGTCCAGGTTGGTGCACAGCCCCTTGACTACTCCCCGCATGGCCGCGTTTAACGCCTGGCAGTCACCTCCGCTGGTTAACATACCAATTCTTTTTTTCATTGACTCACACCCTATCTCTTAGATTTTCATTGTTTGGTGAATCCTGGAACTTATCCTCATTTATTATATATTATTTGCCTGGGATCGTAAAGGGTCAAAAGTGTTGGGGGCCGGGAGGAGAGGGAAACGGCGGGCACCTGGGGGCTGGGCGGCAATTCTCCCGGGGCCAAATCACATCGGCTTGACCTAAGAACGGGTAACTCCGGCGGTGGGATGCCTCGGTTTTAGGGTTTTGAGATGTATTTATTAAATGCAACCGGTCAGTTGCGTAAAATTGGTTGTCTGCAACCGGAGTTGCTTGTAAAATAAGGTTATGTTAATGGAGGGAGAGAGTTCAATGACTTTAGGGGAACAAATTAAACTGAAACGGGAGGAAAAAAACCTTTCTCAGGAGGAACTTGCAGGGCGGATTGGAGTCAGCCGGCAGGCCGTGTCTAAATGGGAAAGTGATCTCTCGGTACCCACAGGGGCGAACAGAAGATTATTGAATCAGGTGCTTCCATTGGATATGTAAGAAGGAAAATGAATTGGCTTATCCGAACAACATTCTCCGGCGGAGCGGCCGGGTATGTGCTCGGATAAGCTTTAGACGGAATGTATTTTAGACGGCGTAAGGACGCTTGAATCTGTTATTTCAGAGCTATGGTAAAGGGGTCTGCGACTTGCTGCCAGCTGCTTTCTGTACGGCCGCTCGTTTTGGGGCGAGGGGATACATAAGGCGTGAGGGTCAGGGTGCTTGCCTCCGGAGCGATCAGACCTGCAAGACGGTCTGCGTTAAAACGGCCTTCGGATTTTGTGGCGTGTGATACGTAGAAGGAGACCGGGTTACCGAGATCGTCGGAGCCTTCCAGCTTCATGTCATAGTCACTGCCACCATCTATTTTGTAATATATTTTCTGACCTATGGGGCTTGTGGTGAAGGCTGTCAGGTCGACCTGGGTTCCGTCGGGAAGGCTATAATGAATGTCCGTGGCGATTTCATGGGTTTGATCGGAGAGCTGTTCCCCATCTGCATTGAATTTGAATTTCCAATTGCCATCCAGGGTATGGGAGGCATCCTCCATGATCAGCTCAATGTCCATATTTTCTCTTTCAGAACGGTCTCCCAAATTATAGCCAATCAGGGATTCCTGACCATTCCCTTCTTCTAATGGAACGGAGACGCCGCTGCTGCTATTTTCGATGTATTTTCCGTTTATAAAGAGGCTGCCCAAAAGGGATAAAGTATCCATATTCAAGCCCGATTGCGGCTTTGCGGTCTCGGTCGTAGATACGTACAGGACATCTTCCTCCAGGATCACGGAGTTGAGGGTTATCGTTACATCTGCGTTGGTAACCGAATAGTTTATCATGTTTTCATATGGGGTAAGATCTTCATTTGTTCCCAGAAGTTCCCCTATATTATAAGTTAGAGTTTTGGCTGCTGCGCGTACTTCTGTACGGAAGGGACCTGCGCCCAGGACCAGGAAACAGACGGCGATACAGGCGGCGATGGCGAAACCTTTACCGGGAAATGCCGCGCGTCCGGCACGGATCCTGCGGCGGAATTGGTGTTTATAGTGTTTGGCCTCCTCTTCCAATAAAGGGGCGGAGTCATAATCGTGGCAGTTGGTTTCTATTTTATTGATCATTTCATAGATGTTGGGTTTCATATGCGGACTTCTCCTTTCCATTGCGGCTGAATAATTGACGTATTTTCTTTTTTCCCCTGGATAAACGGTTATAGATTACTTCTTTTTTCATGCCGGTATCCCGGCTGACCTGTTCGATATCCTTGTCTTCCCCATAGATGTAAAGAAATAGCTTTTTGTCCGTTTCATTCAGGCATTCTAACATGCAGCCGACTTCTTCCGACAGTTCCTCTTCCACGGCAGCTGCTAATTTATCATCGTCTCCTGAGACGACTACTTCCTCCCAGCTCAGCTGCTCCAGCTCACGCTTGTACTTGCGCAGATAGTCAATGGACTTGTACCGGGCTACTCCAGCCGCCCAGTTTTGAAAGGTATTTCTGGACTCATCGAAATCCTGACTGTGATTCCAGATTCCCAGTAATACATCGTTCATACATTCTTCCTGCCGGTCCGGAAGGGAGAATAGTTGTCTTCGAATGACTGACCGGAGCAGTCCGCCATATTCGTCAATCACATAAAGCAGAGCTTTTTCATTGCCCCGTCTCAGCTCTTTCACAAAGTTATCCTGGTTTATTTTCATAATGAATACTCCTGATGCGGTTTGTAAGCTTACAAATGATTCGTTACACTATATACTTCGATGGAATGGTAATGATTTCTATCATTTTAACAATTATTTTTTAAAATTTATTTATTTCAAGACATATTTTTTCTTAATTTTCTTTCGAGTGTTACCTTTTTTATTGCCAGAAGGCAGAAAAATCACTGCCGCACGGCCCCGGTAACGCCATAAGAACGGATACCCTTTTTCCCGCTTGCATGAGAAAAAAAAGGTGGTTATAATTGGTAATGGCAGTCGGTCTTCCGGCGGCTGCGATCTAATCGCGTAGATGTCTTAGGTAAAGAAAGGCACACCGACAAATCGGAAATTGAGAGGGATATATGAACACACCAACGCTTAAAACGGAAAGGCTTGTATTAAGAAAATTTACCGAAAATGATTTAGAAGCCATGTATATCATTTATAGTGATGAAGAAATTAATAAGTTTTTACCTTGGTTTCCTTTGAGAACAATGGAAGACACAAAGACTTTTTACGACAAGCAATTTGCAGACAGGTACACTCAAGAATGCGGATATAACTACGCGATTTGCTTGAAAAAAGACAATTATCCTATCGGGTATGTCAATGTTGAAACAAATGATAGCTATGATTTTGGCTATGGGCTTCGGAAAGAATTTTGGCATAAAAGAATTGTTACTGAGGCAGGTAAAGCGGTTATAAAGCAATTAAGAAACGATGGTATTCCGTATATTACAGCCACACATGATGTCAACAATCCACGAAGCGGCGGAGTAATGAGGCAGCTGGGTATGAAATATCAATATTCGTATGAAGAACAATGGCAGCCCAAGAATTTTTTAGTTACGTTTAGAATGTATCAATTAAATCTTGACGGAAATGATAGTAGAATTTATAAAAAATATTGGGATAATTCATTTGTTCATTACCGGGAAGCGAATATCTGATGACTTTCTAAATTTATTAGGTTGATTTTAGATATGTTTTATCTTTAATTGATAGAAGTCATAATTTTGGATAATAACCTGTCATAGTTTTTACTTATGGTTAAACTGTCCATAAGCAGTTACAAGTCAGTGAGGCTGTTTCGGGCAATACTCTTCTTTATTGCTGTGTGATCTTCGGATTGTCTTTCACACGCTTATGTGTGATGGATATAATATCCGCCCGGTTTTCGAGTTGTTTTGATGGATAGGATCTGTTTTTGTGTTCGGCTTGGTGGTTACAAGTGCTCTGGACACTTTGTCGGATTTTGGAGTATAATGGAAATACTTACCAAATAATTAGCAGTGTTCACCATACCTGAATTGATGCCGCAGTAAATGCGGCACTGGAGGAAACGGTTACACCATACCTGAATTGATGCCGCAGTAAATGCGGCACTGGAGGAAATTATGTACATAGCAGATCTTCATATTCATTCAAAATACTCCCGGGCTACCAGCCGGGACTGTGAACCGGAGGCCTTGGATCTGTGGAGCAGGCGCAAGGGTATTGACCTGCTGGGAACCGGAGATTTCACACATCCGGCCTGGAGGGCACAGTTGAAAGATAAACTTGCCCCGGCTGAAGAAGGGCTGTACATTTTAAAGGAAGAATACCGGCTTAAAGATGAGATTACTTCCATGGAAAGCCGGCCCCGCTTCGTGATATCCGGCGAAATCAGTTCCATCTATAAAAAGAACGGCAAAACAAGAAAGGTCCATAACCTGATTCTGCTGCCTGGACTGGAGGCTGCGGAGGCTCTGTCCTGCAAGCTGGAGACTGTCGGCAATATCCATTCCGACGGAAGGCCCATCCTGGGTCTGGACAGCCGGGATCTTCTGGAGATCACACTGGATATCTGTCCCGAGGCCATCTTTATACCGGCTCATATCTGGACACCGCATTTTTCCCTGTTCGGCGCGTTTTCCGGTTTCGATACCATCGAGGAATGTTTTGAGGATCTGACTCCTCATATTCATGCGCTGGAGACCGGATTGTCTTCGGATCCGCCTATGAACTGGAGGGTTTCCGCTCTGGACGGTTATCAGCTGGTCTCTAACTCTGACGCCCATTCTCCCGGGAAACTGGGGCGGGAGGCTAATCTATTGGATACGGAACTCAGCTACTCCCATTTGTCGCGGGCGGTCCAGCAGGGACAGGGGCTGGCCGGTACGTTGGAATTCTTTCCGGAAGAAGGAAAATATCATCTGGACGGACACCGGAAATGTAATCTCGCGCTAAACCCGTCTGAAACGGTTGCTTACGGCGGCAAATGCCCGGTCTGCGGCAAAAAAATCACCATAGGAGTCCTACACAGGGTGGAAGAACTGGCTGACCGTGAGGAAGGATTTGTATCTGAAAACGGCAGGCATTACGAAAGTCTCGTTCCGCTGTCTGAGGTAATCGCCGCCTCTACCGGAAAATCTTCCGGAAGCGCTAAGGTAGCCGCCGAGTATGAGAGTATGCTGGGGAAGCTGGGACCTGAATTTTCCATTCTCCGGGAAATCCCGCTGGAGGATATCCGCCGGGCGGCAGGGCCTTGTGTAGAAGAGGGAATCAAGAGGCTGCGGTCCGGTGATGTGACACGGATCCCGGGATACGACGGCGAGTATGGAACCGTTATGATCGTAAATAAGAATGAGATCGATGAGTTATACGGGCAGATCAGTCTGTTTGAAAATTATATGGAGCCGGCGGCTGAGACGGCTGCGGCCAAGGCCCCGCCGAACAGCCGGATAACGCCGGCATCTGGCGGCACGAACCGCACCGGAGTATCGGTGGACGAACCGGCAGGCGGTACCGAACGGCACAATCTCCCGGACGGTTTAAATCAGGAACAGTATGACGCCGTAACGGCGACCGAACCTGTGGTAGCCGTGATCGCAGGGCCTGGTACCGGAAAGACCAAAACATTGGTTTCCCGAATTTCCTGGCTGGTAACTGAACAGCAGGTAGACCCCTCCCGAATCACAGCTGTAACCTTTACCAATAAGGCCGCTATGGAAATGCGCACCCGTCTGGAAAAAGAACTGGGCGGCAAACGGGCAGTGCGTCCCATGACGATCGGTACATTTCACTCCATCTGCTTGAACCTTCTGAAGGACTGGAAGAAGGATGTCGTGCTGGCAGATGAATACCAGTGCCGGGATGCCGCGGAGCAGGTCATCCGCCAGGCCGGCCTGAAGCTGCGCCCTGCTCAGCTGGTACAGGAAATTTCCCGTCTGAAAAACGGTCTTGCCTCTGAGCATAAGCTGCCCGACGATGTAACGGCACGTTATCAGGAGCAGCTGGACAGGGAAGGTCTGATGGATTTTGACGATTTGCTTCTGCAGGTGCTGGAAATAATAAACACAGGCAGCAATCCGGGTAAAAATGTGTCTGGCCCGGCCATGGAACAGGCGTTACTTCCTTTTTCCTATCTGCTGGTAGACGAGTTTCAGGACATAAACGATATTCAATATCAGCTGGTAAGAGCCTGGGCAAAAGGCCATGAGAGCCTGTTTGTCATCGGGGACCCGGATCAGTCGATCTATGGCTTCCGTGGTTCCAATGCTGAATGTTTTAATCTGTTGAAAAAGCAGTTTTCCAGCGTTCGGGATATCAGGCTGACTAAGAACTATCGGTCTACTCCGGAGATTCTTTCCTGTGCTCTGCCCGTGATCAACAGGAATCCGGGAGACCACCGGCTCTTAATCGCACAGCAGCCAGCCGGTTTCCCGGTCAATCTGCTGACAGCGGAAAGCGATCTGTCCGAGGGTATCTTTATTGCCAAAGAGATCAACCGCATGACAGGCGGGATCGATATGCTGGATGCTCAGCAGTATGCCATCCATACAGACAAGCCGCGCAGCTTCCAGGATATTGCCATCCTTTACCGTACCCATCGGCAGGCGAAGGTGTTGGAAAATTGTCTGCGCAAAGAGGGGATTCCTTATGTGGTAACCGGCAGAGATGACTTTCTGGCTGATGAAACGGTACGCGGCGTCCTGGCTTTCTTCCGCTTTCTGTTAACTCCGGAGGATGAAGCTTCCGTAAAGATCTGTTTGAAAAATGTATGGAATTATGACGATGAATTGATCGGGGAGTTTCTGGATGTTTTGAAGCAGAATCAGGTAAAAGAATTTGATACCAGACAGCTCCGGGAACTGGACAGCCAGCTGTCGCCTGCGCTTAAGCTGGCCTCCTGCTGGCAGATGGTCCGCCTTTTTCTTCCCTCTATCCGCAGGGAGAAACCGGCCGTGTTGATCGAAAAATGGCTGGAGGTCAATGAGATCGGTATGTCGGAACCACTCCGTCGTCTGCTGAATATGGCTGTACTTCATAAGGATATGCCTGAATTTCTTCAAAATCTGTTATTGGGCCAGGAGGGGGATCTGCAAAGAAGTGCGGATAAAGTTTATTCTTCTGGTACGGTTACTTTAATGACGCTGCATGGCTCGAAAGGGTTAGAATTCCCGGTAGTCTTCCTGTGCGGGGTGAAAAAGGGCTGCCTGCCTTACGAATCTATCAATCATCCGGCCGATACAGGAGAGGAACGACGGCTGTTCTATGTGGGGATGACGCGGGCCAGGGAAGAGTTGATCATACTGACTTCCCGGGAGCCTTCGGAGTTTCTGGAGGATATTCCGGCAGGCTGCGTGTATAAAGGGGATGTTCATAAAAGAAAAGAGGAGAGCGGGATGGAGCAGTTAAGTCTCTTTGATTTATGACATTACAGATTCCGGAAGATACGCTTCGCAAGAGTGTAAAAATGATAATGGAACTCCCCTGAGGGCTTGAAATACTAACCTGAAAGACTTTCTGTGCAAGATGTTAGTTTTACAGAAAGTCTATTAAATATAATGATTCAATTAGCAGAATTATCTTTATAATTGATTAAAACAGTTCATCCGTCCAGCGTATTTCAGCGTAGATTCCTGAAAGATCTCTTTTTCAAATTTATACTTTTTTTCTTTGAATATTTATGATATAATGGGCGATGTGACCAGGTGGTACACCGGGGAGACGCAGAGAAGAAGTTGCTTTAAAGCGGGGAGACGTAGCGAAGCGGTTGTAACGCGCCGCACTCGAAATGCGGTTATCGGGTAACCGGTACGTGGGTTCGAATCCCACCGTCTCCGTTTAAGCAATAGAAAGCTTTCGATTGAATCGATAGCTTTTTATTTTTTTGACACTCGACAAGCCCAAACCCTGTTCTATCTTTTCTGCCACCCGGAACTTTGCCTGCACATCAAGATGGGCATAAAATTTTGCTGTGGTCGTGAATTCGCTATGACCAAGCCAATCCTGGATCTCTTTCATTGACAGTCCAAAGTATAATAACAGGCTGGCACAACGAACAAACTATTACACCTGCTGCAGTCCAGAAAAATCATATAAGTTCCCTGGGGCTGGACCACGTCTATCCCTGCATAGAATGAAAATCATATTTAATAATTTCCTCCATCAGTGCGTTATCTGCACATCTTTACTTCTATAGCCGTTAACCGAATCGCCTCCGGCCTCCCGAATCAACTGACCCTTATCCACCAGGTAATCGATATGTGCCAATGACTCCGACATTGCAAACCATTTTTGATTATATGGAAAGTCATCCCAGGTTAAATTTCTCAACGACCAATGTATGGACTTCGCTATATCATATGCGGTAATCCCCGGATGAACCGCCGCCGTCTGACATATTTCGTCAAGCCTGCCCTTGTGATGCTGCACAATTTCATCAATTCTGCCGTAAACATTCTCTCCCATCTCTCTGTGAGCAGGAAAGGCTGTGCGAATATGCAGTTCCCGGATTTTTTGAAGACTTTCCAGATAATCAGCGAGTGGATGGGACATCTGCGGCCAAATACTGATATTCGGCGTTATGTCGAACAGAATATGGTCTCCCGAAAACAGTAATTCATGGTCAGGAAGATAAAGCACGCTATTCCCCGGCGTATGGCCAGGTGTACCGATTACTATGATCCTGCAATCTCCGATCCTAAACTCCTGGCCGCTTTTCATTACCGTAACCGGGAATCCTGGTTTAGGCATGTGAAACCAGGATTCCCGATCTGCTTCACTTAACATTTCTTTTGGGAAACCCTCATACTCAAAAATTGCATTTATATCTTCTGTGATTTCTTTCGGAGTCCGCTTACTATAATATGTATACTCTTTATCTCCCATATAAACAGGAATACCCCGCTCCACAAAATCCCATACCAAACCGATATGGTCTTCATGGTAGTGTGTCAAAAACAATACCGTGGCGGACATATCAAGCTTCAGCTCTCTGATTCCGGCCCACAGTGCCTCCCGGCATTCCTGCCGGTTAAATCCTGTGTCAATCACCAGAAATTCTCCTGCAGATTTAAGAACATAGATATTCAGATTCTTCAAAGGATTCCAGGGAACCTCAAGTCTGATCCGGTAAATATCCGGCTCTTCCCAAATATGCTCTACCATATCAAGCCTCCGCGCGATCCTTTCTGAGTTCTTCCGTGAGGGCCGGCAAAACCTCGAAAAGATCACCCACCACGCCATAATTCGCAACATCAAAAATAGGTGCGTCCGGATCCTTATTGATCGCAATAACGCAATCCGACCCGCTCATGCCGGCCAGATGCTGTATGGCTCCTGAGATCCCACAGGCAATATACAGCTTCGGCCCTACTGTTTTTCCCGTCTGCCCAACCTGATGAGCGTGTGATATCCATCCTGCATCGACGGCAGCCCGGGATGCTCCTACTGTACCGCCCAGCGCATCCGCTAACGCTTTCACCGGTCCGAAACCTTCCGGTCCTCCCACTCCGCGTCCGCCGGATACAATAATTTCCGCTCCTTCCAGATCCACATTTTCACTGTTCATATAGGTAATGAGGTCCAGGATGCGGGTTCGTATATCTTTGGGATCGATATGGATCTCTTCCCTGATAATCTCGGCCCTGTTCTCGACAGGTTCTCTTTTCTTAAATACTCCAGGGCGGACCGTACCAATCTGAGGTCTGTGATCCGGGCAGAGAATCGTTGCCATCAGGTTCCCACCAAAAGCCGGGCGGGTCCACGCCACATTTCCCGATTCCTCATCAATATCCAAAGCGGTACAGTCCGCAACCAGGCCGGTCTGAAGCCGGCAGGACACACGCGGCCCCAGATCGCGGCCGTTGTTTGTGGCTCCGATCATCATGCTGGTTGGGCCGTATTTCTTTACCAGCTTACAGATCGCCTCTGTGTATGCATCCGTGGAATATGCTCTGAGTTCAGGAGCTTCCGCTGCTATAATTTTATCGGCGCCGTGCCGGCCGGCCATATTCACTGCTTTTTCCACATTTTCTCCCAGGATGACCGCCACCAGTGAACCCCCCTGTTTTTCAGCCAGAAGCTTACCGGGTGTCAATAGTTCAATCCCCACATTCTTAGCTGTACCATCTTCATTTGTTTCCACAAATACCCATAAATCTTTTGTCATCGCTTCCATCCTTTTCCCCTCCTATACGATTGCAGCATCTCTTAACACCTGAAACAGCTTATGCGCGGAATCTTTGTTCGTCGATTCTTGAATTATGATACCGCCGGACTTAATCTGGGGCGTAAAGGTCCTCTTTACATGGGTCGGAGAGCCTTTCAGGCCAATCTTAGTCCTATCCAGATCCGGGAATGATTCCTCATTCAAAACAGGAATTTCTGCCCGGTTAGCAGCCATCTTTCTCTTAATAGAAGGGTAACGGGGATCCCATGAAGGTTTTGTAAATGTGATCAGGCAGGGCATCTCTATTCCAATCACCTGAATACCTTCCTCCGATTCTTTTTTTACCTTCAAAATGTTTCCCTCCGGTTCTGCCTCCAGGCTATAGGTAACCTGGGGGATGTCCAGATACTCGGCAATCTCAGGCCCCACCTGTGCCGTATCTCCGTCTATCGCCTGTTTCCCGCAGAAAATCGCGTCAAATTTCCCCTCTATCGTTTCAATTTTTGTAATAGCCTGGCTCAATATATAGCTGGTGGCAAGGGTATCCGACCCGCCAAAAGCCCGCCCTGATACCAGATACGCGCGGTCCGCGGCAATCGACAGGCTCTCTTTTAGAACAGCCTTAGCCTGCTCGGGTCCCATGCTGACCACCACGATTTTCGTATCCGGATTCTGATCCTTGATACGGGCGGCCGCCTCCAGGGCGTAGCCGTCAAAAGGATTTAATATAGATGGTACGCCTGTCCGAATAAGTGTATTCTTAATTGGATCTATCTTGATTGCTGTAGTATCAGGTACTTGTTTTACACATACAAGAATATTCATATTTTCCTCCAGTGGCGCATTTACCGCGTCTAAATTCTCCTGTTTAAAGTCATATTTTTTCATCTGCCGCAAATTCTTGTGCTATCCGCTTTACGGCTGCCAGATCGATCTTCCCGGTCTCAGTCATTGGGAAGGCATCCACCTGAATCACATATTTCGGAACTTTATAACTGGCCAATATCTTTTTTACATAGCTCTTTACATCCTCCGGATCAATCCTTCCTAAGCTACACTGAATCACGCAGGCCACTTCCTCCTGCACAACTTCCTCGGCAACTCCGACCACTTTGACTTTGATGATATCATCGCTGTACTGTTCGATTACCCCTTCGATCTCCATAGGAGAAATATTCTCTCCGTGCCGAATGATGATATCGCTGATACGTGTCACAAAATGCAGATAACCCCTCTCATCAAAATATCCGGTATCTGTTGTCTTGAGCCAACCGTCTGCCGTATATTTCTTTCTGTTCTCTTCCTCACAATGATAATACCCCTTCATCGTATTAAATCCTTGTACCTGGATCTCACCTGTTTTCCCCGCCGGAAGTTCACAGTCCTTTTCAAGATCCCAGATTCGGACCTTTACATAAGAAAGCGGCTTACCTACGGTTCCCGTGATGGTGGCCCAGTCGTCCTCATAAAGAGTTGTCGTGATCAAAGGGGAACATTCTGTCTGTCCATAGGCCATCGTAAAATGGTCAAATCCCAGTGTTTCTATTATCCTCTGTAGCTTTCCGGCAGAGATTCCTGCTCCGGATGTCTGTCCGATCCTCAGTGAGGAGATATCAAACTCCTCCTCGTTATAGCTGCATGCCATTAATTCCAGCATGGATGGAACAGCCATCAGCACGGTCACGTGATAACGCTCGATTGCCCTTAAGGCATCATTCGCCGTGAATCTACGCAAAATGACCGTCGGAATACCGGCGACCAGCGAAAAACAGAGCATACCGGTCATACCGGAGCTGTGGAAGAGCGGCAGCGGTGCCAGCAATACGTCATTCTCTTCATGCCCAACATGCATACGGGCGGCAAACTGCCGCGCGTTATTGAGCACGTTATAGTGGGACAGCATAACCGGTTTCGGATCTTTCGTGGTTCCCGAGGTAAAAGTGATACCAATCACATCATCGGTCTCTACCGCATTCTTATATGTCAAAAGTACAGAAAGCTCTGCTTTGGCTACCGCACTTCTTTCGCCGTATATCCGTCTCAATTCCTCAGACGTTTTCTCCATATGGCAGATCTCTTTCAGGCCGGGACATTCCCCTCGAACCTCTTCCGCCATCCCGCCATAATCAGACCCCTTTTTATACTCTCCCAGAAAGAGCTGCTCAATATTAGCTTTTTTTATAATTTTTTTCAGCTCCAAGGATCGGTAGGAATAGTTGATGACTGTCGGGACTGCGCCGATTTTCATCGCTGCGATCAGGTAAAATACAAGCTGAACCGTGTTTAACGACCAGAAACCAATATGGCACCCTTTCCGGATATTTTTATTCAACATAGATACTGCTATATGATCCGTCATCTTATCCGCTTCATTCCACGTATACTCTATTTCGTCAAATATAAAAGCCGTCCGGTTTGGATAAATCAGCGCATTTTGAGTCATACAGTCGGATACGGTATCCCGTAGCAGCGGCGTATCCTCATATAATCCATTCGTCTGCAACATTTATTTTTCACCTGCTAGGATTCTGCTGTGAAACTATTAATCGGTAACATCTTTTATACCTGCAATGACTTTTTCTGCCGCCAGCATATCAAGCTCGTCATCGGAGTAGCCATATTTCATGAGCACTTCCTTAGTATCCTCACCCAGCAGAGGTCCCATTCCCATATCGTCCATTTCAGAAGAGCCAAATCTCAGCGGTGTGCTGGGAACAAGAGGGGTGCTGCCGTCCCGCATATACATTGGCAAAAGGTAACTATTCGCCAGCGCCTGAGGATCCTTCAGGTTATCTTCCACATGATTGATCGTAGAATGGGCGATATCTGCTTTCCTCAGGATTTCCAGACAGGTATCACGATCATATTTGGCGAACTCGGCATCCAGTATCCTAATAAATTCAGTTCGGTTCTTCTGTGCCGCTGTCCTGCTCTTATACCGCTCATCCTGAATCAGATCTTCCCGTCCCAATAGCCTCATCAAATCACCGTAATGTTTTTCATGATCCACATTTGCCATGTAGAACCATTTTCCATCTCTGCACTTAAAGGAGGCCATCATGGGAAGTGCCGGTTCCAGCCGGCTCATAGGGTAACTGCCACCGGTCTGAACATCAAACACCAGATAGCTCAGGCTGTAGAGTGCCAGGCCGTACAGGGATAAGGACACCCGGTCCGCGATACCGGTTCGTTCTCTGTTAAACAGTGCCGTTCCGATCGCACCGGCCAGAACAGCACCGCAGGCCAAATCCCCGAATGCAACCGGGGGAATCAGTACATTGTTTCCCCGGTCAATGATATCCTGCATCAGACCGCTGCGCGCCCAGAAAGCAACCGTGTCAAATCCCGGATTGTCACGCTCCGGCCCCTCATCCCCGAATCCGGTGAGCGCCGCGTAGACCAGCCCGGGATACTTCCTGTGAAGCGTATCCCAGTCCAACCCCATTTTCTCAAGAGCGCTGGGACGATAGCTGGTCAGAAATACGTCCGCGTCTTCTAAAATTCTTCCAAGTATTTCCTTCCCTCTGGGATCTTTGGTGTTCAGGGCAATCCCTCTTTTCTTACGGTTATATACATTGAAGTACTCATCTCTGACTTCAATATTTCCCTGCTCATCCCGCCTGTGCCCCGGTTCCCCATATACCGGTTCCACCTTGATCACCTCTGCACCCCAGTCAGCCAGATTCATTCCGGCTGACGGACCTGCCACAAAGAAGGTGCATTCCACTACTTTAATACCAGTTAATGGTTTATTCATCTTTTCCTCCATGTGCTTGTTTCGCACCTCACTTTATCTCATTCGCTCCAGCACACCTGCGCTGACCATCAGATTAATCTGATTTGTACCCTCGAAGATAGAAAACACCTTAGCATCCCGCATCAATTTTTCTACCGGATATTCTTTCATGTAGCCGTACCCACCCATAACCTGTACCGCGTCAGTGGTCACACTCATGGCTGTCTCTGAGATAAATATCTTTGCACTCGGGCTTAAGGTTCCAAGCGGCAGTCCCCGGTCTATGGCTGCGGCTGCATAATACAGCAGAGCGCGTGCCGCATCGATACGTTTCTGCATATCCGCTAAGAGAAAGGCCAGCCCCTGATGTTTTATAATGGGCTTACCGAAAGTTACACGCACCTTCGAATATGCCAGTGCCGTGTCCATAGCTGCCTGGGCAATGCCAAGCGCATGGACCATAGTGGTGACTCTTCCTTTTTCCAACGCCTTCATGGCATAGATAAAGCCCCGTCCCTCCTCCCCGATCAGATGGGAGGCCGGTATACGGACATTAGCAAAAATCACCTCGGAAGTAACAGATAATTTCAATCCCATTTTATCTTCGGTTTTACCGATCTGAACCCCCCTCTCTTTTTCCACCAGAAATGCGGATATCCCTTTGGTTCCCTTGCTTTTGTCCGTATAGGCAAATACCAGGAACAGGTCGGCCAATGCTCCGTTTGTAATAAAGCATTTGGTCCCGTTAAGCACATATTCATCGCCTTCCCGGACGGCGGTTGTAAGTATATTGGCGGCGTCCGAGCCTGCCTGCGCCTCCGTCAGGCAGAAGCTGCAGATAGACCCCGCCATTATCCGGTCGGCATAATACTTCCGCAGATAATCCGGAGCGTTGGCTTCCTCAAAGATACCGAACTCACCGCTAGCCAAAGCGAAGTTGAAGGAAAAACCTGCATCCACTTTTGCTATTTCCTCGTATATTGCCATTTGTGTAGTATAATCAAGCTCTAATCCGCCATATTTTTCCGGAATACTCATACCATAAAACCCAGCATCTCTGAGGGTTTCCAAGACATCGCGCGGGAATTCCCCGGTCTTATCCAAATCCGCGACGCGGGGGGCAAGCTCAGTTTTTACGATCTGCGCCGCAAGTTCCGCCAGCTCACGCTGTTCCTCATTCAATAATATATTTGTGCTGCTCATCGCTTAAACTCCATTTCTAATTAACATTTTTAACCGGCAAATTAACAATTCATAAATTCTGGAGAACGTTTCTCCAGAAACGCCTGGCTTCCCTCTTTGAGATCATGGGTGGGAACCAGCATGCTGACCAGATTCTGTTCCAGATCCATCGCATATTCAAGTCCTATCTCCGGGCCTATATTGATGCACCGCTTGGAATAGGCTACGGCCATCGGGGCATTGCTAAGGATCCGGCTCATAATCTCTTTTGCCTTTTCCATCTCCTTCCCCGGGACTTCCACATGGTTCACCAGTCCCATCCCAAGCGCCTCCTGGGCCGACAACATCTTTCCGGTGAATATGATTTCTTTCGCGCGTCCCGCACCCACCAACCGGGTTAACCGCTGTGTCCCCCCATAGCATGGAATGGCTCCGACTTTAACCTCGGGGAAACCAAGCTTCGCATGATCCGCGGCAATTCTGATATCGCAGGACAGTGCCAGTTCCAATCCGCCTCCAAGGGCAAATCCATTGATAACGGCGATTACGGGTTTTTCCAGATTCTCCACGCGGTTGAAAAGCTTCTGGGAATAAGCCGTGATCTTTCTCGCCTGTTCTACGGTTGACGGGAACTCGGAAATATCAGTGCCACTGGAAAACGCTCTACCGCTGCCGGTAATGATAACTCCCCAAATGCCATCATCCTGCTCAATCCGCGATACCGCATTTTCCAGCTCATGTTTCATGCTTATACAAAACGAATTCAGCATATGGGGCCGATTCAGCGTGAGATAGGCAACTTTGTCTTTTACTTCATACATCAGATCCTGGTATTCCATTTTCAAGGATTCCTTTCCCATTTCAAGAATTTTTCAACTATATTTATCTGCACAGATCTCTTCCTATTACCATCCGTTGGATCTGATTTGTCCCCTCCACGATCTGATAGGTCTTGGCATTCCGAAAATACCGTTCCACCGGATATTCCCTGGTCAGGCCATAGCCGCCCAGAATCTGCACAGCATCGGTGCATACTTTCATGCAATTATCGGTAGCCACCAGCTTTGCGATAGATGCTGCACGGCTGCAGGGCATTTGATTGTCAATCAGTGACGCCGCGTGATAAACCATCTGGCGGGCGCTCTCCACCGCTGCCTCCATATCGGCCAGCATAAACTGAATTCCCTGGAACTTACAGATCGGCTGTCCAAACTGATCCCGCTCCTTTGCATACTGAACCGCATAGTCCAATGCCCCCTGGGCATGGCCTATCGCCATGGCCGCCACTTTCACCCGACCGCGGTCCAAAGTCTGCATCGTAAGTTTAAATCCTTCATTTTCATTTCCCAGAAGATTGCCAGCCGGAATTCTGACATTGTCGAAAGTGACCACGCAGGTGTCGCCACAGTGAACACCCAGCTTCTTTTCCCGTTTACCGCGGCTGATGCCGGGCCGGTCCCCTTCCACGATGAAGGCGGAGATTCCTTTAGAGCCTTTTCTTTTATCTGTGGATGCAAATACGATAAAGTAATCCGCGATACTCCCATTTGATACAAATAGCTTCATTCCATTGAGAACATATTCCTCACCATCCCGGACCGCCGTGGTCGCGATCGCGCTGACATCGGAACCGGCATTGGCTTCCGTAATGCACATCCCGACAAAAGCGCCGTTCGCCACTTTATCGTAGAACATTTCCTTCTGCTCCTGCGTGCCTCCCAATTCCACAACTTTGCAGGCAATACTTCCCGCGTTAATGATACTTGTGAAGGCATCATCGACCTTGCACATCTCCTCGATCAGCATTACATAGGTTAAAAAGTCAAGTCCGGCTCCACCGTACTCCTCCGGAATATCCAATATATGCAGACCGATATCCAGGGCCTTGTGAATTGTTGCCATGGGGATTTTTTCTTCTTCGTCATACTCCGCCCGGATCGGTAATACTTCTTTTGTAAAAAAATCCTTTACCAGCTGAATATAACCTTTTTGATCTTCTGTTAACAAATACTGCTGCATGTTACACCTCCATTAATGTAATCATCTTCTATACAGAGATTGATTTTCTGAATGAAAATATCTTCATTGTATCAATCATCAATCCCAGATTCTGTCTGGATTATAGACAAGATTGCCGATTTTTCCGTCCAATCTCGCATAACTACTCACGCCATTATTTTCAAACGCTTTTGCCACCATCCCTTTCGTTTGAAGGAAATCAAACGCCACCTTGTCGTCGCTACCGCTCTTGACCAGTTCACAAACCTCAAGTACCTCGTCAATCAGGGTAACCGGCGCTATTATGTTCCCGTGTGACATGTACACCTGATCATATCTCCCCTCCGTCCGCTTACCGGCAGCCCTCAAATTCCGTTCATAAGTGGAAAGTCCCAGGCAGGAATCTCCCTGCAGCATAGTAAAGTACGCACACGCATCTCCTGTAATCAGTGCCTGGTCTTCACAAAGCAAAAACATCATGGAGCCGGGTGAATGCCCTGCGCAGGCAACCGTCTCAATTGTAAGCCCACCCAGGTCAAAGACATCCCCATCGTTCAGGTCCTGGAAGCTATCCGCAGGTTTGACAGGAATGTAATCCGCTTCCTCTACCTCAACAAACCTGGGCGAGGCAGACAGATAATTCTTTCTGACTTCCATTCCCGAATTCTCAATATATACTCCCTTGTCCTTATAACTTATGTATACCTCTTCAAACTGAGCCGCTCCCATCGCATGATCCACATGTCCATGTGTGATCAAAACCATAACCGGTAGTTGTGTCAGGGATGCGACACAACTTTTCAGATCGCCGACACCGCTGCCGGTATCGATCAGGGCTGCTTTCTCTTCCCCTTCAAGCAAGTACATTTGCTCACCTGCTATTCCAGTAATTCTGGTTATATTGTCGCTGAGCTTCCTTGATTCGAATCTTACCATCTCAAATCTTCCTTTCCGTTTCGGAATAGTTACTGTCGAATTATTGTAAAATGCCATATGGTTCAAAGATTGGTAAGCGAAATCAGCCATGCCTTTTCAATATTATAACTGTTTCCATTCCTTATAGATTTCTTTCTGCATTTCTGTTGATTCCCTCTCACCCACTTTGATCGCTGGCATCACACACTCCTGCCAGATCCGTTCAAACGGTGTCAACGGCTGGAATACAATATAGCTGCCGGCCACATCCCTTAATTTAATGTCCGTAACCTTTTCAACTATTTGAACCGCTCTTGGGTTCGATACCACCTTGACGACGTCTGTCTGCGGGCCAATCATATAAGGATTCTCACAGAGGATCTCCACACTGACCGTCTGGGATATATTAGCAGAAGAGTTTCCCACCAACAGTAAAAATTCACCCGGCTCCGCAGCCCATTTACCCAGCCGGCAGTCATAGCTTGCAAAGTCCTCTTTTTTCAGGGTGAGGAATATCTCCTTTTCTTCTCCCGCCTCCAGGTAAACCTTCTGAAATGCCTTCAGCTCTTTCACAGGTTTTTCCAGCGTTGCTTCCACATCATGAATATAGAGCTGTATTACCTCGGCTCCAGCCATGGTTCCGGTATTTTTCACAGAAACGGACACTCTGACCTCGTCCTCGTCCACATTTACACTGGCAGGCGCACTTACGTTGGTGATATCGAAGGTGGTATAGGACATCCCGTATCCAAAGGGATACATGACCTCGATTCCTTTTCTCTCATAATAGCGGTATCCCACAAAGATCCCTTCGCCGTACCAGACTTCGCTGTTATAGCCCGGAAAATTGCCATAAGTCGGGCAGTCCTTATATTTCTTCGGGAAGGTCAGAGGCAGTTTCCCGGACGGATTGACCTTGCCGAACAGGATATCCATCGCCGCCTGTCCTCCCTGCATACCGGGAAGGAATAAGCACAGGATCGCGGCCGCCTTAGGTTCCCAATCTACGATCTGAACCGGTCCCGCCACATTGAGTAAAACAATCACCGGCAGATTTCTTTCCTCTGCCGCCTGAACAGCTGTGTCCAGCGCCGCCCTGTCCTCCGGCTCCATAAGCATATTCGGACGGTCAGCACCCTCCTGTCCCCTGGCGCCAACTGTTACGATCACTGCACCCGTGTCTTCTTTTATCTCTCCAAAGCAGACGTTCTCTTCCCCAAGTGCAGCTACAGCGCATTCATAAACGCTGGTGTTCAGCGAGGTGTTCACCGCCGCGCTGCCGGCGCCGCAGGCGATCATCTGTTTACTGCACTCCCCATAGAAAGCAAGTCCGGTACCTTTTTTCAGCGGGAGAACTCCATTATTTTTCAGCAGCGTGATGCCTTCTTTCGCTGCATGATATGCTGCATCGATTCCCTCTCGCATGTCAAACGCAGTTCTTCTTCCTTTCATGGCCGGAGTCTCCAGAACAATCTTCAGGAAGTTTCTGACGCATTCATCCAAGTCTTCCTCTTTTAACATTTTATTTTCCACCGCTTTGACCAGCGTATTGAATTGCCGCGGTCCCGGCATAACCAGATCATTTCCTGCGGCGCAAGCCTCAACCTGGTCGTATGCGGCAGACCAGTCTGTCACGACAAAGCCGTCAAACCCCCACTCTCTTCTCAGCACGTCCTGCAGCAGCCATCGGTTCTGTGCACAGGGCACGCCGTTGATTTTATTGTATGCCGACATAACCGTTTTACATCCCGCCCTAACACAAGCCTGGAAACCAGGTAGGTAGATTTCCCTTAAGGCACGCTCCGATATATGTTCATCCACTCCCATGCGGTCCGTTTCCTGATTATTGGCTGCAAAATGTTTCACATTAGCGATAACCCCCTCCTCCTGGACTCCTTTCACCAGTGACGGAGCCAGTTTGGAAGCCAGGCACGGATCCTCGGAATACCCCTCAAATAACCGTCCATTCAAAGGATCCCTGTGGATATTTACATTCGGGGAACCCAGCAGCACATCCACTCCCCGCATATTTGTTTCTTTTCCCAGGGCATGGCCGCACGCCTCGATCACGGAAGGATTCCAGGTCGCGCCCATGAGCATCCCCGGGGGATAACAGCCGTATTCTTTTTCTTTCAGAGACGCATTTGCATACTCAGATCGTTTTTGCCATAGATCCGGATCACTCAGTACGATCTCGAGGCCTCCCATCCGTCCGACACACTCCTCATCGTCAATGGGATTTCCTTCCTGTTCCCGTTTTTTTGCATACTCCTGGAATACTTCCTCCAAATAGAACTGGTTGGTGTTAAACCCGGTACCGCCGTCCAGTAACAGCAGTTTAGGTATCCCATACTTTTCCATAGACCTGGAGTAGAAGGAACTGCCTCCCGTAATACAAGCTGCCTTCTCCTCCACCGTCATCTCACTAATTATTTTCTCAATGGAACCCACATCTTTTAATTTTGTTGCCATACTGTACATCGCCCTCCATCTTACAAATATTGTGTTCTTTCTTATAATTTTACGGACAAAGGGTGCAGGCGCACTTTGCATGCCTGCACCCCGATTATGTATCAATCAGAATATTCTTCCGCTGCAAGAAGTTAGAGTAATCAGTCCGTTAAAAGCAGCTCCATCACATACATTTCAAGTTTCTCGTAATTGCGCTCCTTAATGCACTCTGCCTGGAAAGCGCGGTCAAACTTTTCAACCTTCTGCTCCATCATCATTGCCAGCTTCATGGAATTCTGGATATGGCGATACTGATCATCCGGCTTCTGGGTACGCATAGCCTTTACGTCCAGGCCCACCATCTCACCGTTTGCACCGTAATTATGATCACACAGCACCTTGATCTGGTTAAAAGCGTTTCTGAGGTTCTCGGAACCGAAGGTCTTATCCTGATCATAGCGGCAGCCGTTCTGGTCGTTCAGATGTACGGAACCCAGTTTTCCAAACTTCAGGGCGAAGGCCATCTCATTGGCAGGGTCCAGTCCTGCCAGAATCGCATGTGCCGACTCCAGCACGGCACCCACACGGGACGGATCCTTAGACGCGGCGGAAACTGCCATGACATGCCCGATGGTACCGCAGTAACTACGATCGATAGGCTCATTGGGCTTGGATTCAATCAGGATCTTAATCTTGGAATCATAGGCCAGCATCTCATCGATGGACGTAATCAACTGTCCGATCTTCTCCACCGGGTCCTTACTCTCTGCACAGAGGGTCCCCTCCCTGGCCAGCCACAGAACCACGTTCTTCGCACCCAGGGCGTTCGCGATATCGATGGATCGCTTAGCCCGCCACATAGCGAATTCATAATCTTCCTTACTGTTGGATGTAAAACCGCCGTCCGTGGTATGGGGATCCATCCACAGTCTGGGCGCCACGAATTCCGCTGTCATACCGTACTTATCCAGCATGGACTTCACGTCCTTCGCATAGTCGATGATCTGTTTTTCACTCATGTTATTCATATCCGGAACCGCGTCATCATCGTGAAACTGTACGCCGGACAACCCGATCTCTGCAAACTTCTTTACCTTCGTCTCCAGATCTATTGTCTCGCGGACGCCCGGTCCGAAGGCTTCCACCCCTTCATTGACATTCCAAGGACCTGCTGTAAATTTGAATCTTGATTTCATTTCTTTTTCCTCCTATTATTTAAATTCTTCCTTATATTTTCGAATACTCTTCATTCGCCTGTTCCGCGATTCTCTTTCGTGACCGGATCCGTTCCAGCAGTCCGGCATTGGTAGAGTAGCTTACTACCACGAACAGAAATACACCGGTCAATATTCCCCTTATCTCAGAGCTGAAACCACAGGCAACCAGGCCGGCGCTCAGCATACGGATCGTAATCGTGCCTATAATAATCGCCACATTATAATTAATATATCTGGCCAGCACCTGTGCCACGAATACACCCATTATCCCGTCAAAAATCATACTTGCAGAAGCAAAGCCCGTAACTCCGGTCACCGATACGTTTGCCGACATATGTACGATACCTGCGACTCCCAGGAATAATCCGGAAAGAACGAACGAAATAAACTTCGTTTTGTCGATATCGATTCCCGCGCTATCCGCGATTTTTATATTTGCCCCGATCGCCCTCATATTTGCTCCCAGTGTCGTGCAGCTATTTATATAAGCAAATATGGCAAACATGAGGATAACAATGATGTAACACCAGGGCGCAGATCCCAGATAGCCGTCCAGCAAACTGATCTTACCCGTACCGTCTTTTATAAAGATACCGGGCAGAGCCTCCACCACCATGGCCATCCCCAGGGAAAGCACCAGGCAGGGAACCCGGAACTGCCGGTAGAGGATTCCCATCAGCGTACACAGGATGATCCCGATCAGAATAGAAAACACGCATAAACCCGGGATACCCATATTAAGCTTGCCGGCAAACATGGCCCCAAAGATGGCGCATGCATACACAACCGCGCCTGCCGAGAAATTCCACATATTCATAGTCATCCCAAAGGACAAGGTCATGGCCAGTATCAGGGGAACTACTGCCGTTCTTAAGACGGACAGAATACTGGTCAGTGTCGCAAACCGTCCCGCAGTAATGATTGAAAAGATTGCCCATACAGCCAGAGGCAGAACAAACGCTTTACACCAATTTATTATCTTTGCTTTTTCTTTCATTTTGCATTCTCCATCTCATATCCGTCCGGGGCTTCTCGTTCCCCACGCGGCGTACTGATCACCTGTATTATTTCAGATAAGCCGATACACGTTCATTAATCGCCGTAACATTCCAGTATTCCGGATTCTGATAATCCTTTAATAACTGCTCCCGCTCCTCCACGTTCATACCCGGATTGCACAAAGAGTTCAGGGAGAGAAACTCATCGGGTAAAATTCCTCCGGGAACCTCGCCCATGGTACAATATTCTGCCAGATCCCACTCTTCCACATTGCTCACTACAAATCCCTGAAATTGAGGTGCAATCTTGGAGCCTTCATTGAACAGACGGTCCGCTCCGGACATGGCATTGAACAGCTGTATATAAGCGCCCATCATATAGGTAGTACCACCAGCCAGCGTACCGTCCAGTAACCCTGCTTCCATATACTCTCTGGTCTCGCTTGCCGCATCGATCTGGACCAGTTTCACTTTACCGGACAGTCCGGCAGACTGAATCGATGCTACTCCCTGATCACCGCCGCCGGTCCAGGCAATACCATCCAGCTCATTTCCGTAGGCTGCCAGAATATCGGAAAAACCGGTGGCCGCATCACTTCCGCGATAAGTAGCCAACACTTCCATACCGGCTTCTGCAGCAGCAGCTTCCACCCCGGCTACACGTTCATCATTCATCGTCTCGCCCTCGGTAGCCCCTATGATGGCGATTTTCTTACATCCGTCTTTTACCAACACCTGCGTCAGGTCATATCCGTTCTTGAAGTTTACTCCTTCCTCACCGCCCAGGTCCCCGACCCAGCCGGCGCAAAATTCCGAATCGTCCACTACTTTGGCCAGTTCTTCCGTATAGGAACGGGTCAGTCCTACATAATAGACCTCGTTCTCATTCAGATACTCATATAACGCCGGAGATGAACCCAAAACGCTGACGATCCCGTCGCATCCATTGGATACTAATGTCTCAAAAGCAGTGCTGATGTCTTCCGAGCTAAATGCGGTCATATCATAATATTCCATCTCGCAGTTAGTCATTTTCGCGCAGTAATCCAATGCATCACGGAAAGCCTGTGACGTTTTATCCGAAGCCGGCAGATAGAAGAATCCGATCTTATATCCTCCCATCCCCTCTGCACTTAAGGTATCCTTGCCTGCCGCATCCCCACTGGCACCCTTATCTTCCGCATCTTTTTCTCCGGCAGTATCCGCCGGCACCTCGGCATCCGCGGTGGGCTCTGATTGTGCAGCGGGCTTGGCAGGCTCTTCCCCTTTGCTTCCACATCCAAATAAAGACAGTACCATCACTCCCGCCATCAGCAGGGACAACATTTTCTTTTTCATACTCTTCTTCTCCTTTTCTTCATTTAATATTTACATTTTTTCTAAGAACACTTGGCGGCTGTCTTTTAGCCGTTTACGTGCCCAAATTCTCTTAATCAATCAGCTTTCCTTTACTCTTCTCATAGGTCAGTGCCACAACGATGATAAACAGTAATCCCTTGATTCCATACCCCAGCGCATTCGCCTGCCCCATCATAGCCAGTCCGTTGGTCAGAACCGTAACCATCAGCGCACCGATCAGAGGAGCTGAAAATCTCGCGTTAGCTCCTCCCGACAGCGGGAAACCTCCCAGCACAATCGCAATCATGACATTCAAGTTCATGCTGCTTCCCACCGAAGGGTCTACCGCGCCGCTTCTCGATACCGTGAACAAAGCCGAAATACCGATCATAACACCGATTAGTATGTATGCCAGATAAGTAACCTTCTCCACTTTAACCCCGCTGATACGCGCCACCACAGGACTTCCGCCTATGGCTTTTAAAGACTTTCCGAACCCGGTATAGTTATATAACACATAGCCAATCAGGATCAGCGCTATGAGTACCAGCACCTTCGTAGACGTATTATTCAGCCATGGGGCTTTACTGTAGGGGAAGGTAATCTTACCTTGTTTGGTAACCGCCACTACAATTCCCGAACTGATATTGGACACACACAAGGATGCGATAAACGGGTTTAGCTTTAAGTAGTTCTTAGCCGTTGCCGTTATACACATGAAGCCTACCGACACCAGGATTCCCGCCAACAGGCAGAACAGAATCGGCAGTCCCAGATTATATAATACCGCCAGTACCAGAGAAGCAGCGCCCAGTACCTGCCCAATGGCCATGTCCAAAGACCCGAGGGAATACAAGAAGATGGCTCCCACCATCACGATCGCCATGGTAAAACACTGGTTTAGCAGCAGCTTCAGGTTCTCCACCGCCACAAAGCGCCCCCCCGTCGTCAGCGTAAAAAACGTAACCAGAAGTACAATTCCAACAAAAGGAAGAATCTGGGTAAACCGCTCCCTCTTCATTGCCTCACGATTCAGGCTCTGCTGTATCAAATCCTCCGCCGCCTGCTTATTCGATGATTCCTGCATTGTTCTTCCCTCCTTATACCATGTACTCTATCAACTTTGTATCCGTGACTTCTTTGCTTCGTGTGACCTCGCCGGTGATCCTGCCTTCTTTCATGATAATCATCCGGTCGCTCATACCGATCAGTTCCGGCAGCTCTTCGGAAATCATAATGATCGCCTTGCCTTCCATCTTGAACTGATAGATCAGCTGATACATGGCAGCTTTCACACCGATATCAATTCCTCTGGTCGGGCAGTCCAGGATGTAGATTTCGCTTCCGGCTGCCAGCCATTTGGAAAAGGCTACCTTCTGCTTATTCCCGCCGGACAGCTGATTACAGAACTGTTTACCTGACAGACATTTGGTTCGCATGGTTTCAATCTGCCTGTCGGACAGTCTCTTTTCCGCCTTAGGTGATATGAATCCTCTCCTGGAAAGTTTTTTATATGAGGCCATCACGGTGTTGTTCTGAATGCTGGCATTTAAAATGATGGATTCATTGTCACGGTCTTTGGATACATAGCCTATATTATGCCGGATCGAATCATCGATCCTTGTTATCTTCGTTCCGGAAGGTACATGTACCACTTCCCCGGTTACCGTCTTGTCCAAGCCAAAAATCATGCGTCCCACCTCATGCATTCCGCATCCCGCCAGACCGCCGAAGCCCAGGATCTCGCCTTTGTGTAGCTGAATGCTGAGATTTTGGACATATCCGTTTTCTGAAGTGATATGTCTGATATCCAATACCACCTCGTCACTGCTGGAACCATCCCAGTCTTCCCGGTAATAGCTGCCCTCCAGCTCACGTCCCACCATTAACGGGCGCATATTAGCAGTGGTGATATCTGTGCCTTCCAGATGCCCTACCAGAACTCCGTCCCGCAGACAGGTAATCTTGTTGCAGACCTCTTCCAGCTCCTCCAGATCATGAGAGATAAAGATTACCCCTTTCTTCTCACTGCGCATCTGATCAATCAGATGATAGATCAGTTGACGGCCTTTCTGGGCCAGAGCCGTGGTTGATTCGTCGATAACCAGGATCTCCGGCTTCAGATACATGGCGCGGGCGATCTCAATGATCTTCCGGTCCTCAAAATTCAGCTCCGCCAACAGCGTAGAACCTTTGATATCCTCCACGCCGATCTCTTTCAAAATCTTGTCGGCTTCCCGGTGCATTTTTTTCACATCCAGATGACCATTCTTGCTGAACAGCTCATAATTCCCGATAAAGATATTGCTGGCCACATCAATCGTCGGCAGCGTGGCAGCCTCCTGTACTATCATGGCCACACCGGCCTTCTGTGCCTCCACCATATTTGCCGGTCTGTAGGGCCGCCCCGCCCGAAACAGCTCTCCGCTCGTCTGAGGCTGTACCCCGGCAAATATGGATGTCAGTGTGGATTTGCCGCTGCCATTCTCACCGATCAGCCCGCAGACCTCGCCCTGTCTCAGTTCAAAATCCACATGAATCAGTGCACGGGTAGCTCCAAAGTTTTTACAGACATCTTTACAACTCAACAGCACCTCGCTATGATCGTCCATTTTCATCTTCCCCTTCCACTACATGGCTATTTACTGAACTATATGTACTATATCAGTCTTTTCCGATTTATTGTTGTCAGTTTTTGCAAAATGTGCTCTCATTTTCAGACTATCCTGTACAATCCGCAGAGATTATCCCGCTCACAGCCCATATATATCCGTCAATACTTCTAACATTTTCCTATGCGGCTGGGGTATCATTCCAACATGTTCACCAAGTTCCATCACCATATCTGGGCTTTCCGAAAACGATAACCAGCTTTCCAGTCCCTGCTCATTTGGATCCCCATAACGCATAAATCGGAGCAGGTACCGGTTCATCCGGCTTGATAGTTCATAATCAACATCCTCCCAGGCCGCTTTTGCACATGCAAGATTCTGATAGAAATATTTAAGCGCCGCTGAGTGAAAAGCGCCGAATCCCACTTCCGGTACCGGTCTGTCAAAATAATACAGATAAGCGGGAGATTTTCCATAGCGCGACTGAAGGATCGACCACACATACATGGTATGTTCAAAAATCCGGTCTCTCCGCTCATAATGCCAAGCCTGCGGCATCCCGGTTTTCCCGTCCAGATAAAGCTCGGCTACAACCTTTGCCTTTTCCCCGTACAGCCTCTGTAATTCCTGCTTCAGACCGGCCTCATCCATATGCGGTTGTGAAAATATAACCCCTTCGTCCGAATTACTCCCTAGCAGAAGCGGCACATCGTTCTGGCTGTGGTTCTCAAAGATCTCCCTGTAATCTCCCGGCAGAAGGTAACCATCAATGATGGGGCTCCACTCCCCGGCCAACTCCAAAAGCTTATCCGCAGCCAACGCACGCATCTCTTTTACAGTGTACACCCCGGCCCCTCTTAACAGTTTTTCCCCTTCCTGCTCCCTGTTCTTAAGCGTCACTTTGCTTTGCCGGCTCATATCAACTCTTACATCGAACAGCGCACAGCTTTGTGCAAAGGCGCGGTGGAACAGGCCTTTCGCCAGCGGCGACTGGTACAGCACCAGAACGCTTCCCGCCCCCGCCGATTCTCCCGCGATGGTGACACAGTCCGGATCGCCGCCAAAACATTCTATATTTTCCTGTACCCACTGAAGCGCCGCGATCTGGTCTAATATTCCGTAGTTTCCGGATACCTGATGTTCACTTTCCCCTGAAAGCTTCGGATGCGCCAGAAAGCCAAAGATACCGAGACGATAATTAACCGTGACAACAATCACGCCTTCTGAACTCAGATTATGTCCGTTCAGCACCGGCACACTTCCCGCTCCGCTGTTGAATTTTCCCCCGTGTATAATCACAAGCACCGGCAGCCGTTTTGAACGTTCAAGGCGCCTGGCGGGTGCCCACACATTCAGATACAGACAGTCCTCACTCACGCCTTCCCTTCCAGATATAAAGAACTCCTGTCCATAGCACATCCAGCGCTTACCCGGCGGTATCGCGATTATTTTCTGCATGGCGGCCGGACCAAACACATCGCATTTTTTTACTCCCTGCCAAGGCCGCATACGCTGCGGCGGCCTAAACCGCAGTTCCCCCACGGGAGGCTGTGCATAGGGGATCCCTGCAAAAAGCAAATGCTCTTCATCCCCATCAAAAATCCCCTCCACAATACCTAGTTTGGTTTTCACCTGTACCATCCTTTTTTCCTCCTTTCCGATCCTATCTGTATTGTTTAGTTTATCTTTTTTCTTGACAATATACATTGACAATCCTGCTCAGACCTATAGACAAATAAGCTTTTTTAACTCCATAAAGTACTTTATTGCTCGCCCTTAATTCAATCCCTTCTTTTCATGATCAGTTGAAGTAATTGAATACTGTCTGACTTAGAAATAATTCTCTGCGTGTTAACCTGTCGTCCTGTACTTCCTTTTTGTACAGGTGTATCATGCGCTCTGCGGTACTCCATTGGGGTATAACCCAACTGTTTTTGATAGATCCCATTCAAATAGCGACAATCGGAGAATCCGCACTCCAAACTGATTTCCGTAATGTTCCTACCAGTCTGCTCCACCAGCCTGCGAGCCTTTTCAAACCGAAGCAGCGTCAGATATTCCTGAAAAGATATCCCCAGATTATCTTTTAAAAAATGAGAAGCATAAGAAACGGAAATTCCTTCTCTTAAAGCCACCTCTTCCAACAAAAGTTTCTCCGTATAGTGGCAGTCGATATAATCCGTAATTCGCTCCAAGCGTTTCCCCTTGCAATATCTTTTACTCTTCTCCTGCTCCGAAATACAATGCCAAGGATGATGCTTTAAGAGAAGTCCGAAAATCTCATACAAGCAGGACAGGCAAAAAAATCCATACTGTTCCCTGCTTTCAAAATAATTCAGCGCCAGTTCAAATAATCTGTCGTACACGCTCTTTTCCCACCCGGAAGAATGAATATCCTCCAGATAATTTTTATCAAACTCAACATTGCACAGTTCCGGATAAATCTTTCTGCAAAAACTGGCCGCTGCCTGTACAGACAATATAATAGCGTTCTCTGTCAAAGCGTGTATCTCGTGAGGCTGCCGGGGATTAATAATAATCACGTCCGTTTTGTGGAATTCCCTCTGTCTCTGTCCATACAAAATCACAATCGTCCCGGCCAGTACAACTAACAGCTCAAATTCTTTGTGCACATGGGAGCACCGATAGGTCATCTCCACCAGAAAAACATTTAAGTCCTCCAAAGAAGCGTGCTCCACAATCTCATACTCTCTCATACCTACCGCTCTCCTTTCCCGTTTTCTCCCCTTCCTATTTGCAGTGTACCAATCCTGGTACAGCTTTTGTTGTCACATCAGACACGTTTTATTCTCATTTTTTGACAGATTATTACAGGAGTAGAGTAAAGGGAAACCTCTCCGCCCCCCATAACCAAAAAAGAAACCCGGCTGTCACTCCGGGTTTCCTGAGATATGCACGATCAAAGGGCAAGCTCACTGCCGATCGCGCGCAGATGGTTTTGATATTCATTGGTTCCGTATAGGGCGTCTCTCATATTAATCAGCTCGACCCGGTTGCACTTCAGCCATTCTTTTACTTCCGGTGAGCAGAGAGCATGTACATCTACCGTACGGATGTCTTTAAAACAATAGGCAGCCGGGGTGTGGTCGCCACGACGGTATACATAATAGTCCACATAGCCGGGATGCCATGCATGAACGGTTATGCTGTCTTCCGGAACCTCCAGCAGGTGGCTTTCATCTTCTATATAGAATCGGATGGGATCGTATCGGTCCAGGGCGGTGATGGAATCGGTCCAACCTGCGGGGGTGAGCGGCTCTGCCCGAAGCGGGGCGCAATATTCCAGTAAGCCGCGTACGAAGATCTTCCGGTCCACCCATTTGTCTGAGGCACTGTAGATTTTTTGAGAGGTTCCCAGATCTGTTCCCATATAATCGGTAACGATAAGATACTCTTCGTGGACCTGGGCGAGTGCACGGCCAAAGGGTGTATCGGTTGATACCATGCTTCCCCCCACATCAGGGGCGCGTCCCAGAATTTTGACACACAGTTCCATCTGGGCACGGCACTCGGCCAATGCTTCATCGAAACTGATATCGGAAGCGTCCAGATCTGTTCTGAATCCGTCTCTTGCCGGATCGAATAGGGTAGGAACATTCTCACCTCCAAGAACCGGCGTTCCCCAGAAATGCGTATGCCATCCAATGGACAGCCAAGGATAATTCCGCAGTCTTTCCAGTGCATCCACCGTCCCCGGCGTGTCCAGCATAATATCCGCCGATGTTACGACGCCATGGTCGATGGCTTCAAACGATCCAATATTACATACATTGCTGTAACCGATATCATCAGCCCGAATCACTAATTTCATACTTTTTCATTCCCTTCGCTGTGCTTGAGGCACATATGATTTGCGCGTTTACGATAGGCGAATTAGTTCCCCTGTTTCCGGATTTCTGGCGAATTGCCTCATATACTTCCAGGTCAGCTCGGCCAGAGCCATACTGGGCCAGTGAGGCGATTTTCCCATGCAGATAAACCGTGCTAAGGTATCACCATCTCGGTTTACACAGTCTCCTATATAGTGGCTGCGTCCCTCCAGATTCAGAACTTTGGTCTTCTCAAAAGGAAAACCCAGTTTCTCCGTAACTATATCGGGCGTGGTCCGTACCGCTCTTCTGACCTCTTCTTCCGGCAGCGGTTCACAGCCTGCTGCACGCCTCCAGTTGTTGACACAGGCAATTTTATTCTTTGATGTCAGATCCAGGTGAGGCGACGGATGGCCGTTGGGCGCTTCCCGGTTCAGATCCATCGTAGCCGGTTTATCTTCTGTCAGCGGGAGGATATTGATGAATTCCTGCTCCCCCATACAACCGCACATGGGGATTCTCACCTGAGCCGCATGTTCTATCATCTCTTCTGTAATCGTTTCTCCCGGCCATGGGGTATCTTCCTGCCAGTATGTCCCAGCAGTGCCATTGGCAAAGATCATACCGCCCACACCCACAGCCGCAAAACGTTCGGGCCAGCGAAGGGCATGCCGGCTGGTCATCCATCCGCCTCCGGAATAGCCCGCCATATACACTCTGCTCCAGTCCACCGGATAATGTTCTTTGGCATAGGCCAGAAGACGGTCTAAATTTTCAGCCGATTCGTTTTCCGGGATAATGATAATCAGTTCTTCTCTGGCCGCTATGTGTGTATATCCATAGCTCTCCGCCAGATAGATCGGATTATTATTCCCATGCATCACAAACAGCAGCGGATATTTTTTTTCCGGCGTAATCCCGTCTGCCCAGCTGGCCGGCAGGTAGGATGCCCATTTGGCTGTCGGCTGATCCGCGTCGTGGATTTCCTTATTCAGACCTCTTTGCCGCCAATATGCGATCGCCTCACAGCTGCCCTCATCCGGATAGCTGAGCATACATTCCATATTTCTGCAGATTCCCTTGTAGCTATCGCTTTCCACATACACCTGCAGATCGAATTCATGGTTTCCCATCAGTTTCAGAATTTCCTGAACCCGCGTTTCCGCATTCTTTGTCAACATCTGCTTTATCTCCTTTTGGCTGCGCTTCTCCATCATTTTCTATCAAAAGCTCCGGGTTATACGAGAGTCTGGCGTTCCCATAACTCATTTCCATGAAATGATGTCCCAGAAACTCGTACGGCTGTGGTATCCCTTCTCCGCTCAGTATGGTCTCACAGATATGGATCAGATCATCCGGAACACTTTTTGGCTGGCTCATACAGGTCGGCATTCCCACATATCCCACATGTCCGTTAAAGTTTTGATCGAATCTTTCAGACAGCGCCCTGAATTTCCGGACTTCTACTAGGGTCTTTTCCACGCTGCAGTCAGGAGCCAGCAGGTTCACGTTACAGCAGTCGCCGCTGAACATCAGGCGGCGCGCCACATCCAGGAAGACACATCCTCCCTGTGTATGACCGGCTATCTCATGCACTTCTACGACTCTGCCGCCCAGGTCGAACCGTGCCTTATCCCTGAGCGGCAGGAACCTTGGCATCTGTATCTGTTCCGGCACGTCATCCGCTGAATATTCATATACCTGATAACTGCCTGCTTTTCCAAACGCGTCCGCATAGCTGCGCAGTTCCTCATAGTTGAGCGCTCTTGCCAAATCATAGTCCTTTTCGTTCAGGTAAACTTCCTGAAAGCTGCCCATTCCTCCCACATGATCCATATGTCCATGTGTGACCGCCACCTTGCAGGGCTTATCCGTCAGCCCAGCGACAACCTGTTTCAAATCACAGACCCCGCAACCAGTGTCGATCAGCAGAGCCTCTTTTTCTCCGATCAGCAGATACATGGCTGCAAGTCCGAATTCATTAATCGCGTATGTATCCGGCGCGATTTCACAGATAAAAGGTGATTTGATTCCCATAGGTATCCCTCCTTTTTCTCAATGCTATAGATAAGTTTATCTGTTTTCCACGGGAAGCGCACTGACAATCCTGCTGAAAACGGCCGATAAATAGGCTATATTAAGATTTACAGGCTGATCACACCTCTTTGCAAATCTTCTGCCGCGCTGGAGGTCCCGATATAGATTTCATAATCCATGTGTTCCAGTTCAAAGCGTTCCTGCTCCTCGTTATAATATTTAAGCCTCTCAATGGGACAGCTAATCTCAACCCGCCTGGCCTCTCCTGGCTGCAGCATCACCCGCTTGAAGCCGCACAATGTTTTCACAGGGCGGTCTATGCAGGAATTTTGAAAGACCGCGTACAGCTGAAGGACTTCGCTCCCTGCCATCTCACCCGTATTTTTGATCATCACAGATGCTTCGATCTGCTCACCGGATCTTCGGAACTGTTCCCCGCTGAGTTCAAAAGTGGTATAGCTCATGCCAAAACCATAGGGCCGGTATGGTATCTTATTATTTTTCTCCAGCAATCGGTAACCGTGATAATAGTGATAGCGCTGGCTTTTGGCATCCCAGTTGATTTCCGGAAGGTCAGCCTCCTCTTTGGGAAGCACAAACGGAAGTTTTCCTGAAGGGTTCACATCTCCAAACAGGATCTGTGCCACGGCGGTGCCTCCCTCCTGTCCCGGATAATAGGCATATAAAATGGCCGGTATATACGGTTCCCACTCAGACACCGTGATGGTACTTCCCCCCATCAGAACAGCAACGGAGTTTTGATTCACAGCTCCCACAGTCTTCAGCATCTCTACATCCTGGGCATGCAGCCCCAGATTCTTCCGGTCCCCGCCTCTGGTGACCCGTTTGGTATTCGACTCCTTTATAGGATCGAATTCACCTTCATCCCGGTAATCCAGCCCCACTGTAAAAATGACCACATCCGTCTTTTCAGCCAGGCGCTTCATATGTTCCATATCATCTCCGTCGTAAAAGTATACTTCCGAATCAACAGCAGCCTCAACGATTCCTTCCAGAATCGTAACCACATAAGCCGGATAGACCTCGGAGGAACCGGTATCTCCAGTATTTGCCTTGGAAGCAAGCTTTCCAATAACCGCGATCCTCTTTGCTTTTCTGGATAACGGCAATATGTTCCTCTCGTTTTTAATCAGGGTAATACCCTCCTGCGCCGCCCGGAGCGCCAGTTTCGCATGTTCTTCACAGCCGACCACCTCTTCCGCGCAGGCGCTGCCGCTCTCTTTGCCGGACTGATCTGTAGCCAGCAAAGTTCTGACTATGCGAACCGCCGCCTCATCAATGACCTCCTGCTTCACCTGACCGGCATTTACCGCCCGGATCAGCTGTTTTCCATAATACCGGGTATGACACATTTCCACATCCATTCCCGCGTTGGCCGCCTCTGCCGTATCGGTAATTCCCCAGAAAAAGTCGGAGATTACAAAGCCGTCAAAGCTCCACTCTTCTTTTAATACCCTGCGCAGCAAATAGCCGGAATGGCCGCAGATCTCGCCCTTATATTTGTTATAGGCTGTCATCACCGCCGCTGCCCCGGCATCGATACAGTCCTTAAAATGCGAAAGATACACTTCCCGTTCCGTACGCTTATCGCAGTTAATATCCACCTCAAACCGGCTGTTCTCCATGGAGTTAAACGCGTAATGCTTCAGGCAGGCAATTACGTGCTGGGATTGTACCCCCCGGACCAGAGCAGAGCCCATAGCCCCCATAGCGAAGCTATCCTCCCCGTATACCTCCTGGCTGCGGCCCCAGCCAGGGTGATAGGGCAGATTAATGCAGACACCGCCAAATAAATTGGCCCCAAAAGCACGCGCTTCCCGACCGATCGCCCGACCGATCTCTTCCTCCAACTCCACGTCAAAGGTGGCTCCCCGCAGCATGGGAACCGGAAAGCAGGTCGCCTTTCCTTCGCCGCACACCACGCCCCTGGGACCGTCGCAATAGCGCAGATCCGGTACCTGCAGGCGTTTATTTCCTCCGGCGCTGAACGGAGTATAATTAAAATGAAACCCCGCCCGCTTTGCCTCTGTTATTTTTTGCAGAGACTGTCCGCCGCTCATCAAAAACACTTTTTCCTCTAATGTCATCCGGCTTACCAGGTTCTCTGCCTTTTCCGTATATTTTAACCGCTCTTCCCTTGTCATCTCCAATTGTCATTCCTCCAATCCTGCCCAATGGCACAATAACGCATCGACTCCGCATTCATCAAACGACAGATAATCCTGTATGTCGTTGCTTACTGCGTTTGCCTCCGCTCCTTTCCGGTACTCACCCGGTGTGATTCCCATCGCCGCTTTGAATCTGCGGTAAAAGGTGGCCTCTCCCGAATAGCCGCATTCATCGGAGACGATCTGCAGAGGAATGCCGGCGTCCTGCAGCAACGTGCATGCCCGCTCGATACGGGCGGCGTCGATCATTTCCTTCAAGGTCAGTCCTACGATCTCTTTCAGCAGCCGATAGCTTCCCTTTTCGCTGAGTCCAAATGTACGGTAAATATCATCCGGCAGATTCTCCGACGACAGATTCCGGTCAATATAACCGCTGATCGCCATAACAAGCTCCGTATCCTTCTCATTGTTGAGCGGCGCAGACCGCAGCTCATATTGTACACTTGCCAGAAAATCTGCCAGCAGCAGGTAAAGCCCCGCATTCACCCGCAGATTGGTATCCGCTCCATCATTCCTCTGTGCAAGCGCTGTTCGGACCGCGATATTCAGATAATGCCCGTAAGGTAATTTGGGAGGGTATTGTCCGTTCACGCTGTTCAGGAAAAAATGGTATTTCATCCCTGCCGTGATCGGCTCAAATAAGCTGGAGGGGAACTGGATCAGCAGGCAGATGTTATCCAGTTCGATCCCCCGTACTCCATGAACCCCTTTCGGATTAATCAGTATAATATCTCCCTCAGAAAGTCTTTGCGGCTCCGGGCCATACAGGCCGTACAGTACCTCTATTCTCCCCTTCAAAACCGCTATGAACTCATAATCGTAGTGCCAGTGATATGCTGAACTGCGGACCCCGGTAACAAAAATCTTCGCCGCCGAATTCATTAAATGTTGAATACTTTCGTACATGCCAGGATTGTTTTTTTGCTTCATAGAAATCTCCATTCCGCCGCCTTTTCGTTGGCGGCACAAATAGTGATGAAAGTTGTAGGTTTCTTTCACACTACCCTCACATTTACTTTATTACGATAAGATTATACCTTAGGCGAATGCCGCGAACCCGCCCGTATGGCATTGCATTAAGGGATACTGCAAAGTATAATTTGATTTTATCATATAAGATTTAATTTTTGTGAAGCATGTACACCATCCCAATATCCATTCCCGAATTTACAATCTTGGTATTGCATTTTTACTATATCTTTTACACGGGAATTTTTGTTATCATTTCAGATTATCCTGATTATCAAATCAGGCTGGATTTTCACGATAGAATAACCCGCTGAAATGAGTTCGTTACCGGCAAAGTGTAATGCGTATTTTTCCCCTGGCCTCTTTGCACAAGCAGGTATTTTCCAGCATTTTTTTCAGCAGGCGGTCACTCAGCAACTAAATTAAAAATCCAAGTCTTAACCTTGCACATCGGTCTCCCAACAGCTTGACAAAACGCAACCTATTGCGTATAATAGGCAGCAGATTACCTTACTGTTTGTCAAGCTCTTGAAGACATGGACTGGAGATTAAGATGAAAATTCCGAAGAATAAACAACACATCATGTTTGGCGGTGTTTTTGTGCTGGCGAACAAATTACAGCTGGCAGCCGACAAAAGGGTACATGGACTTTCCACAAAGCAGTGGTTTCTGCTTCGTAATTTAAGCGACCTGTCCGCCGATCCGCCGCCTACCATCACCATGCTGGCCAGGGAGACAGATACTTCCCGGCAGAACGTCAGCAAGATGCTGGAGGTATTGCAGCGGAGGGGATATGTGGAGCTGCGGGACAGCACCGAGGATCATCGAAGTCAAAGCGTAGTGCTGACTATGCAGGGCAGGCAGATCTTACGGCTAACAGCTCAGGAATCCGTTCCTTTTTTTACCGAACTTTTTTCCGGCATCAGCGACGAGGAATGCGGGGCAGCAGCCGGTGTGATTGTGAAACTCATCGACAACCTTAATAAAATGCAGGGGGATATGACATGAAAACAGCAGTGATCTATCAATCACACTATGGCTCCACTGAAACTTACGCCAGATGGCTGGCAGAGGATTTAGGCGCCGGCCTTTTTCAGGCCGACCGGGTGAAGCAGGCTGATTTACAGCAGTATGACACTATCGTGTATGGCGGCGGCCTTTATGCCGGAGGCGTTAACGGCATTGCCCTGCTGACAAAATACCTTGATACTTTCCGGGACAAAGCACTCTATCTATTTACCGTGGGTGTCTCCGACATAACAGATCAGGATAACATCAAAGCCATCCGCGGCGGTTTAGAACAAAAGCTGCCACCTGCCCTTTGGGAAAAGGTACACATTTATCATCTGCGCGGCGGCATACTTTACTCTAAAATGAGCTTTCTCCACCGCATGATGATAAACATGATGATCAAAGCACTGCGCAAAAAACCGGAAAACGAGCGGAGCAGCTATGAGCGGGATATCCTGCAAAGTGCGGATCACGACACCGACTTTACGGACCGCGCAGCCCTTGCCCCGCTGGTGGCAGATATCAGGGCAGGTGAAAAGCCGCGCTGAACCGTTTCTATCACAAATGGTAAAAGCCTTAGGATATTCGTAATTCTGAATTACCCGAATGATAAAATTGAGATCACTAAAACGCCCATGCGTTTCTATCCCGCATGGGCTATATCTTATCATCTAATACGCTATTGAAATAATCACGAAATTCATTATTATTCAAACCAAGCCAAAAGTACCTGCCATAGACAACATTATCCTTCGCACTATAATTCAGCGTACTTTCTATCTCATTACCCCTATAAATATAGATAGTTATCCCATTTTCGTTAGTATTAAATAAATTACTAAATCTGCGCGGATAAATAATTGTATTATCTACAATGGAGGCTAGATAATTCTTATCGTCATTATCACTAATGATTATTTTCCTGGTATCAGATACAAGATTAATCCAATCATAATCTTTACTTTTTATATATTTGAATGATTTATAGTCAAATGAGTATTGACCGTAAAGAATAATTGCGGTGAATATAATCAACAAAATAATGCTTCCAATAGTTACTTTAAGTCTGGGTTTCATATTTATCACCGACTTTCACTTTTAAATAAAGTATACTAATCTAAATTAAGTATACCATACTTTATAGTATTAATGAATGCCTCGTATATATGGAACCCATACATCCATATCACTCACTCCTCTGTTCCCCCAGCTAAAATACGGCACTGCCCGGAACAGGCATTCCTCCACTTCCGGTACTACATCGGTATATAGCAATTTCTCATGCCCTTTGCGCCGATAAGCTTTTCCCTCCAATACCTTTATATCCTTCCACCCGTCTTCCGAATGTATCCCAGCATCGATTACAGATGGTACCTGTGAACATCATAACAAATTCCTGCCAGACCATCCTCCTGATCCACCGACTCCAGACAGTAAATCAGCGGCTCCCGGGCCAGGGCGGCATATCCAGTTATAGACAGTATCGGCCAGTACCGTAAATTGCACTTGTTACAACGTGCGCCGCCTGGCATACTTTTAAAAAAGCATCAGACCAATCGGCCTGAAGCTTTTTCGAATATTCATTATAAAATTGATTCATATCCCGCTACAAAAAGACATGGTAATTGGAAGCGGCTATCTTATTGTATACACAGACCAGTGATATACTATCATCACATCTGGCTTTTAAACGTCTTGATGGAATCCGCTCTGGCGGCAAGCTTTAACCATCGCTTTAGTGTCTCAATATTCGTCTCGGAGAGAATGACGTCCCTTAACTCTTCCGGGACATCCCCACCTTCTTCCAGCAATTCAAGGATTGATTCTGCTTTTCCCTCCGCTTTTCCGTCCTCATAGCGCTCCTGTCCGATGTCGGCCAGAACTTTCTCTTCATCATATTCCGTCAGGATTGAATTCATCACTTCCGCCCTCCTTGTCATCAAGAACTCTCTCAATACCCCTTCAGCAATGCACTCCTCCACGGCCCGCTTTACCGACTCCCCAAAATCCATTTCCCCGCGGTGCGCTTTCACCTTGCCGATCAGAACCGCATAATCCTTGAGAATAGGGCATCGCTCCATCAGTTGGCTGTTATGCCCGCCGTTGATGTTTAGAACACGTACGAGTAATTCCATTTTAGATTGCCCGTTTCCGTGTGCAAATGCATCGGACAACTTCAGCCACTTCTCTTCGCCGATCTCCTGGTCGCCATTATAGAATACGATATAGACCGGTGTCGGCAGAGTGACCAGCCTTGTGCCGTAGATGTGCTTCCCGCGCAGTATCCCCCGGAACATATCCGCGAAATAAAGCAGCCCGCGTACCGGCAGATTCGGGTTCATAGTACTTTGATGCTCGTACAGGGATAGGATATCGCGGATCAGATAGGCTACATCATTTTTCATCTTCATCCAGATGGCATCCTCCAGGGTCCTGATCTCCAGCTCCCCAGCGTTGCTGTACTCGGTGTGATTCAACGCGTTATAAAGCTCCAGTCCGTACTTCTTTTCGGCGAACAAAAGGCGGAACAGACGGTCCTTGTAGTTTTTGTTCGTGCCGATGTGATCGGTTGTGTTCATGTTTTTTCCTCCTTAAATGTAATACGAGGAAAAAACAGTCTTCTGTTATACCCATTTCATTTTGATGATTTATCGGGAATATTTAACTTTAATGAGCAGCGAGGCTGCGACCCGGCCCGCAGGGCATGCATTAGGGGATGCTGTTAAGTATAAGGTTATTATAAGGGAAATATCAGAATACTACAAGCAATGAAGCTATTTTGATTTTGTCTGTTAGATTTTAACCGGGTATACTGCATGTATCACGGTCATACCTGCATATACCATAGAGTTGAGAAAAGGATATCAAAAGACTGTCTCTTCCTTAGATTTGTTTTTATAGTATGGCATTCAACATCACAAATGTCAATCCATTTCTCAAATTCCGGCCTTAAAAGCGTTCCCACTAGGCTTTTAACAAAGCAGGGCGGAGAGGGAAACACCGCGGCCGGGTGGAATCAGGCGGCAAATCTTGCGGGAACAAATCACTTGAGGCCGGACCTTAGAACT
The DNA here is from genome assembly GCF_019042245.1 of Diplocloster modestus. Classification (GTDB taxonomy): domain Bacteria; phylum Bacillota; class Clostridia; order Lachnospirales; family Lachnospiraceae; genus Diplocloster; species Diplocloster modestus. Next base: position 133,120 of record NZ_JAHQCX010000005.1, read on the forward strand.
ACTTACGCAGAAGGCGGGAGAACCTCGCAGGGCCCGGAACACTGTCCGAGCCGTCCTTTGGCGAGTTTGTTGCGGGTCCTGCCAATCAGAGGTTCTCCTGTCTTCGGAGTTAGTTGTTCTTAGGTCCGGCCGAAGTGATTTGTCCCCGCAAGATTTGCGGCCTGATTCCACCCGGCCGCGGCGTTTCCCTTTCCGCCCGGCCCTCACCTCCCTCTTCACACATCCCCCAAAGCATTTTTCCGGATATCCATAGGCTTCTGCCCGGTTACCTTCTTGAACACAATATAAAAATAATTATAACTGGCAAATCCCACTTTTTCCGCCAGTTCGATCCCCTTATAGTTTGTGGACACCAGCAATTTTTCCGCCTTCCGGATCCGGTATGTATTCAGGTAATCATTAAAGTTACTGCCTATCTCCTTCTTAAACAGCTTCCCCAGATAAGCGGTGCTGATGTGAAAATCATCAGCCAGATACTGCAGCGAAAGATCCGGATCGGTATAATTCCTCTCAATATATTGAATCGAATCGAAGACCGGCTTGCTCAAAGTCTTTTCCCGGCTGCTCCCGATCAGTCCGATTACTTTCCGCAATATGTCAAGCATATGACTGCTGACATCTTCCGGCGATGTCTGAAGCATGATTTCTGCCAGAACCTGATTTTTCATATCATAGATCTCATTCTGGTCAATAAACGCATTCTCAGCCAGACATTGAAACGCCAACACGCTCAATTCCAGAGCGCTGTTTTTCAGCACATATATCTCTGCAAGCGGATCACGGCGGATCTGGGCCAGAAACAACTCCCGGACATATTTGCCAGCCTCCTTTAAACTGCCTTCCTTAATAAGTTCTTTAAAATGTTCGCCGTCTATTCTGATAAAACCCGGCGCCTTTTCAAAGTATTCTTTGATCTCATCACAATAAAGGACATTGCCGATCCCGAATATAAACCGGTAGGACATGGTGCTCAACGCGTTTCTATAGGATTCACACATCTTACGGCTGCTGCACACCTGATTGCCGACAGATATGGTAATTTCCAGATTCATATGCTTCTTTACCTCTAGAATACACCGCTTCAGCAATTTATTTAATCGTTCATCCGACGACCAGCCGCTGTATTCCATTAGGATCATGCTTACCCGGCCGGACGAATCAGTAAGAGCTAAGCCCCTGCCGGATTTCTTTAAGATACCTTCACAAATATTGCAGATGCCGAATATCTGCCGCGAGATGTCATCCTCAGCTATAGGATCCGGCGCTTGGTCAATCTCTGCCGATGCTGCAGAATCCGGCGTCTGGGCGATCTCTACCGATGCCACGGCAAAGGGTCCCTTCGAAAAGTCCAGTTCCAGCAATTCCAGCTTATCCCTCAACTCCCTGGAAGATATGGTTCCGTTGATCATCCGGTTCAGGACATTATTCTTCAGAAGCGCCAGATGTTCGTTATTTTGAAGCTTTGATATAATCCGGTCTTCCAGCGTGTCAATAATCTCTTCGATGGTCTGAATGATCTCTTCCTTGCCGGAAGGCTTTAAGAGATAATCCACAGCCCCGTACTTCATCGCCTGACGGACCAGCGCGAAATCATCATAGCCGCTCAATACGATGAACTTACACTCCTGATATCCGGCGTGAATGATTTTGGCCAGTTCCAGGCCGTTCATAACCGGCATTTGGATGTCCAGCAGGATGATATCCGGACGCTGCCTTTCGATTATTTTGAGAGCCTCCTGCCCATTCCCAGCTTCCCCGCAGATCTCAATCCCGTAATCCTGCCATTCCAGCAGTCTTTTGATTCCCTCCCGAGTCTGTTTTTCGTCATCCACGATAAGTAATTGATACATCCTCCTGCACATCCTTCTTTGTTAATATTGGAATAATAACCTTCACAGCAGTGCCCACACCTGCTATACTTCTGATCATCAGCCCATATTCCCCGCCAAACAGAAGCTTTAGCCTGGCCTGGACATTTTGCAGGCCGATACTTTTGAATTCATCCTGTGCTACCTGTTGATTTAATTTCTCATACATTTCCCGGAGGACCTGATCCTCAATTCCTTTGCCGTTATCAAAGATGGTAATCTCCAGGCGTTTGCCCTCCTTTTCCTTTGCAACGATACCAATCAGCCCCGTCCCTTCTTTGTCGGAAAGCGCATGCTTGATCACATTTTCCACCAGGGGCTGCAGGATCAGCTTAGGAATCATATCATCCAGATAATCTTCGGGCACCCGTATATCCACATCCAGGCGATCCTCATACCGGTATTTCTGCAGCTTTAAGTACGTATCTATGTATTCCAGCTCGTCTTCCAGTGTGATAAACTTGTCCGTGGTCCTGCTGCTCCAACGGAACAGCTTTCCTAGAAGCACGATCATTTCCCCTGTATTCTCATCCTGTTCCGCCAACGCTCTCGCCCGTATACTGTCCAGTGTATTATATAAAAAATGGGGGTCTATCTGTGTCTGGAGCGCATTCAGTTCCGCGTTTTTGCGCTGGATCTCCGCCGCATAGACTTCGGAAATATAATTGTCTAATTTTGAACACATTTCATTAAATGCCTGACTGATAATTCCGATTTCGTCTTTGGATTTTACCGGAATATGCAGGTTAAAATCTCCCGTCTGCAGCTTCTTCATAGAATGGATCAGCGTCTGTACCTGGCGGTTGAATACCCGGTATATAACAAGGCATACCGTCATGGTAAATATAATCGCCGCTGCCATAACCTTATAGATTTGGCTTTTCATCTGCTGTATCTCTCTGATCAGATCCTGATTGGAAAGGGTATAGATCGCCTTCATCCCCGATGTGCCCACTTCTTTTGACTTGATATATTCTTCCGTGTCGTCATGAGACATGGCTTGCGCTGTCTTTCCCCATCTGCCGTGATTGGTGGAATACAAGATCTGGTCATGGCTGTTCAGAAGGGTTAGTTCCCCATCCATGGATGTATTCAGGGACGGATCCTGCTTTTCGATGGCCTTAAGGGGCACATTCATGATAAATATGCCCACTAATTCCCTTTTCGGAAAAATGGTGGGATCGAAGATTTTCCCGGCAAAAGAGAGGACCGGCTCCCTTTCCTTTAAGGTATAGCCTGTGGGGTCATCATAATACATACATATCGTATCCTCTGAGTCAAGAAATTCTTCCATGGCCGGGTAATGCATAAAATCAAAGCTGGGCTTTACCGCGACATATCCATCGCCTGAAAAAGAATATACGATCCCATTTACAGCGCTGATGATCACATCACTGATGTCCGGGTCCGCGGATATGACCCCTTTTGAAAATACGCCCGTGATCTCTATGTTATTAATCTGGTATCCGTCATCCGGATTCTGGACCGCCTTAGCGGCTATTTCCGCTATGGGTCCGCTGTGTATATAATTGTAGAGACTATAGACCCTGTTATATTTATCATTACAGTAATCCGCCAGCCTGTCCAGTTTCGTATCGCCCAGCATAATCTCTTTTTCTATAACCGTTTTAGAAAAACGTTCTATTATATAGGAGGATGTAACTATCACCACAAGAATCAGTATACACTCAAACAGTACCAGTATCTTAAGAAATATGCCCGGATGCCTGAGCTTCTCTTTTACCCTGCCAGCCCACATATGGTAACCCTCCCCGTTTCGATCAGCCTCTTGAATTCCATTATATCGCCGCTGCGGCGCGCTGGCAATCGGGAGTGCTCTAATCCTTTACTAAATGAACAGCCGCCGCGTCATAGTCCTCGTCAAATTCAAACTTAAGACATCCTTCTTCCAATCGGACCCGGTGATCGGCTCCCTCGTATATCCTTTCCAGCCGGTACCCTGTGCCGACCGGCAGACAGATCATCCCCGCAGCCTCATCCTGCCCTTCGAACCGGTGGATCACGCCTAACGCTTCCCGCCTATCGTCCGAGTACCGGACGATTCCCTGCCAACCTTTGAGAAACCGCCAGCTCTGCTGTTTTGTCCCATGATAACAGGTATGTCCATCCCGTATGATATGACTGACTGCCCGGTAGAATTCAATTCCCCGGTCCACCAGATTCCATTGGCTGTCAGAAAGCGTATATACATCCCCTGACAGGCACATCACACCCAGGAACGTATTCGCCATGGAATAAACGATTCGTTTACGTGAATCGCCGGCCCGCAGCACCGCCCAGATCTGGCTTTGTCCCGGAGGGATCATGCGGTGTACCTGCGCGGCTATCACCGGTATCTCTTTTTCTTCATGGGCATCTGAAAAGGAAACCATATCGCACAGGCGGATCATGGAAGGCTCCATTCTGTGCCCGCCGGAGGCGCACACTTCGATCACCAGATCCGGTAACCTCCGCCGTATTTTCCTGAAAAATTCCTGCGCCGCCTCCATGTTCTGTCGCAGTCCTTCACCCAGGCTCTCTGCTCCGTCGCATCCGATTCCGATACTTTCGTTATAGTCTACTTTCAGATATCCGAACCCATATCGCTCGAGAAAACCGATCACCTTACCGCTTAAATATTCCTGCGTCCAGGGATCCCTCATGTCCCAAAAACGGCGCCCGCCCGCTGTGATCACCTTACCGTGCCGTTTCAGCAGATGATCTTCCAGCCAATAAGCTTTGGAGTCCTTCCCGCAGGTCTCCATCTCAAACCAGATTCCGGGAATAAAACCGGCATTCCTGATCTTATTTACCGTCGCCATAAGTCCGTCCGGGAATAAATCCTCACAGACCTCCCAGTCGCCCATGTTGCTCTCCCAGCCTTTTACCGAATCCGCATACCAGCCGGCGTCGATGACAAAATAGCAAAACGGCCGGCCTTCCAATACTTTTAAGATCCGGCTGATATTCTCATCGGACGGTTTTCCCCATGTGGTACAGAATTCATTGAATATAACCGGTAATTCCGTGCCGTCATCTGCTTTTTTCCACATTTTCGTCAGTCTCTGACAGGCATCATCCACATTCTCCCGGCAGACGGTAAGAAAAGCCGGAACGGTAAGGAAGCTTTCCCCCGGCCTCACTTCCCTGCGCCAGTGCCCGGAATCATAATCGGCGATTCCGCCTGACATGCACAGCGCCTCGTCCCTTCTGTACAGCTCCATCTGCCAGCTGGAGGGAACTGCCAGACAGGCCGCCCATACCACATTCGTCTGTACATCCTCCACCGCCTCAAACGGGTAATAACCGCGGACCGGAAGAGAACCGTTCTGACCGATTTTATCGCTGTACGCTCCGTGCCTCGACCAGGACGGCTCTAACAGCAGTTCACTTACCGTGCGTTTCTCCAGCCTACCCTCCCCGCTCCATTTGCTCCGGATCCGGTATGTAACAAGCCGGCCGGGGGCCTCATCCCCGGCGAACGGGGTAATCCCGCCCAGAGAAAAGCTGGACATCATCTCCAGTGTCAGCAGCTCATCCCCAAAATTTTCGAATTCTGCGGATACTGTAAAAGCAGGGTTCCCCTTTTTATAGGATAAAATATGTGAGATCCGGCATCCCTCACTGTCTTCCAGAGTTGTCGTAATCTGAATCCCTGCGCCGTCTTCTTCCACCTGCTGTCCTTTGTATTTCATCCGGCTTACCGATTCGCTGTTGCGCATGGTTAAGCCGTTTGCAAACCCGAACGGGTACGCATCCCCTTCTTTCTTCCACTGTACCAGCGGGTCCGCCCGATAACTTTTTCCATCTGCCAGCTCAGCCTTCATGGAAGCCGGATACAGTTCCATTCCCACCTGTCCCTCTTCGTCCGATACGTAGCGGATCCTCATATCGCCCAAACGGAATTCCGATACTATTTTCATCATAAGCATCAACCTTTCAGCGCGCCGGCCGTCAAGCCTTCGATAAATTGTCTCTGAGCCAGCAGGTACGCAATTACAATCGGCAGCGTGGCGAACATGACATAAGCGAACACGCTCCCCCAGTCGGAGGCGTACGGACCGATGGCCGTATAGATTCCCACGGTAATCGTCTTGATCTGTCCGATCAGCAACGGTGTGAGAAAGTCATTCCACATCGACAGTCCGATAAAGATCGCCACGGTGGTGGTACATGGTTTCACTAACGGGAAGATCACCGAAGTGAATATTTTCAGCTGTCCCGCGCCGTCGATGATGGCAGCCTCCTCCAATTCGACCGGAGTAGACTTGATAAACCCCTGGTACATGAATACGGAAAAAGAAATACTTCCCGATACGAATACCATAATCAGTCCCGGCAGGTTGCCGATCAGCCCCGCCCCTTTAAAAATAGAAACCAAAGGAACATATACAATCGCATATGGCACCATCAGACCCAGCAGAAAATAGATATACAGCCCCTGGGAAATCTTCGTCTTCATTCTAGCCAGATAATAACCCGCCAGCGCGGAGACTATAATGCAGATCAGCGCTCCGAATATGGTGATACACAGGGAGTTGAAGTACATCTCACCCAGATTGACATTTGGGTTTTTGATTACCGTTATGATATTATCGAGTATGGGCGGCAGCGGAAACGACATGGGAGTAGAAGAGATCTCCTTAGTACTTTTGAAGATGTTGATCACTGTGATGTACAAGGGCGTCGCAAAGATCACTGCCATGATCACCAGGAATATCTTCAATAAAATACTTGAAACACTTGTCTTCCTGCTCTCTATATTCATGTTCAGGACACCTCCAGTTTCTTGGACAGTTGGATCTGCAGGATCGAGACTGCCGCAATGATGATAAACAAAAATACGGCGATAGCGGACGAATATCCCAGCATGTTATTACCAAAAGCTTGGGTTACGATATTATACGTTACGGTTTCCGTAGAATATCCGGGACCTCCGTTTGTGATTACTTTTACGATATCGTACTGTTTCATCTCCGTCATGATACTCATGATCACGGAGATCGTGATTCCGGGAATAATCATTGGAATCGTAATATAGCGGAACTGCTGCCACCGGTTCCCGCCGTCCATGATACAGGCTTCATATAATTCCCGCGGAACCGTCTGTATGGATGCCAGATACAGCACCATGTGGAAGCCCAGCATTCTCCAAATCTCGATGATACAGATACTGCGGATCGCATTTTTCGCATTTCCTATATAATCTGCTGCCAGATTCCCAAGCCCTGCCATCTCCAGCAGAGAATTAAACACTCCCGTGTAGGACAGGATCGCAAGCCATATAAAGGAGATGGCCACCGTGCTGAGCACATAGGGCAGGAAAAAAATGCTCCGGAATACATTGGTCAGCCGCTTTGCCCGGTTCAGCAGCATGGCGATCAGCAATCCTAATATATTGACCGACGCGGCTACCACCATCGTAATTTTTAAGGTTACAAAGATCGCATTTCTAAGCCGTTCATCGGACAGCATATCCACGTAATTTTTAATTCCTACCATATGGTAGCCGGCGCTGATCCCGTTCCAGTCGGTAAAGCTTAACAAAAATGCTCCGGCGATGGGGATAATCATCAGCACCGTGTAGATGAGAAATGCGGGCACTGTGAATAATATGGATTTTTTCTTCATGAGATTCTCTCCTAAAATGATTTAGAGTACAAAGTCATTATTCGATTTTGTACTCTAAATCTTTCAATGATCAAATTAACTTATTACTTCTGCGCACCCAGTCTCTGCATTTCCGCATCCCAGGTTGACAATTCCGCGTCGACATCTGCGCCTGTAAAGATATTCTGAAGAGATTTCAGTGTAAAATCTTCGAATCCGGTGGGGAATGCATCATCGCCGACTAACTTCATGGCTTCGGGAACCAGTTCGTAGCCTTCCAGATTTTTGATGAATTCCGTCTGTACGGGTCCCATCTCATAGGTTACCGGTGTCTTGGTGACGGAGAAGGTACCGTCCGCCTGGAGATAATATTTATAAATATCCGGATTGCCGCCCAGTACATATTCACAGAATTTGAAAGCCGCTTCTTTATTCTTGCAGGTTTCCGCTACCCCCCAATACTGAGGCATCGTGCAGTAAGTCTTTGCTCCGGATGGAGTGGGCATCATAAAGGTGCCAAAATCATCTGCGGAGTATTCCGTGCTGTTATCAATGGTGGGGGCGCTCCAGGCGCCGTCCATGAACATTGCCGCGTTTTTGCTCATGAACTCGGAAGTGGCCTGGGTATTGCTGAAGGACATGGAACCTTTATGGTAATATTTAGTCAGGGTCTGCCAGCTCTTTAAGGTATCCGCCAGGACTTTGTCTGTCCAGGAAAGTTTTCCGTCCAGGATGTCCCGGTTAAAGTTGGGATATGCGGAATACAGTTCGGAATTCACCACACCGGTCCAGTATCCGAACGCGGTTGCCCAGATATCGGAGGCGCCAACGCCCATCAGCGGTGTATACCCTTTTTCCTGCAATTTGTCACATACAGCTATGAATTCATCCCAGGTCTTCGGAGTCTCGGTGATGCCCGCATCGGCGAACTGAGCCTTATTATAGTAGACCTGTGTACGGTAAGCTTTGTAGGCCGGAACCAGGGTCTTTTTCCCATCGAAGGATACCACGGAGCTGTCCTCATATTTCGCCAGGAGTTCTTCCGGAACTTCCGCGTAGACGCCATCCGTGCTGGCCAGATCGACCGGATCGATGTTGATGTCAGGCATATTTCCGGCGGACAGCATGGTCTTTAAGAATTGGGGCCTGGAATCCCCGGTCATCAACACTTTTTCAATCTTAATCCCCGGATTGTCGGCTTCAAACGCATCGATGATATGCTGCCACACTTCTGCCGTGTAGTTGTCCGTTTCAAATACCGCCCAGGTCAGGGTGATCTCCCCTTCAGAATCTTCCTGATCCGCTGTCTCCTGAGGCTTCGCCGTGTCCTGCTGGCCGGCCGGAGCACTGGTTTGTGCCGCCCCGGAAGTGTCCTCTTCGGCTTTTTTGTCTCCGCAGCCGGTAATCATGGCGGCTACCATAGCCACACAGAGAAGTATACTTACTAATTTTTTCTTCATTTCTTATCCTCCTTATATTTTGGGTAAATGTTTTTATAATACGAACTGCCTCTTTAATACACATACATTTTAATGCTCTTTACGCTTTAATGTTCATTGAGTCTTCGGTTTTTCCGTATAAAGATGATCAGTCCCAGTGCCGCCGCGCAGCACAGGATCCAGAATGCGGGCATCGCATGGTCGCCTGTCTGTGCCCCTTGTGCGCTGTTATCCGTATTATGGCTGTCTTGGCCGTCATTTCCATTTTCCTGCTGATTCTGTTTTGACGCGTCCTTCCAGCTAACCGCATACGTACTGAAGTTGTCTAATGTAACCTTTAAGCCGCTGTCCGTCTTTTCAAATGTGGTTATTCTTTCCACCTGGCCGTCATCTTTTATATGGAAGATGATGAAGTCTTTGGTGGAGCCTGGATTTTCAGGGTATGGAATGGTTAATACCAATGTTCCCTGGGTCTTGTGTACTTTCCTGCCTTCCTGATCATAAACGGAAATATCTGTAAATATCCTGTCTTTATCCGAAAACAGATCCCGGAATCCTTGATACTCCTGATTCTGTCCGAGAATTGTTTGTGCTTCGTTTCTCTTATTCTCAGGCAGTGCGGACTGCTGTACATAGTATTTCATTCCTTCCGAACTGATCACCACCTGTCCCGGGGCAGGAGTGGGAACCGGAGTTGGTGCCGGTGTGGGTGTAGGTGTGGGAGTCGGTGTCGGTGTGGGGGTCGGTATTGGTGTCGGGGTCGGTGTCGGGGTTGGTTCTGCCTTCTACCTTAAATTCCGCCGTCTTGTCCTGATAGGTTATCATGATTGTTTTGGTTCCTTCCGTTTCAGAATCAAAACCGGCAGCAGTATAGGCATCACTGCCCAGCAGTTTTTCACTCTCATCATCATATACCGCCATCACCTGAAGTCCCGTAAGATTCAGTTCATCTCCGACAAAATACTCGGTCTTATCCGGCATCTGGTCTATCCTGATTTCCCGGAGGATTTTTTCGGGCTGTTCAGCCTCTTTGACCTGAACGGTGAACTCTGCTGTCTGTTCCTTATATTGGATCGTAACCGTCTTAGTCCCTTCCGTATCCGAATCAAAGCCGGTCACGGAGTACGAACCGCCTGCCAAAGGTTCTTCGCTCTCGTCATCATAGACAGCCGTCACCACCAGTCCGTCAAGATTCAGCTCTTCACCGATTAAATACTCCATCTTGCCGGGATTCTGGTCGATCCGGATACTGGTAAGTACTTTTTCCGGTGTCACAGCCGCTTTTACTTCTATCTCAAATTCCGCAGAGAATTCCTGATAGCTTACTTTAATCGTCTTAGTACCCCCGGTTTCTGAGGAAAATCCCTCGATCGAGCATTCTGACAATAACACATCCTGCTCCGTGCCATTATCATATACGGCCTTCACAGCCAATCCGTTCAGATCCAGTTCTTCTGCGGGTTCATATACCGTCTTATAAGGCTCCTGCGCAATCCTGATTCCGGTCATCGCCGGTGCTTTCGCAACCTGAACGGTGAATTCCGCCGCATAACCGCGGTAGGATACTGTTATGGTCTTATCTCCCTCTGTCGCGGAGTCAAAACCAGTCACTGTATACGCCTCTTTGTCCAGTTCCTGTTTACTGTCATTGTTATATACCGCATTGACCTTGAGTCCGGAAGCGTCGAATTCTTCACCTGCATAATAAGTGTTCTTCTCCGGCTCCGCTTTGATCTCGATGCCGGTCAGCCGTTTCTCCACATCCGACGGATCGAGCACTTCCACTTTTACATTATCAAGGTACAGGGGCCGTCCGTCCGGATCATAGTAAGAGAAGTTCAACCTGCACTCCTTGCCCGTCTGATCCTCCATTTCTCTGATCAGTTCCCAGTCTTTCGGTTCCTCTGCCGATTTTTCCCAGGCTTTCAGATAAAGGCTGTTGCCCTTTACCATTATTTTGCAGGTATACCAGACAGCGTTTTTGATTTCTTTTCCAGGCAGCGGCAATTCGCCGACATCTTTCAGATCCAGGAAATACTTATTGCGTTCCGCCGGCTTGATATTCAGTCTGTAGACGGAACCTCCGGCCTCTCTTAGCACATTATACATTCCGTTATAGGAACGCGATCCTTCCGGAAACTGGAAATCAAAGGTGGTAATATTTTCTCCGTACACACTGCGCTGTAAATCGTTGTTCAGAAGGTCAAGCTCCAGATTCGGATCATTTCCTTTGAGCAGGAGTACACGGTTTCTACTATCCCCGTTTTCCTCCGCAATGTTCGCTTTCTCTGGTACGGATACTGCATAGTGCGCTGCAAACTGTTCCCTTCCGTTTCAAAAATAAGTGTTTTGTCCTGATAGTAGATTCCATCCATCAGATATACTGACAATATCTGCCGTCATGTTCTGATTAAATTTCGCCACTTCCCCTCTTGCTCTTTCAATCGTTTTGAACGGCTCGTCCTTTGTGCCTGCATTACTGTCGTTTCCATCAGGAGATACGTAGAACTCTTTTTCCGTTCCTGACGGAACTGCCTCATTTCCGGCCCGCGCGGTTGCCGGAAGAGCGCCGAGCAGCAAAATCACGCTCAAAATAATAGTCAAAAGCCTCCTCATTTCCCTTCCTCCTCTTGAATAAATATCAGTTACTATACTGAATATTATAAATGTCAGGACCTTCCGGGCAAATATTAAAAATTAGGCATTTAGCTAATAATTTAGGAATGTTCCCGCCGCTGTGCGATCCCCCGGAGGGATTTTTATTCAATAGGAGCACTTTCTATTGAACGAGAAAATGCTGATGCCAGTAGCTTGTTTCTATGCTCGAATACTGAATGGGGTCGCCGCAGTGGATGGGGCTGTAAAATAAGTTTCTAAATCAAAAAGCTCCAGAACCGGCATTTGCCAGAGCTGGAGCTTTTTGATTTAGAAACTTATTTTGTATCCACTTTCAGTTATTCAATTACATATATTTTCTCCAAAATGCCGAAACTAACAGCTTCACATCCTGAATATGGGTTCTGCTGGCATACAGCTGTTCTTTGTTGTCCAGCATGATTTCCAATCCTTTCATTCTCTGGATCCGGGAAATATTTATAATAATTCCTTTGTTTATATAAACAAATCCATCATGATGAAGCTCATCCATCACGCGGTTTAAACTACTTCTGACCGTGCTTATTCCGTCGTCGGTGACAAACACCGCATTCTTTTTCTCTTTATAAATATAAAGTATCTCCTTATAAAATACTTTCTCACGAATCCCTCCTTTATCAATGATGTAATATTCACCGCTTTGAATATTCATCCGTTTTCCGATCTCCTCGAGTGCCTGCGGCAGCTTCTCCTCCATCTGATCCTTTAATATATACCGGAAGATGTCCAGTTCATATCCATCCACTGCATAATCCGTATAATTCGTAATAAATATAACATATGAATCCCCATTTTTATTGGCCCTGATCACCTTAGCCAGATCCAGTCCGTTCATTTCACGGTCAGATAAGTCGATATCCAGCAGATAGACCTGAAACTTCTTTCCTTCCTGCAATTCATAAACTAAATTACAGCCCTTGGTAAATGTACTCAGCTTGTATTCCACAAAATGTGAGGTAAAATATTTCTCCGATATTTCTTTTAACTTATCCAAATAGCCGTTATCATCATCCACAATCGCCATATTTATCATATGTTTTGACCCCGCTATCTTTATACGTTTCTTTCTCATCCTACCGTTATGCCTAGTATACCCTACGCAAAGGCAAGTCGTCAAAGCGGGTACCCTCCGGTGTATGCGGTTTGTCAAAAAGTGGCATAATAAAACTTGACTATAAGGAAAGTGAGGGAAATTATTTGATCGATTTAACAGACTACAAAATCTATCTGCGCAGGGAAGAACGCAGTGTAAACACCATTGAAAAGTATATCCGGGATTTAAAGGCTTTCTTTTCATTTTTGGGAAACAGGGAACTTTGCAAGGAGGTGGTGGTGAACTGGAAAGGACACCTGTCAAAGACCTATGCTCCGGCCAGTGTGAACTCCATGCTGGCTTCCGTGAACAGTTTTCTCGCATGGTCGGACCTGCCTCAGATGAAAGTCAGACCCCTTAAGATCCAACGGGAATTTTACACAAAACCGGAAAAAGAGCTGACCCGGACAGAATATAACCGGCTGATCCAGGCAGCGGAGAAAAAACGCAACGAGCGGCTTGCCCTGCTTCTGCAAACCATCTGCGCCACGGGAATCCGTGTGTCGGAGTTAAAGTTTATCACAGCGGATGCCGTGCGGACAGGCCGCGCGGCCGTGGAATGCAAAGGCAAGGCCCGAACGGTGTTTCTGCCGAAAGAACTGCGCCGCATGTTAGAACGTTACCGCAGAGAACGCGGCATCTTAAGCGGGAGTATCTTTTGCACGGCCAGCGGAAAGCCGCTCGACCGCTCAAACATATGGCGGGATATGAAATCCCTCTGCGAGAGCGCAGACGTGGAGCCGGAAAAGGTATTTCCCCATAATCTTCGCCATCTGTTCGCGAGAACCTGTTATCAATTGGAAAAGGATTTGTCAAGACTTGCCGATCTGCTGGGCCACAGCAGTGTGAACACCACCCGGATCTACACCAAGGAGAGCGGGACAGAACATGAAAAATTAATAAACCGTTTAGACCTTATTGTGGCAAATAAACAAACGACAACATAACAGCAATTATGTTGTCAATCACATGAAACGCGGATTACTATAATACATAAAAATTCTATCACAACAACTAAAAAATTACAATATTCTCCATCTATCTTAATATTAAACTGAAAATCATGGAATTGATGATACGTCAAACAGACCGGCGCCAAAGGCTTTCTAACCGGCCTGTTTTGTATGCCTTTTTTATTAATAGATAACATCCGAAACAGTCTTACCTTATAAGATAAGAGTTTAGGCTGACAACATAATTGCTGTTATGTGGTAAAACAACCAGTCAGGAGGAAAAATTATGGATTTGTTGGAGTATCTGCAGTTTGGATGCAATTTAACTTATTTGTCAGACTTAACTAACCCTAACATGAACATTAACGCTTGGAAGTATGTTATAAACTCAATCGTCCCGGAGCAATTCTCCCTGAAAGACTGGAATGAAGCAGTTCACTACCTTTGCAGGGAAGACATCCAATTTCATACCGCAAGAGAAGCAAAAGATTACTTATTAAACTACAATCCCCAAAAGACAGCCGATCCTATTCGTTTTAATCATTTTCATCCTCCTCTTTGAAGATCAGATCATATAGCGTCTGATACATCCGGTCCGGCTCAATGGGTTTGGCCAGATGGGCATCCATCCCGGCCGCCCTGCTCTTTTCAATATCATCGTCAAAAGCATTGGCCGTCATGGCAATGATCGGGATCGTCAGCGCATCTTTATTACTCAAATGACGGATACTGATAGTAGCCGTCAGCCCGTCCATCAGGGGCATCCTAATATCCATCAGGATCGCGGAATAATAACCTGCCGGGGACTTGCTGAACATTTCCAACGCCCGAATCCCGTTATCGGCTGTTTCCACCGTAAAGCCCTTATTTTCCAGCAGCATCATTGCCACTTCCGTATTTAAGGCATTATCCTCTGCCAGCAGAATCCGTTTCCCGTTAAAATCATAATCTATAACGGCGGTCTGCTGCGCCTCCTCCTCTTTTTCCCCCAGTGCTTTGGAAAACGCCGATACCAGGGTGGATTTAAACATCGGCTTGCTCATCAGCAGGTTGACGCCGGCCAGCATGGCCTCATTTTCAATGGCACCCCAATCATACGCCGTCACAATGATAATCGTCACCTCCGGGCCTACCATGCTTCGGATCCGCCGGGCCGTCTCAATGCCGTCGATGTCCGGCATCTTCCAGTCAATCAGGATCATATCAAAATACCGGCCGCTGCTTAAAAGCTCTTTCACCCGTTCAATGGCTTTGTAACCGCTGTCCACCCATTCGGCCGCAACCCCCATTTCCTTTAAGGTGACTATCGCGCTCTCGCAGACCGCTACATCATCGTCCACCACCAGTGTTTTCAGGTGTGAGAAATTATACTGCGGTTTCTTCTGACGGTGTGCAAGTCCGCCCTCCACAAGCCCCAGCTTCACGTCTATGGTAAATTCCGTTCCGATCCCTTTGATGGAGCGCACCGAGATATTTCCGCCCATGAGGTCAATGATATTTTTGGAAATAGCCAGACCAAGCCCGGTGCCGCCGTAAAGCGCCGTAGTTCCGGTAATTTCCTGGGAAAAAGCCTCGTAGATATGGGGAAGGAACTCTTCACTCATACCGACTCCCGTGTCATTGATGACAAACCGAAGCGCGGCATGATTTTTCGTGCTGTTCCGGTGCTCCACCGAAAAGGTTACTTTACCCCCTTCTCCGGTAAACTTAATGGCATTGCTCAGTATATTCAGCAGAACCTGCTGCAGCTTCATACTGTCACCCATATAGCAGTCGTCCAATACCGGATCCACAATACATTCGTAATCCACGTTCTTGGAATCCGCCTGGTTGTAGCAGATTGAATTAATTTCCAACAGAAACTCCTCCATGGGGATATTCTGATTTTTCAGCAGCATTTTTCCGCTTTCAATCCTGCTCATATCCAGGATGTCGTTGATCAGGGACAAAAGAAAACGGGAAGAAATACCTATTTTCGAGATACAATCCGCCACCTGCTCATCGTTTCCTATGGATTGGGCCGCTATGGTACTCATGCCGATGATCGCGTTCATGGGTGTGCGGATCTCATGGCTCATACGCGACAGGAAATCAGACTTGGCGGCATTGGCCTGTTTCGCAGCCACCAGGGCGGACGCCAGTTCCTCTTTTTGTTTTTGTTCCTTTTCGATTACCTCCGTCACATCACTGCGGGCGATACAGATCCGGCCCATCCGTTTTTCCACGTAAAATATTTCCAGCCGTTTGATCCGGTGATTCCCCTGTTCATCCTCAACGTCAGCCAGAAATGTATATACCGGTACTTCTTCCAGCTTCTCTTTTATATATGTATAATCCAGTTTGCTTAAATACTCTTTACGGGAGGTTTCACCCATTGTGCGCTCTGCTGTCCTGCGCACTTCCTCCTGGAACTTTTCTTTCATCGCGATAGCATTTTCTCTGTTTGCTTTAAAAGAGAGAACACGATAGGTGTCCTGCCGGATATCCACCTCCGTCAGTTTGTCGTAGTCCAGCCGGGCGATCTGATGGAGAAGCTGTTCCTTCATGATCTGTTCGGTAATATCGGTGGTATAGAAAAATAATACGATATCACCGTTCTCCGGATTCACATAGGTCCGCATGCGGGTACTGCTCCAGAAGAAACCGCTGCTGTTTTTCCGCCGCAGGAATACAAACTGATAATCCGTCTTACCGGCCGCATAGTCCCGCAGAACTTTTTCCCGCTCCAGAGTACTGCGCATATCTTCCGCGATTTCCGGCTGCGCGGCTGACTCAGACAGTTTAATCACCGTCTTCCGATAAGAATCCCCTACCTTAGCCACCGCCACATCCGCAGTGGACACATAGCTTTCCAGCCGGTCTTTTGTTACATTGATCGTTCCCTGAATGGTACCCTCGTAGGAAGATAATTCCGCAAAATGAGCCAGTTCCTGCTCGTAAAGTTCCCTGTTACGATCCTGAAGCTGTTTCTGTCCGGTAATATCGATACATACGGCCAGCGTCGCGGGGCGCCCGTTTTCCGCGATAATCCTTCTTCCCAACTCATGGATCCAGATGTAGGAACCATTTTTTTTGCGCATTTTATATTCCACCGCGTACTCATCCGAATGTTCCAGCTGCTCCAAAACGGCATGCTCTACCATCTCCCGCTGCTTTGGATGGATGCAGTTGGAGATCTGGCCGCCCACATCCGCTACGAATTCCGCTTCCGTATCATACCCCAGGTAGCGCAGCATCTGACGGTTAATAAAATAGAGCGGGAATTCTCTTTCATCCGTGTATCCGCCCATCATGCCCCCGGGAACCGAATTGTCCAGCAACTCTTGTTTTTGCCGGGCCAGATTCTTCACCACCAGAGTCTGCGGATAATGTTCCTCCCCCTGCTGACTGCTTCCGGGCTCAGCAAAATGGAAGCTGCGTATTCTCCACTGGCCGTCGTCTTCCAGTACCAGAGTGAAAAAGGCCCGCAGGAACCACTGATACCACGCATTCTTCAGCCGCATCTCCATGGCAAGGTTGCAAACCGTCTCCACAATATCCTGTTGACGGATTTCTTTCAACTCACACTGAAACGGTTCTTTCTGCTCTTCCATGTCCCGTTGCAGATATGCCTCCATTTCCGCCTTATTATGAGCCGACTCATTTCCCCCGGTACCCGCAAAATCTATATCCTCGGATAAAAAAGCTGCCGCCGCCTGTAAGTCGCACTGCTCAAACCAGGCGGTGCAGAATGCTTTCACCGTTTCTATCGCTGTTTTCTTCCCGTACATCCTGTTTCTTTTCTCCACAACTGTATCTCCCTATACTGGTTTTATCTTTTTGCTAACCGTAAGCAGGTGTTTTTTTGTCTTTTTTAGTATAGCATGGATTCACAAAGTTTGTATGGTGTATCTTATGATTTTAGTTGAAAATCTTACAGCAGCAGGAATGGTATGCCCAGGCGTCTGCGCGGGCGGGAAGAGGTGTTTTGGTGGATACGGATCTATTTGATGTGCTGGATCCGCGCCGTGGCCCGGACTCCGATTTTACTCTGGCAAGACAGATTCGCGAACCGATCAGCGAACGCCCGCTGTTATAAATCTAAGGTTTGCATGACATCGTACTTACATGTCTAAGATAAACGCCTTATACCCCTTATATGCCTCGAACACATCCGCCTTGCTGGTAATCTCCCATGGCGCATGCATGCATAACACCGCCACACCGCTGTCTATAACTTCCATTCCATAATTGGCCATAATATAGGCGATGGTCCCGCCGCCCCCGGCGTCCACCTTGCCAAGCTCCGCGAACTGATAGGCTACCTGATGATCATCCATCACCTTCCGGATCAGAGCCAGATATTCTGCATTGGCGTCGTTGGATCCGCTTTTTCCGCGGCTTCCCGTGAATTTGTTGAATACCAGCCCTTTGGCGAAGAACGCGGAACTTCTTTTTTCAAACGCCTCCGCGAACATGGGATCGAAAGCAGCGCTCACATCGGAGGACAGCATCCTGGAATTCTGAAGGGCGCGGCGCACCTTCAGTTCCGACTCTCCAACCAGAAGGGCCGTCAGTTCCGCAACCACATTCTCAAAAAATTTGGAGTGCATACCGGTGGCCCCAACACTGCCGATCTCTTCCTTGTCCACCAGAATACAGCACGCCGTCTTTTTTACCTGCCGCACATCCAGCAGAGCGAACAGCGAGGTAAAGGCGCATACCCGGTCGTCCTGTCCGTAAGCCATGATCATGCTCCGGTCGATTCCGCAGTCCCTGGCCTTTCCCGCAGGGACGATCTCCAGTTCAGCCGATACAAAGTCTTCCTCGGTGATCCCATAAGTCTCCTTCAGCAGCTGAAGGACATAGGCTTTTACTCTGTCCTTTTCTTCCTTCTTCAGATTCTCATCGTCTTCCAGCGGACGGCTTGCGAACAGCAGATCTAACTTCTCTCCCTCGATCACCGCACTGGCCTTTTTTTCCATCTGCTGGGAAGCCAGATGGACCAGCAGATCCGTCACAGCGAATACGGGGTCCTCCTCCTTTTCCCCGATATGGATTTCGGTTATGGTACCGTCTGTCCGCGCCACTACCCCATGTATCGCCAGCGGAACCGTCACCCACTGATACTTTTTAATGCCTCCATAATAGTGCGTGTCCAGATAAGCCAGCTCTTCATTTTCATAGAGCGGATTCTGCTTCACATCGATACGCGGGGAATCGATGTGCGCGCCCAGAATGTTCATTCCCCGTTCCAGCGGCTCTGTTCCGATTCGGAACGCCGCCACGCTCTTTTCCATGCACACGGCGTAAACCCCGTCGCCAGCCTGCAGACGCTCCTTCTTCTCGATAATCCGATCCAGCCTGCGGAAACCCTTTTCCTCCAGCATACGGACTGCCAGCTTCACACATTCCCGTTCCGTTTTCCCTTCATCCAGGCATTCCTTGTAAGAGCGGCTGATCCGCTCTAATTCTTCCAGTTCCTCCGGCTTATATGTCTTCCATACATTTTCCCTGTCCACTGTACTGATTCTCCTTTCTTGTTTGTAATCCTCTTTCCTATAGTATTTTATTCTACCACATGTCGGAGCAGAAAAACACATCTTGTATTTCTAAATCGCTGTACTGTAAGTTGTACTAGTATAGAATCTGCCGGTTTCGGGAATCTATTCTATAATTTATAGCAGCGTTCCGTAAAATAAAGGGCCAAATCCCTAAATTTAAGAAATTTGACCCCATTTTATATACCTGTACCTTGATCTTTTTTATTACCGTCAGCTTCCCTATGGACAGGAACTATTATTTACAATCAGTCAGAAGCCGGATATAATGATTCGCCTCCCTCAACACATGATCGGCCAAAAGCGGCAGGATCACAGACCGTATCCTGCACTCTTGAATCCCCTTTGTCCCCGCACTTTTAAAATCCCGGAACTTCAGGGTTTCATTAAGCGATGCTTTCGTGTCAATCGTAATGGATAAATCCAAGGTCTTACGGCAGTCTGAAAGTAATCTGGCATAATCTTTCGCAAAGGTATCGGAGGTTTCGATTAATTCATTTTCGGAAGGATCCAGCAGTCCGCGGATAAACATCGCGTGTTCCATCATAATCTGATTCCAGAACTGTTCCGTTTGTTGCATATTCCGGTAATCTAGATCCATTCCGTTTTCCAGTTTACAAACGTAGGTGCGGTATAACTTCGCTTCACGTATAATGTGTTCGATCAGCAGAGGGTAATTCATAGTAAACATTTTACAGCTGAGCACATTTTGCAGGATGCACTCTTTCAGCGCGATCAGTCCATCCAGCAATTCAATGGCATTGCGGTTCAATTGATGTACATTAGCGCACAGCTGCGCGCTGACACAGGGATTTTCCCCGTGATGCAGACAGGCTTCGTGGGCGGTAATTTCCTGGTTTATACCGATTCCCGTGAACTGCTGCGTCTGCCATTCGGCACATGCGGTAAATTCCGTGATGACTTCACCGGAACAAAGAACGCTGCGGCTCACGACACCATCGCTTAAATGAACCGCGCAGTATAACAATTCTTCGAATTTCTGCTTAAATAGCTCAGCCTCGTCTGAAAAAGAGCTGTCCGCGGGGGTGAAGCCTGCCTTTAGAAACAAAGAGTGTTCTTTCATGATTCTCGAAAAGAACAGATGCAATTCAAGCGACAGAACTACAAATCTGCTGTCATCTGCCAAAGTCATACCTCCAATACATTATTTTATGCTAACATTCCTTAAAATAATATGCCGGCTGCTTCAAATTATGTATGATGGCATGAGGATTTATAAAGTTTTATGGAGTAACTTGGTCTTTTCATATTCCTTGTCATAAAATGTCAAATATGCTAGAATTATAGTATATATGGCGGACACGCTGCAAATCGATTGGCTTAGAATTATGAGGGAGGAATAAAAATGAGAAAGATTCTGGCAATGGCACTTACGCTCCTTATGGTATTCACTCTGGCTGCCTGCGGGGGCATCACGGTCACACCGGCCGGAAGCGGTTCCGGTACACAGGAAGAAACCGCCACCCCCGCTCCTGTTCAGACTGAATCCCCTGGTCCCGGCCAGACACAGGGTGAAACCCCGGCCCCTGTATCTGCGGAGGAAGTCCTGCCTGGCACGGAAAAACCGGCACAGGCATCCGGTTCCGATACAGACAGTACGAAAAATCCCGGCAAAACCGATACGGACAGTCAGGCTGCCGGAGCAACTACGGGACAAAAAAATGCCCTTCAGAAAGCGCACTCTTATTTAGCTTATACGGCCTTTTCCTATAACGGATTAGTCGATCAATTGGAATTTGAAGGCTTTACCCATGATGAGGCTTTATACGGTGCAGATAACTGCGATGCGGACTGGGATGCGCAGGCTGTGGAGAAAGCGAAATCTTATCTGAAGTTCTCTTCTTTTTCACATGACGGATTAATCGACCAATTGGAATATGAAGGCTTTACCCATGACCAGGCAGTACACGGCGCGGACAACTGCGGGCTGGAGGGCACAAGCCAGGCGGTTTCGAAAGCGAAATCCTATTTAGACTTTTCGGCCTTTTCTTACGACGGGTTAGTGGAACAGCTGGAATATGAAGGATTTTCTCATGAAGATGCGGTAAACGCGGTAGACAATTGCGGAGCGGACTGGAATGAGCAGGCGGCAAAAAAAGCCAAATCTTATTTAGACTTTTCTTCATTTTCCCGGAATAGTCTGATTGATCAGCTGGAATACGAAGGATTTACACACGAACAGGCAGTATACGGGGTTGAGGCGAATGGATTCTAATTCAACTAAATTAAGAAATAATAAGTATGAATATGGATGAAAAAGGGATGCCTTAAAGGCAGTGAGCCATAAAGAAGGAACAAGAAAATAACGACTTACGCCAAGTGAACGGAAAAACAGAAAACACCATGTGACGCGGTTGCGCTGCATGGTGTTTTTTTGTATGCGACGCCTTCTTGCCCTCGCCGTTTTTTCCAGCGTCCGCAGGACGCGCAGCCGACACCGCAGGTGGCGTTTCCGGGGGTTTGGGAGCTATCCACCAACGAGCGTTTCAGCGGGTTTTCCCAAAGGGGAAAATCCGCTGAAACAGCAAACATGTACATGTTTGCATTGCTCGCCAGTAGAGTATGGACCTAATTCTGGAGCTACTCAATCAGCCCCAATTCCCGCGCTTTCAGCACAGCGTCCATCGCGTTTGTTACCCCCAGCTTCTTGTAGGCGAGGGAGGTATGCGTCTTGATGGTGGGGATGGAAAGGCCGGTCATTTCGGAAATCTCGGCGTTTTTGTAGCCCTGGGCAAGGTATGTAATCATGCTCGCCTGCTGTTTGGACAGCTTCACCGGCTTGTCCTTGCCTGCCCTCACCCGGATATATCCTTTGTGGCTGACCCCAAAGCTGTGGGCGGCCAGCATGACCTCGTTCACATAGGCGCGGGTCAGCGGCCCCCTGTATCCTTTTTCGCACACCTTGGACAAGGCCCGTTTGAGGATGGGCACCACCGCCTCGCCCTCGTCGGCCACCAGCCGGATAAATCCATAGGGCTGCAAGACCTCCAGCGTTTCGGTCAGTTCGTCCTCCGCTTCTTTTTTCCGGCCCAGCGCCCAATACAGGGCCGACAGAAGTACCCCCGCCTCGCATCTGTCCAGCGGGCGGTTTCCGTTTTTGCCGAAGTCTTTGAGCAGCGTCAGATAGTGCAGGGCGTTCTCCGTTTCTCCCAGCGAAAGGTAGGCCCTGGCTGTTGTGAAGTGCTGGAAGGAGCGGAAAAATTCAATGTGGTCGGTGTCCGTCACATAGTAGCAGTCCAGCCATTCGCGGGCGGCGGTCTGATTGCCGTTTAGAAGCTTCAGCTTTGTTTGGTAGGCGGTCAGGTTGGGGAGAAAATATTGGGCGTTGGCGTTTACAAACGCGGTCAAGTTTTCCATCGCTTCCTTTGCCTCCGCCTCCCGGCCAAGCTGCCAGAGGATGCTGTGCTGGAGCACCATCACGCAGATGCGTCCGTCCGGCTGGTTGTCCGGCCCGATCAGGCCCAAGACTTCCGTGTTCTCTTGCAGCGCCGCTTCCAGACGGTTGCGCTCGTAGGTAAAGCTCACCAAAATCCCCGGACGCAGGTAGACCCACTCCGGGCCTAAAAGCGGCGCGAAGGTGTTGTCGATCTTATCCAGTATCTTCGGATTCAGGGCGATCTCCGAATAGTCCCGGTTGCTGCGGTGCATATAGGGAAGGTTGTGGGTAAAGGAGGCGATGCTGGTAGCAAGGCCCCCTTTCGTAAAGCTGATCAGCACCTTCCCGAAAATGTGATACAGCGTGACCTGCGCGGGCAGGCTCTTGCGGTAATCCACATGAAAGGCCAGCATGGCGAACTCCACAAACTCATTGCCCGCCTTGGCGATGCGGGGCAGATTCAAAATAATGGCGTCCATGTGCCGGGCGTAATCCTCAAACCGGCTGGTGAGGTAATAGTACCACGCATAGAGTACATGAAGTACCGGCGCTTCCCTTGCTGCCCGCGGGGGCAATTCTTCCGCGAAAAAGCTGTGGAGGAAAGCCGCGTAATCAGCCACGCCGTTCCCCTGCGCCCGGAACAGGAAGTTGAATAGAAAGTTGTCGGTACCCTTGTAGTCACCGCTTGTCAGCCAGAAGCGCAGGGCGCGGGAATAGTCGCCCCGCTCCATGTAATACCGGGCGGCGGTTTTGTACAGCATGGCGGCGTCTATGCCCGACTGGTCGAGCTGCTTCTGCAAAAACTCCTGGAACAGATGGTGATAGCGGTAGGTGTCGTCGTGCAGGCGGCTCAAAAAGGAGTTGGAACGGCTCAAGTCCTCCATGACGGCATGGGCGTCGCTCCTACCAGACAAATTTGCGGCAAGCTGGGTATCGAACTCGTCCGCGATGGAGGTGCGCATACAGAACTCCCGCAGCCTATCGTCCCATTTGCTCCAAGCCAATTCCACAAAGAAGTGGGCGAAGTCGTAGCCGCCGCCCTGCGCGGCCTGCCCGGACAGGGCGATGGCGTTGACGCCGATGGCCCAACCGTCCGTCGCCATATACGCCAGCTTCACCTCGTCCGGCGTCAAAAAACTTCCCACGGCGGATAAATATTGCTTGACCTCCGCTTCGGTAAAGCGCAGACACTCCCTGCGGATGACGTCCTTCTTCTCGTCCTTCAAAAGCGGCAGGAGGTCGTCGGGAATATCATTCCTGGACAGGATGAAAAAGGTAAAGCTGTGGGGCAGGCGGCGCAGCATTAGCGGCAGGGATTTGACGATCTCGCCGCTTGTAATCAAATGAAAATCGTCCAGCACAATCAC
This sequence comes from Diplocloster modestus, assembly GCF_019042245.1. GTDB lineage: Bacteria > Bacillota > Clostridia > Lachnospirales > Lachnospiraceae > Diplocloster > Diplocloster modestus. The sequence continues at coordinate 157,042 of NZ_JAHQCX010000005.1, forward strand.
ATACCGCCCCTCTTCCGGGTACATCTCACTCATCAGCTCCACCGTATGCTCTACGGGCGTGGAGGAAAAGGCGGTGTCCGTTAAAACGCGGCGCATGTTCTCGTTGTCCGGCTGGAGGGAATAGAGGCCAGTGGCAAGCTGCTTGTAGAAAATGGACAGGGCGTTATCATAGCTATCCAGCCCGATCCAAACAGGCCGGCGTTTGCTCTGCATGAGCCAAAGCAGCGTCGTCACGGTCTTGCCGCTGCCGCCCTGGGCGGACACGAACACAAGGCCGTCCTCCGCCGCCTCATTGAAGCGCGACAGTAACGCCTTGCGCGGCGCGCACACCTCCGGCAGACGCGCGGGCGTGAATTTATCGCTTAAAAAATCATTTTTTGCCTTTGCCATGCTTCCAGCCTCCTTTTTTCTTTCATTATAACAAAAAAAGCCGCAAAAAAATAAAAAAAGTTTGAAAAACCTCATACTGTATGATTTTTATTGTCGGCAGCTTGTGGTACGCTTATGGTCCGGACAGGTATAAGGCGCGTGAGCGGAGCCTGAAATCTGTAACGGTCAAAATGGAAAAATCGCACAAGGGGGTACCTCCTTGTCTTACCTATGTAATAGGTAAGACAAAACAAACCTTATCAACTGTTCTACGGCATGGTCCGCCAGCCCAGAGAAAAGGAGGCGGGAACACAATGAAAGAGGTGAAAGGGATGGATGTTCAAGAACTGGCCTACGACTTTTCGGTACGGATTGCCGAGATCGTGCGGTATCTGAAAGAGGAAGGCCAGGAATTTCCCTTGAGCGGCAAGCTGCTGGACTGCGGCGTGGGCGCTGGCCTTGCCGCCAGGAAGAACAGCCGCAAACAGGCCGCGGACTGCGTGAAGCAGGCGGACTATATTCTGGAGATGGCGCAGAAATCCGGCTACCTGACTGAAAGACAGGTGAAGCCCACCCGCGGAAAGGGGGACGCGCTGCTCCGGCTGCTGCAAGGGAAAGCCGGGACGGACGATTAACCAATGGAATCCACAGAGCAAAACCGCAACAACCTTATCAACAACAACACGGCATGGGCTGCCAGCCCAAAAGAAAAGGAGGAAAACACCATGAATAAAAGGAAAAGACAAAGCAGGCTACTGTCTTTGGGGCTGTGCCTGTGTATGCTGGTTAGCACACTTCCGCTGACCGGCATGACCTACGCGGCGGAAACGCCCTGCCCCAATCATCAAAGCCACACCACGGAGTGCGGGTATGCGAAAGCTGTGGAAGGCGCGCCCTGCAAGCACATCGAAGCAGGCCAGCACAACGAGAACTGCGGCTATTCGGCGGGAATACCAGAGGTTCCCTGCAATATGGGCTGCACCGAAACTGGCGAGGGCGGCCAGATCATCCACGCGTCGGACTGCGCCTATGCCACGGCTGTGCCGGGAACGCCCTGCAAACACATCGAGGCGGGCCAGCACGACGAGAACTGCGGCTACAGTAAAGCGGTGGAAGGCGCGCCTTGCGCCCATACCTGTGAAAAATGCGACGGCAGCGCGGAGAGCACCCCGAAAACCTGCGTCTTGACCGAGGGCTGCACCCTGCCCGCGGGCCACGATGGGAAATGCGCCCTGGCAATGGCGCTGGGCGGTTCCGCATCGACGAATGTCATCGCCGGAGACGGCTATAGATTTTACCCGGATACTGGCGAGCTTTACGCGATCAACGCCGCGGGAACTACAGGCTGGCGAACGGATACACGCATTCATGCGGAGGAGACACAACGTTATAAAGTCGTCAAATCAGTGGGATTCCAAGTCAATGCGATTGCCATTGGGCCCGAAGCGTTCCGGTATTGCTCTGACCTAACGAGTGCGATACTGCCGGGCAGTGTTATGAGTATAGATGAGTTTGCGTTTGCTGAAAGCGGGCTGGCGACCATTTCCTTGCCCTATCAGCTGCAAAGTATTGGTAAATCCGCGTTTTCTTCTTCCCATTTGACAGAAATCACATTCCCAGCCAGCGTGACTTACATTGGGGAGAGCGCGTTTGATTCCTGCCAAAGCCTTGGAACCATCACCTTTTTGGGCGGCAGCCCACCGAAGATTGAAAAGAACGCTTTCAAGGATGCTGCAGATACCGGCGCCATCTATTATCCTGCCGGGGCTAGCGCAAACTACACCGAGGCATGGAAAAACAGCGCCGGGCTGTCCGGCTGGACGCTGGAGGAACAGGCCGCGCCCGCTATTACTACCTTGCGCGTGGATTTTAGCAACAATGGCAGCGGCGGTACGAGTTTTACTGACAACGAGATGAAAGACGCTATCGATACGGCGCTCGCAGCACTCGGCGCGGATAAGACAAAGATCGATACCATCCAAATCATCGGCAGCGTTACTGAGATTACACAGTGGAATTGGCGGCACCTGCGGGAGCTGTATCACATCAACAGCGACTGGAGCAACCTATATCGCCTTGATCTGTCGGGGATAACAGGCCTAAAGGCCTTGAGCAATACCACAGGCCAGACCTATGGCAACATTACAAAACTGACTGCCCTCATCTTGCCGGACAGCTTGGAAAACATTGGAGACAGTGCCTTTAACGGTTGTACCGATCTTGCGCTGACCGCGTTGCCGCACAAAGTGAACACGATCGGGAAACATGCGTTTGCTATGTGTAAAAGCCTTGCACTGACCGAACTTCCAAAAGAAGTTACCACCATTGGAGACTATGCGTTTAATGGCTGCACCAGCCTTATCGATCTAAAAATACCAAACAAAGTGAAAAATATTGGTACTTATTCATTTGGTTACTGTACCAATCTCGTACGGATTGTGCTGCCAAACGAACTGACCACCATTGGGAACTATGCGTTTACGAATTGCGCAAACCTGACGGAGCTGACCTTTACGGGCGATACCATTCCAACAACTATTAACACAAGTGCCTTTAGGAGCCTGCCTGCAGGCGGCACGATCCGCTTCCCGGCCGGAGCAACCTCTTATACGGAGGATTGGAAGGACAACACCCTCCGGCTCTCAGACTGGACGCTCGCGCCCGCCTATCGGCTGACGGTGGAAAACGGCACGGATACCACGGGCGGTGTCATTTATTCGGAGAGCGAGCAGGCGCAGATCACGGCGAATGCCGCGCCGCAGGGCAAGGTGTTTGAGAAATGGGTATCGTCTGACGGCGGAAGTTTTGCCAACGCGAACAACCCCAGCACCAGCTTCACCATGCCCGGCAATGCCGTGACGGTGACGGCCAATTTCAAGGATGCTCCGCCCGTTCACACTCACACTTACGGCGATTGGCAATACGATAAAGATAACCACTGGAAGGAATGTACTGCCGGTGACAGCATCATCGACAAGGCGGCGCATATCGCAGTCGGTTGGATTACCGACATGGAAGCCACGGAAAGCGAAGCCGGAAGCAGGCATAAGGAATGTACGGTCTGCAAATACGTGATGGAAACGGAAACCATAGCTCCAACCGGGCCAACCTATGAATACCGCACCCTGCGCGACGCGGACACCGGTATCAAGGTGAGCGGCTATTTCACCAGCGACGCGGCCCTTGTGGTAAAAGACCGGCGGCTACATGTGAAAGGCTCCTGCGAGGTCTGCGACGACATTCGCGCCCGCGAGGACAAGGGCGAGCTGATCGCACTCTTTGATATTGGCCTGTTCTCCGGCAAATACACCGGCGATCTCACCGTGGAAATCCCGGTGGACGCCAAGTACAACGGGCAGACCGTCCTTTTCCTGCACTGCAAGGACAAGGTGCTGGAGAACCGGACGCTCACCGTGGAAAACGACATAGCAAAAGGCACGTTCAGCGGCTTGTCACCCTTCGCGGTGGCAGAAGTACCCGGCAAGACAATCATCACCGGCCTGCCGGATGCCTATACCCTGCTGGTGGGCCAGAGCATAAGCTGGATGCCCGCCCCGGCTGGCGGCACTTGGAGCTATGATAAGGATTACCTGCAAATGACCCAGGACGGCGGCACCTACACCTTTAAGGCCCTCAAAGCGGGCAAGGCCACGGCGACCTATACCGTGGACGGCGTACCATATACGGTGCATATCACCATCAACACCGATACGATCCCGCAGACCGGCGATACGGCAAACCCGCTGTTCTACCTGCTGCTGATGCTGGCGGCTCTCCTGGGCTGCGGCGGCCTGCTGGCCTACAGAAAGTTCGGCTATAAAAAGCGGCATGGATAGGCGCGGGAAGAAGGAAAGGACAAGGCGCGCCTCACGCCTGAAAAGCCCGGTGTGGCTGGGCGCCTTCCTGATACTGGCGGGCCTTGCGGCATGGGCGGGATTTTCCGCTCTGCGCGCGGGTGCGGCGGAGCCAGAGTTGACGCCTGCCGTACCGTCCTCCGTCTCACAGAGCAAAGCGCCGCAGGCACAGGGACCCAGCCCACAGCCGGAGGCAACGCCTATGCGGGGCCGTCCTCGCCGGACTTCCCGGGGAACATCGTCATTGTGGGGCACAATTACCGGGATGATTCCCATTTCGGAAGGCTGGACGAATTGGAAATAGGTAGCATTGTCCGGCTCATGGATAAATACGGCGATTTCACGGACTACGAGGTGTACGATATGGAAACCGTCGCGTCCGATCAGGCGGAGGCACTGGAGAAATACGAAGGAGAATACGGTTTGACGCTGATTACCTGCACAGCAGGCGGAGAAAGCCGCCTGCTGGTGAGAGCAGTAAACCCGGAAACAGCGCGCGATAAACGAGCAAAAGCCACTACAGCTTGAAGGTTGTAGCGGCTCTGCCCGTCATGAACTACGCCCAGTACCGCAGAGCAAGAAAGCTGGTGCCGGCTCCTGCAATATCCACTTTATCCGGGAACAGGTACTTTACCGGCGGGTGCTGGAATGCGTCCAGCGCACGCTGACCTATGTGCGGGTATTCCGGGAGGATTTCACCCAGGAGATACTTGCGCAGGACGAGACCAGCCGGAAAGCGGAGCTGGAGCAGAAGCGCAGGGCCCTCTCCGGTGCGGTACCAGGCATAATGGAGCAGTTCCTTGTCACAGTTATAGAACATGGCCCGGCTGGACCTTATCGGCCACAGTCATAAAGTACATAATAAAGATAAAAGAAGGAAGCATTGAAGTCATATTTTCACTGAGTCTGACCGCCACATCCCGGTTCGTAAGCCAGAGAACCACCGCCCCGCCGAACAGCACCGCCGTCATCGCCAACCGGTAGCAGACGGGCTTGATGAGCTGGCGTTTATGACGCGCAAAGAACAGGGCGTTCAGGTAAGTATAACCCTTAAGGTATTGGAATCTCTTTTTGTTCGCTTCTGAGATAGCGATATCTCTAGCCTTTATCTCTACTTCTTTGAAAGTCGCCGTGGTTCCGGAAGACGCTTTCACCAGGTTGGAGAACAGGTAGTTGATATCAATGGACCGATGAAATTTCCGTTCATATCCGCCGTACCCGATCGTAATATCTCGCAACCGATCTGTGCGATGAAATCGTAGTGATCAGTGACGGCCGGCTGCAGCAGATCGGCCGCCAGATGCTTGGAAGCGCGGACTTTGAGAAGCAGATTATCGAGTTATTGAAAGATGAGGATGGCCATGATTAATGCGTTAAAACAAATGACACAGTTTCAAATACATTCCTTTTTTTCTGTATTATCTGCCGTGGATTCTGGTCTTTTCCCGTTTGGCGGGAGGAACGATAGGGCAGGGATTTGGCCTCTGGCTGCTTCTGGTGTCATTGCGCATGATAGGAGAGGCTGCGCAGCTGTTCCTATTTAACCGGACCGGAAAGGTGATCTCCAGAAATATGGCTTATAGCTGGATCTTGATCTTTGTTTTTCATACCGTGGGAGTACCCTTTGATCAGGCGATGCCGGTCCTCATGCTCTATCTTAACCATATCAAAGTATTCATCCACCGTTTTCCCCTGCGGGATCTCCCCCTCGTGAATATCCATATAAAATTTAATGAATTCGTAGCCGGTCAAAAATTCCGGAAGCACACCCGCGCCGTTCCGGCCCAGCAGCCCGTAGATCTTTCCTTTTTCAAAAGTAAAGGAACAGTCCTTCAATACTTCTTTGCTTCCATAGGATTTTCTGATTCCTATCAGTTTCAGCTCCATACATACACTCCTTTTCTGATCTAGAGAAAAACAAAAAGCACCACCCACATCATACAAAAAATGCAGATTATGCCTTATTCTTAAGTTCGGATTGAATTCTGAAAACGTCGCAAAACCATTTTGCAATATCATAGGGGATTTACACCGCTGTGTCAACAGGATACTAAAAAACTTAACTAACATTTAATATAATAGAATACAATCTGCCTAAGGATTCAAAACCCCCATTCTACTGGATTTCCAAAATCACTCATGCTATAATAAAAATGCGCTAAAAACCCGGCCAAAAGGCCCTATCTATTAGTCAAGGGGAATCTGCCATGGAATTTACATACGATGAAAACACCATCCGGAAATATAAACATTCTTTCCTGAAAGGTGAACTCTTAGAAAAGGGAGTCGTTTCCGACAATATCTATCAGTCATGGGTGCGCTGCCGGCAGTCCAATGTGGACGCCTCACAGAAAGTACTGATCCGGGAGGCCACTGATACCCATACGCCCAACGATATTCTGGAAAGTTCCCGCTACATCCGCAAGCAATCAGAATATATTTACCAGATGAAGTTCGACCTGCTTTCCAAAATCGGCATCGCTGTCTTTTATCTGAATCGAAATCTCTCTGTATTTTCCAAGGGAGGAAACCGCAAGCTTTTGGATGAATTGAAAAGTAAAAACTTAAGATTTTCTACCAATATGTCGGAAAATCTGGTGGGTACCAACGCGGCCGCCCTTGCTGTACAGGGCAAAAAATCCTGCATCGTGATCGGTGAGGAACACTATACCGATGTTCTGTCCGATTATGTGACCATTGCTTTCCCTTATTTTCGTACTTTCCCGCAGAGTAAAATCTTTGCCCAGGATGCGTTTATCAATTTGTACATAATGCCTGTGAAGCTGGCCGATGATTTGCATTTTTCCGTGATCCGCTATCTGGGGTCACTGGATTTTTATACAGACCCTTCCCATAAATTAAAAGATCTGATGTCTGAGTTTAATGCCAAAGCCAATCATTCCTGTTATATCCTACTGGATCAGGCCGGCATCATCATGGATGTTAATATTCTGTTCTGCGAAGCCTTCGATATTTGTCAGGATATGGTCTGCGGTAAGAGACCGGAACAATTGTATCCCGAACTCGGGGATATCATGAAACGTTTGTACCGCCAGGAAAAAGTCAAGTCCTGTTCGATCGTATTCAACAGTCTGTCCGCCGGCAAAAACGAATTTTACGTAGACGCCATGCCGATGACCAAAGATCAGAAACTGGCAGGTTATATTATAGTCCTTACGGACTCCAGGCACGTGCAGCGTTATGTTAACCGCCTTGTAAACAAGGGCGCTTACTACACTTTCGACAGCTTGATCGGAAAAAACCGGGATTTTGAGATCAGTAAGCGAATGGCCGCCCGCATCGCCTCGGGTAACAGTAATGTACTGATCTGCGGAGAGAGCGGTACCGGAAAAGAACTGTTCGCCCAGTCTATCCATAATGCCAGTGACCGAAGCCACGGTCCTTTCGTCTCCATCAACTGTGCAGCCCTCCCGAAAGAGCTGATCAGCAGTGAACTATTCGGCTATGAGGAAGGGGCGTTCACCGGAGCACGCAAGGGCGGTTCTATGGGAAAATTCGAGCAGGCCAACCAGGGCACGCTGTTTTTGGACGAAATCGCGGAGATGCCACTGGATATGCAGTCTGTGCTGCTCCGGGTAATCGAAGAACGCACAGTAAGCCGCCTGGGCGGTTCACAGCCCAGAAGTGTCGATGTGCGCATTATCGCTGCCACCAACCGAGATCTGATGAAATATATTGAAGAAAATAAATTCCGCCTGGATTTGTACTACCGTCTCAATGTAATGCGTCTGGATCTGATCCCGCTTCGGAATCATATTGACGATATCCCGCTGCTCGTGGATCACTTCATCCGTCACTTTAATGAAAGTGCCCACAAATCCGTGCGGGAACTGGAACCCAGAGCCATGGAATGTCTTATGAAGTACTCATGGCCCGGGAATATCCGGGAGCTTCGAAATGTCATGGAGCGGTGTGTAAATCTGTCGGTTCAGGATATTATCACATTGGAATGTCTTCCCGCGGAACTGCTAAGAGAACAGGCTTTTTCACAGACGTCTCAGCAATTCCCCTTACCAATGCAGCCGGACATGCCGGAGCAGGCGTTTTCCAGTCAGCACTATAACAGTTATGAGGAATACGAATGTCAGCGTATCGTCGAACTGATGAAACAATATAAAGGAAACCGAACCCAGGTTGCTCAAGAATTAGGAATATCCAGAGCCACCCTATATCGCAAGATGAAGAAGATATCCAACTGGAATTAAAGGAGGCGGGCAATGTATGAACCTGCAATATGAAATAAAATTAGATCAAAGGCAGACCCTGTCCCAGACGCAGATCCAGTCGCTGGAGCTTTTGGCTATGGATAACATCTCCCTAAACGATTATATGCAGAATGAGTATATGGAGAATGCCATCCTGGAATATACTCCCAGTGATACCGACATTCCCATACGGATGGAGGATTATAAGAGCTGGTATGATAAAAACGTATACTCTGCTTACGGCGAGACTGCCGCTGCCGGCGAAGATCATCAGAAAGAACTCGTCTCGGACAATCAATACGAACTCCGTCATTACCTGAAGAGCCAGTTAAGCCTGAAAAAATATACCGCCCGCCAGCTCTATGTGATTGATTATCTGATTGATTGTCTGGACAGCCAGGGTTTTTATCAGGTTCCGGTCCGGGAAGCCGCACAGAAAACCGGAGCCAGCGAGGCGGATGTCAGCATCTGTCTTGCGGACTTAAGGCAGCTGGAGCCCTGTGGAATCTTTTCCGAAAATCTGTCCCAGTGTCTGCTTTGTCAGCTGGAAACTCAGGGCATCCGGGATGAAAAATTATGCTCGATCATAACCAGCCACCTGGAAGATGTCGCTTCCGGCAGAATCAGTTATATATCCAGGTCATTAGGCCTGTCCACTGTACAGGTAAGGAAATATATATATGTCATCCAAAAATTAAATCCAAGGCCGCTCCAGGGTTTCAATACATCCGGCACCACCTATATCGTTCCAGATATCATCCTGACTTTCAGCGAGGGTCAGTGGGAGATTCAGATGAATGACAGCTGGATGGGTGCCTACCACATCAATGACTACTATTATAAAATGATGCGGAACGCCGAGGATGATGATATCTATGCCTATTTCCGCAACTGTCTGCACAGAGCCAGGTTTCTGCTGAACAGTCTGGAACAGCGGCGCAAAACCATGCTGCGGATCACAGAAACCATCGCCGGCTATCAGCAGGAATTTTTTCTGGGAAAAGACCTCCTGCGTCCCATGATGCTGGAGGATATCTCCAGCGCTCTCAATATCCACATCTCCACCGTAAGCCGTGGAATCAGCGGAAAGTACCTGCAGTATCCCGGCGGAACCATTTTGATGCGGGATCTGTTTACTTCCGCCGTGACAGGGAGCAGCCCCAGCGAGGGTCTGACTGCCGAGCAGGTCAAGCAGCATATCAGCGGTCTGATCACAGCCGAAGACAAGGCGCAGCCATTAAGCGACCAGGCGCTGGCCGCCCGGCTGGCCGAACGTGATATCCATATCTCCCGGCGTACGGTTGCAAAATACCGGGAAGAACTTGGATTACCGAAGAGTTTCGACAGAAAACTGATTGAGATTTCATAGTGAATGGGTTATAAAAAAGTGAATTTACATATAATATCGCTGACTATTTTTCATGCATCGCACGTAAATGCCCAAAATTCGGGCATTAAGTGCTCATAGCAATAAAAAAGATATACTTGACGTACAGAATGTCGTACGTTATAATTGATGTACAGAAAGCTGTACGGATTGGAGGAGATGATATGTTAGCAGTAAACTATACAAATTTACGGGATAATATGAAATCATATATGGATAAAGTGACAGATGATTATGAAACCATGATTGTGACCAGAAAAGACAACAAAAATGTGGTAATGCTCTCAGAGGAATCTTATAATAATCTGATGGAAAACGTCTATGTTATGGGGAATAAATCAAATTATGATTGGCTGATGGAATCCAAAGCGCAGTTGGAAAGCGGAAAAATCTCTACGCATAATTTGACCGGGGTAGATATGGATGAATAAAGTATTTACGGTTAACGGCTGGAAAGACTATGTGTATTGGCAGACAGAGGACAGGAAAACTTTAAAAAAAGTAAATCAACTGATAGAAGATATTTGCAGAAATGGAAATGAAGGAATTGGAAAACCGGAGCAGTTAAGCAGGGATCTGGCGGGATATTGGAGCAGACGAATTAATGATAAAGATAGGTTGATATATAAGATAGATGAAAATAATGTCTATATATTAGCTTGCAGATATCATTATGCTGATAAATAGTTGTTCTGTTTAACTGCTCTGAACGGATAGGAATAAAGAACAGACCGGATATCCCATCGTCCGAACTGGTAAACAGGACGGCGGAAAAATACCCGAACATATGAAATGTAGATAGCCGGGGCTGACGGGATAGAATTTGTATACCAAATGACTTATGACTTATCCATTTCCCGACAGCCCCTATTTTGAACCATATAAACAATAATATCGCTAAAAGTTACGCTTTATGTGCAAATTGTTCTTCGAAATAGCATTTCTTGGCTACGATCAGATGGTATTCTCCGGTCTGGAGGACCTCTCCCTTTTGGTTCAGGATCGACATCTGGGTGACGATGACTCCGCGGGTCGGCTTGTTATCAATTTTGTCTACGATTTCTGACTTCGTGTAGATCGTGTCTCCTACATGGGCTTTTCCGTAAATTTTCCAGTTTTTGGTCCCTTTGGAAACCAGAATCGCTCGGTTCATTTTTGCTGTCAGCTCGTTGTTGGTGTCGATGGATGTGGTGAAGGTAAATAACATCATGTCCTGAGCGATTACACCGCCGTATCTGGACTTTTTGGCATACTCATCATCGATGTAGATGGGCGCGTATTCACCGGAGATTCCGGCGTAGTTGAGGATATCTGCCTCTCGGACAGTTCTGCCATAGGGGGAAGCGGTCGAGTAGCCAAGCGGTACATCCTCAAAGAACCAGGTATCCTTAAACATTTCTTCAAATTCGTTCATAACAGCTCCTCCTATTCTGCCTTATAATTTCGTTTCGCAAATTTATACTCGCGGACATTATCTAGGGCAATCTCTCCGCGCTGGTTGACCCCGTTGAAACCTAATACTATGGTTCCCGTGTCCTCTGCGTCATCGATCTTTTCTAAGACCTCCACTTCCAGATGGATGGTATCGTTGAATTTGACGGGATTCATGTATTTGACATGTTTCATTCCTGTCATTTCCAGCATAGTGGTATCTGTGTCGGCACAGAACTGGGTCCGGCGGAACATACCGCCCACCACAGCCAGAACACAGGCGCCGTGTACCAGGTTTTCTTTATACAGAGAAGTCTTCGCGAATTCATGATCCAGATGAACCAGGTTATAATCTCCAGTAAACTGCGCGAAGTTTACCACTTCCGCGTTGGTAAAGGTGCGTCCGCCGGGTGATTCGAACTTATAACCTACTTCTATATCTTCAAAATATAACACTTTATTCGCCATAGCTATATCGCCTTTCTTTCCTATAATTTGATCAGATCGCCAAAAAGTTTTATATTTTCTGCGCAGGGTTTGTATTTCCCTTCCTCACAGCCGGTTACGATCTCTACGACTTTGTCGTTGAACGGAGTCTCTACGTTGCTCTGACGTCCATATTTACAAACCACGCCGTTGATGGCGTTGATTTCCGTCTTTTTGCCGTTTCTTAAATCGGTCAGCATGCTTGCCACTATGGGCACCGGTTTCATCGCCTCATACATGGGGCGCACCCGTTCCCGATCCGCTTCATCTTGGAAGCCGTACATGTCTTCCATGGAGCTTCCCTGAATCTTGCCGATCTTATAACCGCTGGCGTGGCACACCTTAATACACTCGTTAGCCACGTGCTGCGTTACATACAGATTTTCCTCTGTGGACACCGTCTCCCCAAAGGTTGCCCCCAGAGCCGCTGACATTCCGCTGAATGTAGCATTCGTCAACAGTTTCGCCCAGCGCACTTCCATAAGATCGGTGATGATATTCGTCGTACACAGGCACTCTAAGATCTCTTTGATCTCCTCCAGTCTTTTATCCACATGACCGTCCGGCCAGCCGATATCAAAAGACATCTGATCCAGTTTCGATGTGAGGGTCGATACACCAGGCTCTGTCATCACGGCGGCCCAGCCCACAGGGCAGCCCACCACACGGCCTTTTCCGATATATTCCTCAACCTCCAGTTCAGGCAGGCCGTTCTGCATGGTTACGACGACACCGTCGTCGGACAGATGCGGAAGCAGTTGTTTTAGTGCTACTTCATTGGCCGTCTGTTTTGCCATATAGAATACCAGATCATATCTGCCCTCCATCTCGGGAGTTAACACGGTGCTGACCGGAACTACAAGGTCTACCGTCCCTTTGATCACAGCACCTCTTTCCTTCATGGCATTTAAGTGGGCGGCATTTCTGCTGACAAGATCTACCTGCTTTCCTGCCTTCGCGATAAATGCACCCAATACGGTTCCAAGAGAACCGGCCCCTAATATTGCTGTACGCATATGAATGTTATCTTCCTTTCACGTTTTTTTAGCTTACCGAGTAAGATAATGTTTTATTCTGTCTCCCCTTTTCGTTCTTCCGCCAGTTTCCAACGCTTTATCTTACCCATTTCATCCCTCGGAATCTTTGGTACTATTTCGTAGGATTTCGGAATCTTGTGGCTGCTGAACCTGGCATGGCAATACTCGGACAGTTCCTCAAAGGGGAACTCCTCCGGATTACCCTCCACCTCCATCAGCGCGTGTACTTTCCGGCCCCATTTTTCATCCGGGAGTCCGATCACTACAATATCCCGGATCTTGGGGAATCCCCGCATCACGCTCTCTACCTCTTCACAGTACACGTTTTTCCCGCCGGTTACGATCATATCACTGCGCCGGTCCACGATATAGAGATATCCATCCCCATCCAGATATCCCAGATCACCCACGCTGTAATAGCCGTCCAGACCGGACCGGATCGCCGCCCGGCCTATGTAGTATGTCACCAGCCCCATGTCCGGTTTACTGAAAATCTCTCCCACTTCACCCGCGGGCATCTCATCCCCGCTATCGGAACAGATACGTATGGAGCAGCCAACCGGCTTTCCAACACTCCCCTCGTGCAGCAGCCATTCGTCTCCTCTTATAGTTGTGCTCCCGATCATTTCCGTCATTGCGTAGAATTCATAGATTTTTTCTGCCCCGATCCGTTCAATCCAGGTTCTTTTTATAATGGGGGCACATGCGCCGCCTGCATGGAATATGGCGATCAGGCTGCTAAGATCCACGGTCTTAAAATTCGGAGCCATCATCATACGATCCAGCATCGTCGGCACAAACCCGCCGCATTGAATCCGATATTTACCGATCAGTTCCAGCGCAAGATCCTGGTTAAACTTCGTCATCAAGTAAATGGTATGACCCATAAATAAACCAATGTACAAAGAAGAATTATACAGCGTATGATAAATGGATCCCGGTACCAGCTGCCGCAGGTTCGCTCCCTGCCCAGACATGGCGGTCCATCCTTCCAGACCCGATTCATTGTATGCCATCGTAACATTCTGTACCACGAGTTTTGGTTTTCCGGTAGTCCCGCCGGTTGCCATAGCCCGGCCAGGCGAGGCGGTTACAAATGGAACACGGTCATCCTCTACCGGAACGTCACTGTCACACAATCTCCGAATATCATCGTTGGTGAGCTGCCATGGATGTCCCTCGGGCAAAATCCAATCCGCCACAATCAGCTTGGGTGTTACCAACCCCAATACTCTGTCCCGTTCGAATTCCTTAAGGCTCCTGGATATGGGAATACAACAGGCTCCCAGATGCCAGGCCGCCAAACTGGAAACGATATGTTCAAACGTATTGGGAAGGCCGATCATAACCTGCGACCCCTTTTTTATACCGCCTTTATCCATTTCAGCCGCGACTCTTTCCATGGCTTCATACATCTGACGCCACGAGAATACCCGCTCGCTCCCGTCTGCTGAAATTTCTACTACAGCGGTCTGATCTTCCCGTTTCCGCGCCAGGTTTCTGATTTGTATTGGTAAAAGTACAGGAGGATTTAATTTGTTATTTGTCACCATAATTCCCGCCCCTCGTAAGGATGTACCTGATGCCTTTAACCCTGATTTGGTTAATGCTGATTAAATCTGGGCGGCCTTTTCTCGTTAAACGCAGCCTTGCCTTCCTCATGATCAGGCATAAACGATAACACCGGCTGCGCCAGGTTCTCGACTTCCAGTACTTTAAATAAATCATAATCAATACTGGCATTTACCAGCCGTTTTGTCAATCCGATCGCATATCGCGGGCCCTGAGCCAGCTGTTTTGCATAAGCGATGGCGGCATCCAGATACTCTTCCGGCGGCAGAGCCTTGAAGATCAATCCCATCTGCTGCGCTTCCGCAGCTCTTACTTTTCGCCCGGTGAACATCATATCCTTCGCCTTCTGCGCGCCGATGATATGCGGCAGGAAATAAAGGCCGGCGAAATCAGGAATCAGCCCCACGTTCACAAAGGATTGGATAAAACTGGCTTTCTCTGAAGCAAAAATGATATCACAGGCCAGCGCCAGGTTGCAGCCGCCTCCGGCAGCCGCGCCATTGATCGCTCCGATAATCGGTTTTTCCAGCTGATACATCGGTAAGATGATATCCCGGGCATAGCCGACGATTCCATCCCGCACCAGGGCCGGCGTGATTTCTATCTCCACAGGTTTCATATAACCGCCTGCGCAAAAGCCCCTGCCCTCAGCCGTCAGTACCACCGCTCCGATCTCCGGATCATCGCCCGCCCTTTTCAGGGCGGCGATGAATCCTTCTACCAGATCACTGTCTAACGCATTCATGATTTCGGGACGGTTCAGGGAAATGATCAGCACATTATCTTCCACTCTGGTCAATACTGCATTGTTCTCACTCATAATTCAATCCCTTTCTTATCTTCAAATAATCCGGTATTCATCCGGTATGCAGGACACTCCGGATTGCCCAAAAGTCTCCTGCATGATCCCGGGCAATATTTCACCTTACAGCATAATTATCTGTAACGCTTCAGAATCTGCGGCGCGGTGTTAAAAATCATAACTTCATCCGTTCCGCCGGCGATACGGCAGGCGCGGGTATCGATATAGTAGCGGGCCACACGGTGTTCTCCGACGATTCCGATACCGGCCAATACCTGGATCGCGTCATCCAGCACCTCACAAACAGTTCTCGAACAATACAGTTTGGCAAGTCCGGTATCAATACGGATGTTCTGATTCGTGTCTATCTTCCAGGCCAGCTTATAGAGCATATTCATCATATTATCAATCTTGATCGCCATGTTCACGATCTTCTCCTGAATCAGCTGGAACCGGCCGATCTGCTGTCCGAACTGAACACGCTGGTTGGCGTAGGCGGCTGCATCTTCAAATGCATTAATAGCCGTAGCGATCACGCCGGATACGTTGGCGATACGCTCTCTCGCGAAATTGGCCATGGTCTGCATAAAGCCATTGTGCTCCACGCCCAGGATCGTACTTCTGGGAACACGGACATCACTTAAGAACACTTCACAGATACTGGTAGGCTGATCCATATGCCCCATCTTCGGCAGTTTGTTGATACGGACTCCGGGAGTATCCACGTCCACGATGAACATCGTACCAGCCTGATGCAGATTCTCCACCTGGGGATCCCGCGCCATCACGATGATCGCTTTCGCCTCAGCACCGCAGGTGGTGTAGTGCTTTCCACCGTTAATCACGGCGGTATCGCCATCCCATACATAGCTGGTCTGCATGCCTGCCACATCCGAACCGGTTCCTGGTTCGGAAATGCCCAATGCCAGCGGAGGCCCGCCCTGCACATAATCTTTTACATATTTATCGATCTGTTCCTGAGTTCCAAATTCGCAAAGGTCATACATCGTCGGAATTCCCATGGAATAGAAGCAAGCCACCGGACCGCCGTAACGGGAAATGGTCAGGTTCGCCATCGCAAGAGTCAGCATATCACAGGGCGTCCCGCCTACTTCTTCCGGAAGTCCAAGGCCTACAAAGCCGTTATCTGCCAGAGCCTGCCATGCTTTCCAGGGGAATTCTCCTGTCTTGTAGCAGCTCTCACCGCCGTCGGGAAGTTCTCTTTCCAGGCATTCTTTTATGCCTTCCATCAGGAGCTCCTGCTCATCTGTCAACGTAAAATCTACCATGATATCATTTCCCCCTTATTATTTTTTCATTTTCATATATCTTTCCATGTTATAAATCTGCGGATCCCACTGGTCTCCCTCGAGAATCAGTTTTTCTTCACGCATGCGGTCAACATCGGCGTCACTGTAGCCCAGCTCCTTTAATACATCACGGGTGCTCTCTCCTACCGGCCCTGAGGACTGGAATTCTGCCGTACCCGCTTCCTTGAAGATCGCCGGTGCTTTTACGATACCGACATGCATGCCGCTGGGATAATCGATCCCCTGGAAGAAGCCGGCATCCCATGCCTGCTGATCTCCCTGCAGATCTTTGAAATCCTGGCAGATATCGAAAGGCATCGGAGTATTGATCAATTTGTCAACCCAATACTGTCGGTCTTCTTTCAGGAACATCTCCTTTAGAATCGGAGTGATCTCCTGCGCATGTGCCAGCGCGTCCTCATAAGCTACCCATGTGGTTATGTATTCCTCGGGGAGTCCAACAGCTTTTACAAATACCGGCCATGTCCTCTGCCAATCCAGCCCCATAAGGCCGATCCATTTTCCGTCTTTACACAGATACGGTTTCGCCAAAGGATGTACGGTGTTCGGGTCGGTCGGATACTGATCCCCATATATGGAAGAAACTACCGGTACGTTGGCACTCCACATTCCTGCATGCATCAGGGCTACATTGATCTTCTCTCCCTGCCCTGTGCGCTGCTGACGGACATAAGCGGCCAGAATCGCCATCGCAAGATAGGTACCAGTCGGAATATCGCCAAAGCCAAAATACGGAACCATCGGAGTATCACCCTCAACCGGGCAGTCTTTTACATATCCGCAGCGCGCCGCATAGGAAACCCCATCGAATCCGCCGCGTGTCGCCCAGGCACCGGCCAGACCATATCCGCTGGTAGATGCGCAGATCAGCTTCGGATGGTCTTCTTTTAAGGTCTCATAATCCAGCCCCAGTTTGATGGCATCTTTTATTTTCAGATGAGAGATAAAAACATCCGCGTCTTTCAGCATCTTCTTGAGAATTTCCATTCCTTCCGGTTTACGGGTATCCAGCGCAACATATGTCTTGCAGGCATTGAAGCAGTCAAATCCGGCCTGATCTCCATTCAGGATGTGGCGGGAGATACCTACGCCGCGGGTTGAGTCTCCCTGAGGCGGTTCCACTTTGATTACATTTGCTCCCCATTCACCTAAGATACGTCCGGCTGTAGGTGCAGCCATAAATCCAGCAATTTCGATAACCTTCATTCCTTTTAGCAGATCCAACATTCTTTTTTACCTCCTTAGAATTTGTTTTTTCTATCAAAGGGACTTTGCCCTAATTGATCGGTTCTAAAATTCTGGTTTCAGTTTTTCACCATTCTTAAATGCAATCAGCAGACACAGTACACAGGCAACCAGGAATCCCAGGATCAGGTACAGCACATACTGATAAGTCTTAGTTGCATCATACACAAAACCATAAACAGGTACCAGCACCATACTGGCCACGTTAATAGCCGTAATCATAAAGCCAAAGATCGTACCGAAGTCTTTATACCCGAAAATCGAGGAGACAATCAACGGCCCTAATGTTCCCATCGTAGAAGCCAGGAATCCGTAGAATACCAGCGCTCCGTAATATCCGGCCATATGCTGACGGAAGAAGATCAGGATCAGGACAGCGACGAATCCGAAGCACATAGCAAGCAGAGCGGACTTTCGTGCCCCCAGTTTATCAGCCAGCATACCAAACAGCAAAGATCCTACAAAAGTCCCTATCATCCAGAAGCTCATGCCGTTGCCGCCTACCTGGGTGGTAAATCCGGCGTCCACAGCCAGCGTGGGCACGTGGGATGCAAAGGAGGCGATGCCGCAGATAAAGAACATAAACAGAAAAACGCAGTAGAATGCAGGAGTCTTTAAGGCTCTTGCGGATGTGATACCCGGAATCATGCTGGGATCCACCGCCTGAGCGCTCTGAGCAGCCTGTTTCGTTTCCGCTTCTTCCGCTCCGTAAGGTTTTAACCCTTTATCTTCCGGATTATCCCGAATCAGCAGAAGAACCACCGGGAGTACAATTACAAATGACACAAGTCCAAGGCCTATGTAACCTGCAGACCAGCCGAATTTGGTGATAATCGCTGCAGTAGTCGGCTGCAGAATCGCGCCGAAGAGGCCCACAGCCGCCATCATAATACCCATTGCGGTACCATTTTTTTCTTTAAACCATTTGTTGATCAATACAGGTCCTACCAACTGGGTAGTAAATGCGGCGCCCAGAGCCATCAGTCCTACGAAGCTGTACCAGCCCCACAGCTGATGCATCAGACCCATGGCCGCGAAACACAGAGCGTGCACGCATACGGAAATACCCGTGATCCTGCGGATGCTGTATTTCTGAAGCAGTTTTCCTGCGATTGGATTCCAGATTGCCCCTACCAGTGCAGATACACTGTACATAATGGACAGCGAACCGATTCCAAATCCCAGATCCTTGCTGATCGGTGATAAGAACAATCCCATACCGCTGTTAATTCCACCGCGTAAAAACCCCATCATGACAATAATTGCTATTAACACAAACCATGCATAGTGAATCCGTTTCTTTTGCTGCGCCATACCAATACCTCCTCATAATTTTATCGATCCTATTTTATAATGATCTTCCTTCACACTCCGCCGGCCCTGTTTCAACTGCTTACTTGCTTAACTTTTTAGCCAGTGCAGGTACTATCTCATACAGATCTCCTACGATACCGTAATCGCACTGACGCATAATGGGTGCGTTGGCATCTTTGTTGATCGCTGCCAGAATTTTGGCATCCTTGAGCCCTACCATATGCTGTACCTGTCCCGAGACACCAACTGCCAGATACAGATCCGATTTGACGAAGACACCGGAAATACCTATGTAACACTCTTTGGGCAGCCATTCCAGCCCCTCTGCGATGGGACGGCTGCATCCAAGTTCGGCATCCAGAGCGTCCGCCAGTTCTTTTACCATGGAAATGTCTTCTTTGTTAGCGATTCCCAGTCCGATACTGACGATCTTCTTAGCCGCGGCCAGATTCACGCTTGCGGACTCCCGCTTCTGCTCGTCGCTGAGTGTAATGCTCCAGGCCGGCTCTACATAGGGAACTTCCACAACATTTCCAGCACCCGCCTTCATTTCTTCCGGCTTCTCCAGTACGCCGAAGCCCAGGATAACCAGGGTTAGATCCCCTTTTACGCTTTGTTTTAAGTTCGCCCCGCCGCCATATACCATGCTCACACCGTTCGTAACTTCACTGGTAAGATCCAGTTCTTTCGCATCCGCCAGTACACTTGTTTCAAAGCGGGCCGCCAGCCGCCCCGCGATCGCCCGTCCGGTAAGTGTAGCTCCGAATAACAATACCTCGGGTTTTTCGTCTTCCACCAATTTCGCGATGGTGTCCGTATAACTCTCCGCCATTCTTTCGGATGTATCTCCCAGATAATAGACGGTGTCGGCTCCAGCCTGCGCAGCAGCAGTTATAAGATCCCTGCTTCCCACTGCGATGACACTGACTTCCCCGCATTCCTTCGCACCTGCGGTAATATCCTGCATGAAAGCCGGCTTATCTGAAAACACCCAAACTTTTTTTGCCATACCTGCTCCCTCCTATACTAAGCCTTCTTTAGCCAGATGTTCTACGAATAGGTCAACTGCTTCATCCACTGCCGCGTCGATGATGATACCCTTGCGGTCCCGCGATTTGGGTGCCAGGATACTATCGATCTGAATCTTCGCCTCAAAGCTTCCCAGATCCTCAGGTGTAAATTCTTCCACCGGTTTCTTACCTGCGGAGAGAATATCTTTCATCGTCGGTATCCGGGACGGCGCATAATCTGCAGTGACGCTCAATACAGCCGGAAGCGGGATTTCGATTTTCTGGATACTGTCCTCCGTGGTACGCAAAGCGGTAATAGAAGAATCCCGGATCTCCAATACCTTACTGATCCCGTTGATGGTCGGCCATCCGAGGATCTCTCCCAACTGCATACCTGTCTGCCGGTAATAAAAATCTGCGGAACCTTCCCCGCATATAACGATCCTGCACTCCTCGTCCTTTCGCACGGCGGCGGCAAGTATGGAGGCCGTCAGGTTCGTATCGGCATTCCACAGGGAATCATCCATCACCACGGTCAGACTGTCCAGGCCCCTGGACAACGCATTCTTTCTGGCCTTCTTATTCGAAAGTGCTGTGGGCCCGACACAAAGCCCCTTGTGGAAAGCTTCTGCCATAACGGCAATCTGTGCGCCTGCCTCAATGGCCACCAGATCAAAATCTCCGATAATCCATTCCGCCCTGTCAAAAGATACCGAATAATCGGGATTAATCTGCATGTCCTGATTGTCAGGGGATAATTTGTAGCAAGTGATTACGTCCATAAATCCATAAATCTCCTTTCTGCTTTTGGCCTTTCTACCATTTCTGATTCTGAGATATAATTACGCAAATATGATGCCAAGTAAAAAATTACCATTTTAAGCGGCTTTGTGAAAAATTTAATTAGCAGGTAATTTGTACATAAAATAACAATTTGATACACTATGATACATTGTAATACATTTTAATGCATTCAGAAACTCTATTAGGTTCTTTTTAACCTCTTCATGTATGCATTTTTCCGCGCAGATCGCTTATAGGTGAACCTCTTTTTGTTCACCCTTTGCTTCGGCCGAATTCTTCCCAAAAAAGAAAGGTTTCAGACAGTTGGCATTGTATTTGCTCTTTAAAATAACAAAATCTTGAAGAAAGAGGTGCACACATGGGCGAAGATAAGTTTGATGTGATTATCGTAGGGGGCGGTCTGGCAGGTTCGACAGCAGCTTATATCCTTGCGCAGGAAGGCCTGGAGGTTCTGGTGATTGAACGCGGAAATTACAGCGGTTCAAAAAATATGACGGGCGGCCGTTTATATGGCCACAGCCTGGAAAAAATTATTCCTCAGTTTGCTAAGGAAGCTCCGGTGGAGCGAAGGATCAGCAAGGAACGGTTTTCCCTGCTCACAGAAGACAGTGCCGTCACTCTGGAATATGGCAGCGCAAAATTAGGAACACCCGGCTGTGAATCTTATTCCGTACTAAGGGCGGGCTTTGACCGCTGGCTGGCTGAGAAAGCGGAAGAAGAAGGAGCCATGTACATATATGGAATCCGAGTAGACGACCTGATCGTCCGCGATGGAAGGGTCTGCGGCGTGATCGCCGGTGACGAAGAGATGGAAGCCGATCTGGTCATCCTGGCGGACGGTGTAAATTCCCTGCTGGCGCAAAAAATCGGTATGAAAGAAGAGCTGCTTCCTTCCCAGTCAGCCGTAGGCGCCAAAGAAGTTATTCAGCTGGATGCCGCTACCATCGAGCAGCGCTTCCAGTTAAACCCGGGAGAGGGACTTGCCTGGATCTTCCAGGGAGACTGTACGGATGGAAGGATCGGGGACGGTTTCCTGTATACCAATAAGGACACGGTATCTCTGGGTGTGCTGACTACCATACAGGACATCGACGACAAGGAAACCACGATACCGCAGCTGGTGGACCGCCTGAAGAATCATCCGGCGGTGAAACCCCTTATCGAAGGTGGAAAATTGCTGGAATATTCGGCTCATCTGGTACCGGAAGGCGGTTACTCCATGGTTCCCACGCTGTATCAGGACGGGGTATTGTTAGCCGGTGACGCCGCTTCCCTTGTTATCAACCTGGGCTTCATGATCCGGGGAATGGATCTGGCCATCGAATCCGGACGGCTGGCCGCCCAAACCGCTGTGGCCGCCAAAGAAAAGGGGGATTTCTCAGCTGAGACATTAGCATCCTATCAGCAGGCTCTTGAGGACAGCTTCGTAATGAAAGACCTGAAATTCTATGACGGATACGACAAGGTTATAGAGGACCGGCGCCTTTATCAGGATTGCCCGGCAATAGCAGACCGGTTGTTCGCGGATTTGTTTGTAGTGGATGGAACCGGCACGAAAGATATTTCCAAAAAAATCGTGCCCGGTCTGATCGATGGGCTGGAAAAATACAACGGCTAATCTCAATTGTAGACAGATTTAATGAAAGAAGGAGAGGATCGAAAATGACTATAGAAGATAAGTTGGGTGTGGATAAATTTCATACGGACGAGATTAACAGTCATATTGATGTAGATAAAGAGTCCACGGATATGGAGGAAATCAAGAAAGTCATCAAGGCATGCCCCGCCGGGCTGTATAAGCTGGATGATGAGTATCATCTGCTGTTCGACCATCTGGGCTGCCTGGAATGCGGCACCTGCCGTGTGTTGAGCAAAGGGAAAATTGTGAAGGATTGGGAATATCCGATCGGAACCAAAGGGATCGAGTATCGTATGGGCTGATGTCCTGCAAATATGGACTCTTTAATGAAACACCCTTCGGGTATACCTATATGTCCTGCAAATATGGACTCTTTAATGAAACACCCTTCGGGTATACCTATATGTCCTGCAAATATGGACCTTTAATGAAACGAAAGGAGATTTATCAGAATATGAATATCATCGTATGTATGAAACAAATCCCGGACACATCTGAAATTAAAATTGATCCGGAGACAAATACACTGATCCGTGCCGGCGTACCGAGCATCGTAAATCCATATGACAAAAACGCGCTGGAAGCGGCAGTCCAGTTAAAAGAACAGCACGGAGGAACTGTGACCGTAATCAGCATGGGACCGCCCGCTGCGAAAGAAGCGTTAAAAGAGTGTCTCTCCCTGGGTGCAGACCGGGCATTTCTCATCACAGACCGGGCGTTCGGCGGATCCGACACCTATGCCACCAGTTATATCCTGGCGTCTTCTATCCAGCATATCGGTGATTATGATCTGATCATCTGCGGGATGCAGGCCATGGACGGGGATACCGGGCAGACCGGCGCCAGCATGAGTGAACATCTGGGAATCCCGCAGCTTACTTATGCCGTCAAAATAGAGGTTGCGGATGATACCGTAACCGTACACCGGGAAACAGATGACGGTGTGATGGTAATTTCCACCAAGCTTCCCGCTCTGTGCACTGTCGGAAAAGATATCAACGAACCCCGGACCGCTACCATGAAGAGTAAGATGCGGGCCAATAAAATAGACATCGCGGAAATCCATGTGGATGACATGCCCGACATTGACCGGGAAAAGATCGGCCTGAAAGGTTCTCCTACCCGGGTTAAGAAAACTTATACGCCAACGATTAAGAAATCGGGTAAAAAATTAGAAGGATTAAGCTGCGATGAAGCCGTGGAAGCCCTTGCCGGTTTCCTGACGGAAAAGAAAATCCTGAAAGGAGAATTGGTATGAGCTTTCCGGAATATAAAAATGTATGGGTATTTATGGAAACTTTTGAAGATGAACCGAAGAACGTAGGCATGGAACTGCTGGGACAGGCGAAACAGCTGGCGGATAAACTCCAGGAAAAAGTAGGCGCCGTGGTAATCTGTGAAAACCCGGACAAGGCGGTCCAGGCCGCCGGAGAATACGGTGCGGATGAGATCTACGTGGTATCCGGGGAGCAGTACCGGCATTTCAATACGGAGACTTATTCTTATGCTTTAACCGAACTGATTCAAAAGCATAAACCTTCCGCTATTTTAATCGGAGCCACCCACAATGGCCGTGATTTAGGTTCCAGAACCGCCGTTCGCGTACATACCGGATTAACTGCCGACTGTACCGGACTGGACATCGATCAGGAATCGGGAAATGTAGCTTACACACGTCCGGCCTTCGGAGGCAATCTGATGGCAACGATCCTGTGCGCCAGCACCAGACCCCAGATGGGAACCATCCGTCCCGGCGCTTTCAAGAAGGGAATCCCCGAGATCGGCAGAAAAGGCCATGTGAATCCAGAAGAGATTCATGTGCCTGAGGAAAGCATCGTTACCAAACTGCTGGACTTCATTAAAGTAGAACAGGTCGGCGGCCTTCAGCTGGAAGACGCTGAGATCGTGGTATCCGGCGGAAGAGGTTTGGGAAAACCGGAGAATTTCAAGGTAATCGAAGAACTGGCCAATGCCCTGGGCGGAGCCGTAGGCGCTTCCCGTGCCGCCGTAGACGCAGGCTGGATTCCTCACGTACAGCAGGTTGGCCAGACAGGCAAAACCATTTCTCCGAAACTATACATTGCCTGCGGTATCTCCGGAGCCATTCAGCATCTGGCCGGAATGAATTCCTCAGAGTTTATCATCGCCATCAACAAGGACCCGGAAGCACCGATTTTTAACGCTGCGGACATCGGCATCGTGGGAGATCTCTTTGAGGTCGTACCGGCGCTGACCAAAAAAATCCTGGAGTTAAAAAAATAAAAAATTGACTTCACCCTCCTATCGTTAGATCCTATATAGAGAGTGCTGCCCGCACTCCCAAAGCCCTCTGCCCTTTCCTTTGGATTGGGTGGGGGGTTTTCCATTACAGGAATACGTGGGGCTGGTCAAAAACCAGGGCGCAGTAAAAAACTCTCTACATTTGATTTATAAATAACCAGAAAAATAAGACTTCCGGGAATAAATGTGCTAAAATGAATGTAATATTTTGTATAAATCAACCGGGGGATATCCTAATGACGCCGTCGAAATCCAAAGTACGTAAGAAAGCCTTAATCATTACTGTTATCGTCATTGTCATCGACATAGCCGCTATATTATTAGTTCGAAATAAAGAGATCCTTTTTATCCGGAATAGTTTATCGGAACATTCCCAGGATACCAAAGCATAAATTGGTTTCCACTCTGCTGGAAATAGAAGGGGAAACCTACGACGGTCTGTATATGTACTATCAGGATCGTTATCTGTACAGTTGGGACACCCCCTATTCGGTGTACGAGTATTCCGGTTACAGGGCAACAGATCGACCATGGTATAAAGATGCGGCTGCCGGAAACGGTGATATCGTTTTTACCCCGCCCTATATGAGTTATGCGAATCACTATATCCTGACTACGATCTCCCAGCTCCAGCCGGACGGAGAAACGGTATTTGCCTATGACATCAAGATGGGGGATATACAGACCCTGGTCTCCTCTATGGATTATTTCGCTGACGAACAAATCATTATATTTGACCGTAACGGCACTGTTATCGGCAGTACGGATTCCGATTATCTGGGCGGTAATTTTTCCGCTTCACTAGAGGAAACGGCGCAGACGGTTTCAGATGCGGAAACCGAACTGGAAACGGCAGATCCGGCGCAGACGGAGAATATTGGGAAGCTTAAAGACGCGCTTACTTCCGCATCCGCCTTTTATGAATTTCGGCAAAAGTTTGATTCTGCCTTTGACCGTT
Source organism: Diplocloster modestus (assembly GCF_019042245.1). Classification (GTDB taxonomy): domain Bacteria; phylum Bacillota; class Clostridia; order Lachnospirales; family Lachnospiraceae; genus Diplocloster; species Diplocloster modestus. Next base: position 182,787 of record NZ_JAHQCX010000005.1, read on the forward strand.
TGAAGGATTCTGAAGATCATATGGTTTCTTATTATATGAACGGTACCAAATACTACGGATATCTGCTTTCCCAGGAGGATTTCAGCTTTTTGGTGTTTGTGCCGGTTGTGTCGGTGCTTAAGGGATCCCTGAATATTTGGCTGGTTCCTCTGCTCTTGATAGAATTAATATTGATCTATGTTCTGGGGCGTATCGTCAAGGAACAAAAAAACCGGGAACTGAAAGCCGCTTATGTACAACTGGGCCAGACACAAAGGCGATTGGAAATCGCGTTATCCGCAGCGCAAAAGGCCGCAGCCGTGGATGAGCTCACCGGTATGATGAACTAACCGGTCTTTCAAAAAAGAACTGACAGATACGCTGGGTTCCATGGGCCCGGATGAACACGGTATTCTGATTATGATAGATGGCGATCATTTTAAGGACATCAATGACACTTACGGTCATAATACTGGTGACGAAGTGATCAAATTGACGGCTCAGATGATCGTTGGCCGGATCCGGACGATAGATATCGCGTCTCGCCTGCACGGCGATGAATTTGCCATATTTGTATCAGCTACCGAAGATTATTCGGTGGCCAAACGAATCATGGAGGATATTAACAGTACATTGGAAAAAGAAGCCCTGAAGCGGAACATGCCCACGATCACCCTGTCTGCCGGCGCTGTAGCCGCGCGGCACGGTGATACTTATACCGCTCTTTCCAAAGCCGCAGATGCGGTATTATATAAGGCGAAAGAGACGCATAACGGAGGATTTGCTTATAAATAGTTGCACACCGGAGAGGCTTATTATTTTACCCCTGACTCAGTTGTGGTAAAATGATAGATAGAATATATAGCAGTAACCGGAAAGGAGAAATATTATGAGGAATGTAGTAGTAACCGGCGGAAGCCAGGGGATCGGAAAAGCAACGGTAAAGGCGTTTCTGGCAGAAGGCGACCGTGTTCTTTTTACCTCTCGTCACGCCGAACCCGCAGAAAAATTAATGGAGGAAATGAATTCTGACCGCCTCTTCTATCTGAATGGCGACAGTACTTCAGAGGATGGCTCCCAAGCTCTGGCGGAATATGCGAAGAAAACGTTGGGCGGCTGTGATGTTCTGGTGAACAACGCCGCGATCTTCATCGGCGGTGCCGTACATAATACAAGTATTGAGGACTTCGATAAGGTTTTTCAGGTGGATGTGCGCGGGGTATTTCTGTTGTGTAAAGCCTTTCTGCCTGAGATGATGGAGTGCAGATCCGGGAATATCGTTAATATCGCTTCCCTGGCAGGACTGGGCGGCGCCTACAATATGACGGCTTATTCCATGGCCAAAGCCGCTATAGTCAGCCTGACCAAGAATATGGCGATGGATTACGGATGCCTGGGCATCCGTGTGAATGGCATCTGCCCCAGCGCTACCCTGACGGAGATGTTCTTCACCGGAAATCCGCCGGAAGTGGTGGAAACTTTTAAAGCCAATAATCCCATGGGACGTCTGGGAAAACCAGAAGAGATCGCCGACGCAGTGGTGTATCTGGCTTCTGATAAGGCTTCCTATGTAAATGGGCAGCTTCTGAGCGTAGACGGAGGCCTGGCCTCCTGGAACCGCGAGGCAAAACAGGATCGCTGATTGACTGACTAACGGACCGCTCTCCATTTTACAAATGGAGAGCGGTTTTTCAAATACTAAGGGGGGACATGTCCATTCCGGTTTGGGACATGTCCGTTTCAGTTTGGGACATGTCCGTTTTTTGTGTCCGTTTTTGTTACGAAGATGAGATTATTCTATCTCAGGCCTTTGAACGTTTTTTCTTTACAACGATGCCGCCTGCCGCTAAGGCCGCCATTCCAACCAGCAGAAGTACATATGGTATCACAGGAGCTTCATCGCCTGTCTGCGGCGCATGGGCGTTGGAATCCGAATCGTTACTCTGTGTCGTATCAGGCTTCTGGTTATCCTCAATCTTTGGCTGATCCGGTTTACGTGTAGGAACAGGTTCCCCGGTAGGATCAGGTGCAGCGGAAGGTTCCGGTGACCCGGAGGGGTTCGGCGCGGGCGATACGATCGGTGTAGGAGTGGGTTCCGGAGTAGGTTCCGGATCCGGTTCGGTATCCGTAGCGGGTGTTGTATATACCGTCACGCTCTGTAGATCCCGGATATCACCCTCAAACCGGATGTATCGTCCATTTACTTTTGAAGTAGAAATATCGTAGCTGCTCCCTCTGCCGTCCAGGGCCTGATAAATTCTGCGCCATACTTCTCCGTCTTTTGATACGGAAACGGTAAAGTTCCTGGCCGTTTCCCCTGCGAAATTGGCGGTCATGGTCTTAAAACTCTTAATCGACCCAAGGTCTGCGATGCCTTCTGCTACCGTCAGGTCTTCTTTCTGTGCATCGTTATTCTGCTTAATCTGTACCAGGTTCAGGAAATTCAGATCCACGTCTTCCCTGGAGAGCTCAAACCGGATATAGCGGGTGTCCAGGTTTTCCGCAAGGTCTGCGGCCGCGCGGGTCTTTCCTCTCATATCCAGAGCAGCAGCCTCAGTCCAGTTGTCATTTCCGGAAGAGATCAGAACTCTTACGGTATCCGGGAACAAGAAGCGGAAGTTTAAGTCATCCAGCGCGATCCATCCCTGTTTTTGCTCCGTGCTTCCATCTACCGCCTCAAATATTACGTTCTTGCCCTGATAGCCTTCTGCTGTCATTGTAAGCATCACAAAATTATCGTCCTCAGGCGGTACAGCGCGGGCAATCTCTTCTCCCGCTTCATTCAGAAGCCTGAAGTAGTTATTCCCGTTTACGCCATAGCCGGCGGCCAGGAAGCTGATGGTATCGTTCTCCATTACGAACGGCTCCGAAGTAAGCGTACCGGTCTTGTCCGTTCCGCCAGCGGCGGAATCTGCCCAACCCTCACCTCTGGCACCGGTGCAGTCCGTGTCCTGAGATGCCGTTACCGGCGCAGCGCCGAAGGCATCACCGGTCATATTCCAGGAAACAAATGTGCCGTTCTCAAAGTTAAAATTATATTCCTGACGGATACTGTCCAGCGCCATCCATGCATAACCGGTTCCGCTGTCTCCGTCTACCATCCGGAATCGCACGGTCTGTCCCATCAGCTCCGATACATCCCAGTATTGCCGGATGAATTGGTTCAGGGGCTGAGAACTCTGTCCGGGAGGGGTGGCCATCCGCAGCTGTGTTCCATCCGCACCAATCAGCTCATAGTAGTTTTTGGCCGGGTCCCATCCGTTCTGCCCGTTCCAGCCGCAGGCCAGGAAGGAAAGGAAGGGTTTCTCGATGACAAATTCTTTTGATGTCAGGGTTCCGGTCTTGTCTTCTCCGCCCACATTGGAGTCCGCCCAGTAGACACCGTTATCGTCTCCCATAGGTCTTCCAAGTTTCGAAGAGTTGGCCTGGGCGGGGAATGCGTTTCCGCTTCTCTCCCAGCCATCGTAGGTACCGGATTCAAAGGACCAGTAGTCGTCCTCCGGCGCATCTTTATAATTATAGGTAAAAAGTTCATGGAAGCCAATCCAGCCATTCTCAGCGGAATCCATACCATCCACGGCCTCAAAATACACCTGCTGCCCTTTCAGGGCGGACACATCCCAGGTCACCAGCTTTTGATCTCCGCTGTCGGATGGATACGCAGTCCGCAATATATTTCCGGTCACATCCTTCAGGTAATAAGCATTATAACCGCCGGCCTCCGGTTCACTGTCAAATTTATCCCCGGTCAGTATGATATCGTCTACCGCAATCCAGTCAAATCCGCCGCCATACACTGCCGCCTCTTCCTTGCCAACTGCGTCGACCATCTCAAAGTAAACTTCACGGCCGGCATACTCGTTGACATCCCAGCTGTAGGTCATGAATTTATCACTGTCACCCAGTCTGTTTTCGGGTACCTGTTCAATCAGGATCTCATCTGTTGCCGCGTCCTTCAGGTAAAAGCGATTGTTCAGCTGATAGGGCCAATCTCCGGCCGAATACGCAGTACCGTTCCACCCGGCGCCTTTAAAGGTCAGGAACGGCCGTTCTACGATAAAGTTATTTGTCCGCAGAGTCCCTTTGTTTTCACCGCTGACTGCAGCGGAGTATGCGTAGTATCCGGTACCGTTTGGTACTCCCGAAGTGGATGGAGCATCGCCGAATACGGTTGTGTCAATATTTACCGTCTGGCTCCAGGTCCCATCTTCGAAATCAGCGATTACCGTCACATTTTCATTGGCCGAACCGCGGGAGGTATCGGCACTGCCGGCATCCGGATCCGTCTGTCTCAGATTCGCCATTCCAAACCATCCAAACCCTCCGGCAATAGCATCCGACATTTCAAAATAGACTTCTCTGCCCTGATAAGTGCTGACATCCATGACATGCTCCCGGAAATCCTCGAAAGTCACGCCTTCCCTTCCGAACACATTCACAGGCTGCTCTTCTATAAGCACATCACCCGTCTGCGCATCCACCAGCCGGAAGACATTGCCGCCGCCAGCCGCGTAATCGGTCCATTTATCAGGATCATATGCCGGTCCGCAATATCCCATATCAAGGAAAGTCAATTGCTTTCGCTCGATAATAAACGTTTTTGTTCTCAGTGAACCGGTCGTCTTCTCGTCTATGGCGCCGGAAGTAGCAAAATAACCATCCCATCCTTTATCACTCGCTCCGGAAGCTGGTACGTCACCGAACACTGCGGTATCCACGCTCTCAAGCTCACTCCAGTCTCCGTCTGCAAAATCCGCCACGACGATTGGCTCCTCTGTCTGAGGAGGCTCAGGTGTCTGCGTGGGCTCAGGCGTTTGAGACGGTTCCTCTTCGCCCTTCGAAGGCTTAACGCCTGCATATCCTGTCCCGTAGAAACCGAGCACATTATCCTCGATTGTGAACAGCTTACTGGAGATCTTGCCGACCCCTGTGCTGTCCGCCCGGGAAGAGGCAGTTAATTCCCCATCCTCTGAAACAGGAGCGTTACCAAAAGCACTGCCGCTGACCGTCCATTCCGGCGCGAACCCGCCTTCCTTAAACTGTATTGATTCAACCTTATTCTCAGCGTCCAGAATCACGCTTTCTACCGCGAAATCATATCCCAAATCCATGGTAATGATCGTCTTGCCATTTTCTCTGGTAATGACCGCGGAACCGGATATTTCCCCGGAAGCGGAATCTGAATAGACGAAGGCTTTTCCTTCCTCGAATTTATGATAAATCAGTTCATCCTTCTTCCAGTTCAGATCAATTACCGCTTCTTTTCCGTCCAGAGAGCCATCCTGTTCAATAATGAGCAGATCGCTGTCCTTCGTATTCTCATTCCTGGAAACCTCCAGTACACGCCGTCCGGACAGCTGATCCAGGCCGGCATCCACCACATGGAATTTCAAAGGGTCGTAGGTCACGGTCCGGGTGATGCCTCTGGAATCCGCATAATCCGCCAGAATCTTACTCATGAAGCCATCCTGGAACATCTCGGTGTTGGCAATGGGAACTGTGCAGAACAGTACGCTGCCTTCCCCCACTTTCCACTCACACATGACGATGTTGCCGGCCTCATCAACAAGCACCGGTACCGCGCCGTCTGTCAGCCGGCTGAACGCCTTTTTCTGTACGGGGTCCTCACACTCATAGCCGGCCTGGGCGCCTTTCGACACCGATTTCAGCCATTCCGGCGCGTCCTTGGAAACCTCCACTTTACTGCCGGTAAAGTTCGTTACCTGAGCGCCTCCGGAAAGCCCCATCATCCACTCTTCTACGGAATCTCCACCCTCCAGCCTGCCGGTGGTGGTGTTAAAGCTGTAATTAAAGCAGTCTTTTCCAAATCCCGCGAAAGCTCCGCCTTCCTCTATCCACTGCTTGATCTGTGTTTCCGCCTCATTGGTGGTGAGCGCCACATCCATATTGGGCTCGATCAGCACTTTTTTGCCCGCAAGGGCGCCGTCCTGTACCGGAAAATCATCCAGGATCACCGGCGAGTTCAGATAGTGGGCCCAGTTGGCAAATGCCGCCCCGTACCACTGGATCCCATGCTCGGAATCAAACACATAGTTGTGATTGTTCTTGTTGTATCCCTGCCGGAACAGATTCGCATACCAGGGGTTGAACACGACCACGTCAGACTCGGCCCCTTCCGGATCGATAGCCAGTATTTTTTTCGCATTGTTTTTTGTATAGTGGTAGACATCGGTACCGCTGTACTCGCCGTCCTTATCCCACGAGCCGTTGCTGTACTCTGAGAAATCCGCTCCCAGCGAACAGTGGGCAAGGGTTCCGATCCCGCGGCTTAAGAAGTTGAAGCCGTTATCCAGCTGTTTTTTCTCATCCAGCTGTCCGGTATCGTCCATCGTTACGCCATCCATCTGATAAAAATCAGCGGTGGCCGAAAACTGGGCCGGACCGTATGACGCATCCAGATTACTGTTTCCGACGATAACATTATCATACTTGCTGAAATCTCTGACGATCTTACCCATGCTCTCCCCGGTCTCCATCGGGGCACTCTGATAACCGCCGTCGATCTCCACATGAATCGGCTTGTCCGATACGGAACGCATGGTGGTCATATACAGGTTGATAAAGTCATCCATGTATTGGATCTTCCATATCATAAGATCCGCCCACTCGGGTCTGTCATCCACTGCCTGCGCGTTGTTCCGTACCGGCTTGGGAACCACTACGCTGTCAAAATCCCCGTAGCTTGTATTCCAGGTGCTGTTCAGCTGTTCCACCGTCTTATATTTATCCTGAAGCCAGGAGCGGAATTTGTTCTGCGCGCCCTCGCTGTATACCGCCAGCCGTTCCGGGTTCGAGCCGGAATAGAATTCAATACCGCCGAACCAGCCTGGGCCCAGGATGGAATATGCGCGGATATGCGGATTGGAGTCGAAGTGCAGCATGGTCTGCTTCGCAATTTCAATCACTGCCTGGTTCTGGATATCATTAAAGAAATCCCTGTGTTTGACCACCCGGCCGTCCTCATCCACGATATCTGTGTAAAATTCCGGGAACGCCCTCTCCGAAAAGCCCTGGAAACCAAGCCAGATATCAAAACCATCATCGATAAATTTCCCGAAGATCCAGTCTGCATATTCCCAGGAATAATTGTCCGGGTTGCTGACATATTCCATGACCTCGTCGTTGGTCAGCCCATCCGGGAATTTACCGTCGTCAATCAGGTCCGGCAGGATATTGATGCCAGGGCTCGCCGGATCGGATATGCTCACACACAGGTTCACCATCTGCTGCCCCTGCCGGTGCAGAGCCTCCAGACCCTTATCGCCAAAATTCCCCATATCCGGAAATCCCGCCAAAACCCCCACACGGTGCGGCAGAATATCCGGAAACGCAGTCAGTTCGTTTACCGCGCAGATCTCCTGAAAAGAATCCCTGATTACCAGACGCAGATAACGGGCGTCCACCGCATTCCACTGGGCAAAGATCGTCCGGCTGCTCTCAACCGTCTTGTCAAAAACCTTTACGAAGTTTTGTCCATCCGATGAGGCCTGGATCTCGTAGGACTTCGGGCCCTGGTTCCCGGTCACTGCGGCCTCCAGGACTCCCACCTTTACAGTTTTCCCGAAATCCAGCTGCAGCCATTGGCTGGCAGAGGCCGTCGGCTTCTGCTCCGGCACCCAGTTATTGTCCGCCTCGTTGTGTATCCCGTCAATTACCAGCTCCGGTCCATGACCGTCCCTGGCGGACGACGCTGTAACCGCTGCTGCCGGAATATTCGCTTCCTCGTAATTCGCAGCCGGTTCTTCCGCCTTTGCGTTCATACGCAGCGGCTGTGACGTAACTGTCAGGGCCAGCGCCAGGATCAGGGTGATTCCTTTTGTCAAATATTTCTTCCTCACTGTTTCATACCTCCGTTTGCTTTCATCTCCGTTCCCATTGGAAATGAAATTTACTTCCCCATATAAAGTGTCTCAGTCTGCCGTATAGCCTGCGGCATATTGCAGGACTGCCTCCAGGTTGATCCCGCTTTCCCACGGACGATACCGCGTGCCGTCCGGCTTTCTGCCGTAGTAGTATTCGGCCCACCCGCCGACGGAATCCAATTGCTCCAACACCTCCCTATATATTGTTTCAGCCTGAGGCATATTTCGTCTGCCCAGGGCGTACAGCAGCATTCCTTTATCATAGCCCACGGTCCGGCTCTCTTGCTCCGGGTAGGAGCAGATAAATTCTTCAATCATCCGTCTTTCTTCCCCAGGGCCAAAAATCGAGCTTCCCAGGTAAACCGGCGTCAGCTTTACGGACGGTATCCGGTAGATCCGTTGGAGAGGCTTCACCTCTGTAGGGGAGCCGTAGCAGTCCCGGCACAGATAATAGCCGCTGATATCCAGTTCGTTCCAGCCAAATTTTCCGCATTTCTGGCAGACACCGTGCAGGAATCTTTGCTGGTCGTTCTCATCGGCGAACGGCCGGTTGGTGATCAGATCCCCGTTTTTATAGAATCGCTCCTTATACTGGGTCTTTACCATATGGTAGAGCTCCTGCTGCGCATAGAGCATCGGGCTCCCCCACAATCCGCCTTTTCCCACGAACTTAAGCAGCCGTTCTCCTGCGGTAAGGAACAGAAGCGTCGACTCGGCCGAACCTTCACATAAGACGGTACGCGGCAAAATCCCCCCCGCCACATAGGTCTCATCTCCGTTGAACGGGAGCATATTCTCCTTCAGCTCTTCGACCTGGGCAAACCAGGCCCATTCTAACATGGGCATGATCCTGATCAGGAAATCCTTGTCCTGGCTGGCATTGTAGTAATCAAAAGCCTGGATAATCAGATAGCCGGTTATCTCCACATTGTCATTTTCATGGATGTGAAAATGGTGACTATCTCCCATGGTCTGCGCGTTATGTATTTTGCCGTATTTTTCAAAAATCCTGAAATAATATTCCAGGATCTTTTTTGCTTCTTTTCTATATCCCAGCTTCAGCAGGCACCGGGATGCACCGTATTGATCCCGCACATAGGCCAGATGATAGTTGTGTCCGGCCAGGATTCCCCCTTCCCGGGACTGCTGTGTCTTAATAAGGACGGATACGTCATCCACCGCACTTAACACTTTTTCCCGCAAAGGCAGGTTCTGCGGCAGCTTCTTTTCGAAATCCTTTCTCCGTGCGCTGAACTCTCTCCAGCAGGTACGCACTTTATCCAGCAGCTTCTCCGGCTTCTGGTGCAGGACCCACTCCGCGTTTTCGACGCAGGCCGGATAGTCTTCCCCTCCCACGCAGTAAATCACACTATGCCCCGGCTGTGCATGTACCGTCAGGTTATCGTCCATGGCAATATTTCCGCGCATCATCACCTGATGTACGATATCCCGGCAGCTGGGATAAGGGACGTGCTCATAGACCGAAATACCCGCGTCCGCGTATGCCATAAAACCTGCACAGACTTTCTGCCTCCCGAATCGTTTTCCATTGATACTGACCTGCCAGTTCTTTTCCATATCGATCCGCAGGTCCACCGGCTCCAGCAGTTCCACCAGCCTCAGAAAACAAGGGCTGCCCTCAATGGTAAAGTCTATCATTTCACCGATCTGCTTCCCGCGAAGGATCAGCTTGTGATGCCACACCGCGGTCTGCGGCTCTCTCTGGGATATCACAAACAATCCGTCCTCGGCACACAGCGAGAACTGCATATAGGAAGGCGAGCTGTAGGGGGGGCCAAAGATCTGTATGATATTCGGTCCCTGCTCATATACGGCCAGCATTCCATTACCGATACAGTGAATACTGCCGTCGTTTTGATAATATGCCTGATTCATCCTCATTTCCCCCGCTCTTGATTTATATTTCCGGCAGCTGAATCTCATAAGTGATCTCTTCTGGGACATCTGCATCCAGATGCAGCTTTCCATCCCGTATCTCCCATTCCACATGGATACTGCCGAATGGCGTGGGTACCTCTCCCCGCGCCCATGTAAGGCCGCAGGTCTCAGGCGCAATCATGATCTTTCGGAAACCGGGTTTCAGCGGTTTCACTCCCAGAATCGTCCGGGGCAGGAAGAAACCGGGGGCCGATGACCATCCATGGCAATGGCTCCTGGTCAGCCGGTCCGTCTCAAAACCGGGAAAAGTCTCCCAGCAGGTGGTCGCCCCATATCGAAGCATCTCCCCCCATCTGTCTTTGATACTCCTGATCAGCGTTTTATAGGCCCCGGTACGTTCCAGCGCTTCATAGTAAAAGAAGGCCATAAACGGGCTGCCAATCTGCACAAAATCAGCAGGCGGGTCTGTGATATAGCCGGCCAGGATTCTTCCCCGCTCCTCTTCCACGCAGCCGCAGAGGTATGCCATGATATTTGTCTGTATACTGACCACGCCGGATCTGCTTTTGTCCCGGTGGATGCAGTCGATAAACGCCTGTCGGTCATCCTCCCACAAGATACGGTTCATGGCCTGGCGGATTCGTTCCGCTTTCCTGGAAAGCAGCCCCCAGGTCTTATCATCCTTCCGAATACGCGCAATGTCACCCGTCTCACGCAGCACCTTTACAAGCAAAGCGTTCTGGTGGGTTACCACCCCCGAGACAGGCGTATCCATTCCTGCCCAGTCCAGCATATTCCAGCCGTCTATTTCCAGCAATCCGTCCTCATTCATGTGGCGGTCCAGCCGCCGGATCGTGAGAAGCATATCGTCGTATACGGCATCTAACCCGTTCATATCCCCGGTGTACTCATAGTATTCCTTACAGGAAAGCAGCCACAAGAGAAGCCAGGCCGTAATCATGGTGCTGCAGCCGGTAGGTACCTGGGCATCCGGCAGTTCCGACTGGCGCAGCGACCCTCCCACCATACCGATACTGTTTTTTGTCAGCTCATATGCGCCGTGCGTATAGTAGCTGACCAGCGCCTCGATCCTGGCGTCCCCGATCCAGCAGGCCTGCTCGAAAGCCGGGCAGTCCACGAATGTGTCCTCCATACACAGCTCCACACTTCGCCTGGAGATCTGCCAGATCTGATTCAGCTCCCAGTCGGAACAGGTAAAGCTCCCCCGCTTAAGCTCCGGGTAGGACAGCTCTGTGGTCTGTATGCCATATACCGCCGTGTCCGCGGTCAGGTTCCGGAAGGTCAGGAGCGCATACCGGAAGCCCCGCCTCAGATGTGATTCGTACCGCTGCCTTCCTTTTCTGGTGTAATACCGGAACCCGGAATTCATATCCTTGGAAAATTCAAACTGCTGCTGATTATAGCACTCCGCGAAGTCCGCATCGATTATGACGCCCTCCGGAGCATCCAGGTCGAATCCGAACAATCCGGATAACTCTTCCCCAAAATCTATGGTAATCCGTACCTCCTGTTCCGAGGCCTCCAGAACAAACGGCTGGGGGCTTTGCAGCACCATGTAACGCATATCTCCTGGTATCGGAAGTTTCTTAAGTACCCGGTCGGTCATGGTGAGCATGTGCGGGTTCTTCGTGATACAATGATCCCCCATAACCGCCTGCAGTACCTCTGCAAATTTCTGCAGCCCGTTCACATCCTCTACCTCCCAGACTGCCTGGTAGTCCGGATTCTCAAAATCCAGCGGTTTGTCGATGGCTGCAATATTCAGTATATTCCCGGCCTGAAACGGCCCTACCGTAACGAATCCGCTTTTTTCCCGGCTATCTTCTTTCCCACGGCAGGGTGCCTGGAAGCTCAGAGGATAAGGAAACTCAAAATAATAATTCATATTAAAACGCTGGTGATATCCACTGATATCGATCAGCAGAAAGTTGCTTCCCTTTCTCAGGATTACGTCTTTCTTATCTTCCTCTTCGGTAAAAAGGATCTCTTCTCCATTCAGCTTCATACGCTCCGGTGTTGCCGGACTTTTTCTGCAAACCAAACTGATCTGCCCCCGCATATCGCAGGGTGCCTCGATGCAGGTCGCCAGATAGCCCAGGAATCCTTTATCCGTGCTGTCGCTGGAACCCGGGAAAAAATTATCCCGGACATTCACGCAGGCATGACAGCCCGTACTCTCCACCTCTTCGTATTTCAAAATATTCCACGCATAGCGCTCTTTCCTGGCGAATAACGGAACCTTCCGCTCCTGCAGGGATATCCAGGGTTCACATCCCACTTCCCCCACAACCTCTGCCCGTGTCCACAAGTCATCCGGAAATGCCGCTCCCGTCCAGTCAGCCGGAAAACGGGCGGCATCGTAAACTTCCATCCACGGCTGGGCCACATTGATCCGGCACAGGCCGCCTGTATAAGCTTCATGCACCGTCCATTTCCAGGTCCCGTCAGAGCCCAGGCGAAGCCTTTCCTCTCCTTTCAGATACCCTTCCATCTGGAACAGCAGTCCGCCTCTCCCATGAACATACTGGGAGGTGGATTCTCCATAAAAATTAACGGACACAGCGATTACATTCTCCCCCGGATGCAGATATCCTCCGGCCTCCAATACATCATAGCTCTGTTCAAACGGCCATCCTCTGGCCGGGCCCATAGCCACCTGTTCTCCGTTTATGTATAATTGATATCTCGAGTCTGCCGTAATGCGGACCAGCGCGCGGTCCAACGCTTCCTGCAGCGTAAACTTCTTCCGGAAGCAGACCCACTGGTTTTTTGACCCGCTCTGCGTACGCCAAATCCACTTCGCACTCCAGTCCATAAGTCCTCCTTGACTATTCTGATATACAACATTTTCTTGATACTAACAGCTTCCTGATCCTTCATAGCTTCCCCGATATGCCCTAACACTGATAATCTGAAACATTCGGGATAATCTTGAATCCGCTGTTCTCAGCCTTTCACTGCTCCGGCCGTCACGCCGTCCACAAACGCCTTCTGGAAGATCAGGAACAGAATAACCAGAGGCAGGGATTGTATCACGATCGCCGCGAAAATAACCGGCCAGTTGTTAAAGAAAGAGCTGGTAAAATTATAAATCCCCACGACCAGGGTCCTGGAATTAGGGTCCGTAGCAAACAGCGACGGAATCAGGAAATCCCTCCAGGCGTACATCCCCACGAAAATAGCCACCGTAGCGTTCACCGATTTCGTCAGCGGGAACAGGATCGACTGGAAAATACGCAGCAAACCGCAGCCATCCAGTTTCGCCGCCTCCAGGATCTCATCCGGCACCGACTTATAAAAACTGGTATAGAGCATCACCGGCAGGATAATACTGGTAGCCGTGAAAATTGCAATCAGCGTCCCGGAATAATTAAAGATCTTAAGCTGACGGCAGATCTTCATCAGCGGCACCATAATGGTCTGGAACGGTATGATCATCCCCAACATCAGGTAATTATAGATCAGCTTCTCACCCTTCAGGTGCAACTTGGCCAGCGCGAATCCCGCAGGCGCAGCCAGAATAATCGTAAAAAGAACGGTAAATACCGTATACACCACCGTATTTACAAACAAGACGCTGAAATTACCGCCCTTCCAGGCATCCACGAAATTCATAAGCCGGATTTCCTTAGGCCACCCCACCGGATTCAACGTAAAATCCGCGGTAGATTTAAACGATACCATTACCGTAAAGATAAGCGGATAGATCGTCAGGATGAAGAGGATCACCAGAAAAACCGCCCCGATCACATTGGCAGGATGTAAGTTCTTCCATCTTTTCGTCATCAATAGTTCACCTCTTTCGAACGGAAATACCGGGTCTGCAATGCAGAGATGACAAACACCAGGATCAGCAGAACAAAAGATTCCGCCGCCGCATACCCGGCGCTGCGACCATAAAACGCGTCCTTATAAAGCATAATGGCCACAGTCTTGGTAGCATCCGCCGGGCCGCCCTGAGTCATTGCGAACGGTATATCAAATATCTTCAAACCGTTAATCACGGACATCAGCATATTCACCGTAACAGCCGGTGCCAGCAGAGGAAACGTGATATAACGAAACTTTTTCCAAGGGGTCACGCCGTCAATATAGGCGCTCTCATAGTAATCAGACGGAATATTCTTCAGTCCCCCGATGTAGATGATCATACTGTAACCCAACCCCTGCCACACCGAGGCAACCACAATCGTAATAAATGCAAAATTAACGTTCCCGAACCAGTCTATATTAGCGACAGCGTCCAGCCCCAAACTCTTAGCCAGCTGGTTAATAGGTCCAAAAGTCGGGCTGAATATATAGGAAAATATAAGCCCAATCACAATCATAGTCAAAAGCGTCGGGATAAAAAACACAGAACGTGCGATACTGTTAATCACGCGGTCCTTCGAGAGCATAATAGCCAGAAAAATAGAAAGCCCATTCTGGACCACGATAATAACTACGGCGAATCTAAGTGTAACCCAAAGGGATTTATAAAACCCATCATCCATCAAAAACTTTTTATAATTATCAAACCCGATAAAATTCGGAATCGAGTAAACGCCGTCCCAATCAGTTAATGAAATCCGAAAACCTTCAATCGCGGGAATAATTATAATCCCAGTAAAAACGATAAGTATAGGAGCCACTAAAAGATATGGAGAGATCTTGTTTTTCATTTTAAGCCACAAACTTATCTCCTCCTTGTAATGCGGTTCTTCCGCTGATAGTTTTGTGCAAAGGACCGGAGCAGGCTGGCCTGCGGACTGGCAGCAGGGCGGGCGGCCCAAACGCAACCTGTCTAAACTTAACCCACACCTCAACCCCTCAGACCATGAAACACAGCCAGCAATAGAGCAGGGAGGCGGACGAAGCGGCGGGGTCTTGCAGGGCGGGCGGCAGACATCGTGGGGCCAAATCGCTTGAGGCCGGACCTTAGAACGGGTTACGCAGAAGGCGGGAGAACCTCGCAGGGCCCCTGGAACACTGTCCGAGCCGCTCTTTGGCGAGTTTGTTCCAGGCCCTGCCAATAAGAGGTTCTCCCGCCTTTGGAGTTACCCGTTCTTAGGTCCGGCCGAAGCGATTTGGCCCCACGATGTCTGCGGCCCGCCCTGCAAGGCCCCGCCGCTTCGTCCGCCTCCCGGGGCCCAGGATCCGGGCCCCCAGAATCTGGGCCTCCAGGGGCCCGTTACTTAGTCATAGCAGCGTTATCTTCTTCCTGGGCTTTCTGCATCTTGTCGCAGTATTCCTGGACGGTCATATCCCCGATTGCGATGTTGGTGAGCATCGGATCCATGATTTCATTTACTTTGTCGTGGAAAGCGTAGGTATTGCTGATCGGAAGCTGCGTGATCTTCGCCCAGTCCTCGCTGGCCGGCAGGTCAGGGCTTGCCGCTTCTTTTACGGTGGAGATTCCCAGGGTCTTGCCCATATGGATTTCCGCATTTTCCGGCTGCGCCATGAATTCCAGGAACTTTTTGGCGTTGTCTTTATTTTCACTGGTTTCCAGAATACCGAAGATTCTTGTGTAGGTATCGCCTACCATAACCTGATCTTCCGTCTTGGCATTGTTGGGTGCTGCGAACGCCCCGACTTCAAAGGCAGGTTCCGCATCGCTCTTAACCATAACTTCCACTCCCCAGTTCCCCATTACCCACATGGCTGCTTCCTGCTGCAGCATGATCTGCCAGCACTGGTCATATGTGGTGCTCAGTAAGCTGGATCCGTAATATTCTGGTTTCTGGAGAAGGGCGAGTCTCTCTTCCAGAACCTTTACTACATCGGGATCATTCCATTTTAATTTGCCTTCTTCCAGGTCTTTCTGGAAAGTCGGATAGGTCTGGGTCAGCTGATTGGTTCCCAGGCGCAGGAACTGATCCAGCGGCCATACGTCTTTTCCGCCCTGTACCAAAGGTTTCACCCCGTTTTCCACCAGTGTGTCACATACGCTTATGAACTCTTCAAAGTTCGTGGGGGGCTGGATATTGTATTTGGCAAAAATGTCTTTGTTGTACCATACGCCGAGCGCGGAGCACTCATAGCAGACACCGAAGCGCTTGTCACTGCCAAAGAAGTTGGTGATATCGTTTACCGCATTTTCCTTAATATTGGCCCAGAACGCCTCATCTGTAAGATCGGTCAGGTAACCTTTCTGGGAAAAATCACGGGCCGCCGGCTGATCCATTCCGATGATGTCCAGCGCTTCCCCGGATGCCATGCGGGCATCTCTGGCTGTCTCATAGTCGGTGGCGAATACATCCTGCTTTACTTCGATACCGGTCTCCGCTTTAAACTTATCCAGAACCTCCTGCGGGAATTCCCACGGGGTAATCATGGTAAGCGTACCGCCTTCTTTGCTGTCTGCCGCAGGCGCATCGGTCTGACCGGCGGCCGGATCGGCTGTGTTCGTATCTCCTGCTTCCGTTTGTGCCGGAGCGGCATTATCGCTTTCTTTCGCTTTGTTGCTGCAGCCGCTTAGCATTCCCATCGCTGTGGTCAGGGCTAACGTTACCGCAAGAACTTTTTTTACTGTTTTGGCTTTCATAGATATCCTCCTTATTTTGGTTCCTTTATGAATCAGCTGTTTTTGTATGAACCTATCATATCCCAGCCGCTTCCGTTCGTCGACTTGTTATTTTTATAATCAATGGTTGATTTTTTTTAGAAATAGGGTATTTTTTTATGCATTTTCCCCTTTCGAAACGTTTTTCCATCGTATTTATATGTCTATTTTGCTTGACCATTTCTCAAGGCAATGCTAGAATGGCTATGCAATGTTATTATTTTAGGGGGGTCCACGGTGAAGCATCTGAAGCGGTTCTGGAATAAAATTCTGAGTCTGCCTCTGTTTTCAAAACTGGTAGGGGTGAACATCCTGTTGGTGGCGTTCCCCTTGATATTTATTGTCACGATCACCTATCGGGAGCTGACGATGTTAAATCAGAAGGAATTTAACAAGTATTCCATGGAAACCGTGCACCAGGTCAGTAACAGTATCTCCGTCATTTTTAACGAGCTGAATCTGATGTCAAATGTGGTCCTGACCAACAAGAATGTCCAGGAAGCTTTAAGTTACCCCAAAGATGGCTATGAAAAAGAAAAGCTGGACAGTTACAAGCGTGTTAATTCAGATATGAACGTACTGTTTAACAGCCGGATGAGCTATACTTCCCTGTTTATCTACGGATATAACGGCCAGTTGTTCTACCGCGGGATTTCCAGCGCGGACTATTATTTCGATTATGACAATTATCTTTCGGAACTGCTGGAGAAACCATCAAAAAAATATATGGGTTCCCACTACCGGGAATACGCAACCGACGGGAAGCTGGTCTTCAGCCTTGCGGTACCCATCCTGTCCACTTCCGATTTTAAGCCGTTGGGGTATATGATTCTGGATCTGGACTATGCCTATTTTAATGATTTGATCAACGATATTAATTATGCGGATAACAGCGACATCCTGATCGTGGATGAAAACCAGATTTTATTTTCCAAATATAAGGATAACGTACATCAGCCGCTTGCCTCTTCTTTCCGGGATTTCCTGTATTCTGCTCCTTCAGGGAGCGAATTGTTTACCGGCGGGGATGAGACGAATTTCTATTCCTTCTGTCCCATCGAGGATACCAACTGGAAAGTGGTATCGGTGCATTCTCTGTCCAGTTATACGAATAAATCCTCCACCATTTTCAACTTTATGCTGGTGGCTGCCGGAATCTCTCTGCTCGTATCCATACTGATTCTGGTGCCTATCTCCTCCGCTATCACCAAACCGCTGAAAAAGCTTACCGCTCTTATGGCATCCGTCCAAAACGGAAACTTCAACGTACGCTTTCACCCAAAATACGAGGATGAGGTTGGTAAACTGGGACATTCGTTCAATTACATGCTTTCTTACACCAACACGTTAATTGATAATGTTTACAAGCTTCAGATCGCCGAAAAGGAAGCCACCATTTTTGCACTCCAGTCTCAGATTAATCCGCACTTTCTGTACAATACCCTTCAGATGATCTCCGATTTTGCGGAGATTGGGGACGACGGGGAGGTTTCCACGGTGTGCGGGTGCCTTTCTTCTATTTTCCGCTACAGCATCGACGGGAAAAGTCCGTACGTGATGCTGAATTCGGAGATCGAGCATGTGGAAAATTATACGTATATACAGGCCATTCGGCTGAATCACCGGTTTATCTTTTACATCGATGTGCCGGATGAGTGCCGGAATATAATGGTCCCCCGTCTGATCCTGCAGCCGCTGGTGGAAAACTCCATCACCCACGGAATCTTTGACCGGCTCAAAGGGGCTCAGATCACGGTGTCGGCCATCCTTGCGGACCATATTCTGACCATCCGGGTATGGGATAACGGTGTAGGGATTCCGCCTGATCAGCTGGCACAGATCAAAGCGCAGTTAAATACTCAAAGCATCTCCGGGGACTTTAACCGTACATCCATTGGAATCCAGAACGTTAACCACCGCCTGATCTTAAATTACGGGCCGCAGTACAGCCTGTGTATCGAAAGTATCCCTGATGAGGGAACCACTGTGATAATCCGTATTCCGGTCAGTCAGGAAAGGAGCGACAGCCATGTATAAGGCAATCATTGTAGACGACGAGGATCTGTTCCGCAAGACACTGATGAATAAGATAGACTGGGATGCCTTCAAGCTTACCCTGGCCGGTGAGGCTGCTAACGGCAGGGAGGCAATGGCCCTGATTGACGGGGTCCGGCCGGATATTATCATCTGTGATGTAAAAATGCCGGTGATGGATGGATTGGAGCTGTTAAAATCTCTTCCGGCCAATTCCCGGATCCGCTTCATCATCCTGAGTGGTTTCAGCGAATTCGAATTCATCCGCACCGCTGTCAAATACGGCGCCTTTGATTATATTCTGAAACCGGTTCAGGCGGAAGAACTGACGGGTGTACTGCTGCGTGCCGTGGAAGACATCGAGAACGAGCGGCGCCGGGAACGCACCGACCTCGATATCTCGCTGGATATCCGCAATCACCTTGGAAAGTACGAAAGCCTATTTATCCATTTCGTGGAGGGCCGGGATATGGAAAATATCAACCGGTATATCGATACCGTATTTGCAGAGCTGGAACCCTACCCCGCTCCCCAGTTAAACCGAAATTCCCTCCGGGAATTCATCTACTTAATCAACCGGATCTGTGATACTTTTAAAGTCAACAGACTAACGGTGCTCCGCGGCTATACCGAGGAGGATCCGGGCAGCTATTCCCGGACCGAGGAGGTCATCGACAGGGTAAAACAGTTGTTCAACGCAGTTGTGGATGATTTGATTTATCAGAAAAATATGGATCGTAAAAAGATCGTCTATGACGTGATCTCAGATATAGAGAAAAATTACAAAGACAAGATATCGCTGGAGCTGATCTCCAGAAAATATTATATAAATCCTTCCTACTTCAGCCAGCTGTTTAAATCCGTGACCAATGACACTTTTTCAAACTATGTCATCCGTTTCCGCATGCAAAAAGCCAAGGAGCTGATGCGGATCCCGAACCTTAAGATCTATCAGATCGCGGAGATGGTCGGCTATGAGGATGAGAAGCATTTCAGCCAGCTGTTCAAAAAGCATGTGGGGATGGCTCCCACTGCTTATCAAAGGGTTGCTGTCCGCTGATGACGGCCCCTGCTGCTTATGCCGCTTCTAAGGTTCTAAACCATTCACAGCCGCTGGGGATGGGACTGGCATCTTTATCTTTCGGCAGTAAAGCCAAACAAAACAGTAACTGCCTGGAGAAAGGGGCCTGTTCCCTCTCAGCGGCTGTGAATAGTGAGTTTAATGCCGGTTTACAGAGCAAATTCCGCCTTACTTAATCTAGTCTTATATTATATTTCCCTGATTGCCAGTACTGCATATGATCCCAATTTTACATTCAGGTTTAAGGAACCATCGCCTTGCGCTTTAGCGATATAGTTCTTGGTCTCAGAAGCCGCCTTGATCGCCTTCATCTGTTCCTGGTTAATATTTTCCGGATATCCCAGCTCCCCCCAGGCAGTCGCCGCACATCCGTGTCGTTTGTCCAGAACCTCGACAAGAAAGACCTGCCCAGGTGTGAAATGATTGATTTGCAGATGAATGTCAGCCTCTTCTCCTGAATCCTGGAAAGCTTCCGCTGTATGGTGATCGGGGTACATGGACATCGGTACCGGGCGTTCCTCCCTCATATCATAGTTGCAGATTAGGATATGCAGTTTCCGGTCTGCCCCGCGGGTTATGATATATCCCTCTCCCTGATCCACGATCTCATCTCCCAGTTCATTCAGCATGCGGTATGCGTGGAAGGAAGGTTTTCGAATCCCCTGAAGGTTCATCAGGCCGAATCCGCCGTGAAAATCCTGAGGGCCCGGGCCTTCTTCTTCAAATATGTCCGTAAACACCCAGTAGGACAGAGAGTCCACCTGCCCGATATTTTCAAGGTTCGATCGGATAATGTAAGCAGCTTCGGGCAGATAATCATGGCTGTAATCTCTCGAGCAGGGGCTGCTGCTCCATTCCGTCAGGTGAATCTCCACATCCGGGAAGGCGCTTTTGGCAATGGTTTCTTTCAGCCAGCAGATATCATCCCGCAGTGATCTGACATACCGGGTGCGGCCGGTCATCTCTTCATCCGTGCTATGCTGTCCGCCCAGCGCAAAATCTGTGGGATACGGATGCGTGGATACAAAGTCCACGGGCAGCTTCCTGTCCGCTGCGAATTCCAGGAATTCCTGAATCCATACCCCCTTCCATTCTAATGACTCCAGGTCTTCCACCAGATGGGTTTTATGCTTTGTCAAGTCCTCCTGTTCCCCGGCGAACCTGTCATCCGGTACGAAATTACTGGTTGCCGGGCCGCCTACCTTTAACATCGGATCGATGGCTTTCACCGCTTTCACCGCGGACTCGTACAGCCGGAAGTATTCCGTCCTCGTTCCGTCCCAGAAGACGGACAGATCCGGTTCATTCCAGATCTCATAGTACCATTTCCGTATTTCCTCCAGTCCATAGCGTTCTTTCCAGTGAAGGACAAGTGCGGTAATCAGCTCACTCCAGGCGTCATAATCGGACGGCGGCGTTACGTTGCCTTTCCACCAGAACATGGTGGTCTCTCCAGACGCCAGCGCGGCCGGCATGAATCCGAATTCCACAAAAGGCCGGATGCCGATGCTTAACAGGAAGTCGAATAAACTGTCTATATACTGCCAATGAAAATGCAGGCTGCCATTTTCCCATCTGCAGATTCCCATATCGTCACAGAGAAGGCCATGAAACCGGATGTACCGGAATCCACAGGCCTCCCGCGCTTCCTGTAACTGCCGGCGCCAGTCGGCTCTGAGCCCCTCACAGGCCCTGCCTGCACCAACACAATTGCTCCAATAGTGCTTCACTTTGCTTATGCTCTTCTTATTTTTGTCCGTATGTATCCTAATCTCTTTCATGATATATGCGCTCCCTTCTTCCGGTTTAACCGGCTGTATAAAAACTGATATTCATTTGCAATCCTTTCACTAACATCAGCCGCACACTGGGTTCTCCCCCCTTATCCCACACAGTTACAGCCTTTTTTTCATAAGCCATGCCGGAATCCCAGGCAGGATCTGCCGATGTGCAGACCGGCGCTGCGTACCGTTTTCCGTCAACCGCACAGGAATCCCAGGGAAGGCCCGATTTCAGATAGATACTTCTGCTCTCTTCCGGCATAAGGGTCAGCGATACCATCGGTGTATCTTTTCCTGAAGCCGTACGGTCCCAGCACAGACGGATCACCTGTGCACGGCATCTGGTTCTTACCCCGCACAGCCGCCCCTGCTTCCACTGATCCGGAAGCGCCGGTAATACTTCCACCTCCTTATCTCCGGAATAGACCAGCGCCTCCAGAATAATTCCGGGATAGGTTATAGCGGCATCCGTACAAAAAGCGCTGCCATGTCCCTTGTCGTGGGAGGTCATTAAAGAGGTATACTGGTACTCACCTGCCGTCAGCAGATAGAGCTCCTTTTCCAGCTCCTGGGCGGATTTCACCCTGGCCGCCGCCATCGCTTTATGCAGATGGCCGTGGGCCATGGCGTCATCCGACCGGTTTTGTCTGGTCCTGTTTTGTATCGCTTTGTATATACCGGCTCTTAACCTTCTGTCCTTCTGTGCTTCATGGGCGGGCCAGGCCCCATATGCGTGGCTCACATGGCGGTGATCGTCATTTTCCATGAATCCGGGCAGTGCCCACTCCTTAACCGCTCCATCGTCCGTATAGAGATAATCCGGAATTCTTTCCCGCAGCATCCCCCACTGTGGGCACCACGGCAGCCGGGGAGATACCCGGCTGATTTGTTCCGCCATATACAGGGAATTGCGCATGGCCGCAATGTCCATGGCCGTGTTGGCTGCCAGTGACAATACCCCGTTATAGTCCAGGCCGCCGGGTGCGTTCTCAGCAGAATATCCGGGAGTGAGCAGGTAATGGTTATCCTTCTCCCCGATTGCCGTCCCGTCGGCCAGATGAATCTTTTCATTTTTATCGAGATAATATCTGTCATCCACGTACTGGGTCCAAAAGTTCATTAAACCCCGGAGGAGTGGTACCAGAATATCTTCCTGCAAATCAAACCCATTCTGCCGGATTCTCTTTTGATCAGCTTTTGAATATCCGCATATGTCAGTAAGCCGGTCCAAGGGCAGATCTTCCCCAAATGGAATCTTCCTGTTTCCAAAACACTGATAGGTTTCAAATACGGGGATTATCATCCAGTCTGTAACCGCATTGCAGTAAGCATGCGGGTAACCGGGCAGTGAATGGTAGGCCTGTCCGTTCCCGTCGCCGGCAGTATGGACGGGCGCCTGCAACGCGTTCTCCATACCGTAGATATGCGCCGCGTTGGTCTGCCAGTCCGGCAGCTGGCGCAGCAGGAAATGGATATAGCCTTCCGCCGCCTCCGGAAGGTTCCCGGTATTCATGGAAGACAATTGCAGATTCAGGTTTGCATTTGTAATAAATCCTCCGTGGAACAGAGGCATCCAGCTTCCTGTCCACATCCCGCACATACGGGGTACATGGTAACCGCTGGCGCACAGAAGGGCAAACCGTCCATGCCCGAACAATCTTTCCACATATGCTTTATTCATCTGCGCCGTCTGCCGCTGTTTTTCCATCAGCGCCTCGTTGGTCAGGTTCCTGTCCGCCTTCTCCTCCTGCGTATGGCACAGCTCCAGGCTCACTCTTGAAAATGCCGGTTCATGAAGTTTTCTGTGTCCCAGGAGCGCATCCTCGTAGGAAAATATCTTATTTTTTTCATAAGGGCGTGTTTTATCTCTGATCTGTCTTTTCAACTCTTCAAGCAGAGTATCTTTCACACTCTTTCCATCTTTTAACCCGTGGGCGCAGTGCTCGATACCTGCCGCTAAGATAACAATCCCTGCGCCTTTGACCTGCAGTACCGGCGATTCATATCCTCTGATCACCGTATCCTGTTTGTCCGGCATGAATTTTCCACACACCGGGATATCTCTTACATAGTTATCCACATATATTTCCCCATCGGTGTAGATACGTACCGCAGTGGCCCAGCCCCCGTCATGAAATTCGCTGGGCGGATTACTCCGGACTCCTCCAATCGGAAACTCCTGATATTTACCGGTCTGCCATATCCATATTTCCCCGTCCGTATCTACACCTTCCGTGGTAACCGGGGCCGCCGGGATGCCATAGTCGGCCATCGCCTCCTGCTCGATGGACATCTCCAAAATATGATCCAGCCCGATCGTAAGGTCTAGTTTATCTGATAAAGAAGCCCCCATCGAGGAGTCTGGGGCCAGAAGTTCTGTTATAACCAGCCGGTTCTCTCTGGAAGCAAAGGAGCGGGTATTCCATTCCAAGCCGTTCTCATCCTTCCACTGTCCTCCGATCTCTCCGGTCTGGTAGTTCGTATACCTGTTATAAGCGGACTGTGCGCGCGGGACAGACGGGCGGATACGAAGCTGCGCGGAGGGATGATACGGTCGTTCATCCGCAGATACTATGTCCTTCACCCCGTATTCCCTCCGATTCTCCCGGGCCGCTGCCTCCGCCCAGATCCCAACATGGCTGCGCAGTACTGCGTTTCTGCGTTCCTGCCCTAATATCTTCGAATAATCCGGTACCCTGTAAATCTGGCTGGTGTCCAGCACCAGCTCTGTATCCTGATAGATAATGACATCTTCCCGGGGATCAAAGCTTTCCAACAGTCCGGTCCATCCGTTGCCGGCCGCCAGCGCGTTCCTCCACGCGTTAAGCCCCGCCTGCCCTTTTCCGATCACCGGGAAACTGTCGGAATCAAATCCGCTCATTCCGTTCCTGCCATATTGCCAGTGCATTTTCTCCTGCATCTTATGGTTTTCCCTCCTTATCCCTTTACGGCTCCCATCGTCATTCCCTTCATAATATGCTTACTGAAAACAGCGTATAGAATTAAGATCGGCGCGATACTGATCACCAGCGCAGCAAAATACAGCGTATAATTAAAAGAGTGCGCCTGCCCGAAGAACCGGATTCCTATGGATATGGTCCGCAGGTTCTCATCCCCGATCAGTATCAGAGAAAATGGATACTCGTTCCATGCGCTGATAAAAGAGGTAATTACCACAACGGATACGATCGGCTTGCACAGCGGGAAAATAACCCGCCACATCATCTGAAAAAAATTACAGCCCTCCATATACGCAGCCTCATCCAGTTCCCGGGGAATGGTCTTAATGAAATTTTCCATCAGCAGGACCGACAGCGGCATGGCAAAGGACACATAGGGAAACAGCAGCGTAAACCAGTGGTTTAACAGGTTCAGCTTTTTGAATTCAATAAACACCGGCACCATCAGTGAAAGAATCGGAATCACCATACCGGAGATAAATAGAAGATAAATCAGACGGGACCCGAAAAAGCGGTAACGGGATACCATAAATCCAACCGTAAAGGAAAACGCAATCGTCAGTATCACCGTAAGAATACTCAAATAACCGGAATTCAGGAAACAGTGCCACAAGTCTCCGGTCTGCAGCGCCTCCACATAGTTATGAAAAGCGGGCTTCGTCGCCAGGCCGATCACGCTTTGCATAAAGTCCTTATTATCCCGAAGGGAGGAATTGATCATCCAGAGAATCGGCAGGATACAGCTCAGGGAAAACAGCATGACTGCCAGATTAACGAGAAAATGGAAACAGGTATTTCCCGCCTTTTTCACTCTATTCATAGCGTTTCCCTCCTAACAGCAGTTTGCTTCCCAGTGTCAGCAGCAGCGAGATCACCAGGATCATAACGGCCAGCGCGCAGCCGTATCCCATCTTCATCATGGAAAAGCTGACATCGTAATTATACAGGGACAATACCATCGAGGAATTCCCCGGTCCGCCGCCCGTCATAACGGAGATATGATCAAAGGTCTTAAAGGAACCGGCGATACAGATCATGATGCATACTTTAAGGGTGTCATAGATCATAGGGATGGTGATATAGATACTTCTCTTCCAGCCGCTGGCACCGTCCACCTCCGCCATCTCCAGGATATCCTTCGGGACCGACGCGATGGCGCTGGTCATGATCACGAGATAGTAACCCACGAATTGCCAGATCACCGGAACCGCCACGCTGAACAGCACGATCTTCGGGTCGTCCAGCCAGGGCCGGATCCAGTCCTCCCTGCCGATGGCGCGCAGGAACTCGTTTAAGATCCCTGCCTGGTTACTGTAGATGATCTGCCACAGCAGGCCGATAACCACCGCCGAGATGATATTCGTGATAAACATCACCCTTCTGTGGAATTCCGTCATCTTCATCCACTTCATCGTGAAGAACAGGGTAAACACAAAGGCGATCCCCACCTGTCCCACCACCATGAGCAGGGTAAACACCGCAGTATTGCGGAAGGAAAGCCAGAACGTGTCATCTCGCAAGATATCCAGATAATTCTGAATTCCGAGGAACGTCATACTTTTCCCCCCGGACCATTTAAACAGACTGTAATAAGCCGCAAAAAAGATAGGAATAATCACCATAAACACATATACGCCCACAGGCAGCAGCAGTACGGTTCCGATCTTCCACCCCTTCGGCTGTAACGGATTCTTTCTCATCCTCTCTCCTCCTTTGGATTTTCTGTTCAGAATTTAATTCAGAAGGAACTATTTTCCTCCTTTTGGGCAAAAAGAGAGCAGGCAGATTTTCACCACCTGCTCCCGCCAATATATTCGGTTCGCTTAATTTCCTTCTACTGCTGTCCTTCCTCATAGGCAGCCTGGAGCTTTTCAGCCAGCTGTTCCGGGGTTAATGTGCCAATCAGCAGTTCCTGATAACCGTCTTCCGCCGCGGATACATAAGTCGCGTTGAACTGTATCTCAGGATTCGGCACTACTTCATAATTTTCAAACATGGCAAACATCTGCTGTACCAGTTCACTCTGTCCGGAACTATCATATTCCGCCGTCTTTGCACAAGGTATGGAACCGCCCTTTGCGATCTGAGCCTGGACATCCGGATCCGACAGACTCTTTACGAAATCCAGAGCGATGGCTTTCTCTTCCCCTTCTAACGCGCTGCTCACCGACACGCCCCAGCCTTGTCCGCCAGACATGTATTTCGCATTTTCCGGTTTTTCTGCGGTTCCGGGGAACATGGCCACCGCGGAGTTGGCAAGAACATCTTCCGAGGCATTGTTGACCACATTTCCGGAAATCCAGAAACCGCCCATCAGCATTGCCGCCTTGCCGCTGTAATAATAAGAGTTGGCAAGCAGTTCTTCCTGACTGTTCACATCCTCGTTAAACATACCCATATCCGCTAATTTCTTCATTTCCGTAATCGCCTGTACCATGCAGTCGTCTGTGAATTTCGCACCTTTGCCGTCTTTCAGGCTCTCGTACCAGTCCAGATCCACATAACGGAACAGCACGCTTGGCATAACCTGGCTGGACACCATATAGCCCTGTTTATTGCCGCAGGCCACCGGGATATAGCCTTTGCCCTTTATCAGAGACACCGCCTGTTCGAATTCTTCTACCGTTTTCGGGAACTCCTTCAGGCCGCATTCCTCGAAAATTGCCTTGTTGTAGACAATCATACTGGCTACGATCATCGACTGGGGAACACCCAGGATCTTTCCGTCAAAGGTATAATCATTGAAGGCCCCTTCCACCATCCTGCCGCTCCATTCCGAATCTGCGGACACTTCCGGCGCCAGATCCAGAATCTGCTCGTTCTCATACATGGAAGGCATCAGTCCCGGCAGTGTCTGGAAGATATCCGGCAGGGAATTGGTGGCCATTAATGTCTTAAGCTTATCCTCATATAAATCATGGGCGACCACTTCCACATTCAGTTCCAGATCCGGATATGTTTCCTGGAGCTTCTGAAGCATCTCATTCCCGGTTTTGGCGGAAATATCATTATCGTCACTCCAGGTTACCATCACGGACAGCGAGCAGTCTTTTCCGGTTCCAGCCTGGTTTTCTGCCGGATCTGTAGTCTCCCCGGCGGCATCCTGCGCGCCATCTGCTGCCTGCTGATTTTCCTGCGCAGCCGGTGTGGACGCCGCCTCCTGTGTGTCTGATTTACTGCCGCAGGCCGTCATCGAAACTGCCATGACCAGGGTCAGTAAAACTGCAATCACTTTTCTCTTCATTTCTTTTCCCTCCACCATTTTTCACATGTTTTCGTGTTGCTTTGATAGTCTTAATTATAGGGAAAGCTCCTTATTATTCACACCAAAAAAACAATAAAAACTCCAGAATTTCTGCTCTCTTTATAGAAATCCAGGCTGTCGGATCATGGCGGTGGTCCATCCCCTCTCATCCGTCTCATAGTGAAGCCCGTAGCGTTCTCCGAATCTGAGTTGAATCCGGTTGTTCACATTCTTTATAGCAAAACAGGATTTTCCGGCCGAATCGTCCTCATTTTCCAGAAGGATTTCATTTAACCGGGCACAGTCGGCCCCCACGCCGTCGTCGCTGACCCTCACGATCAGTTCCTGATTTTCCTTATAGATCCGTATCCGGATCGTTCCTTCCGCATCTTTGGGGATCATCCCGTGCAAAATAGAATTTTCCACGATAGGCTGCAGGATAAACCGGAGAGTCCGGCACTGTCTGGTCTCCTCATCCACTTCAAATTGAAAATGGACCGTGTCCTCCAGCCGGATTTTCTGAATGACCAAATAATTGTCCAGATAATCTAGTTCTTCCCCCACGGTCACGATTTCATTGACATTTCCCAGGCTCAAGCGGTAAAGCCTGCTCATAGCCAGGATGATCTCGCCGGTCTTAGGGGCCTCCTCAAGCCTGCTCAGCCAGTAGGCCGTATCCAGATTATTATAAAGGGAATGGGGATTAATCTGGGCCTGAAGCGCGGCGAACTCCGCTTCCTTTAATTCTATTTTCTTCCGGGCAAGCTCATCCGCCAGCTTATCAATGTAGCCGGACATGTTATTATAGGTATCTACCAGAACCCCAACTTCGTCGTTCGAAGGCATCATCTCAATATGTTTCATATCCATGACCTTCAGACGGCCCGTCAGTTCCACCAGAGGCTTGGTACAGATCCTGGAAAACAGATAGGCGCAGCCGACGCACAGAATCACGCTGATCAGGAGGCTGCCGGTCAGGATCCGCTTCAGCACCACGCTGTCGCTTAATACATATTTGACCGGAACCACATTGACCAGGGTCCACGGGCTGTCGTCGACCTGATACAGGGTTACAATACAGGGCTGTCCGCCGACGGTCTTCTCCATCCTGACGCTCTCCCGGTTCATCTCCTCCAGGATCTCCTGGGGCGCCCTGCTCCCCAGTATGTTCATATCTTCGGATGCTATGATATCACCTTCTTTATCGATCATATAGGTGACATTATTCTTATCGGCGATCTGATCCGCGAAAGATTTGGACAGTTCCTGCACCAGGATCTCTATCCGCATAGTAGCCAGCTTTTTCCCGGAATTCATATCGTTGACGGCCCGGACCATAGATATGGTCTTCTCGCTTTGGTTCAGTCCGTCCCACTGTTCAATATCCGTTACCCAGGTGAGCCGTCCTTTTAACTGGTCCGCGTCCTTTTTCATCTGCTCCTTCATGGGGGTTTCCCGGTTGGTACCTACGAAAACCGTTTCCCCCCACAGATTCTCTATGGATATTCCGGAGATATAATCCTTGTTTCCCACACAAAATGACAGTCTCTTCTGCAGCGCGATCCGCTTAAGATCCATGGCGTCGTCCGGTTCCTCCCCCATTTTCAACCAGTCTCTTACAATATCGTCCTGGATCAGAAGCACAGACAGGTCATCCACATATTGAAGAATGGTCTCCACATTAGTGCCGATATGTGCCAGTGTATTCAACTTGGCTGCGCTCTCATTTTTCTTGACGATATTGGCCGACTGGGTAAACAGCATGGTTCCCACGATCAGCATGGGAAGAATCGCGATGGCTACTGCGGTGAGAAATACTTTATAGCTGAGGCTGAACATTCTCTTTTTGTTTTTCTTCCGTTTCATGGCAGAGTACGCTCCATCTTTTCTCTGAACTGGCGGGGGGAACATTTTTCATATTTTTTAAAAATGAAACTAAAATATTTATAATTCTGATATCCGCACAGCTCGGCTATTTCATAAGTTTTCAAATGCTTCTCCCGGAACAGAAGCTTTGCTTTGCTGATCCGGTACTGGTTCAGATAATCTGCGAAATGCACTCCGGTCTCCTGGTAGAAAACACGGCTGAAATAATTAGGCGTGACATAGACCAGGTCAGCCAGCTGCTCCACCCGTATTTCCGACTGATAGTGGCTGGCCACATATTGAATCGCAGTGGCTACCACGCTGCTGTAGGAAAAGGTATTCATGGATTTTAACTGCTGAACCAGCTTTTCCATGAAGTCCTTTAGCCAGATCCGGATGTCATTCATCACACGGCAGTTATTCAGCTCGTCCAGAATACTGGCATTCTTGCCTAGGATGTCCTGGAAATCCACGCCCATATTTTCCACGGACAGCAGGGCCACGATGACCTGGCGGACCGCCAGATTTTTCAATTGCTCGTAGTTGGCGTTGTGTTCCCGTACCTTTTGAAAGATCTGATCGATCACTTCCGCTGTCTTCCCTGAATCCAGCCCTTTGATCCCGTCCAGCAGCATCTGTTCCTCCGCCTTCAGGTCGATATTCATATTCTCTCCGGGGGCTTCGATCTCCGAGAATTTGATGATCGCCCCCTGCCTCTGGCCGCTCTTCATCTTTAATGCGGTCATGGCTTTGGTAAAAGAATCCGGGACGCATTCGAGCTTCTCCTGGACATCTCCGATGGACACTGTAACGGAGGTATTCAGCATAACTTTCGTTTTCTTCTGCATTGTACGGCAGTCTTCCGTAATGTTCTGTCCGCCGGTTACATCCCGGTTCACTATACCGCAGAGGTAGTTATCGTGTGTAAAGAACGCCCTGGCTTTGTATGTATTCCAAAAGATCCGGTCAAACAGATCTCCTATTTTCTCATGCATTTTTTTCAGCTGCTGGTTGCTGTTGGACGGGACGATGGCCGAATAGTCATCGATATCCACCACGATCACCTGATAGGCGGGGCCTTTAAAGTCCAGTTGAAGTTCTTTGGCCCTGTGATGGAATTCATCATCTATGGGAATCTGTCCCTCAAGGACCTGCTGCAGAAAATAAGTCCGTATGATATCGATGCTTCCGCTCATTATTTTATTCTTTTCTTCGATCTGCCGGAAAATCTCCTGTTCCTCCTGTATCTTTTCCTTTACCTCCAGGATGTTTTCCATCATTTCTTCCGCCTTCACCGGCTTCAACAAATAATTTTTCACGCCCAGCCGCAGTGCCTCTCTGGCATAATCAAACTCACTGTAGCCGGTTAAGATGAGAATCCGGACCTCCGGCATGGTTTCACTTAAGATCCTGGCTAACTCCAGGCCGTCCATCACCGGCATCTTGATATCAATGATCGCGATCTGAGGATGCTTTTCCTGTATCACCTGCAGGCCGGTTTTACCGTTGGAGGCCTCCCCGACGATCTCACACCCGATTTTTTCCCAGTCAATGGATTTTATGATTCCCTTGCGAACGATCATGTCATCATCTACTACCACGATATCAAGCATAATCCTTACCTCTCTCCTCTTTCCGTGACAAACGGTTTCTTAGATTAAGACTACGCTATAGGAAAATCCCTGTCAAGATATGGCATATTTTGCCTGGAGGGAACTGCCGGAAGAGAGGGGACTGGCTTCTTGCGCCAGTAAAGTCAGACCGCCGGATACAAAAGACGCAAGGTGCCTGTCCCCGGATGCCAGCTACGAATCGATATACCTCATTCGAATCTGCTTCCAGGGACAGGCACCTTCTTCTTCCCTGCCAATCCTCCCAAAAGCTCACCCCGACAGAGCGCCGGGTCTTCGATCTGTACACACAAGAATACAAGGCGAAGGACATCTCAGAAAATCTCCTACTCGCTGGCCCGGGTGATCGGTCAGGAATTCGACTGCAATCCCTTATGGATCCTGACCCGCCAGGCCACTGAAGACGAGATGTTAAAAGAGCTGCCGGCTTTCCGTTTCAAGGAGGCATCGGCTATTCCGCCCAGAACCCCGTCCTGCTATGTTCACTTCATCAGTTCAACCAGCCTATCCACGACTTCCTCCATTTTCATCTTCTCATACCCGTGAATACTGCTTCGAACCTCTGACAGCCCCTCGAACCATCTGCCGTCCAGCCTCCCGAATCCCAGATGCAGTCCCACCACAGATCCAACCGTAGCCCCATTGCAGTCTGTATCGAATCCGCTCAGCACCGTCCTGGTAACAGCCTTATCATAATCATCCCCGAAAGCCAGCACCCCGGCTGTCACAATCATGGCATTCGGTACCACATAGCACCAGTCGAACCAATTCTCCTCCCGATAAACCCGGTGTACCGCGTC
The DNA here is from genome assembly GCF_019042245.1 of Diplocloster modestus. Lineage (GTDB taxonomy): Bacteria > Bacillota > Clostridia > Lachnospirales > Lachnospiraceae > Diplocloster > Diplocloster modestus. The sequence continues at coordinate 214,510 of NZ_JAHQCX010000005.1, forward strand.
GATCATTTCCTCATATGTACAGCCCTGGCCGAACATCCTGCAGATGCCGGTGATCCCGTCATGAAGCCTGCTTTCCGGCGGAATCTCCTTAAGCGCCAGTTCCACCTTCTGCCTCATATCCAGTTCATCCACATAACAAAGGCTTAACAGCGCCGCTATATACATTTCCCCATAGACACCATTCTTCGTATGAGAAACCACCGCATCCTCATAAGCCATACCGGCTGCTTTCCCCGGTTTTCCCGGATTCACATAGCCAAACACATCTGCTCTGATCTGGGCGCCGATCCATTCCCGGAACGGATTCAGATACAGCCCCGTACCCGGCGGCAGCAGCCCGTTCAGCAGATTCCGGTAAGCCACCCGTTCCGCCGTGCAGGCATGAAACGCCGGAAATCCAAGCAGCCATCCCTCCGCGGCATCCATAGCCCGGAAGTCTTTTCCGTATCTCTCCAGCAGCTTGATCGCCATAATGGAATAGTTCGTATCATCGTCTACCGGAAACCCTTCCACACAGTTTCTCCAGCAGATCATCTGCCGGTCATAGGAAGTGTTCGGGTCCTCCCGGACGATCTCATACTTTTCCATCAGCTCACTTCTGTCTGTGTCGTTTATATAGTCCCTGAGCGGAGCTTGATTGGTATCCTTCAGATAGTCCGCTATCTTCTTTCGTGTCCAGTTTTCCACCGGAATTCCCAGCAGACAGCCTGCTGCCCTTCCATACCAAGCCCCTTTTACCTTCTCATACACAGCGTTTTTTGGCACTGGGTACTCCCGGCCGTGGCCCTCAGGCAGCACCTTTTGAATCCCTTCCCAGCCGGTCGGCTCCTTATATGAATACTCCGCTTTGATGGGCGCCTTTTCCATTTTCCGGATCAATCCCGCTGCCTGCTCTTCTTTTTCCTGTCCCGGCGACAGATTAAGGATCCGTTCCATTTCCTCCCGGTATCCTTCCACTTCCCTGCCTTCCAGCAGGCACTGGCGGTATTCATCCGCCAGCAGATCAGCCATATAGATCCATCTCATTTTATCTTTTAACATTGGTTTGTTCATCCTTTAACTAAGTACTATTAATTTTCCAATCTTTTATAGCCGCTCTAGAGCGAACACATAAAAATAAACTGTCCTGGCTACTCCTTCGTCCCTGCGCTGGTGATACCCTCCACATAGAACTTCTGCAGCGGAATGATCAGCAGGATCGGAATCATAAACGCGATCAGCGACGCGGCAAATATATTATTCCACATCTTTGTATACTGTGTGCGGAAACTGTTCAGCGCGATCTGGATTGTCTGCATTTCCTTCGTTCTGGTCACCAGCACCGGCCACAGGAACGCCTCCCATTGGTTGATGAACAGGACCAGTCCAGAGCTGATACAGATCGCCTTGGAATTCGGCAGCACAATTTTGAAAAAGGTCTGCGCCCAGTTCAGTCCGTCGATCTTGGCCGATTCCAGCAGATAATCTGGAAACCCCTGGAAATACTGCCGGAACAAAAAGATTACCATTCCGTTTGGAATACTCGGTATAATCAGCGCCATGAACGAATCGATCCATTTAAAATCAATCATAATGGTGTAAAGGTTAATAGAAATCAGTTCAAACGGCACCATAAAAGTCAACAGGACGATTACAAACAGCACACGCTTAAACGGAAATTTAAACTTCGCAAAGGCAAAGCCTGCCATGCCGTTGATCAGAATTCCGGCCAGGACCGTAACCAGTGCGATAAAGACCGAGTTGAACACCGACCGGCCGAACTTAAATTCCACGAAAATATCCCGGTATGCTCCCAGTGTAAAATTCTTCGGAATAAATGTCTCCAGCGAAAGAGGGCTGATATATTTATAGATATCCTCCAAAGGCCTGAAGGAAGAGGTAAATGCAAATACCAGCGGCAAAAATACAATGATGATCAATATGGCGTGAAACAGGTAGAACAGGGTTAATTTCAATGCTCTATGCTTTTTCATTTTTGATCCCCTCATCCTTTCATACATGCGTATAATTTTCATATGCACAAACAGGTAGATGTGAAAATTTTATTTTCACACTTTTTCCCGCAGCAACAGATTCTCTATTCCCACCGTTGCCATCATAATCACCAGAAGAATCACGATCATCGCAGACGCCAGATTCACATTCGAATAGCTGTATGCATTTGTGAAAATACGGAACATCAGGAAGTCCGTACTTCCTTCCGGCCCGCCGTTTGTCAGGATGTAGGAAGGAACAAACATCAGATAATTGGAAATAGTATCGGATACGATGACAAAGAGAAATGTCCTCTTCATGTTTGGCATTGTAATATACCGCAGGCTCCTCCAGTACCCGGCGCCGTCGATAGACGACGCCTCATACAATTGGGAAGGTACCTCCTCGAGGCCGGCGATAAAGAACAGCGCCCAGTAACCAAGCCCTTTCCAGCTGGCGATCCCGATGATCGTCGGCAGCGCCTGGGAACTGCTGTACAGGAATTGCTGATTGGGAATTCCGAAAGTATTCAAAATGGAATTCATCAGACCCTGTTCCGGGTTTAACAGCACGCCCCACAGTACACAGGCGATGGTAAACGACACGGTGATCGGTATCAGATGCAGGGTTCGAAACGCTTTCTGCCCCTTAAGCTTCACCATCAGCAGAAGCGCCAGGCCGAAGGACAGCACCACCTGAAGAGGGTTGACGATTACATTAAAGATCAGCGTAACCGCCAGTGAATTCAGAAAGGAGGGATCCTGAAACGCATCCACATAGTTCTGTATCCCGACAAAAAAATCGCGCTTGTTCTGAAAGGAGTACTGGAAAAAGCTGTCATACATCCCCAGAAAAATCGGGTACAATTTGAATATAAAGATTCCCAGCATAGCCGGCAGCAGAAACATCACCGGCGCCAAATATTTTTTGCGCATGATCTTTCATCCTTTATCAGTTCTGATACTTCCTCAACTGGTTATCAATCTCAGTCACGGCAGAGTCCAGAGCCTTCTGCGGATCACTGCCATTCATAATGTCGCTGTAGGTCTGCTGTATCACATTCTGCCATTCCTCATAACCGGCCATCTGAGGGCGGGCTTTGGCTGTGTTCATAGACTCATATACATTCAGCTTTGTAACGCTCTCCGGGAACTCGTCGAACTTCGGGTCGGCATCGATGCTGTTTAACACCGAGATATTACAGGGCAGATTCTTCAGAATCTCATAATTACTCTGACATGCCTCGTCGTCGGTCGTCAGCCATTCCACGAATTTTGCAGCCATTTCTTTATTCTTCGAGTAGTTGGACACACCCGCATACCAGCTTCCGGTCGGGGTCGTCGCCTCGCCGCCTTCGAAGTACGGATGCGGAGCATAGCCGAAGTCCATTCCTGCATCCTGCATGGCAGGGATCTGCCAGGAACCGCCTATGAACATCGCCACCTGTCCGCCGGTAAAATATCCAACTGCATCGTCGGCGCTGATCTTCGGGCTGATCTTCCAGGTATTAAAGGTGTCATAATACCACTGGCAGGATTTTACCATCTCAGGGCTGTTGGTGTAACCGGTGGTGATCATACCGTCGTCGCTCACAAACTTGTCTGCTCCCAGACTCTGTGCCAGCGGAAGCAGCTGATAGGGACGGTTGATCTGCTCGAAGCTAAGGCCGTAGATCTGCTTGCCGTCTTTTTCGTAGGTCAGCTGCTTTGCGATTTCTGTTACTTCTTCCCATGTCATTCTCTTATCCACGTCATTTTCTGGATAAGGAATACCTTTTTCATCAAATATAGCCTTGTTGTAATACAGGTTCACGCAGGAGCTGTACAGCGGAAGGGCCATCAGCTCACCGCCTATCGTTCCGGCTCCCAGGGAGGACTCGGTAATTCTGCCTTTGGATTCATCGGATACGAATTCGTTCAGGTCTGCCAGGAACCCTTTGGCAGTATAGTTAGCCACGACCGGCGCGTCCACCAGGAGCATGTCCACGGATTCCTCCTGCGCGCCAAGTCTGACTTCGATTGCCTCGAACATATTGTCAAAGGGGAGGGATTCCACATTAATCTTCACTCCCGGATTCAGCTCCTCGAATTGATCAATGGTGGGCTGTAATGCTTCGATATCGGGCATGATCAGGAAGTTCAGGGTCACTTCCTCTCCTGCATTACCGCCGGAGTCTTTATTCGTACCTTTGTCGGAATCTTTGCCGGAGTTATCCACCTGCGCATTGCCACCATCCTGTGACTGCGCCGTCCCATTGTCATTTCCATCTTTAGATCCGGAGCAGGCTGCCAGCGACAGCGCCATACATACCGCTAAAATAATTGCTAAATACTTCTTCATATTTTCCTCCTTTTGTGCGTCTTCTCAGCACATATAGGTATGGGTGAACATCTTTTCGTTCAACCGTTCCTCCTTCTGTGCGTTTTTCCGCACATATAGGTATGGGTGAACATCTTTTTGTTCAACCGTTCTTCTCCATCCTTCTTATCTGTTGCAAACTCTATCCAGTAATAAATTCATAAATCTGTCCGCATCAACCTCCAGACAGACCAGTACATTGGGTTCTTCTGTCGGAGTATCGAGATCTTCCGGAGGCGTCCAGGGAGTCCGGGGAAGCGTGCAGATCGTGTGTCCCGTGGGATGCCGGTGATCATATTCCACCTGTACGTTCATCTTCTTTCCTCTGCACAGGCTAGGATCAAAAACCATCGCCACACAGAGGGGATCGTTCATGGCCGTATAGTCCCGCTTCCAGTATTCCAGCCACCGGTTCACCATACGGGCCATCGCCAGATTCAGCTCATCCCCCGTATCGATCAGGCGCTGCACATGTTCCGGGCGCACCAGTACCTGACGGGTCACGTCATACCCGCACATGATGATCGGCGCTCCACTTCGGAATAACAGGGATGCGGATTCCGGATCCCTGCTGACATTGTGATCCGAGTGTTCCAGCTCCGCTCCATTGAAGCCCAGTCTGGCACTTCCTCCCATGATAATAATCTGCTTTACCTTCTGTGCGATCCGGGGTTCCCTGGCTAAAGCTACCGCCAGATTGGTAAACGGCCCGATCGCCACGATAGAGATCTCTCCCGGATTCTCCATAACCGTCTGAATCATGAAGTCTACCGCGTGTCTGCTGTCATAGATCAGGTCCCGGTCCTCTTCGTTCAGAAGCCCTTCACCTTCATGTCCCAGCCACCAGATCTCCCGGTTGCGCAGCAGTACGTCCCGCACGCCCGCCATAACCGGTATATCATCCCGTCCCAGCAGCTTCAGAATCTTCACCACCATGCGGGCTCTCAGATCAACATCGCCGTATACCGTGGTAATCCCCTCCACCTGTATTTCTGGTGAAAGAGCCGCCAGAGCTACGGCCATCGCGTCATCTACATCCGTGCCAATATCCGTATCCAAAATAATTCTTTCCATTTTTTCTGCCACCTCCTCTTGAATCCTCCGCTCTCTTCCAGTCTCTGTATTCTTTTAACCTTCCGGCATTTTCCGGGTCGATTCTCTGACCACCAGTTCTCTCGGGCACAGTACCTTCCGGGGTTCCCCCCCGTAGTGTTTCTTAATCCGATCCATCAGCAGCCCATACGCATGCTCTGCAAAAAAGGTACTGCTGTTATCAATCGTCGTCAGCTTTGGCCGGCACACCTGTGCAAACTCGATATTATCTTCACCGGTAATGCTGATATCTTCCGGAATCTTAATTCCCTTTTCGTTAAACGCCATCATGATTCCCATCGCGATAATATCATTGGCCGCGCACAGCGCCGTCGGCCGTTCTTCCAGTGCCGCGAAATACATGCCTGCCCGGTATCCCGCATTCATGGTAAAATCCATCTCGAAGATCCAATCCTGGTTTACCGCCTGGCCGCTCGCTTTCATGGCACTTAGGAATCCTTTCTTTCTCCTGGTGTTAATGGCCGATGTTGGGGTTCCACCCACATAGCCGATCTTCTTATGCCCGTAATCAATGAGATGCTTCGCCGCCACATAGATTCCTTTTCCATACTCACTGTGGAGCGTATCAAAATCGTTTCCTTCATAGTCAGTATTGACCACAACCGGTTTTCCCAAATCTGCAAGTTTCTCAATGCTGCTCTCAGAATGGTAGATCGAGCAGTAAATCATCCCGTCCACATCCAGCTCTTCCGCAAATTCAATTCCTTTCATCTCATCCTGCGAAGTGTCATAAAGAATCACCGTATAGCTGTCCATAGCGGCCAGTTCCTGAAGCCGCTTGAAAATATTCGCATAGTACGGGTTCATGATATCCGGAATTAACAGCATGATCTGCTGAGTCGAGTCTGTTTTCAAACCTTTTGCAAATTTATTGGGTTTGTAGTTTAACTCTTCAATCGCCTTTTTGATAATCTCCGCTGTCTTCTCGTCTACATAACCGGAAGAATTCACATAACGGGATATCGTGGATATAGACACGCCTGACTTTTCAGATACATCCTTTAATGTTGGTCTTTTCGGAATCATATCGGGGGCCCTCCTGTTCCTTTTTTCATTCTTTTGTATCTTGATGTGGTAACGTTTCTATATTTTCATTATACATAGGTGTCTTTAACTGTCAATGGGTTTTTTGTATATCTTTTTATCTTTAGCTATTTAATACAGAATTTCAATAGAATTTTCAGTAGAAATCACGATTTCTCTCCACCTTAAACGCATACTTTTTTGTTTTGTGGCAACGTTTCCATTTTTGAGTATAAAAAATCGGGTCAGCCGCGTTTTCTGCCTCTTCGCAGCAGCAAATGCCCCGTATCATACTGCCTGCGTACATTTCTTCTAAAATAGCCGGAACCCATAAATGCCCAGGCCAGAATCCCGCCTATTACGATATACTGGATAAACTGATTCCACCCCATCAATTTCATCCCTGTCTCAATGGTCTCCAGAATCAGCACACTTATCACCAGCCGCCAGGCGTGATAGCCGCTGCCGGTCTTCGACGCCTACGAATTCACAGCGCCGCTCTCCGGCCGTCTGGCCGATCCTTACCCCAGAACGCTCCGTCCCTTATCTCCGGCGCCCTCTCTGCCAGAGATACACGCCGCCATACAGCATCCCCCAGATCAGAAATACCGTGAAAGCCGCTGCCGGCAGATACCAGTGTCCAAATATATCCTGAACCACATCCAGAATCGATCCATCCGCGGCCTCGCTGATAAACAGATAGTTACTCTTTAACTGATGATTAACCGCTGCGTCCACGCAAGCAAGCACAGCCAGAAAGGCAAAACAGCCCGGAAGCCTTCTGATCTGCGGAACAAATCCATCGGCCAGCATCAGTACCGGGATTAAAAACAGCAGAACATGCAGCATAATAAACAGAAGATAATAAATATTCAAAAACGGATAATAGATCTCTCCTGGAGTGATCAGTGCAGCCAATGCCCCAGGCATTCCAAGGGCAAACACAAGTTCCCGGGGGAATTCTTTTTTGCTGTAAACGGCATAGAACTCCACAAACATCATGACATCGCACAGATGCAGCGGCAGATCCCAACGAATAGAAAACGCGCCGCAGGCGATCCGAAGCACAATCCGGAAGATACAGCCCAGCGCCAGAATCCAGGCCAACAGCCGCAGTATCTTTCTCCGGCCGCCGCTATTTTGCTTTTTGAAAAAACAGACGGCAATAAAGCAACCTAGCAGAACGATAACAAGCCAGGTTAGATGCGTGGCACTGAATATCGGAACACCTTTTACATCACCCGGCATCTTTGACAACGGTGTCCAAAAATACACAGCAATCGCCTCCTCCCCGGTCTCCCGCTTTTTGACGGATATGTTTTACTTTAGCTTTTCATAACATTATATGAAACGCACTCTTCTTCCATAATCTTTATTTTACCACGGCGGACGTGCCAAATACATGAATTTTCCGGTAGTTTCTGACTCAATTAGCAATTTTTTCGTGGAAATTTCTACAGTTATGAATTATAATTAGATAACCGCAGATACGAACAGCTAAAAACCGCCCCGTACTTGCTGCTGACATTTTGTTGAAATAATATAATTCATAAAAAGATGAGGGAATATACGATCGTGAAAAGAAATAATGACGGCTTCACACTTACCGAAATGATTGTCGTACTGGTGATTATTGTAATTCTTATCGCATTACTGGTGCCAACTCTGACCGGATATATTGACAAAGCGGCCAAGCGCGCCTGTGAGGCCAACAAGGCCAGCCTCCGCCGTGATCTGAATTTAGTGGAGATCGACGAAAAGCTTGGCGGAAAACTGGACGTGGCCGGTCTGCAGGATCTAGCCAAAAAGTCTGATTACAAATGTGCTCAGGGCGGGGTCTATGATGTCACCCGGGCTTCCGACGGTGATATCATGGTCACATGCAAAAAGCATGACGTTAACTATAACTTTAACATGTCCGGCGCCCTGTCTTATGCCATGGCCAACAATCCTGAGCTGGACGCATTGATCCAGTCCTACATAAAAGGCAACAAGAATATCGACTCTTCCTCGCAGACAGGAAAAGCCTATGAAAGTGTATTGACTGCACTGAAGAACCTGGGCTTTGATCCCGGCCTTCAAAATGTCGGCACCTGGTCGCTGCAGGCATACAGCACCGGATACCTGTTCTACTGGACCACAGAAGATATCTCCGCCAAATCTCCGGGGGATAAAGTAAAAGTCCTGCGCTATAATTCTCTGCGCCAGACCTATACGGCGGGCTATGTTACCGTCGGAACAACTTCCATCTCAGCCAGTGATTCTTCCACCGGAACCGCCGTCACTTATAATATTCTCGGGCGTGGCGATGCAAACTGGTCTGAATACACGGATATCAAGCAGAGCGATAAGGATAAGAAAGATTATGATACCATTTATAATGTCTTTAATCAGATAGACTAAGGTATAGAGACAAATCATATTTTCAGGGGGGCCTTTTAATGTCCCCTTTTATCTTTCTGAAACTGCCATAACACAAACGCCATTGTATACACCGCCATAAAGCCCGACACAGCAGGCGCGATCGCGCCGATCACCGCCAGATTATCCGGGCAGTAAGTATACGCGAGCCGGATCAATGGTATCCTAAGCGCCAGCGCCCCAAAGCAGCAGCTGACCATCGTGAACACCGTCTTCGACCTGCCGTTCATATAACCATTCAGACAGAACACAAAGGAAACTGCCAGATAATCATAACTGCATGACCGGAAGAACGGGATGCCCGCACCGATAATGGCAGGATCTGCGTTAAATATCCCGATCATAGTCTGCGGTGCTATCTGTGCCCACAGGAAAAAGAGCGCCGAGGCCAGGAATGCGAATCCGATTCCCACCATCAGCGACTTCCTGGCCCGCATCAATTTTCCAGCTCCATAATTCTGTGCGGTAATCGCCGCCAGCGCACTGGCCAGTGACGTAGCCGGGAGCATGGCAAACACATCATATTTGCTGGCGATCCCCACAGCCGCCGCCGCGCTGACCCCCAGCCTGTTGGTTACGGAAGTCAGATACAAAAACGACAATCTCACCATGCATTCCTGAAAAGAGACAGGAATCCCCACAACAGCCAGTTCCCTGACCAGCTCCGGATAAATCCTAAAATTCTTTAGCCGGAAGGTAAAGATAAACTTACTTCGGTTCAGAAAAACGATCGAGCAGATCATGCTGATCGCCTGAGAACCTACCGTAGCAAGGGCCGTACCCGCCACACCCATTCCCATGTATTTTACAAATACCACATCTCCTATTATATTAAGTACGCAGGACAAAGCCGCGAAATACATCGGCCGTTTCGAATCCCCATATCCACGCAGTATTGCGCTGATGGCATTATAACCACAGATAAAGAAGATACCGCAAAAACAGATAGTCACATACTGTTTTGCCAGCGCATATGACTTTGACGGTGTTTTCAGGGCCACCAGAACCGGTTCCCGAAGCAGCAGCATCACCCCAGTCAGAACCAGCGCCACGATCGCGAATACCGACAGCGTAGTCCCGATGGTGCGTCCGGCCCTTTTTTCATCTCTCATCCCAGTATATTTTCCCACCAGAATGGTTCCGCCTAAGGTCAGACCCGATACCATACTGGTAATAATCTGTGTTACCTGCGTACCCGTCGACACTGCGGCCACGCTCTCGGGCGGGCAGTACCAGCCGACCACCATCAGATCTACGGCCCCATACAGCGCCTGGATTACATTCGCGATCAGAAACGGTACCGAAAAATGCAGCAGAACCCTGAATATGTTCCCTTCCGTCAACAGATTCTCATTTTTTCGTCCATCTGCGCATTTTCTGTGTGTTATATTCATGTTTGAGTGTGCATTTTGATCAGCCTTCATTCTCCGCTGCCCCCTCCTTGCCGAAATTATCCTGAATAAAGTGTTCCTCTTGCGAAACTCTCCGCCTGCGGCGGACCGCGCAAGCGGCATCTTCCTTTCCGCCGCAGTGCGATCCCGCGGAGCGTTTTTTATTTCATAGAAGCACTTTCTATGAAATAAAATAAACCCTCCAGTCAGTAGAGGGTCAATATTTATTTTATCTGCTAAGGAGCAGGATAAGAATTTTCCTTACATCAGGGATGCAGCCGCTCAACCGCATCCGCCGGGCACTTCTGTGCACAAAGCCCGCACTGCAGGCAGTGTTCTTCCGATATGGAAAATATCCTGCCCTCCCGGACCGCTTTCTGCGGACACACCTGCGCGCATATCCCGCATCCGATACATTTATCCCCGATCCGGAAGCCATTGTGCTCTATCTCTTCTCCGCCATAGGCAAAACTCTCCCTGGAGATAGGATAATTCAGGAGATCAAACCACTCTCCATGTCCTTCGTAGATGTGGAACGCATCCAGAATATATCTGCTCTTTCCAGGATATACCTCATTCATGCCGGGATTCTCCTCAAATACACGGTCTACCCATTCTTTCTCCACGATCCTGCATTTTCCCAGGAACTTAAGGGACTGGCAGTCCGGGCACATAGCGGACAGCGCTACCTCCCCGCTGTCTGTCAGCTGCTTATAAAAGGGCTTTCCCCTGGAAGTAACGATATACATTCCGTCATCGGTGGCAATCATGACGTTGATGATCCGGGTCTGGGGATGCCCTTCTTCATCCACCGTCGCCGCAGAGGCAATCTTCACTTTTCGAAACATATCCACATACTTTTTGGCTTTCGCGTTCATTATCCACATAACCTCCCATTTGGTTGCTTTTTGTTTATTCTATAGTACACCGGGTAGAGGGAGGTTGCTAGTATGCACTTTTTTGTAACTTAGGGGGCCTTCGGGATACTATTGGGATATAGGAACGTACTTGCAGACCCAATTTTCTCAATACACATCCCATAACCGGGAATTACGATGTTTTTCTGTGTTTCTGCCTGAATTCCATAAGACTCATTCACTTCAACTTCAGCATCTGCCCCGCCATGGTTCAGAAAAATCCCATAGAGACCCTGATCATCCCGCTTCGGAACATATTCCACATCCCGAGGCAGGTTCCGTGGGGAAATTCCAGCTATTCGAAGGATCATTTTAAGAATCTCCGTATAATCTTCCATATCGCAGCCGACATAGATCACATTCCCTTCTCCATAATGGTTCCAGGACACTGCAGTTTTACCTTCAAAATAGCCGGCTCCGTACGTACACAGACTCTCAGCCATATGGGGCTTTAAGATCTCGCACCGCATCCTGGCTCTTCCCACTTCACCTGCAGCCCTTTGCTCTGCCCGGCTATGCTCCGCGGCTTCCTCTGTCCTTTTCCTGTCTCTTTTCAAAACAGGAATATTCTGATCATATAGCGTGTCGAACTCCTGTACCTCCGCGGAGGCCATCTCCCGGAACACCCCTGGCAGAGTCTGATCCGTAATCCGGTTCTCCCCGGTCCGCTCCCCGCACAGCATGGTCAGGACCAGCGTACCGCCTTTTTTGGCATACTCTTCACATTTCCTGCTGAAGCCCTCCGGGGCCAGGCTCAGATATGGAACGACTACCACCGGATACTCCTGAAACGGCGCCGATCCATCTGAAACTGCAGCGGCGATACCATTTCGTACCAATCCTTCATACCAGGCTGCCGCTTGTTCCCGATAATCAAAGGCCTCCTGGTGCCTCTGGAATTCATGGATAAATTTATTCTCATAGTCGTAGACAACTAAAGCCTCATAGTCCGTCTCCATCCGCAGAATTCTCTCCTGCTCATGCAGTTCCCGGATCGTCTCCTGGATCTCCTGATATCTCCTCCTGGGGATACCATCATGATCCAATATCCCATACCAGTACTGTTCCGCACCGAACAGACAGCTTCGCCACCGGAAATAAAACAGATTCTCTGCGCCATGGGCTGCTCCGCACAGGCTCCACAGCCTAAGCTGGCCTGGGGCAGGCGTATTCCCCAGAATATTCCAACCGCAAGGGCCGCTTTGCTGTTCCAGGATCCAGAACGGTTTGCGCTTATAGCCTCCGGTGAGTTCATAGTAGAACCCGATCTTCGCCATGGAATTACAGTCCCACTCCGATCGGGGATAGGCGTCATAACCAGCGTAATCCAGCATTTTTGCCAGCTCATAGTTGTCACAGTATTCCGATACGATATTGTGGACAACAGGCAGATCCGTGCAGGCCCGAAGCGTATCGCACTCCATCTGCGCATAGCTGATCAGAGAATCGGATGAAAATCTTGCATAATCCAACAGTAATCCCGGATTATGTGTATGCTGGCTGTAGGCATCCGTCACTGTCCTGGCCGGCAGTACGATCTGATCCCAGTCCGTGTATGTCTGGCTCCAGAATACCGTCCCCCAGCTTTGGTTCAGATTCTCAAGATCCCGATACTTCCGCTTAAGCCACCGGACAAAAGCAGCCCGGCAGTTCCCGCAGTAACAGCGTACCTCATCCTCGCAGCCCAGTTCATTGTCGATCTGCCAGCCATATACCTGCGGATTCCCCCGGAAGTGTTCCGCCATTTTCAGGATGATCCGGCGGGAATACTCCCGGTACTGCGGATGGTTATAACAATAATGCCGGCGGCTTCCAAAGCCCAGCACATGTCCATCCCGGTCCACCCGGTACAGATCCGGCAGCCTTTCGCATACCCAGCGGGGCGGTGTGGCTGTGGGAGTGCACAGGACCGTTCTGATCCCGTGCTTTCCCAATACCTCCATGGCCTCCTCATACAGGCTGAAATCATAGTTTCCGGGAGCCGGCTCCATCACCGACCAGCCGAATTCCCCCATCCGTACAGCCTGTATCCCCAGTTCCTCCATCAGCCCGGCGTCAGTCTCCCAGCGTTCCCGGGGCCAGTGTTCCGGATAATAAGCAGTCCCGACTATCATCATACGGCCTCTTTCCTCTTCCGAAAGGTCAGTTTGTCTTTATTAATACTGATTGCCATAAACAGGATCATAAACAATCCGGTCACCACCTGCTGCAGCGTTCCCGGCAGCCCCATGGCGATCAGGCCGGAGTTGATCATGGTCATGCTGAACACGCCCAAAAACACGCCTAACATAATGTCACAATAGCGTTCCAGATACTGCCCGATGAACACGCCCATAAACGGAGGGAACACCATAGACATCGTATTCATCCCGCCCTTGGGGGCGATCGCGCCGCCATAGCTGACCTGCAGAATACTGGCGATACCCACAAAAATCCCGCAGATCACAAAGCACAGAAACCTGACGTTCATGGTCTTAATCCCAATACTTTTTGCTATCATTTCACCATTTCCGACCGCCCGCACATTATATCCGAATTTCGTGTGATGATACAATACATAGGCCAGCAGATATGCCAGGATCCCTACACCAAAGATATACGGCGACTTACCCAGGAATCCGATCGAAGCTGGAATCGTTATACTGGCTCCCCCGTTAAACAGGGTCCCGGCGGACTCATACACCAGCATCAGCCCGATCGTTACGATAATGGACGGAATCTTAAATACAGAATAGATCGTTCCTGTCAATGTTCCCAGCAGCACTGAGGCCAGAACCGTAACCACGATCAGCCCAGCGATTCCAAAATACTGTGCCGCAAACGCCCCCAGAAGCCCGGCCAGGACCAGCTGGGACCCGGAGCTGAAATCCCACGTATCGATGACCAGATTATAACATAGTCCAAACCCGATCACAGAGTTAATAATCGACTGCTGTAACATGATCATAATTCCAGTTGGTGTCCCAAAACGGTCCGGCTGGCACACAAAGAATATCAGAAATACAATCAATGGCATGGCAATCGGAACGATCAGGTTCTGCAGTTTCAATTTCTTTTTCATTCGCTCACTCCTCATCCACAGATCTGTTTTGTATCATTCTTTCGTCTCAGCGCCTGCCTGGCTCTGCGCGCTATGTCTTGCCACCACATCATCCACACTATAGCTTCCGGCGGTTTCCTTTAACTTATCAATCGTCATATCCGGATTAAAATACTTCACCATATCTCTTATTTCCTCTTCATTATAGGGAAAACTCTCGCCCTCAACATATTGATAATAATTCACCGCGTCTTCCGGAGAAGTTAAATTGACAAAATTCAGGTTCATCGTCTCGCAGCGATCCGACAGAGGCGTTCCCGCCAGCTTATTCACCATCAGCATATAAGAGAACAGAGGATCCACAAAATGTCCGCCCGAAATCGCATCAATGGCCCCGTCTTCCAGATACTTATCCAGGTCGGAGATAAAGTCCACGCAGGCGACCTTCACCTCGCCCGTCTTATTATGCAGGGCCAGTGCCTGTATCACGCCTTCCAGAATGGTATTACTTCCACCGGTAATAAATATCCCGTCCAGTTCCGGGAAAGACGCCAGGAAATTCTCCACCGCCTTCGTGGTCTCCGCCGCCGTCAGTGTATTATTGCGCACCTCACTGATCCGGTTCATACCCAGCTCCTGGCACGCCTTATCGAATCCCCGGTCTCTGGCGTCCGCTGTGGTATCCCCTTTTTCCATCGTAATAACGCCGACATTGCGGCTGCCCTTATCGTACAGTGTTTTCCCCATCCGGTAACCGATCTCTTCCTCATCCTCACAGGTATTCCCCAGATAATATTCGCTGCTCTCCACGATCTCCTTCACCTCCGGATCCGCGATACTCCTCCAGATCAGCGTAAAATACACCTCATTCTCCTCACAGATCCTGGCGATCTTAGGCAGGATATCATCACTATAATTACAGATAGCCACCGCGTCACACCCCGCCGCGATCAAATTCTCCGTAGCCGTGATCTGCGTCTCCGGCGATGAAATATCCGTATTATAGACCATCTCACACCCCAGTACATCCGAGGCAAAATTCAGCATATCCGCACTGGCCTTCCCCAAATCATCCACCGTAGACCAGATCACCACACCGATCTTGAACTTCTCCGGAAGCTTCCCATCCTCCGAAGCCGCCTGCACACTCTGTCCATCCGTATTCACTTCCTTCTGCGCATTTTTCCCAGCGCACCCCGCCAAAAACATAGTACACGTAAGAACCAAAACCATAAAAACCGCTGTTAACTTTTTCATACCGCTACCTTCCCTTCACTAAAATATAAAGTATCAAATCCTTTAACACTTCTTAAGTCCTTTATCACTTCACAAGTCCCTCACCGCTTCTAATTCCCCTCGTCATATCTCCATTAACATCAACAAAATTTATCATCCGTGCATGAATAGCACTTCTTCCGCTTCACCAGTGCAGGTGGGAAACTGTGCGGGAGGCGGGGAGCCTGGCCGTCTGTGGGGAAAAACATTGAGGGGCGGGCTTAGAGCTATGGGCGGGGCAGGGAAAGAATCCCCGTTTTTCGGAGCATGTCCGAGCGACAGCGAGTTTGCGGAGAAAAATGTAATAAGGGATTCTTTCCCTGCCCCGCCCATAGCTCTTAGTCCGCTCCGAAGTTTTTCCCCACAGACGGCCAGGCTCCCCGCCTCCCGCACAGTTTCCCACCGGCCCTACAGCACAGCCCTGCAGCACAGCACGCTTACTTAATCACCTGTGCATTCCGCTTATCGAACGTCAGCCAGACCGCCACCAGGAACACCACACCTTTAATTCCCTGCTGTAGCTTCTCGTTAATATTCCAGAACACCAGCCCGTTAGCCAGCACAGCCAGAATCAGACTTCCGATTACCGCGCACCGGATTTTTGAAGAAGCGCCCCCCGACAGAGGCATTCCACCCAGTACCAGCGCGATCAGCACATCTGTCTCGAACAGGTTTCCCGTATTCGTAGCCGCTGATCCGGCCCGCACCATGTTAAAGAAACCGCACAGTCCGCACATGGCCGCCGACAAAGCGTACCCGAATATCCGCATTTTGTTCACCGGAACCCCGGACTGGAAAGCCGCTTCCGCGCCGGAACCTACCGCCTTACAGAATTTTCCTACCTTCGTATAGTTAAAAGCAAAGCAGGAGATCGCGATCACACCCAGCACTATGACTAATTTTAACCCGGAATTATCATAAATGTACATGGAAAACGGTACGCTGACCGAGCCGCCTCCTGAAATGAAGATCGTAAGCCCCCGCAGGACCAGCAGGGTGCTTAACGTAACAACAAACGACGGAATATGGAATTTTACATACAACAGGCCGTTGACCATTCCAAATACAAGACCAACCACCAATGCCACCGGTAACGCGAGTATTGGCATTACCTGTGCCGTCCACGCGGCACAGACCGCCGTAATCCCGACCATCGAACCCATGGAAAAGTCCACATCCCCCTGCGCCACGATGAAGGAACAGGATACGGTCCCGATCACCAGCGCAAAAGACTGGTTCAGAATCAACTTCATATTTTTTATAGACAATAAGGTTCCTTCACTGATGACCTGAAAAAACAGAACTATCAGGATCAGCCCGATAAACGGGATAAAGTCCCTTATATTCATCCGGTCCGTAAGCTTTTTCTTCGGCTTCACCAGAACCGGTGCTTTTACCTGAGCCACTTGCCATCCCTCCTGTTAAATCATATATTGTATCAGATCGTTTTCCGTAAGATCCGGACTTCTGTCAAAGGTGCCTGACAGCGCCCCTTCCTTCAGAATCAGAATCCGGTCGCTCATGCCGATTAATTCCTGCAGTTCCTCGGATATCATCAGAATCGATTTTCCCGACTGCTTATACTGATTCATCAGCTGATAGATCGCCGCCTTGACTCCCACATCGATTCCCCGGGTCGGGCAGTCCAGGATCAGCAGATCCGAATCATTGCCCAGCCATTTGGCCAGCGCCACTTTCTGTTTGTTTCCGCCGCTCAACTGGATGCACAGCTGGTCCAGGGAGCTCATTTTAATACTTAGCTTATTGCTCTCCCTGCCCGCCAGCGTCTCTTCGGCCTTAGGAGATACATAGCACCCCTTTTTTATTTTGTCATAGGACGGCAGGCAGATGTTGTCGCGTATGTTGGACAGCTTCATGATGGACTCCTGATCCCGGTTCTTGGACACATAACCGATTTTCTGGTGGATCGCGGTTCTGGGATTCCGGATCCTGATCCGTTTCTCCCCTGCATATACATTTCCTTTCTTCGGCGCCTGGATACCGAAGATGACTTTCCCCAGTTCGTGCATACCGCAGTCCGTCAGGCCGCCGATTCCCAGGATTTCCCCCTTCTTTAAGTTCAGGCTGATATCCTTGAGCAGGCTGCTGCTGACATGTTCCACCTCCAGCACTACCTGATCCGTCAGGGCCTTCTGCTGATCTGTCCGGTAGTAATCGTCCTGCACGTCCCGTCCGACCATATGTTTTCTCATGACATCCGGCGTGATCTCCTCTTTTTTCAGATCCCGGACAAAGTTCCCGTCCCGCAGTATGGTCACGGAATCACAGAGCTGTGTCAGTTCATCCAGGTCATGTGATATAAAAATGATGGTTTTTCCCTCATCCTTTAAACGGCTCATCAGCCGGTACAGGATCTCGCGTCCCTTCTGGGACAGGGCGGTCGTGGTTTCATCCACGATCATCACCTTCACATCCTCATACATGGCCCTTGCGATCTCCACAATTTTCCGGTTTTCGAAGGATTCCCCGCCGATCGGATTCTCCGCCCGGATATCGGAAGCCCCGATCTCGTCCAGGATATTCTGTGCTGCGCGGATCATTTCTTTCTTCCGGACGATCCCCAGATGGGCGAACAGATTCTCTTTCCCGGCGAACACATTGGCCGCCACACTGATTCCATCGATCGTCCCCATCTCCTGGACGATCATGCAGATCCCCTGCCCCGCGGCATCCAGTACCGATTCCGGCTGGTACGGCTGTCCATCCAGAGCCATGGTTCCATCCTCCGCCCTGTAGACACCGGTGATGACAGATGCCATGGTCGATTTTCCGGAGCCGTTCTCCCCGATCAGCCCATGTATCTCACCTGACCGGAAATCAATGCTCACCTGATTCAGGGCTTTGACGATTCCGAAGGTTTTCGTTATATTCGAAACCGACAAGACCACTTTATCCTCCATTGTTTTCCCTCCCTTTTGTAACTTTCGTAAACCAAGTATAGCAACGGATCTGAAGTAAAATAATAAAATATCCGACCTTTTTGTTTACTATCCCATCATGTTCGGATGCGGATATTTACCATAAATTCAGGCTGTGCTACTATAAGATAAAGCTACTGTATGTAATTTCGGCATCGAAAGAGGGAGACGGTTATGGAGAGCCTGCAGGTTTTGTTGGTGGACGATGAATATCTGGCAATCGAAGATCTGAAATCAATGGTGGACTGGGAAGCCCTGGGATATCGCATCGCAGGCGCCGCCCACAACGGAAAGCAGGCGCTTGGTATCGCCGCCCGGGAAAAGCTGGATATCATTATCACAGATATCAGTATGCCCGGTATGGATGGGATCGAGCTGATCCGGCAGATCCGCAAAAAGCAGCCGCACATGCGGTTCCTGCTGCTGACCGCCTACGCGGAAATCGATTATATGAAGCAGGCGTTCCGACTGGGTGTAGAAGATTATCTGATGAAAGATGAGATCACATCGGACAGCCTGTCCGCGAAGCTGACCGAAATACGGGATAAATATCTGTCGGATCTTTGTCTTAACTACACCTATATCCAGAAGAACCTGCACCACACATTTCTGGACAGCAAGGCTGCCATACCTGAGGACATCATATCCGTCCTGCCAGCCGGATATTCTTATCTGGTCATTGCCCCGGATATCCTGTTTCCGTGGGTGGAGGATCACGGGCTGCAGGAGCGTTATCCCATAACCAAACGATTGGCAGATGCCCAGGTCCTGTGCGAGAACTTCAAGGATGCACACGCAAAGAACCTCTACGTATTTCAGGCTTACAATAATAAACTGGTTTTACTTCTTAAAGTTCCGCCCTCCCATTCCGGGGCGTATCTGCATCAGGCTGTCTATCGTTTTGCACAGGCTTTACACCGCCATTTTACCGAACATATGGCGGAAAGTTTCTCGATTTTCTACCATCCTCAGGTTCAGCCGCTTGATAAGCTGCACCAGGATTATTTCTGCCGTCAGAAAACCTTGCGTGCCCGCTATTTTCTGGAAAACAGGCAGATCCGTTCCCTGGATGATCCGGATCTGTTCATTACGAATACCAGGACCGATCTGTCGGAGTCAAAGATAAACTCCCTTTTGGAAAAAGACCCGGACCAGCTGCTGTCCTTCACAGAAGAACTTTTTCAGAATATTCTTACCCGGCACAATTATCTGGGCCTGTCGGAATATACCCAGGTGTATTTTTCCTGCATTTTCCGCAGTCTGTCTGTAGAACCGGAGGATTTAGAGGACAGCAACCTGGTCAACGCCCGGTCCGTTCATGCCTGGATCCTGTCTCAGCTCGAACATATTTGCCGTTTGAAAAAGCATAAGCGGACAAGGGAGACACAGAAAGCGATTCAGTTCATTGCCGATTACTATGCAAACGAGCATCTGTCGGTACAGCAGATCGCTGATGAAGCGGGCTTGAGCACCACCCATCTGGGACGTGTATTCAAACAGGATACCGGCCTCACCGTATGGGATTACCTTACCAGATACCGCATCGAACAGTCCTGTAAAATACTGGAAAAAGAAGATCTGAAAATCTACCATGTGGCCGGGATGGTCGGTTATTCTTCTTCCCAGTACTTCAGCCAGGTCTTTTATAAACTGAAGGGGGTCAAACCCCTCGACTATAAGAACAAGGTTACGAATTCCCGGAAAGGAGGGCCGGAATGAAAACGCGTTCTATCATCGGGCAGAAGCTGAAACGCCGAACCAGCATCCTGGTCATTCTGGCCATTCTCACCATCAGCATTCCGCTGATTTTCCTTTTCTCCTGGAATTATGTCAAAAATTCCGTCTATAACATGAACGTCATCTCCGACCAGATCGTCGATCAGATGAATGACAGCTGCAAAAGCGTAATTCAATATGCCGGCTGGATCACCACGGATAAGCGCCTTCTAACGCTGCTTAAGGAATTTGATCTAACACAGGAAGCGGAAGAACGGTCCTACTACGAAAGCCTGATTTCCAACCAGCTCACGGAGCTGGCCGGTATGAGCGCCTCCATACAGGATATCGTCCTTCTGCTGGATG
This sequence comes from Diplocloster modestus, assembly GCF_019042245.1. Classification (GTDB taxonomy): domain Bacteria; phylum Bacillota; class Clostridia; order Lachnospirales; family Lachnospiraceae; genus Diplocloster; species Diplocloster modestus. The sequence goes on from NZ_JAHQCX010000005.1 coordinate 235,043, forward strand.
ACGGAAGGGTATTCCGCTCAGTATTTATCGACGATTCCGACATTGACCTCATCCTGAACTCCGGTTGGTATCTGAGACAAAAGGAAGAGAATTATCTAAAGTTCTTCTCCCCTGACGGGACGGACAGTTTCACTTTCTGCGCACCTCTGGAATCCATGTCCGGCATGTATGGCAAAATTATTCTGACTTTCCGGGCGGACAGTCTGATCCAGCTGATTCAGACTGCCGACAAGACATTCCAGCACTATCTCTGGCTGGATACCTGGAATCAGCCATTTTATCCGGGCATCGAGAATACCGGTTTTGATTATGCTCCGGTCCTGGATCACAGCGCCAGATACCGGCTGCAGGAGGACTTTATCCTGAACCGGGGAAGCGGGATCTATATCACCCATATCAGCGAAGTTACCCGTTGGAAATTCATTGCGTACGTGCCCTATCATGAACTGCTCGGTAACTTTTTCCCGATCTTTGTCATTCTGATCATCTCGGTCCTGTTCGTTGTCCTGCTGGCCAGTTTTATTTTGAATCCACTGATCCGGAATATCATCGAACCGCTGGAAGTCCTCTCACTGCACATGAAGAAGGTGACAGGCGGCGAAGAGGCACTGGTGGATATCCGGACCGGTGATGAGATCGAGGATCTGAGCCATGCATTTAATCAGATGGCCCTGGAGCTGCAAAGACATATCCGAAGGCTGCTGGAAGATGAAAAAACAAAACAGCAGATGAAGTATGGCCTGCTGATCTCTCAGATAAATCCTCACTTTATCTATAACACCATGAATACCATCAATTATCTGGCGAGAAAGGGCAGGACCGGGGATATCGTCGTGCTGAATAACGCTCTGATCCGGATACTGAAGGATAGTCTGAGGGTCAATGACATCTCTGTCTTCGACACGGTAGAACAGGAAATCGATGTGGTCAAACAATACATGACGATCCAGTCCTGCCGATATGCGGATCAGATCCGGGTAATCTGGGAAGTGGATGAAGAGGTACTGGGCTCGAAAATCCCCAAACATATCATACAGCCCATCGTGGAAAATGCCCTGCTGCATGGATTTTTGTCGGAGGATCTCTCCGGATGGGACGAGGCTCCTTTTATCAGGATCCGAATTTATAAAAAAACAGATGCGGACCGTCTTGTGATCCGCATCGAAGATAACGGGGTGGGTATCGATATGGATCATTACCGAAAATTATGTCTGGAAGCAGACCAGCCGGAAGAGAATGAGTCCTCGCGGGGTAATCACATCGGGCTGGCCAATATCAGATGGCGGCTGAACTATCTGTTGAAGGAGGAACAATCGCTGACCGTGGAACAGGCGTCGCCTCATGGGACGGTGGTTACGATCTTGATTGGGGAACAGGATTAAAATTAGAATTACATCTGCTTTTTCATTCTCAGGAGCCTGGCACTGTAAGGACGCTCCAGTGCTATCTTTAGTTCCTTCCTATCAGGATTCCAATCCACGGTTTCCTCTGCAAAGGAGGGATACCGTATCTCAGGCGGTCCCGCTTGAGTCTGCACAAAATCCAGCGGAATAACAGTCTCCTTTTGCATCCCCCGTAATCGCCATACTGCTATATAATATGCCCGCTCTCCCTCCAGGCAAAAGCACAGCCAGGGGGCCTCCCACCCGTGCAGTCCCAGCGGCCAGTGCGGAACAGCCTTTGTTATTTCTTCCCGGTAGCCTTTATAACACGTGACCGCCTCAGCCACCAGCTGCCGGCACACCGGGTCCAGCTCGTCCAGGCGGCCGCCCATGTGGATTCTAAAGAGCATACTATTTATCATATTAAATACGGTATCTTCCGCATCCGAATCTTTCCCGGGATAGGACCAGACCCCGCACTGCTCCGGCGTCACCGCCGACGCGCTGTTAGCTGCAATGACGGCCATCTTATGAAAATCCTCCTGGTCGCTTAAAGACTGGATACTCATACGTGACAGCATGGCATAATCCATCCTCAGGCCTCCGCTGCCGCAATTTTCCAGGATCAGATCCGGATACATCTCCTGAATGGAATAAAGCCATTCCAGATAAGCCCGGTTGTGCCCCAGAAGCCCGTCACCGAGGCTGAATGCCCGATAATCGGTTCCGGGCCCGCTGCATATGTTATAATCCATTTTCATATAGCCGAACCCATAGGTTTCAACCATGTCCCTTATGATCTTTGTGGCCCTGGCCGAAACCTGCCCATTACGAAAATCCAGCTGATACCTGCCGGAATCGATAACAGGATGGCCATCCCTCTGAAATAGCCAGTCCTCTGGCAGCTGATCCGCATGTGGGCAATCGATGCCGAACGCTTCCAGTTCCAGCCAGATTCCCGGTATCATATTGCATTGGCGTATTTTTCTTACCACCTCTTCCAGTCCGTTTGGATACCGTTCTTTCGATGGTTTGAAATCACCAAAGGTATACTGCCAGTCTCCGGAATCATACCAACCGCAGTCTATTACAAAAATTTCACAACCCGCTTTTGCCGCCTGTTCGATCAGCGGCAGGAGCTTTCCCGTCGTGGAGTCACCCATGAAACAGTTCATGTAATCATTAAAAATAACCGGCAGCCGGCTGTAATCCGCATGCTGCCTGCGGATTCTGCGCCGGTATTCTGTCAGGTTTGCCAGCGCTTCTTCTATGCCTTGTTTCCCAAAGGCTATGGCCGCGGGTACGCTCCCGAAAGCTTTACCGGGGTCCAGCCGGATTTTCCAATGATTCTCTTCCAGCCTCGGCCCGCTTAGCTGGAGGTAAAGAGCATTTGTACACGGATTTTGAAGGAGTGAGCCCCCGTAATCCTGGGCCGTGATCCCAGCCTCCCATGCCCAGGCCCCGTTGGATTCGATCTGCCATACGGCTGACCCGCCCTTGCCGGAATGCATCAGGCCGCCCATAGGCAGATGTTCTCCACAGGACAGACCGCTGCTGTTGGATATATGTATCCGGTCGTAGCTTAGATTTCCATAGGCTGTAAGCCCTGCCGACTGCAGGGTCCGGGTTACCCATCTGCATTCCTCCGACCAGGTATTATGAGGTTCATAGAGGATCAGCTGTTCCATCGTATGTCCACCATTTCCCTCTACTGGAAATCCATATTGCAGGGAACTGATCCCCTCAAGCGTCAGGGGTTGTGTTCCATGATTCGTAATCTCACTGCTGCAGCGGAACGCGGGTATACCTTTATATAGTGTGAAGGTGGTCGTTATGGTCAGATCATTATAGTTCTGGAAAAACCGGATCTCCTTCCCTGTGGGGTTGTCGAGAACTTCATGGGATTGATAATTTAAGGGCAGCTGAGGGGTGTCATAATAATTCTTGGCTCCCCGAAATGAATAGTTCGGGAGTTCCGGAGTCATTACGTCCACGATGCGGCAGCCTTTATATTCTGCGTCCGGCTCCCATTCCTTGATCCCTGCATACAGCAGAGTTACTTCTTTGCCTTTTTCATAGGCAAAGATCAGATTCAGATAAGGTTCTTTCAATTTCAGATAGTTCATCTTCTCCTCCACGCGAGTGCTTTCCCAATAATCGGGATGTTTTCCAGGTTCACTATGCCTTAAGATAAAACTATTTTAACGGAATGGACAAAAGAAAAAAGTGAAAATATACTCATTTTGTTAAATTTACATGCAGAATTTTTCCATAAAAGTGAAACTTCACTTAAGAATTTGCGAACAATATGTGAAGGATTCCACTTCCCCTGGAAATCCCCGGCAAGATGTAGTATAATCATGGGCATATCAGAAGTTTTGCGGGGAAGAGACCATGTTTGGATATGTGATGATAGACAAACCGGAACTAAAGGTGAAGGATTATTATAAATATAAAGCATATTATTGCGGCCTCTGCCGGATGTTAAAGGAGAGGTATGGTTTTCTCGGGCAGATGACGCTGACTTATGATATGACGTTTGCGATTGTGCTGTTGACCTCTTTGTATGAGAGCGATACTACTTTGTCAAAACACCATTGCATCGTTCATCCTGTGCAAAAGCATGAGATGCTTCAAAATGAGATTACTGAATACGCGGCTGCCATGAATGTCATTCTGGCCTGCTATCATTTCGAAGATGACTGGAAGGATGATAAGAGCCTGCCCGGTCTGGCCGGTTCCACCCTGCTGAATCGGAAAGTCAGGAACATTATCCGCCAGTACCCGGTCCAAAGTGACGCGATCCGGAATTCCCTGAGTCAGCTTCAGCAGTATGAGGCGGAGCAGGCTACCGATATCGACCTGATCTCCGGCTGTTTTGGAAAGCTGATGGAAGAACTGTTCCTCTATCGCAGGGATCAATGGGAACCCACTCTTAGAAGACTGGGGTTCTACCTGGGTAAATTCATTTATCTCATGGACGCCTATGAAGATCTGCCGGAGGATCTGGAAGGAAACCATTACAACCCTCTGCGGGCAATCTGTGAACAGGAAGATTATGAAGAGCGGTGTCATCAGATGATGCTCCTGATGATGGGCGAGTGCAGTGCTGAATTCGAGAAACTTCCCTGTCTGCTGGATGCGGATATTCTGCGCAATATTCTCTATTCCGGTGTCTGGGCAAAATACAACAAGATTCAGAAAAAACGAAAGGAAGAAAAAGAACAAGACGATGATAACAGATCCCTATAGTATACTGGGCGTGAACAGAAACGCCTCCAACGATGAAGTTAAAAAAGCTTATCGGGAACAGCTCCGCAAGTACCATCCAGATTCCTATGTAGGTAACCCTCTCTCCGGTCTGGCGGAGGAAAAATTCAAGGAAGTCCAGGAAGCCTACGACCAGATCATGAAAGAACGGGAAGGCGGATACGGCGGATATAACAGCTACGGCGGTCCGCAGCAAAGCCAGCAGACCTACGGCGGTTCCCAGGATGACGTGGAATTAAACGCGGTGGTCAACTATGTCAATTCCGGGCATTATCAGGAAGCCTTAAACATGCTGTCCAGAATACAGAACCGCAGCGCACGCTGGTATTACTGCAGCGCCGCCGCCAACGCAGGCGTCGGCAATAACGTAGTGGCCGTGGATCATGCCCGTCAGGCGGTCAACATGGAACCCGGCAATCCTCAGTATAACCAGCTGTTAAACCAGCTGCAATGGAACAGCCAGCGCTACCAGCAGGGCAGTTACGGCAACCGCGGCGGCGGTCTGCCCACCACCGGGAATTGCTGCTGTGATTTATGGATCGCGGACAGCTGTTGTGAATGTATGGGAGGAGATCTTTGTTCATGCATGTAAACGCAAGACAGATGGCCTTTACAGGCGTTTCTCTGGCACTTACAGTCCTTTTGATGATATTGAGCGGTATTCTGAAGTTTAACACTCTATTTCTGCTTGGAGCCGCTTCCTTCTTTGTCGGAATCGTCATCCGTGAATTTGGAATGGGATTAGGCGCCGCGTTCTATGCTGCCTCCATCCTGCTAAGCTTCATGGTGGCGCCCAACAAGCTTCACTGTATAACCTTCGCCGCTATGGGTTTCTATATCCTGATGGTAGAGATCGTCTGGCGACAGTTAGGTAAAACAAAGGCTGCCCATAACCGGAAAGCATTATTCTGGGCAGCGAAATACCTTATTTTTAATATCATCTATATTCCGATCCTTTTTCTGTTTCCGCGTCTTCTGTTCCAGCAGGAGCATACCTCATCCTATCTCTGGATCGCGCTGATCATCGGGCAGGTAATCTTATTTGTATATGACCGGGCTTATGAATATTTCCAATACGCTGTCTGGGGTAAATTAAGGAAGCACCTAAAACTGGATAAATAACAAAGGGGGACATGTCCATTTCGGTTTGGGACATGTCCATTTCTACATACTCTCCATTCAACTGCATGCTAGCCTTCCCTGGAGGCAGCCCTTTCCTTAAACGCATTTTCCACGCCGGTTATTCTCTTATGGAACACGATTACCAGGACGACAGCGATTACAACGGGGATAATCATCGTGCGCCACATAACTACATATCCGGCCCGCTCCGCGATCGCACCAGCCAGCACCGGACCGGCCAGGTTCCCCAGATCCTGCCCGATATAGCTGGTGCTGCTGGCGGAACCCCTTCTGGACTCCGGAACACATTTCATGCACAAGGTCTGGACCGCAGGCTGGGCCGCGCCGTATCCGAAAGCGGAAACCACGGCGGCAACCAGGAATAACGGCAGGCTGCCGGAAAAGCTGATGATCAGAAAGGACAGGGCAAACAGGCACATGGCTGGTATCAGCGCCTTCACAGCCCCGAACCGGTCCGCCAGCTTTCCGGCCGTAGTGGGCGCGAACAGCATGGAGACCGCATACACCGTATAGAACAGTCCGATATTCATGACGCCGCGGTTATCTGCGAAAATGACCAGAAATGAATTGATGTTGATAAAGGTCATCTGCAAAAAGAATAACAGGATGGCCGGCAAAGCCGCTTCCTTCGCAAAAATGTTCTTGACGGACACCTGGAATTTTTTCTTCTCCCGGGTGGGATTCTTAATCAGAGACACGACAAGCACACCGCACATCGTGCAGCATCCGGCGATCACGAATGTGGGCTGGTAACCGATGGACTGGGCCAGTGACAGTCCGATGGTGGGGCCAATAGCCTGGCAGGCCGCCTGGGCCAGCGTAAAGGTGCCGATACCGATACCGAATTTGTCAGCCGGAAGGGAATCCGCCGCCAGTGCCAGGCAGCAGGTAGCCGTAAACGCCTGACCGCAGCCCTGAAGCAGACGGAACGCGACCAGCATGGGGACGCTGTCTGAGATACTAAAACCAAAAAAGGAGACCGCAATCACAGCGATCGCTCCCATCAGAATGTATTTCCGGTTAAAGGCATCGATGGAAGGGCCGGATACAATCTTAAATATCAGCGCTGTCAGCGCAAACAGACTGGACACCAATCCCACAATTGTGGCCGTCGCGCCGAGATGATCCGCATATTTGGCAACCAGAGTATTCACCATCTGCATACCCAGGAACAGCATGGCATTGGCCAGGAATACACAGGTATACACCCGGTTCCATATTTTGGAACGGCCGCCGAAGGCCCGTTTCATTCGTTCATTATTCATTATTTACCTCCAGTGTGCGTTTTCCTGCACAAATAATTGCTTTTCTTTGAATACAAAATACGCAGCCTTCGGCAACTACAGCCATTTTCATAAGCAGGAAAGGCTGCAAGTCATCGAAGGCTGTCAGTTAAAACACTTAAAAACAGTTTGAACAATGTATAATCATATCTTAATTCCGGCCTAGTTTCTCTTCATCCGCCACATAGCTAAAGTCCGTAACAATACCGGCTTCCTCCCTGGCAGGTACACCCAGAACACTGAAGATAATCAGATTCTTTCTGAAATCATTCACATAGACAGGACCATGACGCAGGCCCTTGGGAACGAAGACGGCTCTCGGTTCATCGAAGGACAGTATCTGTTCCTCCTCCCCTTCACCCAGATGGAATTCTACATGAGCGCCCAGATCCTTAGGATGGTCCGGGTCGGTGCCGTAGAAAAAGAATGTTTTATCTGCATTATGTATCCATTTCGGATAGGGGCCTCCTTTGTGGCCGTCAGGACCGATATGTACGATTTTTTCTTCCTCTTTGGACGTTCCCTCCATCATCATGAAGTCATCCGTAATCGTCATGATCTCAACCCAGTTAGCCGCCTGATCCAGATGTTCCTTGCCAAACATATAGACGGGGGATTTTCCCCGGATCGGTTCCCGGTCCGTTTTTAAGGTCATTTTGATACAATATTTTTCCGCTGCATTCATCGTCTGCGGTACCTCCATTTGTTACTAACATTTGCAGTTTTATATCTGCCGTTTATTTCTCCTCTTGCTCCGGCCGGCAGCTCAAGCGAGCTGCTTTTCAAAATTACCAATAGGGTCCACCGGATCACTGCCGTAAAATTTTTTATAAGCTTCCATGTCATCTCCGATCACCGATTTGATTTTCGCGTCATCTCCGATGAACTCAAAGTCGTTGACTACCTCGGCCTCCGCCTTGCTGTTAACCGTATAGACGTTGGTGACCATTACATCCTTATGGAAATTCGTGATATAGATCGGGCCGTAACGTACATTCTGAGGGATAAATACGGCGCGGGGAGAATCAAATTCGAATATTACCTCATCTTCCCCCTCGCCCAGATGGAATTCCACATGTGCACCCAGGTCATTCAGATCCTCCATGTTGGTGCCGGAGAAGATCATCGTCTTATCACAGCCCTTGTTGTATTTCGGGAACGGACCTCCCTTGTGGTCTCCCATGTTATAGGTTCTTTTTTCGAACCCTTCCGGGAAGCCGTTCATCATCATATAATTTCCGGTGATCATCAGGATCTCCACCATGTTCGGTGCGTCCTCAAAATACTCCTGTCCCTGATATTCCTGGCCGAGAATCCAGGTTCCTGCACGCCCTGGACGGCGGGGCCGATCTTCACGCAGCAGCATTTGAATGCAGTTTTTTTCATATTTACCCATATATGATAACCTCCTTGATTTCTTTTTTATTTCAACTCGCACAGTGGGTTAAATGTAACTATTTTTGAACAGTCAATACAGCTCCACGACTTCCTGTGTCTTCCGGTTCCTTGCGAAACGCCGCATAAAGGACCAGGACAGACCTACCATAGAAGGCAGCGGCATATGAGGCATATTCTCAATTCCTACCATGCGCAGATGATATTTCCCGGCGCTGTTTTGGATATCCGCCATATAGTGTTCAAATCCATCGACAAACAGAACCTCACTTTTGTCGCAGGGAATGCCCAGTTTCCTGGTAACAAAGTCTTCACTCTCAGCCGTTGCCCTGATTTCATCCAATGTCTTCATCGGACATCCGGAGGCTTTTAACCGCCTCTGCCAGCTTCCTGCACGGCTCTCAAAACTTAACGGACACATAAATTCCTGCCCGGGCAGCAGATGGTCAGCCGCCTGATTTAACGGATACATACAGCCGCACTCGCTGTAACCGCTGAAATTGATCAACGGCATATCGATCTTACTCATAGCCTCTATCTTTTCATCCGGTACCAGTACCGCTTCGCCGCTCTCCTCGGGTCTTGGCAGGCCCGGAAAATTACCCAGCGGCGCTGCCGCTGCCACCACATCCGGATGCCGGTAAGCGAATTCCCTGGTAAAGTGTCCGTTATGGGAATGTCCCGTTACATAGACACGGTCCAGATCCACCGGATATAGTTCCGACGCGTCCTTTATAATCTCACACAGCAGGTCATTGTCGTCGGGATGCTCCGCCGCGAAGAACAGAACGCACAGCTCGCCGAAGGCGGCCAGTTTCACATACTCGAGATAGATCCCAAGCGCGGCCGGAATCAGATGGTCATTCGAATAATTGACTTCCTGGAATATACATACCACCGGCAGCTTCCGCCCGTCTTTTCCCGCAGCTTCGGGCGCTGCGAAGGTCCACCGGCTGCCGGATCTGTCATGATTTTTACAAATCAGGCCGTTTTTATGCAAATACTCCTGAAGTCCGGCGTCCTCCAGCCGGTCATAGGTGTATTCAAAATACATCCCCTCTGCCAGCTTTTTCCCCATCTCACTATAGAGCAGCCGGTCTTTGTTATAGGCTGCATTCCCGCACTGTGTAATCTGGAAAAAGTTATTGGTTTTATTGTTGGCCCAGAGACCGCTTATATTCAGCGCCGGAAGCTTCAGGGAGCCAATGTGTTCCACCTTGGCATCCACGTCTGTTACAGCTTTTCCATCGGGTGTCTTAAGCGTAAATTCTTTGATGTCCGACAGTTTATGGCCGGTACCGTATACGGAAGAAAGATCCAGGTACAGCCTCTTGGGATCCGCCGGGAAGATGGAGGTGGCTTCCAGGAGGATATTGGAATACATCATGCTCTCATCCACCTGTTCCATGGCCACATACAGCATCATCATATGTTCCCTGCGCGCCATCTCACTGTAAGCCTGGTAATGCTCCAGCATCTCCATCGCCCAGTAAGGATTCGTATAATCTGTTTTCTCCAGAACCATCAGCGCCGTATATTTTTCCTTCGGATTCTCAAGTGCTTCCTTCGAAGCCATCACAATCCAGCGCACGTGCCCCAGTTCGCGGTCCTCGTAATAAAAGCCCAGGTTCTTCCATTTCTCAATCACAGCCGGCACATTCATACTGCCGGTCTTGCTGTGGTAATCCTGCGGATTCTCATACCCTCTCCATAGGCTGTCATCGATAGCCTCCACCCGATGCGGAACACTGGGATTATCCTGCTTTGTGATCCAGCGCACCAGCTCATAGATAGGACTGGTTTTTATCTGCCATTTCGCTTCATCCCATAAGTCAATATTTTCATATTTACAAAAGTGGTTCATATTTTCCTCCGCGGGAAAATTAATTTTCCCGTTCCAGTTTAAGTTCCATCTCCCTGGATTCCTTCCAGCGGCCGCACGCCACAAAATGTCCCGGCTCAACTTCGGTCAGTTCCTGATCCTTATTCTTACACTCCTCGCAGGCCATCCAACAGCGGGGGGCAAAACGGCATCCGGGCTTCGGATTCATAGGGCTTGGAACATCCCCGGTCAGAACGATGCGCTTCTCCTGTTCCTCAAAATCGATTTTCGGCACGGCCGACAGCAGCGCGATCGAGTAAGGATGAAGGGTGTTTGAGAATATCGTGTCGGTCGGCGCGATTTCCACGATCTGACCCAGATACATGACCGCCACACGGTCCGAGATATGCCGCACCACGCTCAGGTCATGGGAAATAAACAGATAGGAAAGCCCCATCTCTTTCTGCATATCAATCAACAGGTTGATGATCGTCGCCTGCACCGATACATCCAGGGCAGATACCGGTTCATCGCAGACGATGAATTTCGGCTGCATGGCCAGCGCCCTGGCGATTCCCACCATCTGGCGCTTCCCTCCGTCCAACTCATGAGGATACTGGTCCAGTACGTAAGGTTCCAGTCCCACACGTTCGGCCAGCTTCCGTACCTTTTCGTCCAGCTCTCTGCCTTCTGCGGTTTTATTAATCTTAAAGGGCTCAGATAGAATACTTCGGATGGGTTTTCTGGGGTTCAGGGATGAATACGGATCCTGAAAGACCATCTGCGTCTTTTTCGTGAGCTCCAGGTTTTCCTTTTTGGATGGTTTGGTCACATCTTTATCTTCATAAAAAATTTTCCCGCCGGTGGGCTTTAGCAGCCGCATCAGAACATTGCCGACCGTGCTTTTTCCGCACCCGCTCTCCCCGACCAGGCCCAGGGTCTCGTTAGGCATGATGTCCATCGTGATATCATCTACCGCATGAAGGTATCCCTTACTGGGAATTTTAAAATATTCTTTTAAATGTTCCACCCGCAGCAGCGGTTTCTGTGTACTCTGTCCGGATGTCCCGGCCTCAATTTTATTTACCTTCTTTATCTCGGTCATAGGTTGCCTCCATGTTCCCAGCACTGCACATAATGATTTTCATTGACACAAATCATTTCCGGCTGCTTTGTCTGACACACCTTTGTGCAATGTCCGCAGCGGGGATGGAATTTGCATCCTTCGGGCAGCATCTGCGCGTTGGCCACATTGCCGGGAATCGAAGCCAGGCGTTCCCTTTTGCCGGTCAGCTTGGGTACGGCATTTAACAGTCCGATCGTATACCAGTGCATGGGATGCTCAAATACTTCCCTGACCGAACCGTATTCCACGATCTCGCCGCCGTACATGATCGCCACGGTCTGGCACAACTCCGCGATGATTCCCAGATTGTGGGTGATCATCAGAAGGGAACTGTCCATGGTCTTCTGCAGATCCTTCATAAGCTCCAGGATCTGTGCCTGAATCGTTACATCTAGCGCGGTAGTCGGTTCATCTGCGATCAGTATCTCAGGAGAACAGACCAGCGCTGCCGCGATACCTACTCTCTGGCGCATACCGCCTGAGAACTGATGCGGATAATCGTCCATACGATATTCCGGTATTCCCACCATCTGCAGGAATTTCGCGGCTTGTGCATGGGCCTCCTTTTCCGTCATATGCCCGTGCTGGCGCAATACCATAGTGATCTGATGTCCCACCGTGAATACAGGATTCAGAGAGGACAGCGGGTTGGCAAATACCATGGAGATTTTGCCGCCGCGGATCGTATTCAGCTCTTTTTCCTTCATTTTCAGCAGGGACTGTCCCTTATATTCGATGTCTCCGCCGGTGACATAACCGATCTTATCCGGCAGAAGTCCCATGACGGAAAGCGCCGTTGTCGTCTTGCCGGCACCGCTCTCTCCGACCAGGCCCATGGCCTGCCCTTTATAGAGTGTCATGTTTAATCCATTCACTGCTTTGGCCACCGTATCACCGGAACGATATTCCACGCTTAATTTTGAAATTTTTAATATTTCTTCCATATCTTAAACTCGCTTTCTATAGTGGAATCATCAGCCCCTTAATCCTTGTTCTTCGGATTAAGAATATCATTCAAACCGTCTCCTAAGAAGTTAAACGCCAGTACGGTCAGCATCAGCGCGATACCGGGTACAATGACGACCCACGGGGCCGTGGCGATATATTCCCGCCCATCGGAAATCATCGCTCCCCAGGAAGGGGACGGGGCCGGAACACCGAGGCCCAGATAACTCATGCTGGCTTCCGTAAGGATCATTCCGCCGAACGCCTGTGTGGCGGTGATGATGACGGGTGAAATTACATTAGGAAGTACTTCTTTCAGAATGATTTTAGAATTCGGAATCCCCAGTACCCGGGCAGCTTTCACATACTCACAGTCGCGGATACTCATCACCGTACTGCGTACCACTCTCGCCACCATGATCCAGCCGGTGATAGACAGCACGACCACCAGGTTCGTGATACTGGACCCCATGACGGCCACCACGCAGATCGCCAGAAGCAGGGTCGGCAGCGCCATCATGATATCGCAGATTCTCATCAGGATCAGATCCGCGATACCGCCGTAGTAACCGGCCAGCAGGCCGATGATCAGGCCGAGTATGGTGGTGATCAGCACCACGCTGAATGCGATCAGCAGCGAAGTCCTGCCTCCCAGCAGCAGACGTGTCAGCACGTCCCGCCCCATAGGGTCACAGCCGAAGATATGCTTGGACAGTCCGCCGAAGATCCCTTCCGGTGCCGCCAGCCGGTTCGTAAGCTCTGCTTTCAGAGGATCGAACTGGACGAAGAGAGGCGATAAAAAGCAGACCGCAGCGATTACCAGGATGCCTGCAAGCCCGATCAAAAACAGCTTGCTTTTCCACATCCGGCGCGTAAAATCTTTTCGATTCATGTTCTTTTCTCCCCCCTGTCAGTTAAAGGAAATACGTTTATCAATGAACGTATACAAAATGTCGACAATCAGATTACAGACTACCATAATCACAGCCACAATCAGCAGAATCGACTGCACCAGCTGGAAATCACGGGATGAAATCGCGGTAACCGTCAACTGGCCAAGACCCGGCCAGTTGAAGATCTGTTCGATTACCATGGAGCCGCAGAGCAGGATGCCCAGCTGTGCGCCCGATATGGTTACGATCGGGAGGATCGCATTTTTAAACGCGTATTTGACATAGACCTGAAATTTGCTGACTCCGCGGGCACGGGTAGCAGTTATGTACTCTTCTTGCAGTACGTCGATCATGCTGGAACGAAGCATTCTCGTGACCAGGGAGCAGAACGCGAATCCCACGCACAGGGAGGGCATCACCATATTCTTCCAGCTCCCCACGCCCTGTGTGGGCAGCCACTTTAAACCCACACTGAATATCAGGATCATCAGCAGGCAGAGCCATACCGGGGACATGGCCTGACCGCAGAGCGCAAAGGCAGTAGCACAGGTGTCCAGTGCGGAACCTCTCTTGATTCCGGCTACCAGCCCCAGCGGAATCGAGATGATCAGGGCAATGATTACGCCGATCACCGTGATTTTTGCAGTATTCAACAGCCTGGAGAGGATCAGGGGACCACAGTCCATATTAAAGTGGAAGGAATAGCCCAGATCGCCCTTTAAAAGATTTCCTATGTACATGAAGTACTGGACCACATAGGATTGATCCAATCCCATCCGGGTACGCATATTATCGATCTGCTCCTGTGTCGCCGTGGCCGGGAGCATCTGCACGGCCGGATCGCCCGGAGCGAGCCGTACCAGTGCGAATGCGATTATCGTAACACCGACAAGGACGATCAGAGTAAGCGCCAGGCGGCGTAGAATTTTCTTAAACACTTGGAACCCTCCTATAACTTTCGATTCACAGTCATTGAGAAATAATCAGAGAAGCTTCCCGTTATTTCATCTGAACGAAACGGTATTCACCGGAACCATCCGCAAAGACGTTGTAGTTGGATACATTACTGGCGCTGGCACACAGATAGGAAGGGGAGTACAGGTAGGAGAATGGCGCCATCTCATCCATTTCGATCTGGAATACCTGTTCTATCAGTTTCGTACGTTCTTCTTTATCGCCGCAGGTCCGTACCTGCGCACACAGATCCGACATTTCCGGATTCACATACTGGGAGCCGAATACGTCAAAGCCAATGATAACCGCAACTTCCGTCTGGGTGTCTCCGGCCGTGGAAGCGAACGCGCCGAGGATGATGTCAAAGGTTCCTGAGGATCGGCGGTCTGTGAAAGCAGCCTGCTCCAGAGGTTCCAATTTTACATTCAGTCCAACTTCCGCCGCCATGGACTGTACTGCCTGAGCCACTTCATCCGCGCGGATAAAGCTGGAGCTGGTATAAACCATGGAGATCTCAGATCCGTCATAACCGGATGCTTCTACCAGAGATTTCGCATGTTCCGGATCATATTTGTAACCCTCCGCGTCTGCCTTATAACCTACATTTCCTTCCGGGCAGGGCCAGGTCGCCGCGTTTCCGTTTCCGATAACGCTGGATACGATCGCTTCACGGTCAATGGCTTCAGACAGTGCGATTCTTAAGTCCTTATTGTTAAACTGAGAGTTCTCGCCGCAGTTATACTCGATATGTATGTGGGTGTCGGAAGCCACTTCCAGCATCGGGAATCCTTCCGCTTCCAGGTCTTTCTTATAATCCGCGCTTAACTGTAATACGATGTCCATATCGCCGGAACGCAGTGCGGATGCGCGTGTGGTGTCCTCACCGATGAACTGGTAGTCGATGATGTCCACATTGGTTTTGATATTATCAATCTCATCCCAGCCCCACCAGCTGTCATTGCGGCTCATAATGCACTGTCCGGTCAGCTGATCGAAACTGTCCAGGGTAAAAGCTCCTGTTCCGACGGGTGCCAGGAAATATCCTTCCGGATCTGCTTCCAGTGCTGCTTTGCAGATGATCGGCACGCGATATAGTTCATCGTAGAAAGTAGGCATCGGATTTGCCAGATGGATAATAGCTGTCTTTTCATCCGGGGTTTCCACTGATTCCAGATCTCCCCAGGCTCCGGTATCCGTCAAAGTCTTGTCATCCCGGATCCGTTCAAAGGTAGCTGCCACATCTGCGGATGTGAAGTCACTGCCGTCTGCGAATTTTACACCCTCTCTCAGGGTAAATGTGTAAGAGAGATAGTCATCAGCCTGCGTCCATTCTGTGGCAAGCCCAGGGGAGTAGGTCCCCATGTGGTCTGAATTTACCAGGGGATCGAAGATCAGGTAGTCCAGGTCATCACAGCCATAGCCGACATTGACGAAACGGTCCAGGGTACTGACCTGGTCCGCGTTGCTCCCGATGGTCAGGGTTACTTTGCCCGAAGTGTCGACGGTTTTCGATGAGGCGGATGCCGCCTGGTCTCCCCCGGCCGGTTTCGCAGGGTTGTCCGCGCTCCCGCAGGCCGTCAGTGACAGGATCATTGCTGCTGAAAGCACGCAGGTTAACAGTTTTGATACTCGTTTCATTTTCATTATAAGGTACCTCCCATTTTTATTTAATTGTGCCATACCGGGCACTTGTTTCATAGAACCTTATATTTCCAAGGGAACAACCGGTTAAAGTATAACCTGCCGGAGTATGTTCCCTCTTCTTTCCTTACAAGCGTTTTTGTCTTAACCTGTTACGACTTTTTTATTGTATTGCTTTGCCTATCATTCTTTATTTGTATTGCATTATTTATATCGCTTTATTCTTATGTAATGACATTGTATCATATGATTTTTGGAAATGCAACGCCTATTATCAGTTTTGCTATTTTCTACAAATATCAACTCTACTTTTTATGCAAAAAGACCAAATGCTTATAATTTGGCTTTTTAAGCGGACATTTTAAATATTTTAATCCTGGTTTTAACTTTACAGGGAGTTTGATATCTAGGTTATCCCGCATAAAAATTTAATTTCAGCCATTTGTTTATTAAAACTTGACAATAAATTCAACTGTGATAAAATATCCTTAAGGTCTTTTGTTATTACATTATATCAAAGTTTATTTAAGACCTGGTTTACTTTTTGTAAAGTTTCTTTACGTGAAGGGCCTTTATGTGGAGTATCTTTATGTGAGTACCTTTACGTGAAGTAGCCCTTATATGATGTATCTTTATGTGATATACCTTTATGTGATGTATCTTTATGTGGAGGTTCTTTATTATGAAGGTTCTTTATTATGAGGGTTCTTTATATGAAGTACCTAAGATAAGTATTTAAGTTAACTTGCTTATTGAAGTCTTTATCCTGTATCAAGCAGACATATCATAAAGTCCACCGTAACTAAAAACTTGCGAACCCTTTTCTAGTTCGCTATAATAATATTATTCGTATATAATGACGATACTAAATCAGGAGTGATTGGATATGCTTCAGGAAAAACAGCTAGACAAATCAATTCCCGTCCCACTTTATTTCCAATTAAAGAAGATGATATTGGAAGAAATGGAAGCTGGGACCTTTCCGGTCGGCAGCATGATTCCCACCGAAAATGAGCTGATTGAGATGTTCGGAATCAGCCGTACAACCGTTCGCCAGGCCATTACCGAGCTGGTTCAGGAAGGGAAATTATACCGTATTAAAAGTAAGGGAACCTTTGTGTCAAAACCTAAGATTGATCAGGACTATGTCCGGCGCGCCCAATCCTTCAATGCTCCCAATAATGAAGAAATCATACGCAGCGGCCGGGTTCCCAGTACCGAAGTGATCAGTTTAAGCGTAGTACAGATGCCGCAGCATATCTCCAAATTCTATCCGGCGGCTTCCAGCGACCGGGCCGTATGTCTCTATCGGAAACGCTGTGCCGATGGCAAACCCATCGTCCGTGTTATTACATACCTGCCGATCAGCAGCTGCAGCTATGTTCTGGAGCACGATTTCATGAAGGAAGGGCTGCACGAGGTGCTGGCGCTGCATGAGGATACCCGGGTCTGCCGGATATCACGGACTTGTGAAGCCATACCTGCCGACCTGGCCGACGTGGAGATACTGGGTGTAAAGCAGGGGAGTCCTATTCATTTCTTTACCAATATCGGCTACAACAGCCGCGGGGAAGTCGTTGAGTATTCCAACGCTTACTGCCGGGGAGATCAAAGCCGGCTGCATTTTGAAATAATACTGGATCAGAATTCGGCAGAGCATTCGTAACTGGCTGTCTGCCCGAAATCAAGAGATTTTAAAGATAATATCAGAAAGATACCGAAAGGCTGCCGTCCGCACATATTTTTGCTGGTACGGCAGCCTCTTTTCGTTATTAACCTTCACAGTAATTTTTGATATTGGGCATACAGGGCATTTGATATCAGTGCGTGGCCCACATAAGTAGGATGCACGCCGTCAAGCAGCACCGTCTCGTTCGAAGTCTTTGCCGCAAAATCGTCCAGCATTTGCTGCAGGGGAACGAAGAATGCGTGATATTGTTCCGCCATACTCTTTGATATTTTTGCGCAGGTGTTTACTCCTTCGCGGAACTGCTCTAAATACCGGTTGGTACCACTGCCCGATTGAACGTACGGTTCCATAATGATAACCTTCGTCTTCGGTAATTGCTGACTGATTTTTTCCAGGAGCATGGAATAAGTCTGCCTGTATACCTCGGGACTGACGCCGTTACCAGCTTCCAATCCATGCCATACGTCGTTTACGCCCATGAGGATACTGATAAAGTCCGGCTTAAGATCCAGGATGTCCTCATTCATTCTGGCGTAGATATCGATACTGCGGTTTCCACTGATGCCTCTGTTTATGCATTGATAAACGCCCGGATAGCCGACTCCGATCTTTCCCGCCGTCATCGTAGCATACCCATTACCTAAAAGATGATCATCTGTCCGGCATCGGCCTGCATCTGTAATGGAATCACCCATAAAAAGAATTGTTTTCATGCATACCTTCCTTTTACATTTTCTTTCATTTTACAAGTACAGTAGTTGAATGTCAATTTACATATCAATTCTCCAAGGGAATATTGTTCCGTCACAAAAGCTTCCTCTTCGCCCAGCGTCCTCCATAAAAATACAGAAAGCATATAACCGTGGGCAGTGCGCGCGACCAGGCGGTCCCGGCAAAAAAGCCAACGGCCCCCAGTCCCATTCCATAGACAAACAAAATACTCAATCCCACTTTACATAACACCCCGTCCAAAATACCAATAATAAAATTAAGGGAAGCAAAACCACTGCCCACCACCACCGCCTGAAACGCGGCAATCGCCGCCGACCACAAAACATGGGCAGTCATAATCCGCAGATATACGGTACCCAGCTCCAGCACTTCCCGGTTCCCGGAAAATATCCCAAAGATCGATTTTGGAAACAGGACAAATACGGCGGATATCAACACGGCGATTCCAAATGCCGAAAGAAAAGTACACCAGACAAACTTCTTAACCCTCTCGTATTTTCCGGCCCCAAGATTCTGGCCTATGATAACTGCCGCGGCCTGCTGCAGCGCTCCGGCAAATATATCCGTAAATTTCTGAAGCTTATTACCGATACTGTTGGCCGCTGATACTATGACTCCATAAACATTCACATGCATATTCACCCAGAACATGGAAAACCGCACCAGGGAAGTCCGAACGGCCTGCGGTACCCCCAGCGCCAGAAGAACTTTAAGATCCCTTCGGTTGATCCGAAAAGAAGAGGCATCAAGTTCCAGCCCCAGCTGCACCCTGTTCCGGTATAGAAAGAAAACTGCCGCCAGAAATGAAAACATCTGCGCGATAACCGTCGCCACCGCGGTTCCTGCCGCCCCCCAATGGAAAACTGCCACAAAAGGGACATCCAGTAAAATATTCACACCAGCCGCCAATGCAATAAAATACAGAGGGCTTTTTGACTCCCCCATCCCCCGCAGAATACCGCAGACAGCATTATACCCGAAAATAAAGGGGATCCCAAGCGATGTTATCCACATATAATCAGCCGCCTGTCTCATAGCATCCCCCGGGCAGTTCAGCAGCAGCAAAATCTGTTTATGAAACAACACACCCGCCAGCATGAATACGCATGCCAATAGGATCACCATAGACAAAAGCGTTCCCGCCGCGCTCCTGATCCGTTCTTCCATTTTCCCCCCGGCGCTCTGGGCTATATATGTCTGTCCCGCACTCGAAAAAGCCAGCGCCACCGGTGTCACAAGATCAGAGACTTCACCCCCCACCGAAACCCCCACCGTCCCCGCGTTCCCCAAAAACTTTCCGATAATAATCAGATCCGCCACCGAGTAAAGCTGCTGAATCAACCCCGATAAAATAATCGGTATCGTGAACACCGCCAGACTTTTAAAAATAGGGCCCTCCGTAAGATCAAGGCCCAGTTTTCCCGACTCTGTTTTATTTGTCATAATCCTATACCTTATGGAGCAGCTATGTTTGAGCCGCTCTTGCCGTCTGACTGCGCTGCATTGCCTGCCTCCCGGCCCCATTCTAATATAATTTGAACTTAAATATCAGATCCCATTCTCATAGTACCCGATAGATGCCCAGCCTCTGACCATCTTCTGAAGCCGGTCCCCATTCTTATAATCATAGCAGGCCGGATCGGCGATTATCTTATCGCATGCCTCGATGATAGACAGGAGAATATTCTTATCCAGGTCGTTGGTTCCATGGCCCCCGAAAATATAATCAAACTCATCCATACGTTTCGCCGTTCTCACCAGAGAATCCCGGTAAGCCGTCACCGTTCTGCGGGAATCCTCAGAAGGGATCGTGCTGCCCTGGAACCGGTCACGTGCATGATGCTCATCCGCGAAGAAATCGCTGCCGCCGCTTAAGCCCACACCGCTGCCACAGATCGCATCCCCCGCGATCAGGATACGATTCTTCTTATCCAGGTAACCCGCGTGGCCGGGCTGATGCCCCGGCAGCCAGATCAGTTCCACATCATAGTCCTCACCCAGATGGAACACATAACCGTCGGGAACACCGACAAATTCATATTTCTTGAACGGGATAATGTCTTTGCGGTCAAAATCTACCCAGATGCTGTTTCCGTTGTCATCAAACAGATAATCCCAGATACCCGGGTCCTGTTTCCAGTTCATATCATCCACCAGGTCCACATGGCCATATGCCTTGTCAAACTGGCAGTTTCCATAAGAATGGTCACAGCTGCAGTGGGTATTCACAAGAATCACCGGCTTTCCTCCGCTGATCTCATCCACCAGGCCTTTTAAGTTGCCAAGGCCGAAGCTGGTGTCGATTAACATGGCTTTTTCCGGACCTATGATCAGGTACATCCACACGAAGTTGTTATGCCCATCCAGCAGATTCGTCAGCAGGCCGTAGAAGTTCTCACGGAACTGGTAGACCTCCACGAAAGGATCTACATCGTAGATTTTTTTTGTCTTATTGTTTTCCCGCAGATTGTTGATCCATGCCGCGTCTAAGTAAGCTTCTCCCACATTCAGCGGGATTCTTGTAACTTTTCTTGATGCTATACTTTCTGTCATTTTTCTTACCTCCTGGGTTTTATATTTTTTCTATATTATTATTTTTATGGGTACTTAGGGGCAGTTTTTATCGCTATGAGCACTTAGCGGCTGTTCTATGCCGCTTACGTGCGCTACTATTTTTTATCGCTGTTGATATTTGAGGGTATATCATCCTTGCTCTATGTATAAATATGTTTTGTTACTATGTCATGTCATTATTATATTACAAGAAAATAAAAATTGCAAGAAAAAGATTCGGAACCAGATCAGCTTCTTATGATAACAAGGAAGTATATCGGGATACCAATATATGAGGTAAGCATCCTAAGACGCCTGACACCGTTAAAAACCGCCCCCTGTCTCTGTGACAAAGGGCGGTAAGATTCGAGTCTGCATCCTGAGGCAGAACATTTCTCTTCTGCTTTTCTATTTGATTAGTTTCTGGCCGGAATAAGCCATTCCTCTCCCATTAGACTCTTTTGTTCTTTTTCACCGTATATATGACCCACACCACCATGTTTGGATGCCATTCTGTGAATGCATCAGTAATATAAACAATCTGTTCTTCGTTTCCATCTGTCCAGCTGAGGAAATTATGCAGGAAAAGGCTTGAAATCTTAAACCAACCCCTCTACTGCCCCGACCGGATCTCCTGCCGCATAAAGCAGACATAAGAGATAGCGAACACTATCATCGTCAGCGCCAGAAGCCACACCAGATGCGGCCAGACCAGAAGCAGGCTCTGCCCCAGAGGCAGGTAACCGGCCACAGCTCCGGACAGCTGATTGACCGTGATGACACTGACCGTCCGCACGCTGGGATTCAGGATCGTGGAAACCGCTTCACTATAGAGATAATAGGGCGACAGCCGGTTCAGATTCTGATTCCAGGTATAGTTCTGCATAACCGTCTGCATGGATGTGGCGTTCTCTGTCGGGAACAGCCCGTTTGCTATAATTCCCGCCAGAAGGCCCATGAAAATAGCAAAGAAGAGCCATACCGCGATCACTGCCAGGGCGGACGTTGCCGCGTGCTTGCACAGCACGGAGAACAATATCGCCAGCGCCAGCCAGAAAGCGATATAAACTGTAGTATAGATCAGGAACACAAACAGCCTGACCAGTTCTTCCCCGCTCGGGGCGATCCCGGTACTGACCAGACCTGCGGTACCGATCAGAATTCCCATTGAGAAAACCATGATTACGATAACCGTATAACCGGCCAGGAATTTCCCGTTGATGACAGCGTCCCGGTAGATCGGCTGGGAGACCAGGCGGTTCAGAGTACCGCTGGTCCGCTCATTATTGATAGCATCAAAACCCAGAGTAAGTCCTACAAAGGGCCCCAGCAGCGCGATAAAGGATACAAAGGAGGGTATGGATTTCCCGCTGGTTGTAAATAATTTGAGGAAAATAAAATCACTGCTGTCCTTGACCGCATCCTGTATTCCGGATAAGGCGCCGTAGAGGCTGGCAAGGCTCGTGATCAGGATCAGCAGCAGTATGATCAGGAACCTCTTGCTATGCATGTGATCCGCCATCTCTTTCCGGTAGAGCACCATCAGCCCGCTGCTTTTTCTTCCCGCGCCCGGGCCGCCCGTTTCTCTATTCGCCATCCTGCCGGCCCAGGGACATAATTTTCCGAATTTTCTTTTTGTTTCTATTGTCTCCATTTTTTTGACCTGCCTTCTCAAAATAGCGTCTGTAGATTTCATCCAGATCCTGACCGCATTGGCGTAAATGAAGCAGTTTATAACCATTTAGTACGACAATCCTGGAGATCTGTTCCCGGATATCCTGGTTCGAACGGATGATCATCCCCTCCGGGCCGTCCTCGATCTCTTCCACTCCATATACGCTGCGAATCAGTTCCCGCAGCCGTTCATCCCCGGGTTCCGCCTTCATCTCCAACCGGTAATAACCGTCCTTCAGGATCTGCTTCCCCAGCTCTTCGATGCGTCCGCAGGCAATCAGATTCCCCTGAACGAATATCCCGACCCGGTCACAGACCTGCTGGATCTGATAGAGCTGATGAGAGGATATCATGATCGTGCGTCTATCTTTATCCGCCAGCTCCCGGATCAGCACAAGCAGTTCGTGCATCCCTTCCGGATCGATGCCGTTGGTCGGCTCATCCAGGATGATGACCTGAGGGTCCTTCATCAGGACATCCGCGATTCCCAGCCTCTGCTTCATCCCTTTCGAATAAGTTGCCGTTTTCTGGTCCGCCGCGGCGGTCATGCCGACTCTTTCAAGGAGCTGATCAATCCGTTCTTCCAGTTCGTGTTCCCCGACCCCGTTCAGCCGTCCCGTGAATCGCAGGTTTTCCCGGCCGGTCATGTCCGGGTAGAACCCTACGTTATCCGGCAGATAGCCTACGATCCGTTTTACCTCGATGGGATTCCTGGTACAGTCTTTTCCGTCGATAAAGGCCGTACCGCCGTTTGGCTCCGTCAGGCCCAGCAGCATCAGGGTTGTGGTTGTCTTGCCCGCCCCGTTGGGCCCCAGCAAGCCGAACACTTCTCCCCGGGCGACACTTAAGTTTAATTGATTCACCGCCGCTTTTTCGCCATACTTTTTAGTCAGACCATTTATTTGTATGATCGCTTGATTATCAGCCATAGCTATCTTCTCCCATATTTACGGAACACATAAACCAGGCCGCCTGCCAGGGCAATAATGATAATAACTGCCACGAATCCCCATACCGTATGGGTCTTCACGGATACTCTTAAGTCCGCCTGGGCAGATGTCTCTGAACTGCCTGCACTGATGGAGGTGACATAATCACCGGTTATGGCGTCTGAGCCGGGAGTAATATAGGCAGTTACTTCCTGGGTGCTCCCGGCAGGCAGTGTCTCAACCGTCGGAGTTTCAAACCGGACATTCCATCCGTCCGGAGCGGATGAGGTCAGGTTCACATTCTGAAGATCCGCGCTGCCGTTATTGGTAATGGACAGGGTGACCGGCGTTTCCTTATTCGCATAGGCATCCAGGCTGAGCCTTCCGCTGGGTGTGGACAGGCTGAGATCATAGGTTCCTGTGATCGTCACCGTCAGATCCGTCGAAAGCGTCTCCCCCGCTGATGCCGCGGAGCAGGAGATCTTATAGTCACCGGCTGTGGCATTCGCCGCCGGGGTTACCGTAATAGAGATCCCCTGGCTCTGTCCTGCCTCCACGTTCAGGCTGGCCACCTGATTCGTCTCACCGGAGGGTTTAAACTGCACCTGCCAGCCCTCGGGGGCCTGCGCAGACAGACTGTATGACTGATCAGTGGCTCCGTTATTGGCCAGGGTTGTATTAAAACTGAAACTGGTCGAAGGTGATCCCTGCAGTTCGGGATACTGGGAAGTGAAGCTGCTCTGTCCCACCGCGGCCTCATTTACATTTATCACAAGATCCATAGCGGATACGATCCCCTCGCCTGCGTCCGCCTGCAGGCTGATCGGATACGTGCCCTCCGCCACATCATCCGGTATTTTTACATTAAAGGTTACGGTGGCTCCCTCATCACCGGCGCTCACATGAACCCGGCTGACCTGATTACCTCCGCCGTTAAAATAGCCCTCCCATCCGTCCGGGATGGAAGTTACACTTAGATCCGCATTCAGAGGCGATCCGTGGGTATTCTGAAGAACTACGGAAAAGCTTAAGTTTTCTCCCGGTTTCGCAGTGATCCCCGGGTAGCTGGTACTCATCTCCAGGCCTCCTGCCGCCCAGGCTTTAAACGGCGAAGCAAGTAAAAATACAGTCACTGCCATGGTCAGCAGAATAAAAAAACAAATCTTTCTATACACCGGCTGCCTGACATTCATCTGTTGGGCATGAGCGCGGGAATACCCGGACGGGCATAATTTTTCACGTGGATTTACTATTTCTTCTAACATGTCATCTTCCTCTCCATCCATGATACTTTAAGGTTCGAACCTGTCTCCTTTTTGTTTCCAGTTACCTAAACGGGTTTGACCGTTTTCTGTAATCTGCTTTGGCCTCAGCTGATACCAATATTTTACAAATTTTTTATGATCATATTATGTTTAAATTGTCAAAATTTTGTGTTCAACCATAGAATCTGGTGGCAGTTTGCTGGAATCCTCTCTCAGCAAACTCACCAAAAAGGGTGTGAAGTATCAATACTTTCACACCCTTTCGAAGCACAAATTTAAAATTCATAATACAAAGCCTTTACTATTGTCGGCTTTTCCTCCATTCGGATATATTGTTCATCCCCATTCAATCGCATATAGGTAATCCAATTACCGGTCTCATCATACGTACCTTTTTCCAATGATAAAAAATCCAACTGCTTGCTTATATTTACAGTTTCCGGATAAGCTCTATATCCATAACCGATAAAGATCAATTCATTTTCGCTATTTTGAATTACGATCCCCGCGCCTGGGATGAATTCGTTATCATCATGGATTTGATGATAAAATTCAACGGATATCTGATATTTCCCCAGTCTCACATGTTTCGTCATATGACCGCAATTTTGTGTAAATCCTATCATTTTATCTGTTCCGTAGAATTTTGTAATAATCGGCATCATATTTCCAAGCAGCTTATAACTTTTTGACAGAAACTCCTTTACCGCTTCACCGGATACATTCTTATCATTCGGATTGGTATGTATGATCTGCGTGATAAACGATTTATCCTCACCGATACTTTCCGCTCCAAACGGTGCGTAGCATAATGTATGATAGGTACCTACGGCCGTATACAAATTAGCAGCTGCCCATTTATCCCTGCGGGTTTCCGGTATAAACAGCGGGTTATCGCTTCTCGTGTATAAGCCCGCAGTTTTTTCAAACTGAAATGTATAGATATCCGGACATAATACATCTAAATCAGGAGCTGCGCACTTCCACACATCCAGCATCTCCGGCAATGGCCCGCCGCTTGGATAAAAGCCTGGCCTTTCATCATCAAATTCTTTCTGCCAGGCATTTGTAAACATTGGCAGCGCATAGCACTCTTTACCGGATTCCGCCAGTTTGTTAATATGCAGCGCATAGTGCCAGCACATAAATGCTTCATCCGCATATTTTTTAAAAACATTGCGCCATGACTGGTCAGACGTATCTTCATAATCAATTATTACACTGCTTAAGCCATTACTTCCTGCATTTTTGATAGATCTCAGTAATTCATCAGGAACATTTTCATTAAATTCTTTATCCGCACCGGATGAAAAATCTCTGGCTGAACCTAAAACACCGACTTCGTTTTCAACTTGCACCGCTATAACGGTCTGTTCATCAGCGTCAAACTCCTTTACATATTTTATAAAATTAGTAAAGGAATTAAGCTCCGCTGATAAAAGATGACTCTGGAACATGCTTAGAATTCTCGTTTTCACTCCATGTTCGTCTTCCGTTCTTGGAAATCTTTTTAAATCAGTCTTGACCCAATTGGGAGCATAAGTCGAAAGTCCATTTTTCCAGCTTCCAAACCATAGTAAGACTAATTTCATATTTTGACTTCTTGCATCTGATATTAATTGTTCTACCAGATTAAAATCAAAATGATTTTCCTGCGGCTCAATGAACTCCCAGTAAACCGGGGCTAAAACCGTATTACAATTTAATTCCCTTACCTTTCTCCACACCTGCTGCATATATTTACGTGAGGTACATGCGGAGTTATGTACCTCTGCGGCTAACATTATATAAGGCCGGCCGCTTACCAGAAAGGAAAAACCGCTGTTTATTTTATCGATTCTGGGCAAACTTTCCATATTTACCTCCAGTGCCGCATTTACTGCAGCTCAATTACAGATTTAGGCAGAATATTTTTTGGTTCCACCTATTCCTCCCAAAATCATTTTTGTAATTGTGTTGTGCCTCTGACAATCAAGTCTGTTTGAACGGCTATTTTAGTATTGTAATCCATGGTATCCACATTCTGTATCGCATCCACGATTGCCTTGGAATATTCTTTATAATTACAAGCTATTGTCGTAATACCCGGATAAATAAACTGCGATATGTCAAGATTATCGTATCCCACAATCGCGATATCTTTCGGAATACTCATATTATTTTTGTATGCCTCGCTTAACACTCCTGTCGCGACCAGATCATTAATGCATATGATGGCCTGCGGTAATTTATCGCACTTTAACATTTCCTGCATAGCGATATTGCCGCCCTCTACCGAGTAATCACTTTCAATAATTTCTCTGCGTATGTTTATCCCATACTTTTCAGCATTATCTATGATCTCTTCCCGTCTTTTTATAGTAGTTCTGACATTGGAATATCCACCCAGCAGCACGACATCCCGGTAGCCTAAGCCGGATAAATGTTCTAATAGTTTATTACTGCTTTTTTGCTGCTCCTGATATATTTGTATGCAGCCTAAATTAGGCACGTCAACGCATGAGATAACCGGTATCTTCTTATTTACCTCTTCTATTTCACACAGATATTTTTTATTGCTCTCGATATCATCAAGACGCCCGCCCATAAATACAATCGCCCGGACATTCGCGGATATAAATGCATCCAGGATATTGCTCTCCAGGCGTTTATCTGATTCTGAATTACATAACATCAGGGTGTAGCCTTGCTTTTGGGCAATAAGCTCTGTCTCGTAAAATAGTTGTGCATAATAGGGACTGTTAATATGAGGAACAATAAATCCTACTGTATTTGATTTACTGGACTGCAAAGCTTTCGCAATCAGATTCGGTTTATAATCGTATTTTTCAATCAGATCTAAAACTTTTTTCTTCTTGTCATTATTAACTTTTCCCGTATTATTGATGATTCTGGACACCGTAGCTGTTGAAACATTCGCTAGTTTCGCAATTTCAACAATAGTTATCTTCTCACTCATGAAAATATCTTATCCTTTCAATCCACTGTTCACAATGCCTTTAATAAAATATTTTTGGAAACATACGTATAGTATAATAATCGGCAATACCGTAAGCAATGACATCGCCATAACCGGACCTTGATCAAGAGCATCTTTGTATCCGCTGATGGATGAATTTAAAAATACCAAGCCCACAGCCAATGTATATTTCGATTGGTCATTTAAAAATATGACAGGTCCAAAGTAGTCGTTCCATGTCCACACAAACATAAAAATACCTACTACAAATAAAATTGCTTTTGAATTGGGTATCACTATTTTAAATAATATATTTAATTCACTGCATCCATCTATTCTCGACGCCTCCTCTATTTCTTTTGGAAAGGTTTTAAAGAACTGATGTAACAAAAATATACTAAAAGCACTCCCCGCCAGGATATTCGGCAATACCAACGGTACAATCGTATTGATCAGCTTCAATTTTGCATAAATACTATATAAAGGTATAATCGTTACGAAATATGGCACCATCATGGTGGACATCAGCAGTGCGAACCAAAAGCCTTTCAGACGGGCATCATATTTTGCAAACCCGTAAGCGACCAGAGTCGTACTGATTAATGTGCCGAATATATTTAACAAAGTTATTATACTACTATTTTTAAAATATGTAAAAAAATCACTCTTCGTAAAAATATATTCAAAAGACCTAAGCGTGGCAGGTGACGGAATTAATTCCGGCGGATATTTTACTATTTGCTCTGTGCTCATCAAAGAGGTAGATAACATCCAGACAAACGGCAGCAAAAATATCGCACCTAAAACAATACATATTAAAATCCAAATTCCAAATCTACTCTTTTTTAACATAAGTAACGATCTCCCGCCTTTCCTAATCTTCGTAATTCATACGCTTTTCCAACGATTTTAATATAAACATACTGATGAATAATATAATCAAAAACATGATCCAGGCAAGAGATGCGGCGTATCCGAATCTGCCAAAGCTAAAACCGCTGTCATAGATATACATTCCATACATATAAGTTTTTTTGAACGGTCCCCCGCCTGTCATAATTAATGGCTGCACAAATATCTGAAAAGCGTTTATAATTCCCATAACCAGATTGAATACGAAAACATTCGAAATTAAGGGCAGTGTTATTTTAAAGAAGCATTTCATACTGCCTGCTCCATCAATTTTTGCGGCTTCATAATAGGAGACAGGTATTTGTTTAATACCGGCCAAAAATATCAGCATTTGTGAACCGCAGAATATCAAATTAACCAACACAAGCGCGGTCATTGCCCACTTTGAATCTGTTAACCAATTGGGTCCCTGTATCCCAAAAAACGATAAAATATAATTGAGCAGACCGCCTTCCCCTTTCAGCAAAAACTTTGCGACCGTAAATACTGCGGCTCCTGCCGCTACGGACGGAAAATAGAAGACGATTTGAAAGAAATTACTTGCTTTCGATTCTTTGGAAAGCAAAAATGCTATGATTAAAGCCAGCGTCAAACTTGTCGGCACTGCTATGATTGCGTATTGAAAAGAATTAATCAGACTTTTTATAAATAAATCATCATGGAATAAGATGTCCGTATAATTTTGCAGGCCTATAAAATTCGGCGCCGCGCTTCCGCTATATTGTGTCAGTGACAGATATAAAGAATAGATTAACGGTATAAAAGTCAATAGAAAAAATCCCGCTAACCACGGGGAAATAAACATGTAAAAATATTTTGCTTCTTTTCTTCTAGATTTCATATATAACCATCCCAGTATCATAATGGTGTAGTCAGGAAAGACTACTCAGTTAGTAAATTTCTAAATCAGTCATACCCGTAACACAGGCCTGAGGCCTTCAGAAACTGCAGCCACCGCAGCAGCTTCTGAAACCTCTGCCTAATCAGAATATTACAGACTACCGACAAAATCAGATTATTCTTCTTTCATCCGGTCTAATTTTAATTGACCCTTCGTCTGTATATTTTCTAATGTAGTATCTATATCCTGTTCCCCCGCAAACAGTAATTCTAATTCATATTTTATAATTTCATCCTGTATTTCATTGAGAACCACACCGTCTACCGCATAATCAAGCGCATCGTAAAATACGGCTTTGTTAAACGGCTTCCAGCCTTCCGGTATCGTATTCATGAATTCACTGTCCTCACTGATCGATTTCAGAGCAGGTAAACCAATGAGTTCCATTTCGCCCTGTACCTTATCCTGTGCAGACATATAGCTTATGTATTCCCAGCATTCATCTTTATAAGGTGTATCTGCCGACATACCGATTGCGGTAGTCCACAGCGGAGACCTCCATTGTCCATAAGTAGAATTCGTCGGAAATGTTACGATATCCCATTCGAAGTTATCACCGATTGCCTGGTTGAAGCTTGCCATATCCCAGGAAGCCCCTATTGTCATTGCAAATTTGCCGTTTTCGAATGTTCCGCCAACATCAGCAGCCATGGTCGGAGTCGGTGATACTTTATGCACCTGGTATAGGTCCGTGATATACTGGACGCCATCTCTGAATCCCTGGGTATCCGCAGTCATAGTTCCGGTTTCCCAATCCCAGGCTTTGTAGCCGTCATATAAGTTTCTGGCCAGTGAATATGCCCACCAGGATGAAAAATCTACTCCCCAAACCTTGTCATCGCCCTCGCCTTTTGTCAGCGCTTTTGCAGCTGCTAAAAATTCTTCATCCGTCCAATCATTTGTCGGAAGCGGAATATTGTTCTCCTCGAACATAGTCTTGTTGTAGATAATGAACCCGGAATTAAAGGAGGTCGGCGCGGCGTAGACACTTCCATTATAAGACAATCCGGACATTAAACTGTCAACCCAGGCATCCTGTAATCCATCTTTTTCGATGTAAGAATCCAATGGAGCAAGTAATCCATCCTTGAAGTATTCACCTCCGAAGTCTCCGGCTATCTGTACCAGATCGGCTAAGGTCCCGGATGAAATCTGTACCGTTAGTTTCTCATGGAAACCTTCCGGGATCGCTTCCAGGTTCACATGGATTTTATCATTTTCCGCGTTGAACTCTTCCGTCCACTGTGTTTTTCTATCAATTTCCTCCTGATTTCCCCATAACAAAAATCTTAATTCCACTTTTTCATTCCCTGAATCGGCAGCGCTCGCACTGCTATCTTTTTCCTCTGTCTTGCTATCCGTAGTATTTGTCTCTTTTGTTTGATCTGCTGATGAGCCACACGCCGATAACGCCAGCATCATGGCTGCTGCGATCATAAATACCTTCATTTTTTTAAATCGTGACATTGACATGACCTCCATTATATAGTATAATTTTACCAGGATTTGTAAACGTTTACATTGTAGCATAGAAATTTTCAGGTGTCAATAAGCATTGTCAAAATGTATGAAATGCATATTAAAAGGAGGGTTCTATTGTGCAAAATGTGAAAAAAGGATTTTGTTTCCTGATTATGGTTGTTCTGTTAACGACTACAATGCTTTCCAGTGTATCAGCCAGTTCTGGTGTTTCGGCACAAAGCACTGTAACAATTAGTCCTGAGAATGAATTTCAAACCTTCAAAGGCTGGGGAACTTCTCTGTCCTGGTGGGGTAATGCCATCGGCGGATGGCAGGATACTACAAAGCAAAGCGAAATACTGGACCTTATATTTGATGAAACTGACGGATTAGGGTTCAATGTAGCGCGGTACAATATCGGCGGGGGCGATGACCCGACGCATACTCATATGAGAAACGGCGCGAACCTGGAGGGTTATCAGCCGGAGCCCGGAGTATGGGATTATACTGCCGATGAAACGCAGCGCTATGTATTAAACGAAGCAATTGCACGCGGCGTCAACATCGTCGAAGGTTTCGCAAAAACTCCGCCTTATTGGATGACCTATAGTGGATGCTCTGCTGGGAATGTCGATGGAGCCAGCAATTTAAAGCCTGAATATTATGATGACTTTGCCGACTATTTATCGGAGGTATATCTGTTATTTAAAAATACATACAATATTACCTTTGATTCTATTTCCCCGATCAACGAGCCTAACGGACCATGGTGGGAAGTAAACAACCGGCAGGAAGGTTGTCATTATACCCAGCAGGAACAGAATGACTTTTTTAAGGTGTTGGCTGAAACCTTCGATGCAAAAGGATTATCTAATGTAACGCTTGCCGGGCCAGAGGGATTTGAATTCAACTCCACGTTATCATCCTGGAATTCCTATGACAGTGCTGCGAAATCCAGCATCGATAAAATCAATACCCATTCCTATTACGGAACAGAACGTTTATATCTCAATACAATCGCCTTATGTAATGATAAACGGATCTCCCAATCAGAATACGGTCTGGGTGTAGGTGATCACGACCATAACGCTATTGAAAGCGCTCTGGAACTGGCACATAAAATCCGGGATGACGTTCGGGACATGCAGGCAGAGACCTGGGTATATTGGCAGGCTGTTGAAGAAGAATTCAATGTGAATAATTGGGGCTTTATCCACGCAAGCTTCGAAGGGGAAGAGACCTATGATATAACAAAACAGTACTATGGAATGGCTAATTATTCCAAATTTATCAGGCCGGATTCCACGATCATCGGTGCAAATGATTCTAATATGCTTGCCGCATTAAATAAGAATACAAATGAACTGACGCTGGTCGTCATTAATGATTCTGATTCTCAAAACAATTATGCTGTCGATTTATCCAAATTTTCGACGGTAGGTAATAGCGCCAACGCATATCGGACTTCCCTTACCGAGAATCTGGCTCAGCTGGATGACATCAGCATTCAAAACAATACGTTACAGGTTACCACTGCCCCTAAATCAATTACCACTTATGTAATCAGCAACGCCACTGCTAATACTGCGCCTGCATTTAACAGAAATGCGACTTACAAAATTATAAACAAAAGCGATAATACGAAAGTCATCGATGTAGAGAACTCCTCACCTGATAACAGCGCTAATATTATTATTATGGATGCAGACAGCAGCAGCGTCAGCCAAGGTTGGAAATTCATCGTCAATGATATCGGTGAATATTACATAGCCAATACCAATGCA
This sequence comes from Diplocloster modestus, assembly GCF_019042245.1. Lineage (GTDB taxonomy): Bacteria > Bacillota > Clostridia > Lachnospirales > Lachnospiraceae > Diplocloster > Diplocloster modestus. The sequence goes on from NZ_JAHQCX010000005.1 coordinate 267,757, forward strand.
TCCAAAATGCTGGATGTACCTGGCGCATCCACTGCTAATAGCACAAGTATGAAGTTATGGCAGCCAAATGGCGATAATAATCAGCTATGGCAAATTGTTGACTTGAACAATGGCTATTTTAGTATTGTTAATAAAAACAGCAACAAGGCGTTAGGTGTAAAAAATGGGGATATGACGAACGGCAATAATATTGACCAATATGATTATCATGCTTATGACAACCAGCAGTGGAAATTTGAAGCGATCAATTAATACAAAAACAGTTCATGTTACAGCGGGTGATTTTATGTGCAATGAATTCCATAACAAAAAAAATGTTTCTGTAACTTCCGGCAACCAGGCAGTTTTTCCTTATGGAACAAATGGATTTCCCTGTGAGCTTTATTATGATAACATCGATGAATGTGTGAATCACGTTGTGGATTGGCATTGGCAGCTTGAATTAGAGTTTGCCATTGTTCAAAAAGGTTCCATTGAATTGACAGTACAAAAAGATGTTGTCACGATTCACGAAAATGAGGGGTATATTATATTTCCAAATAAACTCCATCAGGTTAAAAAAAATGGGAACCAGTGTGGGATATATCGGACGATTATTATCAGCCCGCAGCTCATTTATGGAGACAGCAGATCCATATTGTTTCATAAATATTATCTCGCTGTTATTAAAGCGGTATCAAATGGATTTATGATCTTGAATAGAGAGACGCCCTATGGAAAAAGTATTATGGAGGAGCTTGAAGCTGCGATCCAATTGTTAACCCGGCCTTCCCTTAGATATGAATTAGATATACATAAGCATTTTATTAATATCTGGTCGAACATTTATGGCAGTGTTCAGGATACCCATTATTACAACCCAAAGTCTTCTTCTAAAGATGAAGATCTGACCAATCAGATATTATCGTTTATACATACAAATTATAAATATGATATCTCTTTATACGATATCGCCAAAAGCGGCAGTATCAGCAAGTCCGAATGCAGCAGACTATTTCAGCGTGTCTTTTCCTGCACACCATTTGAGTATCTGACAAATTACAGGCTTTTAAAAAGTCAGGAATATTTGAGAGATAAAACTTATTCGATAACGGATATCGCAGGATTGGTGGGATACAACAGTGTAAATTACTACACCACCGTTTTCCGGAAAAATCTTGGCTATACTCCAAGCCAATATAAAAAGCTGTTAAAGCAATCTGTTGCAAATATGTAAAACCATTAGAAAACGCTGGCATGTATTCCGCCAGCGTTTTCTTATTCTTCCATAGGAACGTGCGTCCCTATTTGATCGAATCCTAATATAAATTATATTTCAGGTTCGTCATAAAATTGGATGGAGCCGGATACCTTGCCTTCCGTCTCAAATATTACTAAAGTATTTTTCCCCTTTTTTAAAAGGGGCCCCGGCACATAGAGCCTTTTTTGCGGCCCGATCTCCCAAAATCTTCCGATATTGAAATGATTGACAAAAACAATGCCTTTTCCCCAGCCATCTGTATCCAAAAAGGTATCCGCCGGGTCATCAATTTCAAATTGGAATTCATAAAAGCCAGGCAGTCCCGTTTTCGCAGGAACGCCAAAATCCACATTTGTCAAATCTTCCATGGGTAATGGATAGATCGTCCAGCCGAAATGCAGGCGGTCGTTTACCTGTACTCCTCCATCTATACCTTTTCTTTGCTCTTCCATAATAGGTGTAAAGTTAACACGCCCCATATTTTCCATTAAAATATCCAGTTTACCATTGGAACATACCGCATTCTTAAGCTCGTGCCCGGACAGGAGTTCCCTGTCATAAAGTGTGAGGACCGGTTTTTCGTCTAAAAAAATATTTGCTCTGTCATTTGCTTTCCATAAGCGTACTTTTTCCAGGCGCTTTAATTCCGGCAGATTACTTTCATATAAAATATAACCATATCCCTGGTTCAATTTTTCCATGCATACCGGATAAAGATTTTCCACGGGGGCGGTTAGATTGTCAAGGTTCTGGAACAAATCGGCGGTTCTTGTAACCCCGAACGTGCCATACGCTCTTCTTTCTATATGACAGCTTAAGTGAACCTCCGGCAGAGCCATATACTTACCAATGACCTTTTGGTACTCTTTATATTTAGGTGTGATTCGGCCATCCTCTGTCAGCAACGCATCATAGTCATAAGAAGTCACATCCGGTTCCAGTTTTTCGTAATAATTTGCGCCATTCATGAAGCCAAAATTCGTGCCGCCTTCAAACATATAGATATTGATATGTCCTTCTGAAAGGAGATCATCAAGATCCTTTAGATGGCCGTCCAGATCGCCAATGTGATGCTCCCCACCCCAAAAATCAAACCAGCCAACCCAAAACTCCATACACATCAAAGGTTTATTTCCTATTTTTTTCTTCATGACTTCAAATTGGGCCTTCCCCTTTGACCCAAAGTTTCCTGTCGGAAGAGCTCCTTGTGCTTTTCCACAATCAAAAGCCTCTCCCCATGGACCATCTGATGTTACAAGAGGAACTTCGCATCCATTTTCTATCATCAGATTTTTAATGAATTCCATATAAGCCGCATCATCCCCATAATAGCCATATTCATTTTCCACCTGCATGAGGATTACCGGGCCGCCCCTTGTGATCTGCAATGGCGCTATCACTTCAAATAGTACCTTGTAATAGTCCCGGATATGCTGGATATACGGCTCATACATACATCTTAATTTCATTCCGTCTTCCTTCAAAAGCCAATAAGGAAGCCCGCCGAATTCCCATTCTCCGCAAATATAGGGAGAAGGCCTGAGAATTACCATAAGGCCAAGTTCCTGTGCCATTTTAACATATTTGGCTATATCCAGCATTCCGCTGAAATCAAAAGTCCCTTTCTGTTTTTCATGAAGATTCCAGGGGATATAGGTCTCCAGTGTATTGCAGCCCAAGGCCTTTAATTTTTCAAGGCGGTCACGCCAATACTCCGGCAGAACCCGAAAATAATTCATACCTCCTGATATAATTTTAATTCGATTATCGTCCAAATAAAAATCATCTTTAATTTCAAACTTATCCATCTTTACCTCCTGTGACGCGTTTACTGTGCCTTAAATTCTGCGGAAAAAGGTTCACGAAACCTTTTTTTATTTCATAGGAAAGTGCTCCTATGAAATAAAAAACGCTTCGCGGGGATCGCACTGCGGCGGAAAGGAAGATGCCGCTTGCGCGGCCCGCCGCAGGCTGAGAGTTTCGCAGGCGAAACTCTTTTACACATGCAACACGAAGGTATGGGGAAACATCTTTTTGTACCCCCGCAGTCCATTCACGTGTCTTATCTGTAAAAACAGCATTACTGCATGCTATTAATACCTGATTATATCAGTTCGTATGTTAAATTACTTTTAAATTATTATCTAATTGTTAAACTATATTCCCAGGATAATCAGCCTCCGAAAAACAGAAGAAGAAGGGGGACACGTCCACCTTTGCTTTTTTCCGTTTAACTTTTAAGAAATACCAGCTGCCCCTCATCCGAAAACTTCTCGGAGTATGTGTATCCCAGCCGGTTAAAGCTTTTCATAGCCTGCCAGTCTGTAATCTGTCTTTCCGCCATATAACGGACCATTTCCCCTCTGGCCATCTTGGCCTGAGTCCCTTTCTGAATGACTTTACCGTCTCTCTCTTCCCCGAACACACAGGTTACATAGGTGATCCCATCCTCCAGCCAGTTTTCTATACATCTGGAATACTCTTTGGAAGCCAAATTCACGATACAGTCTGTATCTGCAGCCAGTGCCTGGTAGATATCGTCCTTCCAGAACCCGTATAGGTTTCTGCCGTATAGACTTCCGTCCAGGATACTATCCGGGCTACTGTCCGGGCCTCTGTCCGGGCTTCTGCCCGGACGGCCTTTTGCCTGCATCTCCAGGCGATAAGGGACTACACCGTCAAGCGGCCTCAGTATCCCATAAAATCCGGACAGGATCCTAAGATGATCTTCTACATAATCCCACTGGTCATATTCAAAGACATGAGGCGCCATATACTGATACTGAATTCCCTCATAAGCCAGCAGGGCCGGAGTCAGCCCACGCTTAAGATCCATTGTCTGAAACCGCTCATAATTAAGCGCCGCGATCTTGTCATTACAGCCCCACAGCTTCTTCGCTTCCTCGTAGGACATTCCCCGGATCCATTCCATAAGCACAATCGCCCTTTCAAGGAAAATAGGGCTTGTTTTTACTTCCATATCGTCGGTATTGATGTTCATCTTCTTCGCAGGTGATATGATAATTTTCACAACTTAGTCTCCTCCCCTTGCACCGTAATCCACGGCTTTCAATCCTGTACTCTTTTAACGATACCGTCATCACGTCCGACCATTCGACATGATTTGACTTTTATTGTCCGATAATCCCAGTCAAAATACAAGTCCTGATATGTATCTTCACAGTAAAATTAAACTTATGATACAGGCATAGTAACCAGGTATTTGCTGCCAGCTAGGAAATTATGAATATACTGGCAGCGGGGAAGGTGATGGGTTTAAATCCGGGCTATACCTTATGGAGCAGCTATACTGCGCCCCGCCCGAAAGGCATGCATTCTCACCCGAAGGGCATGTATCGCGGGGTGCCACACATAGTACACGTTTCCAATCACTAAAAAGGGAAAGCCATGTACAGCAGCGATTGGCACTGCCATACATGGCCTTTTATCAGGTTTTATTTAACTTACATACCGAATCATCCGCAGACACCGTCAGCACTTATGCCAGCTGTGTGTAACTAAGCCCGGCAGGCAATCCGGTATATCGCTTCGCAGTCATCCCGGTTCAGTTTCACAAAGTTCCCCAGAGTACTTCCGTCAATCTGAAGGGTATCCAAAAGCTTCGGAATATCTTCTTCTCTGGCATCCAAATCTGCAAAATTCCCCGGCATCCCAATTGATTTCCAAAACTCCCTCAGGGAATTGATACCCGCTTTTGCCGTAATCTGCGGATGAGCAAAATCCATCTGGCAGCCCCAGACTCTCACGGCGATCTGTGCGAACCTGGCCACATTGTGATCCATGACATATTCCTGCCATGCAGGGCAGATCACTGCCAGTCCGGCTCCATGCGCGCAGTCGTATAACGCGGACAGCTCATGCTCCAGGCTGTGGCTGGCCCAGTCCTGTTCCCGGCCGGCGCCGCAGATATCATTATGGGCGATCATACCGGCCCACATAATATTCGCGCGGGCCTGGTAATCCTCCGGGTTCGCTATAACCTTAGGCACTTCCGAGGTCATGGTCAGCAGAACAGCCTCACACAGCCGGTCCGTAATCTCCACATCCTTTGTATTTGTAAAATACCGTTCGAATACATGAGCCATAATGTCAACTGCTCCGCAGGCTGTCTGATAAGCCGGAAGTGTCTCAGTCAGCTCAGGATTCAGGATCGAGAATTTCGGGCGGATCAGATCACTGCCGCAGGCTCTTTTAAACATACCTTCTTCCAGAGTGATCACACTGCCGTCAGATCCTTCACTTCCCGCTGCCGCAATAGTCAGCACGGTACCAATGGGAAGTGTCCTCTCCACTACCGCCTTATCACTGTAAAAATCCCAGAAATCACCATCATACAGGGTTCCAATCCCGATGGCCTTGGCGGAATCAATTACGCTGCCGCCTCCTACGGCCAGTATAAAATCGACCTTTTCCTTTTTACAGAGCTCGATCCCCTCATACACCAGCCCGCTTCTGGGGTTAGGCTTTACCCCTCCCAGCTCGACGTAAGAGATGGCTTCCTTATCCAGGGATGCTTTGACCCGGTCCAGCAGGCCGGAACGGACTGCCGAACCGCCGCCATAATGGATCAGGACCCTGCTGCCGCCAAACTGCTTCACATAACTTCCTGCATTTTTTTCTTCTCCCTGACCGAACACGAACTTCGTCGGGCTGTAAAACGTAAAATTATTCATATCTACCTTCTCCTCTTCTTTAATATTCTACTGACTTTATCATAACCGTTAAAGTTAACTGAAAGTCAAGCTTTTTTTTGCTGACTGGCGTATTCGCTGATTGGATTTCGGATTTACTGGAATTCCCGCTCATGTTGCTTAAAAAAGTCGTAGAAATACCGGACGTTTTCCAGTTCATGCCACTGACAGGCATCCAGGTTCGGAGAATCCAGATTATATATTTTCGCGTCCAGCGTTCCCAGCAAAAATGGGGAATGGGTTGCAATGACGAACTGACAGCCTAAAAACCGGGATGCCTGGTTTAACTGCTGCGCCAATCGCACCTGGTTTCTCGGAGACAGAGAGACCTCAGGTTCATCCAGCAGATATAGCGCATCCATATTCAGATAATCATCAAAGATTTGTAATGCGGTTTCTCCATTTGAATATTTTTCCTGGGAATAGATCATATTTTCCATATCCCTTTTCATTTCCCAGGAATTTTTATACTCGTCCCGCTGCTCTTTCGTCCATCCTTTTTTGGCATGTTCATAGAGATATCCTTCCTGAAGCACGGTCTCCTGCTGGATTTTCTTAATCTCATACATGATATCTTCGCTTTTGATATAGCGGCTGCCAGGCGGAATCTTTGAAATGGTTCTGCCATATTCATCCTCTCCAAGCCCATAGGAACATTCCTTCGTAAATTGGTCAAAATAGGGGTCCCATGGATTATGGGTCGCATTTTCCTTCCCTTCTATCTGCAGCTGATTCGCCAGAATATTCAGCATGGTAGATTTTCCGGAAGCGTTATCGCCGTATAAAATTGTGATTTTGTCAAACAATATCCAATCCTTTGCCTTACCTGCAAATACATGATACGGATATATATAGGGATCCCTCACTGTTTTACAGGACAGACGAAAACTTCTCAAATAAATCATTTTCTTCCATTACACCATTCCATTACACCACTGTAATGCGGCCCTTTCTAACGTACTTTTTAAATATTCTTTCCGTATGTTCTTACTCTATGTTCTTCCTCTATATTCTTCTTTTGAAACAGATATTTTTGTACCTGTCTTGTTCCGATTCCCTATATAATTTAGTCTTACCCTCATCCCACATATCTGTCTACTGAAGATTACATATATTACGGATAAGATTACATAATTTTACAGATAAGCCTGTACATTAATGCAAATAAACTAGCGCTTCTCGAAAGCCGGAAAATGTGTTACTATATAAAAAATAGTAGCGCTCAAAAAAGCCTCGCTGACTATTTTTCATGCATCGCACGTAAGCGCCAAAATACGGCGCTAAGTGCTCATAGCTATAAACAATAGTGTAAATCTAAATTACAAAGGTTGTGATCTTATGGCCCGCTGTATTATCATCACAGCGTATCATACTGGTAAAATAAAGGATTCTTACCTCCCTATGCCGGAGGATTTTATTATCTGCGCGGATGCCGGCTATCTGCTGGCCCGTCAGGAGGGAATTACGCCTGATGCGGTATTGGGCGATTTCGATTCCATGGAACGGTCTCAGGTAACCTGTCCGGATATTATTCGTGTTCCTGTAGAAAAGGATGACACCGATACGCTGCTGTGCCTGAAATACGGGATGGAACTGGGTTACCGGGATTTTATTATGATCGGTGGGATCGGCGGGCGTCTGGACCACACCATCGCTAATATTCAGACTCTGCTTTATGCCCATAACCATGGCGTCCTCATGGAGATGGCCGATGCTCAGAATACGGCGCGCGTCCTTTCTCCCGGAACCTATCATCTGAAAGAAAAGAAGGGGTATAAGCTCTCATTGTTCTCCCTCAATGAAGCCTGCACCGGGATTTATTATACCGGTTTAAAATATCCACTTCAGAATGCCACTTTGACGAACGATTTTCCGCTGGGTGTCAGCAACGCATTTGTCTGTGAGGAAGCGAAGATTACCTTTGCCACAGGTACCGCACTCCTGATCCTGTCCAAAGACTGATTCTGGTAAAATAACATACCTGTTTTTTGCCGCTAACTCAAGCCAATTAATTTCCTTTTTATACGATACAGCGATCGTTTATCAACACTATAAGGCTCTGGCTGAAAAGCAGACATTGTATTTATCTCAAGACACAATGCTCCTTTTCGCCACAAACCATTACACCATCCATAGTAAATTTTTGCTGTTCCACTGTTCTTGCCATTCATCTTCATTCACTATTGCCTCAAACACAGGCTCAAGGAATTTCTGTATCTCATCAATTACGACAGCAAACTCAAGAGAATCATCTTTAATATTTTTCAAGAAATATTTCCATCGTTTCTGCATATCTTCAGCTTCGGCAAGTGAAATAATCCGTTTGAAGCTATCTCGGTCATAGGGAGTTCCTCTCCTCTGCAAAGTTTCAAAAATTGCCGTCTGCAATTTTTCCCCATCAAAATCAAAAGCTCGTGCCAGATAATAAATATCATAAAAATCTTTCATTCTACCTGTCAGCTCTAATCGTTGCAGGATTGCATCGAGTTTTTCTGCGATAGTGCTTTCGAGAGAGTAGGTTTTGATAATAGGAGCTTCAAAGTCAGGAAGCTGAGTGTTAATTGCCCGTTCCTCAGCACAAGGCACAATGACATCACCCACACCTATATCCACATTAAAGGGGACACGGACATTTTTTATCTGAGCAATAATTTGTGCACTAATACCGTGATATTTTCTCTGCGGTGAAATTTCCTCAAAGCCTTTAGCAGTCATAAAAATATAATCATTGCCCGTAGGCGTATTGATAATCTTCCCTATAAGCACCTTTACATCTTCAATCGAACTAGAAGCTGCCCGAAGAAGAAAGTCCACATCAATCGTAGCTCGGCTCTCAAAATTGGTAAGGGTGTAAATAAACAGACCGCCCTTGAGAATGAGGTTATCCTCATATCCAGATTTTGAAAGTTTACGCAGGAATTCCTCTTGTACAAAAAGCTGTAAGCACTGCTGATAACTGATATCAGATGCCTTTGCTTTGTTTTTAAGTTTCACAAGAACTGAAGCTGCAATATCAGCCATCACAACCACACTCCAATCATTTCTTTTACTCGCTTTTGCACATGCAATACTTTTGCATATTCCATAAGATTTGGTATATTTTTCTTGGGGTCTTTTACATAACCCTGTATTGCTTTATTAAAAATTTCTTTATCCATCTTATTCATATTTCGCAGCACATCACAAATGGTACGGTCACGGTCATAAATACGGACATCAATAGAATCAATTTTTCCTCTGGTTTCTCCAAGTGTAACCAATGCAGGCTCAACACGGTACGCCTTAATAAATGGATAATCAATTTTAGTACGCAATTTTGAAACATTCTTATCAATTGCAAAATTCCACTCGGCAGGATTTCGTTCGCTGTATCTGTAGTAAAAAAGAGCCGTTTCCATACAAAGCACTGCATCGGGGAACAGACGATTGATAATTACAATTTCGCTTTCTCCAAAGTCCTCAATCCAATGATAGTAGCCCCGCTTTACTCTTTCAATTAGACCTTCATCCATAAGCTGTTTTATATCTGCGTAATATAGCTTTGAAGCTGTTAGTTCAGCGGTAGTCATAATATAATTGTGTTTGCTAAACAGCTTTCTCAAAATTTCAAAATCATTTTTCAGAAGCATTTTTTCACCTCTACTTAACTGACCCGATTTCTTATCACCAATAGGGCACTTTACTATATTATATCCACTTTTTGACTTAGAGTCAATAATAGTTAACTGAACGCTTTTGAATTGTACAAATGGGTAGTTAAATAGAAGAAGCTAATATGATTGACCATAAAAGGCAAATTAAATATATATAATGATTGTCAAGCTATTAAAGATAGCTACGACAGATTACGTCTTACCAAGCACTGAATTTGGTTATCCGAATTCGCTTGTTGGGGGCAAAAGCCCCTAATACCCCATAATTTTTTGAACTACTCACAGAGGCAGAAAAGCTAAAGGCAGAATATACCTTGGAATTGGTCGGAAGAATGAATAACATACGGGCGTGTGCAAGAGAGATTGTGAATGAGGAAATCATCTTCGCATAAGCAGGAAAGGCGGCGGGGAGAAATTTCTGCCGCTGTTGTTTTTCGGAAAGGAAAAATTAGAATACCTCGGCAATATGACGCTGGATTTTCTGTTTGAACACATTGCTATATCCAAAATTTCAATTCTTACGGATATGCAGACTCCAAAAGCCAATGACAGCACCCACAAAACCTATGTGGCATATTTGCCTCTTGTTGCAGCCTGCCGCCCTGACCTAGATGATGCAAAAAGGAACAAAATACGGCATAGCCATGAACGACTATACCGTATTTTGTCAGAGCCACTTTTTTTATTCATAGTCGTAGGTTTCCAGATCCCATCCTGTCGTAAAACCTGTGTGAAGGCCGTCTATCACCTTCATGTCTTCTTCCTCCAACTTAAAATCAAAGATATCCGCATTCTCAACAATCCGTTCCTTGTGCACGGATTTCGGGATTACCACATAACCGCTCTGCACGTCCCAGCGCAGGATGATTTGAGCCCCTGTCTTTTTGTATTTAGCGGCCAGGTCCTGAATCTGCGGTATATCAAAGCTTCCTCTGATCAGGGGGGCCCAGGCCTCAGGCTGAATTCCCCTCTCCTTACACCAGGTAAAAAGTTCCGCGGGGTTCCACAATGGATGCCGCTCGATCTGATTCAGCGCCGGAACCACTTCGCATTCTTCCATGATCCAGTTCAGATGCCGGGGCAGACAGTTACACACGCCGATCGCTCTGGTCTTTCCCTCTTTGTATAATTCCTCAAGCGCGCGCCAGGACTCGATCAGCCGCTCTTTGCGCTGTCCTGGCCAATGGATCAGAAACAAGTCAAAGTAATCGGTTCTGAGCTTCTCCAGACTTTCCTGAAAGGTGCGTTTGGTATTTTCATATCCCATATTGCAGGTGTCCACCTTGCTTGTCAAAAAGTATTCCTTTCTGGGTATACCGCTAAGTTCAAGCGCCTCTCCCAGCAGTTCCTCATTATGATACATCTGAGCGGTATCAAAGCTCCTGTATCCTGCCCCCATGGCATAGTTGATAGCGTTCTGCATCTTTGTAGCATCCGTCGCCAAATATACTCCCAATCCCAGCACCGGCATTTTCACTCCGTTATTCAGCGTCACTGTCTGGTCTATCATGCTTGTAATCCCCTTTCTTAATTTGAACTGTCCGCATCCTAACGAACAGATATAATTATTTTACTCCTTGCCGCCTGACTTGTCGATCATCGATAAAATAAATAAGTGAAAATGTTGGAAAACCTGATGCAGGAGCTGGACCGCGGCGGTATTCCTGGAAAAGAAGAACTGGGACAGATGCAGGCGATTTCACACAACAATCAGCTTTTTAGCATAAACCACATTAAGCAAAACTTTTATCCTATTCATTTGGCAGGGAAAGACAACTCAACTCGTCCGAGGTAAAAAAGGGCCGTCGTAACAGTTAAATAATTTAGCTGGTACGACGGCCCTTCTTCTTTGTTCAGGAGCAGGTGGATGGTTAATATTCGTGTAATTCCGTAATCTACTGCATGCGTAAATTTTAATCCTAATTACCCCTATCTCAACCTATCTCACAGCCAGTACATCTTTTTCATATCTCTGCACTTCTCTCATCCACTCCATGCCGGCCGGTACATTGTTCACATAACAGTAATAGTCCCAAACAGCCGCATAGGGATAGGTTTTCAGCTCTTCCAGCCAGGACAGCCGGCTCGTATAATCACCCTGTTCCTCCAATTCCTGCAGCATCACCGTCGGTTCCAGCAATGCCTTCAGCAGCGCTTTCATGCTGTTGCGCATACCTATCACGCAGGCAGAGATCCTGTTGATACTGCCATCGAAATAATCGGTTCCGATATGGATCCGCTCCAGCCATCCCCCGCGTACTACCTGCGTCAGCATCGACTGGGTCGCATCATCTAAGGAAACTACATGGTCGCTGTCCCAACGCATGGGTCTGGTCACATGCAGCGCCATTTCCTGCGAGAACAGCATGACGGAGCTGATCTTGTTGGCCACATCCTCGGTCGGATGAAAATGTCCGGCATCCAGGCACAGGCTTCTGTTCCGTTTTGCCGCGTACATCATGTAGAATTCATGGGATCCTACCGTATAAGCTTCCACCCCGATTCCAAAGAGTTTGCTTTCGAGGGTATCCAGGTTTAATTTCTGGTCCACCGGCGAGGCAAATACCTGATCCAGGCTTTCCATCAGCCTGCGTCTCGGAGCCTCCTGGTCTACCGGATAATCTTTGTATCCATCGCAGATCCAGTGATTGGTAACTGCCTGGATCCCCAATTCTTTTCCGAAATAAGCACCGACGCGGCTGGAACGCTTACAATGCTCGATCCAGAAGGAACGGATGTCCGGATCCCGGCTGGACAGAGTAAACCCATTTTCTGAATTGGGATGGGAATAACAGCTTGGATTAAAATCCAGACCGATTCCCCGCTCCTTCGCCCATTCTACATAGGCCTCATAATGCTTAGGCTCGATCTCATCCAAGTCGATCTGTTCCGACGTATCCACCTGAGTCGCCTGCAGGCTTAATTTATGTTTCCCTGGCAGCAGGGAAAATGCCATATCCGCATCCTGCCGCAGCTGATCGGGATTAGCTGCCGCGCCGGGGTATCCTCCCGTAGACAGAATCCCGCCGCTCATGGCCGAATCTTTTTTCAGAAAGCCTTTTACATCATCAAATTGCCATGCGTTAAAGGATATCCGGGTTCTCCCGAGAATTTCCAACGCTTTTTGTGTATCCACACCAATTTGCGCGTAGCGCTCTTTGGCAGCTTCATAAGCCAGTTCTACTGCGTTCATATTTCCCTCCAGTGGCGCATTTACTGCACATTTTCAACCCTTAAGTCCGGGAACGCAGTCACAGCTGTTGACCTGATCCCGGAAAATATTACACATAGCGTCGGCCTCGATCCGTTCCAGCATACTATACGCCATGAACAGATCCGAGCCCGATACCACCACACCGTGTAACGGCATGATCGCGCCTATTGGATATTTTTCCGCCAGTTCCCGGCGCGCATCAAAGTATCGGTATACCTCTTCATGCAGATTCGTGGTATAGGCCTGGGTATATGGAATACATTCCACCGGTCCCCGTTTCATAGTGGCCTCTGTGATGTTGGGAATTGGCTTACTTTGGGCCACAAAAGCCATACAATATTGAGGATGTGCATGAATCGTAGCGCCGATATTTTTAAAATTCTTAAGCAGAAGAACATGCATATATCCTTCCCGGGACAATTTTCCAGTGCCCTCCAGTACGTTCATGTCATAATCGATCAGCAGAAAATCCTCCGGTTTCATCTCACAGAAATGCCGCTCCGACATCAGGGACGGAGAAATCAGTACACGGTTTTCTTCCGCCAGGACAGCAAAATTCCCTCCGGCCGCGTTTGTAAGCCTCCTGTCCCACATATAGTGGGCTACCTTCGCCATCTGTTCTCTTAGTTCCATATAGGATAGATGTTCCATGTTCTCAACCTTACCTTTCCATACCATCTTTGTTTCGTTCGTCAGGTCTTTCCTGATGAATACCTATGGCTCCTTTCACTTCTCTGGTCCTTCCATTTATCTGGCTCCTTTAATTTCTTCGGTTTCTTCCATTTATCCGGTTTCTTCCATTTATCCGGTTTCTTCCATTTCTCCGGTTTCTTTAACCCCTTCGATTTCTCCGGTTGTCTCGATCTGAGATATTTCCTGAACTCTCACCGCATGTCTTCCGCCTTCGTACTCCCCGTTAAGCCAGCATTCCAGTATCATCAGTGCCAGGTCTTTTCCCACCACACGGGAACCCATAGCCAGCATATTCGAATCGTTGTGCTGTCTGGAGAGAAGCGCGGAATACGGATCACTGCAAACCACACAGCGGATCCCTTTCACTTTGTTCGCCGCTATAGAAATGCCCACTCCGGTTCCACAGCATAAGATTCCCCGGTCGCACTCTTTGCTGGCCACTGCGTTGGCCGCTTTCAGCGCATATTCCGGATAATTACAGCGGACGGTGTCATATGTCCCATAATCCAGATAGGGATATCCATTCTCATCCAGATATTCTATAATAGACCGTTTTAATTCTATTCCCACATGGTCACTCGCCAGTGCGATCATCAGAACGCCTCCTTTGCTTATTCGATCCCATATTCCCGGCTGAGAGCTTTACGCATCACCTCCGCGCTGCATGTGCGGCCCGTCCAGAACCGGAAGCTGATGATCGCCTGATTAACCAGCATGCCCAGTCCATCGATGCTTTTGGCTCCCCTCTTCTCAGCTTCCTTTAAAAATAACGTATGGGGATGATTCGGTATCACATCACACACGGCCATCCGGGGGAAAATTGTGTTATAGTCCACATCCGGCTTCTGATCCGTATCCGGATACAGCCCGATATTCGTGGTGTTCACCAGGATATCCACCTCCTGCGGTATCGACAGCTTGTGATCCCAGCATATATACTCCGCTTCAGCCTTCGTTTTCTCGCGGACCAGAGCAGTCAATACTTCTCCCCGTCCCGATGCGGGACGGTTTGCGATCAGTAGCTTTTTGGCTCCTGCGTTGGCCAGTTCTACGGCAATTGCTCTTGATGCCCCGCCGGCACCCAGAAGCATGGCGGTTTTCCCTTCTATGGAGACGCCTTCCTCTTTCAGCGAGGTCAAAAATCCTTTTCCATCCGTATTTTCCCCATACAATTCCCCGTCTTTTACATAAACCGTATTGACTGCACCCATGATCTGAGCATCCTCAGCCACATGATCCAGGTATTTCAGCACTTCCACTTTATGAGGTATGGTCAGATGGATTCCTTTCATGTTCAACGCTTTCAGTGCGCTCATGGCGGTACCTAAATCCTCCGGATGTACCAGGATTGTCAAATATCGATATGGGATACCCAGATCTTCAAAGGCCGCCTGCGCAACCACCACGGTCGGATTTTCATCGATCGGGCATCCGAACACGCCAACTAACTCTTCCCGATAACAATTTCCCATATTTACCTCCAGTGGCGCATTTACTGCGCCTAAGTTCAGGTATGGGTGAACATTTTGTTCAACCGTACCTCCAGTGGCGCATTTACTGCGCCATCATTCACCCTTTTTAATTTACCGCACCAGAATGTCCGGCCGCAGGAGGACTCTATCACCGCAGGTAACCTCCCGGTAGACCCAGCCCCCGGTATGGGAAATAATCTCCTGACCGTCATCTGTGACCAGAAAGGTATCCTCCGACTTGACACCCGCGATAGTGGGGTTCCAGGAAAATGCCTGTCTGCCCAGTACCACTTCCTGGTTCCGGAAGGTGGTGCAGAAATCACGGGTCGGATATCCCAGCGGGCCTCCCTGATGATGAAGATGAAAATCCTCCTCGTATCCCAGTTTCTTATAAGCATCATAACCGGCCTGCAGTACATCTCTGACCGGAATCCCCGGTTCTGTGCCGCGGATATAAGCCGCATCAATCTTTGTCACCGCGTCCATCCGTTTCTCTTTGTCCCGGTCCGGCGTCCCGAATGAAATAATCCGGCTCATAGATACAGTCAGCCCGTACTTCTGGGCACACACGGCTGCCATGGCGTATTGACTGACCCTGTGCTGGGTGGGGATAGGGTGGCGGTATTTCTTCAGTCTGTCGTCCGCCGCTACCAGGCATACCGGAACCTGATATCCGGCTGCCATCAGCATTCCCGTTGTACGTCCTGCGATTTCCGCTTCCGTCTCGCCCCTTTGAATACGCCGGCAGGATTCTTCCAGCAGCCCGGCACTCTCCGGCCCGATCATCCGATAGCGCTCCAGTTCTTCCCTGGTCAGCACATAGCGCAGTTCCTGAAACTTGGCCCCTCTGTCAGGTGTGCCGAACATACCGCTGTCACTGATGATATTCTTCTGTTCCAGGTAGGGTTTCAGCACTTCTTCTTCCGACTCATGCCACAGAAAGGAGATTAACTCGAACTCCTGCTGCGGCAGTTCTTCCTGCGTAACTCGATATTGTTCACTGGAATTACAGATCACGTACTGATGGTCCATGGTAATCAAAAGCTTTGACGCTGCCGCTCCCGTTCCTTTATCCACGTACGCGTATTTGCCTCCGCTCATCCAGCAGAAATTTTCATTGGTGGTAAATAAGACTCCGTCGTATGCATTTTCTTCCAGGTACTGCCGCACCCGCGCCAGCTTTTCCTGTATTTCCGTTCTCAAAGCTACCACTCTCCTTATTTGAATACCGCTTCCCGGATCATTCCGAATACTTTGGTGGCGTCCGTGCCGTTGATGCATTCCGTCAGCTTCTCATAACCGATCAGATCCACCGCCCGGTCAAAGATCTGCATCATGCGGATACTCTCAGCTGCAGCGGCGAAACCATTTTCACGGAACGGGAAGATATCCACGGAAGTCCAGCCGTCATATCCGATCTTTCTCAGGGAATAGCACAGCTCGATATATTCCGTATAGCGGACGCTTCCGAGCATCATATCATCATCCCATGCGCTGTAATTGTCATTGATGTGCAGATTATATAGCATACCGTGATTTGCGCACATTTCCACTACCTGAGCCACATTCCCCTGTGCCTGGAATACATGGCCCAGATCCACAGTCAGCCCTACATTTTTCCGGTCCACATCTTTCGCAAGCAGAAGAGTGCTTCCGGCGGTATCCAGTGTACAGCGGTTTCTCGGCTCACGAAGCTTGAATTCCAGTGCAATCTTCATATCTGGCGCATAATCGCAGATCTCGCGCACCGCTTCCACCATCAGATTCCACTGTCTGGTGTAATCGGTCTGGAATACATAGTCAAAACCGTCTTCTCCCATCCAGATGTTTACAAACTCCGCGTTTACCTTTTTGGCAAAATCTACGGTGTCTTTACAATATTGAACAGCCAGCGCCCGGTATTCCGGGTTCGTATTCGTAAGAGATCCGTAACCAAAACGCTTATCTCCGTTAAGCGGTGCGTTGACACCGGATATTTTGAATCCGTATTTATCCGCCAAAGCCTGAATCTCAACCGGGTCTTTCTCATCACCGTCCGGATCGTAGCAAAGCTCCAGTGCTTCCACCACACCGGTTTTCGCCAGCCCTTCGATTCTATCGGCCGCTGTGTTATCTTCCTTGTAGCCTCCCGACATGAAGCGGTCTACCCGGTTTCCTAATGATCCTGTAATACAAGCATATTTTAGCGCCATAATCTTTTCCTCCTGATTTATATTTAGAATATTTTAGTTTTGTTACTTCAAAATAAAACTTAGGTGCTTCAAAATAACCGTTACTTCCAAAATCAAATAATAAAAAATTCTGACTTGGACATGTCCCAAACTGGAATGGACATGTCCCCTTTCAGGCTTTTAGTTTACATAACTCTATAAAACAGCGTACAACTACCCGCCCTGTCACCCTCTATCTATTCCGATAGTGGCAAGAGTGTCAAAAAATATTCGTACGCTTCATCCCAAGCCTTCTGTTCCTGTGGCTCATATATCGCGATCTGTGTGGATCTGGCTATGATCTCCCGGCCCTGTTCCAGGTTACCGATAGCCCCGGCTGCCTGCAGCTGCATCAGAAAATTCCCGGTCAGCGCCGCTTCCTGCGGCCCCACATAGACGGTCCGGCCGCACGCATTGGCGGTGAGCTGGTTCAACAGCGTATCCTTACCGCCTCCGCCCAGAATATGAATGGACTCGATACGGTACCCCAGTATCTTTTCCAGCGTTTCCATCACCCAGCGGTATTTGAGAGCCAGACTCTCTTCGATGACGCGGATGAACCGGCCCGGTGTATCCGGCACCGGCTGCCCGGTTCTGATACAGTAGTCCCGGATCTTGCGAAGCATATCCCCGGGCATATAGAAGGCTTCATCGTCCGGATCAATCAGGGATACAAAAGATTTCTCCCTTCCGGCCAGCTCCACCAGCTCCGCAAATTCATAGGTAGTCCCCATCTTGCGGTATTCCAGCCTGCATTCCTGGATCAGCCAGAGGCCCATCACGTTCTTAAGCATCCGGTATCGCCCTCCGACACCACCTTCGATGGCGATGTTATACCGGTAGGTCCGCTCATCGATCACCGGTTCCGGGATCTCCACCCCCATCAGCGACCAGGTTCCGCTGCTTATGTATGCCGCATGGGGTTCGTTGGTCGGAAGCGCAGCCACTGCAGAAGCCGTATCATGCTCTCCCACCGCCGTCACCTTCATCCGGGGCACTCCGATCTCATCGGCCGTTTCTTTGGTCATGACGCCGGCCACCGTACCCGGCATTATAATTGGAGCCAGCAGTTTTGCAGGTATTTCGAACCGGCTCAGAATCTCCGGGTCCCAGTTCGATGTCTCCCACTGGAACATCTGGCTTACACTGGCCAGTGTATATTCCGAGTGCCGCTGCCCCGTCAGGAAATAGGTGAGCAGATCCGGGATATGCAGAAGGGTTTCACACTGCTCCAGCAAAAATCCGTCCCCTTCCAGACGCATAGCCGCCAGTTGGATCAGCGTGTTGAACAGCGCATTTTGATTCCCGTTTTGAAAATGAAGCTCCCGCCGTGACATGATGCGGTAGATCCCGGCCTCGTTTCTGGCCATCCTCAAATCACGATAGCATCTGACCTGAGTGATGAGATCCCCGTTTCTGCCGATCAGTCCAAAATCGTTACAGTACGCGTCGATTCCGATACTCACCGGTGTCCCTCCGGCTGCGGCGCAGCCTTTACGGATCCCTTCCGTGAGGTTCTGATGGATCCCCAGGAAATTCCAGTACAGATGATTGCTCACGCAGATCTGCCGGTTAGGGAACCGATGAATTACCTCTGTAGTGAGATACGTTCCATCAAATTCTCCCAGCATCACTTTTCCGCTGCTGGCACCCAAATCAAATGCTATCTGTTTCATATCATTCCTCCGCATTCATCGATGCGGCTGTTTTCTAATTCTCCCTGGCCACCACGATTCTGGTTCCCTGGGATTCGATAAGCCTGGCTTTATCCGGCGAAAGCTCCCGATCTGTGACGATATAATCCACCTTCGAAAAATCGGAAAGAAACACCACTCCCTTTTTCCCGAACTTGGTGGAATCCGCCAGCACATATACCTTCTGGGCCTTCTCCATCATCAGCCGTTTCACATCGATCTCATAGATACTGCTGTCTGTGAATCCCTCTCCCTCGTATACACCATAACAGGAGAGAAATACTTTATTGGGCCTGAAATTATTGATCC
The DNA here is from genome assembly GCF_019042245.1 of Diplocloster modestus. Taxonomy (GTDB): domain Bacteria; phylum Bacillota; class Clostridia; order Lachnospirales; family Lachnospiraceae; genus Diplocloster; species Diplocloster modestus. The sequence goes on from NZ_JAHQCX010000005.1 coordinate 286,954, forward strand.
ACTCATTGGCCATGATACCGGTCAGCGAGAAATTCTTCGCCCGGAACACCCCCCCCAGCGAAATCAGCGTCAGATTGGGATTCTCGATTAAAGAGGCATCCAGCAACAGACGGATGGAGTTGGTGATCACTGTCACCTGATAGTCCTTATGGATATGGTGGATCATATTCAATGTGGATGAACTGTTGTCGATAAATATGGTGTCCCCGTCCAGAATCGTCTTGGCCGCCTCCCTGCAGATGCGGTCCTTTTCCATATAGTTCTGGACTTCCCTCATCAGATAGGGATATTCCTTCACTCCCTTGGAAGTGTCGGACAGTACCGCACCGCCGTGGGTACGGCGGATCAGGCCGGAATCTTCCATTTCCTTCAGATCCCTGCGGATCGTCTCTTTGGATACATTCAATAAATCCGACAGCTGATTGACATTTACCTTTCCCTGTTCCTCCAACAAATTCAAGACTTCAGATTTTCGTTCAATGTTATACTTTCTCTCTAACATGCTGCATACACCTTCCGCGCTTTTTCTTTCAGCATAGCATAAAACGAATACTTTGTCCTACCGAATTTCGCCGCTGAACTTAATACTGTCCATCATAACAGCTATAAAAATGATAATCCCTCTGAATATCGTAAACGCATAAGCGGAAGCGCCTGTAATAGTAAGGCCGTTGGTGATTACCTGCACCATAACGATACCGATAATGGCGCCTGGTAATATTTTCCCCTTCCCGCCAAACAGGCTGGCCCCACCGATCACTGCCGAGGAAATAACCACGAATTCGTCATTGATGGCAAAGTTCGGATTGATCACACTTAAGATGCAGGCATTCATCATTCCGGCGATACCGGCCAGTCCGCCGCAGAACAGATAGGCCATAAATACGGTTTTCGTCCCGTTAATTCCCAACTTATTGGCTCCAGCCAGGTTGTTTCCGCAGGCAAACAGCTGCCGTCCGTACTGGGTTCTTGTCAATATGAAATGTCCCAGCAGTACAACAATCAGGAATATGTAGACAATCAGCGGTATCCCAAACAGTTTTGCCCCTGAAAACTTCATAACAACATTGTCCAGGAACAGCATCTGCTGGTTGGTAAACATAAGTCCTAAACCTCTGGCCACACTGTAGGTTGCCAGTGTGGTGATAAACGGAACCATCTTAAGCTTCGCTACGAAGAATCCGTTGATTGACCCGATCAGCAGGCCGCTTATACAGGCTCCCGCAAAACACAGCGGAAGCGGCGCTCCCAGGTTATTCAACAGTGTAGTTCCCACCACGGCTGAAAAATACATGTTGGCGGAAACTGAAATATCTATTCCTCCGGTAATCAGTACGAAGAACATACCGACCACCGCGACCCCCAGTGTGGAGGACAGGCGGAGGACATTGACCGCATTGCTGAGGGTCAGGAACTTGGGCGACTGAATGGCAAAATAAGCCAGCAATATAATAAAGATGATCCACAAGCCGTAGGAGCAAAACAGATCCAAAAGCTTTCCTCTTAATACTTTTCCTTTTCTTGACTGTGAATTTTCCATCAATTCCCACCTCCGATCGCGGCTTCCATGATAAGTTCCTGTGTATATTCCTCTCTGTGAAGCTCGCCGGTAAGCACATTATGGCTCATGACCAGAATCCGGTCACACATCCCCATCAGCTCCTCCATCTCAGAGGAAACTAACAGTATGGTTGATTTGTTTTTCGCCAGATCGTTGATAATACTGTAAATCTCATATTTCGCGCCCACATCCACTCCTCTGGTAGGTTCGTCCAGCAGGAAGATCTGCGGTTTTCTCAATACCCATTTCCCGAATACCACCTTCTGCTGATTGCCGCCGGAGAGATTGATTACCGCCTGGCGGGCCGGATCGAAGGTTTTGATATTCAGCTCCTTCACCATCTCCTCAGTCTCCCGCTGTTCCTCCTTCCGGTTGATAAAGCTTAAGGATGCCGCGATCTCCTTTAAGTTCGCCAGCACGATATTCTCTTTCACTGTCTTGGTCATCAGGAGCCCCTCTTCTCTTCGGTTCTCCGTGATAAACGCCATCCCGTTTTTAATACAGTTCTCCGGAGTGATCGGTTTGATCTCCTGTCCCTTATAGATCAGGCCTCCGTCCGTGATCGGGTCAATTCCAAACAGGCAGCGCAGCAGTTCCGTTCGTCCCGCTCCCATCAGCCCGAACAGTCCTACGATCTCTCCCTCCCTTATCTGAAGGTTGATATTTTCAAACCGTCCTTCCTGGCAGATATTCTTAACCTCAAAAGCTACCCCGCCGATTTCCTTTTCCACGGTCGGATAAATCTTATTCAGTTCCCGTCCCACCATCTGCTTAATGACCTCGTTGGTGCTGATGTCCGAAGTCCGGTTTTGAGAGATAATCTCCCCGTCCCGCAGCACGGAGATTTCGTCGCAGTGCTCAAACACATCTTCCAGAATATGGGAAATAAAGATAATCGATTTATTCTGTTTCTGGAGCAGATGCATGATATCAAACAGTTTTACCTTCTCCTTGTTGGACAAAGAGGTGGTGGGTTCATCCAGGATAATAATCTGCGCGTCCTTCATAATCGCCTTGGTGATCTCGATCAGCTGCCGCTGTCCCATAGGCAGGTTCCCGACTATCTCATCCACGCCGAAATCTTCAATCCCCAATTCCTTAAGCTTCTCCGCCGCGATCTTTTTCATGGCCTTCTTATCGATCGTATGAGCCTTGCTCTTGACCATGTCCGTAATAAATAGATTCTCAAATACCGACAGGTTCGTAAATAGATTTAATTCCTGATGTACAAAAGCGATACCCGCGTTCTGAGAAACCTTCGGGTTAACCGGTTCGAACTTTGCTCCATTTAAGTATATCTCTCCGCTGTCCCGTTGATAGATTCCGCCCAGAATATTCATCAGTGTAGATTTCCCCGCCCCGTTTTCACCGACCAGTCCCAGGATTTCTCCCTTTCTCAGGTTGATGGTGATATCTTTTAACACTTGTACCGAAGCAAAAGATTTGGTAACCTGCATAAGCTGCAGTATGTAGTTCTGGTTTTCAGCCAACTTGTTCACTTCCAATCTATGATATACTTGTTTACGCCTTTTCGTTCCGCTTCTTTAATATCGCCACACCGCCGGCCACCAGGATAATGGCGCCTTTTATGATCGTAATGATAAAGTATGGTGTATTTAACAAGTTTAAAGTCACATTAATCAAAATTATCAGAAACGCACCCATCACCGTATTTGGGATTTTGCCCACACCGCCTGCCGGGCTGGTTCCTCCGACGATGATACTGCCCATAATATCAATAAACAGCGTACTTCCGTAACTGGACGCGCCGGATTCCATCTGAGCCATCATGATAATACCGGCAACCGCGGAACAGACACCGCTGAAAATAAAGATCTTAAAGATCGTTTTCTTCACAGGCACGCCCGATATAACGGAAGCCTTAGGATTCGTTCCTGTCGCATAGAGCTGCCTGCCATATAAAGTCTTGCTGCACACCAGGTGGGTCACCACCGCCACCAGCAAAGCCAGTATTAACGCAAAGGGTATCACAAATATCTTACCGTTTCCCAGTATCGTAAAACTATCCGGCAGTCCGGAGATCGTGCTTCCCCCCGTATAGACTACGGCCAGTCCGCTGCCGATCATCTGTGTCGCCATCGTCACAATAAAAGACGGCATTTTAAATCTGGTCACCGCAAATCCGTTTATAACACCAAAAACCAGGCCGATCAGCAACATTGCCGCCAAAGCTACCGGTATCGCATACCATCTGCCGGCCAGCAGGCCGGAAGTAGTGCTCATAATAGAAGCGCCCACCACACAGGTCAAAGCGATAATAGAGGTAGAAGAAAAATCCACTCCTCCGTTCAATACAGAGAAATGAACCCCGCAGGCAACGGTCAGCAAAACGCAGGCCTGGCTGAATATATTCGTAATATTACTCTCGGTAGCAAAATTTGGTACAAAGATCAATGCCACAATGACAAAAACCACAATGAACCAGACAATCGCATCTACCGATTCATAAATCTTCCTCACCCGTTCCATAATCAAACCTCGCTATCTGACTTAGGATTTCTCGTCCACTTACTTCGAAATCAAATAGATTTTATTCAGCAGGACTACTTACCTATTGAATAAAAACCCTGCTGCAAAAAAGCTTCCCACGCACTTGTCCGAGGAAAGCCTCCCCGCAGCAGTTCTTTTCTATCTGATATCCGTTTCTAAAAGGAGGACATTAATAACCTGCAAATCCTGTGGTGTCTACATTTTCGGGAGTTACTTCAAATCCGGGATCTACCAGGCCTTCCACCGGTTCACCCTTGGCGGCCGCTACAGCGGCTTCCACACACAGAGTACCCTGATTCGTTGCATCCTGAACGGAGACGATATCCACATAACCTGCTTTAATCTGATCCACTGCGTCTTTCGCACCGTCGAAGGTCACGATCGTCACATGTTTCTCATCGCCGATCGGATAGAATTTGTCGATCTGCTGTAATGCGGAGATAATCGAAGGCAGAAGAGCGTCTGATGGGCTGAATATCATATTGATATCCGGGTTTGCTTCAAATGCACTCAAAACTCCTGAGAGGGCCAGTTCACCCTTCCACTCGGTGGGAACCTCAGCAACCACATCGAAGATGTCCTTATTCGCGTCTGCTACGTTTTTGAATCCGGTGTCACGGGCGATGGCATTTACGTCGGTAAGACTTCCCACAAGCTTGATCACCTTGTAAGTCTTGCCGTCTTTTTTCGCCTGATCCATGACATAGTTCATTTCTCTTTCTACCATAGCTATATTATCCGAGGTAACCGTTCCGGCAACTTCTGCGCCTTCACCGGCTGCCCGGTTTGCCATGATAACCGGTACATTCGCTTCGTTACATTTCTTGATCGCGGAAACTACGGCCTCGCCGTCTGCCGGAGCAATGATAATCGCATTCGCGCCGCTGGAAATCAGGTTCTCAATCTGCTGGTTCTGTTTCTGAACGTCGTTTTCCGCAATAACTTCGGTGTATTTCACGCCCAGTTCGTCACATTTTTTGTGCATAGCGGTCTGATATTCCGCCCACATCTGAGATTCGATCGCACACATGGAAATGCCGATCATGATGTCATCACCGCTCCCCGCAGCATCCTTAGCCGCCTGTGCGTCATCTTCCGCCGCTTTCGCGGGAGCCTCGCTGGCTGCCGGTTCAGCTGCCGGTTCCGAAGCCGCTTCCTTCGTGCCACATCCCACCATAGTGAGTACCATCGTACATGCCAACAGGATACTTACCATTTTCTTTCTCATACCTATTTCTCCTTTTCCTGATTTTTATAAAAAAGAACGTAATTGTTCTTTTCCATCGTTTCTGTGTACCGTAAGCCGTTTCATTCGGACCTGTTCTTTAAGCTCCATAGCCCGCTGATAATCAAATCCCACCGTGAGCTCGGATTCCGCGGTGGCCGCAGAGATTCCGGTAGCCAGCTTGAGAATCTCTTCAAATTCCATTTCCCGGGAAAATCCATACACCATTCCGCTCAGGAACGCGTCTCCGCAGCCGATGGTGTTCTTAACATCTACTTTAAGCGCATCCACCTGATAAATGAGTTCCCTGTACTTTACAATAGAGCCGTCCCCGCCTCTGGATACCGCGACACATTCGATCCCCTTCGAAGCGATCTGAAATATCCCATCCAGGATATCCGCTTCCGATGCAATGGCCTTTCCAACGACCTGAGACAGTTCGTCCACATTTGGTTTTACCAGAAACGGTTTCTTCTCGATCCCCCGGATCAGGTTCCCGGAACTGGTATCCAGATAAATCCGTATTTTCTTTCCGCCCGCGTCCAGCCGTTCCATAATCACATTGTATATGTACGGTATCTCTGTGTTTGAAGCATCTCCGGACAAAACCAGATCATCGCCGTCCTCCAGGGATTCTTCCATAATATTCAGAAGCTTTTCACATATCCCGGAACTTATTATAGTTCCCCGCTCGGTAATCAGGCTGCACTTATGGTTCTCCTCGATCAGTGCATAATTGGTTCTGGATTCCCCGGTCTCATAGTGCAGGAAGTGCACGTCCACACCCTGACCTTTTAACATGTCCTCAATCTTATGGCCGGTTTTTCCAAAACCGATCCCGTAAGCCCGGTTATCGCAGTTCAAAATACGAAGGTTCGTTGAAACATGGGTACCCTTCCCGCCCAAAACATCCATGGAGCGTACGATTCTGTTCGTATTATCCCGTTGAAACCTGGAAACAAACAGCAGCTTATCAATAGCCGGGTTGATTGTTAATGTACAAATCACGGTTGCGCTCTCTCCTTACCAAACAACTAAATCCACATTCTTGTTTTTTGTTTGTGTGGTTATTGTAGCGCATATCGGGTTAAAAATCAATATTTATTTTGTATTTTTTGTTGATTCGGTCATTTTATGCAAATTTAAGTCCGTTCTCCGCATTGCACAATGCCCGTTTTTGTGCATATTTAATAAATTTGTTATTTCCACGGTCTTTGCGTTAACGTTTACGCTTTTCTTAAATTTATCATATTTCACGAACTTTGTCAAATGTATTTGATTGCATTGTTTTTCAGATTTTTACGTGCTATGCTTCAAGTCAAACGTTACATTCAAAGGAGGTATTTCCAGTGAAAATTTCTTCATTTTCCAGTTTTGATTATGTAATCGGCATCGACATCGGCGGCACTAATTTCCGGATCGGAACTATTACGAAAGATTTAACGTTAAGCAACTGCAGACGGGAAAGCAGCCGGAAATTATTCGACTCCGTACGGCCGGCCGATACGATATCTTCCTTTCTCTCCTCCTATATGGAAACGATACCGGCCGGCAAATGCAGAGGGATCTGTCTGGGTTTTCCCGGAACCGTCGACAAGTCGAAACAGACTGTTTTCTCCTGTCCGAATCTTCCGGTGATCACCAATCAGAACATTGGAGCAGCATTAAAAAAACAGTTTCAGATTCCGGTTATGGTAGAACATGACGTCATCCTGCTGCTGGCAAACGACATGCAGGCTTTTGATCTCTTTGGCTCTGACTGCGTGATCGCGCTCTATGTCGGCACCGGCCTCGGAAACGCCCTCTATATTCACGGCCGTTTTCTCGACGGAAAAAACGGAGTATCCGGAGAACTGGGCCACATTCCGGTGATGGCAAAAAAAGATCCCTGCCCATGCGGGAACCAGGGATGCCTGGAACTCTACTGTGCGGGTAAAAGGCTGGAACAGATACACCAGGACCACTATCCCGAATCAGACATGGAAAACATGTTCGGTTACTATCCGGATTCCGATATATTAAAAGAATATGTGGACAACATTGCCATCGCCGCAGCCTCGGAAATCAATATCCTGGACCCTGATCACATCCTGTTGTCCGGCGGTGTAATCCGCATGAAAAATTTCCCCTACGAATCCCTTTTGGACCGGATTCATTTTCATACCCGCAAACCTTATCCCGAACAAAACCTCCAGTTTATCCGCGGAACCGACGACCCCTTCAGCGGTGTATCCGGGGCCGGAATTTACATGTGGAATCTCATTTCTTAGATTTTACGATTGCACATATTCGGTCATATTTTTTGTTGTTTTTAATACAATTCGGTCATTTATTTCTTGACACCCGTATTCTTCTATGCCATAATGAGGTGGAAATTTCCAGTAATAAACGAACTCTCTCAGAAAGGACTGTTTTTTATGAACAAAGTATCTCCCTCCGTTATGTGCATTGACATGATGGACTTAAAGCACCAGCTGGAAGCGCTGGACCAGGCGCATGTGGACCTTTATCACATCGACATTATGGATGGCCATTTCGTTCCGAATTATTGTCTGAACGGCGATCTGATGGCAGCTATCCGCAAAGTGTCCGACACCCCCATGGATGTACATCTCATGGTCACAAATCCGACTGAATTCATCCAGTACTGCGCGGACCGCGGCGCGGACATCATTACCCTGCATATAGAAACACTGGAGCATCCGATCCGCGCCCTGAAGCAGATCCGCGCTCTGGGTAAAAAAGCAGGTATCGCCATCAATCCCGCCACTGATATCGGACAGCTCAAATATATGCTGGAATTTATCGACCTGGTCTGTGTCATGACCGTAGATCCCGGTTTCGCCGGCCAGACCCTGATTCCCACCAGCTACGAGAAGATCACAGCCATACGCAGCATGTTCACTGAGGCCGGTTACGAGGTGGACATCATGGTGGACGGCCAGGTAAAAGAAGAGACAGCTCCCAAACTGGTGGCTGCCGGCGCTAATGTCCTGGTTCTTGGATCCTCCGGCCTGTTCTGTCACGATCCGTCCGAGTATCCCGAAGTAATCTCAAAATATCAGAATTTATAGAAGGGGGACACAAATCCATGAATGAGTTGAAAATGTTCGGTATGCCCATCCAATTCTGCGAAGAAAGCCAGAAGCTGGTTCCGGCTAACGATACCATCCACTACGAGGACTATTCCCGTAAATACTCAAAAGGAATGTTCGGACTTTTAGCCGACGCTGCATACAAGGTCGAAGACAATCCATACTACGATTTTTACAAAGCGATTGTGGAAGACAACACCAAGGAAATATTCCAGTCCACAGATCTGCGCTATGACAGCACGGTGATCATCGAAGGCACCGCCGGAGGGGAATACAAGAAAACTGCCGGGCATTTCCACATGCCGATTCCCGGACAGTCCATCAGCTATCCGGAACTATACCAGGTCATCAAAGGCACTGCGTTGTTCGTCATGCAGAAAGTAGACGATTACCGGAAAGAGGACGGCAGCATGCAGGTTCAGGATGTCATCCTGACCAAAGTCGAGGCCGGTGAATCTGTAGTAATCCCCCCTGATTACGGACACTGCACGATTAACATAGGCGCAGAAACCATGGTATTTATAAACCTGGTATCCTGTCACAGCACCAACTACTACGACAGCGTCAAACGCCACGCGGGCATGTGCTGTTACGCCTTCCGGACTCCGGACGGCGGATTCCGGATCGAGAAAAATCCCCGCTATGAATTTGTCTGTGAACCCCGCCTGACAGCACCGACGGATTCCGCGGTATGCGGGCTTGAAAAGAACGTACCCGTCTACCGTTCCTTCCTCAAGGATCCCCAGAAGTACAACTACCTGAATGATCCCGCTACTGCTGCGGATGCCATGTTCTCCCTTCTCAAGACACTGTAGTTTGCCAGAGCCTTAGGTTTATACTGCTTACCGGCCCTTCAAATATACTTTCTCCAAATTTACCGCTTGCCAACCCTCTCGGGGCATATTACAATCTATAGAGAAACTAGCAGAGGAATTGGGTTATGAAAAAAGTGACTTTGAAACAGATTGCGGAATTGGCAGATACATCGATAGGCACAGTGGACCGTGCATTGAATGGCCGGGGCAGAATTAACGAGGTGACAAAGCAGAAGATTTTGCAGATCGCAGATGAGCTGGGATATCGGCCCAATAAACTGGCCAGTAATCTGAGCAGGAACAAACAGCTCCATTTGGGGATTTTGTATCCAAAATATCCAACTTATTTTTTTGATGAGATGACGGCAGGTGTGGAACAGGCCGCTCACGCTCTGACGGACTATAATGTGGATATCCGGGCCTTTCGATGTGATTATCTGAATCCGGAGAGCCAATTGCCGCTTTTGGATGAATTAAAACCTGAGGACTATGACGGGTTTGTTTTAAATGCCGGGGGCAGTGCTCTGATTCCATATATCAATCGTCTGGCCGATGCCGGAGTAACCGTGGCCACTTTTAATTCTGATGTAAGAGGGAGCAAAAGGCTATTTCATGTCGGGGTAGACCCCTATCTGGCCGGCAGGATTTCCGGCGAATTGATGGGAAAAATCATGGGGGACAAAGGATCGGTATGTTGTCTGTCGGGTTTTCACTCGGTGGATGCGCATACGGAACGTATGCGGGGATTTATCGATAAGATCTCGGAAGATTATCCTGGAATTACGGTTGCAGGGGAATTTGAGTATCTGGACAGTGACCAGCTGGCAGAGGAGATTTCCGAAAGAATGTTCCGTGAGAATCCGGGCATCGGGGGTGTCTATACAACCAGTTCTCCCGGCGCCATCGGTGTGGGCTGGTACCTTGATAAACATCCGGCTGTCCCGCGTCCCGTCGTCAGCGGCTTTGATGTGACCCCCCAGCTTTGCACACTGACGAAAAAAGATCTGTGTACATTTGTCATTTATCAGAATCCTTCCGCCCAGGCCTACCACAGCCTGATGCTGCTGGCGGATTATCTGCTGCAGGGTGTCCTGCCCGGTAAAAAGCACCTGATGCTTCAGCCCCGTATTGTTTTAAAGGAAACGATCGATGATTATATCTTTGATCCAACACTGTCTTATCAGTTTTTGAAATAAGGACCAAGACAAACCAAAACCGTAGATTATATGTCACCCATTCGTGGATTACATATAATCTATGGTTTTGTGCATTTTCCAAATATTCTATAATCCCTTCATCCCGTTGTACATATTTATTGCATTACACCAATAGGAAGCATTTGTTTTCCGAGGATCTGCCGCTTACATGTCACAAATTCCGTTTTCTCTGCGTTATAGAGGTGTAACGAATCAGCGGTACCGCAAATAAAGGATGTGTAACTATGGAATTACTGCAGGAAAAAGATTTATTGGATCAAACTTTTGCCGACGGAGGCGAAGCGGAATTAAGTCTCGCCATAGAATTCTATGGTCAGGCGCTTTTGCGCTACTGCCACAATATCCTGTGTGATTATCACGAGGCGCAGGACGCTGTACAGATGACTTTTCTCAAAGCATATGAAAACCGTCAGAAGTACAGGAACGGGACATCGTTGTCGGCCTGGCTGTACCGGATCGCATATCACTGCTGCATCGATACTATCCGCCGGAAAACACTCTTTTTCTTTACCCCCGCTTCCGACACGCAAAAACCGCATACTGGGATCAGCGACGAACTATTTGAAGCCCTCAGCCGGTTGTCGGCCATGGAGCGCTCTCTGATCTATGGACGGATTATGGAAGAGAGAAGTTTCCGGGAACTGGCCAAAATCCATCGAATAACCGAATCCGCTGCCCGAAAGCGGTATGAACGTGCCAGAAAAAAGCTGGCAGGACTGCTCCGGAAGGATAACCGGCAGGAGGAAGGCAGTATCGCAGATTGGAGGAGTCAACATGAAATTTGATCAGGATGAACGATTGATAAAAGAACAGTTAAGTAAGGTACGCACTCCGGAGTATGATCTTCAGCTTGCCCTGGCAGATCGTATCCGGCACCCCCGGCGCTTTGCCGGAAAATCATTTATGATACTGGCCGCCGTCCTGCTCGGATTATTCGGTCTGATTGGCGCCGGAACTTATTACGAATGGAAGTCTTTCCGGTTCGACGGTTCCGTGAATGATGGAACTTCTCCCTCACTAGAGAATGCAGTGGCCGGCGAAGATACGGAATTCAGCAATGTCGTCTCCCAGGAGATGTCTCTCGAACCATCTGCACTGGCCCCAGGGGAAGTAAGTATTATTACCCATCTGCAGGATGGACAGAGCAGCTCCAATGCGGCCTGCGGTGTATTTCGAACCGATAGCGAACAGACGCTTCTGGATATGCTGCTTCCATGCGCCATACCATACTCTATTCCCACCCAGCTTCCGGCTGGTTATCAGTTTGAGGAGGCCGTAGTCCAGTTCTATGCGGATGCGGGCATGCTGGATACCCCCTCAGAAAGTCTGACCGTAGAAGGGGAACATGATATAACCATACGTCAGACGCTGAAGCTGCCGGACGGATACCAGAAAAACATTCAGGATATCTATGTTGGTTACATCAACAGCTCCGGGGAATTTATTCGAATAACCATAAGTCTGGCGGCCGCCGATTGGAATGTTTCTTTTGGAGCTCCCGACACCGCCTACAGTGAGAAGCTGAAATTAGACGGCTATAATCAGGCCCTGCTAATCTGTGACGAAAGCAGGAAGAACGGTTCTTATTATTCACTGGGGATGACCAGGGATATTCCCGTTGTCACCGCAGCTAACCTCATGAATCTGGGCCGGTCAGAGCGCAATGCGGCGGCAGGGATTAAGGATAGCCGGGAATCCTTTGAGGAGACTTATGACCAGCTGTCTTATTATATTGAGAGTTCGGCTATTGAAAGGGAGGAGCTTATGAATTTTGTAGATGGGCTTATGCAGCCCTAATAAATAGTGATACCCATGAGAGGGACATGTCCATTTCGATTTGGGACATGTCCATTCTGATCTGGGACATGTCCATTCTAATCTGGACATGTCCCCATTTACATTCATCCCTTTATGATTCGGCTCAGCCTGAAACAATGTAGGGACTTTTCAGCACTTCCGCGGCCGCTGCCATCGCGCTCTCGCAGCTGGCCGCCCGGAGTTCCTGCTTTATACGGGGAGAGCCGGAAGCCGACATGCTGAATTCATCCAGCCCCATCCCCAGCAATAGGCGGGCCGCCTCAATATTGCCGGCCAGCTCGCCGCACATGCCTACCGGAATATGATGCTCATGGCCTGCACGGATCACATGCTGTATACTTCTAAGCACAGCAGGGTGAAAGGGATTATATAGTGTGGCCACCGCCGGGTTACCGCGGTCTGCGGCCAGTATATACTGAGTCAGGTCATTGGTACCGATGCTGAAAAAGTCCACCCGCGAGGCCAGCTCTTGGGCCAGTAACACGGCCGCCGGCGTCTCAATCATAATTCCTGTTTCCAGCCCTTTATCAAAAGGCCGCCCCTCCTCTGATAATTCATCTTTACAGACACCCAGGATTGCCTGAGCTTTTTCCAGCTCTTCCAGCGATGTAATCATCGGAAACAGGATCCTCACCCGTCCAAATGCGCTGGCCCTTAGTATAGCCCGAAGCTGTGTTTTAAAGATATCCGGCCTGTTTAAACAGATCCGGATGGCGCGGCAGCCAAGGAATGGGTTATCTTCCTTTGGAATCTGAAAATAGTCAAGTCCTTTATCTCCGCCGATGTCCAGCGTCCGGATCGTCACTTCTCTGCCTTTCATCCAGTGCACAGCGCTTTGATAGGCTTGGAACTGCTCGTCTTCGGTTGGAAAGCGTCCTTGCTGCATATAGAGAAATTCACTTCGGAACAGGCCGATCCCATCCACATCATAGGCCGCTGCCTGCTCGGCCTCTTCCGGGCTGCCGGCATTCGCACAGATGGAGAGCTTTCTTCCATCCATGGTAATACAGGGCAGTGCCGCACTTTCTTCTGCTTTTTTACACATTTCCCGGTATGCGGCCGCATTCCGAAGGAACACTTCCTTCTCCTCCCGGCCCGGCGAGGTTATAATACTTCCCCGCTGCGCGTCTAAAAGGATCTGCTCCTGACCCCTGATTTCCCGGATGTCAGGCCCCGCGCACACCAGGCAGGGGATTCCTCTGTTCCTGGCTATGATCCCCACATGACTTGTGATACCGCCTTTTTCCGTTATGATTCCGGCTACCAGCTTCATGTTCATCCGGATGGTATCCGACGGTGTCAGGTCTCTTGCCACCACCACGGACGTCTCCCGCAGGGTGTCGAAAGCGGTTTCTTCCGCCCCCTGAAGGATTAACATCAGCCGTTGTGTCACATCCCTGATATCGTCCGCCCGTTCCCTCATATACGCATCATCCATTGTTTCAAATATTCCCGCGTAATGATCTGCCGAAAGCTGCAGCGCTCTCTGCGCATTTTCCAGATCCTGAACGATTCTCCCCGTAACTTCTTCATGGAGTGCACAATCTGTCAATATATCCAAATGTCCGGCGAAAATAGCAGAATTGCCTGCCTGTTCAGAGGTTGCACTTTGCGCTTCTGCTGCCAGCAGTTTCTGCAGCTGCTCCCTGCCCGTTTCCACTGCCTGTTCAAAACGCCGGATTTCACCTTCGATCTCCTCTTCCCTGATCTTATCCTTTCGTACCGGCCTCTTTTCCCGACAAACGAGGAATGCCGGTCCCGACGCATAACCTTCTGAAGCAATTTTACCGCAATTCCATATTTTCACGCCGTTTCATCCACCCCTTCGCCCAGGCCGGAGGCAATCGCCTGAAGAATCATCTCTAAATCCTGCTCCTCTGTCTCGCCGGAACACTCCACGGTCACAACCGTACCCTTTTTGATTGCCGCGCTCATCAGAATCAGGATGCTTTTGGGATTCACCAGCTTTCCCCCTGACCGGATAATAATATTGGATCCGCACTTCCTTGCTATCTTAGACAGTTCTGAAGCCGGCCTCATATGCAGACCTGATTTATTTTTGACTTCAATCGTTGCGCTAACCATAATTACCTCCAAGTTTAACTTTCTATATCTTTTCCTATGGTCTGCTCATACACCTCTTCCGCTTTATCCATAACCTGTTTGATATGCCGAATGGCCTGATCGATCGGAACCTTTACCACCGGTTTCCCTTCAAACCGCTCTTTCTTAGCCACAGCTATGGCATAAGCGATCAGGATCACATCTGCCGACTGACAGATCTCCTTTGGAAGCATATCCGAGAGATTCGATCCTCCCTGCATTTCCACACGCACCGAATGACCGCGGGCGATCGCTTCTTTTTTCAGCGCAGCTGCACACATTTCGCTGTGTGCTACTCCCGCCACGCAGGAAGTGATAATAACCAGTTTCATAGATACACCCTCCTTTCGTACCCGTTTCATAGGCATTTCCCGCTCTCGCGTCCCCGGGACTACAGGCTCATAACCTCATCGTCGCTGTCCGGATCGAAATTCTTCCTGGGCCAGATTTTCCGAAGGAAGATTAACGATGCCGCCGTCATCGCAGCGCCGACCACCACACAGAGTGCATATACAGGCACCGAGCTGATAAAGAACCAGGAAGCCAGTCCCAGAGCTGGGACACTTAACTCCAACCCAAAGAAGCCGGCCAGAAATCCACTGACCAGACAGCCCAGAAAGCTGGCAATAGTGCAACGAATAATATCATTGATCACCAACGGAAGTGCCAGTTCCGTAAAACCACCGATCAAAACAATGGGCCAGGATGTTCTGGCATATCGTCTTTCAGACTTTGTAAAAAGTTTCGGGGCGACGAACGCCGCCACTGTGAATCCGAACGGCGGCACCATGGCGATGGCGATCGCAATGCCTACGAACAGATAGATTCCTTTGTCAAATCCCGCAAACATGATCGCTGTCCCGATCTTACTGATGGGGCCGCCATAATCCACTCCGCCCAGCGCGCCCAGAATCAGTCCGGCGATCCCTCCCTGGGTAGCATCCATACCGGAGAGTTTCGCTACCATATAGTCCGTAAAACGGGCGACCGGCGCATTAATGACATAAATTATGAACAAGCCCACGACCAGGGTCGAAAACGCAGGGACAAAATAGTCCCATACCCCCTGCAGTATCTTATTGGGTTTGATCAGTTTTTTCAGCAACGCCACCACATATCCCACCAGGAATCCCGCCAGCAGCGCTCCTATGTAACCCGACCCATTGGTATTGGCCAGATAGGCGCAGATAAATCCCGGCGCGATGCCCGCTTTGTCTGCAATGGAAAATGCTATGTATGCGCCGAAGATCGGTATAAAAAAGGTCATGCCCACCTGCCCGATCGACGCAACCATCGACCATATAGGAGCATCCGAGATATTGCTGATCGAACTGACTGCGGTAATAATCCCCCCGATCAGTACAAACGGGAGCATATACGATATACCGGAACGCAAATGGTCAAATGGCTTGGAAAATATATCTTTCACAATCTGCTTTTTCGTTTTTTCCACATTTTCAAATTCAAACGTAAGATCATTGCCTGCCATACTGATTTTCCCTCCCTTCCGCTGTTTCCAGCGTGGCTAGAAACTCTTCTGTATTCTTCACTTTACCCCATATTTCCAAATTATCTTCCCGCAATGCCGAGATCGCTATAGAGGAAATCATCTCCAGATGCCGGTTAATAACCGTCTCATCTTCCACTCTCGGTATGGCTATCAGAAAGACAAATCTTACCGGTGTCTCCTGATCCCCATCCCAGTCGACAGCGGAAGTTAAACGGCCGAAGCACAGTCCGGCTTTATTTACCGATGTACTGATCCCGTGAGGCACCGCCAGCTCCGATGTGCTGTAGGTGGAACAGATCTTTTCCCGTTCCAGTACACTTTGTATAAAGCATTCCAGGTCTTGAACCAATCCGTTATCATAGAGCATTTTAGCCAGCTCCCGGATTACGGTGTCCCTGTCACCGGCTTCCAGTTCCAGATTTACCGTATTTTCATTGATTACCTCACGAATTTTCATAGAAGTCCTCCTTATATGCTTCGGTTCAACCAGCTCTGCCTTTATTGCAGGTTATATTTTACAGAGAGATTATCCAGTATATTCCGGAATTCCTTCACTGCATAGGTGATTCCCTTGTCATGTCTGAAAATCGCGGAGGAAAGTATCACCACGTCCGGATTACACTCGATCAGAGGTTCCACATTATCAGTACGGATCCCACCGTCTACCGCCAGTTCACACTTCGGATTTTTCTCATCGATCATCTTTCTTGCCCGCTGTACCAGATCCAGTACGGATTCTCTCCAGTACCAGTTATCTTTCCCGTCGGTATTCGATGTCCCATGCGTGACGATATGAAGACGGTCAATATCATAGATAGCTTCATCCAGGAAACAAAGAGGAGTATAACAGCCAATGGTAAGGCCGATTTTCATTCCCAGCCGTTTACACCAATCCATCCGGTAAGCCAGGGTGGCTCCGATAAACCGTTCCGCCGGAAGGATCAGCATGTTACATCCCACTTCCGCGATTCTGTCTATAAATATCTTATCACATTCGGAAGTGTAGAAGTGACATTCGATGGGTTTATCCGTCACCTTGCGGAATCCCTCGATGATCTGGGGACCGCCCATCAGCTGAAGATTAATGGGGAGTTCCACCATATCGGCCGCATCGGCGTGGACAATGTCTGCGCCGGCATCCATGGCTTCCTTCATGTTAGCGCCAAGTCTTGAGTAGTCAAAATGGGCGATACCAGCTGAAATTTTAATATGTTTCATGTAGCATCCTCCTTTCAGAGTGGTTCTGTTTTGCGGTTACATTTGAATCATATCATTCAAAATTGTACATAGTTTCTAAATAAAATGAAATATTTTCCAAATATATTTACATTACAACCTTTCTTCCTGTCATTTCAGCATCCAAAGCATACAATCTGCCGTTAAAATATAGGATTTGTGTACATTTTTTTGTGCTTTTTTCAATTTTCCATGCAGCCGAACAATTGAATTCCGAATATAAACAGGGTATGATTGGATTATCAACTACCATATCCATAAAATCTGCACGTATGTAACACACATAACAGAAACAGTCTGTACAGAAATGGGGGCTTCCGCTCATGAATCTGACAACACGCCAACAGCGGCTTTTAAAACATTTCGTATCCCGTCAAACAGCTTTATCCTATCCGGAAATCGCCAACGCCTACGATATCTCTAACAGTACTGCGCGCAGTGATATGCGTTATATCAGCAATTATCTGAACGATCAGTACCAAATCAGCTTTCACAGGGACTCTTCCAACCGGTTTTTTCTGGAAAAAGAGGACATACGCACATTATTAAAAGCGCATCTGCCCTTCAGTTTATCCACAGATCCCAATATAAAGTCCCGCCTTCTCCTGCTCATTTACCATCTGCTCTTTTCCCTCCCGCAGACCTTAAGCATGCAAAGACTGGCGGATCTTCTTTTTATCAGCCGTCCCACTGCCTATCATCTGTTAAATACGGCGGAAAATGTACTGGCAGAATATCATATCACGATTCAAAAAGGGTCACCCAACGGGCTTTCCCTGACCTGCCGGGAGTATGCGTGGAGAACCGCTTCAGCCACTTTATACCAGCAATTAAAAAAGCACGGATACCAGATCCGCTCTTCCCGGATCAAAGCCATGCCCGTGTCCTCTATGGATGTAGTCTCCGTCGAGATCCTGGAGGGACTGTTTCCAGGTCTTGACATCTGCAAAATTATAAATCTGCTGCTTCGTTTTGAGAAGGAGCAGGGGATCCGCCTTATAGATTATTCCTTTGAACGAGTGTGTGTCTACCTGACCATATCCTTGTACCGGATCCGGCAGCATCACCTTGTGGAATACCCGGAGTCTTTTTCCGAGACCGGTTCTGAACACACTCCGGCCTATGCATTGAGCCAGGAATTTATCGATCTTCTGGAAGACAATTTTCATATGAAACTGCCGCTCCAGGAATCCCACTTAATCTCATCCCTGTTCTTGTGCAGCAATCTGGAATATCTGAACGCGGATTACCGTTACAGCACCGTCCCCCCATTGCTGCGGGATTTCCTGGATGAACTGCTGGAGAGGACCAGCAATATGCTGAACAGACGTATCGCCAGTGACCGCAAACTGTACGACGACCTGGTACACTACATTCCCTCTGCGATAGGCCGTCTGCGGTACAGATTCAACTCCTACAAGGGTCCTTACGATACCATAAGAAAGCAGTATTCCAGATTGTTCGCCATCATCTGGTCCACGAACCTTCTATTCAATCACTACTTTCAAGTGGAATTGAACAAAGAAGAAAGCTGCTGCCTGGTCTTATTTTTCGCCGCCGCTCTTGAACGGACCGCCAACCACCTCAGGGCCATAGTCGCGTGGAAGAGCGACACCGGCCTGGGCGAAATCGCACTGCTAAACGCTGTCATCGAAAAGAATATACCAAATCTCTCCCTGATCGATGTCCTGCCCCTGCACCAGCTGGACATGAAGCCTTATCACCGCAGCGCTTATGACTTTGTGATCTCCAATTGTCCGGTTACCCATTCCGGCAAAACTGTGGTACAGGTGAACTCCATCCTGACTCCCGACGACATCAACACCGTCCAGAAGGTCATGCTGGAAATAACAGAACGTAAGAATCAGAACACCAGAACCAGAGCGGCCATGCATTATCTGCTGCACCCTTCCGGCATTCTCACAGGAGTGCATCCCAGTCACAAGAATGAGATACTGAAAAAGCTTTGCACTCTACTGGAAATATCCGGGAACGTCACAGAAGCTTTTTATGATACGGTACTCTCCCGGGAATCCATATGCAGCACCTACATCGGAAACGGCCTGGTATTCACCCACGGAGACAGTGAGCAGGTCCGCAAGTCCGCGTTGTCCATCGCCCGGCTCGCTTCCACGATTCCCTGGGACGACGCAGAAGTTGATCTGATCTTCGTCTATGCCTTTAATTTAAACGATCTAGAAAAAAATAATATTAAGATGGATGATTTTTTTTCAATCTTTGTAGATATCACCAATGAAGATGGTATGATGAATGAATTGAGGGAACAGCCAGGCCCGGAAGCCTTTTATGAAACCTTCCTCTCCTTCTTCTAGCAGATATGGCAGGGGTCATACGGCAGGGGACATACGGCGGGGGACATGTTCATTTCAGTTTGGGACATGTCCATTTCAATCAGTCAAAAGGGACATGTCCCAAATCGATTTGGACATGTCCCCTTCCCGCTTTTATTCTATAATCCTTTTTACGATTACATTTACCCACTTTGTATTTCTCTCGCTGCGCACATCATTGGACTTCCAGATCTCCAGTGTCTCCACATCGTCGGACTTCTGAAGTACCTTCGCCAGTGAGGCGATCGTATAGTCATAATAATATCTGCCGTTGTCAAATCCATGGGAATCCCCGAAGCGGAAGGACATATACAATACCCCATCCGGCTTCAACGCCCGAAACACCCGGTTCAGCACGCCTTCCATTTTGTCCTTCTCCACATGCACCAGGGAAGCACAAGCCCAGATCCCGTCAAATACACCGTCAAAATCCAGTTCCTCAAACCGTATATTCAGGACCTCTTTGCCAAGATTGATCTCCGCCAGCTTACACATTTCTTCCGATCCGTCGACTGCGGTAACGTAAAAGCCTGCTTCCTCCAGATACAAAGAGTCCCTTCCCGATCCGCATCCCAGATCCATCACTTCCGCGTTTTCAGGAAGATACTTGACAAAACGTTCCAGCGCCTCCGACATGTCAAGATCAACCGTACTTTCGTAATAGGCCGCAGCGTACTTATTGTAATAATCAATTGAATCCAATGTAATCTCCTACACCCTTCCTTTATATGCTATAACAGAAAATACTTAGATAGAATTATTATAACAAGCCTGTTATAAAAATGCAATCGCTATCGAAGAAGCGAACAGGGCAATCGCTTACGAACAATCAAAGACTTTAAGCAAGTATGCCGGAGAAAGCATACACTTTTTGCGTTTGAGATTAATACTTCCACGGTAAGAAGTCTCGGACTTCAAAAGATTAAGCGCAAGATGACGCATTATATTCATGTTTTCCGCAGCATAACCAGCACGCATGCGCATAGAATCCTCACCAAAATCAACATCCAAAACCCAATGCAGACTGTTTTCTATTGACCAATGTGCACGTTTGGTTTTTAAGAGCTCAGCCGCTGACATTGATTCCTTGCTGAAAATGACATAATGTACCATCGTTTCGCAGGCTTCTTTCCCAACGACTTGTGTACAAGAGCGGATCACCCCTATCCCAGATAGACCAGGCCAGTTCTCTTTGTGTGCCAACCAATCAATTTGTGTTGTCACATAGCATTCTCGTGTTTCATAACGTCCATGCGACTTCTCTGCGGTTTTAGCATATTCACATTGCTCTTGTTCCGTTGAAAAATACAACGTTATATCTTCGTATAACCCCGGCTGGTTTTCTTTTACCGATAGCACATAATCGGCCTGCGCCTCGCAAATGGTTTTTGCAATTTCCCGCTGCGTACCCATTGCATCAATCGTGACGATACAGTCTTTGAGTTCCAGCAATTTCAACAACTTTGGGATTGCCGTTATTTCATTGCTTTTTTCATCTGTTGCTATCTCACCCAAAACCAGCCCGTTTTCTGCTGCCCACGCGCTTACGACATGGACTGCCTTTTTGTTTTCTGCCACGCTTTTGCTTGCACAAATGGTTTTCCCATCCACCGCTACCACTTCATCTGTTATCTTTTGCCGGACAGTTTCTACCCATTCCATAAAGCCAGTTCGTAATTCCTCCGGTTTGATAGCTGAAAATACATCGCCAAACGTATCGTGCGAGGGTATCCCGTTCTCTAAACTTAAAAATCCTCGCAGCCATGTTTCCCGCTCCTTACCGAATAGTTCCATTTCTGTGAATTGCGTGCATCCACTTATGACTGCCAATATCGCTATCGTCAGGATCTCTTCCAGCTTATGCTTTTTTGCATTCCCTACACGGGGATCTGCTATACCTTTAAATATTTCTACCATTCCTCGTTCCATCATAGGCACCTGCTTTCACTTCTTAATTATAGCACCATTTTGGGATCTTCACTTTTTCGTAAGCGATTACCCTGAAGAAGCGAAAACATATCGTTGTAGGATTACAATACATGTGTTACAACTGAATAATTAAAATGCAGGGATTTCTCTTTTGTGTTATATTTTAGTCACCACAGCCACAACATAAACAAAGGAGTTCCCTGCTATGGCTAGTATAACACAAGATATGAGATACCGTCTATCCCTGATCCGTTACGCTGAGAAATATGGCATTACCAAGGCTGCTATCAAATACAAAACCAACCGGCAGTATATCTACCGCTGGAAACGACGCTTTGACGGCTCTATTGAATCCCTCCGTGATCTCTCCAGACGCCCCCACCATCATCCCAACCAGCATACCCCTGCGCAAGAAAAGCTTATCTCGGATATGCGCCGCCGTAATCCCGATGCCGGTCTGGTCATTTTTTGGGTCAAACTCCGGCAGCGCGGGTATTCCCGCTCCATCACAGGTCTCTACCGCTTCCTCCAAAAACACGGAATCATGGCTGTCCATCCCCCGAATCCGAAATACATCCCAAAACCATATGAGCAGATGGAGTATCCCGGTCAGCGTATCCAGGTGGATGTGAAATTTGTCCCTTCCGCCTGTCTTATAAACAGCAGGGTCATTGGGAAGCAGTTCTTCCAGTACACTGCCATTAATGAGTTTTCCAGATGGCGTTTTGTGGAAGCCTTTGAGGAACACAACACCTATTCTTCTGCACAATTTGTGGAACACCTCATAAAAGCGTTCCCCTTCCCCATCGAGTGCATCCAGACAGATAATGGATCGGAATTTACCAACCGCTTTACTTCTCACCGGGACAAGCCCACTCTCTTCCAAAAGCACCTGGAAGCACATGGGATAAGGCATAAGCTCATCCGGCCCTTTACGCCACGTCACAATGGGAAGGTAGAGCGAAGCCATCGGAAGGATAATGAGCGTTTTTATGCTACCCATCTGTTCTATTCCTTTGAGGACTTTGCTGCACAGTTAAAAGTGTATAACCGTAGGGATTACAATAATTTCCCCATGCGCCCTCTTGGCTGGAAAACGCCCAATGAGGTCTTAAAAGATTCTTTACGGTTAATGTAACAAATGTTTGACAAACCTACAGATCGAAGAAGCGAAAACATATCGTACAACCAAAAACAAAGCCCGAAAACAAAACCAAAAATCAAAAGGGTGTAAAGTCTGGAAATCAAAACAGGCATTTCATGATAACACCTTTTTAGGTTCCATAAAGCGGCTTTAATTCAGAACCGCAATCCCGTGTACTATTATTATATATCCACATCCTCTACACGAATGTCCTTATACATAATAGCTAATATTTCTTTCTGCATACCCGTTAGAGCGATATCGCTCTTTTTGGTCTCCCATTGGTAAAATTCCATATCAAAATCGCTATATGTATCATCCAGAGTTGAATCTCCATACAATTTTTCCAAATCCCGCCGCGTGATGCGCATGGCATCATCATAATCCATATCAGAATCGCCGACATTGAGAAGAACATATACCGCAACAAGCCTATCATTTTGAAAAATGTATTGCGCACCGCCTTCCATTGTTTTCAATTCTCCAAATCCTGTAAAATATTCAACAACTGTACTGCCATCTTCACCAATCTCATATTTTCCCTCTATTTTATCCATAATATCATCCATGGATGTTCCCCATATAAGACCCCATTTCTTTTCATTCGCAGACGGGACTGGTTCGGGTATGGGATTTCCACCCGCTAAGCCTTCCGGTTCACAAACATCCTGCAGAGATACTTCCTGACCACACAATACATATAAATCCCCCTTTTCATTATTTATAAACTCATTGCAGCTTCTTTTAACCATATAGTCCACTGTAAAAATCGCAGAACCAGCTTCCCCGTCAATCCACCCGCCAAAGGCCGTCACCACGTCCCTAAAAGTTTCATGATTTAGTGCATGAAAATGTCTGTACGAAATAAAATTTTATATTTAATGGGTAATTTAAACAAAAAACGCTTTGCAAATATAGAAATATACTATTTAATTTAACAAAACCCAGGGTTGCTATAAAAAAATATTTCATAATTTTGTTGACAGATGGCTTATGCGTGAATATACTTTTTATATACAATAAATTCTGGAATTAATTAAATACGCAAAAATGGAGAAGAATATGGCTTATCTTGATGCATATGAAAAGTATCTGGGACAACTCAAAGATGACATTGCGAATGCCAAAAATCTGCAAAAGTATCTGGTATTTGGTTACACAAGCAATCTGGATGTAATTTTCAAATGGGATATCCACCGGTTTAACCGGATCTTAGACAAATTTCTGCTGGAGGAACCCGCATGGGAAAGTGAAGATGCCATCCACAGTATGGAAGACTTTGCGCGCATTACCAGTGAATTTCTGATTAAAGGGATAGGCGGAAGCGTCGAGGTTGCCGATATTGGTGTCTGCGAATACCTGGAGAAGGCCTTTGAACTGGAATACGGGCTGGGCGGAAACGGTGCTCAGGGGGCAGCAGCCCTCGGAACACTGGGTATTCCAGTAGTCGTTCAAATGACAGACTATTCCCCAGAAGTGTGTAAAAAACTGGAGCATGGAGATATCCGGATCGTAGACGAAGCGGGACAATTGGTACCCATGAAAGGACATACACGGAAGGAACCACCGCTGTACCATATGATTCTCCAGTTTACCAAAGGTGACAAATTAAAGATCCGCGGAAAGGAATATAATATTCCGATCTCAAACCGGCTGATACTTTTCTGTGATTCCGTACATAAAGCAGTTCCGATCCCCGCTCATTTTCTCGGCTATTTGGAAAGACATCCCTGCGATATCAGCGCTTACCTGATTGCCGGTTTTGACGCGGTGGTTGACAAACAGATTATGCAGGAACGGCTGGATATATTGTGCCCCCATTACGAGAGACTCAAAAAAGCAAACCCCGACTTCATCCTCTACTTCGAAGGTGCTGATTATATCAACTTAGACGTTAAGGAACTTCTGTACCGCTCGATCAGCAGATATGCAGACATCCTGGGAATGAACGAGGAAGAGCTTGGCATCCAGCTTGGAAGGTTCGGGAAGGACCTGGACAAGGGGAGCCTGCCAAGCGTACTGGATGGGCTTCGGTTGCTGCTGCAGAGGTTTCCGGTACGTGGAATCGTTCTCCACACCAAAGATTACGCCATGTATTTCGGAGCCCGGCTGCCGGGTGTCGATATAGAAAAAGGGTTGACAATAGGGAACCTGATGTCGGCGACCAGGGCGCGTCTTGGAAGATACGGGACCATTGAGATGTGTACGGAAAGCCTGAAGATGGATTTAAGCCCAACAGGCCTCCGGTTCTTCGAAGAGCTGGCACAGATGCAGGTCGATGAGTATATCTGTCTCGTGCCGTCACGCTATCTGGAAAAGCCAAAGTATACGATAGGGTTGGGGGATACCTTTGTAGCAGGGGTACATACCAGCTTTCTGAAATAAACAAAGGAGGTACCTGCCATGTCTTATCTAATGGGAATCGATCTGGGAACATCCAGCTTAAAGACACTCATCATGGATGAATCAGGTCACGTAAAGTCAATCAGTGCCAGGTCTTATCAATTTGATTCTCCCCATAATGGTTATGCGGAACAGGATCCCGGCCAATGGTGGCAGGCCTGCTGCGAAACCACGGCCGAGGCGCTTAGAACAGCGGGAATCTTATCTCATGAGATCCGGGGAATCAGTTTTTCCGGCCAGATGCACGGCGCTGTAATGCTTGACAGCTCTTACCTGCCGGTACGGCCGGCGATCCTCCACTGCGATGCCCGATCCTCCAGGCAGGTGAAAAAGATAAAGGCTCAATTAGGAATCGAGATGATCCGGGAATATTTCATGAATCCGGTCTATACAGGGTTTCTGCTCCCCTCACTGATATGGGTAAGAGAGGAAGAACCATATAATTATGAAAAGATCCGCTATGTTATGCTTCCAAAGGATTATATCCGTTTCCGGATGACAGGAACCATCTCCTCCGATTATTCCGACGCATCCGCGACCCTGGCCTTTGACATCAAAAGGGGCTGCTGGTCCGGGAAGATCCTGGAGATCCTGAATATACCGGTTGATTATTTTCCTGAATGCTGTGGTACGGCGGATATCGCAGGAGAAGTGACAGAGCAGGCAGCCAAAGAGACCGGTCTATGGGCTGGCACATGTGTTATAGCCGGAGGCGGCGACCAGGTCATGCAGGCGATCGGAAATGGAAGCATACAGCCGGGTTCCGCCACGGTAAATGTGGGAAGCAGCGGACAGGTCTGCTTCCAGAGCGCCTGCCCGGTAGCCAACCCGGCATTAAATACGAATACCTTCTGCGGTTACTCCAGGGACCGTTGGATCACCATGGGCGCGATCATGAGCGCAGGCCTTTCCCTAAAATGGATCAACGGAGTGCTCCGTCAGACGGATTACCGGCTGGTTAACAAAGAGGCTGATTCGGTACCCCCGGGGAGCGGCGGGCTTTTGTTCCTCCCTTATCTGACCGGTGAGAGAACCCCCCATATCAACCCTAACCTGACCGGGATGTTCGTTGGTTTAAGCCTGAACACCGGAAGGGCCGAGATGACCAGAGCCGTTATGGAAGGGGTGGCATTTGCCCTCCGGGAATGTATGGAGATCTGCCGGGGACTGGGGCTTCAGGCGGATCGCGTCATCGCATCCGGCGGAGGAGCCAGGAGCATTCCATGGCTTCAGATACAGTCAGATATCTATGGTCTGCCCCTGAAGGTAGCGGACACGGAAGAACAGGCATGCCTGGGCGCGGCAATCGCGGCAGGAACAGGAGCCGGGATATATCAAAACATAGAGGAAGGCTGCAGGCAGGTGGTAAGGTACCGGGATCTGACGGTCACTCCCAGCGAAAGAAATCACGGCGTCTATGACGAATATTACCGGCTGTTCAAAGAAGTCTACCGGGAAAGCAGGAACACGATCGAACAAGTGACGTTATTAGGAAGGAACCCGAATTAGCGAATAATATATAGGAGTGAGCAGGTATGGAGAAAAAAGAGGACTATATTCTGGAATGTGAGGGAATATCGAAGGCATTCGGCGGTACCCAGGCGCTTTCCAACGTACAGCTGCACGTACGCAGGGGCGAGGTCCATGCGCTCCTGGGAGAAAACGGGGCGGGTAAATCCACGCTGATGAAAACAATCATCGGCCTTTACAAAGCAGACGCCGGATCAATTACGTTCGAGGGCATGCCCTATTCGGTAAAAGGGCCGGTGGAAGCGATTGCCGCCGGCATATCAATGATCCATCAGGAACTGAATCCTGAACCATATCTCAGTATTGCCGAAAGTATCTTCCTGAAAAGGGAAAATACCTTTGGAGGTATTCTCCTGAACAAAAAGGAGCAGAACCGCAGGGCCGCGGAAATTCTGGAGAAATTCGCTTTCCCCTTCGGTCCAAAAACTCTGATGCAGGAATTGACCCTGGCCCAGGTACAGATGATTGAGATTATCAAGGCAGTTTCCTGCGATGCGCAATTGATTATAATGGATGAGCCGACATCTTCCCTGGACAGCGAAGAGACGGAACATCTCTTCCGGACTATTCGGGAATTAAAGGGCAAAGGGGTGGCCGTTATCTATATCTCCCACCGGATGGATGAGATTTTTGAGATCTGCGACCGGGTTTCCGTATTCCGGGACGGCACCTTTGTTAACAGCTGTGAACTGGCAGACGTGACGAAAGATGAACTGATTTCCATGATGGTAGGCCGCAATGTGGCAAACGTATTTCCGAAAACGGACTGCGAAATAGGCGAGACGGTATTCAAGGTTGAGAATCTGACCGGAAATGGTTTTGAAAACATTAATTTTGAGGTACATAAAGGGGAGATCCTGGGCATCTCCGGCCTGGTCGGTTCCGGGCGGAGCGAGACTATGCGGGCCATCTTCGGGCTTGATAAGATCAAGAGCGGATCGATGTATTTAGAGGGCAGAAAAATGGTTAATAAAAGCCCCAGGGCGGCCATCAAAAAAGGGATCTGTATGGTTAACGAGGACAGAAAGGAATACGGCCTTTGCCTGTTCCGGTCTATACGGGAAAATATCTCCCTGCCGAATCTGCCGGCCAGGCAGAGAGGCATTCTGATCAATCAGAAGCGCGAAAAAAAAGAGTGCAATGAAGTGGCTAAAATGCTTACGGTAAAGGCCGCCAGTATCGAGCATGACGGATTTTCCTTAAGCGGCGGGAACCAGCAGAAGGTTGTCATTGCCAAATGGTTTATGGCAAATCCCAAAGTTCTGATCCTGGATGAGCCGACCAGGGGCGTGGATGTCGGAGCGAAAGCTGAGATCCACTCCCTTATGTGCGAATTCGCGGCAAAGGGCATGGCGGTGATCATGATTTCTTCAGAACTTCCCGAAGTCATGGGAATGAGTGACCGGATCCTTATTTATCATGAGGGTAAGCTGAACGGGGAAGTTTTAAGGAAAGAGATCATAAGCGGTGCCATGGGACAGGAAAAAATTCTGGCCAAGGAGTTTGGCGGTAAATAGGAGGAGAAAGCAATGGCGGTTAAAGAAGAAAAGAAAGTGTTGGGCATCGACAGGGATAAGTTCCGTATGTTCATGGGGAAATATGGAATCGGCGTAGTACTGTTCATTATGATTATCGTTATTTCAATAATGGAGCCAGCCTTCCGCAGCGCAAAGAACTTTATCAACGTGGCAACTCAGGTATCCATCAACGGTATGATTTCCTATGGTATGTGTCTGGTAATCACCACCGGAGGTATCGATCTGTCGGTGGGCGCTCAGTTAGCTCTGGTCAGCTGTATTCTCGGCCAGTTTATTACAAACTTCGGTGTGAACCCGTTCCTGGCCTGTCTGATCGCTCTGCTGGCTTCGACCGCTTTTGGGTTCCTGAACGGATTTTTCGTAGCCAGGTTTAATATGTTCCCGTTCGTGGTTACACTGTCCACCCAGTTGATTATCCGTGGCCTGGCACAGGTAATCAGCGGCGGCAATGCAATACCGCTGACTAGTGAGACCTTTCAGCATATCTATTCGTCCAAAGTGGGACCGATACCACTGCCCATTGTAATATTATTTATCGTGACGGTCGTCGTATATATTATGCTACACTGGACCAAATTCGGCCGCTATATCTTCGCGGTGGGCGGAAATGTCCATGCGGCTATCGCATCCGGTGTCAGCGAATTCTGGACCAAGGTTGGGGCCTACACCATCAGCGGCCTTCTGGCCGGTATCGCAGGCATTATCTTTACCGCCAAAACTTCGTCTGCCCAGTCTAACATCGGTATCGGCTATGAGACAGACGCGGTCGCGGCCTGCGTATTGGGCGGCACATCCTTCGCCGGCGGCGTCGCCACCATTCCAGGCGTTGTCATGGGTATCTTTATTATCGGTTTTATTTACAACGGCATGAACCTGATCGGAATCGAATCCTATTACCAGTCCATGACCAAAGGCGCTGTTATTATCGGCGCGGTATTACTGGATATGGTATTGAACCGAAAAAAAGGATAGATGACCGTTAGATACGGGAAGTAAAGGCCCCGGGAACGGGGATTTACGATAAAACCATTCCAAAAGGAGGAAAAGAAATGAAAAACATGAAAAAGGGTTTGGCACTGTTGTTAGCAGGCGTTATGGTATTTGGTATGACCGCTTGCGGCGCAAAGGAAGAGGCCCCGGCAGACGCTGCCGCGCCTGAACCCGCCAAGACAGAGGCTCCGGCCAAAGCGGAGACGCCGGCTCCTGCGGCAACCGACGCAGCGGCGCCTGCCGATTCGTCATCAGACGTTGTTGCGGATGTCAACGGGGACGGCAAAATAACCATCGGCTACATCTCCAAGAACCTGGTAGACCCGTTCCATGCCCCCATCAATGCTGCAGCTCAGGAAATCTTTGACCAGATGAAGAAAGACGGCAAGATCGACGACTGGACAGGCGTCCTGGACGGCGAGACCGATCCCAACAAGCAGATCGACCGTGCCGATGAATGTATCACGAAGAACTGTGATATGGTCATTATTCTACCGGCAGAAGCAACCGCTTCCGATCCGGCCGTAACCAAAATGGCGGATGCAGGTATCCATGTAATCGTTGTAAACTCCAAGACAGACAGCACGGATAAAGTTGCGGTATCCTACTGCGGTTCCGACGACGTATACGCAGGCGAGCTTCTGGCGAAATGGGTTATCGAACAGGTTCCCGACGGCGGGAAATATGCGCACTGCCAGGGTATCATAGGCAACTCCGCACAGATCCAGCGTGGTGAAGGCCTTGCCAACACGATGAAGGATCATCCGGAATTCGAATCCGTCGGTGATTTCCCCTGTGACTGGGCAGCCGACAAAGCGGCCAACGTGGCGACAGATATGATGAATAAATACGGAGACGACCTCAAAGCCATCATCTGTGACAACGACGATATGTCCTCCGCAGCTCAAAGAGCATGTAACGATGCCGGCAGAAAAGATATCGTATGCGTTGGCGTCGACGGCAACCAGAAACCTTTGGAAATGGTAAAAGCCGGTGAAATGGGTGCAACCGTTCTCCAGGATGGCGTTGGACAGGTAAAAGCGGCAGTCAGCGTTATCGATGCGATTATCGCAGGACAGCCCTTTGAGAAAGAAAATATCGTTCCGTTCGTTCTGGTAACAAAAGATAATGTAGACCAGTATCTGAAATAAGAAAGGGTCAAATTCTCATCAACTTCTATAGAATCCAATTCTTCTAAATAAAGCACCATCTTAAAACAGCCGGGAGTGCAAATTGCACTTTCGGCTGTTCTGCGTACGCTATACGTCGATATTCCCTATTGAAGTATTCCTTCCATGAACTCCAATCCGGCCATCCTGTCTTATTCCTGTCTAAGCATCTCTTTCACAGACCGTGCCATGGAATCCAGTATCAGATAGCAGCTGGTAGCCCCTGCGTCCAGAACCCCGCGGCTGCGCTCCCCCAATCGGCCGGCACGCCCAATTCTGGCAACCATGTCCTCCGTGGACCTCCAGCCGTCCGCCGCCGCTAGCTGCATATCATCCAGCGCTTCCGTGAATCTCTTCCCCTCCGCGCAGGCTGCGTTATAAGCGTCAAGTGCGGGCAGAAGTGTATCCATCAGGGTTTTATCCCCCACATGGGCATCACCGATCTCCTGGACGGCGTTCGCTGCATTCTGAAGCATGTCTCCGAAGACTTTTTCATCGATCTTTTCAATACCAGCGCTGGACTGTGAAAGCGTTTCGAAGAATACACCGTAGAGCGGGCCCATCGACCCGCCGATCTCCTCCATCAGGGTCTCTCCAAGCACCTGGAAGCCTTCTGACATGGAGAACTCACGTCCCCCAAGCTTCTCTTTGGTGATGGTAAACCCTTTGTTCATATTGATACCGTGATCGCCATCGCCGATCTTCCCGTCAACCTCACTTAAATAATCCTTATTCGACTGTATGATCCGGATCAGGTCCAGGATAACAGTACCGGCCGTTTCATTGCGAAATATCATGTCACACCTTCTTTTTAAAGTTGTTTCAAACCGACTGAGTTTACCGGCAGATTAATACATTCCTTTAATTCCTCATCCAGCTTCATCAGGGTCAGTGTAACCCCCATCATGTCCAGAGAGGTAAAATAATTCCCTACATACGATTTGTAGACCGTAATGCCCCGATCGGCCAGGATCTCAGCCACCTTTTTATAAACAATATACTGCTCCATGACAGGGGTCGCGCCCAGGCCCGACAGCAGCACTACCACTTCATCCCCCAAGGCATACGGAAGGTCGGGCAGAATCAGATCCAGCATCTTTGCTGCGATCCCGTCAGCGGATTTGAGCGGTTCTATCTTGATGCCAGGTTCCCCGTGGTGTCCGATCCCGACTTCCATAGTTCCGTCCTCAATGATAAAATTCGGATGCCCTACAGCAGGAATCGTACAGGGGGCGGTTCCGATCCCCACAGAGCGAGTGTTGTCCATGGCTTTTTGGGCAGCGGCTATGACCTGATCCAGGTCTGCACCCATAGCAGCTTTGGCTCCTCCTACCTTCCACATCAGGATTTCCCCCGCGACGCCGCGGCGCTTCTCCGGCTGGTCTTTGGGAGCCGATGCGCAGTCGTCGTTTGCCACTACCGTTTTGACTGTAATGCCAAGTGCTTTCGCTTTACGGACAGCCATCCTAACGTTCATATTATCACCGGCATAATTCCCATACAGGCAGGCGACCCCTTTTCCTCCGTCGGCCGCTTTGAAGGCTTCCAAAAAAGCGGCCGCTGTGGGGGATGAGAAAATCTCCCCTGCGGCAACCGCATCACAAAGGTTCATGCCAATATATCCGATGAAGGCCGGCTTGTGGCCGGAGCCCCCGCCGGTAACGATGCCGGCTTTGCCTGGAATTGGCGCCTGTTTATATTTGAGGACCCTGGGATTCCCTGTGGGAGCCACGATATCCTTATTCGCCTCCTGGAACCCTTTCAGCATGTCCTCCACCATATAATCAGCTTTGTTAAATATCCGATTCATTAGTCATCACATCCTTTTACCATTTATATTTTTTCATAATAGGAGCGTTCAATCTCCTTGATCCGTTCTACCTTGGGGGCGCTGCCTCCCCCTGAAAAATCGCATTGAAGCCAGATATCCACCAGATACTGGGCCAGCTCCGGGCCGATCACCCGTTCCCCCATACAGAGGATCTGGGCATCGTTGCTTTTTCGCGCGCGCTCCGTGCTGAAAGGGTCGTGGCAGACAGCCGCTCGGATTCCCGGAACCTTATTCGCGGTAATACACATACCGATGCCTGTGCCGCAGAACAGGATACCCCGGTCATAATCCCCCCGGACAACAGCCTCTGCCACCGCTTTGGCCACATCCGGATAGAGTACAGTTTCCCCTCCCTGCGCTCCGAAATCCGTCACATCAACCCCGGGTTGTGCTTTTAAATGGCGGATCATCACCATCTTTAACTGATAGGCCGCTTCATCGCAGCCAATAGCAATATTCATGACAGCCTCCTGACTATGTAATACAAATATATTATTTAAAAAGCGCTTACAGTTCTGCGGCGATTGCTTTTAAATTGGAAAGGCCTTTCACGGCAAGCTCCTCACCGGTATCCGCGAAATTCCGCCAGATCGCGCAGTTGCCCGCCAATTCTTCGAAGCTTGGATCAAAGGATTCGATGACCAGCGGTCCCTCATATCCTGCCTCTTTCAATGCCAGAAAGAATTCCGGGAAGGGTACCAAACCGGTTCCGGGAATACCCCGGTCATTTTCATTTACATGGATGTAACCCAGATATTCTTTTCCACACGCGCGCACGGCGCCGGCAAAGCTTTTCTCCTCTCGGATCATATGGAAGCAGTCCAGGTGGACTTTGACATTGCCGGTTCCCACCTCTTTGCAGAAGCGCACGGCATCCTCCGCGATGTTGAGGAAATGGGTTTCAAATCGGTTCACGCACTCTACACAGATCGTTACATTCCCGGTGTCCTTTGCATAGGCAGCTGCCTGACGCATATTCTCCACACCCCAGTCCCATTCCTGCTGTGTCCGGGGTTTTTTCGTCAGATATCCCCAACCGGCATAGTTGACACCTCCAAGGATTGGGGCGGACAGCTGGTTGCAGATATCCACCGCCTTCTTCATGGCTTTCAGCGCGTTCTCCCTGACAGTATGATCCGGCGAGATCGGGTTGGTCCCAAGGGTCAGGGTAGTGGTGCATACGCAGTCGATCCCAACCCTCTTTAATTCTTTTTCCACGGCATCAGCCGGAAAGGCAAAGGGATCGGCAATCGCAAAATCAACCACCTCGAAGCCCAGATCCTTAGCCTTCTGGATGATCCACAAATCTTTTTCGCTGAAGTTCTCGGCCCATATAAAGCTGTCCACTCCAAATTTAAAATTCATAACAGATCCTCCGTTCTTTTTTACTCCGCCATCCTTTTATAACAGGAAATTACTCCTGCGTTATCTTCGCAAACGCCTGCCCCGGGTTAAACGGATGTGGGAACCTCAGGATTATTATTAGCGAAATTCTGCAGGATAACTAAAGGTTCATAATTGCTTGTGTTGGCAATTACAACCCCTTTTTCAGCCGTCTGGGCAGACACAGAAAATTCATCTCCCGAGATGTCATCGAAGCGCAGAAGCCCGGGAGCCTCACACTCGAAGCCTCCGAAGCTGCCATGTCCCTGGGCCACCAGCGCACAGTAGCATGCCTTGTCCTTAAGCGTATAGGTCTGTCCCGGAAGCACAGTGGTTTCCTTAGCCGCTATCCACTCATTGGCGTAAGCAATCCATTTTTCCACCCCTGAGGCAGATTCGCATTTTACCTTTGGAGCCCGGAAATACGTTTCTTTATAATCCGGCCGGGTACTCTCTTTCCAGTCGATCTGTCCGAAGATCGCGTCCAGATCATCTTTTTCTTCCTCCGGTACGCAGTCGGTCAGAAGGTTATGGGGATTCACCTCCCCCATGGTCACATTTTCCATGATCGTATTCACATCACTGTTCCATTGGGGTTCATAGGTGACCAGAGATGCCGGCGCATGGATAACGCCGGCTGGTGTATACCACCCGGTTCCCAGCTGGATACGATAAGCCCTGGATAACTCCGTGATCCGGTTATCGCAGGTATCATAGTTTCTCAGGCACTCCATAACCTCCTTCTTTGTGGTAGAGGGGTCGAATCCGAAATAGGTCAGGGGGAACCTGCCCAGATAGGCGTTATACTGCACCGGGAAATAATAAGCTTCCGGCTTTCCGTGCATGCCGATCCTGTTTGCCTGCTCTTCTTTCAGATGAAGGTGATGAAACAGAGGCTTATCATAATCGTAGAGCTTTGCAAAAGTCGGCCACGTCCCGTAATTCTTCTGGAGGTCTGCTCCAATCAGATCAGCTCCTAGTTCTCTGACACAGTCGGCGAACAGGATCTTTGACCCGGAAGTTTTATCGGCGAGTACAAAGCTCATACCCTCCGTAGGACCAGTCTCGGGACCGTTCAGCGCTACGGTGACACTTCCCAGCCAACGTTCACAGATCCCTCCTCTGTCCATTCCGAATGCATAGTAGTCATCCGGATGTAGTCTAAGCCTGTGTCCCGGCTCATTGAATCTCCTGGGCACCCAGGTAGGTGTCAATTGTAATATTCCACCGCAGTTATTAAATACCGTTCTGATATCAGACATTTCAAACTCCCTCCTAATTAAAATAGCGTATATCTGCTCTCATTTTTTACCTTGTTTATGTTTGTAATTGAAAAAATAAAATTTCATGAAAAAGGGATTTCTGCTTTGATATTAGCATGATATGTAGGAAAAGTAAATAAATATAAAAATTTTTTTCACGAAAACATTGACAAGACTAGAGAATATCAGCTAATATATAGCTATAAGAGCGGCAAAAGGTTACTTATATTTAGGAATGGGGATTTCTAAGAAAAAATATTTCATTGAAAATTTATTTCAGGAGGAAGAAGTTACTATGCTAATAAACATGAAAGAGCTTTTAGCGGTGGCAAACCAGCATAACTTTGCAGTTCCGGCCTTTAATATCGGTACTGGACAAATATTAAATGCTGTTGTAGAATGTTGTGAGGAGAAGAAAGCACCTGTAATATTAGCCATACATCCTGACGAGCTGTCATTTCAGGGGGACAGCTTTCTTGCAATGTGTATCGACCGGGCGAACAAATCCCATGTCCCTATGGTGATCCATCTGGACCATGGAAGCACGATTGAACAGATTCAACGAGCAATTAGGGATGGATTTACTTCTGTTATGATAGATGCGTCCCATTTGCCTTTTGAAGAAAATATCGAAATCACAAAAAAAGTGGTGGCCATCGCCCATCCTCTCGGCGTATCTGTGGAAGCTGAATTAGGGACCATCGGCACCACCCTGGGTGATACCGAAGGCGGTACGGATCATATTATCTATACAAATCCGGCTGACGCGGTGCAATTTGTGGAGAGGACAGGATGTGATACGCTAGCTGTTGCCATCGGAACTGCCCATGGCATCTATCCTCCTGGTTTCAAGCCCGAACTAAAACAGGAATTATTATCCGAAATAAAGAGTAAGGTTTCGGTACCGCTCGTTCTTCACGGCGGATCCGCAAATAAAGATTCTGAAATTGCAGAGTCGGTAAAGCGCGGAATAAACAAAATCAACATATCTTCCGACATAAAAGATGCTTTCTATCAGCAGCTTAGGATAACACTTAATAATGACGAAAAAATCAGAGAGCCTTTTGAACTTTATCCGGATAGTGTTGCCGCTATGGAGAATATAATTTATCAGAAAATCGAACTATTCAACGATGATGATAAGATGAAGTATTATACGCTGTAGTTTTAGCTGTACAGATGACTGCGGATACCGGGCCCATGGAGGCTGTATGGAAGAACATAAAACAGTACTGGAGAACATCGATCTCTACTATGACCAGCTTTTTATTGCAGAAAAAAAAGTGGCCGACTGTATCCGAAAGAATCCGCAGAAGGCTGTTATGCTGAATGTAACAGGCATGGCCAATGAAAGCGGCGCCAGCGAAGCGACTGTCATCCGGATGTGTAAACATATCGGCTATCAGGGATATTACCAGATGCGTCTGATCCTGTCGGGTGATTTAGGGCGGGATGGCCGGTTCAAAGCCAGCAGTTCAAATCCTAACATGGATTCCGTCAAACAAGTCTTTGAACAGAGCTCCCGAAATATCAGCGCCATGATTCCCCGGCTGGAGTCCGGATTATTATTAGAGTGCGCTTCCATTATCAGTCAAAGCAGGCTTGTCTATGTGGTCGCTGTCGGCAATACAATACCGATAGCCCTGGATCTAAGCTTCCGTCTGGAGCGTTTTGGAATCGCTTCCTACTGTGCCGCAATATCGGAACATTTTCTAAACCACATCAGCCTGGGAAAGTCCGATGACGTGTTGATCGCCATATCCCGGTCCGGTATATCGAAACAGGTTCTGCAGGCAGTTAATGTAGCTACAAAGATTGGAATGAAGATCATCGCCATAACAGCGGAAGAACATTCCCTGTTATCGAAGGATGCTGATTATGTTCTGCTTTCCACCGCCGAAAACAGTCTGTTTGGATCTAAGGGGCCGGATTCCCCGCTTTGTGAGATTGCAGTCAGCGATGCGCTGTTGTATTTTATTCAACATCGCGAGAAGATCCGGCTGGATACTCTGCCGGAAGGATTGGATTCCCATTTAGACGAAATCGAACTGATTCTGGCCGAAACAAAATTATAAATATAAAAGAGTTTCGCAAGCGAAACTCTTTTCATGAATAAAAAATGCCGTGAACCCTTAATATCAAATATCGGGTCACGGCATTTTATCAACCATTGATCATGAATGCTACCAATTTATCAATGTCTTCCTTTTCGTAAGCGATGATCTCTAATTCCGGGATCTCTCCGTTAGAAAAGATATTCGCCATCGATACATACTGGGAAAGCTTGGATTTCAGGTTCAGTCTGTCGCCTTCGCCTGTTACTAACTCTACTTTACCTTTACAGCTGTCCACTACCTGGAAGAATTTATCAATATCTGTTATGTTTTGGACTTTCATTCAATTCTCCTCCTCTCTTTATATTCTACCTACAGTATAGCTGAAATCCGTCGGAATGCAACTATTTTTTGCAACTTTGTGAATCTTTGTTGATATTTGTTACTTTAACAGAATCCCGTTATCGGTTATTTCTACTTTCCCGGCTTTTAAAAGTCTGCCCACTGCCCGTTTAAAGGCATTTTTACTTAAATGGAATTCCCTTTTGATTACTTCCGGCGGCACTTTGTCATTAAACGGGAGCTTTCCGCCATAGCTCTCCATCACTTTCAGGACTGCTTCCACATCCGCATCCATCTGCAGATAAGCCTTCTGGCGCACGCTTAAGTCCATCTTTCCGTCTTCCTTCACCGCAGTCACACGGGCGCTTACCCGGTCACCCACACGAAACTCCCCAAAGCATTCTTTCGCCGGTATCAGCGCGGAATAATGATCGTCCACCGCCACAAATGCACCAAACCTGTCGCTCAGCTCATAGACTGTCCCCTCCACCGTATCCCCGATGGTATAAGGCGTATGCTTTGACAAATACTCATAAATCTTCATCGTGGCGCACAGACGGCTGCTCTTATCCTCATACAGGGACACCAACACCTCGTCACCCTCGCTGACCTTCACTGTCTGCTCCTTAAACGGCAGCAGCAGATCCTTTTCCAGCCCCCAGTCCAAAAAAGCGCCGATCTTACCAGTTTCAGCCACCTTCAGCCTGGCTACCTCCCCGATCTGCAGCAATGGCTGACTGGTCGTTGCAATCAGCCTGTCCTTGGAATCCTTATAGAGAAATACCTCTATCGAATCTCCATGTTCCAGATTTTCCGGCACCTGACGGACCGGCAGCAGAACCCGGTCTTCCGCATTTTCCTGTTCTCCCAGGTAGGCACCGAACTCCACTCTTTTCACCATCTTCAGTGTCTGCCTCTTACCTAATTCAAACATCGTCTTCCTCCGTCCCGTGCATTTCATGCACAAAACCATCCGCCAATGCAGCACAGCGGCGCATTGCGGTCACATCTCGTTCCTTCCCCTATCTCATCAGTTGAACTACCGCATACGGACTCTTCTGTCCATCACATAGCAGGACCGTATCGCTTTCGTCCCCTCTGTGAACCTCAGGGAATATCATATCACCCAGAACCGCCGCCCTGCGGTACTCCGCGCGCATTTCATGAATCGGGTAAATCTGCGGAATGCACTCTCTGGCCATCTGGATATACTGCGCGTTATTTACATGCTGGTTTGTATCGATATGGTACTTGCGCACCGGAAATTCCGCTGCCGGAACACATTCCTTCGGCACGGCCACCTTCCGCGGAGCGTAATCCATCTCAAGCTTCGGATCCTCTCCGTAAGCCGACACATCCGCCTCTTTGATCTTCGTAGGGTGCCCGGTCAGCGTATCGATAAACGCCCAGATCGAATTGGCATACGCCAGCCGCTCCCCATCCTGGCCGAACAGCGCGAAATTTCGATACCCATAGAATAACTTAAAATCATAAGGCCAGGTCGCCACCACTATCTTTTCTCCAAGCCCCGGATATCGATCAACTACCACCTGCCAGGAGCTCAGCAGCCACGCTCTGTTTTTCTCCTTCAGGCGCTCCACTCCAAGCCCTACATCTTCAGAATGAAATGTACTGCAGTCCTGGAAATAATTCAGCACCCCATTTAACGTCAGCAGCCCGTCGGCCCCTACTTCGCTGTAACGCACTCTACTCTCAAACTGATACATTCTCACGCCCTCTTTTCACACATTTCCTGGACGCTCTGCCTTTTACTCTTAAAACCATTAGTCCGTCCACAAAAAGTTTTTCAATATAGAAAAAAGATTGTCCTAATTGATTAAGACAACCTTTTCTTAACCTGGGCTACAAGGATTCGAACCTTGAAATGACGGAGTCAGAGTCCGTTGCCTTACCATTTGGCGATAGCCCATTAATGCTCAACAACGTGTATTATACATGATCCTTTTTTGAATTTCAAGCCCTTTTTTAAAAAATTAGTATTTTTTTACTTTTTCGGTTACTATTCATGGCATCCTATTAAAAATGGCGGATTGGGAGGGGACTGGCTCTTTTCGGTTGAAAAGTCAGGGTGTAAAAAACTATGTGGAGAAAAGTGCCTGTCCCCGGATGTGGGCCTAATCGAGTCAACTTCCGGGGACAGGCACCTTTCTCCATGTAGTTTCTTACCGTTTTACTTTACTGCCGAAAGGAGCCAGTCCCCTCTGCTTAACCGCAAGCCCGCGAACGGTAACTTTTACTTGGCCATATTCGCAAACTTCGTGTACTGGGGCAGCCAGGCCAGATTTACCGTGCCGATCGGGCCGTTTCTTTGTTTGGCTATAATAATCTCCGCCATGTTGGGCGTTTCCGTGTCTTTGTTATAATAGTCGTCACGGTAAATGAACATGACGACGTCGGCGTCCTGCTCGATGGCCCCGGACTCACGCAAATCGGAGAGCATCGGCCTGTGGTCCGGCCGCTGTTCCACAGCCCGGCTTAACTGGGAGAGGGCGATGAGCGGTACATTCAGCTCCCTGGCCAGCTTCTTTAAGGATCGGGATATATCGGAGATCTCCTGCTGGCGGGAATCGGTGCCGCGTCCGCTTCCGGACATTAACTGCAGGTAGTCGATGATAATCAGTCCTAGGTCCTGCTCCAGTTTAAATTTCCGGCATTTGCTTCGCAGCTCGGCGATTGTAATACCGGGAGTGTCATCGATCATCAGTTTTGACTTTCCGATCACATCCACGCCTTCGATTAATTTCTCCCAGTCCGCATCGGACAGGTTACCGGTACGGATCGACTGGGAATCCACCCTGGATTCCAGGGCGAACAAACGGTTTACCAGCTGCTCCCGGGACATCTCAAGGCTGAAGATCGCAGTAGGTACGTTAGCCCGGAAGGCGACGTGCTGGGCGATATTCAGGACAAAAGCGGTTTTTCCCATGGAAGGACGGGCCGCCACCAGAATCAGGTCGGAGTTCTGGAGGCCGGACATCTTATAATCCAGATCCAGGAATCCGGTGGGAATACCGGTTACGGTTCCCTTTGTCTTGGAAGCCAGATTGATCTTCTCCAGCGCATCCAGTACCACCTGGCGGATCGGTACGAAGTCTCCGGAGTTCCGGGTCTGCAAAAGCTCAAATATCTTCTTCTCCGTGTCCTCCATGATGTCTTCCACTTTATCTTTGGCCAGAAAGCAGGCGTTGGTGATTTCTTCCGTGGTCTTGATCATCCGGCGGAGCAAGGATTTTTCACTGACGATATTGGCGTAGTATTTGACATTGGCCGAAGTGGGCACTGCTGTGATCAGATCCCTGACGAATTCCAGGCTGCTGACCTCCGGCGGCACATCTTTGGCTTTTAAGCGGTCCTGTAAGGTGACCAGGTCCACCGGTTTTCCTTCATTGTACAGCTCCACCATTGTTTCAAAGAGGATTCCGTATTGGCTCTGATAGAAATCGTCACCGCATATCAATTCCGATGCGATGACGATAGCTTCTTTGTCCATAATCATAGAGCCGATAACCGACTGCTCTGCCTCGATGCTGTGGGGCGGTACTCTTTTTATGAGTGCTTCATCCATAAAAGGATTCCTCCTAAGCTTCTTCCACGATCACTTTCAACTCAGCGGTTACTTTCGGATGCAGCTTGATGGGCACTCCGTGGGTGCCGATGGTCTTGATCGGATTCGGCAGCTGCATCTTTTTCTTGTCAATATCCAGTCCGATCTGTTCTTTGGCGGCCTGCGCGATCTCTTTGGAGGAGACGCTTCCAAAAGTCTTTCCGCCTTCTCCTGTCTTAACGGAAAGCTTAATCTGTGCTTTTTCGATCTGGGCCTTCAAAAGCACCGCTTCATCATATATCTCCTGCGCCTGCTTTTCCTCGTGGGCTTTCTGTAATTTCAGATCATTCATATTTTTTGTAGTGGCTTCCACACCCAGTTTTTTCGGCAAAATAAAATTCCGGGCGTAGCCGTCATTGACATTGACCGTGTCGCCTTTCTTTCCCAGTGACTTTACATCCTGCAATAAAATTACTTTCATCTATAACGCTCCTTCTTCTATCATTTGATCCAGTGTATTTTTCAGATATTCGATCGCCTGCTCCATCGTATAACCTGTAAGCTGCGCGCCTGCGATGTTCATATGGCCGCCGCCTCCAAGCCTCTCCATGATCAGCTGGACATTCACTTCATCTATGGACCGGGCACTTAAGTAAATCTTGTTGTTATATTCCGTCAGCACAAAGGACGCCTTGATTCCTATGATGTTCAGCAGCTCATTGGCCGCCTGCGCTCCTACGATGGTAGGACTTTCTATGTTTTCATTGGGACACACGGCGATCGCAAAGGCATCCCGGTAAACCTGGGAATGACGCACCGCTTCCGCCCTGGCCTTATAAGCCCCCATATCATTCCGGAACAGCTTGCGCACTCTGGTGACATCCGCTCCGCAGCGTCTTAAGAATGCCGCTGCTTCAAAGGTACGCACACCTGTCTTGCTCATAAAGTTATTCGTGTCAATGATAATACCCGCATAAATGCAGTCCGCTTCCAGATTCTTAATCTTAATCCCCTCTTCAAAATACTGAAGGATCTCAGCTACCATCTCACAGGTAGAGGAAGCATACGGTTCGATGTACGACAGGATCGCATTGGAAATCACCTCAGCTCCCTGCCGGTGGTGATCCAATACGGCGATGGTCTTAGTCATATTCAGCAGGCGCGGGCACTCCGTAAAGCTGGGTTTATTCGTGTCCACCACCACTAACACTGTATTATTATCAACCAGCTCCTCGGCACGCTCGCCGGGGACAAACATATCCTCTTCATATTCCGTAGGATTTACGATAAATCCTTCCATCATGGGGCGGATGGAAGTAGTCACTTCGTTGATAACAATGTAAGCGCGCTTGTTGAGCACCCTGGCCGCACGATAGATACCCACAGCAGCGCCGAAGGAGTCCACATCCGTGATCTGATGACCCATAATGACCACCTTATCCTTGCTCTCCATAACCTCCCGGAGGGCATGGGCCTTCACTCTGGCCTTGACACGGGTACTCTTCTCCACCTGCTTGGTCTTTCCTCCGTAATACTCTAACTTCTCGCCCTTTTTCACCACGGCCTGATCTCCGCCGCGGCCCAGGGCCAGATCTATGGCAATACGGGCATACTCATAATTTTTGTTGTAACTCTCGCCATCCATACCAAGGCCGATACTCAGCGTAATGGCCATTTCATTCCCAATATTTACCGTCTTTACCTCATCCAGCAGATCAAACTTATTCTCCTGGAGCTGGGCTACATATTTGTGTTTGAAAACCACGAAATATTTATCCTTCTCCAGCTTTTTCACCAGTCCGTCATAGCCTGAAAAATACTTATTCACCCGCCGGTCCACCAATGCGATCAGCAATGACCTTCTGACTTCCTCCACGCTCTCCAGCGCTTCCTCAAAATTATCAATGTAGATCAGGCCGCACACCAGTCTCTGTTCCTCATTTTCCTGAATATAGCGGTTGATCTCGGTCTCGTCATAGAGATACAGGGCGACCAGGTAACCCTCATAATCCGGCGCATCCACCAGCGTATTGGACTCGGCCATCTCTTCCATTCCCACGTATTTTAAATCTGCCCGGAAATCCCTTTCCTCCAGATGCACGTGCATGGTTTTCATCTCATCCTGAACCGGAAGCTGCTGCTGTGTAATCTCCGAAAATATATTCGTTACAGACCTCCGGTAGGTCCGCTCCCTCTCCGTCACTTCGCTGAAGGCGTGATTCATCCAGATGACCTTCCCCTTCTCATCCAGAAGCGCATAGGGGATCGCCAGCTCTTTTAACAGTTTCTTCTGAACCTGTCCGTACTGGGTGGCAAATGAAATAAGTTCATTGACGATCAACGGCTTGTTGTATATATAGAGGATGAATACGACCAGAACATAGACGATAACAAAAGCCGTCATCAACGCGCCGGCCCGCAGATCGATCACATAGATCCATATATTCATCAGTACAAGCAAAATCGTCAGCAGTAACGGCCATCGCATATAGGATTTCAATTGTCCCTTTAATCGGATTTTCTCGTTCATGCTGTTTCTCCTATAAAACACAGGCGGATCTT
Organism: Diplocloster modestus; assembly: GCF_019042245.1. Lineage (GTDB taxonomy): Bacteria > Bacillota > Clostridia > Lachnospirales > Lachnospiraceae > Diplocloster > Diplocloster modestus. The sequence continues at coordinate 330,098 of NZ_JAHQCX010000005.1, forward strand.
CTAATAACCTCCGCCATCCATATATATAATATTCATCAGTCTGCACAATGCGAATTCTGATAAACTGTATTATATCATTTTTTGAAAGATTATGGAACCCTTAAGATTTTCTTTAGCCGCCTTAAGGTTTAAGAGGGGGCTGGCACCTTTCGGCAGTAAAGCAGAACATTCAGGCAGCTGCATTGAGAAAGGGGCCTGTCCCCGGATGTTGGTCTGCTCTAGGGAAAAAGACGCCTGTTTCCCGGGATATTGGTCTGCGCGAGAGATAATAACGCCTGTTTCCCCGAATGTGGGACGATTCCAGTCGGCATCCGGGGACAGGCCCTTTTCTCCACGCAGTTGCCCGAAGGCTTCGCCTTGCTGCCGAAAAGTGCCAGTCCCCTCCCATAATGCCGGCTCAAAAAAGGGCCGCCCTTCGGGCAGCCCATTATTTTTAATCAACCGTATACGGCATCAAAGCGATATGTCTTGCTCTCTTGATCGCAACAGTCAGAGCACGCTGATGTTTTGCACAGTTGCCGGTAATTCTTCTGGGAAGAATTTTACCTCTTTCAGAGACATATCTTTTTAATTTGTTTATATCCTTGTAATCGATCTCGTTGTTCTCTTTACCACAGAACACGCAGACTTTTTTTCTTCTGCGGCCGCCGCGTCTCTTCATCGGACCGCCCTGGCCATCAGGTCTGTTATATGCCATTTTTCATTACCTCCTATCAGATTAAAAACCGCTCAATTTCATTAGTTAAACGGCAGCTCCTCATCAATTCCATCCGGAATATTCATGAAGCCGTCACCAACCGCCTGGCTGGGTTCGGGTCTGCCCCCATCCTGAAATCCACCTGCTTGAAAGCCCCCTGCATTATTTGCACTGGAGTTTTTGCTTTCGGCGAATTCAATGTCGTCCGCAATGATCTGTACGGAGTAAACTTTTTCACCGTTTCTGTTCGTATAATTGTCGTTCTGAACCCGGCCGCTTAACAGCATACGCATTCCTTTATGGAAATAACGCTCTACGAACTCGGCCTGTTTGCCGAATGCAGTACAATTAAAGAAATCCGTATCGGTATCGCTGTTACGGTTGAACCGGCGGCTGACAGCCAGTGAAAATCTGGCGATCGCCATGGAGTTTTCTCCACCGGAATACCGAACTTCAGGATCTCTGGTTAAATTCCCCATTAAAATAACTTTGTTCATACTGACTCCTCCTATATGTGCACAGTCGTCTTACTCACCCTGTTTTACGCACAAATAGCGGATTACATTTTCCATGATCCGGATACGTCTCTCGATCTCTGCCGGAGCATCAGAATCCGCCTCAAACTGGATAAAGTAATAGAAGCCTTCTCTCATCTTCTGGATCTCATAGGCCAGTCTCTTCTTGCCCCATTCATCCACTTTGGTAATGGTGCCGCCGAAGCGTTCTACGTACCCTTTGATCTTTTCGATGGTAGCGACTCTCTCTTCGTCTTCAATCTTTGCAGTTAAGACGACTGCCAATTCGTACTTGTTCATGTGTTCTTACACCTCCTTATGGTCTTTGGCTCCCTGTCAGAGCAGGGAACAAGGATTAAATCATCAGTTCCTTACGGAACGAATAATATATCACGAGCTACTATAATAGCACAGATTGTCCGTGATTTCAAGGTTTTTTGCGAAGATCTTTCGTGTTTTTTTCCACTATTTTCCTGGCGATCATGATCTGATGTCCGCATCCCATACATTTCAGCCGGAAATCCGCTCCCACCCGGAGAATTTCCCACTCCTGGCTGCCGCAGGGATGCTGCTTCTTCAGTTTTACGATATCTCCCACTTCGTAGTCCATCTATCTGCCTCCATGCGCCTGTATCTGACTCATAATCTCTCCGATGCTGCCCTGTACCAGCAGATCCGCCTTATCATCCATGCCGGTGGGCGCCTTATTGATCAGGACCAGCTTATCGCCCCTGTAATAATCGATGAGGCCGGCCGCCGGGTATACCACCAGAGACGTACCGCCGATGATCAGGATATCCGCTTTTTCTATATATTTTACCGCTTTCGAAAGGATCTTCTGATCCAGACCCTCTTCATATAAAACAACATCCGGTTTAATCTTGCCGCCGCACTCACAATGGGGCACCCCCTCAGATTGTGTTACCGCCTCAACCGGATAGAACCGTCCGCAGCGGGAGCAGTAATTGCGCAGCACGCTGCCGTGCAGCTCCAGCACCTCCCTGCTGCCAGCCTTCTGGTGAAGGCCATCGATATTCTGGGTAATCACCGCCCGTAATTTTCCCGACTGCTCCAGTTCGGCCAGCTTCCTGTGGGCCTCATTTGGCATGGCATCCAGATAGAGCATCTTGTTCCGGTAGAACCGATAGAATTCTTCCGGCTTTCTCTCATAAAATGTGCGGCTCAACATCGTTTCAGGCGGATAGTCATACTCCTGATGATAAAGACCGTCCACACTCCTGAAGTCGGGAATTCCGCTTTCGGTTGAGACCCCGGCGCCTCCGAAAAATACGATATTGTCACTGCTGTCGATCCACTCCTGCAATGTTTGGATAGTATCCATGATTTCCTCCTTGCGTGCGTTTTTCCGCACAAACGGATATCCCTTTTCCGGCGCCACGTCATGCATGCCCTTTGGTCGGTCCTGCAGAGCTGCCAGCCCTGCCGTTCCTGCTACAGCCTCTTAGCGTGAACCACAAAACGCACTTCCTTGTCTTTTGTACAGGTGGACAGGCTGACAATTTTATCATCCGATGTCACAGCCACACCGGTATCATACAGAGATAAATCTTTGATCGTCTGAAGGTACGAAGCGTAACTTTCTTTGGAGCCAAATCCGTTGGTGTAGGTCTCGGACTCCGGCTCCGCCTCATGGCAGGAGAAGATCTGATACATGTAATCCCCCTGGGGCGTGTAGATCCAGAAGAACTGGTTCGCCTGATAATATGATGGGTCCTTATATTTTTTCAGCAGCCCGAACATGGAACCGTTTTTCATGTTATGTCCATAGATAAAGGTGTTATCATCCTGGAAATCGGAGTTGTTTGTATATTCCACAAAGATAGAGCCCACACTGTTCCTGGTGTTTTTCACCGTATGGGTCAGGTAATAATCATTGTCTCCTGTCTGAACCACCGGATAATTAATATCAATATTTTCAAATTCAATCCAGCCCACGATATCTGAATTAATGGCCTTCAGCTCGTCAAAGCTGGCTCTTGAAATGGTCTCGGTCAGGGGCTTCTCTTCCCCCACATCCGCCGCGATCCCCCCGGAAGCTTCGATGGGTTTGGGTTCCGGCTCCTCTTTGGCAACAAACTGCTCCAGGTCTTTGTATTCGTCGCTTCCCTGTTTGTACCCCACGAATATGGAGACCAGCTGCCAGGCGGCAAACAAAAATACCAGCACAGAGACCGCAAGCACTACCTTGCTGGCGGCTGACCACCCTTTGCTGCCCTTCTTTTTGGGAGAAGGTTTTTGAGATTTATGCTCCTCTTCTCGTTTTTCTCTTACTTCCTTTATATCATCATCAAGATCCAGAATGTCCATAAGGCTCTCCTTTCCTGCCGTTACTCATTAGTTTCTATGCAGCCATGGTAAATCTTTTCTCATCAAATATACCACATCTTCTTCCATATTAAAATAGGTTACGGGCTACAATCTAGAATTTTCCAGGGGGGTGGATTCTCAGACGGAGGATATAAAAAAGGCCGGGATATGAGCGAAGCGAAGCTTTTTTTATTTCATAGGAGCACTTTTTCCTCTGAAATAAAAAAACAGCCTGTGGATAGGCTGTTTTGTAGTAGCGGGGGTAGGATTTGAACCTACGACCTTCGGGTTATGAGCCCGACGAGCTTCCAGACTGCTCCACCCCGCGTCACTTGATGCTTTATTAGTATAGTACGTTTCATTGGTAATGTCAAGTTTATATCTTTTGACAATATTTAATTGACCGCATATATCTTATTATATGCAAGAATTTCAGGAATTATTCCTGATTTTCTGCTTGTCAGAAAATACATCAGGGACAGGCAAATTCAATCCCCCATTTATAAAATCCCTAGCGGTTACGGGGGGGACCGCAGCTTAGCATTGATTTGTACCTGTCCCTTTTAAGGTCAGCCCCTGTAATAATTGATCAGGCAGCCTTTGAGAATGATGCTCCTCTCGTCGTCGGTAAGCTCACCTAACTTTAATTCGAATTCTTTCAGGCCGCCGCTTACAACGTAGGCTTTTAGCTGTCCTTTCTTCCGCTCTATCACTTCACGGATGCCGGGTATGAAGAGATAGTCTCCGTTTTTGAAGGGGAGATCGCCCTTTTCGATCAGGAAGGGCAGCATACCCCAGTTGATCAGGTTGGACCGGTATCTCTTGGTCGCGTATTCATTGGCGATATTGGCCCATCCGCCCAGTACTTTCTGGCAGGATGCCGCCTGTTCTCTGGCGGAGCCGTCACCGGGTTTTACGGCAAAGATGGTACTTCCAACACCGACATTTCCCTCGCCCACTTCAGGATATTGGGTGTGGATCGCTTCGAAGACGGGTTTTAGTTCTTCCAGCGCGTCCAGCGGACAGGTGCCGGCTTCGATGGCTTTTTGCGCCTTCTGGACTTCCTTGGCGCGCCCCACATAGGCGGGATCCTTTCTGGAAAGGGTAAACTCGGCCAGGCCCAGAGGGTTGGAACGGTAGGATGAGGTCTCGCCGGAGGGGATCAGTTCATCGGTTGTCGTTACCGGATCGTGGATTTCGGAAACCACTTTTAATACCATATTTTCAGGCAGCGCAGACATGGCCGGCCAATCCTTGATGTTTGGGCCGAACTTGATCTCGACGGAGGGATCTGCCACTCCATGGCTGTCAAAGATTCTGTTTTTATAGATCGTCTTGTCAAAATGATATTTCGGCCCGCGGTATTCCACATCCAGCTCTGTTGCCGCAGTCAGGTAACCCTGATTCGCCGCCGTCGCTGCGATGGAACGGGCATCCATCAATGCTACGGAAGAGATCTGTCCGCTCTGCAGCTTGGACCCCTCTCTGTTGGGGAAATTACGGGTGGTATGACGAATGGAAAATCCGTTGTTGCAGGGCGTGTCGCCCGCTCCGAAGCAGGGACCGCAGAACGCAGTTTTCACGATGGCGCCGGTCTCCATCAGGTCGGCAATACAGCCGTTGCGCACCAGCTCCATATAGATCGGCGTGCTGGCCGGATATACACTCAGCGTAAATTCATCGGCTCCGGTACTTCTGCCGCGGACAATATCCGCCGCATCGCAGATATTTTCAAAGCCGCCGCCGGCGCATCCCGCAATGATTCCCTGATCCACATATAACTTCCCGTTCCGTACCTTATCCCTTAATTTAAACTCCACGGCACCGTCCAGACTTACCAGCGCCTTCTTCTCACATTCTTCCAGGATGTCCATCAGGTTGGCGTTTAATTCCTCTATCGTATAGGTATTACTGGGATGGAACGGCATGGCGATCATGGGCTTCACCTGGCTGAGATCTACATAGACGCACCCATCATAGTATGTCACGGATCCGGGATTCAACTCCTTATACTCCTCCACCCGTCCATGGATATCATAATACTCTTTTACCTTCTCATCCGTCTTCCAGATCGAAGACAGGCAGGTAGTTTCCGTCGTCATAACATCAATACCGATCCGGAAGTCCACACTCAGCTGATCCACACCGGGCCCGACGAATTCCATAACCTTGTTATTCACATAGCCGTTGCCAAACACTTCTCCGATAATAGCCAGCGCCACGTCCTGGGGCCCAACACCTTTATTCGGTGTTCCCGTCAGATAAACTGCCACCACCCCCGGCATATTAATATCGTAAGTCTTATTCAAAAGCTGTTTCACCAGCTCCGGTCCGCCTTCTCCCATAGCCATGGTGCCAAGCGCCCCATAACGGGTATGGCTGTCCGATCCCAGAATCATCTTTCCGCCGCCGGAAAGCATCTCCCGGGCATACTGATGGATAACCGCCTGGTGAGGGGGAACATAAACGCCGCCATATTTCTTAGCGCAGGTCAGACCAAACATGTGGTCATCCTCATTAATCGTACCGCCCACCGCGCACAGGCTGTTATGGCAGTTGGTCAGCACATAAGGCACCGGAAATTTCTCAAGCCCGGAAGCCCTCGCCGTCTGAATGATTCCCACAAAAGTAATATCATGCGAAGTCAGCTTATCAAACTTAACCTGCAGCTTTTCCATATTTCCCGAAGTATTATGATCCTTCAGAATCCCATAAGCCATCGTTCTGGCAGCCGCCTCTTCCCTGGTCACCGACTGTCCATACTTATTCTGCAAAACCGCTGCGGCCTGCGGGCCATCCTCAACCAATTCGGTCCCATTTACCAGATAAACACCGCTGTCATAAAGTTTTACCATAAAAACATATCCTCCTTCAACACGTTAAAAAACGCTTATTTTCAAAATACAAAAACAAATCAAAAATATATCCGCCCCTCCCAAATCCGGAAAAGCGGGCCTGAAAGCCATTTCGCCTCCACGACCATCTAACATTATACATCATTCTCCTATAAAACGCACCAAAAAAATAATCCCAGCCCCGCTAGTAAACTTACGGACAAGCCTCCTCAAATTTAATCACAAGATAATCATCCCTATACTGGGCCGAATGGATCGGAAGATGCCGGCACTCCAGCGGAAGCGGAAATCTTCGGGTCTCGTTCCTTACACTTAAGATTAGTTCTTCCTCGCTTTGTTTCAGATCCAGGTCCCCTTTGTCCGCAAAAGGCAGGAAGATCCTTATGGTTATACAGCCAGGTTCTTTTTGAAGGTGAAATATCTCTTTCCGGAAAAAAATGTCTGAGGGATCGGCGTCCTGGAATAACTGACGGCCGAGAACCAGAAGTTCTGGAATGGTGCGCGCCTCTTTTGGCTGCAGCTCCAGTTGGAAACGAGGGATTTCCGAGAAGCTTTGCCTGATTTCCCGGAGGCCTTCTTCCTGGTGTTCGATCCACTTGCTGAAGTAGCCTTCCATGGCCTGGGCGGGATAGATTCTGTTGATAATGACGGCATCAACATTATAGTTGAACAGGTAAAGACAGGTGAAGGTCCGTCTGGTCTCCTGAATAACTATTTTTTCAGGAGTGGTTACCAGGCGGATGCTGAGCGTTTCTTTGTCTAACAGCAGTCTTTGAAGACGCTGCATTTTGTCCATTAGGTACTCAATATCATCGAATACGCTGTCCGGGGGCATTGGGATTTTTGTGATTTTTTCTATGGCCGGCCCTGCGATTTTGGCGCTCTTTCGCTTAAAGGGAAGAATCTTTTCCATAAAAACGGACAGCATCTCCGGATATTTCAGAAGGGAAAGTGTCTCTCCGGTGGGAGCGCAATCTACAATCAGGGCATCATAGGTGTTATCTTCATAAATATCCAGGATGCGGAACATGGCAAATAGCTCTTCCAGACCCGGAAATACCAACAGTTCTTCTACCTCGATCCCTCCTTCCCCTTTTATGGTCAGCATTCTCTTCAGGTAGCTTCTCAGATGTCCCCAGCTTCTTTCGTTTTCGAGCAGGGTGTCGATTTCCAGGGCATCCAGATTTTCCTGTATTTTGATTATTTCTCTGCCTATTTTTTTGTCAAATGCGTCTCCCAGGCTATGCGCCTGGTCCGTACTCATGATCAGCACTCTTTTCCCTGACTCTGAAAGCCTCAGGGCGGTGGCGGCGGCCACTGTGGTCTTTCCAACTCCGCCTTTTCCTGTATAGATGATAATCCTCATCTTCAGAACCTCCTCGTTCTCTGTTCGTTTTAGACATTTATTGACTAGTCTTCTATATGAATCTTCCTTACACTGCCGGATTCCTGGGCCTCCCCCTGTCCGTCCGGTTCCTTTTGCATATGGGATGGAGGGGCCGCAGGCCTGGTTTTATCATGTTCCCAGGGCGCATATGGTCCAAAGGGCTTAGAATCGGTGCAGGTATGGGCTGCCGCCGAAATGATGGTGTTCATAAGCTCTGCCCTGCATGAGGCCAGGCTTTCGGAAACCAGCGCTTCCAGCTCTTTGCCTATGGCTTCCAGGTGGAGAGATGCCTCTTCCGGTAGCAGCGCCTTCATTGCCAGCCATTCATAGTGTTTTGCTTCTTTTATACGATCTGTTCTGCTTTTATTCATATTTCCTCCGTGATGTGCATTATTTTGCACATATAGGTATGGGTGAGCATCCCTTTGTTCAACCGTTCCTCCGTGATGTGCATTATTTTGCACATTCCTGCCTGAATCTAAGCCGGAGCTTCCCGTCTTCTAACTTGGCCGAGGTGATCATATAGGTCTTCAGCGCATTTGGCAGAGGAATATTCCTCTTATAGTTACCCAGACGTATCACTGCTTCCGTCTCTGTCTGATAGACATCCAGTTCTTCTTTCCGGGCATTCGGTATGAAAACGGTCAAAATATACCCATCGTCCACCTGCTCAAACTGTTCCCGTCTAACCTGTATGGAAGATTCAAACACTTCTTTCCCCGACAGTGCGTCCTTGCAGATCCGCTCCACTGCCTTTGTCCCCCTTACTTCCTCTTCATACCATGGAATAGAACAGAGGGGAATCTCTCTAAAGCTCTCTTCCAGCTGAGTAATATATTTTTTCTGAATTTTCAACCACTCGTCAAAGAACGGATTACCGATGTCCGCTGGAATTACCCGGTTGATATACAATCCATCCACGTTAAAGTTATACAGATTCATGTACATATAGTTTCGCTTTGTCTCTTCCACCACCATTTTTTCAGGTATGGCCACCAGCCGTATGCTGGTGGTATTCCTGTCTTTTAAGAGTTCCTGGAGCTGGATCAGTTTCAGATACATACGTTCGATATCGGTCATGGCCTGCCGGTTCGGAAGCTCCAGTTCAAACAGCCGCTTTGAGACCGGCGACAGTACCCGCATCGCCACTTTTCCCATCGGAAACAGCTTCTCCATGTACCAGGAAAGCAGCTCTGGGAATTTTAGCAGTGACAAGGTCTCTCCGGTCGGCGCACAGTCTACGATAATCCTCTCATAGGCACCTGTATCCCGGATTTCCGCGATCTTTAAAAGGGAAAACAGTTCTTCCATTCCGGGAAGCATTCCGAAGTCTTCCATACTCTTACCGCTGCTGTCTGGCAGCATTTTACCGATGCATTCCATGATATCCCAGAAATCCTGTTCCATTACATAATTGGGATCTATCTCATAGAGATCCAGGTTCTCCCGCTGACACACCGGTTCTTTTCCCAGCTTCACCTCAAATACATCTCCCAGATTATGCGCCATATCTGTACTGACCAGCAGCGTACGCTTTCCCTCCCCGGCGCTTAAAACCGCGTGCGCAGCTGACACACTGGTTTTTCCTACACCGCCTTTTCCTGTAAAAATATAAATTCTGCTCATCCTGCACCTCCTGATATCATTGAGAAAAATTCAGATTTCGTTTGTCGTTGTGCTCTAACTAGTTCTGCAATTGAATATTTCGAATCCCGAAGTATAGGTTTCAGCAAAAGGGTCCCTATTCATAGACCCTTTAACTGATTGGTATTTTCCTTACTTTACGTCTTTGCGTCTGTTTCTCTTTTTCTTCCTTCATAACTATCTTTAACTTATCCATCATGCGGAAAAATAGGTTCAACTCCTCTTGGCTGAAGTTCTCCAGCACTTTTGTACCATAATACATAATCTCGTTTATGATGGCCAGTATCTGTTCCATCCCTTTTGTGCTCAGCTGAATCGTCACAACCCTTTTATCTTCCTCACTGCGGACTCTCAGAACGATTCCCCGTTTCTCCAGCCTGCCCACGATGCCCGTGGCAGTGTTCAACGGCACATTCATATACTCCGCCGCCCTGGTCATGTTCACTTCCTTCTCCCGATACAGCAGCCATAGCAGGAACAGCTCATTTTTGGAACAATCCAACAGGATGTTCTGCCAGATCTCCGGAGCCAGAAGCTCCTTCACCTCGTCCACAAATGCCGCAATATTCTGTTCTAGTTCCTGTCCTGTCTCATTCTTCCTCATCGCCGCCACCATTTACTTCTTTATTCGAACTATTTTAATTCTACACCCGAACTAATTGTCTGTCAACCTTTCCCGCACATCCATCAGTATTCTTTCCACTTAATGTCAAATAAAATCTCCGTTCCACACTGTACAAGGCCTGTATCTTATAGTATGCTTCTCTTAATCAAATGATAAAGAAGGTATCGGAATGACCCCTGCTATACAGGAAGCGATCGAAGTTCTTCTGAACCATTCGGACACTTACGGCTGTCTGCATATAGAATGTAATCAGGAGATTATGGATGAATTATTTCTATATATAAAGGAACACATGCACGGCAAAAACGCGGCGTACATCACACTTCAGGAGAAGGGATATGAGAGGGATACCGTTCGCAGTTATCTGCGTTTTTTTCACGAGCTTTTCGGAGAAACCCGGGATCTGGATACGGTGATGGAAGACTTCGGCCTGCTGGGCTTATCCCGCCGGCGGATGAGGGACTTAAAGCCAGGGGAATGCATGAAGACGCACCTGGCCCGTATCAGTATGCAGAGAGCGGAGTTTTGTTTCCTGGAAGAGCCGCTGCTGAATCTGGACGAGGACGGAACGAAGAAAGTTCTGCACTGGGTGGATGAGCAATGTGACAATGGCGTTTCTTTTATTACCGCTCATTCCTCTCTTCGTCATACCCTTCTAATGCCTGGAACCGCTTTTTATTATGAAAACGGAACTTTTCACCAGGTAGAACATGAGGAGGATTCCGGCACCTGTGAGGAGGATATATTCGAAATATTAAAGATTCCGGCCAAATCCGGGAGCCGGGTTCTGTTCTTTGATCCAAAAGACATTGATTATGTGGAAAGTTCAAACAAAAATAATTATGTATCCGTCCGGGGCGAGCTTTTTCTGGTGCAGAGCACGATGGATCAGCTGGAAGAAAATCTGAAAAAATCCGGTTTTTTCCGCTGCCACCGATCTTATCTGGTAAATCTGCAGAAGGTGGAACGGTTTGAGAAATGGACAAAGAACAGTTATGTCCTGGTTTTAAATAATCAGGCCAAAAGCCAGGTTCCACTATCCAAGGGGCGGCTGGCTGAATTAAAAGAAACTTTCCACTGGTAGCTGTTTATCCCTTTTCTTCTCCATTCGTCCATCTGCATGCTCCATTCGTCGGATTACAGGCTCTTTCGGTCATCAAAAAACGCTGTCCGGTACGAAATACTTGTAATCATTTTCAGATATGGCATAATGGTAAAAAACTTAACAAAGGAGACCTGAAGTTATGGAAGAAATGATTTTTCTGGAAAATGTCAGCCTTCATTTCGGCACCACATTTTCTCTGGATCATATCAGCTTCTGTGTGAAGCCCGGTGAGGTGTTCGGATTCCTTGGGCCAAGCGGCGCCGGTAAAACTACCACGATCAAATTATTAACACGGCAATTGCAGAAAGAGGAAGGGATCATCCGCGTCCTGGGCAAAGACATCCGCTCGGTCACCCGGGATGATTATGACCGGATCGGTATCCTGTCCGATACCAATGGACTCTACGAGCGGATGACGATTGAAGAAAATCTGCTGTTTTTTGCCAGGATCCGAAATGTATCCAGGCAGGATGTGGAGACCCTATTAAAAAGGATGAATCTGGTCGAAACCCGAAAGACTTTGATCAAGAAATGTTCCAAAGGAATGCGCCAGCGGACTGTACTGGCTGCCGCCATTTTACATAAGCCCGCGCTTTTATTTCTGGATGAGCCCACCAGCGGCCTGGATCCAGCCAATATACATGAGGTTCATATGATGCTACAGGAGTTGAACAAAAGCGGTACCACTATCTTTTTGACCACCCATAATATGGAAGAAGCCGACAAACTCTGTAATCGGATCGGTATCCTGAATGAAGGCAGATTAATCCTCACCGGCTCACCGGAAGAGCTGAAGCTTAAGTTCGCTCAGGATCAGATCCAGGTTCTCACCAAAGATAAAGAACGGCTTACCTTTTCCAAGGACAGGGAGGGCGCCCAAAAAATTATGGAACTCATTTCATCCGGCCAATGCCTGACGATCCATTCCCAGGAGCCGAATCTGGAAGAAATCTTTTTACAATTGACAGGGAGGGGACTATGATGAATATCTCACTACGCAAATGGAATGCTTTATTTAAAAAAGATCTCTCTGATTATCTGAAAAACCCGGCGATGTTTATCTGTAACCTGATCCCGTTAATGTTCGTCGTTTTATATAACTTTCTGCCCCTCGATATCAGCGGAGACAAGTCCCTATTTTTATTGACCATCGGTATGCTGCTGAATTCCTGCATGTGCGCGATCGTGGTTCCATCCACGTCGATTGCGGAGGAAAAGGAAAAATATACGCTGCGCACCCTGATTCTCTCCAATGTGAGCGCGGCCGAGTTCTATTTGTCAAAGATCTGCATGGGCATCGTCATCACTATGGCGGGGAATCTCCTGGTTTTCCTGTTATCCAAAACGGAGCTCACTTATCTGCCGGCTTATCTGCTGTTCACCTTCCTGGGAACCCTTTGTCTGGTCATGTTAAGCGCGGTCATCGGTTCTGTCTGCAGGGACCAGATGAGTACCAGCATTCTGCAGGTACCCCTTATGCTGGTGCTGCTGATTCCCTCCATGTTCTCCGGGGCGTTCAAACTGTTCCGCTATATTTCTTACATTTCGCCCATAGACGCCTCATTGCAGCTCTACTATAATGCGGTGAAGGGCGAGCTGTTTTCCGGGAAATCAGCGGTCCGGCTCTGTATCATCGTGGTCTGGGTGATAGGCGGGTCCTTATTATTCAGCTTTATATATAAAAAAAGAGGCTTCGATAATTAAGCACTCTGCTGCGGAGCGTTTTTTATATCATGATTGCAAGCAATCATGGTACCCTCCGGGGATGCACACTCTTTCCTATAACTATGAAATTAAAACAGCGGGCCGCCGGCCCGCTGCTCTTATTCTGGTTTATCCATCAAAGAGAGCTCCACATCTCCCATTCTCTTCACTTCAAAACCATTTTTCTTAAACTCTTCATAATCGAATGCATCCAGTTCGTCACAGGCCAGTTTATGGAATTCATAGAAATTCGGCCACCACTCATAGCCGTCTCCCAGATTATGGGTCAAAAAGGCCTCCGCGATCTCTTTCCCCATCTGAGGCGCCACGTAAAATGCTCCCATAGCCAGGACATTCACACCGTTACCGGTTATCGCCCGCAATGCGGCCGGTACGCTCTCCACCACCCCGGAGAACACGCCCGGGCATTTGCTGGCCGCGATATGGATCCCCATACCGGTACCGCAGAAGAGCAGCGCACGCTCATATTCCCCCTCCGTAATCTTAGCTCCAGCTTTGAGACCGATCCGGTGGAACATTTCCGGATCCTCCTCGTCCGCTGATTTTACGCCGATATCGGTGACTTTCCAGCCTTTACTTTTTAAATACTCCACAACTGCTTCTTTCAAGGGAAATCCTGCAAAATCCGCTCCTACCAACACATACTTGTCTTTTACTGTTTTCATTCTCATTCTCTCCTTTTTATATTTATTTAGCTCTCATTCAAACGTTTTAACGACCAGGATACCTTCTCTAACCTTTTCCCTCCAATCCTATTATTCTTTTCCCATCATTCAAACGTTTTAATGCCTATTATAATAACTCTAGCAAGATTCCCTGATTATAAGCTCCTGCTGTAGAGTAACATTTTCCACAATACCGTCCTCAATCCTGGCTCTGGTCATCCGCCAAAGTTCTTTCCCCAGCAGCTCTCTATCCTGATTCACAGTCGTCAGTCTGGGATGCACAAAACCCGCTATCGGCAGATTATCATAACCCACCACCCCAAAGTCTCCCGGCACCTGATAACCTGCTTCCAAAAACGCCCGCAGCATCCCGATCGCCAGCAGATCAGAGGAAGCCAGGAAAGCCTCCGGAAGTTCCTCTTTCTTGTATCCCTGCAGTAAATCTTTCGTAAACTGATATCCGGCCCGCATATTATCCAGGCAAAGCTTTTCCGATATAAATACGTGCTCCTGCCGGAATTCATATCCATGAGCCCCAAGCACCTTTTTGTACCCTTCAAAGCGGTCCTGCAAGTTGGTCAAATCCAGTTTTTCCGAAATAAAACCAATCGACCGGTATCCTTTCTCCTTTAACATAGATACGACCTGATCTAATATCTTTCTATTATCATATTGAATATAAGGGATCTTACGCCCTTCCATCCGCCGGTCCGCCAGTATCACAGATATTCCCTGCCGGGTCAGTCTGTCGATCGCCTCTTCATCGTCGTGTCCATTCACAACCACTACCGCGTCCACATTATTCTGCACCAGGCTCTCCAGTTCTTTTTTCTCCCGTTCCGTAGAATATTCATAGCCCAAAATCAGAACCGTATAGCCATCCGCATCCGCCATCTCCATAAATGTACTGGCCACCTGTGAATAAAAGCTGTTGTTCAGGTTCGGTATCATCAGCCCGATCATCCTGCTCTTCTTGGATCTCATATATCTGGCCATTGGATTTGGTTTATAATCAAGTTCCCGTACAGCCTCCCGCACCCGTTCCGTAGTCTCCGGCGATATGGGCGCCGTCCCGTTTATCACATGGGATACCGTACCGATCGTAACTCCCGCCCTCACAGCTACTTCTTTAATTGTAGTCCGTCTCCCTGTCTTAGCCATCTTTCCAGTATCCCCTGTGCGCGTTATCTGATCCGTTGTCCCCGGCCAATACCCCAGCTAAAATCAAGCCCCGGTCCAGCACTCGTTAAAACGTTTTCATATATTTTAAATATATACTTTTCCAAGCCAAAAGTCAAGATTTCTGCTCCTGTTTTCCGCCTATTTTTCATCCCGTCCCCCATAGGAACTAATATAATTCGGCTAATAATCCAGGCTGTCCATATAATTCATATAGCTGACCACCATCAGCGCGATCTTGAAAGTCAGCGCGTCATCAAACACCCTGATATCTAATCCGGTGCTCTTCTGAAGCTTTTCCAGCCTGTAGACCAGAGTATTCCGGTGAACATAGAGCTGGCGTGCCGTCTCAGAAACATTCAGATTATTCTCAAAGAATTTATAAATGGTAAATAATGTTTCATCATCAAACGTATCCGGCATCTCATCACCGAATACCTCTTTCATAAACATCTCACACAGCGGCAGCGGCAGCTGATAGATCAACCGGCCGATTCCCAGCGTGCTGTACGCGACGATACTGCGTTCCGCATAGAAGATGCGTCCCACGTCCAGCGCCATCTTTGCCTCTTTATAAGACTTGGATAGTTCTTTGATATCGCTGACGATCGTACCATAGGAAACCCGGACCTGGGTCATCGCCTCCGTATTCAGCATATCTACCAGAATTTTAGCTGTATTGTTCAATTCATCCACACCGTCATTTTCTTTTAACTCTTTGACCAGAATGATATTCTTCTCGTCCACGGCCGTTATAAAATCCTTTGTATTTACCGCGAACAGGTTCTTAACTGTTTCCAGTGCGTTGTTATCCTTCTCATATTTGGTCTCTATCATGAACACCACCCGGCGTGCTTCTATAGCAATATGAAGCTTTTTGGCCCGGTTATAGATATCCACCAGCAGAAGATTATCCAACAGCAGATTCTGAATAAAATTATTTTTATCAAAACGTTCTTTGTATGCCACGATCAGATTCTGGATCTCGCTGACCGCGATCTTTCCAATCATATATACATCCTCGCCGGCACCTCTGGCGATCAGTGTATAGCTGGCCTGTCTGTCGTCCATTACTTTAAAGAAATGATATCCCTGAATCTCCTGGCTGTCCGCCTGTGACTCCGCAAAGCTTTCAGCCGCCTCTTTCAGAAAATCCTCTAATTCACAAGTGGTGGCCACCGGCATGCCGTCCAGATCCATCACACATAAATCAACTCTTGTTATTGCCTTCAATTCGTCTATCGCTGATTGTACAACCTGATTTGATATCATAGTTAACTCCTTTCCCTGCGATTACCCGGCTCTCCCGCCCTTACAACTGCCTGTGGAGAGTATTTCGCAATATCGTTGCTAGCCCCATTCTAAATGTTCTTTTCCAAAAACGCAAGTCCCCTCTCTGAAAAAAGTACCTTTCTCGCGCATTTTCCCGGAAATAGAAAACCCCGGCAGGAAAAGCCCTGCCGGGGTGATGATCTCATTTTAGTTGGTGATGGTCAGTTCGGTTTCTTTGTCGAATACGTGGATTCTCTCTACATCCAGAGCAAATTTCACGGTATCACCCGTTCTTGCTGTCGTACGGGGATCCACTCTGGCTGTCATCGGGAAGCCTTCTACATCGAAGTATAAGTAAACTTCCGCACCCAGCAGCTCGTAAACTTTGATGGTGGATTCCACAACGCTGTTCGGAGAGGCTTCGATGAACATCTGGCTGTCGTTTACATCTTCCGGACGAATTCCGAGTACAACGGTCTTTCCGTCATATCCGCCGGAGATTAATTTCTTCGCCTTTGCAGGAGGAAGCTGAATCGCGTGAGGTCCTACCTGAAGGGTAACTTTATCCCCATTTACCTTGCACACTGCGTCCAGGAAGTTCATCTGAGGAGATCCGATGAATCCGGCAACAAACAGATTGCAGGGAGCTGCATATAAGTTCTGAGGGGTATCTACCTGCTGGATTAAACCGTCTTTCATAACGACGATTCTGGTTCCCAGTGTCATAGCCTCTGTCTGGTCATGGGTTACATAGATGATGGTAGTTCCCAGTCTCTGATGCAGTTTGGAAATCTCAATACGCATCTGGACTCTTAACTTGGCATCCAGGTTGGACAGAGGTTCGTCCATCAGGAATACTTTGGGATCACGTACGATAGCACGTCCCATAGCAACACGCTGTCTCTGGCCGCCGGACAGAGCCTTCGGTTTACGGTCTAACAGGGGTTCCAGATCCAGGATTCTGGCTGCCTCTTTTACCATTTTATCTATCTGATCTTTGGGGACTTTTCTTAATTTGAGACCGAATGCCATGTTATCATATACGGTCATATGAGGATACAGAGCGTAGTTCTGGAATACCATAGCGATATCTCTGTCTTTGGGCTCCACGTCGTTTACTACTCTGTCACCGATCCTTAATTCGCCAGAAGAGATCTCTTCCAGACCTGCGATCATACGAAGGGTTGTAGATTTACCACATCCGGAGGGACCTACGAAGATGATGAACTCTTTGTCTTCGATTTCCAGATTGAAATTCTTAACGGCCTCGAAACCGTTGGGATACACTTTACAAATGTCTTTCAATGATAAACTTGCCATGTGTTAATTCCTCCTAAACTATTTTCTGTTTTATCTCGAGATGGCGTCTCAATTACTGCATTTAGTATAACGTAATCTTCCATTTCCGACCATGCCACTATCCACCAAAGATTCCAGAAATCCTTTGGTACATTCGACAAAGGGATTTTAAAGACAAAGCGGCCGCCGTCAATCTGCCGAAGATTTTTAAGATTTCATAGACAAGTTGACGAATCTTCCTTTTCGATTGATTTATGTCTGCTCATTCGCTATAATCTATTATAAATGCAAACGAAAAATTGTCGAATCAAGGGCGTATCTCGACGCATCCTGATTTCCTAATTCATATCACGAGAGAAAGGTCGATTCTATGAGTAACTTTTTTAACATGGACAATAAGTTCTTCACAGCGCTGGGGCGTATCGCGGACATGATCATTCTGAACGTCATCTTTGTGGTCTGCTGCATACCCATCGTCACCATCGGGGCCGCCTGGACCGCCATGTATTATGTAGCCTTGAAGATGGTAAAAAATGAGGAATCCTATATTATCCGCAGCTTCCTAAAATCTTTCAAGGATAATTTCAAGCAGGCCACGATCATCTGGGTGATCTTCCTGATCGCAGGTATTATCCTGGGCGTGGACTTCTGGGTCATGACCGGCGTAACCGCTGCCTGGGGCAAGGTTTTCTTCTACGCGCTGGGCGTCGTGGCGCTGATGTACGCATTTACCCTGGCTTACGTATTCCCGGTATTATCTAAATTCTATAATACCACGAAAAATACGGTGAAGAACGCATTTCTGATGAGTCTGCGGCATTTGCCCTGGACCATATTGATTGTGCTGATTACGTATCTCCCGCTGATTATCTTTTTCTTTTTGACACAGATTTTCTTTGTTATTTTACCATTCTGGATCATTGCCGGATTCGGCGTGCAGGCTTTTGTCAGCTCTTATATTTTCGTCCGGGTATTTAAGCACTACATGCCGGAAGAAACCGAGATGGAAGAGACGGAATTCCACGTTCCTATCGCCGATGAGGATTCTAAGACAGATAACGAATAAGCGGTAAGGGACACGATCAAAGCAGTATTATGTAGAAGGAGAACGAACCTCCCTCTTGATGTCAGAAGGACCGGTGCACAACACGCCAGATGGAGTGCGCCGATCCTTTTCTGTTTATTGTTTATTGTTTTTCGTTTATTCTTCGATTATTTGGCAATTAAAATTCAATTAGTTTACATTTTGTATCATAATATATTATATTACTGTTGTTCAGAAGTCAAATACTTCGAATTAGAGGACAGCATAGACAATCAAAGCTTCGCCGTGATATAATTTTAATGTAATTTGAGTTTATAATCATTTTACTTCATCAAAATTTTTGCTTTAATCTGATTAATAGAGTGGTTACTTTCAATTCCATCTAATCTTAATATTGTTATTTGGTTACTCAAAAATAAGGCGTAAACAATCCACAAAAACTACTCTTTAGAAATACTAATCTTTTAAGATGCGCTGACTTGTAATCAATCTAAGAATTATACTTTCCTATTAATTTCTCAGAACAAAAATCCCAGAATATAGTCGTGTATTTTAAGAATATGCTGAGATGTAAATTAACTTATTTAATCATGGATTAAAATTTTTACTTTGATGATCATTTAAAACATAATGAAAGTGGGGTGATACCATTGGAAATGTTTATGGAATCCCGTTAGAGTTACTTCTGTTATCGGTTGTGCGGCAGGCTCCAGATATACTGTTGAAATTAACAGAAAGCAGGGTCGTGGACGACTGAACTCGAAAACTATATCTATAATAATTAAGGAAAAACCATGAAATATTACTTAAAAATAATCTGTTGCCAACTCTCATACTATGTAATAATTGGGGGTTTATCAACCGTAAAAGAAAGCCTTGATCACTATGCAAAAGTGAATTTTAGTTCCTTTTATCCGTCGCTCATTGTTTTACTAATATCATGCTTGGTATTAGGCGTAATATTATGTTTTTTAGCTATAGGAATCACTCCTGCCAACAAAAAATTTACTACGATTGAATTAATAATAACGTTATTATTATCACTTTTCGTTTATATTACAACCACAATTATATTTCACTGCCATTATTCCGCTATTATCAAGCTAATTCTCATCTTATATGGGGTGGAAATATTTAAAACCATCTATTATATACGTAAAACCATTTGAATTCGAGACTTAGTACGACAGAAAAAGGGATTCATTCAGGAACAGGACACAGCTGGCCATATGGCTTACACTGTGTCCTGGTTTGTGTGTCCTGGTCTTGTGCTTCCTCTTCTTTCCGCCCTTCGGATAAATTTTCGTAACCTCATTTTGGGCAGCTTTAGCCGTTTATGATATAAGCAGCCTAAAACCAGCTGCTGCCGATCATCTTTACTGTGATAAATAAAAGCAACATTCCGCATATAATAAGCAGCGCCGGAATTATCGCTCTATTCTTCCTCATGCTTCTCCTCTTGTTTATTCTCTTGTTTATTCTCTTGTTTATTCTCTTGTTTATTCTCTTGTTTATTCTCTTGTTTACTCTCTCGCTTCTCCGCTTGATTCTTCTCCTGCGTTTCCGCTTGATTCTTCTCTTGTTCCCGCTCTTCTCTTTTCACTTCCGCTTTGACAAAGGATATGGTCACGCGGAAAAGATCGCCATCCAGGTAGATCTCGAAATTACCGTTCTGAAGCTCTGTCAGGTTTTTGGCAATGGACAGCCCCAGCCCGCTGCCTTCGGTGCTCCTGGACACATCTCCGCGGATGAACCGTTCGGTCAGCTCGTCAGCCCGGATATTCAGCGGGTGCTCGGATATATTTTTGATCGAGAAACGGATAGATCGGTCTTCTTCAGTCAGGTCTACATAAACCCGGGTATGGGACAGCGCATATTTCGCTACATTGTTGAACAGATTATCCAGCATACGGTACAGCCGGCGGCCATCCGCCCGTACTACCACAGGTTCCTTCGGCAGGTTTTCGATCAGCTGCAAATCCCTGGCCTCGAATTTCTCGGTAAATTCCGCAGTCGTCTGATTGATCAGTTCTACGAAATTCAGGTGTTCAAAATTTAATGCAATATTCCCTGAGCTTACCTTGGAAGCCTCCACCAGATCTTCCGTCAGCTGTTTTAACCTCTGAGATTTTTCATCCAGGATACGGATGTAGCCGCTGATTTTCTCATCCTGGATATGTTCTCTTTTCAGCAGATCCACATAGTTGATAATGGACGTCAGGGGCGTTTTGATATCGTGGGACACATTCGTGATCAGATCTGTTTTCAGCCTCTCATTTTTCATACTGTCGGCTACCGCGTTCTGCAGCCCTTCCCCTATGTTGTTCACCGCCTGTGCGATTTTAAGATTGTCATCCTTTAACGATCCTGTTTCCAGTTTATAATCCAGATCACCGTCCCTGATCTTTTGAATACCTTGCATAATCGCACTGCGCTGTCCCTCTTCTCTCAGAAGACGAGCCCCCACAAAGGCGTTGAAGCCAAGGGCCAGCAGTCCGAAGAGCAGCAGGCTGAATCGGGACCGAGCCTGGATCATAAATAAAGCCAGCAGAAAGTCAATCAGCAGGAAGCCCAGATAGCTGACCAACAGCCTGACATTGGAACGGATTCCTCTCACTCCGCCGTACAGGGTACCGATAAACCAGCCAAGAATACTTTTCTTCCAGAAGATACCTCCTTTGATTTTTCTGACCAGGCACAGATATCCGGCCATCAGCAGCAGGTCTGCCAGAATGGATACGGTAATGGCAGACAGGATGATCAGCGACCTTACATTGTACATAGTATTCAGTACCATTACCGCAGCAAAGACGACAAAGCCTCCCAGCGCGGCAATACAGGCCAGGACAAATTCTGTCGGTATGTTGTCTACCGAAGACAGATGGATTTCTTCGTCATCCGCCCGTTTGCCGGCCACGACCGTTAACGCAACCAATACGATAATGTAAAGGAAAAGGGAAATCAATCCTCCGTACATCAGGGCCTGGAACCAGGGTCTGGTCTGTTCATATTCTATTTTGGATTCGTAGAATCCATCGTGTATCGGATATGAGGTATCCACACCTACCGCGATCGTATAGTCTCCGCCTGCAAGCGCCGACAGTTGATTCAGATTCCGGTATATATTTTCCATGGTCACTCTGGAATCCATATAGCTCCAGCCGTTTACTGCCTGATCCAGAGCTTTGTTGAATGAATCTATATTGGACTTGGGACTTTTTTCAAAATTTAAGGAAACGGAATCCAGGTAGATATAAGCCCCCAGCTTGCGGATGCTATGAATGGCTTCGTCCGCTTCGGCCGTATTACTGATACCGCTTATGTTACTGTAAGCTTTTCCGGTGGTTCGGTTTACTATCGTGTAGCGAAGATTGCTTTTATCCTCCTGATATTTCGCCAAATTCCATTTGTACTGTTCAACTCCGTTATACGCGTTGTCGATGGCGTCAGACAAATAGCCATACATCTTAGAAGGATTAATCTCCGGATGCTGTTCCAGATACTCTTCCAGGCTGACATCTCCAACCGGCGCGTAGCTCTCATCAAATTTATAATATTCTTGCTCCGTTTGGACAGTCACGGAATCATCCGCCGTTTTGGATGCAGTCGCGCTCGAATAGCTGACCCCGTCGACATCCGTAGTTTCTGCGGCTTCCTGCATATTATAGCTTTCATTTTCTTTCCCCTGCCTGCCCCACTTTACCAGATCTTCCAGGTAATAGCCTATACTGCGTGTCACTTCTCCTGTAATACGGCCATTTAGCGCATAATCTTCAATATCCACGATTTTCTTCGGATTATAGACGCCGTCCGTTTCGTAATTATATTTATAATCTGTCAGCCAGATTGTGTCATAGACACCGCTCATGAACGCATCATCAAATTGGGTTGACTGCTCATATTTGCCCTGTCCGCTGAACAGGCTGTCTCCGCCCTTCATCAGCATAAGTGTGCCAAAGCAGACGGAGAGCACCATGATGCCTACCAGCACCTGCTGCAGAACCAGCAGGACCGCTTTTCCCCCCGGGGAATAAACAAATCTTTTCATAGTTTCCTCCTTCTTCTACAAGGTTTCAGGATAGCTTTTCGACCTTGTATCCAATCCCCCATACCACTTTCAGATAGCGGGGTTCCTTCGGATTAATCTCGATCTTCTCACGGATATGCCGGATATGGACCGCCACCGTATTATCTGCCGCGATAGCCTCCTCGTTCCAGATATTTTCATAGATCTGATCGATCGAAAATACTTTTCCCTGGTTTTTAACCAACAGCAATAATATCTTATACTCGATGGGGGTCAGTTTTACCAGTTCGCCGTCCACCGTAACTTCCTTCAACTCGTCATTTACTTTAAGTCCTCCGGTCTGAAATACCTGGCTGCCGGATTCCTGTATATTTCCCAATTGGGTGTATCGCCTTAACTGTGATTTTACCCTGGCAATGAGTTCCAGGGGGTTAAACGGCTTCGTCACATAATCGTCCGCTCCGATGTTCAGGCCCAGGATCTTATCCGCGTCCTCGGATTTGGCTGATAAGATGATGATCGGAAGGCTGTTATTTTCCCGGATCTTTAAGGTCGCGCGGATACCGTCCAGCTTTGGCATCATGACATCGATCACCAGCAGATGGATATCGTTCTCTTTTAGCATATCCACAGCCTGCTGGCCGTCATAAGCTTTTAATATGTGATAGCCCTCCTGTGTCAGATAAATGTCGATTGCTTCTACTATTTCTTTATCATCGTCACACACTAATATATTCTGCATTTTTTCCTCCAGTGGCGCGTTTACCGCGCCATAAATTCTACGGAAAAAGGTACACTGTACCTTTTTTCGCATGCTACGCGAAGGGATGGGAGAACATTTTGTTCAACCTTTCCTCCATCGTGCATATTTTTGCACATATAAGTATGGGTGAAAGAACCGAATCGCCCCGCCCTCTATTATACCTCAACCCCTTTCATCGGTCATCTTTTTTCCTTCTTCTGTATCATCTGTTTCTAACAGATATCGGCTCTTTTCCCTTATCTTTACCGATTTCTTATATTTTAATATATCCCTTATGGAGCAGCTATGCTGAGACCCCGCCCGAAGGGCATGTGTTATGGGATGCTGTAAAGTATAACATTTGAATATTAAGTCCTGTTCAAAAGAATTATGAAGAATTTCTTAATATATAAAAGATATATAATAGAATTTGGAATTATAAGCACTTCTCTTTCACGTGCAGCAGCAAGGATGCGGCTCCCGCCTAAACAGTTAAATTGCCTTTCCGGACGAAACACAGATTGCGGCATTTCGCAAATTTAAAACGACAATAACTTAACGGGACATGTCCCAGATCAATTTGGACATGTCCCGTTTCGTATGTTTCGTTGTTTGTCTCTTTAATTACCGAAGAGGGATGCGAAAAAGTTCTTGATCGCATTCCATATATTTGAGAAGAAAGCGCCGATACCGGAGTTATCAAAATTCAGATCCAGATCCAATCCGCTTAATTTGTCATAAATATCCTTTGCCTGATTCAGCAGGGTATCCACATCAATATCCAGATCACTGAACTTCTTCATCAGCTCCAACAGCTGCTGTTTATCATGATCGGATAGGGTGATTTCCAGTTTATCAGAGGCTTTGTTGATCACCTCCATAATGTCCTCATCGCTGTCCAGGCCGTTCTCTGCTACGTACTGCTTGATGAGGGCGATCAGCTCTTCCACTTTCTGGGGATCCCCGATGGTTTTCGCCAGTTCGCCGGTCAGGGCCAGCTCGTTATTGGCCACGGCCAGGGAGTCCTTCGGCAGCTCTTTACCGGTCATCTGCTCATAGGCTTTCGCTACGCCTACCAGTGCCGCAGTACCAGCAATGGGTTTGGGTCCTGCCACGACTACATTGGCATCTTCAATACCGGCGGTAACCAGAGCGTTTCGATACATATTTTCCGTACAATAATTAATGTTAAAACAGCTGACATTGATTCCGGACCCTTTGTCCAGTTTATTAATCAGAACTGAGGACCAGGACTTGGAGCCGATCAGCTTGGAATCTACAAATTCATCCAGATACGCGTGCTCTTCCGCATTCGTGACCTGTACCACATCAAATTCACTCAGGTCACGTCCTTCCAGGCCCAGAAGCCTGAGAACCGTAGCCTTTTGGCTGTCATCAAGATCCGCTCCCAATGCCAGATACGGTTTGGAAGTGGGCGGTTCTGCCTGGGTAGGCGTTTCCGTCGGGGCAGGCGTCTCTGACGGAGTAACCTCAGGAGTCGGCGTCGGATTATTGATCTCATTGGAAGCCCCGTTCTGCGCAGGAGTCGGCGTCGGAGCCGGGGTGGGCGTAGGCGTCGCGGCCGGGACTGCCTCCGGGGTGGGTGTAGGCGTCGCTTCCGGGGCCGGCGTCGGCGTCGCTTCCGCCCCGCCTTCAGCCGACACAGCCTCCGCGCCCTGCTGTGCGCCGTCAGCCGGCTGTTCGGTTGCAAAAGCTGTCATCGTTGACATCATAAGTGTGACCACTGCTAAAAATATGGCCAGCATCCTTTTCTTTTTCATGTTCTCTCCTCCTATAATTAGGTTCAGAATAATTGCTGCGGCTACCCGCCGCTGTTAAATACCTGACCATTATAGCACACTCTTTCCAAATATGTTTTAATAATATCTGAAAATTATATTAAATATAATTACCATATAATTTCCTTAATACGAGCGTTCTGCCACACCTATGGATATGGATGAACATTTTATGTTACCCTTTCTTATCACCGCAAAATAATATAGATCATATAACCCACATAACAGATCACCATGATTACCCCCTCCATACGGTTCACTTTCCGGTTTGACGCAATGAAGAAATAGGACATGATGCTGACCACAATCAGGAATACCATATCATATAGGGATTCCTGGTTTACCAATACCGGATGGATGGCGGATGAGGCGCCCAGTACCAACAGAATGTTGAATATGTTTGAGCCCACCACATTACCCATGGCAATGTCGCTCTCGCCCTTCCTAGCCGCTACCACCGAGGTCGCCAGTTCGGGAAGCGAGGTGCCGATCGCTACGATCGTCAATCCGATCAGGGTTTGGCTCAGGCCGAACGCAGCGGCGATCTGTGTCGCGGCGCTGACTACCAGATTGCCGCCGATGACGATCCCCAGCATACCGGCTAAAATGTAAATAATGCTGACCGCGGGGGACTTCAGCGGCTTGTGATCTTCCGGAAAATCCTGAAACTCTTTTCTGGCCTTCAGCGCATCCTTTAGCGTATAAGCCAGGAATACGGCGAACAGTACCAGCAGAACCATTCCGTCATACCTGGACACATAAGCGGTGGCCTGTCCGAACAACACTTTGTCCAGGCACATCACCAGAAGAACTATGGTAATCAGAATGGAATAAGGGAATTCTCTTCGGATCACCGACCGTTTCACCGCGATCGGCGTCATAACCGCACTGAGTCCTGCCACTACCAGCAGATTAAAAATGTTGGAACCGATTACATTGCTGACCGCCAGCTCGTTTGCGCCGGAAATCGCCGCATTGATACTGACGGAAGCTTCCGGCAGGCTGGTTCCCATCGCTACGATCGTAAGCCCGATAATGATGCTGGGGACTTTCAGCAGCTTAGCTATGTTGGAACTTCCTTCTACGAAATAGTCGGCGCCTTTTACCAGAAAAATAAAGCCAACTGCCAATAACAGATACTTTAACATTTACCATTCCTCCAGCTTTTTCTAATAGTATGTGCGCTTTTGTGTCTGAACAAACGCTTCCTTTTTCCGCTCTGCTTTTCCCAACAAAAAAAGACTGTTTATTGCAACACAAAACTGCAATAAAAGTCTCGCTACAACGATAAGAAGTATGCGGCCCGGATTATTCCCATAATCGTGATGACGGATCCGCATAACATTATTGCTAATGCCAGCTACTCCCCTTTATCTTTGCTAAGTATAAACAATTCAAAAGGGCCTTGTCAAGCGCCGATATCAAAAATCAGCCGTGAATAGTAACTGCTGATAAAATGTTTTATTTTCCTAAATATTTTTTAGGCACGCTAAAAGTTTTTGTATATATCAACGGATAACCTTACAAGTTTCCTTCTATTATCGTTCAATCTGCGAATAGCCCTTTTTTTGTATTTTGATATAATAATAGTATCAAAGGAAAGAGAGGTGTATCATATGTTCCTTGTTGCATATATTTTAGTATTCTCATTGTTAGCAGCGGAGGCTTATCCCGTTCTTCGCAACAGTTGGAGAAAATCCCGCTAGTATGCGGATCCGGTCCCCGAATTGATCCGGATCAATCTTTACGATTGGCCCTTATCATATTGACCTTACCATCATTGCGTTCCTATGTTCTGCTTTATAACTTCTCAGAACCAGGCCGGCACTCCAGTTTACCGTATATGCCGGAATCCCTGGTTCTCATTGATTTTATCTTTCTTTTCCACTATATTGTGATACAATAAATGAAAACATTTTACAGGAGGTTCCCCATGAACCCGAATATTTTGTATGAAGATAATCAGCTTCTGGTCTGCTGTAAGCCGGCCGGTGTTCCGGTTCAGAGCAGACAGATCGGCGTGATGGATATGGAGAGTTCTCTGAAGAATTACCTGGCTTCGAAAGGAAAATCCGGACAGGCTCCCTATCTTGGTCTCATCCATCGTCTGGACCAGCCGGTGGAAGGTATCCTGTGTTTTGCCAGAACACCGGCTGCTGCAGCCTCCCTAAGTTCACAGCTGACAGATGGGACCATGCGCAAATATTACCTGGCCGTAACCACTGCCGTACCTGCGCATGCTCAGGGCACACTGACGGATTATCTGCTGAAAGACGGCAGAAAGAATCTCTCCGCCGTAGCGGACCCCACCATAAAGGGCGCGAAAAAATCGGTACTGTCCTACCAGGTCCAGGCTGCACAGGATTCCCGCGCTCTGCTGGAAATACAGCTGAAAACCGGCCGCCATCACCAGATCCGTGTGCAGCTGTCCCACGCGGGCTTTCCTCTTTGGGGGGATACAAAGTATAATCCGCAGTCCGCATCCCCTGACGAATGGCTGCAAATCGCACTGTGCGCATATCGGCTGGAATTCCGCCATCCTGCCACCGGTAAGGATATGACTTTCAAAATCATGCCGGAAAATGAGATTTTCAGGACATTTGCCAATAATCTGTGACACGGACCTCTATGCCATAAACCAAACCGTCTGACCGTATTCCCAGACCGGCAGCCCGTATGAGGTGAAAAATATGCTTACGATTGAATACTGTGGTTATCACACACACAATCCGGATCAGGATTTGATTTACCGGCCTGCCGGAACACTCAGCTATCTGTTTCTGCTGGCGCTCTCCCCCATGTCCTTTTATTTTACGGACGGGACCAGCCAGGCCGCCAGGCCTGGTGCCTGTATTCTATACGCTCCGGGTATTTATCAGCATTATCAGGCTGAAAAGGAATTCTTCAACAGTTATGTCCACTTTTTTTGCAGCGACAGCATGGTTTCAGAAAAATCACTGCGCATCAACGAACTGTTTTATCCGGACAGTGCGGAAAGGCTGAACTGGCTGATCAAACAGCTATATCATGAATATCTGAACCCCACGGCCGATTCTAAAGAAATGGCTGATCTGTATCTGCGCCAGCTGCTGATCCTGCTGCAGCGTGACCAGCGCAAGGAAAATATCCCTGCCGAACAGAGGTCCGGAATCTATCCCGAGTTGTTGGCCTTAAGAGAGCAGATGCTCAGTTCCTGTGAGCAGCCCTGGGCAGTGGAACAGCTCTGTGATATTCTAAACATCGGCAAAAGCCAGCTCTATCTGTATTACCGGCGTTTCTTTCACAGCTCCCCCAAGGAAGACCTGATACAAGCCAGGCTTCAAAAGGCCCGGTATCTGTTGACCAACAGCAACGTGACGATACAGCAGGCAGCGTTCGATTCGGGATTCCAGAATATCTGTCATTTCAACCGGCAGTTTAAGCTGCATTGCGGGTGTACGCCGGGTGAGTATCGGGATAACCTGCAAGGCCGGTAAACGCGGGGAACGAATAAGGCGGCGTCATCTGTTTTAATCAGTGAATATCGAATTAACTTTTTGCTAATCTTATTACATGGAAGCTTTTGTCACAGAGGACTGCGTGCAGGATTCCGCTTTCAACCTTTGCATTGCCGCCGGAGGAGGGTTTTACGCGGTCAGGGACTTCCTGGGTATTGACGGCTTTCAGGTCAGGGTGGTTCAGGACGATATGCTCTTTTACCTGATAGTCCTTAAACTGGCGCAGATCACAGCTTAACTCCATGGATTCTTCCAAGTCTTTATTTATCGCAAATATAGTCAGCGCGGACGCTTCACCGGATTCGTTTTCATTTAGAATACAGACGCTGTCCAGGTAGGGAGCGTCGCCGTACCGGCATTCGTACACCGGAGTGTCTGCCACGGTGTGCAGTACGGTGCCCCGGCCGTATCTGCTGATCAGAGCAAACGGATAATAGATGGTCTGTTTCCATGCCCCGGTGTCGGAGGTCATGATCGGGGCTATGACATTTACCAGCTGTGCCAGGCACGCGATCCGGACACGGTCGGCATGACGCAGCATGGTGATCATCATACCGGCTGCCAGTAAAGCATCCTCAAAGTTATAGATATCTTCCAGCTGATGAGGTGCTTTACACCAGGGTTTCAGGTGCTTGTCCTGCTCTTTGGAGTGATACCAGACATTCCATTCGTCAAAGGAAAGATGGATGGACTTTTTTTTGCGCTTTTTCGCTTTTACCGCGTCGCAGATGGAGATTACGGAACAGATAAACTGGTCCATGGCCAGCGTATTTGCCAAAAATCCCGGGGTATCGTCTGCGAAGTTATCATAGTATTGATGCAGTGAAAGATATTCTACCTGGTCATAACATTCGGACAGAACAGTGTCTTCCCAGTCTCCAAAAGTATCCATGTAAAGCGAAGAACTTCCACAGGCTACCAGCTCTACGTCCGGGTCCACCATTTTCATGATGCGGCCGGTCTCCGCAGCGATTCTGCCGTATTCAGATGCTGTTTTGTGTCCCATCTGCCAGGGGCCGTCCATCTCATTTCCAAGACACCACAGCTTTATGCCGTGGGGATTTTTATACCCATGGGCTATTCGGAGATCACTGTAATAGCTGCCGCCTTTCAGGTTACAGTATTCCAGAATACTTTTGGCTTCTTCGGGACCACGGGTTCCCAGATTGACAGCCATCATAGGCGCGGTACCCGCCAGTGAGGTCCAGTCCATGAATTCGTTCAGCCCGAACTGATTGGTCTCGATCACATTCCAGGCCGGTTCGATTTTTTGTGGACGCAGCTCTTTTGGCCCGATACCATCTTCCCAGTGATAACCGGAGACAAAGTTCCCACCCGGATAACGGACTACAGGCACTTGTAATTCCCGGACCAATTCCATGACATCCCGCCGAAACCCGTTTTTATCGGAAAGCGGGCTATCCGGCTGATAGATCCCTTCATAGACCGCGCGCCCCAGATGTTCGATAAAAGAACCGTATATTCTCTCATCTACATCTCCCACTCTCATATACCGATCGATATGTAATACTGTTTTTTTCATAATGAATCCCTTCCTCCTGTTCTTGATCAGACTTTGCGTAGTTTCCTTATCCTTTATTCAAGTTATCCCATTTACCATTAAAAAGGAACTGTCTTTTATCTTTATGTATTGACTTTTCTTCCGGTTTTTATCGTTTTTCATCAAAGCGATACGTTGAAAATACCGGTTATAAAAAAGACGAATACAGATATACTAATCAGGAATGTTAAGAAAACAAATCTGCCGCAGAGGAACTGGGTGAACATATGGATTGGAAACTGACGAAAAGAAAAAAAGCAACCCTTGTCATTATCGGGGTAACCATTGCAGTCTATCTGGGTATGAAATACCTGCTTCCACTGGTTATTCCATTTTTCATCGCTCTTTTTCTGGCGCGTTTCATGCAGCCCCTTATTCGAAAAATTAGAAAGAAAATAAAAATCAACAGCGGCCTTCTGGCAGGAATCTTTCTGTTGATCGCCGGCAGCATTTTATTCTTTCTTCTGTTCCTTCTTACAGAAAAACTGATATCCCAGATCGTGTACCTGCTTAACCATCTGAGTGTGTACGAAAGCCGCCTTCGGAATATCCTCTACGGCTGCTGCTGCTGTCTGGAAGACTGGTTTAAGATACCGGCGGAACAGCTGCAGAACGTAATACTGGAAAACATCACGGTCTTTATTGACAACCTCCAGGTAAATCTGATCCCCACAATTATGAACGAGTCTGTGAATTACATCCGGATATTTGTAGAAATACTGGGCGTAGTCCTGATTACGGTCATTTCCACCATATTGATCGCCAAGGATTTCGATAAGCTGAAAGAGTGTAACAGCAAATATTACTATTATCGTTACATCCAGAATCTGGGACACCACCTCATGGCTGCAGGCGGTTCC
Source organism: Diplocloster modestus (assembly GCF_019042245.1). Classification (GTDB taxonomy): domain Bacteria; phylum Bacillota; class Clostridia; order Lachnospirales; family Lachnospiraceae; genus Diplocloster; species Diplocloster modestus. The sequence goes on from NZ_JAHQCX010000005.1 coordinate 360,925, forward strand.
TATATGAAAGCGCAGCTGCTGATCATGACCATCATCGCCGTCATCTGCATCCTGGGCCTCCTGCTCCTGAAAAACCCCTATGCGCTTCTCGTCGGCATAGGCATCGGTCTTCTGGATGCCCTTCCGGTCTTCGGCACCGGTTCCGTACTGATCCCCTGGGTCATTATAGAGCTTCTGCGCGGAAACTTCTTCCAGGCAGCTATCCTGTTCAGTCTCTACATCATATGCAGCTGCACCCGCGAATTCCTGGAGCCAAAACTAATCGGAGATAAACTGGGTTTCCCACCGGTGGTCATCATCATAACCATATATATTGGTCTAAATCTGTTCGGAATCCCCGGCGTTTTCCTGGGCCCTATCTCACTGCTGCTGATCGGAGAAATCGTCCACGAGATCTTCATACACTATAGTTTGAGTTTGAAGAAGTGAATTTGTTTTAGGGGCCGGGGCTGCTGGAGGGGGATGCCGGGTTCCGGGCAGGGCTTTGCGGGGATGGACGGGGTTGAATGGACGGGCCGGCGCGGGGAAATTCCCGCCGCTGAAAAAGCAACCTCATAAACAGCTACAGGAGCCTCTGAAAGCAGTGGGAATGTCGGCGTGTGAGCCTCTATTCCCACTTAAGTCTCCCTCCGCTATTCGGCCATGCTTTTTCTGCGGCGGGAATTTCCCCGCGCTGGCCCGTCCATTCAACCCCGTCCATCCCCGCAAAGCCCCGCCCGGAACCCGGCATCCCCCTCCAGCAGCCCCTACACTAAATCTATTGGGAGCGATTGCCTTTTCATAACCGCTCAAATATATATTGTTTCAGTCCACCCCCGGCAGTTTTGCAGAGTTGACCGCTTCTTACAGAGCTATATAACGATACCTTATATACATCGGGGATTACCAGTTTTCTACGCCCACTACCTCCTTCAAGCGAATATGGACGATATAGACCCCCAGAGACTGTCCGAAAACCAGGGCGCAGCCCGCCAGGGAGAGCGGTGTCTATGGGCCTCTTCCTCATATAAGGCGCCCGCGTCAAATCTTAATGAAATCGGGTAACAGCCTTAAGTGAGGAAGAGGCCCATAGACACCGCTCTCCCTGGCGGGCTGCGCCCTGGTTTTCGGACAGTCTCCCCACAAATAAAGTAACGAATATATCACTCATCATGTTGAACAAGATGAAACAACAAAGCACATACCTTAAAATTTGTATCCTCCTATTGCAAACTCTAAGCTTTTATTAGAGTAGGAGCAGAGACGCCGGAAACGACTTCCCCGGACAGGGATTACGGCAGTCCTTTGGCTGATACCGGGACGGTTGGCCCACCTCATCGCAGCGCTTCTTTGTGTCCGCTTCCGGCGGGCATAGGGCGGCTGAGTAACCGCTTAGTGAAATTCAAAAGCCGGATTCAGGATGCACGGCGGACTTCACGTCCGACGGGCAAGGGCCACTGAGCCGGGAACGCATCCTGCGTTCCTGGCGAATTGGCCTGGTTCCTGAATCCGGCTTTTGGATTTCACTTAGCTGCTACCAGCGCAAGCCATCAGCCCGCCGGAAGCGGACACAAAGAAGCGCTGCGATGGGGCGGGCCAACCGTCCCGGTATCAGCCAAAGGATTGCCGTAATCCCTGTCCGGGGAAGCCGTTTCCGGCGTCTCTGCTCCGGCCCCCCTAAAACAAAATCCCCTTAAATCTCATACCAACGTATCTCATTAGCCTCCAGCTCCAGCTGGAAGCTGCTCTTATCTCCTGTGTAAATTGTTGTTGTCTGAGGCTCATAGGTATTGTTGACTACGCAGTATTTTCCGCTGTCTACGTAAGCGTGTACTTCTACGTTAAAGTTGCTGCTGAACCATTTGTATAGATTCTCCTCATCGTGGGTGCTCCACAGAATGGAACGGTAGAGCAGGCGGTTGTTCTCGAAGCTGTAGGGCAGCCCGCTTAAGTACACGGCCCTTCCCTGGCCGAAATCATTTACAGCCATCTGGACTTCCTGGTCCCGCTGGGCCAGGATTGTGGTACCTTCCAGGGCGAAGATATTCTTCTTGCCCTCTCCGAAATCCACCGGACCTGTACAGTCTTCCAGAATGAAGTGGCTGTGTTCTTCCCAGTTGTATTTATCATAGCCCAGTGTGAAGTCTCTTTCTTCCTCTATGCCAAATACGTTGGCCAGCTGGATGAATCTGCCGTTGGCCTGATGGCCGGTGGGTTCTCCGACGCCGATCAGTCCTCCTCCCTGATGGACGAATTCTTTTACGGCGGAGGCGATCACCGGATCGCACCACCATTCACCGCCGGTATATGCGGTATCCGCGTCGCCTACGTTTAGCAGGACGTCGATGTCGTTCAGGATGGAGGGGTCTTTCTTAATGTCCTCGAAGCTGATAAAGCGGACATCAAAGGGGGCTCCTGACAGAGCCTCGATGACTCCCGCGTAGGAATAGTTCTGTTTGTGGTAAATGGCGTGATGTACCATGTGGTTGCCCCAGGCTCTCATCCTGCCCCAACAGTTTAGGACCGCGATGGTTTTGATGCAGTAGGGCGTTGTGCCTTTGATATTTTTATAGAGTTCCCGGAACTCGTCACATACGGATTCTACGTAATCCACGAAATCGGGGAACTGGGTCGCTAATTTCAGGTATCCGCCGTAGCCGATCCGGTCCACAGGTTTCCGCAGGATCGCCCGCCGGGCTGTGACCCACCCTTCCTTGGCCAGTTTAACCGGATCGCCGCCCTCGTAGAAGGTGTCCGGGAAGAAATAGGGTAAAAGGCGGCCCTCCGTATATTTTACGCCCTGGATATCGCTGATCAGCCGCAGCGTCGCGCCGTTTCCAACACTTCCCACCACTGCGTCCAGACCCAGTGTTTTGAACTCTTCCATAAACGGCTCGGTTCCGATCCAGTGGTCTCCCAGGAACATCATGGCTTCCCGGCCGCATTCATGGGTAATGTCCACCATCTCGCGCACGATCTTCGCCACCTCCCGGCGCTGGAACGCCTGGAAGTCCCGGAACTCCTTCGTGGGTATCCGGTAGTTGTTATTATAATAGCCCTGGTCGATGATGTATTCCGGCCGGAAAGGATAACCCGCTTCTTTTTCAAACTGCTCCAGAATATACGGGCTCACCGATGCGGAATATCCATACCAGTCCACGTATTTCTCCCGCGCCAGCTCGTCGAAAATCAGTGTGAACTGGTGGAAAAACGTGGTAAACCGCAGTACCTTTACATAAGGATGATCCTTGATAAATTTCCTGAGCCGCTTCATGGTATAGGCGTGAGTCTTTGGCTGACGGACATCGAAAGTAATCTGATGCTCCACATTTTCCCAATTGTTGGTAACTGCGTTGTACATATGAACCGGGTCCCACATGATATAGGCCAGGAAGCTGACCGTGTAATCGTGGAACGGCTCGGTCTGGATCGTCACGTCCCCACCCTTTTCGTCATAGCTCCATTTGTCTGTGGAAACCACTTCACCGGTGGTCCGGTCGATCACTTCCCACCAGCGATTGATATCATCCCGGCTGTTGGGGGTCAGCATATCGGGGTAAAGCCCTTTCATCAGATGGACCTTAAGCCTTCTGCCCGTCGCTGTGTAAAAAGGTGTCATTACATACATCTGCTGTATTTCATCCGGATTGGCCATCGCCCATGCATTATCTTTTCGTGTTGTATAATAAGTCGAATATATTTTAGCGTCCACTTCCCGAAGCTCTTTGGGAAAGTCAGTACCATCACAGTCTCTGACTGCATCTGCCCCCCAGCGGTCCATCAGCGTCAGAGTCTCCGGGATGACGTCAATGTCGGTCGGTATGGTGACACGGCCTTTCGTATGTTCCATATGAAAAGTCCTCCTGATAATTCCGGATTTTAAACTCCGGGTTATTTATATTTGCGGTTGTAGAACCACAGCAGCACTACCAGGCCGGCCAGGCCCAGAAGCATTACTCCCAGTCCGGCTGCGCCCACGTTCTTCTGTCCGATGACCACCAGGGAAAGGCTGATGATAAATACGACCAGAACCACCAGTGCGGTTACGATTTTCTTTGCAGTTTCACTCATAATGTCAACCCCCTTATCCTTTCAAACCGCCGAGGGTCATACCCTGGGTCAGCTTCTTCTGAACACAGATGTAGAGTATCAGGGTGGGTACCATAACGATAACCAGGCCGGCATACAGCTGCCCGTACTGCACCGCGGACTTCTGAGCGGCCATCAGATTCATCAGGCCCACCGGAAGGGTTTTCAGTTCCGGTTTCGTCAGCAATGTCATGGAAATGATGTATTCATTCCAGAAGGCCAGGAAGTTGAACAGAATAACGGTTACCACGCTGGGTTTAGCCATGGGCATAATAACCTGTATCATCGTTCTGGCGTATCCGGCGCCGTCCACATACGCCGCCTCCTCGTAATCCTTGGCCAGCGATTTGAAATAGCCGGACAGCAGATAGATGGTAAACGGCAGGGCTGTCGACGCGTACACCAGCGCCAGTATGAACAGATTGTTCAGGAAAAACGGATGGCCCGTCCACTGCCGCAGCACTTTATCACCGTTATTTAACATCAGGAAAATGGGCACCACGATGTAGTTTACGTTAACGAACAGACCGGCCATAAACATCACGTTCCACAGGCCGCTGCTTTTGAACTTAAACCGGGCCAGTACATAGGCGGCCGGAAGCGCGATCACGATCAGCAGAGCAATACCGATAGCCACGACGATCACAGAGTTTAACATATAAGAACCCATGTTGGCTTTCTGCCAGGCGTCCGCGAAGTTCGCCAGGTGAATCCCCTGGGGCAGCGCCCATGGATTTCCGTAGAACTCGGAGTTTTCCTTGATGGAAGCAATGAAAACCCAGGCGACCGGTACGATAATCATGACGGCCAGCAGGCTTAATACGATATAGATTCCCGCTTTATAAGCTTTCGGACTGCCCGTCTTTAAAGCATTTTTATTTTCTTTCATTCCGATTCACCTCCTTTAGAATTCAAGCTCTTCACGCTTGGTTACAGCGTTCAGGACGCCGGCCAGCGCAAATGAGAACAGGAACACCATAACGCCGATGGCCATACCGTATCCATATGAGGAATTCGTATAGGCCTCCTGGTACATGTAGCTTAAGAACACGCTGGATGCCCCGTCCGGTCCCCCGTTGGTCATGGCTTTTACGAACAGGAAGCTCATGTTGATCGTACTGATGATAAAGAACGTCAGGGTGGTCCTTATATTGGTCCAGATCAGCGGTATCGTAATGGTAAAGAACTGTTTGATTCTCCCGGCCCCTTCCATGCTGGCCGCTTCATAGAGGCTTTCCGGTATGTTCGCCATACTGGCCATATACATGACCATATAGTAACCGATAGCCTGCCATATCATGGCGATGACGATGCTGTAGATTACGATCTTCTGGCTGCCCAGCCACAGGATCGGGTTATCGATGCCGTTCTGCCCCCGGAACAGGTTCAAAAACGAATTGAGAAGGCCCTGGTTCGGATCGTAGATCGCGGAAAAGATCGCGCTGATGACAACTACGGACAGAATGTTGGGGATATAGAAAATAACTCTGTAAAAATTCTGTCCTTTGATTTTCTCACGGGTCAGCATGGCCGCGAAGAGAAGTGCCAGCCCGAAGGTCACGATGGTCACGATCACAATGAGCAGTATGGAATTCTGGAATGCCTGATAAAATTTATCACTTTGGAAAAGCTTCTGAAAGTTCTGTAATCCTACAAAGGTTTTCTCATCCGTATACCCGCCCCATTTGAACATGGACATGCGGAAAACGTCTATCGTGGGAATTATCATAAAGATAAAAAACAGGATGACGGCCGGAGCAAGACAGAAAAATATAAATCTGCCTCTCCCTTTTTGTTTATTCATTGCTTCATCTCCAATCTTTGGGTCTGTGGACAAGAAAGTATTTCCTGTCGAATAAATAAGGGCCGCCGCACTAAGATTTCTGCCTCCTGATCCGGCAGGCTTAAATATTCTTAGTACGGCAGCCCCACTATGGTTTACAGGGGTATTATTTCAGGGCTGCACGGAGTGCATCGCTGTCTTTTTTCACCTGTTCCACCCACTGTTCTTCGGTCTTGTCACCGCTGACCAGAGAGTTGATCGGGTCAAAGAAGGTAGTACGGACGGTTACTCCTTCTACCGGATCTGTGGTTGCGAACGCGTCCATAACCGCGATAGCGCCGGTATCATAGATGGAGTAGTAAATCTTATTGTCGCCTTCCAGTTTATCTGCCATGCCCTTGATCGGCTGTACTGCAGGGGTCTCCCCGGATGCGAAGATCTCGGCTGCTTCATCGCTGTACAGATAAGCGATAAACTGTTTTCCAAGATCCTGGTTTACAGCGCCCTTCGGCATCCAGATCTGCTCGAAGAAGGTATAGGAAGCCCGGTCTCCGCCTTCGGTTACTGCCGGAAGCGCGGTGAATCCCCATTTGAAGCCATCTGCGCGGGGAGCGTCTGCCATCTCACCGATGACCCAGTTGCCGTTCGGCATGAACAGGGCTTTATCATCCAGAATTAACTGCTGGTTTTTACGGAAATCATTGTCGTTGGCGTTAGCCGGAGTGGTTTTCTCCGTATAGGAAGCAAGTTTCGCGATAATATCGAAGGTCTGCTGTGCTTCCGGGGTATCCCAGATTCCTTCTCCGTAGCGGAGCGCTTCCTGGAATTTGTCGTTTCCTGCTGTCTCACGAAGCAGGGCATAGAAGAATGCGTCGAAGTATCCGGCTGTCGGATAGGTAAATAAAGAGATTCCTTCTGCTTTGGCTTTGTCGCCTAATTCCCACATCTCATCCCAGGTCGTCGGCACGGTCCAGCCTTTTGCCTCAAAAAGGCCGGCATCATAGAACAGTCCGCAAGGGCCGTAGAACATGGGCATCAGATAGGTTTTACCATCGCCGTAGGGGTTCGTGATAGAGTTGTCAACGAAACCGGGCAGGATCTTTTCGCCTACCGTAACATCTTCACCGGGAACCGTCATCGCCAATACGTCTGTCATTTCCACGATGTTGTTATCTTTGATGAAGGTTTCGGTCAGGGCGGATTCCGCACCTACCGCACGCATGATCACATCCGGGTAATCTCCGGCTTTCATGGCGGGGGTAATGATGTCTTCGAGCTTTTTATCAATGGTCAGTTCCACTTTCACGCCAGGGTTTGCTTTCTCAAAGGCGGCGGCTACATCCTGCCACATCTGGGCGCCGTAAGCGGTCTCAACTGCTGCTACTTTCAGCGTCTGTTCTCCTGCTGCGGGCTCTTTCGCTTCGTCAGATCCATTGTCTGCGGGTGCGGAACTTTCAGGGGCCGGAGCTTTATTCTCTTCTTCCTTACTGCTGCCGCAGGCTACAAGGCTCAGTGTCATGGCTGCTGCCAGAACCAGGCTTAGAACTTTCTTCGCTTTCATAGTATTTCCTCCTTAAACTTTCTCAATCGCTGTTCATCAGCTTAGAGATCCTCGTTCCTGTGTATCACAGGTCTGTACTTAAAGAATAGTCTGAATTGCCTGTGAATTCAACACAGATATTGCGCATAATTTTATATATCTTGCTTTTTTGCTTAAAATCCAGATCTGATTATATTTATACAGTTTCACACGGTAAATCGCTGTATTGAAGAAATATCATTTGGGATTTTGTATATTTTATAGTTATTTCTTCCAATTTTTCTCGTTTTATTGTCTTGTTTTAGTTTTTTTGCTATAATAAGAATACAAATAATTGATATTACGTAAAACGCAAGAAACATAATAATTTTTGACTAATTCATGAACATTTTGTAAACGGAGGGATCTCATGGGCAATACCAGATATCAGCTGACCGATACGAATCATGATAAAATAGCGGCAAAGCTACTGTTCGTCAGTTCTTCCGTATATGAAGGGGATTGGCCCAGTATTCAGCATACCCATTACTTCACGGAGCTATTCTACGTACGGGGCGGCAGCGGAAAATTTATCGTCGAAGATAAAACATTTTCTGTAACCCAGGACGACCTGGTAATCATCAACCCGAATGTGGAGCATACGGAAGTCTCTCTTGGAACCGTTCCGCTGGAATATGTGGTGCTGGGTGTGGAGGGGCTGTGCTTTTCTTTCAATGAAAATGCGGATTATACCGTATTCAATTACCGCAACCGCCGGGAGAACCTTATGTTCTATTTTAATGCTATGGTGGCGGAAATGGAACAGAAAGAGAAAAATTATGAGCTGGTCTGCCAGGATCTGCTGGAAGTACTTCTGGTGAACGTGGTCCGGCATGCGGGTTTTACCTTTGAAGTCGTCCCTGCTCAGAAAACTACCAGGGAATGCGGACGTGCGAAGAGATATATTGATTCGAATTATATGGAAGATATTACTTTGGATACACTGGCTGAAATCGCGCATTTGAACAAGTTTTATTTTGTTCATGCGTTTACCGGCTGTTACGGCTTGTCTCCGATTAATTATCTGAATGATAAACGAATCCGTTGCAGCAAAGAATTGTTACAGTCTACCGATCACAGTATCGCTGAGGTCGCGCAGCTGTCCGGGTTCTCTTCACAGAGTTATTTTGCCCAGAGTTTTAAAAAAGCATGCGGCGTCACAGCCGGTTCTTATCGTAAAATGATGAAGCGGGGACAGGAGGCGGCAGGGTAGGGAGCTGTGGAGTCCGATGTGATTAAGCTTCCGGTTCTGTTGGCTGGCTCTGTTGGCCATCTGTCATGGTTCCGCTTTTTGCCTGCTTCGCTGCTGCCTTTGTGGTGCCTGATGCTTTTTGGAGGGTGGGGTTCGTTTGTATTTGTTTCATTTGGGTAAATTGGGGGGTGAAATTTGGAGGAGAATTTTCTAATAAATTGTTGACAAATCGGGAGCTTATCTGTATAATAACTTATGCTGACCCAATGGGGATCAGTATCGAAGCGTGGCTCAGCTTGGTAGAGCGCTACGTTAGGGACGTAGAGGTCGCAGGTTCAAATCCTGTCGCTTCGACTTAGGGATTTTCCCTTTTATATAAATTTAATATCGAAGCGTGGCTCAGCTTGGTAGAGCGCTGCGTTCGGGACGCAGAGGTCGCAGGTTCAAATCCTGTCGCTTCGATTATTGAAAAGCTAGTGTTTATGCGGTTTTGTTGTTAATCAACGAATACCGCATTTATTTTTTTCTAAGTTTTTTTCTAAGAACCCGTGTTACTAGAGGATACTTCGTTTCTGAATAATTTATCCGCGTAACCACTTAAAGTATCTTTTTGCATAATTTTATTTGGATGAACATAATTCTTCATAATCATTTCAACGCTGCTTCCCATAATCTCTGCAACAATAGCCGGACTTTTATCATTAACTAATATCATATTCGTACCGAAACTATGTCTTGCATCATATAACCGTATATCTGGCAGAAAAGAATTACCATCTGGTAATTTCCCAAATCCATCCGCAAGCAATTCCAATTCTTTGTTGTGCTTTGCTATGATTCTTTTAAATGCTTTATAATAAACGTCCGGATTTACAGGATTCCCATTTTTTTGTGTAAATATATAATCATTATCAAAATATGTGATATCTTTGCTTATGCATTCTAACTTATCGTACTTTTTCATTTCAATACGACGTAATAGTAAATTTTCGTAAAAAGGTAACACAACTAACGATCTGTGGCTATCATCTGTTTTCATATATGTTTCCTGCGAATATTTGTCATACCCTCGTTTTAGTTTTAAAATACCTTTTCCCAGTAGGTCAGATGCATTTAAACCACATACCTCGCCTGGGCGCATACCATATCCAAACGACATGGCAAACATTTCGTAGTATCTTGATGTTTTCACAGAACCTAACGACATAAAATAACTGATCGTTTCGGTATCCCATACTTTAAATTCGCGTTTTTTCAAAGAAGCTCCTTTTATACCTAAACATGGGTTGTCCGTTATTACACGTTCTGGAAAAACAGCATATTCAAATATCATGTTCAGAACGCTTAATGCTCGATTTACAGTTTTTGGTTTGTATTCCTTCTTCATTTCATCAACGAATTTTTTAATATTTACTGATGTGATTTTATGACAATAAACATCGTCAAATATATCACTAAGGTACGAATTATAATAATCTTTATCAGTACGATAAGTATTATTTGATAATTCCTTATTTTTTACTAGTACAATCCTTGCCTCAAACCATTTACACGCAACTTCTTTAAACTTTGATTTTGTCTTTGGAATTTTTCCATTTTTTACTTTTTCTTTGAGTTTCTCTTCTGCTACAAGCGCCTTTATTTCAGTAGAATACCCTGTGTCTCCATATACAGGTTTTTTATTAATCGAGTCCCATACACAAGGGTAATATTTTGTTATCTCCTTTCCATTTTTATTTTTATACGTTTTCGGTTGTATACTCATAATATCGCACTCCTTAATTCATAACCAAAATTTGATTATGCCAAGGCCATATGATATACTTAGCTCGAGGAAATCAGGCTACGTACAGGTCAATTTTCTCTATTATTCCGCTCCTGTTGCAGCAGGGGCGGTTTTTTTAAGCATCAAGTGTTTTTATTAGTGCCTCCTGCAATATTTTTGAAAAATTCACCCCTGCTCTTTCTGCTTTTTTATTTAGCCAACTCGGTATCGTCAAATTTTTTCTTACCATTTTATTATCAAGCTCTGTTCTATACGATATAAAATCTACATCTACTAATGTTACAATATCCCTGTCACCGTGTACAATTTCTGATAGATCCGAAGGTTCAGGTAGATTTTTCCCCATATCTTCCAGCGTAGTACCCTTTAATCCAATTGCATCCCTAGCCATTTCTATGGACTCTGTAATATCATTCCCCTGCGTATCAATATCCAGGTCTGGGACTCTTATAATGTAAATTCCATCTGTCGGTGTCATAATTGTTGGATATGCTTTTCTCAAAATATTTACCTCCTTTTCCGTAGTGGAAATAGGGACTTTACAGTCCCCATTTCCTTATTAATTTTTTTGCAAGGACTTCATTGATGTCAGGATGGCGGGGGATTTCTTCAAGATGTTCTCCATCTGTATAAATATCATGTCTTCCACCATGTCTTACAAGCTCCCAACCGCCTGCTTCAAACTTTTTTACAAGTTCTCTCCTCTTCATTAGTATGTCCTCCTTACACTTTATATTATACGCATTTATGCGCATTTTGTCAATGCTTTTATACGTATTTATGCGTATCATTTTATTTTTTGCAATGTTCGCACATTTGTACTAATATAAACGGTATAGAGGATATAGACTTAATGAATGTGCTTATATGGAAGATCCGATACGATCGACAATTGTCATTGCGTAAAATGGAACAATTAACTAGTATCCCTCGTTCAACTTTACACGAAATTGAAAGTGGGCAAGTAATGCCTCGACTCGATCAACTGGAAAATATTGCCAAAGGTCTAAATCTCAAAATAACCGATCTCTTCGATTCAGATTTCAAATGAATTATATCATTTCTTAGTAAAAAATATCGGTTTTTGATATAAAAGTCCGGATTTTCGGACAATTATATCGAAATCAAGACATACATGTCCTTAAATAGTATAATTAAAGAAAAAAGGGGACGGTTCCAATGGACTACGACGCTAAGTCATTTAAAAAAGCGATTTACGAAATGGTAGAACCTCTAAACGACCTCATTTTACTTGCAATGATCTATACATACATAAAATACGTTAGATAAGGAAAGTCCCCTTTTAAGGGGATTTTTCTTTTCGAAATAATAATTTAGCATCAAAAGCAAACGTATCCCACACACAAGATTGGTCTACCATAACGGGTAAACCATCATCATATACACCGTCCTCCCACAATCACGACACACTATATAAAACAGTGAATGTCGGTAGTGCAAATGCACTAGGGTTAACTGGGGCGACGGTCTCGTACAGAATCAACAACAAAATTGGAGTGCTCTCGATTGTAGGTAAGGCCAGCGCCGGGATCGGTAATGCAGAGGTGGATCTCGCTTCCGGAATATCCCCAGCACCGGCGGCCATGAGTTATGGTCATGCGTATT